>JAJQBX010000010.1 GCA_021203065.1 Oscillospiraceae bacterium
CTATTATACCACAAAGCAAATGATTTGTAAAGTTTTAAGAGAGATGAGGTACTACTAATATCCGCCCCTACTTGGATTGATTATATCACAACATGAACAAAAGCGCAAGTACTATATTTTCACCGAAATATCTTGAATTGCTGCACGAAATAGTGTATAATACAGATATTAAGCTTGAAAGGAGTTTTGCAAAATGGATGTCACATTGTGGCTGGTTGCAGTCATTGCCTTTATTGTTCTGGAGGCGGTTACATATCAGCTTGTGTCTGTATGGTTCGTCATCGGATCTCTCGGCGGACTTGTGGCGGCGGCTCTTGGAGCGAACTTGGGAGTTCAGATAGCCATATTCGTGATACTGTCGGCTCTGATGCTCGTGGTGCTCCGACCTCTTTCCATGAAGCTTCTCAAGCCGAAAGGTCTCAAAACCAACACAGACCGGTTGATTGGCGAGGACGTTCTCATAACTCAGGACGTAAATAACATTTCAGAAACCGGTCAGGGAAGAATCAAGGGCATGACATGGACGGTGCGGTCGGAATCAGGGGAAGATATTCCCGAAAACACCGTTGCGACCGTTGTCAGAATCGAGGGCGTCAAGCTCATCGTAAAAGCCAAGTAACAGATTGAAAGGAGAAAGCTGAAATGCCAATAGTAATTATTCTTATCCTCATAATCATCGCAGTTATCGCATGCAACATAAGAATCGTTCCGCAGACGTTTGCATATGTCATCGAGCGTCTTGGATGCTACCAGTCGACTTGGGAGGTTGGACTTCACGTCAAGATTCCCTTTGTCGACAGAATCGCAAAAAAGGTCAGCCTCAAGGAGCAGGTTGTCGACTTCCCTCCCCAGCCGGTCATCACCGAGGACAACGTAACCATGCAGATTGACACGGTCGTCTACTACCAGATCACCGACCCGAAGCTCTATGCCTATGGCGTTGAGAGCCCGATGATGGCGATTGAAAACCTCACTGCGACTACTCTTCGTAATATAATCGGCGATCTCGAGCTCGATGAGACGCTCACCTCCCGTGACACCATCAACACAAGAATGCGTGCAATCCTTGACGAAGCCACCGACCCTTGGGGCATCAAGGTCAACAGAGTTGAGCTCAAGAACGTCATGCCTCCTGCCGACATCCAGAACGCCATGGAGCGTCAGATGAAGGCTGAGCGTGAACGCCGTGAAGCCATCATCAAGGCTGAGGGCGAAAAGAAGAGCGCAATCCTCATCGCAGAGGGCGAAAAGGAAAGTGCAATCCTAAGAGCCGAAGCCAAAAAGGAAGCCGCCATCAAGGAAGCCGAGGGCAAGGCGGAAGCAATCATCAAGATTCAGGAAGCAAACGCCGAGGGCATCAGGCTCATCAACGAAGCAAACCCGAATCAGGGCTATCTCACCATCAAGAGCCTCGAAAGCCTCAACGCCCTTGCAGACGGCAAGGCTACAAAGATTGTAGTCCCGTCAAGCATCCAAGGTCTGGCAGGTCTCGCAACCTCGATTTCAGAGGTTGTCAAAACAGACGAACAGCCTGCGGCTAAGAGATAATATTTGAATAATCTGAAAGAGCAGACTTCTTTTGTGGGGGTCTGCTCTTTTTTGCTATATTTTGATATACCGGGTGCTTCTACCCTGCCCTACTTTCTGTATAAGACCGTTTCTGACCATTTTTCCGAGGACCGTTTCAACCGTTGTTGCGCTGACATCCGGAAGAATTCCGCAGATTTCAGCCTTTGAAATGGGCATCAGGCTTTCAAGAACCGTGGCTTCAACACGGGACTGCTTCGTCACCCGACCGGAATTCATGATGGCAAACCGTCGGTCAAGCTCCTTATAGCACATGTAGAGAGTCGACAGGAAATTGGTCATGAACGGCGTATAATCGTTGGTGTTATCAGCCCAGCCAATGGAGGACTCTTTCAGAGCTTCGTAGTAGTATGCCTTGTAGTTATTTATCTGCTCCTCGAACGAGATATACTTCCCGGCATCGAAGCCATTCTTATATAGGAGAAGAAGAGACAGAAGCCGGGACATTCTGCCGTTGCCGTCCCTGAATGGGTGGATGCACAGAAAATCAAGGATAACACAGGGTATCAGAAGAAGCTGATTTATATTCGAATTGCTCCGGACGTCGAAATATGCAAGCTCAAGCTGTTCCATAGCCCTCCCGGTTTCGGAAGCCAGAACAGGTCGGAATCGGACACTCCGGTTGCCGTCCTTATCCACCTCCAGAATCACATTGTCGTCGGTCTTATACTGCCCGCCGAAGCCGTCGGGGGTGAACGACATCATCGTCTCATGAAGCCTTAGAATATCACGCTGGCGGAAATCCATGCTGTTATACTCGGTGTGGACGATATTCAGTGCGTCACGGTAGCCGGCAATCTCGGCTTCGTTATGATTAAGAGGAGCACTGCTGCCATTTACAATCTCTGTGATACGCCGCTCGCTCGTCACAATCCCCTCAATCGCATTCGAGCTTTTAACCGACTGCACCCGGGCGACCGACTCAAGAGCCGTGAAAATCCCCTGAAAGTCGTACTTTCTCATCCCCGCCGCAGTCTTAAGAGAGTAGATATTCCCGGTCAGCGAGACCAATCTCGCCGGAAGCAAGCCGTTATCCAAAAAAGAGTAATCGAATCTTCGCATATGAGCACACCTTCTTTCTGCATCAAATCTTATCATATTATATGCAGAAAGTCAAGAGAAATAATGCTTTTTCTGCATAAAAACCGGCGAATTATATGCAGAAAAGGCGGTGTAAACTTCGCTCTCTACTTTGACACATCGGACAAAGGATATGTTATCGTTCCGGAATGCTCTACAAAGCGTGCTGTCAACGTTTATGGCTCAAGAGGATTTTTCACTCCACCCCAAGCTCTACCCTCAGCTTTTCAATCGCCCGCTTCTCAATCCGGGAAACATAGCTCCGGGAAATGCCTAAGAGGTTTGCTGATTCCCTTTGCGTCAGCGGCTGTCTGCCGAAAAGCCCATAGCGGAGGATGATTATCTCCCGCTCACGGGAATCGAGGAGCTCGATTGCCTTGTAGAGCCGCTCGGAATTGAGCCGCAGGTCGACCTCCTCCCCAACGTCGCCATCAACGGCGATGATGTCGAGAAGAGTCAGCTGGTTGCCGTCCTTGTCGGTGTCAATAGGCTCGTCAAAGTGGACGTCCTGAGCTGTTTTCTTCACGGTGCGGAAGTGCATGAGGATTTCGTTTTCGATACACCTCGCCCCGAACGCCGCAAACCGGTTTCCCTTCCCCGGATCAAACGAATTAACCGCCTTGATGAGCCCGACCGTGCCGATTGAGATGAGTTCTTCCTGCTCGTCGCCAGTGACATAGTACTTCTTCACGATGTGGGCCACAAGCCGTAGATTGTGGAGGATGAGCGAGTCCCTCGCGGCGGTGTCTCCATCCGCAAAAGCCTTGAAAAGCCGTTCCTCCTCGGCAGGGCTCAACGGCTTCGGGAAAGAGCTTTTGTCCTCAATGTGGAGGGCGAACCAGAGAAGGTGAGAGAATATATTTGAGATTAGCTTGAAAAACATGTTATCACCCCGTTAAGTATATTCGGAAGGGGTGGGGATGATGAAGGGCAGATTTGTACAAAAAAGAGCGACAGGCGCTCTCAGATGCTAATATATTTTAGTTCGGATCGGTAAATCAGAATTATCATAACCATAATTCCATCTCGCCTGAATTGCCAAAACCAAGCTTCTCATACAATCCTCGTCCTTTGGCGGATGGCTTTAACTTTATATTATGGATTTCCTTACCTTGCAACCAACCAATTAACTCTTCCATGATTCTTGATGCATAACCGTTTCTTCTTTTTTCGGGAACGCAATATACATCCATGATATATCCGTACATCGGAGTTTTGAAGAAACAAAACGGGACATCTTCTTTAATTATTGCACCGCCACAAGCAACCACGTTATCATCTTCGTATATGAGGTAATGGCAAAGCTTCTCTTCTTGGTATAATTCCTTATATTTTGCGAATATCTTCTCATCAGCATTATCCTGTAGTAAAACGATGGAACCTACTTCTCTGAACATATCCATTTTCATTTTTACCACAAGATTCAAGTCCTTGATTTCTGCTTTTTTTATTTCCATAGTGGTGTAGTCCCTTTCTAATTCCGATTTGCGCTTTCGCCAACAGTTAGTAATCCTCATCCAACTCATGCTCCCGAATAAACCTATCATATTGCCATTCAGGACCATCATACAGGAGTTCAAGCAAGGCTTGTTGAAGTTGCTTCTTGCCAAGGCTACAGATATACACGCTTAGCCTTTCGGAAACAACCTCCTCCCACTCCTCTTCATCCTTAACAGACTGCAAATAATCTTCATAGAATTCGTCCGCTTTTTCGGGAAAAGCCTCAAAATAAGCGGCAATCATGTGCTTACAAACGATTCTCTTGCCATCAGCATGAGGGCAATTACATTTGGATTTTCGTGGATGATTCATATCGATTGTAACATTATAGGGCTCTGTTGAACTACCAGCGACAGTAGCAGCAAACACGCCGTCACCAATGCTTATGATTCTAAGAACTTTTTTATCTCTGTAGTAATCGTATCCACGCCAAGCAGATGCGCCGCTTGCACATTCTATTAAGCCCATTTTTTTATCCCTCCTGATTGCTTATTTGGATAATCAATTTTAATCAGTATAGCATATCAGAGTGAGAAAAGCAAGGTAGCAAAGTCAGATTTGTGGATTTCGTTTTCTGAATCAATCAAACTTCCTGCTCAAATCATACACAATACTCGTCCCCGCATACTCAACCCTACGGAGATTTTCCCGGAGTGTCTCCGGCTCATCGGGATAGCTTGCGCTGTCTCCGGGGTGGGGCATTCTGCGGTCGTAGACGGTGCGACCGAGTCCTTCCGGGTCTTCGTGGGTGAATCTCGGCTTCCTCGGAGTCGGAGGCGGGAGAAGTTCTCCCTCGTGACCCCAAGCATAGCGGGCGCATTCGAGGAAAGCGTCAAAAAACTTCTTCTCAAGCCGTCCACCGCCACCATAAAGCACGTCGAACTCGTCACGATGCTCATTAATCTTTTCGAGGTTCTCAATCCAGCTTTTCAGACCGCCGTTCAGCGACTTGCCCATCGGCATGATTTCGTCGCCGGAGAAAAGAATCCGCTCTTTCCTGTCAAGATACATCATCGAGCTCGGTGCGTGGTCGGGAATCGAGAACGCTTGAAGCTCACGACCATTGAGAGGGATAAAATCGCCGTCGTGGATGATTGTTACGGGGTAATCTCTCGGAAAATCTATCCCCGCAAAACTCGCATAGGGAATCGTCCCGAACTCCTTCGCTTTTTCGTTCAGAAACGCCATGTCGAAATAGGCGTTGTTCGCCGAATGGTCGAAGTGGTCATGGGTATTTGTGACATATGGAACCGGCACGCCGCAAAGCGATTCAAGATACTCACGGATATTTCCGGCACCATACCCGCAGTCGATCGAGATTCCGACCCCGTCACCCACCACGAGATAGCTGTAGTCGCCACTCGAAAGAACCTTCCATGTGTTCGGGGCAATAAGCTCGCTTCTGAAATACGGCTCGTCCATCCGGGAATAAGTCCCGTCGCCGTTGGCAATAAGGATGTCGTGTTTGGGTGAAAAATCGATGTACTTGGTCATGATGGCTCCGTTTCTTGGTATTATTTTGCATATGGATATTATACAGCATCGAGCAAAATAAAGCAAGACGTTTCTCTCTTGACATTATATCACCACAGTGATATAATATAATCAGAGATCGAAAGGGGGTATCTCCATGAGCAAAATCTTAACGTTATATCACGGTTCAAGCAGAAATGTTGTAGTTCCGGAATTTGGTGCAGGAAAAGAGCATAACGACTTTGGATTGGGATTCTATTGCACCGAAAGTGCAGAACTTGCAAAGGAGTGGGCAGTGTCTTCCCTCAGCGACGGCTTCTGCAATCGTTACACGATAGATACCGAATATATTAACGTGCTGAATCTCAACAATCCGGAATACACCATCCTCAACTGGATTGCCGTGCTTCTTCGCCACAGGGTGTTTCCGATAAAGAATCCCATTGCCGGTCGAGCCAAGCAGTATTTGCTTGATAATTTTTATGTCAATGTCAACGCTTATGACATCGTGACCGGCTATCGTGCCGACGACTCCTATTTTGACTATGCGGAAGCGTTCGTGAATAATGCCCTGTCTGTCAATCAGTTGGCACAAGCAATGATGTTGGGTAAGTTGGGTGAACAGGTTGTAATCAAGTCAAAATTTGCTTTCTCCGAACTGAAATATCAGGGCTTTGAAGTTGCCGAAAAAGACACATACTATTCTCTGCGGAAAACCCGTGACAGCGAAGCCAATAGTTCTTATCTCAAAATGGCAGAAGATGATGACGACGGGCTTTATGTCCGTGACATCATTCGAGGAGGGATAAAAAATGACGACCCACGCATACCAAGAAATCTACCTCAGTAGCGCAATGTCCTCGATGGGGGAAGCTTTTGACTATGCCGTAAACGATTGTGGAATCCCCGGCGGTGACTTCGTCAAAATGCTTATCGTGAGTCCGATTAGCAGTAGGATTGAAAACGGCGAGCCGGCATATCTTGCCGGAAAAAGCGGGATTGAGATTGCCCGTGAATGCGTGAAAGACACGACAGGAAAAGAGCTTACCATCGAGCCTCAAGCCCATTATGACCGCTCTCCCGAATACTGGTGTGGATGGGCTGTTGCGTATTATCAGTGGTACTCCTCCAGAAAGTACAGCGAGATTTTCAGGGCGGTTTCTTTCGATGATTTGCTCCGAATGTACCCAACCCTGCACGAAGCCGACGTTACCAAGTTCGCCGATACTATGGATGAGATAGTCCGCAAAACGTTCCCCGAAACAAATCTGAAGCGTTTTCGCACGTTGTACGGTTGCTCCCAAAGCGAGCTTTCGAAGCTCTCTGGCGTCAGCCTGCGCTCGATTCAGATGTATGAACAGCGGCAGAAGGACATCAACAAGGCAAGCGTTGACACGGTTCGCAGGCTTGCGAAGGTGCTGGGGTGTACGATTGAGGATTTGGTGGAGAAGTAATATAAGTTTACCTTTTCGGCAATAAGTTTGAGCCACTGTCGAAATAGTATTTTTGAAGTCAAAATCAGTTGTTCGGAAATCCCGAACGACTGATTTGCTCAATATACAGCTAACTTTTTGCATGCTGATTTTAAAATTTACGTGTATTTTGTGTGTAGACATTATAGCATAGATGGAAGGGGTTGCAAGAGGCAACTTGCGATTATTTATATCTTATATTTTTCACATATAAAGCAAGCAACCACACAATTCGAGGGAAATAATTATCAATCGAAATATGTAGATTGAAAGCCATGCGAAATTATGATATAATAAGCTTGTTCCATTAAATTCTGTGAAGGGGGAATAACAACTGTGGATAACAACAAAAATCTCAAAGACATTGTTTCGAGCACAAACGATTGGGAGAACGAGATTTACAGTAATATGCTAGATGCATTAAATCCTATTGATAGTATCTCACCTACTATAGCAAGTAAATCAATCGATGCAATAATAGACACGATTAGCAATTCTATTCAGCAAACAATGAAATCGATTAATCCGTTCTTAAGCTTTGCAAAAGAAATATTATCGGACTTTGCGTCTCAGCTATCCTCGATAGTCGAACAAATCCAAATTCCAAATATCAGTGAAGAACGAAAAAAAGAACTAACAGTTCGTTTTAAAACATGGGGTAAGTACGGATGGACTTTGATGCCCAATACTGATATTACATCTTTCGATAGTTCTCCCGCCGATTTAGACGATGCTAATAGGATGGCTAAAAGTTGGTGTACGAGAGGCGATATAGAACAGTTATTTGAATATTTGCATGATGTAAAAGGTGTAAAGAAGAGCGATTTGAAAGACGCAATTTTCCTTTACCGTTCACGACAATATAAGCCATGTGCAATGTTACTATTTTCCCTACTAGATGCAAAACTTATAAGGATGCAACGTAATGAAGATAGAGATAATCGTAATCGGCGATCTGTCGGAGCAACTGCGATTAAAAGGATAAAAGACAGGGTTGAAAGAGAGCAAAACATTGATAATAAGCTATTTATATCATTATCTTATGTTAATTTGTTTGCCTGTCTTGGAGTCTTTTTTGAAGATGCCAAGGATTTTAAGAAACAACCTGACTTAATAAACAGAAACTTTCTTCAGCATGGTATGCTTACACGAAGAGTAAGAAAGAGAGACTGTGTTCAGTTGTTTTTACTATACTACAATTTCCTTGAATTTTTTGAAATCATCAATAGCTAAAGGTTTAGCAAAGCATCAGATATTAAAAGTAAAATGACAAATTATGACCACCAAATCCAATCCAACTATACATACCTTCGGAGAATTGCTTGATAAAGTCGGAAGCACAAAACACATCCATAGGCTTCCTCGTGCAGGCAGAATACGCAAGTCTGATGCAGAAGTTCTGCTTACCGAGCAGATATTCGATGCCACCATTGCAGTTTTCGAGAATGGCTTCGTTATCTACAGTCGTAATAAACACGAAACTGTTACCGAAGTTGATCGTTGTGCCAGCCCTGTGTACGCCTTTTCCGCCAGCACTGAAGAAGTCAAAGAAGGCTTTGGTGTGGCAGGATGCGAGTGTCACTTCATCAGAAAGAAAAATGGGATTATTCTTCTGTCAACTGTTCCGAGAGAAACTTTTCTTCAATATCCTTGGTATGTACCAATTGTTATCACCTGTGAAGCGAGGCTTGGCGATAATCAAGAGTCACGTGAAAGGTACCGCATAAAGTTTCATTTCAATGATGATAATTATGCTGGAGGATTTAATTCAAGCTCTGAAAGCATGGAAGATTTGCTTTTGTATGACAACAATCAGTGGTATGAATACGGTTGAATAGTACTATCCCCAAATTCCAAACTCCTGCATTGCCTGCTCTGGCGTGGCGTCAGGATTATCCATCATCCACTGAATGACTTCCATCTGTCCTTCTATTCTTTCGTCTATATTATCTGTGCCGTTATCGTTGTCATCTCTCCAATGAAAGGCTTTTCTATATTTCGGTTTTTCATCTATATAGTCACACAGATAATTATACGTAGATAAAACATCATCAGCATACTCAGTGCGATTGTTATACTCCCACGCCAAGGAATGTATTGCTAATTCATTGCCTTTTGATATATCGTACTTTCCTGTAGATTTCTCGTTAGCCCAGCCAAGGAATGCAGTGATAGTTTCCTCGTTTGACATTGGCTTTTTTGATTTCCACTGCATGATTCCAACAGTTGTCTCTCTGCCAAATCTGACCATTACATTTTCAGCGCACCTGATCAATGAACCTCTGTTGTAATTTTCCATAATCATAACAGCAAATGTAAAGGCGTTCAGATAACGATTTTTTGCCGTAAGTTGAAACAGATCACTGTACTTTTTGTAGAACTTTTCAAACTTACGGATTATATATTGATTGATTTGCTTTTTACTTAGCACATCATTCTGCGTCACTTTCTTATCCAACACTTGCTTTATAAACTTATATACAATAAGTGCTACTGCTAACCACAACTCGACTCTTATTTCGTCCACTGTCAACAGAATTGTATTTTCCGAAAGCAAAAACCACTTGCACAAAATAAACGAAATCACCACCCCCAAAAAAGCTACGCAAAGCTCGTATTTTGGTGAATACAGTTCTTTACGTCTGAGTATTACACGTATCAGTATAAATCTGTAAAGATAATACGAAACAGTATATATTATCAACCGCATATTTGCTATATCAGGAAAACACTTTTGGGCGAGCAAAAACAAAAATACTATAATGACGTTTGGCATAAAAATATTCATTAGTATATTCGTCGTCATCGGCAAATTTCTATCATCAGAAAATGTAAATACAGCATATTGGCGTTCTACGTTTCCGACGCTATTAAGTGTACTTCCTGCCCATGATATAATGTGTTGAGTGAGAATTGCAGTTATAATTAGTATTACATAGCCCACTATATTTTTCCTCCTACTTATCCGTTAACCTGATGGTTAGCGACTTTTTTATATAATTTCCCTGATTGTTGTATCAGTTACACGCAAAGTTTATGCATATCCCGTTGCTTCGGTATCCGTCACCACCAGATAGTATCCCATTTCCGAAACTCATCTTGCCGTTTGCTGACTGCGTGGCTTTCTGCTTCCGGTTCTATCCTTTCGAGCCATTCAACCTTCCTCCTCCAGAAACTGTATCGTTTTCAAAGATGGGATTGCTCCATATTTACCAAGCAGGTAATTTTTCTCGTAACTCTCATCTTTCCTTATTCTGGCTCCTGTTTCGTCCACAAAATCCGCAAGAGAATATAACGTTGAAACTCCTGCATCATCCTTTTCCGTAAACCAAATCTCATCTCGCCGCAAAAGTTGATTTGATAATTGCCATGTATCATGTGTTGTAAAAATCAACTGCGCATGATTACGATTTGTTTCTGGATTAAGAAATGTCAAAATAATATTTCTCACCAACAATGGATGTAATCTGGCGTTTAGTTCATCTACGAAAAATACGCCTCCACTATTCAGTACGCGTTCCAAGTCGGGGTATAAAGCAAACATTTTCAGCGTTCCCGCCGACTCGTCTGCCAATGGTATTTTCGACATTTCATCAGAGCCTCTCTTTTGATGCAGAGCATCAATCATATATCTTTCATCTTTTGCATCGTCCTGCTGTGGAATCTTTGTAACTTCAAATCCTTTGATTGTTTCGTCAAATGATGCAAAGTAGTCAACTACTTTCTCCCTCACACTTTCATCATTAACAAATCCTTTTGGAAGACGCCTTGATATAAATAAGTTTGTCACTACATTTCCAAAGTCAGCAAATTTGTTATTTAGAAACCAATCCCTGACCAGTTTGCATTTTGCGATCTTAAGTTTTGCCCCAAGGGATACGATTAAGACCTGTTTTTCTAATGCTACTTCAATATTCTTCCTGCTTGCTTTCGGGATTCCTGAGACATCCAGTGTTTCCTTATCTCGATAGAAAATCGTAGAATACTTTCTGGCAGTGCGAGCTTTATAATTCAACCACTCTTCAGTAACACCATCTTCGCCGATGCAGAACCCATAGTTATATGATTTTTCCGTCTTATCTCCTGGAACTGTGAAATAAACTTCAAAACTCGTGTCGCCCTTTTCAGAAGACACATCAAACAGAAACGGGTGCGGTCTTACATCTTCAAATCTTCTTTCATCATCACCATATTTAAAAGAATCAACAACATATTTGCTCATATACTCAAAGGCACAATACACATTGGATTTTCCGCTCGCATTTGCTCCATATATCGCTGCAACCGGTAATATTTTTTCATCACCAACGGTCACGACTCTTTCTGAAAATTCAGTCATTTTTGCCGCAGACAAATCTAAAGTTGTATCATCGCAGAATGAATTAAAATTCTTAAAGTTGAATTGTATAAGCATACTGCCACCATCCTTCTTAAGCATTGTAATACCATTATACTCATTTTTTCTTAAAAGTCAACACTTTAATGAGGCTTTTTCTCATTTAAATGTGCTTTTTATGAAAGTGAGCTGATTACTTCACCAATTATCGCCCACATACACATCTAACCACATCGGCAAAAAATTAAAATTTGCCGATGTGGTTACTGTTACTCACTATTACCTTCCCTTAAAATACCTCTCCCAAGTCCTCTTAACCATCCTGACCTCATCCCTCTCCCACTTCCTAAGATTGCCGGGCGATGTGCCGAGGAGGGCAGCGTATTCTTCATAGATGCAAAACCATCAACGGTGCGACTTCAATCCGCCCTGTTATATTTGAAGCGACTATGTAACCATGCTCGCTAATATACCAAAAAGGCTTCCAAATCGAGCCGAAAATATGATTCTAGTGGTCATTTTCAGATATTGATTCCGTTATGTACTGATAGCATTTTCGATACACCTCGCCCCAAACGCCGCAAAGCGGTTTCCCTTGCTTGGGTCGAACGAATTAACCGCCTTGATGAGCCCGACCGTGCCGATTGAGATGAGCTCCTCCTGCTCGTCGCCAGTGACGTAATACTTCTTCACGATGTGCGCAACGAGCCTAAGATTGTGGAGGATGAGGCTGTCCCGTGCGGCGGTGTCTCCCTCCGAAAAAGCCTTGAAAAGCCGCTCCTCCTCGTCAGGGCTCAGAGGTTTCGGAAACGAGCTCTTTTCCTCGATGTGGAGGGCGAACCAGAGCAGACGGCTGAATATATTTGAGATTATCTTGAAAAACATGTTATCACCCCGTTAAGTATATTCGGGCGGGGTGGGGTTGATGAGGCGTGCATAAAAAAAGCGACCACAAAGTCGCTCCATTATCCAAGATTATTCAGCCCGTCAAACAGTTCTTCAAACGACTTCTTACTCTCGCATCTGCCGAATGACAGGCTCTTGTCTTCGCCAAAGGCGTTGAGGAAGCACTTTGTCAGCTCCTCGACGGTGATTTCGAGGTTCAGGAAGAAATTGGTGTAGGCGAGATTCGAGGCTGCGGTACCGTCATCGAAAGTGGACGTGATCATCGACTCGGTGAACTGATCCAGTGGGTACATTTTCAGGTGCATAAGCTCATGGCAGATGATCTCCTCGGGGTTGCCCCAGTTCGGTCCTGCTTGGTTCAGGATAAGGATTGCTTTCCGGTCGTCGCAGTCGATTTTTATGTCGCCGGTTTTCGGGAACGACGGGTCGGCGCGCAAATCAAGTCTCACGTCCCAATTATTCCTGATTCGCAGGATTTCCGTCCACTTTTCAAGCAGACGTTGAATTTCGGATTCGGGCATAGATTTCCCTCCTGAAGTTTAATCGTTGAAATCAGTATAGCATATCAGAGTGAAAAAAGCAAGGCAGCGAAGGCGGATTTGTGGATTTCCCTCTCATTCACTCCCCGCCATCCCCTCAAAATTCAAATCCACTTTAGCGAGCATTCGGACAACTTCTTCTTTTCCCAGTGCGTAATTTCCTTTCGCCCACATTGTCAGAATCGCAACGCACCCGTTGACATAGTAGGAGGTGAGGAATCTCATTTCGTCTGAGATGGCAGACAAGTTGTCCTCATACATCCAGATGTCAATATATTTTCTCTCAAGAAGCGAACAAGCCTTGCTTTTGAACGCATTGTCATTCTCACTGCACAGAAGCATATAAAACAGCCTCTGGTTTTCGTACATATAATCCACAACAGTCTCATACACTCCGGCATAGAGATGCGACGGGTCTTTCCTTACGAGATTTTCAAGTTCTCCAAGGATTCTGTTCTCGATTTGTTCATACAGATCGTAAACATCATGATAGTGCGAGTAAAAGGTAACACGGTGGACATCCGCTAAGTCCGCTAATTCCTGAACGGTTATATGATGCAAATCTTTATGAAGCATAAGCTCGGCAAGAGCGTTTTGTAAAGCCTTTTCTGTTTTCCTTACCCGTCTGTCTTCTGTATTCATAATTTCCTCCCTGTTAATTTACATTTCTGCCTGTGGTGTAAATTAAGCTACATTCAGCGGCAAACTGAATATTGTAAAACTACATAAAATACATTATACTTATAAGTGTAGCGTAAGTCAAGACGATTTTCACTATGGATACATGATTTGCAGGAGGTAGAGGTACATATGAAAGAACAATTACAGCCATTATTTACACCTTGGAAAATAGGAAAATGCGAGATTAAGAATCGGATTGTCCTGACGTCTATGGGAGGCACCGACCTGTTCGGATGGATGGAGAAAAACCATTTTGACAAAGACGGCGCACGCTTCATTCTGAGCGTTGCCCAGAACAATGTCGGATTGGTTCTGCCCGGATGCCAGCCGGTTTATAATCCCATGTTCGGGCAGTGGTTGTACAAGAATAAGAAAATGTACAAAGACCTCGCCGAATGGATGCCGGAATTTCATAAGACGGGGGCAAAGCTGTTTGTACAGCTTACCGCAGGCTTCGGACGGTCGTTTACCATAAGTGAAATGATGGAGAGCCTTTATACCAACAAAGCACTCCGTGTCCTTTCAAAACCGGTTATGGATCTTGACAAGATTACAGCTACCGCAAGTCCTTCTCCCAACAGATGGTCAGATAAGGTGCCGTCAAGAGAGATGACGGTAGAGGAAATTCACGAATTTGTGGATGCGTTCGGGAAGACGGCAAAGCTTTTACAGGATGCCGGTGTGGATGGTGTCGAGATTCACGCTGTTCATGAGGGCTATCTGCTGGATCAGTTCACATTGAACTATGTCAATAAGAGGACGGACGAGTATGGCGGTTCTTTCGAAAATCGTTATCGCTTCGCCGTAGAGATAGTGCAGGAAATCAAGCGTGTCTGTGGCAACGACTTCCCGGTTTCTCTCCGATACAGTATCATTTCAAAGACAAAGGGCTTCAGACAAGGCGCACTTCCGGGAGAGGATTATACCGAAGTCGGTCGTGATATGGAGGAGTCAGAGCGAGCCGCAAAGTATCTTCAGGATGCCGGGTACGATATGCTCAACTGCGATAACGGAACCTATGACGCTTGGTATTGGGCGCATCCGCCTATCTATATGCCGGAAAACTGCAATCTTTCCGACGTGGAGCATATCAAAAAGTATGTGGATATTCCCGTTGTCTGTGCCGGAAGGCTCGACCCGTATGTTGCCGCTGATTCGATAGCTGAGGGCAAGGTTGACGGTGCCGGTTTTGCAAGACGTTTCCTTGCGGATCAGGAATGGGTCACAAAGCTGATAAACGAGCAGGAGGACGACATCCGTCCGTGTATTCTCTGCCACAGCGGTTGCTTCAATATGTGCCACTATAAAGGCGTTCCAAATGATCAAGACCTGAGTGACAGCCTGCACCTCGCACGTTGCGCTGTCAACGCCGAAACCATGCAGTGGAAGAAGCATCACATAAGTAAAACAAGCAATCCGAAAACAGTCCCAATCATCGGTGGTGGTATCGGCGGAATGGAAGCCGCAAGAGTGCTGAAGCTCCGTGGTCACGAGCCGGTCATATACGAAAAGAGCGGTGAATTGGGAGGAACATTCATCGCCGCAAGTGCGGAGAGCTACAAAGGAAAGCTCCGTGATTTGCTCGAATGGTACCGCAGTCAGATGAAGAAGCTTGAGATAGAAGTTCATCTGAGCAGTGAAATCAAGGATGTCACCCAGTTTGGCGATAGTCCGGTTGTTATTGCCACCGGTTCAACTCCAAGAGTGCTTAAGAATGTCCCCGGACACGAGAAGATGATCGAGGCGTGCGAGTATCTGCTGGGAGCAGAGGTTGGCGACACAGTTGCGGTAATCGGCGGAGGTCTTACTGGCAGTGAAATCGCCTATGAGCTTGCACTCAAGGGAAATCACCCGATTATCATAGAGATGAAAGACGACCTGATTTCTCAGAAAGGCGTCTGCCTTGCGAACAGCTCTTATCTTCGAGAGTGGTTTGAACTCCACAAAGTTCCGACTTATCTCGAAACCACGCTTGCAGAAGTAAAGGACGGAAGCGTTGTCTGCAAGGATAAAGGCGGAAAGACTTTCGAAATCCCTTGTGATTCCGTTATCAGCTCCGCCGGATATATTCCCAACCCGCTTGTTCAGGAAAAGGGAAAGAATAAAAAAGTGCATCTCGTCGGCGACTGCAAGAATGTCGGCAATCTTCGCACCGTCATCTGGCGTGCATATGAGGTTGCGATGAAGATTTGACACGGTCTGTGGGATACTAAGTCAGAATAACTGAATAGCTATAAAAATCAACCACATCGGCAAAAAATTAAAAATTTGCCGATGTGGTTAATTTTTTAAAAACATGCAACCACACCGTTAAGTATATTCAGGCGGTGTGGGTTTGATGAGGGCGGAGGGTGCAAAAAAGAGCACAGGCATCGCTCTCATACACTAATATATTCAGTTCAGTTCGATAAACCGGAAATTATAGTCAGTTTTCTTCAATCATATCATTTCCCTCCCGGCTTATAGCTGCTTCAATCTCCTCCACGGTTCTGGGGATTCCGGCGGACAAATTTTCACATCCGGTTTCCGTCACCAGACAGTTGTCCTCCAGCCTGAAGCCAATGCCCCATTCCTCGTGATAAATTCCCACATCTACGCAGAATACCATGCCGGGAGTCAGAGTTTCTGGCGTTTGCACCACATCGTGGACATCATAGCCGATGTGATGGGCTCCACCGTGCCACATATATGTGCCGATCTGGTCGACAGAGGTCATAACCCCCGCCTCTACCAACCGTTCAGCATTGTAGCGGCGGATGGTGGCGTCCACATCCTGCATCCGCATTCCCGGTCGAATGATGGAAAACATATAGTCGGAGGTTTTCAGGGCGCATTCGTAAAGCAGACGCTGACGCTCCGTGAATTTTCCATTGCAGGGCCAGCCACGGGACACGTCCGTTATCATGTTCTGGTACTGTGCACCTACATCATTGAGAATCATATCCCCATCATGGGACTGACCGGTATAGCTATAATAGTGAATGCAGAAATTATTGCTTCCGGCGGAAATAATGGGAGGAAAACCATGCACATACGGACCGTGCTGCCCAAGTGCGTGGTCAAAAGCTGCCTTATACTGATATTCATAAAGCCCCGGTCTTGAGATCTTCATCATTGCCCGGATGCCCTCACCTGTGATTTTCTCCGCCTGACGAAGAGCCTCGATTTCGCATGGCTGTTTGATGGTGCGAAGCTTCCGGAGAGGGAGGTTGGCGTTGCCGATTTGCAGGAAAGGATATTCCCTTTGGACCATTTTGTTCAGCTTATGGGCAGGGCGGTCAATGTCCTCGCTGCTACAGCGGTACAGGTCAAGATACAGGTGTTCATAGCGACCGCAGGTTGCCAGCTGGTGCAAATCCTCAGGGAACGCCCCGGTATAGCGGATCTCTGCAATCCCGGAAATCTCCGTTGCCTCCTGCGGCTTGACCCTGCGACCCGTCCAACGCTCGGCATGGGCATCCGGGGCAAGGATATAAAGCCGCTCCTGAACGGAGCCGTCTCTCTCCTTCAGAATCAGCAAAACCGCCTCCTTGCAAGTAAGACCGGTCAGGTAAACAAAATTACGGTCTGCAAAGAAAGGATAGTATTCATCGTTGGTCTTGCGGATTTCCTCGCCTGAGAAAAATACCGTCAGTGATCCGGGCTTCACCTCTTCCGCAAGACGCTGTCTGTTTGTTGTAAAATAAAATGAATTCATAAATGCCTCCATTTCCTCAAAGCCATTCACTTTGAGCAATTATACCGTTCCACCCGCTCCGCTCTCTCCTCATGCTCCCCGATAATCTTCTCCATCCAGATCATGTCGTACCACCGGTTGAACTTATACCCGCACTGGCGGAATCTGCCTGCCTCCTTGAAGCCCATGTGGGCATGGAAGCCGGCACTGTTATTGTTGAGATATTCATCCTCGGTGTCGGTGCAGGCGATGCAGGCGTACAGGTTCTGGATTCCCATGCGCTTCAGTTTTTCTTCAAGTGCCAAGTATATTTCCCCGCCATAACCGCATTTCTGCGCTTTGTGGTCAATGTACACCGTCAGTTCACAGGACCAGTCATACGCCGCTCTCCCGCCACTGAACGGACCGGCATAGGCATAGCCGAGGGCTTTGCCGTTCTTCTCGATGACTAAGTAGGGATACTTCTCCATCGTGTGCTCCATCCTGCTCTGAAACTCTGAAATCGACGGAGTTTCATACTCAAAAGTGATGGCGGTATTTTCCACATAGTAAGCATATATTTCGACCAACCGCTCTGCGTCGCTCAAGCGGGCATCACGGATTGTGACGTCGGGCATAGCTGTTTCCTCCTGAAATTAATTGCTGAAATCAGTATAGCATATCGGGAAAGGATTGTAAAGCAAGGTTCAAAAATCTCCATATTTCTCTTGCATTCCCCAGCCCAACGTGCTATACTTATATTCACGGAAGCATAGCTCAGCCGGGATGAGCGTTCGCCTCACACGCGAGAGGTCACGGGTTCGAGCCCCGTTGCTTCCACCATGCTAAAAAGAGTGACCCTGTGAAAGTCACTCTTTTTTGTTTTAGCTTATGCGTTCCAAGGTTCCTACAGCTGTGATGTTGCCAGTATCGGCATTGTATGTAGTCATAACACACTTCTGAACCTTACCGTCGTCGTTGTATTCGTACTCATACTCAGTATAGTATGTAGTAGTAACACCATCAATAGTTGTCGAGTACGAATAGGAGATAACTTTTCCGTAAGCATCATACTCAACAGTAGGAGTTGAAGTTGTGCCGGTTGAGACACTGCTAACTTCATTACTGCTTACCACTACCGTTCCATCAGTGGAACTATTCGTAGTGGTAATCTTCGTGACATTCCCATCCTCATCATATTCATACTCAGTCGTTTGAGTGCCATACGCATGAAACTCTCCGGAATCATCACTAAAGCCGTGACGTGAAGCACTATCACCATATTCATATCTGGCTATCTTTTTTGTTATGTTTCCATCAGAGTCATATTCATACTCATAGTAAATATACCCTGTATGCCATTCTGCGTCAGAATATACACCACCCGAATGCGTATAAGAGGCGTTATTATTAATTTGTCTCACTAGATTTCCGCTAGTGTCGTATTCATATTCGACGATAGACCAAACCAGTCCATCCATGCTATACGTCTGTGTCACTATATTTCCGTTATCGTCATATTCATATTCATTTATTGTACCACTATCCCCATCCGCACTGTACGATGTTGATTTTACAATATTACCATTTGAGTCATACTCGTTGACACTAGTAGCACCATATTCAGATACGAAAGTGCTCTTTGCCATATTCCCATTTGAATAGTACTCATACTCCAGACTATTGGTTATATTCCCATCCTCATCATATGAGTACATACTCGTAGGCTTCAGCTCCGACAAATCTGGTGAAAGCTGATTGAGGAGTGCCTCAATCTCCGTGGTATCCGACGCTTTTTCCAAGCCCTCACGGAGAATGGCTATGGCGGAATCGGTGTCGCCTTGGGCGATGTAGATATAGGCTATCGTCAGATACCATTCGGCATTGGTTTCGTCTATCTCAATGAGCTCTTCGGAAAAGTCGATTTTGGTGGCGTCGTCATCAAAGTTGTTCAAGCCAAGCTCTAAGGTATCGACGGCAGACGGGATATTGCTCAGGGCTTCATAGACTTCGGCGAGCTCGAAGTACCACTCGGTGGTGTCGGAGTCGATTTCGATGAGCTTGTCATAGAGCTGAGTCTTGTCGTCGCCGACATAGTCCATGCCTTGCTTGAGAATCGAGATTGCGGATGTACGGTCGCTATTGTTTATATAAATTTGCGCCAGCTCAAGATACCACTCGACGTTGGTCGGGTCTATCTCAATAAGCATCTCAAGAAGCTGAATCGTCACTTCTTCATCATCCGTAAAGACATCAAGAGCTGTCTTCAAAAGATTGATTGCCGAATCGGTGTCGCCTAAGCCGACATAGGCTTCTGCCGCTCCCATATATGCCCGGGAGTTGCGGGGTTCTACTTCTATGACTTGGTTGAAGTAGACGATGGCTTGCTCATAGTCAAGGTCTAAAAGATACTTCTCGCCAAGGTCTAAGAGCTCGGTGGCGGTTAAAGCTTGCTCCGTCTCGCCACAGGAGGCGAAAAGGGTCAGAGTCAGCACGAGGGCTAAGAGTAGGGATAAGAGTTTTTTCATGATTTGTTCCTCCTTGAATTAATGTAAATCAGATAGTGGGGTAAATGAAATTGCCACTTTTGTGTATGAATCCATGATTTCCGAAGCTTTTTCTTGAGTAATAGGAATGTAGTTTTCTTCGGAGAAATACATACTGCCGTCGCTGGATTCAATTCCTGTAGTGCAGTAGAAGTACGGATTATTTTCATCGTAACTTCCGTCATATACAACAGCTTCCACAAAAGAGAGCCTTAAATTTTCTGTAAGAGAATAATACACATAAGTTGAGTATTCTGCACCTGCCGAGCCATCGTTAGATAACATTCCGTTATCGCACAAATAGTATCTGTCCCTCTCCCCTCCGGATACAACTGAAACGACTTGTCCTCCATCGATAGTGTATATCTCGTAAATCGCACAAACACCGGAGTAATTACTGTGAGCACTGCCAATTAATAGTTCAGTTATGCCATCATTATTTATATCCACATATGCGTAGGCAAGATACGACAAATCGGAATCATAGCAAACATAATTCAGATTCATGCTTTCCAGCAGTTCTGTGTCCCAGAAATCCAGAACTGCCAGATAGTAGTACTCAAGAAGCAAATCATAGGCTGACATTTCGGAGGTTTCTACAGAGATGACTTCATCGGTGTCCTGTTCAAGGGCGGTGAAGCTTCCTGTGTAACCAGCTTGATTGCCATAGTAGAGCCATTCACCGTTGGACTGTTCCACCAAGAACCAGTAGGAAATACTGAAATAGCTCGGGACTTCGGACGGGTCGTCGATGTTGCACATTATGACCCTTGTACCATCGGGGCAGACATAGACGGTATAAGTCGCATAAATCGTGTCGATATATTCAGCCTTATTCACATCAAATCTGCATGTTCCATCCTCAAAGAAAGTGATAAGCGGTCTATAGATGTATGAGCCATATCTCTCTGTCCAGTCCACCTGAGAAAGGGCTTGTGGAATAGCCGTCACATTTGTCTCCTCCTCTTCCTCCTCATTCACCACCGGCTCGGCTTCTTCCTCCTCAATCTCATCCTCACCCTCCGGCGAAGTCTCCTCATCCGTAACCGGCTCATCAGGGGTGGGTTCATCCTCAACGACAAGCTCCGCAAGAAGCACAGTGAGCATCTCCTCAAGCTCCGTAGGGTCGTCGACAGCTTCTATTCCCTGCTCTAGAATAGCGATTGCCGAAGCTGTGTCACCCATGGCGGCGTAGGCTTCCGCCGCACCCGTGTAAGCCCGGGTGTTCTTTGGCTCGACTTCGATGAGCTTATTGAAGTATACTATCGCCTGCTCATAGTTGAGGTCTGTGAGGTACTTTTCGCCTAAGTCCAGATAGGTCGACGCCAAGGCTTTGCTGGCACTGGCACAGGAGGTGAAAAGGGTCAGGGTTATTGTGACGGTTAAGATTATTGACAGCAGTTTTTTCATTTTGGATTCCTCCACATTTTTATTTCAGGCTGGTCGACAAATTCTGCTATATTTGATTATATCATTCTTTTCATAAAAGCGCAACCGGTTTCTTAAGTCAAAAGAAGCGAGCCGGGGTGGTCGCTTCTAATGAATTGGGATTGAGGAGGTCTTTATTTGCTGATCATGAGATTTGTAGCGCATACGCAGGGGTAGGAAGTAACTCCGCCGGGAGCTACAACGACTCCAAGAGTGCCGGACATGTAGATTGTCAGTTCTCTGACACCGGTTATGTCGACTTCAAAGTCCAATGTAGTGTAAGTATCGCTTGTAATCTCGCTGGTTTCATAAAGAAGAACCCCGTCGCCGTATATCTGCACACTGCTTGTCCAGTCATCGCTGAATTTCAGCGTGCTGTATGGGCGGAAAAGCGTTCCAGTCAGCGTTGAATACTCGGCATTCAGATAATATGTGATGTAGTTGCCGCCGGATACGGCACTTGCCCACGGATAAATAACGGTCGTCGCATCATACTCATTTCCTGAAACGTCGGTATAATCAGAGGATGAACTCGGTCTGACTTTTACGTAAGTGCCTTTCTGCGTGTATTCCAGTGATGTAAGCGAAATCGGAATGTACTCCTGATACTTCGCAATTTCTGCGTCGATGGTGTCGGTGACAAGACCGGAGCGTTGGAGGACTTGGATGGCGGCGGTGTAGTCTTTATCTGTGCCAAAGGCTTCGGCGGCTTCGGCAAGGACAGCTTCTTCCCAAAGAGACTGAACCTTCTCTACTTCGGCGTCGTAGAGCTCTTCACCCTCGAAATCATAGCTGTATTCATTCTTAAGAACATCATAGGCTTCGCTGTAGGAACCGTCAGCTACAAGTGCCTCAGCATCGGCGATTACCGCTTCCATGCAGGCATAGTATTCCTTTTCGTCCCTGATGCTCTCAAGCTCTTCGAAAGAATCCGAAAGAGAGGAGGAGCTGTAGATGCCGGCACGCTCGATGGTCTCAAGCAGAAGCTCAGCCTCGTCATAGGTCTTCTCACCGCTGTTGTAGCTGTCGATGGCGTCGGAAATCATCCCGGAAAGCTGGCTCTCGACCTCTTTTTCAAGCTCAAGATTTCCGGAAATCTCTTCGCTGTAGATTTCGCTGGCGGCAGAATATTCCGAGCTCCGGATGGCGGCGATAACCTGTGCTACGGAGTCGGATGTGTCAGAATCAGTTACGACGGCTTCTGTTGTGACTGTGTCAGATGCGACCGATTCGGTCGTGACAGAATCGGGGAAGAGTGCGGAGGTGTCGAGCTGTGCTATGTCAGCAGCAGAGCAGCCGGTTGAGAGTGCAAAAGTCGTAACGCACATGAACACTGCTATAATCTTTCTTAATTTCAGGTTTATGTTTTTCATCAGTATCACCTTTCGTGCAAGTTATTTTGGTCAGGGTTTATTAACCTCTATGCACATCATAACACCTACGGGGGTGGTTCTGTAGCCCGGGTTTTACGGGGGACAAACTGAGGAAACAGGAGTATACTAAATAAGAAGAATTTTTTGATGGCAACAGTTATTCCCTCAGTGGTTACTAAAGCGTACCCGGGCATATGATATACTCCCCTTAAAGCAGACATCCAAAAAAGAAAAAGTCTACTGAAAGGGGAGTATATGCTTTTCTGGCACTTCAACGCCGTCAACCGTTAAAGTAATTTATTTGGTATCAGTCGACCGGGTTTTAAAGTCGGCTGGGTTACCCTTCGTAATCCTCATCGAGGCTATAGGGGTCGTACTCTGCGACCTGCGTGTTCAGCTGGTTTATGTAGTACTCCATCTGCTCCGAATAGGAGTCCTTTATCTGCGCCCATGTGGAGGCGTCGGCGGAGTCGGCAATTCCCTCATAGGTGCCAATCAGCGACGAAAGCTTGTCGCCATAGCCGGAATCATAGACTACTATGACATTGTCGTTTGAGGTGGCGAGAGCATAGCAGGTGTCGTACATGTCGAGCATGTCCTCTGTCCAGAGGTAGGTCTCCTCAAGCTGGAGTCTGTCGATAGAGACAACCGTCGGGTCTAAGATCTTGAATCTCATGCAAGCCGCCAGAAGTGCGACGCCCTCGGGGTTCGAAGCTCCCTGAACGATGCAGAAGCCGGAAGCATAGGACTCGGTGTAATAGTTTCCGTCGCCGTCATCGTCACGTGGAACGGGCACAAACATCAGCTCGCCCTCGGTCATGTCTCCCCAGACTGCACTTATTTCCGTGACAGTTCCCGTGAACATCCACGTTCCGCCGATGTAGAAGAGGCATAAGCCCTCTTTCATACCGCCGCCGGTTGTGCCGTTATTACGTGTGTACCAGTTGGTGTTATTCCATCTCGGATAGATGCAGCCGTTCTTTGAGAGATTGTAAAGAAGCGTTGCCGCACGCTCAATAGCCGCAGAGTCGGAGTTGTCAATATACTGCTGGGTTTCAACATCATAAACTACCAAAGACTCGCCGCAGGAGTGCATGATGCCCGGGCTGTACCAGTAGCCGTCAAGAGCATACCTGTCCTCGTCGGCGTCGGTGAACTCAACGCACATCTCGTAGAAGACGTCCCAAGTCCACTCGTCGTTGTAGAAGAGCTCTGCCGGGTCATCAAATCCAAATTCCTCCATGACTCTGCGGTTATAAGCGCAAACATTTCCGAAGGTGTTGTCGTAAACGATTATGTAGGGTCTGCCCTTGATTGAGAAGTAGTTGTAGGCGTATTCCTTCTCGTCAGCCCACAAGGGATCGTCGTAGTCAATATAGTCGTCAACCGGAACGAAAATGCCCTTTATACAGCTGGTCGGGAAGACCTCGTTGTCGCCGGGATAGAAGTCCGGCGAATTGGAAGCTAAGATGAGGTTCGCGAGCTCATCAAATCTTGTGTCCCATGTGCATTCAATCCAGCTGATTGAACAGCCGTACTTCTCTTGGAAAGTCCAGTAGCCGGAATTGATAATTTCGTCGTCCGAGTAGTTCTGCATACCGTCATACCATGCAAACCACTGAACCACCGTTCCTGCCGCCGCTGTCTCCTCGGCGTCGGGGAGGTAAACGCCAGCCGCATTGAGGATAGCCTCGGCATCCTGTGTTGCGAAAGTAAGCTGAACAATTTCACGCGAAGAACTTCCGCACCCGACCAAAGCTAAAATCAGCGTTCCTGCAAGAAGCAATGCAAATATTTTCTTCATATGATACCCTCCGTATCTTCCTTGATATTGACAGTATATACCCCCGTTAAGACGATTTCAAGTGGTAATAATGTACAATATTTGAGTCGATATTTTGTATAACATGCACAACTTTTCGACTTTTGGAGCGAAATTACAAGAACTATTGTTTGAGGCTAAAATTCTTAATATAAATATTTTCTCCACCTTGTTGGGGATACCCTCACAAGTAGGTCAGTAAAAATATATGATACAAAAAAATGCCCCGTTCCCAAGAACGAGGCTTTCATTTATTCTTCGGTCCAATACTTGTAAACACTCGGGCACCGGTTCGCCCTGACTGCCGCCCTCAGCTCAACGAAGCATCCGCATTCCCGGCAGAGACCGTTTTCGAGGCTCGGGCAACGCTTGCAAAGGTCAAGACGTTTAGCGTAGGTCTCCTGCCCTGCTCTCTCCTCATCCGGAATTGCGGCGATGAGGTCTTCTACTTTTTTGTAAAGACCGTCTTTGTCGATTTCAGCCAAAAGGCATCTCTTGCAGACAGGTCTGCCATCAAGTGTCAGCATAGCTTCAGCTCTGCTGTCAGCACAGCTCTATTGCCAGAACGGAGCACTTCGGGAGAGTGAACTTAAGGCTCTCGCCGTCGAGGGTGACGCCGTCAAACGCCTTTGGCTCTACAGCTTCGGGGTTATCGAAAGTGTTGCAGGTGGTGTAGGGAGCGGTGAGAATCCTTGCGGTGGCACTCTTGAAGCCGCTTCTCGGAAGAACGCAGTCGATGTCGAAGTCTTCTTCAAGCGAAGCATTCGAAATAGTCAGGTGGAGCTTGCCGCTCTCGTCGACGGAAACAGACTGCGAAACTGCCGGGAGATACTTGTTCTCAAGGAGCTGCTTGTTCTCGATATGTGAGTAGACGAGGGTCGACTCCATGTGGTCCTTATACATGTCAAAGACGTGATATGTCGGAGTCTTGACCATTCTTTCGCCCTCGGTGAGGACAACCGCCTGCAGAACGTTGACCATCTGGGCGATGTTCGCCATCTTTACTCTGTCAGAATGCTCGTTGAAGAGGTCTAAGTTGATTGCGGCGATAATGGCGTCTCTCATCGAGTTCTGCTGATAAAGGAAGCCGGGGTTTGTGCCGTCGATGACATCCGTCCAGATTCCCCACTCGTCGACGACAAGTCCGACCTTCTTGTCGATGTCGTATTTGTCCATGGTTGCGCCGTGCCTCTTAAGAAGCTCCTCCATGTACCATGTGTTGGCGAGGGTCGAGTAGTATTCATCCTTGGAGAAGTCGACCGAAGAGCCTTTCTTGCCCCAGTCGCCTGTAGGGATTGTGTAGTAGTGGAGCGAAAGCCCTTTCATCTGGAAGTAGCCGTAGCTTCTGCGCATGAGGGTGTCGGTCCAGTTGTAGTCAGCCGCATTCGGTCCGCAGGCAATCTTGCCGCCGTGCCCGATGAACTGCTGGAACTGCTTGTAGAGATCCATGTAGTAGTCAGGGCTCATTCCGCCACCGCAGCCCCAGCTCTCGTTTCCGATGCCGATATACTTGACCTTCCAAGGCTCTTCCCTGCCGTTCTTCTTACGGAGGTCGGTCATCGGGGAGACGTTAGATGAAGTCATATATTCAACCCATTCTGCCGCTTCTCTTACTGTTCCCGAGCCGAGATTCAGGGAGACATAGGCGTCGCAGCCGATGAGCTCACAGAAGTCGAGGAACTCGTGAGTGCCGAAGCTGTTATCCTCGGTCACCCCGCCCCAGTTGGTGTTTACTATCTTGCGCCTCTCCTCCGGCTTACCGATACCGTCCATCCAGTGATAGGTATCTGCAAAGCATCCTCCGGGCCAGCGGAGAACAGGGACTTTGAGAGCCTTGAGAGCCTCAACAACGTCCTTACGGTAGCCGTTGATATTCGGAATCGGGCTGTTCTCACCGACATAGATTCCACCATAGATGCACCGCCCGAGATGCTCGGCGAAGTGCCCATAAATTTCCTTATTTATCTTGCTGATTTCATTTGTCCGGTCGATTGTCATTTTAAGCTGAGACATTGAGTAATCCTCCTCGTATTTAAAGTCATATTTTCCCGCAGGTTTCCCTGCAACATTTATAGGCTTATTTTACACTCTCCAAGGGGCAGTTGTCAATAGAAATTGATTGATGAATGGTGAGGAGTTTGTTGATGGATGGTGATCTGAAAATAGGTCTTGAATATCGGATGGGTTTGTGCTATAATATAATTACAGCAAGAAGTAACAAAGGACGTGAATCACATGATCGATCGGGAGCTCCTGCACCAGCAGGACTTGGAACGAATCAGGAAGCTCAGAATTTTTGACGATGATTTTCTCAGACTGATTTTCAACGAAAATCCCGAAGCAACGGCACTGTTACTGAATATAGTGTTTGACAGAGACGATATGGTCGTCACAAAGGTCGTCGGTCAGCGTGAAATCAAGGGCATTGAGGGTCATTCGGTCAAGCTTGATATAATGGCTACGGACAGCGAAGGCAACGCCTATGACATTGAGGTTCAACGTCAGGACAGAGGCGACCTGCCGCTCAGAGCGAGATACAACAGCAGTATGATGGATACCGTTCTTCTGCCGGAGGGTGAGGATTACTCGAAGCTGATCCCGACATACGTGATCTTCTTCACTGAGAAAGACGTTATCGGAGACGGTCGCCCCAAGCATCATTACGTAATGCAGGATCTGGAAACCGGTCACATTTTAGGTGACAATAAACATATAATTTTTATAAATGGCGACAATAAAGACGAAACGACACGCTTGGGAAAGCTTATGCATGATTTTCACTGCACATCCGCAGACGATATGTATTACAAAGTTTTCGCCAAAAGCATGCGGCATTTCAAGGAATCAGAAGGAGGTATCACTCAAATGTGCAAATTGATGGAAGATATGAGGAATGATGCAGCAATTTATGCAACAATCAAGACATGCAGAAAGCATCATATCCCGGAAAACGAGATTTTCAAGGAAATCAAAGAGGAATATGGATTGACCGAAGCGGAAGCTGAGGATTACCTCAGAAACAGCAAAGAAAGTGCCTGACCTTTGAACAGCATATCTCCGGCAGAGCCCACGCCCTGCCGGATTTATTATATCAGTTGCTTCATAAAAATCCTTGCAATCTTTAGCTCGATGTGCTATCATAATCACTGGTAATGAATATATGAAAAGGGGGATTCGGCTTTGGCTGAACTTATCAGCGAAATCAACAGGCGGCGGACGTTCGCCATTATATCTCACCCGGATGCGGGTAAAACCACTCTGACCGAAAAACTGCTTCTTTATGGCGGAGCTATTGCTCTTGCCGGCTCGGTCAAGGGAAAGAAAACCGACAGGCACGCAGTTTCCGACTGGATGGAAATTGAAAAGCAGAGAGGAATCTCGGTCACGAGCTCGGTTATGCAGTTCGAGTATGAGGGCTTTTGCATAAATATCCTCGACACTCCCGGACATCAGGACTTCTCGGAGGACACCTACCGCACACTGATGGCGGTCGACTCGGCTGTCATGGTCATCGATGCGGCAAAGGGCGTTGAAAACCAGACCAGAAAGCTCTTCAAGGTCTGCGTGATGCGGCACATCCCGATTTTCACGTTTATTAACAAGCTCGACCGTGACGCAAGAAACTCATTCGACCTGCTTTCGCAGATTGAGGACGAGCTCGGCATCTCCACATGCCCGATGAACTGGGCTATTGGAAGTGGAATTGATTTCAAGGGAATCTACGACCGTGCAAGAAAGAAAGTCATCACCTATTCGGCAAATGGCGGTCAGCACGAGGTCGATTCAACGGAGATTGACATTGACGACCCGAACCTGAAATCGGTTATCGGCGAAATCAACTACAACCAGCTGATGGAGGACATCGAGCTTTTGGACGGCGCAAGCGACGAATATGACCCGGAAAGAGTGGCAAGAGGCGAGCTCTCCCCGGTTTTCTTCGGTTCTGCTCTGAATAATTTCGGCGTCGAGCCGTTTCTGGAGGGCTTTTTGAAGATGACCAGCCCGCCGCTTCCCCGTAACAGCGACAAGGGCACTGTAGCCCCGACCGACGACTTCTTTTCTGCGTTCGTCTTCAAAATTCAGGCGAATATGAACAAGGCGCACCGGGACAGGCTCACGTTCATGAGAATTTGCTCCGGCAAGTTTTCGAGGGACATGGAGGTCTGCCACGTTCAGGGCGGAATGAAGAAGATGCGCCTCTCCCAGCCTCAGCAGATGATGGCGCAGGAGCGTGAAATCATCGACGAGGCTTATGCCGGCGACATCATCGGAGTTTTCGACCCGGGAATCTTCTCGATAGGCGACACCGTCTGCTCTCCCGGGCATGAGCTCAGATTTGACGGAATCCCTACCTTTGCGCCGGAGCATTTCGCCCGAATCCGCCATAAGGACACCATGAAGCGAAAGCAGTTCGTCAAGGGCGCAACCCAGATCGCTCAGGAGGGTGCAGTCCAGATTTTCAGGGAGCCGGACACCGGAATGGAGGAAGTAATCGTCGGCGTCGTCGGAATGCTCCAGTTCGACGTCTTCGAGCACAGAATGAGAACCGAGTACGGCGTGGAGCTCATCAGCGAATCGCTCCCATACTAGTACATCCGCTGGATAGATATGGACGACGGGGTTGTCGACCCGAATAAGCTTAACCTCAGCTCCGACACCCGGATAGTCGAGGACTTCCACGGGAATCCGCTTCTCTTATTCACCAGCGAGTGGAACATCCGCTGGGCACTTGAGAAGAATGAGGGCTTGAAACTCAAGGAGTTCAGTAAGAATTAGTATATAAAAACCGGCAGGGCGAGGGCTCTGCCGGTTATTTATGCTGTTCGTATGAGGTTATGCGGATTTTTTGAGCATGTAGGTTTTAACTACCAATTTGGACATATTATCTTGCCCAATCTCAACCATTAAGCGCTCATTTTACTGTTAACCAGATAAGTCTCTGCCTCAATCGCACTAAGACCATATCTTTTCATAATTCGGTCGAGAATTTCAGCCTCTGAAATCCCAACAGCCCGCCATGATTCAATAGCCGTCGTTACTGCCACATCCTTCGAAATCTCATCCCTTAAATCTTCCATCAACTTGCACATATTCTCTCGTCCTCCTTCTGTTTCTTTGAAATATCTTACTCTGTCTGCCAACACCTTATAGTGCATGCTCTTTGCCGATGTGCACCTGAAATCGTGCATCAATAGCCCTATCGGGCTTACTACGTTATTATACTCCCCGTTGACATAAATGATATGCGAGCCGTCATTGAAAGGCTCAAAATCAAGCTCTTCTATCCAGCGATCGATATGGTAAAGCGGGTAACCTCCGCCCAAAACATCATTTTCTGTGATGAAAATCACGTAAGCTGGCTTTAACTCCGGAATCTTATCTCCGACGCTTGCCATCCTCGTATCCATCATACTGCTGTTGAATCTTGCACGCTCTGCGCCTGCGCCACTGTTAGCTCGCTGGACTTCAACGTCGAAATGCTGACCGTTGGCGTCGACTGCGTGGATGTCAAGCCTCATTGTACCATAAAGCTTCCAAATATTCAACCCCTATTTCCCCATAAACAGCGACGCCGGCAACTGTGGGGTTGCCGACGCGCTGAAAAATGTGGAAGGGCTGAAAAGCCTCGAAACAATCTTGGTGATGATGAGAACTACATTAAAAAATTCCTGCCCGATAGCTCCGGGAGGAATTATAATTGTCCTTCGCAGAGCTACAAACCCGATGTCCTAAGAGTGAAGATACGTTTTTGCGAAGCAAAAACGAGTACCCCCCCACGAAGGAAAGCTATTCTGACATGCTGCCCATCAACAGGAGCAGTCCTCATTCATAAACATCATGATACCACATCTTGGTTTAAAATGCAAGCCCCTTTTCGCTCTTTTTTCCGTTTTTTCTCAGGAAATTTTTATCCCTGACAACGATTTCATGCGTCTTTGTGCAAAAAATATGTGGCACTCACAAATCGGCAATTTATCTTGCATTTTGTGCTTAAATGTGATACCATGTTTCTATACTGAATTGGAAGGAGTTATGCCGCTTATGCTTCACAAAAGTTCGCAAAAGGAAGCGGTTTCACACAGATATGAGCCGCCGGAGCAAAGGGTTCGTCCGGCAAAGCCGTTTTCGAGAACCAAGCAGATTATGCTCGGATTCTTGGTTATTATTTTAATAGGCTCGCTTCTTCTCATGCTCCCCGTCTCAACAAAACCCGGTCAGTCAACCGACTATTCGGGCGCACTTTTCACCTCGGTTTCCGCTACCTGTGTCACCGGGCTTGTCGTTTATGACACCTATACCCACTGGACTATCTTCGGTCAGCTCGTGATTCTTACGATGATCCAGATTGGCGGCTTGGGGCTCATAACCATCACAAGCTTCGCCATGATAATTCTGAGAAGAAGAATCGGCTTAAACTCCCGTGAACTGATCAGGGAGAGCCTCAACACCCCTCAGCTTCATGGAGGAGTGCGGCTCGTCAGGACAATCATCAGGGGAACTCTTTTGATAGAGGGTATCGGAGCACTTCTTCTTTCAATAAGATTTGTGCCGGAGCTCGGCTTCGGGAGGGGGATTTACTACGGAATCTTCCACTCAATTTCTGCATTCTGCAACGCCGGGTTTGATCTGATGGGCTATCAGGGCGAATTCTCGTCGCTGACGGCATACGCTACCGACCCGCTTGTCTCGATAGTCATCATGCTTCTTATTCTCATCGGAGGCATCGGCTTTCTTGTCTGGGACGACATCCTCGTCAACAAGTACCATTTCATAAAATACCGGCTTCAGACGAAGGTCGTTCTTGTGATGAGTGCGATTTTAGTCTTCGGCGGCGCGCTTCTCTTCTTCATATTTGAATACAGTAATCTGATGGCAGATATGAATTTTGGCGAGAAGGTCTTGGCTTCCTTCTTCGCCTCGGTAACCCCGAGAACTGCAGGCTTCAACACCATAAGCCTTTCTGAGATGACCAACGCCAGTAAGCTCCTGACGGTTATATTCATGTTCATAGGAGGCTGCCCCGGGTCAACAGCCGGCGGCATCAAGGTCACGACAGTTGCGGTCATCTTCCTCTACATAAAATCCTATCTACTCCACACCGAGGACTGCGTTGTCTTTAACCGGCGACTTGATAAGGACGCCATCAAGCGTGCAAGCGTCATAATCTTTATAAACCTATCGCTGGCACTCATCATGCTTTTCGTAATAATGGCGACACAGGACTTCGAGCCCTTGGACGTCATGCTTGAAGTGTTCTCGGCAACCGGCACGGTCGGGCTCTCGGCGGGAATAACCTCTGAACTGAACACCGTTTCGAGAACGGGAATAATGATACTCATGTACTTGGGAAGAGTCGGAAGCCTCACGTTTGCGATGTCGTTCACCGAAAGAAGAACCTCCGGCGTCGTGCGCTATCCGGAAGAAAGAATAATTATCGGGTAAAGGAGAAAAATCACCATGAAATCAATGCTTATAATAGGTCTTGGAGACTTCGGGCACTACCTCTGCAGGGAGCTTATGCAGTTCAAAAACGAGATTATGATTATCGACAAGGACGAAACAGCCCTTGAAGACCTCACCGGACTTGTGACGAGCAGTCTTATCGGCGACTGCACACGTGAAAGCGTTCTTCGGAGCATCGGAGTCCAGAACTTCGACATCTGCTTTGTTTGCTTGAGCGGCAATTTTCAGGCGAATCTTGAGATTACGAGCTTACTTAAAGACCTCGGAGCTAAGCATGTCGTCAGTCAGGTAAGAAGCGAATCCCACTCAAAGTTCCTCTTAAGAAACGGTGCTGACGAGGTCATCCATCCGAACAAGATCTCCGCCAAGCGTGCCGCCGTCAACTACTCAAGCGACCGGGTTCTGGATTACCTCGACCTCGGCGACGGCTATTCCATCTACGAAATCACCCCGATGAAAGAGTGGATCGGAAAGAGCATCCTCGATTCCGACATCCGTGCCAGATACGACATGTACATAATAGGCATCATCTCCCACGACGAGGCTTCAAACTACATGCCCTCGCCTCAGACGGTCATCAAGGCTGACGACCACCTGATGGTCTTGGCACACGAGTCGACGATGGCTAAGGTTATTGCGAAGAGGGATAAGGACTGATGCCCCAAGACTCCAAAAAAGTAGAGCTGTTCGAGCGCACGCCGATTCCAAGGGCGGTGCTGACTATGGCGGTGCCGACAGTGCTGTCGAGCCTCGTTATGGTCTTATATAACCTTGCTGATACATATTTCGTCGGGTACTTGAACGACCCGATTCAGAATGCCGCTGTCACATTGGCGGCTCCGGTGCTTTTAGCGTTCAACGCCGTCAACAACCTCTTTGGCGTCGGTGCTGGAACTGCTATGAGCCGTGGGCTCGGGCGAAAGGACTTCGACAGCGTCAGACGTGCAAGCTCTTTTGGGTTCTATGCGGCACTTTTCTGCGCTGCGATGTTCTCGCTACTGTGCACCGTCTTCAAAGCTCCGCTTATGAATATCTTGGGCGCAGAGTCGACCACCATTGACGCCACCAGCAGCTATCTCTTCTACACGACAACATGCGGAGCAATCCCGGCAATTCTGAATGTCGTCATGGCGAACTTCGTCAGGGCTGAGGGCTCGACGCTTCACGCCAGCATCGGAACGATGAGCGGTTGTATCCTCAACATGATTTTGGACCCGATTTTCATTCTGCCGTTCGGCTTGAATATGGGAGCGGCAGGAGCAGGGCTTGCAACGTTCATCTCGAACTGCGTCGCATGCCTCTATTTCTTCGTTCTCTTATTCATAAGGCGAGGAAAAACCTATGTCTGCATAAGCCCGAAGATGGCGAAGCCTACAAGGGCTATAGCAAAAGAGGTCTTCACTGTCGGAATTCCTGCCGGAATCCAGAATCTTCTCAACGTCACCGGCATGACCGTTTTAAACAACTTCACCGCCGCATTCGGCACAGAGCCGGTCGCCGCAATGGGAATCGCCTACAAAATAAATATGATCCCCATGTATATAGGCATGGGAATCTCTCAGGGAATTATGCCGCTGGTCGGCTACACATTCGCCAGCAAGAATATCAAGAGAATGAAAGAGTGCATCTATTTCACGGCGAAAATCACTATTTCTATTCTTCTCGTGATGGCAATATTCTTCTTCGCCGCCGCTCCGTGGCTCATCTCGATGTTTATGAGTAATGAGTCGGTTGTCGAGTACGGCACAAGATTCCTTCGGGGCATGTGCCTCGGAATCCCGTTTCTGGGCTTCGATTTCTTGGGCGTAGGCGTCTATCAGGCATGCGGCAAGGGACACATAAGCCTCGGCTTTGCTCTTGCCCGAAAGGTTGTCCTCGAGATACCTGCACTCTTCATTCTGAATGCCGTCTATCCCCTCTATGGACTTGCATATGCACAGCCGATTACGGAATTTGTGCTGGCGATTGCGGCGGCAATTGTACTTAAAAGACTTATTTCTCAGGCTGAAAAGAGCGTCGCCTGAATGCGACCTGTCACAAAGAAATTCCCCGTCAGAGTATGGCGGGGAATTCTTGCTTCCATGCTGTATTCGGGCACAGAAACTATGACATTTGAAGAATAGGGAATTTATCTTAATTATTCCACGGGAACGAGGACGGTAACGTTCGTTATCGTGTATGAACCGGAGCTGTTGGTGATGAAGAGAGCAGAACCACCTGCGTTCATTCCTCTTGCAGCCCATTCGTTATATACTGTGATGCCGTCGTACATAACCGTTGTTCCGTCATCAGAAGTGCAATCAATAACTGTTACGCCATCTTCGTCTCCACTGGCATATCCCGCAGTTCCAAGAACTATCCAGTCTCCCGACCACCAAGAGTTTACAAGACCGAACTTATCATATGTCCCGGCATCGGTGTCGAAAACTATATTGGTCTCTTCGCTTCTTGTGACAACAAGTACTGAGCCCTCAGTTGCGAGTGCCTCGACAAGTGAAGCATCCGAGAGGTCAGTTGTATCCCACTCGGCTGAGTCGAGGCTTATATCCTCTGAATAAGCAACCGTATACTCAACTCCGTCTATCGTGACGGTTTCTTCCTCCGTGCCTATATACTCCTTGCAGACAGTGCAATGCCCTGTTGAATCAACTGTGTGCGGAATGCATGCTAAGTATCTGCGACCGCTTCTTGTCAGAACAACTGCATGATAGTCTTCGTTGAGGTAAATTATGCCTCTTGCTGAACTGCCGGTACTGACTGCGCCTGTAGTGACTTTGAAATAAGCATAAGCAGTGTATTCAATTTCAGATGGCTGTGAGAGCGTTGTTGTATCTTCATAAGTGCCATATACCGAGGTTTTATCAGCACTTGAACCGACGAGAATTCCTAAAGCTTCTCCGGAGGGAGTGAGCTTCAGATAGCTGTAGCTACTGTAGGTGCTGCTAGTAGCATACAAATTTATGCCGCCGTCAGCTATGACGGTTGAATTTCCGATTACATTCATACTTGTTGTCAGGATCGCAGGGCGAGTTCCTCCAACCTTACAGGTCAGGCTGGAATTATCAACTGTGAGTAAAGTATTGCTGGTTTTTCTCACAGCATAAAATCCGTATCCCATGGTGCCGTTAATATTAACGACTGAATCAGTAATAGTTGCAGAACCGCTGGAAATATATATACCACTTGCGGAGGTATTTGAGGCGGTATAATCAATATCAATATTGGCATCATTGATTTTAAGGGTGCTCTTGATATACAAGCCATAACGAATGACGTTATCCATCGTAACTGTGCAGTCTGAGATGGTGGCAGTACTGGAACAATCTACATATATACCGTCGTTAACATTGTTAATCGCAAGTGTTCCACCACTATCACTTGTGATGGTCAAATCACAGATGCCAGTTCCAACATAGATTCCGTAATAGCTGCTATAGGAGCTTGAGGTCGTGCTAATGGTATTGGTGCCCTCGAGTTTGATGGTCAATCCCATGGAGACATATTTCGTATTGGCATAGATACCGGTATACTTGCTATTTTGTTGCACAATAGAAATGTCTGCGTTATGCAAGGTGAGTGTGTTGGTGGTTGAGTCAAACTGAGCATAGCTGTCGCTGCCATACTCAATTTTGTAATTTGTCTTCGTCAGAATATCCGTACCGCCGACATAAAGGTTGGTAATGTTGTTCACTGCCGCAAATGCGTTTGCTGGCAGGATCGACAGAACCATAAGTGCGCTGAGCATAACGCACAGCAATCTTTTCAACATAAAAAATCCTCCTCGAAATATCTTTTGGACGCACTGAGAAGGATGAATATTTAAGTATGAAAAATCCTCCAAAGCACGCGCGGTGTTCGGAGGTTTGAAACTGGGCAGTCGGAACGACTACCCCCCGCCAAGTTTTCACTTGGTTAGAAATACAGACAATCTGCATCTCTAAATACGTCTATATGGTAGCATATTTTTGTCTGAATTGCAAGGGAAATTTCACACAAATTTTAGATTTGTTGATATTGCATAAAATTTAGGTTAAGAATTTGTACAAGATGTATAAGTAGGGGCGGATAATATCCGCCCTACAATTATCCTGTTTATTTCGTAATCGCTAATCCCAGCTCTTTAAGCTGCTCCTCATCAACCTCCGTCGGGCAGTTGCTCATGAGCTCGCTGGCGTTCTGGACCTTCGGGAAGGCTACTACGTCTCGGAGGCTCTCTGCATCGCAGAGGAGCATGGCAAGGCGGTCGAGTCCCATTCCCAAGCCGCCGTGCGGGGGTGCGCCGTACTTATAAGCGTCGACTAAGAAGCCGAACTTGGCGGCAATCTCCTCATCGGTCATGCCCAAGGCTCTGAACATGTGCTCCTGAAGCTCACGGTCGGTGATTCTCATCGAACCGGAGCAGAGCTCAACGCCATTGAGGACGAGGTCATAGCACTTAGCTCTGACGTTGGCGGGGTCTGTGTCGAGATACCCGAGGCACTCGTCAAGAGGCATCGTGAACGGGTGATGCATGGCGTCCCAGTGCCCGGTTTCGTCGTTATATTCAAAGAACGGCATTTCAACAATCCAAAGGAGGTTATACTTGTCCTTAGGAATGATGTCAAGCTTCTTGGCACAGATGAGGCGCAATGCTCCCAGAGTCGGGAGAACGACCTTATCCTTATCGGCGACGATGAGAACGACGTCGCCTTTTTCTGCACCCAGAGTGCTGAGAATTGAGTCAAGCTCGCCGTCCTTGAGGAATTTCGCAAACGAGCAGTTCGGGGCATCCTCAACCCATCTTATATAGGCAAGACCCTTTGCTCCTATGCCTTTTGCATGCTCAGTCAGCTTGTCTATTTCTTTTCTTGTGTATACAGAAGCACCGTTCTTCACAACAATCGCCCTGACTGAGCCGCCCATTTCGAGAGCAGACTTAAAGACAGGGAATTCGCAGTCTCTGACCGTCTCGGAAAGATCCTGAATCTCGAAGCCAAATCTTGTATCCGGCTTGTCTGAGCCATAGCGGTTCATGGCGTCCTTATAAGAAAGCCTCGGAAGAGGGGTTTCGATGTCGACGCCCTTTACCTCCTTGAAGAGCCGCTTCATGAAGCCCTCGGTTATCTCGAGGATGTCGTCGACGTCAACAAATGACATCTCTAAATCTATCTGGGTGAACTCCGGCTGCCTGTCGGCACGGAGGTCTTCGTCACGGAAGCACCTTGCAAGCTGGATGTAGCGATCGAGTCCGGCAATCATCAGAAGCTGCTTGTAAATCTGCGGCGACTGCGGGAGGGCATAGAACGAGCCCTTGTGGACTCTTGAGGGGACTAAGTAGTCCCGGGCACCCTCGGGAGTTGAACGGATCATCATCGGCGTTTCAATCTCGACGAAGCCGTTTTCATAGAAATACTCTCTTGCGATTTTAGCTATCTCGTGGCGGGTGATGAGGTTACGGGTGAGCTTTTCGCTTCTCAAGTCGAGATAACGATACTTGAGCTTGAGCTCGTCGTTTACTTTATCGGAATTCGAGACCTCAAAAGGCGGTGTCTGAGCCTTGGAAAGGAGCTTGAGCTCACTGACTCTTATCTCATAAGCACCGGTTTTGATCTCTTTGTTGATGCTCTCCCTCGGCGTGACCGTTCCCTTTGCCATTACGACATACTCGTTGCGGAGCGTTTCAGCCTTTTTGAAAACGTCCTCAGGCGTATCGTCCCCGAAAGCGAGCTGAACAAGACCGGTTCTGTCCCGGAGGTCTATAAAGATAAGGTTTCCTAAGTTTCTTACTCTCTGAACAAATCCCCCGACTACTACCTCCGCTCCGCCCTCGAGCGGAATTTCAGCACAATAGTGGGTTCTACGCATATTTCCCATGGTGTCCATAACTATATCTCCTCTGTAGTTCTTAATTACGAATTACGCATTACGAATTACGAATTATTCACTGATTCCTTCTAATTCAAACATATCATCCAAAAGCACCGGCACAAAGCCGTTCTTGAAATCGTCAAGATTCACTGGCGTTTCGTCGCCTGTTCTCATATTCTTGAGCTTTGCCTGACCTGATTCAATTTCGTTGTCGCCCAAGACGCAACAGAACTTTGCACCTATTTTGTTGGCGTACCTCATCTGGGGCTTCAAGCCTCTACCTACTATATCAAACTCAGCTGAGTAGCCCTCCGCTCTTAAGTCCTGACAGAGCTTACTTGCCACTGAGTAGGCTTTCTCGCCCATCGGGGCGAAGTAAATGTCGGGAACGTGGGGGTCTAAGAAATCTACTCCCTCGCCCTCCATCGTCATTATAAGCCGCTCAAGACCCATTCCGAAGCCAAGTGCCGCTGTCGGCTGTCCGCCAAGGGAGGACACAAGACCGTCATACCGTCCGCCTCCGCAGACAGTTCCCTGAGCTCCGATTCCGTCATAGACAAACTCAAAGACGGTTTTCGTGTAGTAGTCGAGACCTCTCACAATCTTCGGGTTGACGGTGTACTCTACTTTGTATTCATCAAGGATAGCTTTCAGCTTTTCGAAGTGCTCACGGCAGTCGTCGCAGAGATAGTCAAGAATCACAGGTGCGTCCTTTGCAATTTCAGCGCACTTCGGCACCTTGCAGTCAAGAAGCCTCATCGGGTTCTTCCCGAGTCTTTCAAGACAGGTCTCGCAGAGGTCGTCCTTTCTTGCGGAGAAGTATTCAACCAAAGCTTCCTGATACTTCTTGCGGCACTCGGGGCAGCCGATTGAGTTGATATTGAGCTTGACGCTCTCAATTCCGCAGGTCGAAAGAACTTCACGGGCGAGCATAATGACGTCAGCGTCGGCATATGGTGAAGAAGTGCCGAACATCTCGACGCCGAACTGATGGAATTCCCTCAGCCTTCCTGCCTGAGGCTTTTCGTGGCGGAAGCAGGGAGTGATATAGTAAACCTTTTGCGGGAAGCCCTCGTTCATCAGCCCGTTTTCGAGCATTGCTCTTACGACTCCGGCTGTTCCCTCGGGCTTAAGAGTGAATGTGTGCTCGCCCTTTGAGGAGACGGTGTACATCTCCTTTGTGACGACATCAGAGGTGTCGCCGACTGAGCGGACGAAAAGCCCGGTTTCTTCGAATGCAGGGGTTCTTATTTCCCTGAATCCGAAACGCTCGGCGCAGTCTCTTGCCGCCTGCTCGACCGTCCGCCATTTGTTTGCCTCTGACGGGATCATATCATTAGTGCCCTTTGGTCTTTGCACAGAAAGTGCCATAATTTTTCCTCCTGAATCTACAAGCGGGCTCACGCCTGAAACTTGCATTTTAAAAAGACGGCAATGCCCCGAAAGGGACGACTGCCGCCGTAATACCACCCTTTTTCCGAGCTCTTATCAGGGAATTCTGTAGTCAAGGTCTCCCCTATCGAGAGCCATGATTAAAGCGTCGGCTGTGGCAATATTCGTTGCCACCGGTATATTATATACATCGCAAAGCCTGAGAATGTCTCTTTCATCCGGCTCGCTGACTTTCCGGTTGATGGGGTCCCTGAAGAATAAGAGCAAATCGATCTCATTGCAGGAGATCTTTGCGCTTATCTGCTGACAACCGCCCTGAGAACCGGCGAGGTATTTTTCGATCTTGAGTCCTGTTGCTTCGGCGACCTGTTTTCCGGTAGTGCCCGTAGCACAGAGGTTGTGTTTTCCCAAAATTCCGCTGTAGGCGGTGCAAAACTGAATCATGAGTTCCTTTTTGGCGTCGTGAGCTATGAGAGCGATATTCATAGGCTACCCCCTTAAAAATATTGCGGCAAAATCCGCTTCTTATAGCATACCACAACATTACCAAAAAGTCAATCGTTTTTGACGTGAAATTTTGGTTAAATATTATACCGCTTTTCGGGGTTAAAGTCAAAATTGAAATGTTATGCGGCTTTCAAAGCTCATTTTTCCACCAAAGAAAGGTAAATTCCTGCCGTTATTACAGCTTAATCCGCTCAACCGCTTATTTCAATCTCACCGTCTTCACCGATTCCGAACATTGCTTCAAATTCGTCACGGTCGATTCCGTCCTCCCAGAGGATTTCAACCTCTTCCTCGTCCTCCTCGGCTGTTGTAGTTGTGGCAGCGGTGGTTGTAGATTCGGTTGTGGTCGCCTTGGTGGTCGTTGTGGCGGCAGTTGTGGTGGAGGCAGTGGTGGTAGTCGCCTCAGTAGTCGCTTCTGACACGGTTGTGGTGGCTTCCGTCTCGTCAGACTCGGGCGAAGATGTGACTGCAGGGTCTTCGGCTAATTCCGTTTCATCGGTCACAACCGACCAGAGGCTGTCGGAGTCCTCAGATGCAACAGTTACCGGCAAATCGGCAGGAGTAATGTCCTCGGTGACATCCCCCGTAGCGACCGCATCGCCGTTCCCACCGCAAGCGGTGAGCATAACTGCCGTTGCGACAGCAAGAAGCATTAAAAATAACTTTTTCATATCAACACCTCGCATACTTAATGCATAATTCGCAATACTATTCATAAACAACTCACGCCCCGCTTTGGGTTTTAAGCGGAGCGCAATCAAAGCGTTTTTATCAGCCGTTAAGCTTTTTAGCGAGCTGGGACTTTTTCCTTGCCGCCTTGTTCTTGTGGATGATTCCCTTGGCAGCTGCCTGATCAACCTTCTTGGTTGCAAGCTTTACTGCTGCGGCTTTATCCTCGCCCTCTGCTGCATCAACCTTCTTGATAGCAGTCTTGAGCGCACTCTTGGTAGCCTTGTTCTGAGCCGCCTTCTTCTCGTTTACCAGAACTCTCTTCTTGGCAGACTTTATATTTGCCATAAGACACCTCCTTAGTAGTAATTCTGCGGGAGCTTCCGCAAGCGGGGATACCCCGCAGAGTCAACTTAGTTGGATATTCATGCACGACTGAGAGAAAGTGCAAGCTCCGGGGTTAATGACTCCCCGACTATTCAACAAGTATCACCAGTGACACACAGTCACACCGTATAATATACCACTACTCGCTTGAAATTGCAAGTGTTTTTTTGATTTTTTCTTTGGAAAAGAGGATTTTTTATGATTTTTCAGCCCAAAGCTGCGAGAACCGACCTCGCAATGGAGCTTTCAGACCATCTGCCGGAGGGCACAGAGCTAAGAACCGGCAATTCAGGGGGCTTTGCCGTCACCGACATTCACCTGAAAAGCGAGTCAGCCGCCAGATCTGTCGGAAAAGCTGTCGGAAGATACCTGACGCTTGAGCCCCGGGACAGCTTCGAGATGATACCGTCGTCCGCTGACGAATATTCAATGGGCTTAGCAGGCAAGCTCCGGGAGCTCCTTGGTGATGCCAAGACCGTCTTCGTCGCAGGGCTCGGCAACGAGAGCATAACCCCTGACAGCTTGGGACCAAGGGTTGTCTCGCACATATTCGCAACAAGGCATATTCCGACCGATGCGCCGGAGCTCGACACCGAGGGCTTGCGGTCGGTCTCCTGCGCCGCTCCGGGCGTCATGGGACAGACGGGAATTGAAACAGCGGAATTTCTTAGCTCGCTTATTGAAAAAGTCTCCCCCGACGCAGTCATCGTCATCGACGCCCTCGCCTGCCAAGACCCAAGGCACTTGGGGCGCACCATTCAGCTCACCGACGCAGGAATCTCTCCCGGAAGCGGAGTCATGAACTCCCGCAGTGAGGTTTCCCACAGAACCTTAGGCATCCCCTGCATAGCCATAGGCGTCCCGACCGTCGCCGACGCCGGAACAAAGGACGAGCCGCTGATGGTGACCCCAAAAAACATCGACAAGCTTATCTCCACCTGCGCCATGATCATCTCCGGCGGAATAAACGCCTGCCTACAGCCGGGGCTGACGCTGGGAGAACTGAGGCTGCTGACGGCATAACATGTAGGGGCGGATACCATCCGCCCGTTACGGATTGCCGAGAGATTCCGGGCGGATAATATCCGCCTGAAAAGCGCGTGGTAAAATCGGGCAGATAATATCCGCCTGAAAAGCGTGTGGTAAAATCGGGCGGATAATATCCGCCCCTACAAATAAAAAACAACCGCCCCATCAGGAGCGGTTGCTATTATTCAGTGTCCTACGTCTCCGCATCCGGGTCGTATGCCGCAATGGATTCGTTCAGATCGTTTATGTAGTACTCAAGCTGCTCGTTATAGGTCTCCTTGAGCTGTGCCCATGTGGTCGGATCCTTAGAGTAGGCGTTGCCCTCATAGCTGTAGAGAACCGCATAGAGCTTGTCGCCATAGCCTTCGTAGTAGGTGATGACAACCTTGTCGATCTGGGTGGTGAGGTTGTAGCACTCATCCCACATCTCGAGCATCTCTTCTGTCCAGAGGTAGGTCTCCTCAAGCTGGACTCTGTCGATGTCGACAACAGTCGGGTCAAGGACCTTGAATCTCATGCATGCCGCCAGAAGAGCTACGCCCTCAGGGTTCGATGCGCCCTGAACGATGCAGTAGCCGTCGGCTGTCGATTCCATGTAGTAAACGCCGTCGCCGTCGTCATCTCTGGGAAGCGGAACGAACATGACTTCGCCCTCTTCGATGTCGCCCCAGACGGAGTTGACATTCTCAACCGTGTCGGTGAACTCACTTGTTTCTGCAATGCAGAATAACTGCAAGCCTTCCTTGATACCGCCGCCCGAAACGCCGTTACGGATAGTCCAGCCGGTGTTCCAGATGGGATATACGCACTCGTTCTTCGAGAGGTTGTAAAGAAGGTTAGCCGCACGCTCAACGGCAGCTGAGTCGATATTACTTTCAAATTGTTGTGTTTCGGTGTTATACTGGATTATCATTTCACCGCAGGAGTGCATCAGTGCCGCACTGTAGTACCAGCCGTCAAGGGCATATCTGTCCTCATCGGGGTCAGAGAAGTCCACGCACATCTCATAGAATGCATCCCATGTCCATTCATCGTTCCAATAGAGCTCTGCAGGATCGTCATAGCCGAATTCCTCGATAACTCTTCTGTTGTAAACTACAACGTGACCGAAAGCGTTATCGTAAACGATAATATAAGGTCTGCCCTTGATAGAATAGTAGTTATAGGCGAATTCCTTTTCGCCCTCCCAAAGAGCATCGTCATAGTCTGTGTAATTGTCAACCGGCTGGAACATTCCCTTGATACAGTTTGTCGGGAACACTTCGTTGCCGCCCGGATAGAAGTCGGGTGAATTTGAAGCCAGAATAAGGTTGGCAAGGTCGTCAAAACGTGTGTCCCATGAGCACTCGTACCATTCGATAGTACAGCCGTACTTTTCTTGGAACGTCCAATAGCCTGAATTGATGATTTCGTCGTCAGAGTAGTTCTGCATATCATCGTACCACGAGAACCAGATGATAGTCGAATTTGCCGCTTCGGTTTCCTCCACATCAGGAAGATAAATACCTGCCGCATTGAGTATCGCCTCGGCGTCCTGTGTAGCAAAGGTAAGCTGAACCACATCTCTGTTTGCGCTGCCGCATCCGACCAAAGCCATGATCATGATTCCGGCGAGAAGAAGCGCAATCACCTTCTTCATTACAGCACCTCCTAAAAGAATTTTGCCCATTTATTATACACTATTTCGCCGTAATTTTCAATCGGGCATTATGCACAAGAAAAGGGTGTGTAATTTGTATATAATGACGAAGCCGCCCTTTCGGACGGCTTCTGAGTCAGAGGGGGTTATCCCTCGTAATCATTCATTTCATACGGGTCGTAGGCTTCGATCTGAGCGTTCAGCTCGGCAACATAATACTCAAGCTGTTCGTTATAGGCTTCCTTGACCTGTGCCCATGTGGAGGCATCGGAGGAGTCGGCAATCGACTCATACTTCTCGGTTACAGCCTGAAGCTTATCGCCCAAACCGGAATCGTAAACAACGATGAGGTTCGCAGCAGAGGAAGCAAGTCTGTAGCACTCGTCATACATTTCGAGCATCTCTTCTGTCCAGAGATAGGTTTCCTCGAGCTGGATTCTGTCGATAGAGACAACTGTCGGGTCAAGGACCTTGAATCTCATGCAGGAGGCAAGAAGCACAACTCCCTCAGGGTTAGATGCGCCCTGAACTATGCAGTAGCCTGCAGCTGTCGACTCGGTGTAGTAGTAGCCGTCGCCGTCGTCATCACGAGGAAGCGGAACAAACATGAGCTCGCCCTCGGTTACGTCGCCGAATACGGCACTGATTTCGTCAACAGTTCCGGTGAATACCCAAGAACCACGGATGTAGAAGAGAAGAAGTCCTTCCTTCATGCCGCCGCCCTCGGTGCTGTTGCGGATGTTCCAAGAGTTGTTCCATCTCGGATAGATGCAGTCGTTCTTTGAAAGGTTGTAGAGGAGGTCTGCCGCACGCTCAATAGCCGCCGAATCGACGTTGGTTTCATATTGCTCTGTCTCGGTGTTGTAGACAATTATCGTCTCGCCGCAGGAGTGCATTATTCCGTGGTTATAGCCCCAGCCGTCAAGAGCGTATCTGTCCTCATCGGGGTCGGAGAAGTCAACGCACATTTCGTAGAATACATCCCATGTCCATTCATCGTTCCAATAGAGCTCTGCAGGATCGTCATAGCCCCATTCCTCGATAACTCTGCGGTTATATGCAACAACGTTGCCGAAAGAGTTGTCATAAACGATTATGTAAGGTCTGCCCTTGATTGAGAAGTAGTTATAGGCATACTCCTTTTCATCTGCCCAGAGAGCATCGTCATAGTCCATGTAGTCGTCAACGGGGACGAACATGCCCTTGATGCATCTTGTCGGGAAGACTTCATTGTCTCCGGGGTAGAAGTCGGGCGAATCGGAAGCCAAGATGAGAGTTGCGAGCTCGTCATATCTTGTGTCCCATGTGCATTCAACCCAGCTGATTGAACAGCCGTACTTCTCTTGGAAAGTCCAGTAGCCTGAATTGATGATTTCATCCTCAGAGTAGTTCTGCATACCGTCATACCATGCAAACCACTCGATTGTCGTTCCTGCCGCCTCTGTTTCCTCTGCGTCGGGAAGATAGATTCCTGCCGCATTAAGGATTGCTTCAGCGTCCTGAGTAGCAAAGGTGAGCTGTACAACCTCTCTTGAAGAGCTGCCGCAGCCAACAAAAGCCATAATCATTATCCCCGCTAAAAGCATTGCGATAATTTTCTTCATTACATTACCTCCTGAACATCTGCGTGTTCCAAGTACATTTTGGTGTGAATCAATTATACACCTTTTTCACCCAGATTTCAACTTGTGATTATGCACAATATATGGCTATGGGATTTGTGCAAAATGCATAGGTAGTCCGCCACGTGGTGACGCACTTCGTGCGCCCTCTCAGTCAGCCTATGGCTGACAGCTCCCCCAAAGGGGGAGCCAAGATTTAGGCATCACACAGGCTTATGAGAGAACACTGACTCGGCTCTCCCTCTGGGAGAGCTGGCTGCGCAAAGCGCAGACTGAGAGGGCGCAAGCCCGCAGGGCGAGCGTTTCGCTGCGGGCAATATTTGTAACCCCATCGTAACTTGACAATTTCACCGTCTTAGAGTAATATATTATAATAGATTTCTTTATATAAGGGGACTTGGTATGTCTAAGTATTTCGGAACTGATGGGTTTCGGGGCGAGGCTAACGTCGGGCTGACGGCGGAGCGCGCTTTTAAAGTAGGAAGATTCTTGGGATGGTATTACACGGAGCTCAGAAAGCGTTCCGGCGACTCCACTCCCGCTAAAATAGTTATAGGAAAGGACACCCGACGTTCGAGCTATATGTTTGAATACTCCCTTGGAGGAGGCTTGACCGCTTCGGGTGCGGACGCATATTTACTCCACGTCACGACAACTCCGTCAGTGGCTCATGTCGTCGCTACCGAGGATTTCGACTGCGGAATCATGATTTCTGCAAGCCACAACCCCTATTACGACAACGGCATCAAGCTAATCGGCACGAGCGGCGAGAAGATGGACGAGGAAGTAATCACTCTCATTGAGGATTACCTCGACGGGAAGCTTCATGTTTTCGGGGAGGACTATCCGGAGATTCCGTTTGCACACAAGGAAGAGATCGGCAGAACCGTAGACTACATCGAGGGCAGAAACCGGTACATAGGGTATCTCATCTCGCTCGGCATGTTCTCGTTCAGGGGTATGAAAGTCGGGCTTGACTGCGCAAACGGCGCAAGCTGGCACATTGCAAAGGCTGTTTTCGATGCATTGGGAGCTAAAACCTACGCCATAAACACTGAGCCGAACGGCTTCAACATAAACGATAATGCAGGCTCTACCCATATCGAAGTGCTCAGGAAGCATGTCCTTGAGAACCACCTCGATGTCGGCTTTGCCTATGACGGCGACGCTGACAGGTGCATTGCCGTCGACGAAAAGGGCAATGTCGTCACCGGCGACCATATCTTATACATCTGCGGAAAGTATCTGCGCTCACGTGGGGAGCTTTCGAACAACACTGTTGTCACAACGGTCATGTCGAACCTTGGACTTTACAAGGCTTTTGACCGTGAGGGGATAGACTACGCCAAGACCGCTGTCGGCGACAAGTATGTCTATGAATATATGAGCCAAAACGGCTGCCGCCTTGGCGGAGAGCAGTCGGGGCACATCATCTTCTCAAAATATGCCGGCACTGGCGACGGAATCCTGACGAGCCTCAAGCTGATGGAAGTCATGCTTTCCGAGAAGAAGACTTTGTCGCAGCTCTGCGAGGGGCTTCTCATCTATCCACAGGTCTTGGTGAACGTAAAAGTGGCTGACAAAGAAGCGACTCTTAGCGATCCGAAAGTAAAAGAGGCAATAGAAAAAGCTACTGAAGCTTTGGGAGATTTGGGAAGAATCTTGGTAAGAGCTTCCGGAACTGAACCGCTTGTAAGAGTAATGGCAGAGGCGGAGACAGAGGAACTTTGTAAAAAATATACGGATGATATTGTATCAGTGATAGAGGGAGGTTAAGCTATGTGTGGTATAGTCGGATATTCGGGCTTGAAGCAGGCTGCGCCGATACTTTTGGATGGGCTTGCGAGGCTTGAGTACAGGGGATATGACTCCGCTGGAATCGCCGTCAGGGATGGCGACGGGGAAATCAAAGTCGTCAAGGCAAAGGGAAGGCTGGCGGTTCTCGCCGAGAAGACCGACTCTGGAAAGGCTCTTTTGGGCAGATGCGGCGTCGGGCACACGAGATGGGCGACGCACGGTGCACCGTCGGAAATAAACGCACACCCTCACCACTCTGACGACGGAAACGTTGTCGGAATTCACAACGGAATCATTGAAAACTACAAGGAGCTGAAAGAGCTCCTCGAGAAGAACGGCTACAGCTTCTACTCCTCCACAGACACCGAGGTTGCAATCAAGCTTATAGATTACTATTATAAAAAAGGCTCGGGAAGCCCCATTGATGCGCTTACCCGTGCAATGACGAGAATCACCGGTTCTTATTCGTTCGCAATTCTCTTCAAGGACTTCCCGGACGAGATTTTCGCCGCCCGTAAGGACAGTCCGCTTATCGTCGGCGTCGGCGATGACGAATCGTTCCTTGCCTCCGACGTCCCGGCAATTCTCAAGTATACAAGAAGCGTTTACTACATCGGGAATTATGAGATAGCCCATCTCTCCGGCGGAAAGGTTGATTTTTACAACATCGACGGCGAGAGGATTGAAAAAGAGCCGAGCGAAATCAGTTGGGATGCCGCAACAGCCGAGAAAGCCGGCTATGAGCACTTCATGATAAAGGAGATCCACGAGCAGCCGGAGGCGGTTAAGAATACTCTTTCCTCCGTCATTCACGATGGGAAAATAGACCTCAGTTCTGTCGGAATCACGGACGAGGAGCTTAAGAGCATCTCGACAATTTACATAGTCGCTTGCGGCTCTGCCTACCATGTCGGGGCGGTCATGCAGTATGTTATAGAGGACTTGGCGGGAATCCCCGTCAGGGTCGAGCTCGCCTCCGAATTCCGGTATAGAAAACCGGTCTTGGACAAAAGCGGGCTCTGCATCATCATAAGCCAGTCGGGCGAGACGGCAGACAGCTTGGCGGCACTAAGAGAAGCCAAGAGCCGTGGGCTCAGAACTCTTGCCATAGTCAACGTCGTCGGAAGCTCCATTGCAAGGGAAGCTGACAACGTCTTCTACACCCTTGCCGGTCCTGAGATTGCGGTTGCGACCACCAAGGCTTATTCGGCACAGCTGGTTGCAGGGTACACTTTTGCAGTGCAGCTGGCATATGTCTTGGGCAGAATTGATGAAACGAAGTATGAAGATTTAATTGCCGAGCTTCTCACTCTCCCGGAAAAGATTGAAACGATTCTTGAGGATAAAGAACGCCTGCAGTGGTTCGCCGCAAAGCAGTCCTCCTCAACCGACATATTCTTCATCGGGCGTGGCATCGACTATGCTATAAGCCTCGAGGGCAGTCTCAAGATGAAAGAGATTTCCTACATCCACTCTGAGTCCTACGCCGCAGGAGAGCTCAAGCACGGAGCTATAAGCCTTATCGAAGACGGAACTCTGGTCGTCGGTTGCCTCACCCAGAGTGAGCTCTACGAAAAGACGGTCAGCAATATGGTTGAATGTCAGTCAAGGGGCGCATACCTCATGGCTGTCACAACAGCGGGCAACTACAACACCGAGGACATAGCCGACTTCACCGTCTATATCCCCGAAACCGACTCCCACTTTGCGGCATCTCTCGCCGTAGTCCCCCTGCAGCTGATGAGCTATTATGTCTCGCTTGCCAAAGGGCTTGATGTGGATAAGCCGAGGAATCTGGCGAAGAGTGTGACTGTTGAATAAATCAGAAGAGCGACCGGGTTGGGGTCGCTCTTCTTTGTTATCAAGTATAGTACTGATACAACCAGCACCTTATCATCCCGTTATAAAGCTTCCGGCGTTTGTCGGCTTTTTTGCCGAAAAGGCGTTCGAATTCTTCGTGGGGGGAGATGATATAGCAGGGATGGTCTTTTGAGGGGGCAAGAACCTGTCCCATCACTTTGTAGAGCTCCTCGGCTTCTTTCAGGTCCAAGAGCCGCTCGCCATAGGGAGGGTTGCAGACGATGATTGTGCCGGGCTCGGGCTTGAAGCTTCTTATATCCGCCTTTGCGGCTTGGATGTAGTCCCCGACTCCGGCAAGCTTCGCATTCTGGAGGGTGAGGGCAATCGCTCTCTCGTCGATGTCTGAGCCGGTAGCGGTGAAGCCGCATGTGAGGTTTGCCTGCTCCCTTGCGAGGTCTCTTTCAGCTTTCCAGATGGATTTCGGGACACTTTCCCAGCTTTCTGCGGAGAAGTGGCGGTTAAGACCGGGTGCAATTCTCATCGACTTGTATGCCGACTCGATAAGGAGCGTTCCGCTCCCGCACATCGGGTCAACAACACGGCTTCCGGTCTTGACACGGGCAAAGTCGGCAATTGCGGCGGCGAGGGTTTCTTTTATCGGGGCGTCGTTCGAGTCCTTGCGGTAGCCTCGCTTGTGAAGACCGATACCGGAGGTGTCAAGATAAACGGTGCACCTGTCCTTATAAAGATTGAACTGGATCTGATGGAGCGAACCTGTTTCCTCGAAGTGCTCGATTCCGTATTTACGTGACAGCCTTGTGACTGCCGCTTTTTTTATAATCGACTGGCAATCTGGGATGCTGTGAAGCTTGGAATTAAGCGAGCTTCCCTTGACCGGGAAACGGTCGTATTTTCCGATGAAATTCTCAAACGGAAGAGATCTTACGCCTTGGAAGAGCTCCTCAAAGGTCTTCGCCTCGAAGCTTCCAAGCTCAATCATAACTCGCTCTGCGGTCGAAAGTCTCAGATTCGCACGTGCGAGCATCGAAATGTCGCCGTCAAAGGAGATTCTTCCGTCCGAAACGGCTAAGTTCTCTCCGCCTATTCTCTTAATCTCAAAGGACAACACGCTTTCCACGCCAAAAAGGCAAGGGCAGCAGTACCTTATCCCATCCATCAGAACACCTCAAATAAATTATAATCCGTCGGCAAAGCCGGCACCACAATTACGCATTACGCATATAAGTTGCTTTGCAACTTACGAATTACGCATTGAGTCAGTTAGTAGAATTCACGCAAAATTTCCGTGATATAAGTGTAGTTATTGCCGGTAAGGGCGATATAGTCGTTGACATCAACGCCGTCGGTGACTATGCAGGCTGTTGAGCTCGAAGAGAGTGCCGAAAGGGTTTCGTCGAGCTCGGTTACCTCGTGAACGCCTGAGCAGGTTGCCGGGATATTGGTCTTCTTATAGTACCCCGTTGCGGTGCTGGTGCAGTTGCTTCCGGCGATAAGACCCGTTTCGGTGCAGTATTCACGGGTTACAACCGACGAACAGGTGTCGAAGGTCGTCACCTCGCCGGCGTCGGCTATGTCTCCGAAGATATTCTTCCACATTACCGCTGAACCGTAGCAGTTGTCGGTGTCTATTTCCTCGGGAGTATCGTAACCAATCCAGAGACCGGTTACATATTCGGGAGTGCAGCCGATGAACCAGAGGTCGCACCAGTCCTGAGTGGTACCGGTTTTTGCAATAAGCTCAACGTTGTCAAGCTTGGCGTTTCTTGCGGTTCCTCTTGAGGAGGATACAACGCTCTCGAGCAACCTGTTCATGACGTATGCGGTCGATTTGTCGATGACCTGCTCGCCTGTATACGAATAGGAATAGATGGCGTCGCCTGAGCTGTCAAGGATTCGGGTTATGAATGTCGACTCATAGTACTTTCCGCCGTTGCCGAAAATCTGGTATGCGGCGACCATGTCCTGAAGCGTTACGCCGTCGGTTAGAGCTCCTACCGCCATAGGCGAACGTGCGACGTCGGTAAGCCCGTCATCGTAGAGCACAAGAGTGCTCAGATGCAATCTGTAATACAGGAATTCAAAGCATGTGCTCGGCGTCAGCAGTTCTACAAGCTGTGCCGCACCGGTGTTGAGCGACCGCTGGAGATTTGACGCAACGGTGTTGTATTCTTTAGACCAAGATGACGTGTATGCACCGCTCGTCGAATAGTTTCTTGGCCAGATTAGATAGCCGTTATCCGAACTCGAATCCTCAATCAGAAGAGGCACATCCAGAAGAAGCGTCGACCACGTTACAAGGTCGTTTTCAATAGCAAGGGAATAGGAAGCAAGTGGTTTTATCGATGAACCCGGCTGGCGGGTGGACATAGTGGCACGGTTCAGACCTAAGGGGCTTTCCTTTTCGCCAATGCCTCCTACCACCGCAAGAACCTGTCCTGAGTAGTTCATGCATATGAACGCACTTTGCGGGATGTCCTCGTTTCCGTCCTCAGAGAAGGTGTAGAGGTCTAAATACTTCTCCTCAAGCTCAATCTGAATATCGAGGTCAACACAGCAGTAGATCTTATATCCTCCGGAGCAGAGCTCGGTATAGGCTTCGTCCCAAGTCTCATAGCCATAGTAGCTCATGAAGTAGTCAACCGCCTGATAGATTACGGCATCGACATAGTAGGATGAAACGTCGTCAAAGTTGTCGTAGGCTGAAAGGGATGAGGTATCGACGTCTTCCGATGAGGAAGAATTATAGTCCATGCTTCCGATGAGATTGAGCTCTTCGTTAAGGGCTTCCTCATACTCCTCCGTCGAGATAGCTCCGTTTTCAAGCATCTGATCTAAAATATAGACACGTCTTTCATAGTTGTTTTCCGGATGTGTTATCGGGTCGTTGTAGTAAGGGCTCTTGGTGATAGCCGCTATAGTGACCGATTCGGCAAGGGTAAGCTGGCTGACGTCCTTATTGAAGTAGTAGTTCGCCGCCGCCTGAACGCCGTAGATATTATTGTTAAGAGGAACGAGATTCAAGTATGCTTCTAAAATATCATCCTTTGAATAGTTTTTCTCGAGCTGGATAGCACGGTAGATTTCACGGAGCTTTCTCTGGATACCCTCGATGCCGTCCGCTTCGTCGTCGCCTGTTATCTGCTTTACAGTCTGCTGGGTGATTGTCGATGCACCTCTGACGTCATCAGAGATGAATATTTCGATAACAGCAGTTGCGATGCCATAGAAGTCGACGCCGTCGTGGCTGTAGAATCTCTCGTCCTCCGAATAGACGAAAGCGTCTCTTAAGTACTGGGGGATCTCCTCAAGGTCAGCCCAGATTCGCTTTTCGCCCTCACTCGTCAGGGTGTCATAGACGACCCATTCGTCTCCCGACTGGGCATAGATATAAGTGGTATAGCTCGAAGAGATGTCCTCGAGGCTTATTTCAGATGTGTCTTCCATCAGGTTGACGACAAAGACAGTAGCCGCACATGCGACAATCATTCCGGTTATGATTATGATCATCAGGGCGCAGAGTATTACCGTTCCTATTGTCTTGAGAATAAAGACAAACGGTCTCGTCGCCATTCTGAAGCCTCTTTTGAATTTTTTGAAACTGGAATTTTTCTTCACAGCACTTCTCCTCTCTTGAAAACCTGTCTACGGGTGGCGTTGTGAATTGTCATAACTGATATTATAGCACAAATATCTTCGGATGTTAAGAGGGTACGGGAAATTGTAATGGATTTTTAATCTTTTTGCAGGGCATGTACAAAAAACAGGCGGCAACTAAGCCGCCTGCTCAATTTCATGTAAGGCTATTACTCTTCGGTAGCTTCCTCAGGAGCTGCTTCCTCAGCAGGAGCTTCCTCTACGGGAGCGGTTTCCTTGACAGGTCTGTAGTCGCCGTCGGGGAGAAGTGCTCTTATCGAAAGGCTTACTCTCTTGTTTGCAATATCGCAGTCGGTGATCTTAGCGGTTACTACATCGCCGACGGAAAGGAAGTCAGAGACGTTTGCAACTCTCTGGTTTGCGATCTGGGAGATGTGGATGAGTCCGTCGATGCCGGGAATGATCTGAGCGAATGCTCCGAAGCCGGTGATGGAAACGATCTTAACCTCAACTGTCTGACCGACAGAGTAGTTCTTCTCGAAGATTACCCAAGGATTGTCCTCAGTCTTCTTGTAGACGAGTGAAACCTTTCCGGTCTCCTTGTCGATGTCCTTGATGGTGACCTCGATGTGATCGCCAACAGAAACAACATCAGACGGATGCTTGATTCTTGCCCATGTAAGATCCATTCTTCTGACGAGTCCGTCAACTCCGCCGACATCAACGAATACTCCGTAGTCGGTGATGGACTTTACTTCGCCAAGGATGGTCTGTCCGACCTCGGCGTTCTCGAAGAATGCTTCCTTGCGCTGTGCTCTCTCTTCTGCAGTGACTTTTCTTATAGAGCCGACAGCTCTCTTTCTCTGCTCGTTGAGTTCGATGATCTTGAAGCGAACCTCTTTCTTGAGAATGGAATCCATCGAGTCTGCATTTCTGATGCCGGTCTGGGATGCAGGAACGAAAACTCTCATTCCGTTGCAGGTGACAATTACGCCGCCCTTGATGATGTTGGTGACTGTGCCGGTGAGAACCTCGCCGGTCTCATAGGCTTTCTTTACATCGTCATAGCCTTTCTGAGCGTCAACCTGCTTCTTTGAAAGCATTGCGATGCCCTCAACGTCGTTGAGCTTGGTTACGATTACGTCGATGGTGTCGCCGACCTTGACGACATCCTCAGGCTTGGCGTTCGGGTCGTTTGAAAGCTCGGACAGGGGAATATATCCGGTATGCTTGGTGCCAATATCAACTATAACTTCAGTGCTGTTGACAGCTGTTACTACGCCGCTTACTCTCTTTCCGGTATATATTTTCTTGAGGCTCTGTTCAATAGCTTCTTCGAAGTTGAACTCCTCCTCGTTTGACAAAATTTCAGTCATGTCTTTTTTTACCTCCTCAATGATATATGCCGGGGTTGATGCGCCGGCTGAAATCCCAACGGATTTCGCTGTAGAAAAATCAATGTCCTTGAGTTCCTCAGAATTCTCGATAAGATAGCATCTTGAGTCAGCCGAACAAATATCGTAGAGCTTACGTGTGTTCGAGCTGCTCCGCCCGCCAATAATCAGCATAGTATCACATTTGCGGGAAAGATCCCCAGCTTCCGACTGCCGTTTCTCGGTAGCCGTGCAGATGGTGTCGTAAACAGTTATACCCGAAAATTCCGAGACTACCCCTATACACTGATTCCACATTCCTATATTATAAGTTGTTTGCGAAAGAATTGCAACACCTTTTTTTGATTTTTCACAATTATTTCTGAGAAGCTTAACAAGCTCAACGCAATTCGGGAAGACTTTCGCCTCACCTTTGCCCGATTTGTCGCAATCAGCGGAGCTTTCTGTCCAGCCTAAGATTCCCTGAACCTCCGGATGATCCTTGTCCCCTGCTATGAGAACGAGATCTCCTGCGGCAGTTCTCTCAGCGACAAGCTTATGAATCTTCGTAACAAAGGGGCATGTGGCGTCGACAATAGTGACTCCCCTTTTTTCAAGCTCCTCGTAAACACTTCTTCCGACTCCGTGGGAGCGGATAATGACGGTGTCACCCGGCTCAGCCTCCGACGGAGAATTAATGACGGTGATGCCCTTTTTCTCGAGATCAGCTACAACCGACGGGTTGTGGATAAGAGGACCCAAGGTGTATATTTTCCTGTCAGTTCCCTTTTCGGCGGTCTCGAAGGCTATCTTCACCGCACGGTCAACTCCGAAGCAGAAGCCGGCGGTTTTCGCAACGGTAACGGTTCTATTCATCTGTAAGCCCCTTGATCTCGTTTAAGATTATATCCCTCGAATGACGAAGCTCCGATGAGCTGAGAGAGTTTACTTTGAGCTTGTAGTAGGGTATCAGCTTGCCAAAACGGACTGTCAGATAGGTTCTTCCGAGCTTGGTTTTGCGTTTGGTTATCCCAACCGGCAGGACATCGGCATTCGCTTCACTTGCGACGAACGAAACTCCGCTCTTGAACGAGCCTATTTTCCCATCCTTCGAGCGTGTGCCCTCAGGGAATATTGTGAGATTGTAGCCACGGTCGAGATACTCTATTGCTGTGTTCAGAGCACTTCTGTCGCCCTTGCCACGTTTTACGGGGAAAGCGTGGAATATCTTGAGAAGATTCGCTATCTTATGCCTGAATAGGTCCTCTTTCGCCATATAAGCCGAAATATTCGGCATTTTGACTCCGATTGCAACCGGGTCTAAAACAGTATGATGGTTCGAGGCTATGATGTATGAGCCGCTTTTCGGGATGTTGTCAAGGTCTTCATACCTGACTTTCATCACTATCTCGAGAAGAACAAGTGCTATCCATCTCACAAACCGGAAGAAAAAACGGTTTACCGCAGGTGCCATGCCTCTTTCGGGTCTCAGGGCGTTGAGCCTTTCGTCAATAATCCCAAGAACCGCTGAAACTGCGCCAGATATATCCAAGCTCGAGGTGTCAAGTTCATAAGCATCGTCTGCTTTTTTGAGGGGTGCCGCCGCACGGTGGGAGTCGTTATAGTCACGCTCGTTTATATCCCTGAGAATTTCTTCGTAGGTGACGTCCTGACCCTTTGCGACAAGCTCCTTAAGCCTCCGGTTTGCCCTCTCTTCTGCTGAAGCGGTCATGAAAATCTTGACCTGAGCGTTCGGGATGATGACCGTTCCGATGTCACGACCGTCCATGACGATGTTATACTTCTTTGCCATATTCCTCTGCAGTGAAAGGAGAAATTCCCTGACCTCTGGAATCGCCGAGACATTTGAAGCCGCCATCGAAATTTCGGGGGTTCTTATCTCTTCGGAGACATCCTCGCCGTTCATGATTACCCTCTGGGTGCCGTCTATATATTTAAGCTCAAGCTTTATATCGTCTAAAAGCGGAACGACTTCGTCTGCGGATGTCGTTTTCTTGCCACTGCGCACTGCGTAAAGCCCTATGGAACGGTAAAGTGCACCTGTGTCCACATAGACATAGCCCAAAGATTTTGCGACCTCCTTGGCTATTGTCGACTTTCCCGCACCGCTCGGTCCGTCAAGTGCGATATTTATTCCCATATAGCTTCACCTTTCTTTCTCGAAATTGCCAATGCCGCTGTTTCCGCAGTGGAAAAGGCAATCTGTAGGTTATATCCGCCGGTCATACCGTCGCAGTCGATTATCTCGCCTGCAAAGTAGAGTCCGGAAACAAGCTTCGATTCCATTGTTTTTGGGTTGATCTCGCTCACTCTGATTCCGCCACGGGTTACTATTCCCTCTTCAATCGGTCGGAGTCCTGTGACGGTGAGTGTCAAGCTCTTTGTGAGCTTAGCTAAAGCCTCTTTTTCTTCCCTTGTGATCTGGTTGCAGGGCTTATTGGGGTCTATTCCCGAAAGCCGGACCATATCTGGTCTCAGTTCTCTTGGAAAGAGCTTTCCGAGCGATTGGCAAAAAGGCAGATTCGGCGTTTCGTCGAAATCTCTCTGGATGCGCTTTATAAGCTGCTCCATGGTCAGCCCGGGCTTTAAGTCTATCACAATTTTATAATCCGATTTATCGTCGATAAAGCACGATGCAGAAAGACTCAGCGGTCCTGCTATGCCGTACCTTGCAAAGCTCATCTCGCCAAGCTCCGAATATATCGGCTTCTTTTTGCTTCCGTAAAGCGAGAGCGTCACGTTCTTTATTGTGAGGCTGTAGAGCTCCTCCGAAAAGCGTTCTTTGGTTTCTATGGGAACTAAAGAGGCTTTCGGCTCTGAAATAGTGTGCCCAAGGTCTCCTGCCAGCCTATAGCCGTCGCCGGTTGAACCGGTTTTCGGGTAGCTTCTGCCGCCGGTGGCGAGTATTACTGCCGGAGCATGATATTCTCCCCTTTCGCCCAGAACCCCGGTGACTGCGCCGTTTTCGGTGAGAATCCTGACCGCACGGTCCTTTACGATACCAGAGTTACTCTTCTCAAGAGCTGCCGCAACATCGCTTGCCCTGTCGCTGACGGGGAAAACTCTCCCGCCACGCTCGGTTTTGAGCGGCACTCCGTGAGACTCGAACCATCTCATTGTATCCTGAGGCGAAAGGTTGTCAAGCGCACTATAGAGAAACTTCGGATTCCGGATGACGTTTTTCATCACCTGCTCAACCGTGCAGTTATTCGTCAGATTGCATCTGCCCTTGCCAGAGATACGGAGCTTGCGGAGAGTTTGCCCGGTGGGCTCCAAAACTGTGACTCCTAATCCCATTTCCGAAAGGCGTGCGCCTGCGAACATTCCCGCAGAGCCGCCGCCTATAACCAGTACATCAGACACCACTGTCTCCGTCCTCGCTCTTCTGGTAGACGTCGTATTCGTCCCATATCTCCTCAAGCTTCGAAAAGCTCTTTTCGACCTCTTCGTGATTTTTGAGCGAAACAGCCGCAATGAGGGCATTTATGAGGCTCATCGGGGCGACGAGTGAATCGACAAACGAAACCATATCGGATCTCGCTAAAAGGACATTTCCCGCATTCTCCGCAATCGGGGAATCGAGGCTGTCGGTGATGGCTATAGTTCCTGCGCCCTTTCTTCTGGCATAGGCAAGAGCCTGAACGGTTTGCCTTGAATATCTCGGGAAAGAGATTCCTATGAGAAGATCTCCCTCCTCAAGGCGCATAAGCTGCTCAAAAAGCTCAGACCGGCTTCCCTGACGAAGTGTCACGACATCCGGACGCATAAGCTGGAAGTAGTAGCCCATGAACGATGCAAGAGACGCAGAGCTTCTTACGCCAAGAATGTAGATATGCTTGGCGGAAATTATGCTGTCGACAGCTGAGTTGAAATTATTCTCGTCAGTCTCCTCAAGGGTCTGGCGGATATGCTCGATGTCGTTCTTTAAGACCTTGCTGAAAACGTCCTCCGGCTTGAGCCTGCTCTGCTCGATTCTCTGGACGGCGGTGAGCTTGTTTCTGGCGGCTTCTCTCAGAGCCCGCTGGAACTCAGGATAGCCGGAAAAGCCGAGGTCGGAAGCAAACCTGACAACCGTCGATTCGCTCACCCCGACAGATTCGCCCAATTTCGCCGCAGTCAGGTATTCCGCCTTGTCATAGTGGTCGAGAATATACCCGGCAATTTTTCTGTGCCCCTTTGAGGCGGTCTTTTCCCTTTCACGAATAAGATCGAAAAGGTCAGATGAAGTATTCACGTCTCATCACTCCTGTGCCTGAAAAGCCTTTTCTGCTTTCCTATAATTCTTTCACGACGCTCCCGGGTCAGGTCTTCACGGATTATGTAGCCGTTTTCAACCCGCTCGAGAATGTCGCCCTCCTGCGCATTTCCGGAAATCAAGCTCCTTGGTGCATTTATATGACTGCCGTCCTCGTTCTCAAGAACGGCGATATTTTCTTCAAATCTGTCTACAGTGTAAAGCTTGCCCATCTCAGTCTCCGTTCTCAGTCGAAATGCTCAGTCCCGAGCTTGTGACTGTGAAGACCACCGTTCCGTCGACATCGGTTCTGTAGATGTTTTCCGTGTACATCTCAAGCCTTGTCACGACGTCCGAATTCGGGTGGTTATAGCTGTTGTCGCCGCATTCAATGACGCAGTACTCAGGCGTGACGGCATCGAGGAATGTATAAGACGACGAGGTCGAGCTCCCGTGGTGGGCTACTTTCAGAACGTCCACATCAACATTTGTGCCGTTCTCGACAAGCTGGGTTTCGATAGTCTTTTCAATATCACCCGTGAACAGAAACGAACTGCCACCATAGTCGAACCTGACGACTATAGAGTAGTTATTCATGTTGTCGGAAGAGTAGTCGGGAACTGTTATGGTGAGCGTCCCGCTTCCGAACTGGATGGTTTCGCTCTCTGCATAGTAGAGAGGACAGCCCTTTTCCTCGATGGCGTCAAGAAGCTTCTCATAGGAATTGGTTGTCGGGACATATTCGTCGGGAATCTCAGGCATTATGACCTCGCCAATCTCTATGTCAGAAGAGATGACTTTTCTGAGCCCTCCGATATGGTCGGAATGTGGATGAGTCGCCACGACGTAGTCAAGACGGGTTAAGCCAAGCTCGCTTAAGTAGGCGACGACCGTGTCGCCATACTCCGACTCGCCGCCGTCGATGAGCATAGTAGTCCCGTCATCGGCGATAATGAGCTCACTGTCCCCCTGCCCGACGTTGATAAAGTGCACCGTGGCATAGCTACCGTCAGAAACCGGTTCAGCCTCTTCGCTTGAGGTAGCGGCAGTAGTGATAGCCGCCTCATCATCCGAAGCCGGGGTCTCCTCAATAAAGAAGTGGTCAACCCCGACATAGATGATAAACACCGAGCAGATGAGCACCAGTGCGGCAGGAAGCGAAAGCCTGTATTGTTTTTTCTTCTTTGCAGGTCTGCGCCTGCGGCGGGTTTGGGGCATGTAAGCCTACTCCTCACTCTCTTCACTCTGCGCCGTCGGTGCTCCGCCAATCATGGCTCTTCTCTCAAGCCACTGTGCTTTGGTCATCAGGACCTGTCTTGGCTTAGCTCCGTCGGCTGGTCCCACGATGCCCATCGATTCTAATTCGTCCATAGTTCTGGCGGCTCGGGCGTAGCCTAATTTCAGGCGGCGTTGGAGGAAGCTTGTTGAGGCTTGTCCGGCTTCGACTACCGCTTCGATGGCACGCTCGGTCATGTCGTCGATGCCGCTGCCTGCGCTCTCTCCGCTGTCGGAGGCTGGCTTCTCGCCCTTTGAGACGGGGATGTGCTTCTCGATTTCGCTTTCTATCTTCTCGTCGTACTGTTCATTTGTCTGGGACTTGAGGTACTCGACGACTCTTTTTATCTCGTTTGTGGCGACAAAGCCGCCCTGAATTCTTGTCGGCTTCGACTGTCCTACCGGCTTATAAAGGAGATCGCCGTTTCCGAGGAGCTCCTCCGCTCCGCCCTCATCGAGTATTACTCTTGAATCAACCTGATTTGAAACCTTGAGGGCGACACGGCTCGGGATATTTGCCTTTATAAGACCGGTGACAATGTCGACTCTCGGGCTTTGGGTGGCAACGATGAGGTGCATGCCGGCGGCACGGGCGAGCTGAGCCAAGCGGCAGATAGACTCCTCAACATCCTTTGGGGCAGCCATCATGAGGTCTGCAAGCTCGTCAACGACTATAACCATCTGCGGAAGCGGCTTCAGGCTTTCACTCTCTTCTGCGAGCTTGTTGTAGTCCTTTAGATCACGGACTCCGTTGTCGGCAAAGATGCTGTAACGCTTGAGCATTTCGGTGACCGCCCAGCCCAAAGCACCTGCGGCTTTCTTGGCGTCGGTGACAACCGGAATCAGAAGATGCGGAATTCCGTTATAGACCGGGAATTCGACCTGCTTCGGGTCAACTAAAATCAGCTTGACCTCTTCGGGGGAGGCGTTATATAGGATACTCATTATAATTGAGTTGGTGAATACGGACTTACCTGAGCCGGTAGTTCCTGCAATCAGGATATGCGGCATTTTTGAGATGTCGCCGATGATAATCTTGCCGTCGATGTCACGACCTACGGGGAAGCTGAGCTTTCCCTTGGCGTTACGGAACTCGTCGCTGTCGATGAGCTCCCTTATGTAGACGGTTTCACGCTGCTTGTTGGCAAGCTCTATTCCTACTGCGGCTTTTCCGGGGATGGGAGCTTCAATTCTCACCCCGCTTGCGGCTAAGTTAAGGGCGATGTCGTCGGCAAGGCTCGTTATCTTTGAGACCTTGACGCCTGCCGCAGGCTGAAGCTCATATCTGGTAACCGACGGACCACGGCTGATGCCGACAATACGGGTTGCAACACCGAAGCTACGAAGGGTCTCGACAAGGGTCTGGGAGTTCTTCTCAGCTTCTATTGCGTTATCCTCCGGGGATGCCTTTCTCTCGACGGGGTTGAGAAGATCTATCGGAGGCGCATTGTAGCTCGAAACGGAGCTGTTTTCCATTTCGATGAGGGCTGTCTGACCGTTTTCGGTGACATAGAGCTTGTTTTCCGGCTCTGCTTCGGTGACGACGGGCTCTTCTTCCGGCTTCTTCTCCTTTTTGGGCTTCGGTTCGGCTTTTGCAGGCTTCTCCTCTGCGGGGAAAATCTCCTCGCTCGCCTTGATGGTGATGTCATCGTCGGTTATAAAGTCGGCTGGCATCTTCTCACGCTTTTTACTGGACTTCTTCACGGGAAGGTTCTTGAGAGCCTCCTGCTCGTCGTCCTCCAAAAACTTCGCAACATCGATTCTTGGTTCAGTCGCTTTTCTTTTCTTCTCCTTTTCTTTTGCTTCCAGCTCTTCTTTTTTGCGTTTTTCGGCGTTTTCCGCTTCACGCTCAAGACGCTGGGCTTCCCTTTCGTCGGCAGATTCAGACCATGCCGATTTCGCCTTTCCGAAAAGCCCGGCGACAAATCTTCCTATATCGACGATGGTGATATTCGTAAGAAGCATCACGAAGAGAAGAACCAACAGGATTATAATAATAAGTGCGCCGACATTGCCGCAGAGCGCATGAAGAGCTCCTCCGATAAAGATGGAGAGAGCACCGCCGCCCCTATGGTTTTCGACGCCGTTCTGATAGAGAGCCGATATTACCGTCACGAAGCCTCCGCCAGAGAAAGCCTCCGTCTTCGTTATAAAGCCGTTTATAATCTCGAACATCGGGCTGACAAGAAAGATTAAGACCACTCCCTGAACTGTCTTTATGACTGCCGCACTGCTGGATTTATCTATAGCCAGCATGCATGCGACGTATATAATTATGGGCGCAACAAAGGCAGCGGAGATTCCGAAGAGTCCCCACATGACATTGTGCATTGTATTCCAAAGCGATTCGCCCTTTATCCATGTCACACAGAGGATGAATATCCCGACAATCGAGAATACTATCGAGTAGACACGGTTTCGCCTGAGCCTCTGAGCCTCAGAAGCCTTAGCCGAGGTGCGCTTACGGGTTGTTGTCTTCTTCTTTGCTTGCGCCATCATATCACCTTTATCAAATCACTTAAAGGCTCCCCCTCTGGGGGAGCTGGCTGCGCCACAGGCGCAGACTGAGAGGGCGACCCGCAGGGTCGTCATCCCCCTATCACAAACGCATGCCCTACTATTGCTTCGAGTATCGCAATTATGATTACTATTACGCCCAAGATTCCGGTGTAGATCCAGAAAATCTTGAACTTCTCTGTTTTGATTATGTACTGAATAAGTCTTATTGCCACAAAGCCTACTACTGCGGCTACTATGAAGCCAATAAGGCACGGGAGGAATCCGTATGTACTGCTTTCCGAACCAATCGCTCCGCCTATCTCGGTTATGCAGCCGGCTATGATTGCGGGGATTCCAAGGATGAACGAATAGCTTACAGCGGCTTCTCTTGAAAGTCCGCAGAAGATTCCTGCAGAGATTGTCGAACCGGAACGGGAAACGCCCGGGAGAAGTGCTACGCCTTGGAAGAAGCCTATCTTCACTGAATCGGAGTACTTAAGGTCGGTCATCTTCTTTGAGCCCTTTGCCTGCATATCCGCCATGAAGAGGATTGCGGCTGTATAGAGGAAGCAGATCCCCTCCATCAGGATTGAGCCGTCCTCAGCAAAGCTCTCAAAGAAGCCCTTGAAGATGGCGAACGGGATGAGCATTGCTGTCGAAATTATGAACATAAATAGAAGCCGTCTCTCAGGGGAAGCGTTGTCGACAGAGAACTTGCGGGTGAAGATGTCCTTTATCATCGAGATGAACTCTTTTATGAGCTTCCATATGTCCTTATAGAAGACTGCACATACTGCGACAAGAGTGCCAAGGTGCAGAACAGCAGTCAGCACCAGTCCTTCCTCACCGCTCGTTCCGGAAAAATGCTGGAACAGAGAAAGATGCCCCGACGACGAGACCGGAAGAAACTCCGTCAACCCCTGAATGATTCCTTGCCAGATTGCTGATAAAATCTTCATATGCTCAAGTCCTTTCTATTGGATACTGTAATTTGTGTTTCATGCTGGTATAGGCTCCCCTGAAAGGGGAGCTGGCGCACGAAGTGCGACTGAGGGGTGTAAGTTCGTCTTCGACGAACTTACCGACTTGGCGTCAGCCAAGTCGTCTTCCCGGCTGATATTTCTCATCAAGATACATCTTGGGATCAGTCGAAAACAAGCTCTTTACTACTCTATTTTTGCCCCGGACAGTATATTCTACTTTTCCGTTACTGATGTCCATAAACTGCGTCGGCGGATCGTTATGGGTGAAGATGTCATACTCAGAAATTATTGTGTAGAGCATTCTGTGTCACCCTCTATCATCCTATATAAGCACTCAATCGCTTCGCTCAAGCCTCCGACCGAGTCTATGATTCCCTCGGCTACTGCATCCTCGCCTGTAAGGACGCTTCCGACGTCCATAACGAGCTCCCCGGTTCTGAGCATAAGCTCCTTGAACCGCTCAGCAGTTATCTCAGAATTGTCGGCGACGAACCGCACTATCCGCTCCTGCATCTTCTCAAAATAGGAAAGCGTCTGGGGAACTCCAAGAACGAGCCCCGTAAGCCTGACCGGATGGATGGTCATAGTGGCGGATTTTACTATGAAAGAGTGCTTCGCACTCACCGCAAGCGGCACGCCTATCGAGTGCCCTCCGCCCACTACTATCGAGACCGTAGGCGTTTTCATCGAGGAGATGAGCTCCGCCAAGGCAAGCCCCGCTTCAACGTCTCCCCCGACGGTGTTTATTATTATGATAAGCCCCTCAATTGTTTGATCCTGCTCAATGGCGACCAGTGCGGGCATGATGTGTTCATATTTTGTGGTTTTATTCTGCGGCGGAAGAATGTAGTGCCCCTCAATCTGCCCGATTACGCTGAGACAGTGGATCAAGTGCCTTGAATTCTCTATCGCAATATCCCTGTACTGCTCCGAAAGCTCCGCCTGCTCCTCGGTTACCTCTGTGTTTTCAGAAGTATTTTCAACCATGCTATCTTCTCCCTTTTGGGTTTTGGATTAGCATGCGCAGAATTCATCTGCATATTCACTATCAATTATACTCCATAAAAGCGAAATCGTCAAGGAATTAAGAACATTTTGCGAAAACAAATTTATTCGGGACGGGGTTTAAAAATCTGCAACTTTCTTTAACGGTTTTTCCGGAATTCGTAAATAGTGCACAAAAACTTATGATTGCGTGTGTAGGCTAATATTGTTATAATGAGATATGGGTTTACATCTGTTAATAATCATTTACTTGGACGAAAGATGACCCGAAAATCTTCTGAAAGGAAACACCAACATGAAAAAACTGATTGCATTGGCACTGGCGATTGTCATGATTATGGCACTTGTCGGATGCGGAAGCTCGACCCGGCAGATTGTGCAGATAACACTGTCGTCGGAAGACTCGCAGGCAATTTTAGCCGCCGCAGGAATCACTCTCCCCGACGCTGAGGACACCGCCGCTTCGGGAACTACCGTCAAGTGGTATGCGTGGTATGACGACTTCCACAACTATTCGGAGGACGAAATCGTCAACACCGGCTACTACACCTTCACCGAGAAATACGGCTGTGAGGTGAAGTGGATCGAGTGCACATGGGACGCAAGGTTTGACGATTTAGCGAACCTCGTACTCTCCTCGAACTCCCCCGACTGCTATCCCGGAGACGTTGAAACATATCCCTATAACTGCATCAAGGGAATGTTCCAAGCTGTCGACCCGTACATAGACTACTCTGATCCGCTCTGGGAGGGAACTGCGGAGTTTGCATACTCCCGCTTTGCCCTTGGCGACCATGTTTATATGATCATAACCGACGTCACCACAGAGCACGTTGTCGCTTATAACCGCCGTGTCATCGACGAGTATGGCTATGACGATCCTGCTGAGCTCTACTGGAACGGCGAATGGACATGGGATGTATTCTTGGATATGTGCATTGACTTCTCTGATGCCGATGAGGACAGATATGCCCTTGACGGCTGGGCTTATGACAATGCCCTTATGGAGTCGAGCGGCACTGACGTCGTCACATATGACGTCGAATCGGGGCAGTTTGTCACCAACTTAGACGACCCGAGGCTTGAGCGTGCGGCGAACCTCATCTATGAGCTCAAGAAGAACGACTGCATCTATCCCGTTTGGAACAACGGCTGGACGCTCAGAGGCGGTCAGGAAGTAGAGGGCGTCGGAATCAAGGAGGGGCTTACTCTCTTCTGGATAAGAGGAACATGGGCGTTCACCGGAACTGTTGAGGAAATGAGCTCCATCTGGGGCGACATCTCCGAGGGCGAGCTGATGTTCTGTCCGCTTCCGAGAGACGACGACGGCGACGGCAACCACTATGTAACAGTCAAGACCTCCGGCTATGTAATTGTTGAGGGGGCACAGAACCCCGAGGGCGTTGCGCTCTTGGCTTCCTGCGACAGATTCAAGATATTAGATCCGACAGTTGTATCGGTAGACCGCAAGCAGCTCGAGGAAATTTACCTCTGGACTGACGAAATGCTCGAAATGTACGACCACATCCACGACCTCGCAAACGGCGACTACACCGTCGTAGTATACGACGAAGGCTTAGGCGACAAGGTCGACGGCGCAGTCAACAGCTGTAAAGAACTCGGACGTCTCGCCACCGCCACAACATGGGCACAGGTAAAGGAGTCCTATTCGGATAAGCTCAACTACTATGTTGAACAGCTGAATGAGGAAGTTGCGGAGTATAGCGCAAATTCGTAATGCGGAAGTTGCTTTCAACTTCTATGCGCAATTAGCGGTCACCTTTGGTGACCGCGCGCCTCCCTCTGGTCGGCGCACCCCTCCACCCCCGGCTTCGCCGGCGGTCCCCCTCCCCTTGACAGGGGAGGCTTTTATTATTCTAACAAACTTTTGAGAGGACACAAAAAGGCTCCCCTGTTAAGGGGAGCTGGCACGAAGTGCCTGAGGGGTGCGTCAGCCAAGTCGTTATCCCTGCCACAAACCATGCAGATTGCAATAAGCATACACTGCTACAACCTCATCACCCGGGAGGAGGGCAAAGCTTGCCTTGGGGGCGTCGGTGGGAGAAAGAACCTTTCTCTGGTTGCAGTTCTTGGTCTCGAGGAGAATCCATTCTATGTAGTGGGGCTCGGTCATCGGGTGCTCTACAGAGCCGACGGTGACGTTGACAACGTTTCCGTCAACAGTGTAGACCGGGATGTGCTTCTCGGTTGCGGCTTCTGTTGTGCCGGGGATGAGCTCCTTCATCGGCTCACCACAGCATACAACCGGAACGCCCTTGTCCTTGATCTTCGCAACGATATTTCCGCAATGCGGACAGATGTAGAATTTTAATTTCATGGGGTTATACCTCCTAAAAGTATTGAATTCGTAATGCGTAATGCTTAATGCGTAATTATATTGATTCTAAAGCAAAATTCAATTACGAATTACGAATTACGAATTACGCATTTTTATAATAACATATTCGGGCTCACTTTTCAACCCCTAATCGTCAGAAACAGTCAGCACTCCAACCTGTCCCAAGACCCTTTCCGCTTCATCAGAATCAAGCTCTCCTACCGAGCCCATCTTCTTTTGTATAATGTCGGAGCGGTGCTTGAGCTCGTCGACACCACTGCGCGCCGAGTCAAGCTGCTTCATGACCTTGTCGATCTGAGTGCCGAACTTCTGATACTGTGCCTTGACCGCCATGAGGAGCTTGAGGACTTCTGCACTCTTTTCATTGAGGGCGACGTTTGCAAAGCCCACTCTTAAGCTGTTTAAGAGCGCAGTTATCGTTGTCGGTCCTGCTATCATTATCTTCTCGCTTGCCTGACACCATTCGGAAAGACCGTCGATACGGAGGACTTCGGCATAGAGTCCCTCTGTCGGGAGGAACATGATGGCAAAGTCGGTTGTGTATGGCGGGTCGATATACTTTGAAGAAATGCTCTTCGCTTCAGCCTTGATGCGCTGCTCAAGCTCCTTTACTCCTGCCGCCACGGCTGTCGGGTCGCAGGCTTCGGAAGCGTCGAGGATCTTATTATAGATGTCGGACGGCATCTTTGAGTCAATCGGGAGGTATGTAAACGACTTCTTGTCGCCTGTACTCGACGGGAGCTTCACGGCGAATTCCACCCTGTCGGAAGAGCCACGCTTTGTGGCGACGTTCTTTTCGTACTGGGATGATGACATGGTGTCCTCGAGTATCGCCGCCAACTGCTGCTCGCCCCAGATTCCCCTTGTCTTGACGTTCGAAAGGGTGCGGTTAAGATCCTGAACCCCTCCCGAAAGCTGATTGAGCTCGCCAAGGGTCTTGTAGAGCTCACTCAGCTGTTCACCAATCTGCTTGAAGTTTGAGTCGAGGCGTTCGTTGAGGGTTTTCTGCATCTTCTCGTCAACGACGCCCTTTATCTCGCCGAGCTTCTCGTTCATTGTGGTTCTCACGCTGTTGAAGCCGTTTTCCATCGTCTCGATCTGGGAGCGGCGGAATGAGTTTATAGTGTTCGACATCTCTTCCCGGTTGTCGGAAAGGGACTTTGAAAGCTCCTGCCTGAGGATCTGGTCGGAGGTGAGCTGAGAATTCTGTAGTCCCTCGAGCTGGGCTTTTATCTCGCTCAGAGGCTTTCCGGTCTCCCTTATCTCCGAGAGAATTCGCTCATTCTCCTGAGAGTTGTCCCTCTGGGCGTTCTTTTTTCCGAAATAAATGACCGCTCCGAGAGTTCCTCCAAGAAGAATTATAGCCACGACGAGTAAAACTATCGTCAGAGTCTGCATGATTCAAACTTCCTTTCAAGAATGATTCTAACTTGCTTGCTTAAATGTCTTGCAATGCTCGTTATTTTTTGATATAATGTTGGTATCGGTTGCTGTAAACTCAATCTGAGCCCTCATAGCCTGAGCCTCTTTCTCGTCGTTATAGTTCTGTATGATGAGAAGACCCTCTCTGAGCTTGTAGACTCCGATTATTCCAAGTGCAAGTGCTGCCAAGTATGTAAGCATAATGATGCCGCCTTTCTTTTAAACTAACACCATTATACTATACAGTTTGTCCGTTTATTCGGACTATAACCCGACTTTATTCGATTTTCAGTACTATTTTTGGTACTTCGAAGATATTTTTTGCAGGAGTGAGCGATTTGTCCGAGATAAAACTCATTGCCGGAGTCAGCGTGAACGCCGATTCCATCAAAAAAGAATACAGAATAGACAGTGGCTGGCTCACCCTCACCCTTTCCGCCGAGGATTACAGGAGCTTTTTCAGACAGGCTGTTGACAAGCTCACTGAGCCGATGTTCTTCTTCATCGAAATTCCCGACGGCGATTCGGACGAATATCTGACGTACTACCTCAACTGCACCGTTCCGGTTGCAAAGGCTATCTTGAAGAGATACGGCGGCATTTTATTCTCCGACGGCGTCATCCGCTTCGGCTTCGGAAGCGAAGAGGGCGACGAGATATACATGCAGGAATTCCAACGCCTTGGCATCTACTCTAACAGTTTATCAAAATTCGAGCCGATTGTAAAGTCCCTCGGCTATAAAAATAATCCCGAAGCCCTGACTATCTGGGACGTACTCAGCGACGATAACCCCGGAATGAGGGAATGCGTCGAGTGCGATGATGAGGGGTTTGAGGATATTGTGGAAAATCTTACGGAAGTGGGACTCTACTTGGGGTGAACCCCTCAGTCAGCTTCGCTGACAGCTCCCCTTGACAGGGGAGCCATAAGCAATTCTAGTAAAAATCCGATTTACACATCGGAAACATATTGGAGGAATCATTTATGGCTTACATTATAGGTGTAGACATTGGAACAAGCGGAACTAAGACGGTTCTGTTTGACGAAATGGGTAAGGTTATCGCTTCAAAAACGATTGAGTACCCGATGTATCAGCCGAAGAACGGCTATGCGGAGCAGGACCCCGCTGATTGGGCTAATGCCGCAGTCGGGACTATCAAGGCTGTTGTCGCTGAAAGCGGAGTGAAGAAAGAGGATGTCAAGGGCATCGGTCTTTCCGGACAGATGCACGGTCTTGTCATGCTCGACAAGGACAACGAGGTCATTCGCCGCTCAATCATCTGGTGCGACCAGAGAACTGCTAACGAAGTCGACGAGATGAATAGAATTCTTGGCAGAGACAAGCTCATCGAAATAACTGCTAACCCTGCCCTCACCGGCTGGACTGCCGCCAAGATTCTCTGGGTCAAGAATAACGAGCCTGAGAACTATGAGCGTTGCCGCCACATTCTTCTCCCGAAGGACTACATCAGATTCGTTCTTACTCACGAGTATGCAACTGAGGTTTCGGACGCTTCAGGAATGCAGCTACTTGACGTTCCGAAGAGAAACTGGTCGGAGGAGGTCATCTCCGCATTGGGATTCGACCGTTCGATGTTTGCAAACGTCTATGAGTCCTGCGAGGTGACAGGTGGTCTTACGAAAGAGATTGCCGAGACGGTCGGGCTCTGTGAGGGCACACCGGTTGTCGGCGGCGCAGGAGACAATGCGGCTGCCGCTGTAGGAACCGGAGTCGTTGAGGACGGCAAGGCGTTCACAACAATCGGCACTTCCGGCGTTGTATTCGCTCACACTTCAAGCATTTCTATAGATAAATTGGGCAGAGTCCACACCTGCTGTGCGGCAGTTCCGAACAGCTGGCACGTTATGGGCGTCACTCAGGGCGCAGGTCTTTCTCTCAAGTGGTTCAGAGACAACTTCTGCGGTGCTGAGAAAGAGACTGCCAAGCTGATGGACGTCGACGCATATTATCTCATGGACAAGGAGACCGCAACCGTCCCGATAGGCGCAAACCGTCTTCTCTACCTGCCGTACCTCATGGGAGAGAGAACCCCGCACCTCGATCCGGACGCAAGAGGCGTGTTCTTCGGTCTTTCCGCTATGCACACGAAAAAGGACATGCTCAGAGCCGTTATGGAGGGCGTTTCCTACTCGCTCCGTGACTGCGTTGAGGTATTCAGACAGATGGATATAAACGTCTCCGACATGATGGCATGTGGCGGCGGCGGCACGAGCCCCATCTGGAGGCAGATGCTTGCCGACCTCTATAACTGCCCCGTAAAGACCGCTTCTTCGAAGGAGGGTCCCGCCCTCGGCGTAGCAATCCTCGCCGGAGTAGGCGCAGGCTTATATTCAAGCGTCCCCGAAGCCTGCCACGCCATCATCAAGACCGACAAGGTTCAGGAGCCCATCCCCGAAGACGTCCCGAAGTATGAGGAGTTCTATAAGCTCTATACCGAGATTTATCCGGCACTTAAGGGAGAGTTTAAGAAGCTCGCCTCACTGTAATTTAGTTGTGTTGAAATCGCCCACCATTGCGGTGGGCGATTTTTACCTGAATAGTGGTCGCCGACGATATTGCCTTCGCTATCAGCATCCTCGCTTTGTCCAGTACCTTGCTTCATTCTTCTTTTAGATTTATGGCAGAAGTGACAGAATCCTCTTCCCCGCATAATCTGAACCAAGCCCCGCTCTTTCTCCCCGGCGGGGCTGAATAAACGGGTTCGATGTCGTCAAGAATAATGACATCATAACGTTTATTATCCTTGAAAGGAATGGTGATTTTATGTCAATGCCGGTGTCGGTATTAAGAGGAGAGATTTATTATGCGGATTTGAGCCCGGTCGTCGGCTCGGAGCAAGGCGGGATTCGTCCAGTACTTATTGTCCAGAACGACGTTGGTAACCGTCATTCGCCGACGGTCATCGCCGCAGCTATCACGAGTCAGAGGGAGAAAACCCATCTTCCAACCCACATCGAGATAGATTCTTCTTCCTGTGGGCTCGCAAAAGACAGTATCGTGCTTCTTGAACAGATCCGCACTATAGACAAAAAGCGTCTCAAGGAACGGATGGGAGTATTGGATCAGACCTCTATGAGCAAAATAAATCAGGCACTCGCTGTAAGCTTGGGAATGGGTTCTTAGCTTTAGCTTGTGCCTGAACGGCTTATTTTTCTAAATCCTTGAGAGCCTTGAGCTCCTCACGGGAAACCTTTATGACCGCATCCTTTATGACGGTGAGCTTGTCACGCTCGAAGACGGTTGTGCCCTCTGAGCCGTCAAGCTTGACGGTGATTTTGCCGGAAATCAGGTTGGCATCCGTTACCGTTCCCCGTCCTGACGGAGTGTTGACGAGTGCCCCGACCTTGGGAGTGATCTTCAGAAGCTCCTCATAGCCGTCCTGCTCGTACTTAAGACAGCACATCAGCCTGCCGCATGCGCCCGAGATTTTTGTAGGATTGAGGGACAAGCCCTGCTCCTTTGCCATTCTGATTGAGACCGGCTGGAATTCGCCAAGGAAGCTTGCGCAGCAGAACTGCCTGCCGCATACTCCCAAGCCGCCCATCATCTTGGCTTCGTCTCTGACACCTATCTGCCTCAGCTCTATTCTCGTATGGAAAACGGACGCCAAGTCCTTTACGAGCTCCCGGAAGTCAACCCTGTTCTCCGCAGTGAAGTAGAAGAGAAGCTTTGAATTGTCGAAGGTGCACTCAACGTCGACGAGGTTCATCTTGAGCCCATAGTGGGCAATCTTTCTCTCGCAGATGTCGGCGGCGTCTGCCTCTTTAATCTTGTTTCTCTCGATCTGCTTGAAATCGTCCTCGGTGGCAATCCGGATAATCGTTTTGAGGGGCGGGACAATCTCACTGTCCTCGACCATCTTGTTTGCGAGAACGACATTCCCGCACTCAACGCCCCGGGCGGTCTCGACAATCACCTTCGTCCCGACAGGAATCTCAGCCCCATCAGGAGAGAAGTAGTAGACCTTCCCGACACTCTTGAATCTTACTCCTATTATTTCAGTCATTTCTGTTATCCCCGTTTTGCGACGGGGTCCTTTCTTGTATACTTATCTTATATAGTTACAGTCTGCCTGTCAATTTCGCTCCCAGATCCGCCATAGTCAGCCCGACTCCCGCATTGCCTTTCAGTTTTTTGGTCGCTTCAAGGGCTCTGTCGTACATAAGCATCAGGGCTTTGGTTCCGGTGGTGTCGCCAAGCTTGCGGGCTTCGGATGAGTAGAAGCTCTGGTCCTCATAGCCTTGCTTGCGCTTTATCGCTTCGGAGAGGACCTTTGAGAGCTCGGTGGTGAGCTCCACTGCCGTCGCTCTGTCTGTCTCGTTGAGAAGCTTCATGAGGGCATATTCGTCCGACCTGCAGAGGGCTTCGGAGACTGATTTTACTCTCAGATACAGCTCGTCGCTTCCACCGCTGAGATAGTCAATACACGCTCCGATGTTGCCGCCAAAGAGCTGATAGGCACGTCTGGCATCCTGCTTGGGGATGTTTCTCTCAGCCAATGCCGCAACCACGTCTTCCTCCGACGCTTCCGGGACATTTATGACAATCGCCCTTGAGCGAACTGTGGGGAGGACGTTTTCGAGCTTTTCGGCAGTCATAATTATGATGACGTGGTCTGGCGGCTCTTCGAAAATCTTTAGAAGAGTGTTCTGCGCCGCAGGAAGAGCCTTGTCGATGTCGGGGAGGATATATATCTTATAACCGCCCTCGTTCGAGGCGATATATGCGTCGCTGATGAGCGGTCGCAGGTCGTCGGCACGATAGTTGCCCGACTTCCCGCTTGCCGAAACGGTGATGACATCCGGGTGGGCGTTGTTTAAAATCATCCGGCAGTCCTTGCAGACACCGCAGGGAATCTCTCCCTGACCTCTGCATAGAATCTCGAGAGCCATATACTTCGCCGCAGTCTTTTTTCCGACGCCCCTGTCTCCGACCAGAAGAAACGAATGGCAGAGCCGGTCACGGCTTCTCATCGAGAGAACGAGCTCCGAAATCTGGTCTTTTGAGTAAATCCTCAGCATCAGAATTTCTCGAACCTGTCGACGTCGGTGACGAATATCGTTGCGCCGCCAATTGTGACCTCGAGCGGTCTTGCGGCGAAATTGCCCCTTACAGCCGTTGTCGGGACATACTGCTTGCGCTTGCGGCAGTTGTGCTTGATTATCTCGATGCAGTCCTCAAGCTGTTCATCCTCAACGCAGATTAAAAGCGTCGAGTTCCCCGAACGCAGGAAGCCGCCGGTGGACGAGAGCCTTGTTGACTGATGCCCGGCAGTGTTCAGAGCGTCGGAAACGCCTCTGAAATCGTCATCATTTATAACAGCAAATATCAGCTTCATGTAATCAGGCTCCTTAATTGCGGCAAAGTGCCACTTGATAATGCTATTATAACACAGCTCCGGGAAAAATGCAACGACCAGCCATCTTTTTTACAATCAAAGATATTTCCGCATTGCGTTAATGTCGTCAAGGATTTCGAACCGCTCGACCTCTGCGGCGTAGATTCGCCTCTGGAGCGACTTTCTTTCGTTGACGTTTCGTTCCGTCTCAAGGCGTGCCTTGAGCTTTTCCATATGCCGGGCTAACTTCTCTGCCTCTTTTTCATAGCTTTCAATCAGTTCTTTCAAAAATTTTACCTCCATCAATATTAGAACTATTGTTCTTGCAATATCAATGATAGCAGAAAAAATGTTTTTGTCAAGCGAAGTCAGGGTAAATCTTCGGACTCAAACAAAAAATTTTGAAGTTGGGATTGAAATTATCCGGCAGGCGTGATATACTTTTTCTATTCCCGATGGTTGGAGCTGATAATTTGGAACAGAAAAAGATAGCAAGAATAAATTTCTTGGCGAAAAAATCCCGTGAAGAGGGCTTGACTCCGGAGGAAAAGGAGGAGCAGCAGCTTCTTCGGGACGAATACCGTGCCGCAATCAGGGCAAGTCTCACTGCGACTCTTGACCACATTGAATTCGAAGAGTACAAGGAAAGTCTCAATCCAAAAGGAGGATGCTGACATTATGTTTGAACCAAGACCGAAAATTAAGCTTCTCATGCTGCAGAAGATTCTTCTTGAAAACACCGACCCCGAGCATTCCCTGTCCGGCAACGACATAATCAGAATCCTTGGCGAATATGGCATCAACGTCGAAAGAAAGTCCGTCTATGACGACATCGACACCCTCGTCCAGTCGGGAATGGACATCGTGACCGAGCGCAGAGGGCATGCAAACTACTACTATGTGAATTCGAGGACATTTCAGGACGAAGAGCTGATGATTCTTGTAAACACCGTTGCCTCCTCGAAATTCTTAACAAAAAAGAAGTCGGACGAGCTCATTTCAAAGCTCAAGACCTTGACCAGCAAATATCAGGCGCAGTCGCTTTCCCGTACAATCTATGTCGACGGGCGGTCTAAGTCTAATAACGAGCGTATATACTACTCTATAAACGCAATTCACGAGGCTATCGTCGCCGGAAAGCAGATCACTTTCCACTACACCGAGTATGACATCACTTTGAAGAGAAAGTACCGCCGTGGCGGGCAGCTCTATGCCGTCTCGCCGATATATCTTATCTCCGACAGCGACTATTACTACTTAACCGCCTACAATCCCCAGCACGACGACATTTCCAATTTCCGCATCGACAAGATGGCTGACGTCAGCATTTCCGACGAGCCAAGGGTGGATTTGAGCCCTGAGCAGATTGAAAGAGCAAAAGAGCTCCGCACCATGTTCGGCGCATTCGCCCGTGAAAGCTCGACCGTCACCCTTAAGATGACCAACAAGCCCTATGTAATAGGCGTTCTCGTCGACAAATACGGCTCAAATCTTCGGATAAACCGCACCTCCGAGGACAAATTCACCGTCCGCCTCGAAGCCCAGATAAGCCCCGCATTCTACGCATGGCTCTTCTCGTTCGGAGAAGACGCAGAGGTAGTTGAGCCGGAGTGGGTCAGGAATGAGGCAAAGGGGCAGATTGAGAAGATGATGGCGGTGTACAAAGCGTAATCGAAGTTTGGCTTCGCCAAACTTGCTATTTTCGGCGTTGCCGAAAATAGCACCCCTCAGTCGCCTGCGCTGAAGTTCGCTTGCGAACTTCTTCGCTCACCCTTGACAGGGGAGCCATAAGTGCGCCATCACAACTAATTACGAATTACGAATTAAGAATTACGAATTGAAACCGGAGGTTTCTATGTTTTCTTGGTTAACATCCACCCACATCGGCAAGCTTATTGCCACGTTTTTAATATCCATGCTGCCGATTGTCGAGCTGAGGGGAGGAATTCCCTATGGCGTCGGGTTTGGGCTTAAGCCTTACGAGGCTTATATTGTCGCAGTTCTCGGGAATATGCTCCCTGTGCCGTTTATTCTTCTCCTGCTCGAAAAAGTCCTCCAGTGGATGAAAAAGCAACCTAATTTCCTCGGCAAAGCCGCCAACTGGCTCGAGAAAAAAGCCTACAGCAAGCAATCGACGATTGAGCGGTTCAAAGCCCTCGGTCTCTTCATCCTTGTCGCCATCCCGCTCCCCGGGACAGGTGCGTGGACGGGTTCGCTTGTCGCAGTTGTCCTCGGAATCGATAAGAAGAAAGCTTTCCCGATTATCTTTGCAGGGGTTATCACGGCTGGCATCATCATGCTCTTGGTGTCGTATGGAGTTAAGGCGATATTTTAAGAAAAATAGGTTGAATTTCTCCTAATCATGATGTATAATAGTATCAGAAAGGAGTGCGTCAGCATGAATGTCAACACAAGTAATCTCGTATCCATCACCGAAGCAAATCAGAATTTCTCGAGAGTCGCCCGCATGGTGGACGAAAACGGCGCAGTCGTCATTCTCAAAAACAATGCTCCCCGTTATCTTCTGATAGAATTCAGCACCGCCGAGGGCGAACAGCTCGCCAAAAACGAAGACGTCTCCGCCATCTCCAAAAGGCTGATACTGAAGAACCGTCAGGCATATGAGGAGTTGGCGAGATGATTCGGCTCAGCAAAGCGCAGATAATCAGCCTGCACCATGACCTTATCGAAGCCACTGGCGGGAGCGACGGCATCCTGAACGAGGGTCTTCTCGAGTCGGCAATCAACGCCCCGTTTCAGAGCTTCGGCGACACGGAAGCGTATCCCTCAGTTCAGCAGAAAGCCGCAAGACTCGGCTATAGTCTTGTCAAAAACCACGCCTTTGCGGACGGCAACAAGCGCATCGGTGCTCACGCTATGCTGGTATTTCTCGCCCTGAACGGCATCGAGCTTGAGTACACCCAAGAGGAGCTTTCGGAGATTTTTTTGAATCTCGCCGCCGACAAATCTGACTTTGACGACCTACTCGATTGGGTAATCACCCATCAAATATGATTCAGCCCCACCGACGGGCATCGGCAGGGCTGAATTTTTATGCTTTTTTCTTTTCCGTCAGGATATTTCTGCATAATACTCAGACGAGTATATCATCTGCTCATAGTCGGGAATGGTCGTCATGTCAAGGTTGGAGGAATAGTAAACCACGAACTCTCCGCAATCAAGGTTGATATATGACGATTCGGGATTAGTGGAGTTTGTTCTGTAGTAAATAACACCGTATTCTTCGATTTCGTTCACATAATAGTTGTCACTCTCGACCAAGCTCATTGGAATTATCATGAGAGTAAGAACGTCATCGGGCTCTTCGCTCAGAAATACAGCTTTTATTACGGCATTCGTCCCGTCAAGAAGCTCTGGCGAACTGACCCCATAAATCCAGACGTTGTTCTCAATGGTGTAACCGTCAAGAATGTAAGTCGGAAAATACTTGCCGAAAACTTCGTTGTCTATCGCCTCTTCCAAGCTGATCTCGCATGCGTCGTCAACATCAATAACCACAGCCGAGTCGATAACTCCAAGCCTGCTATCATCCCACTTCGCCCATACCGTCGCCGCAATTACCAGACACAGAACGGCGGCAAGTGCTAAGTATCTCGTGAAATTCTGACGCTTTTTCGGCTGATAGCTGAGAGTTTCGGTGATGTACTTCATGTCCAACTCACCCATCGCTTCCGAAAAAAGCTCATTTGTAATCATTCTACAACTCCCCTTTCCTTTAAGTACGCTTTCAGGCTCTTGCGAATTCTGACGAGCTTAACCGAGACGTTTTTCTCGGAGAGCCCGACCTCTTCGGCTATCTTCTCATAGCTTTCTGACAACCAATACCGGCGCATAAAGACCGCTCTGTTCTCGGCTGAGAGCGTGTCAAGAAAGCTCCCGATAATCCCCGCAAGCTCTTTTGCTTCAAGCTCACCCTCCACACTGCCGCTGCTCGCAAGGCAACCCTCAATCTCTTCCATTGCAACCGTGTAGGAGCTCCGCCGCTTGGCGGCTTCTTTTTTGTGGTAGGCGTTCAGTGAGATGTTGCGGACAATCTTGATGACGAACGACAGAAGCGGCTCGGGTCTCGCTGGCGGGATGGAGTTCCAGACTCCTAAGTAAGCATCGTTGACGCACTCCTCAGCATCCTGCCTGCTCCCTAAGATGTTATTTGAGAATCCCCGGCAAATCTCGCCGTACTTAATATCCAGTTCCCTGATCGCCGTCTCCGACCGTTCAAAGAACAGGTCAATAATCATGCTGTCTTCCATACAATTCCTCCTTTCGGGCTTCAACTGTATACTACGGATTTGTGGTGGGAAACTACAAAAAATTCGGAATTCCGAATCAGAATTCCGAATAAAACCACACATCCGCCTTCCCCGCCTGCTTCGTGCCCTCATAGATTTCGGTGTCCAAGCCACCGATTTTAAATCCTGTTGAGAGATAGAGGCGGCAGGCGATGAGGTTATCATCCTGACCGACGGTGCAGACTCCTTTGAAGCCTTGCTCGACAGCATAGGTCTTGCAAGCTTTGATGAGAAGCTTTCCGACGCCCTTGCCCCGGGCATTGCGGGAGACTTTGAGGTCTTCGAGATACAGCCGCCGGGTGAAGTGTGGCGTAAGAATCGCCACGCCGATGCAGACGTCATTCTCGTAAGCTCCCAAGAACACGTAATCGGGCATCTCCTCATAGACATAATTCTCGTCGGGGAAGACCATTTCGGAGATTTCCGTCTCGGGGAGAAGCTCTTCCCGATAAGTCCACTTCCCGTCACGGCGTTCGACAATGAGGCGTCCGATAAGCCGAAACGGGTCGTTTTTGAGGTTGATGTCGGATTTATTTTCAACGGTTATTTTGTGGATTTCAATCATAGCTGTTTCCTCTTTCAATTACCATTCTCTATCTGTCAAAAAATTCCTGATATTCCTGTGCCTGATTCCGTCACGGCTCATATCAAGCTCATCCATTGTCACGACATACTTCGGGAAATTGTCACGAATCTCAGCATAAACTCCGAATTCACGCTTGACAGTGCTTTCATCTGCGAGAAGATAGGCAACCTGCACATAGATCTTTTCTGAACGCTTCTGGCATACAAAGTCAATCTCTTTTTCGCTGACCTTGCCGACAGTGACCGTATAGCCTCGCCTGAGGAGCTCCATATAGACAATATTTTCAAGAATCAGGTTTATATCCCGCATATTTCCGCCATAGACCGCTTCACGGATGCCGTGATCGGCAATGTAGTATTTCTCGTTCGACGAGAGTATCTGTTTACCCTGCAAATCCTCACGCTTGACCTGATAAAAGAGATAGGAATCGCAGCAATATCTGATATAGTTGAGAACAGTGTCGGAGGAAACGGCTCTTTGCTCGTTTTTCAGATATTTCGTGAGAGAATTCGCTGAGAAAGTCGTCCCGATATTAGCCATGACATAGGCAATAATCCTCTCAAGCATGTCAACATCACGGACTTTATTCCTCTTTACAACGTCCTTAAGCTGGACAGAATTGAACAGGTCGGTAAGATACTGCTTCGACGGTGTGTCTTCGTATCTTAAATTCGAAAGATATGGCATTCCGCCGACAGTGAGATACTTTCTGAAGCACTCTGAAGAAGAAATCTCCGGGTCAACCGTCCTGTAAAGCTCGGAAAATTCCGAGAACGAGAACGGATAGATGACAAATTCGACGTATCTTCCGCCCAAATAGGTCGCCAGTTCCCCCGAAAGAAGCTTCGCATTAGAGCCGGTGATGTAAATATCGCAGTCAAGAGAGACACGAAGAGAGTTTATGCACCTTTCCCAGTCTTTGACTTCCTGAATCTCATCGAAGAAAAGATAAACCTTGCCGCTGATATTCTTTACCTCATTCATGACATACTCGTTGAGAGCAACAGCGTTCAGAAGCTGGGAATATCTCATATCCTCAAAATTTATCGAGATAAAGCTGCCGGCTCGGATTCCCGACTCCATAAGCTCCTGTTTGATGAGCTCCAGCATAACCGACTTCCCGGCTCGGCGGATTCCGGTCATGACCTTAATCAGATCGCCGCCGATAAATGGGCGAATCCTCTGCATATACATTTCACGTTTGATCATTTTTAAAGCCCTCCCAAGACACGGGTTTATCTTTCATAGGCTTATTATATCACTTCTATACTGAAAATTCAACCCCGATTTCAAGATTTCTTCGACTATAGAAGATAAAATTCTGGTTTTAGGGCATTTTATCGACTATAATCGATAAAATCCACCGTCAACTCCTCCCCTTTTACCCTGAACCCCACCTTCATCTCCGCAAACTCGAAAGTATACATCCTCTCCGGGTCGTCCTGATAGGCGGGTCTTGGGTCGAGGCTTAAAAGCTCTTTCAGATTTTCGAGCTTATCTTCTGGAATTTCGGATTCTATTTCGGGAGGAATGGTGACGCTTAGAACATGATGCTCGGCGTCGGCAACGTCTGAGAAGCCGCAGACGGCGTCGGGGTGGCTATCGGAATAGGCGATATAGGGCTTGATGTCGAAAATGGGAGTCAGGTTCATAAGGTCGGCTCCCGTCACCTCGAGGACAGTGCCTTTGTCAGCCGTCTTCTTCACGGCTATGAGCCTGACTGACGAAAGCCCCAAGGAATTCGGTCTGAAAGGCGAACGGGTTGCGAACACTCCGACACGCCTGTTGCCGCCAAGGCGGGGCGGGCGCACTGTAGGCGAAAAGCCGTCCCGGACGGATTCGGAAAACTGCCAGATAAGCCAGAGGTGGGAAAATCCCTCAATCTCCCGAAGCGACTGCTCATCCCGGAATTCCGGTTCAAATACTATCGTTGAGCGCATATTCTCAAGAAGCCCGCTCTGTCGGGGGATGCCGAATTTCGAAGTGAAGTCGTTTTCGATGTGCGCAATCTGTTTTATTTCAAAGGTTTTGGGCATAGAATTCCCTCTTTTCAGTCTCTTTTTTAAACAGTATAACAGATCCTGAGCCGTCTTTCAATAAAATATCCCGGAAATTTCGCAAAACTGCGCCCTTTTCAAGTTGCGCCACCGGCAATTTTATGTTAAAATAGGGTTAGTAACATCACGGAGGCGGCAATCATGGCAGATAAGAAGTACATTTTGGCTCTCGACGAGGGCACAACCAGCGCACGGGCGATTCTCTTCGATAAAAATGCGAATATAGTCGGGCTTTCCCAACAGGAGATTCCGCAGATTTTCCCGCACCCGGCGTGGGTCGAGCAGAACCCGATGGACATCTATGCCAGTCAGTATGCCGCCATGACCGAATGTGTCCTCAAAAGCGGAATTTCACCGTCGGAAATCGCCGGAATCGGCATCACCAACCAGCGTGAAACGACAATTGTCTGGGATGCAGCCACCTCAAAGCCGATTTTCAACGCCATCGTCTGGCAGTGCAGAAGAACCTCCGACATCTGCGAAAGGCTTCTCGAAGCCGGTGAGGGCGATTATATTGCCAAGACCACCGGGCTTCGTGTGGATGCCTATTTCAGCGCAACCAAGATAAAATGGATTCTTGACAACGTCGAGGGCGCACGTGAGAAAGCCGGCAAGGGCGAACTCCGGTTCGGGACGGTTGACACATGGCTTGTCTGGAAGCTGACAGGCGGCAAAGTCTACGTGACAGACCGCACCAACGCTTCACGCACCATGCTCTATAATATCGACCGGGACGACTGGGACGACCGGCTACTCAAACTTTTCGGGATTCCACGCTCGATGCTCCCCGAAATCCGCTCTTCAAGCGAAATTTACGGTTATACAGAGATTTTGGGCGAACGAATCCCCATTGCGGGCATCGCAGGAGACCAGCAGGCGGCTCTCTTCGGGCAATGCTGCTTTTCGGAGGGCGACGCCAAAAATACATACGGCACAGGCTGCTTCTTACTCTCCCACACCGGAAACCGGCGTGTCACCAGCTCTCACGGCTTGGTCACAACTGCGGCGGCAACGGAAGCGGGCAAGCCAAGGGAATTTGCGCTTGAGGGAAGCGTTTTCGTCGGCGGAGCGGTCATTCAGTGGCTTCGGGACGAAATGCGGCTCATCGCAGAAGCCAAGGACTCGGAGTATTTCGCCGAAAAAGTTCCAGACTGCGCAGGGGTCTATCTCGTTCCGGCATTCTCAGGGCTCGGTGCTCCCTACTGGGACATGAACGCCCGGGGAGTCATAACAGGTCTCACCAGAGGTGCTAACACCAACCACATAATCAGGGCGGCTCTTGAATCTATTGCCTATCAGTCGAACGACCTCTTAGAGGCGATGAGAAGCGACACCGGAACTCTTTCAAGCCTCAGGGTTGACGGCGGAGCATCGGCAAACAACTTCCTCATGCAGTTCCAAGCAGACATCTCCGGCATTTCGGTCATCCGTGCAGGAACTACCGAGGCAACAGCCCTCGGTGCGGCGTTTCTGGCAGGACTGGCAACAGGATTCTTCGAAAGCCGTGAAGAACTCAAGCGGCTGAATTCTCAGGGGAAGACGTTTGAGCCTGCTATGAGCACTGATAAAAGAACTGAACTGATAACAGGATGGAAAAAAGCCGTAAAGGCGGCGTTAGTACGGTAGAACCCCTCAGTCAGCCTACGGCTGACAGCTCCCCTTATCAGGGGAGCCATAAGTGCATCGCACAACTTTTGACAGGAGGAATAATTGTGAGCATAAATATAATAGAAAAGAAAGTAAAATCATCCGATGGTATACACACATTGGTCGGAAAAGTTTATCTGCCGGAGGGTGAGCCGAAGGCTTATCTGCACGTTGTGCACGGGATGGAGGAGCATATCGGAAGATATGACCGGTTTATGAAAGTTGCCGCTGAGAACGGGTATATCTGCTTCGGGTATGACCATCTGGGGCATGGGCTGACCGCTCAGCCGACGGGCGACTTCGGATATATCGCCGATAAGGACGGCTGGCTTCGGCTCTGTCAGGACGTCCAGTTCTTCTCGAGTGCGGTTATAGCGGAATACGGAAGCGGACTCCCCTATTATCTGATGGGGCACAGCATGGGCTCGTTCATCGTTCGGGCGGCGAGCGAAATGTATGTGAAGCCGGATAAGCTCATCATCATGGGAACTGGCGGACCGATGGCTCTTTCAGGCGTCGGCTTGTGTCTTGTCAAGCTCAATAAAGCAATTTATGGCGGAAAGCACTGCTCGAAGTTCGTCTATCTGACCGTTTTCGGCTCATATAACAGCCACTTCAAAGCTGAAAACGACACCCGCAGCTGGCTCTCCTCGATAAAAGAGGAGCGGGATCGCAACCGTGACGACGAATTCTGCCGCATCAAGTTCACCATCGGCGGGATGGAGGACCTCCTGAGGCTCCAACGCTTCGTCAACCGCAAAGCATGGTTCTCAGCTCTGCCAAGTGAGCTTCCGATCTTCTTGGTCGCCGGCACTGACGACCCCGTCGGTAGCTACGGCAAGGGCGTCACAAGGGTCTATAATCTTCTTAAACAGAACAACAAAAACGCCACCCTCAAGCTATATCAGGGCGGCAGGCATGAGATTCTTAATGATGTTTGCAGGGAAGAGGTTACGGGGGATATTTTGGAGTTTTTGAAGAAATAAAAAAGCCGTTGACAAAACGGCATAAATGGGTTATAATAATGACAGAGAAGCGGAACTGGGGCAAACAGTTCCGTGTCGACCCCAAAATGTGTGGATAAGAATCCTACACTATAAGTGGAAAGTGACCGTTCCTGTTTGGTTTAAGTAGCCGGGCGGTTACTTCTTTTTATTGTTGTCTGACCAGATGTCAAACAAACGGAAGATAACCGAAAACACTAACTCAAGGAGCAATAAAACTTCTGTAAGCGTCATGTTTATCGACCTCCCTTCTTTTGTGTAATCTCTGCAGAGCAGAAACTACCGGAGCAGTTAACTGCCCCACAGGAAGAGGTCGACCATATTGAGTCACAAGTATGCATGCCTGCCTGTAACTCTCACTTCTCTGTCGCTATAATTGTACATGATTATTCAGCATTTGTCAACATATTAACGCAAAAAGCTGTCCTTTTGGGGACAGCTTTTTATCCTGTTATCTGAGTTCTTCAATCGCCTCCGCCAAGAGCTTAACTCCCCTCTCAATCTCCTCATCAGAGGGCATCGAGTAGTTGAGTCTGAATGAGCGGGTGGGCTTACTTTCATCGCAGAGGAACGCTGTGCCGGGGACTACGAAGACGTTCTTGTCGCCGCACTTACTTACGAATTTTCCGAGGTCGATTCCCTCGGGGAGGGTACACCAGAGGAAGATTCCTCCCTCGGGACGGGTGAACTCGGCGTCTGAGGGCATATATCTCTCCAAAGCCGAAATCATCGTCTCTGCCTTGTGGCGATAGAGCTCACGGGTTTCGGCAATGTGCTTCTCAAGGTCATATTCGGTCATGTATTTCGTGCAGACCATCTGGAAGAAGACGTTGGTGTGGACGTCCTCAACCTGCTTTGCAACCACAATCTTTGAAACAAGCTCCTTGTTTGCCGTCAGGGTCCCGACACGGATTCCGGCGGCTAAAATTTTTGAGAATGAGCCGCAGTAGATGACCCTGTCGTCTACGTCGAAGCTCTTGTAGGTCGGAACGTCCTCGCCCTTGAAGCGGAGGTCGCCGTAGGGGTTGTCCTCGATGATGAGAACGTCGTACTTTCTCGCAAGTTCATATACCGCCTTGCGGTTCTCGAGTGTGGAGGTGATTCCTGCAGGATTCTGGAACGACGGGATGAGGTACATGAGCTTGGTGTTCGGGTTTTCTTTCAACGCCTGCTCCAAAAGCTCAGTGTCGATGCCGTCGGCTTTAAGCGGGATTCCAACTAACTTCGCACCGTTTGAGCGGAAAGCGTTCAACGCTCCTATGAAGCTCGGTTCTTCGCAGATGACGACGTCGCCCGGGTTGCACATCACCTTGCAGGTGAGCTCGATTCCCTGCTGACCGCCGCTGACGATGATGGTGTCGTCGTCGGGATTTGAGATGCCGTAGACTCTTGCAAGCCTTTCTTTCACAAGCTCACGAAGAGGCGCATAGCCCTCGGTGATGCCATACTGGAGAGCCATGATAGGCTCGTTTGTGAAAATATCGTCCGCAATCTCTTTGATTTCGGCGACCGGGAACGAATCGGGGCTCGGGTTGCCTGCAGCAAAGCTGATTGACCCCGGTTGCCCAAGGCTCTTGAAAATCTCCCTTATGGCAGAAGGCTTCATCCCGGCAAGCTTGTCGGAAAATCTGTACTCTAAACTCATGATAATTACCGTCCTTTGCGTGAAAATTTAATCTGTTGGGGATATTATAGCACTACCATGGCTGAATTTCAATACTCTTTGCTGAGAAGAAAATCTGCTACGTGCATAGTATTAATTCCGTTGACATTACCATCTGCAAACGGATCTGTTCTTAGAACGTACTTCGGATAGTTGTCCTTTATATCCAGAAGACGCCCATACTCCCTCTGCCCGGTTTTATCTGAGCGGATTTCCTGAGTCACCTGTATATATAGCTTTTTGCCCTGCTTTTCTGCAATGAAATCAATCTCACCATCTGCAAGCTTTCCGACATAGGAGGTATAGCCCCTGCGACATAGCTCCAGATAGACAATATTTTCAAGGCTTGAAGCCACACTATCCTCTGAATATCCAAGAACACTGTACCTGAGTGATACGTCCGCAAGATAGAACTTCTCCTGAGTTTTCAGAATTTCCTTTCCTTGCAAATCATAGCGTGAACAGCGATGTATGAGGTACGCCTTTTCAAGCTTTTCAAGATAGTCGTAAACTGTTTCATTGTCTATTTTACGGTTCTCGGATTTCAGGTAATCGGAAATTGATTTTGCAGAAAATGTGTTGCCGAGATTATTGAAAACATACTTGACAACCCGTTCAAGCTGATCTATTTTGCGAATCTGGTTGCGCTTGACTATATCGGAAAAAACAGTTGAATTATAGATGTCCCGGACAATAGTATACACTTCATCCTGCGAATACTCCTGCAGATGCGTTGCAGGAAACCCGCCAAGCCTGACATACTTAACAAGCTCCGACTTTGGATCTCCCACACTCCCGTACTGTGATTTAAACGAGAGATATTCTTCAAAAGAAAGAGTATAAATTCTGAACGACACATACCGACCAGTAAGATAAGTTGAAATTTCCGAGGACATCATCCGTGAATTTGAACCGGTCACATAGATGTCAACATCGTAATCCGAGGCAAGCGAATTTACAACCTTTTCCCAACCCGAAATTTCCTGAACCTCGTCGAGGAAAAGATAGGTTTTGCCATCAGGCTGGATTTTAGATTTCAACATCTCAAACATCTGCCCACGTGTCATGTCTTCATATTCCATGGAGTCAAACCGACAGCTAACAATCCTATCTTCGTGAACGCCTCTTTCAGTCTGAAGCTTTTCCATAATCATTTTGAGTATCGTGGACTTTCCCGAGCGACGCATGCCAGTCAGAATCTTAACAAACGGCGTATCAACGTACTTCATAATTCTATCAACATATAACGGTCTGTAAATCATTGCACACCTCCAAATATCAAATCACGATTTGCCAAATCAGGATTTGATATTATTATACCCGCTTGCCACAAAAAAGTCAAGAGTTTTGCGGATATAAACCGCAAAAGTTTCGGAAAAAGGAAAGTTTTGCGGGTATAACCCGAAAACTTCCTCTTCCCATACTACTCTCTTCGCCACTCAAAAATCCTCCATATCCCCTTGATTTCTTGTCGCATATATGTTATACTATAATTGGTTAATTGTACGAAAGCCTGAGTAAAACAATCCGAGGAGGAAATCTGATGAGAAAAAAGAAATTATTATGCATAATCCTTAGCATATTCATGGTAATAAATCTACTGCCGGCGGGGGTGACGGCGGCGTCATTTAGCGTGAGCACCTATGATCAATTAGTTTCAACCATCCAGTCGATTTTAAATAGTGGCGATGAGACAGAAACTTACGTTATCAATTTATATGAAAACACCGAAGATGAAACGGCATACTACATAACGGAAACGTTAAAAATCTCCGGAAACTGGAACATTACCATTAATATGAACGGAGTTACTATTAATGGAACGGGTTCGTATACATTCATCGAAGTTTCAAACGGTGCGAATGTCACAATCACAGATGGTATAATAACTAATACTTATGACAAAGCTATAAGTGTTTACGCTTCGGGTGTCAGCACAAATCCGACTACTGTTTCCGTAAAAACTTGTGTTATCACAGATTGTAACTATGGTTTGTGTGTATATTCCTACGGAGGTACGGGCAACGGTTCTGGGCTTAATGTTACCGTGAATTGTGAGGAGCTCTCAGCCACCACTTATGGAATTTATGTCGATAGCTCCATTACAAGCTGCTCATCCTCTGATGTCATAACGGTAAATGGCGACATCACAGCCACCGGCACAGGTGGCACAGGCATTGCCCTCAACGGCTGCGAGAACGTGGTCGTCAATGGCGGTACCATAACCGGCACGACAGCTGCCATTTCTGTCGGCAACACTGATGCGACAATTCTGCTCTATGGCGGCACTTATAGCAGCAATGTTTCAGCATATGTTGCAGATGGATATAGTGCATCTGAAAATAATGGAGTCTGGACAGTCGCCCACGTCCACACCTACGGCACTCCCTCATGGAATTGGTCTACCGACTACAGCACCTGCACGGCGACATTCACCTGTGTGTATGATAGCACTCATACAGATACAGTAACTGCAGCAGTCTCAAGCATGACCACCAATGCCACCTGCACTGAGGATGGCGAGACGGTTTATACCGCTTCGGTCACCTTTGAGGGGACGGCTTATACCGATACCAAGACGGTTGAGATTGCGGCTACCGGGCACACCACCGAGCTCCAGAACGCCAAGGACGCTACCTGCACCGAGGACGGCTACACTGGCGACACGGTCTGCACCGTTTGCAGTGAAACTATAGAAGCCGGCGAAGTAATTGCGGCTACCGGGCATAGCTATACGGCAACATTTACTTGGGCTGACGACCTGAATTCGGCGACGGCTACGCTTACTTGCTCCGACTGCAATCACACAGTGGACAACAGTAGCCTCAGCGTACTTGTCACTTCTGTGAACAAGCTGGGAGTGGTTACAAGGACGGCGACGGTTACATTTGGCGGCGTTACCTATACCAGTGAGACTGTAGCCGGAAAGAGCCTCCTCACAGTTCAGGCGAACTATGCGGCGGTTAACGAAGCAATTGCAAGAGCAAACGCCCTGAACGCAAGCGACTATGTCGACTTCTCCGGAGTCACTGCGGCGATAAATGCGGTGCAGTGGAACTTAAATGTCCTCAATCAGAATGCGGTCAATGCCTATGCAGAAGCAATCAACACGGCGATTGATAACTTGGTGGAGACTTCAGCAAGCATCACTGAGGAGACGGTCGAGATCACCAATCCTGTCGAGGCGGGCAGAACCGACACGGAATAGGAATTGAAAGATAATAAAAGGCACTCCCGAACTGGTCGGGGGTGCTTTTTTTGTGGGTTACTTGTCTAGGGTTTTCATCGTCGGGATTTTTAATGGGAGCCGTTCGTTATGCTTCGTGGTGCTTCGGGATGCGGTTTTTACTGCAAAATCTCCTGTTCACCATGCTTCGTAAAGCCCCATTATCATCGCACATTTGCTGTCAATTTGCTGTCATTCCAAAAATTTTGCTGTCAGGCAAAACGGCTCGTTGAGCCCTTCTTAAAATACATTCAATGTTGCAGATAACCGTTCAAACGATTCCTGCTTTTTCTGTTCAGTTGCTTCGGCATAAACGTCCATCGTTGTCTGGATGTCCTTATGCCCCATGATAGACTGGATGACCTTCAGATTGGTCTCCTGTTCGCAAAGCCTTGTACAGAATGTGTGCCGCAGATGATGTGCCGAAAAATCAGGCAATATCACAGCTTCACGGTGTTCCTTTTTGGCGTTGACTTCCTCACCGGCTTTTGCTTTTGGCTTTGAGATATGCCGAAGTCCTGTTTTCGCCCACCGGATAATAAACCAGACTATGATTGATGCTGATAACGCTGTTTTCATAGTCAAGGTCTTCCCAGCGGAGTCCCAAAGCTTCGCCAATTCTGCAACCCGTTCCCAAAAGGACGGTGAAGATAGCCCACCAGTGGCAATAAATCGGGTGGTTGGCGATATGCTCCATAAACGCCCGCTGTTGCGGGATGGTCAAGGCGTGGCGCACGCCCGAAGTTTTGTCAGAGCTTTTTTAATCTCAGCCATTACACCATCTGCGGGATTGTTCCGGATGATGTTGTCCCGAACCGCAAGTTGGAATGTCGGATGCAATAGCGTATGTATGCTCTCAAATGTCCAAGCCATCCAACTGATTTTTGGTTAGCTCTGCCTCGCAAGTCTTTTCTTGTCTTTGCCATAATCAAATCCTCCTTCAAAATGAAGAAAGGCTCGATACGGTCAGGCTTGAATAATATTTTCTTCATTGCCTGCAAGACGACTTTTGTTGTACTCGCTTTTATTATATCTTTTATACAACAAAATGTCAATACCCGTACCAAGCCCTTTCACGATTCTTCTGCCGATTAAGCTACCCGGAATGTTTCGAGATACTTTTCTAAAATCTCGCAGTTCACAAGGGCAACCTTATCAATCTTATAGACGGCTTTTGCTTCCTTTGCCAACTCCTGAAACTTGGTCAATCCCATGCTGTACAACTCTGCACCCTCCTGATAGCGGACAAATTTCTTTGCCATCTTCTTCGTGGCTTCAACGTCTCTGCGACTATAACCCATAGGCTTCTCCTTTCTATTTGATTATCTTTCCAATCCAGTTGTTGTGTGTCTGGTTTGCGAGTATAAGCCCTCACAACCTCTTCCGGTATCCTCTCCAGAATCTCAACCGCATCAAGATACTGATGCCTAAGCCTCTCATCCTCAAGCTTCTTGAGTACGCTCTGTTTAGAGGACTTCTCAAGCGTCTGCGTGAGCTGTTCGTTTTTCTTCCTGAGCTTCTTCTTGTTCCCGACAATCTCCTTGGCACTCAAGCGATTGTCTTCAGTCAACGGTACGAAAGACAGGTGCATATGCGGCGTCTTCTCGTCCATATGTACTGTTGCAGAGATGATGGTTTCAGGTCTTTGATGTTGCTTGATGAAGTCAAGAGCTTCTTGAAAGTAAGCCCTTATCTCATCTTTCTTCTTATTCTTGAAGAACTCCGGTGTTGCAGTCACAAGGGCTTCCACTAACCTCACGCTGTCCGTCCGTGTCCTGCAACTGGCTTCCTTAATCTGTTGCTCGGCAACGGCTCGATACTTTCCCTGTGGCTCGACAAGGTGAAAGTTCAGGTGACTTTTGCTGGTGTCCACATCGGGGTTGCTGGCGTATTTCTCCTTCGTTCGCTCATTGTGAGCCTCTATGTTTGAAATCTCCGGACCTTTGTATTTTGCGAATCGGAGAATTGCGTATTGTGGTTTTGGCATTTTTACCTCCTGTATAGCGTGTTTTCTTTAAAAAGCTATGTACATACATACACGGGTGTCACTCCACCCATTCAACCGGTATGTATGTACGTTGCGAATTGGCGATGTTCTCCGCTTGTGCAACTGTTTCTATCCCCGTAAATCCCCAGACACGTCGCCCTGCTGAATTGGTGATGTTGTTGCAATGCTCCAAGTGGTACTTGTCGGCACTTGCCACCATGCAATCGCTGAAGCTTCGGGATTTGAGTGGGATAAGGGAGTTCTCCTCACACCACATTCTGTAAACCTCATACAGGTCTTTGGAACTTGCTGTTGCGCTTTCACTGAGCCGTATATATCCCTCTGATTCAAGAAAGTCAAAGATATTGTTGTTATCTCTCTTGACAGACTCTCTGTTGTTCTTTGTCCGTTGGCTCTCTGTGAATCTGAAGTTGTTCTTGGCAAGTCGCCTTAGTCCTTCAAACGCCCACAAGAATATACCCTCAGCTTCACTCTTCATCTTCTTCGAGATGTCAGGGTCGTCTATTCTGTCAACGGGACGTTCTTTTGTCGTAAGGACTAATTGTCTTCTGTAAAAGCCGTCACTACGGTCATACAACGCTTGCAGGTCTCCATTGCTGAAAGCTAAGAGCCTTGCAAACATATATCCTTGGTAACTCTGCTTTCCTTTTCGTTCCAAATCCATCTTGCCTTGAGCAGTAACTATTGACTTGACGTAGTTGGTCTGCCTGAGTGCTTCTATACGCATATCGTCATCAACGCAAAGTAGGATATGTTCAAGGTCTGCTCTTGCAAACCTGTTTTCGGATACTTTTCCTATGCTTCCGTCTTTCATGTTGCTTCCGAATAATGAGGAAAGAACTACTCCAATCTGAGACTTACCTTCACCGCCGTTGCCTTTGATGATCATCATGCGCTGACCCTTATTGCTTGGAATAAGGCAGTAACCGATGAACTCTTGGAGTGTCGGAATATCTTCGGGGTGCAATAGCTCACTCAGGAAAGACAACCACACCGTCGGCTCAAGCGCATCAGGACTATAGGCTACCGGCAGTCTGTTTCGGACAACAGCGGGTTTACCCTCAACGAAACTACCGTCAAGATAAAGCGTTCCGTTTGACAGATGTATCTTATCTTCTTCCGGCAGGAAATCTTCAACCTGTGCGGCTAACTTCATGACTTCTATGATGTTGTTAATCTTTCCGGGGATGTTGTTTACGGCGCAGTGCCTGAGTTCATCATAGATTTCACCTCTGAGAGGCAAGTCATCCGTGACTCTACCGTCGGGAGTGAAGAAAGCGTTGTTTGCAAAGATAATCTTGCGATTACTTAAGAACTCACTGCAAAAGAGTGCTTCGTTTATGTTCTTGCCATCGAACCAGACAGGATTATTCATGATTGACCTCCTCTCTGAGCCGTTCAATATATCCGCTTCTGTGAAGCTCATCCATAAGGACTGTTCGTTCGTCTTTATCCGAGAATGTGAGCTTATCCACAAGATAAGTTACATACTCAAGATTCTGGCAGGCTTCGATGAAGTGCCTGTCAGGAACGTCTTCCGGGGATTTGGGAGCATACCGTTCTTTCCAGTTTTTCAACACTCGTAGATACCGAAACAGTATGTCCATGTCTTGCTCCCAAGTGCTTTTGTGGCATTGCTTGATTGCAACAGACTTGTCGCTTTGCTCAATTCCGAAATCCTCCGTAAGCTTTCTTGCGGCTTCGTAAGGCGTCAGGTTGAACAGTCTTCCTGTCAGTTCGACAACATCTCCCGTAGCTCCACACCCGAAGCAGTAGAAGTAATCCTCATTCAGCTTCATGCTTGGATGCCGATCTTCGTGAAACAGGCATCGAATCATGCCGCTTCGGATGGGTTCCAAGCCGTAGTGTGCGGCGGCTTGTTTTACTGAGATAGTCGCCTTTGCTTCTTCAAAAATATTCATTCTGTAATCTCCTTGATTTGTATTTCCGATCGATCGTATGTCTATTCTACGGCAAAAAAATGCCGCCGTCAGTTTTCAAGCGAAAAACGTAAACAGCGACAATTTTGTTCCTTGTTATTGCAAATTTGCACAGGGCATGATACTCGAGCTGACCTCGGACTGACACCGATTGAATCACAGAAAAGCTACGACATCTCAAGGCTTGGGCTATCGACTGAATCCGTGAAAAGGCTGATGATGCATAAGATTGATGTTGATGTTCTGAACAGGCTTCTTGAACATGAAAGATTCCCGCATTTCTGTACCCAGATACGCAATTACTTTGAGGGCGAAATGGCAGGCGGGTATATGTCAAGGAATGTGCTGTTGGATTACGGAGAAGCAAAATTATTGGGCTTGAAGGATAACCCCGATGTGAATAAGGGAGAGCTGAAAAAAGACGTAGACCTCATACAAACATCCAAGATTGGCGAGAACGAGGCGGACATCGAGAAGCTTAAGAACACAATTCTCTTGATTCTCCGGGACATCAAGAAAGAGTTCCCGAACAAGAGGGACAGTGAAGTTGCGACTGCCGATGCTGTTCAGATGATTTCAAGCGATTTGTCCGGAATACCACCAAAAGAGGTTACTGAAGAAAAAGTAGCTGATTCTGCAATGAAATACGTTGAAAGCGTTATACCAATGGACGCAAAAACCAGATTCCGAATGAGGAGATTTGTCCTGTTCGTACTGAAGATATTCGGGAAGAAACGACAGGCGGAAGACTGATATACCTTTCCAAAACAACCGAATTAAACAACAAGGGAGCCGACACTGGCTCTCTTTTGTAATACAATATTGAGTTTTCGTCCGACGGATATTTTGCAAAGGTATAACACACTAGACTTTCCATCAGGGAAAGTCGTGTGCCAACAGGGAGTAGCCCTTTTGGATTAACCCCGGAGGCGAGCAAAAAAATACCCCTTTCAATATTGAATCATCAATCTTGAAGTGACATAATATAGAATAACGCAATAGCATTGGAGGATGCTATTGGAACAATCCCTTTTTCACATATTCCTCGCTCCGAACCGAAATCACCTGATAGCCAATATCTGCAATCACCTTCCGCAATTTCTCCTCATAAACGGGAGTAGCCGAGATGATCTCCGTTTTGTTTTGCTTATGTGAGGACTTTACGCTCCTGATGTCAAAAGAGCGGCGGATCACATCATTGATATGTGCTTCACACATTCCACAGGACATCCCCTCGATTTCTGCGATTGTTTTCGTCATCCCTCCACCACCTCACTTTCATCTGCTGTCCGTTGACTGGTAAGCCGGAGCAATTTTTCAAAGCTATTGTCACTAATCGCGTGTTCCATCCGACAGGCTTCAGCACTTGCCGTCTCCGAATCCACGCCAGCTGCCACCAACTGACTTTCAAAATACCGGTGTTTCCGATAAACACGTTTTGCCTCATCCATTCCGGTTGCAGTCAGGGCTATCAAATTATTGGTACCCATGTAAATAGAGCCTTCCTCTTTTAGCCCGGCGACCGCTTTGCAGATACTTGCTTTTGACAGCTCCATAAACTCAGCCAGACGCACCGACCTGACTGCGCCACCAGTTTGCTCTGTCAGAAGATAAATTGCTTCCAGATAATCCTCCCGTGATTCATTGGATATTTTGGTCATCGGATTGGCTCCGTTATGCGCTTTTTTGTGCAAGTAATTACCTCGCATTCTTTTTGAAAAGGCAGGCATCCCTCTCGAAATGCCTGCCTTCTGAATCAAACACTACTGCTTTGAATGAGGGCACTTGCCGTTAAGGGAACAGCCGGGGCAGCCGCCGCTGCATTTGCCGTTTCTGTGTTCCTTTATCAATCTGTATATGGCAAAAATGACGGCTGTCAGCAAAAGCAGTCCGACGATAATCGTTGCCAGATTATCCATGAGCCATTCCATAAAGTGTGCCTCCTTACATTCCTTATTTTGCGGCGTTGCTCAGTACGCTCTTTTTATCGTTCGCAGGCTTGTACCCCGGTCGGAACAGCATAAAGAGGATAAAGACCAGAACGAGAATTGCGGCTACCGTTCCCGCCGTAAAGCCGCCTCCGGTGAACAGAGAACCGAACTGATAAATCATCAGGGAAACAGCATAGGCAAACACACACTGATAGGCAATCGCAAATGCAGCCAGCTTGCCGTTCTGCATCTCCACACGGATGGTGTTGATAGCTGCGAAGCAGGGAGCGCACAGCAGGTTGAACGCCAGGAAAGAGTATCCCACCAGAGCGCTGTTGCCAAGCAATGCAGCAATCGGGGCAAGGCTTCCGCCGGATTCCACTACGTCCAGCGCATCCGACATGGCGGCAAACTGACCCAGCACGCCAACCACTTCTTCCTTCGCCGCAAGACCGAGGATGGATGCGATAACCGCCTGCCACTTATCAAATCCACAGGGAGTGAATATCCAGGCGATCGCATTTCCTATGTAATAGCAAATGCTCTGTTCCAGATCATCGACCATACCAAAGGCACCGTTTGTCCATCCAAAGCTGGAAAGGAACCATACCAGAATAGCTGCCAGCATATAAACTGTAACGGCTCTCTTTGCAAATGCCTTCAGGCGATCCCAGATACTGTGCCACACGTTCTTCACGGTGGGGAAGTGATAGGCCGGAAGCTCCATAACAAAAGGCGTCACATCACCGGCAAACAGTTTTGTCTTTTTCAGCATCACACCGGTCACGATCACGGACACGACACCCAGCACATAAGCTGAGAACGCGACCAACCCGCTGTTGCCAAACAAAGCTCCGGCAATGCAGGCAATCAGCGGCAGTTTTGCGCCGCAGGGCATGAAAGTAACGGTCATAATGGTCAGCCGCCGGTCTTTTTCGTTTTCAATGGTACGGGCAGCCATAATGCCGGGCAGACCGCAGCCGGTGCCGATCAGCATAGGGATAAAGGACTTGCCGGACAGACCGAATTTGCGGAATACCCTGTCCATCACGAAAGCGATGCGGGCCATGTATCCGCAGTCTTCCAGGATAGCCAGGAAGAAGAACAGGATAAACATCTGCGGCATGAAGCCCAGCATAGCTCCGACACCGCCGATAATACCTTCACAAATCAATCCCGTCAGCCAGTCCGCACAGCCGACATTCGTCAGAAATGCTTCCACTGGAGCCTGAATCCATTCTCCGACAAACACATCGTTTGTCCAGTCTGTGACCCAGCTACCGACAGTCGTGACGGATATATAGTAAACGACGAACATGACCAGAGCAAAGATAGGCAGACCGAGCCAGCGATTTGTTACGATGCGGTCGATCCGGTCAGACATGGATTCCTTGCCATGCTGTTTTTTCCGCACTTTGTTGATGATGCCGGTAATGTAATCATAGCGGACACTGGTGATATGGCTTTCGGTGTCATCGTCCAGAACTGCCTCCGCTTCTTCAATGATCCTTGCTGTTCCGGCATTCCCATAAGGGATTTTGGTATCCTTCTCAAACAGCTTGATTGAAAGATAGCGTTTCTGTACCTGCGGCACATCAGCGGGAAGCTGCTCCTGAATCTGCGCAAGCCAGTCCTCCGTCTGCTTGTCAAAGGGAACACAGGCAGGGACATCCCCTTTCTTCGCCGCATTGACAGCAGCCTGTACGACCTGGTCGATATTGTCCTCCTTCAATGCGGAAGTTTCAATGACCGGGCAGCGAAGGATTTTGGAAAGCACATCCGTATGGATTTCGTCTCCATTTTTCTTTACCAGATCCATCATGTTCAATGCGATGACGACCGGGATACCAACCTCCAGCAACTGCGTTGTCAGATACAGATTCCGCTCCAGGTTTGTCGCATCCACAATGTTGATGATTGCGTCCGGTCTTTCATTAACCAGATACTCACGGGCAACGACCTCCTCCTGGGAATATGGCGACAGGGAGTATATGCCGGGCAAATCCATGATGCTGATATTCTTATCCTTCTTGTACTTGCCCTCTTTCTTTTCCACTGTGACGCCCGGCCAGTTGCCGACGAACTGGATTGCGCCCGTTAAGGCATTAAACATAGTCGTCTTGCCGCTGTTCGGATTTCCCGCCAGCGCCAATACTAAATTTTCCATTTCCTAATTTCCTCCCTTATTCTACCTCAATCATTTGGGCATCTTCCTTACGGATAGAAAGCTCGTAGCCTCGTACTGTTACCTCGACAGGATCTCCAAGGGGTGCAACCTTCCGAACGTATATCTCAACGTCCTTAGTGACGCCCATGTCCATGATTCGGCGTTTTGTAGCCCCTTCGCCATGAAGTTTGACTACCCTGACCGTTGCTCCTACTGGAGCATCTCGCAATGTCTTCATAGTGACAACCTCCGTTTGAAATATTTTTATATAGAGCCAGGCGGCTTTATATCATGATTCGTGAAGCGATATCTTTTGTCAGAGCAATTCGTACATCTTTGACATATACAATAAGATCGCCTCCATGCGCCGACACGATTTTTAGTTTTGCGCCGGGCGCAATGCCCATTTTCTGTATGAACAGTTTTGTTTTATCATTACCTTTTATCATCCGAACTGTCTGTTCCGAACCAACATCCGCCAATGTTAAAGGCATCATAATCATCATCTCCCATTCTGATTAGCATTGCCTAACCTCTTTGCCTAATTTAAGGTCGGTTTCCCGACCTGATTTTAGACCTTTATACAAAAAAGCAGATTCTTTGTCAAGCGCAATCTGGAAATCGCTGCTTTAATATGAGCTTAGTTCCTCCTCTTTTCGCATACCTTCCGCCGCAATCCGTTCAAAACTCTCATCGCTTAACGAGTGACCCATTCGGCTTCCTTCTCTGTCTGCCAAAGCAGGATCAACACCGGCAAGCACCAGATTTTTCTCGAAAAAAATATGTTTGCGATGTGTTCTCTCTGCTGTCAGAGAGCCTTGTTCTGTCAGGTGGAGGCAATACTTTTCATCCATCAAAAGAAAGCCATCCCGTTCCAGCGACAAAACTGCCTGGCTGACGCTGGCTCTGGAAAAGCCCATAAAAGACGCAAGGTCGGAAGAACGTACGTCGTTTTGACCTTTGAGGAGCAGAAACAGAGCTTCCAGATAATCCTCCCTGGACTCCTGGCGTATCTGGTTCATGCGATTTTTTTGCGTATCGTTCATTGGCGTTCCCTGCCTGTTCGTTTTATACCTGTGCGGGTATAGGTTTATTATACATATAGGGGTATAGGAATGTCAAGCGGTCTTCATGAAGATTAGGAGGTGCTAACAGATTTGACCCCTGTACAGAGAAAGCGAAGCACTTCCAGAAAAACAAAAAACAGCCGTGAAAGGCTGCTTTTGTATCATTTCAATATGGATTTTGAAGGGGTTTAGCTCATATTTGCGAAGCGTTCCACGGCTTTCGTGAAGTCAGCAATCGTTTTTCAGCGTCGCCATGTTCGATGCCGTCAGTGCGGGGAATAACTGCTCTTTTATAAGAATTTTCAATAATCTGAGGTTCATAGGTCTGCCTCCTGTTTGGCGGAATGTCTGCCACTCGTGTTCTGGTATGGACTTAGTATATAGCAGATGAGTTAAGATGAGGTTATCGCAAGATTAATTGTGGATTAATTTTTTCTTTTGAGTACCCCAAAAGTCCTCCCACAAACAGAAAAAGAGCACTTCTTAAGATTATCTCAAGAAGTGCTCTTGTTTTTTATATTTATGTCTCACTTATCCAAGCTCTTCATCGTCGGGAACAACAGCACATCCCTTATCGCAGGTGAGCCGGTCATGAACTGCACCATTCTGTCAATTCCGAAGCCGATGCCGCCGGTCGGGGGCATGCCTATCTCAAGGGCGTTCATGAAGTCCTCGTCTATCGAGTTCGCTTCGTCGTCGCCGAGACGGATGAGCTCCTCCTGAGCTTCGAAACGCTGACGCTGGTCGACCGGGTCGTTGAGCTCGCTGTAGGCGTTGCACATCTCCGCACGGCAGATATACATCTCGAAACGCTCGACATAGTCAGGGGCGTCCGGCTTGCGCTTTGTGAGCGGCGAAATCTCAACCGGGTGATCCATGATGAATGTCGGCTGAATGAGGTTCTCCTCGACGTACTTTTCAAACAAGAGATTCAGAATGTCGCCCTTGTGGTGACGCTTTTCGTCGAATTCGAGGTGGTGAGCCTTTGCGATTTCAAAAGCCTCTGCATCGGTCTTTATCTCGGAATAGTCGACGCCAGAATACTTCTTCACAGCATCGACCATGGTGAGCCGCTCAAAAGGCTTGCCGAGGTCGATAACTTCGCCGTCATACTCAATCTTCGTTGAGCCGATAACCGTCTCTGCGATGTGTCTGTAGAGATTCTCAGCCAAGTCCATCATTCCGTGATAGTCGGTGTATGCCTGATAGAGCTCCATAAGGGTGAATTCGGGGTTATGATGGGTGTCGACGCCTTCATTGCGGAAGACTCTTCCGATCTCGTAAACCCTGTCAATTCCGCCGACGATGAGCCTCTTGAGGTAGAGCTCGAGCGAAATTCTCAGCTTGACGTCCTCGCCAAGGGAATTATAGTGGGTGACGAACGGTCTGGCGTTTGCGCCGCCTGCGTTCTGGACGAGCATCGGGGTCTCAACCTCGACAAAGCCCTGAGAATCGAGCCATCTGCGGATTTCGCTGATGATTTTCGAGCGCAGAATGAACGTCTTCTTTACGTCAGGATTGACGATGAGGTCAGTATATCTCTGGCGGTATCTCGTGTCTCTGTCCTTGAGTCCATGCCACTTTTCGGGGAGCGGAACCAAAGACTTTGTCAGAAGCGTAATTTTCTTCGCATGAAGAGAAATCTCGCCTCTGCGGGTTCTGAAAACGAAGCCCTCGATGCCGATGATGTCGCCGATGTCCCACTTCTTGAAGTCGGCGAATGTCTCCTCACCGACGTCGTTCATTCTCACGTAGCACTGCATTCTGCCGGTGCTGTCCTGAATGTCGAGGAAGTTCGCCTTGCCCATGTCACGGCGGCTCATCATTCTTCCGGCAATCTTCCATGTGTCTGCATGGATTTTCTCAAGCTCACTATTCAGAGCCTCTTCCGAGTCTCCGGCAGCCTCCTTAGCCTTGGCTTCCTCAGCTTCATAGTGAGCCTTGAGCTCAGCGGTGGTCGTGTTGAAGTCAAACTTAGTTATCTCAAAGGGATTCTTCCCGGCAGCCTTGAGGGCTTCGAGCTTGTCAAGGCGGATTTTGCGGAGCGAATTAACCTCCTCCGCAGTCATCTCTTCGCCGGAATTTTCCAAAATCTCTTCCGTCATTATATCTCTCCTTACGGGATTTTATTATCTGTCTATGCCAAGAATCTCAAATTTGAGCGTTCCTGCGGGAACCTCAACCTCGAAAATATCGCCGATCTTCTTCTTAAGGCAAGCCTTGCCGATGGGAGATTCGTCGGAAATCTTGTTATTATCCGGGTCAGACTCGGTTGAGCCGACAATCTGGTACTCCAAAATCTCATCCATATCGAAATCCTTGATCTTGACGATGGAGCCGACGCCGACTTCGTCCAAAGACAAGCTGTCGTCATCGACGATGATAGCGTTGGCAATAACGACCTCGAGGTCTGCAATCTGCGCTTCGAGCATTCCCTGCTCATTCTTAGCCTCGTCATACTCAGCGTTTTCGGACAAGTCGCCATAGGAACGGGCTTCCTTGAGCCTTTCCGCAACCTCTTTACGCCGTACGGTTACAAGATATTCAAGCTCTTCCTGAAGCTTATTGAACCCATCCCGTGATATTGTAGTAGCTCTCGCCATTATAATTACCTCCAAAATGATTTTCACGCAACACTCAAGAAACCGATATTGCGCCATTCCTTTATATTATAAGACTATTTCGGGTGGTTGTCAAGATGTAAACACGAAAGACGGCAGAGCCGATAGCGGAGCTCTGCCGTGATTTTTCTTTTTTTGTTGAGACTAAGCGGATTTTTTGAGCATATACTCCTTAGCTTCACCTTCAGTAAGATTAAATCTGCTCACGATGTTATCAAGAATGGCATCATCCGATATGCCAAATTGCCTTGCAGTATCGATTGCTGATCTAATGGATGATTCCTTTGCCACATAATCTCTTTCGTCTCTCCATGCCTTGCACACATCAATTACCTCCTCATTTGAATCAATATCAAGTGAAATATTCGCACATTCTTTCAGCACTCTGGCTGCATTTCTTTCCATGTGACTATAGTCGTCATCTGTCTCCATCAGACTCTTCATCTCTTCCCGACTGTCCGACAGCTTCATAAACTTTAAAACCTTGCCTATACTGGTTGAAAACTTTTCGAAGTCCTCGTCAGTCATTCTTGCAGGTTCAATCAGATGCATTTTGTAATCGGGTGCCATCCCGATAAGCTCCGGGTGTTTGCACCTGTACAAGCCTCTCAAATCTGTAGCACCATCCCACGGCTTGGAGCCAAAATAAATAACAACCGTGATCACTGGGAGAATTCCGTCATCCTTGTATAGTCCGGAAACAAACTCATCGTCATTATGCTTATCTCCCGAATCTCTGTGAGCCGCCTTAATCTTCCTCGCCTGACTATCATATTGAAGAGCGTCATACAGAAAAGCCCTGATCGGCATGCCGTAATCAATGTGAGTCTGAGCCTCAATTCCGAGGACAATATATGCAGCCTCATCATCGACCATCAATGTTGCTTTCTTCAAAGCATCCCTGTACCTCTGTATCTTCTCCTCGTCTCCGTCTTTTCCAAAAACAGTCAGAAGCGTAGATGCATCAAGCTTTTCAAGACTCTTGGGCTCAATAACCTGTTTACCACCGTAAATGTAATAGTTGAAAACATCAGCAAAAATCCTTGTGTCGTCAATGTATTCCCGTGTCGCTGTATCTGCCTTGCCCATAGGTATCACCTCATTATATTATCTCCGGTATCATTATATCACAACTCCGCCCACTATTCAAGATAAATTTTGCAATATCCAGTTGTCCCCCCTTGCATTCCTTTCAGCAATGTGCTATACTGTCTATATCGTGTTAGTTTAGGCTAACTATAGTAAGCTTAAACTATCTGACTTTAATATGGAGGTATTTTTATGACTGATCAAAGAAAAGTTTCGCAGTCTTCTATCCGGCTCGGTACTCACGGGGAAAATTATGGAACATGGATGTCTCATCCCGTATTCTACATGATGGGCGGATTTGCGCTTGTGGCGTTGATTCTTGCCATTTTGTCGTTCACGGTTTTCCATATTACTGCGCTCGGCGTCGTATTTATTATTGCCCTGATTGCACTGATAGCCTTTATCGGCTGGATGGAATGGATTCGCAGGCAGTATGCTTTTGGCGGTGGCGGAATGATGGAGAAAGGGCACGAAACCATGCTCTCGCTTCTTGACTATGATGGAAACGGCACGCTTCTTGAAGTCGGATGTGGCTCAGGTCCGCTAAGCATTCGTGCGGCTCTCACATGGTCTCAGACAAAAGTAGTCGGAATTGATTACTGGGGCGCAATGTGGGACTACAGCAAAGCTCTTTGCGAGAAAAATGCCGCCTCCGAGGGCGTCGCCTCGCAGTGCACTTTCCAAAAGGGTGATGCCAACAAGCTCGACTTTGCGGACGAGACCTTCGACGCCGTCATCAGCAACTATGTCTATCACAACATCATGGGCTCAGATGTTCATGAACTGATTATGGAGACCTTGCGTGTCCTGAAAAAGGGCGGCGTATTCGCCATAAACGACTGCATGAATCCGAAAATGTACGGCGATATGGAGGCATTTGCCCAGAAGCTTCGTGACATGGGCTATCAGGAAGTAAAACTCGTGAATATGTCGGAGCTCGTCTTCGGTTCGGAGAGCCGTGCCAATATGATGATGCTTGGCAATTCACGGATGCTGGTAGGAAGAAAATAAGCAAGAAAAGGACAAGGTTTTTGTTCTTTACAGAGAATATGTTGTAGGGAGAATTACAGAGCTATGCATGAATACTATCAGAAAAATTACGCTAAATTAAAGAAGTCCATGAATGGATACCTGAAACTGATTTCTGCTGAATTGCAGCAGGCCAGCGGAAAGGATTATTCCGAGCTTCTGGAAGAAATCTGGGATTTCTATGACAAAAATCTGCTTGAGCATTTTCCCTACATTGGCGGGGATGATGTGAGCGGAACCGGAAACCTGACGGGGGCTTATTATTTTGTGGCGATGGGTGAGGTTTTGAAGAACTACGGCGTTTCTTTAGATGATGCCGGTCATTTGATGGTGCTGTCTTATGAACGAACCTTTCTGCGGATTCCGGGATTTGCCCGAAAGCTTGCGGGAAAGATGTTCAACAGTCCGAAGATGCTGAATAAAATGTTTCAGAAGAAAGACAAGCAGAATGCAGCAAATGCGGAGAAGAATCCGGGCAGCTTCGAAACAAAAACCATGATCCCGCCGGAAGATGGGTATGCATTCAGCTATCATAACCTTGTATGTCCGTTAGCGAACTTCGCTAAAGAGCACGGTTACATGGAATATATGCCCTATCTTTGTAATCTGGACTATGTGATGTTCGGGGTGCTGGGTGCGCCGCTGTACCGTGAGCAGACCTGTGCCTCCGGTGGGGAATATTGCGACTTTAAATTGAAATCTGGAGCCCCTGTCCTGCCTTATTGGCCGCCGGTGTTCAAGCAGGGAGATGGGTATCAGTAACAGGCTTTTCAGCCCGAACTGAACACAAAATATTCCGCAAAAGGCAGGCTTTTCCACACAGGTATGGGTCAAAAAAGCATCAAAAAAGAGAGGAGACTGAAGATATGATTTTAACAATAAGCTTAGCTTTGGAAATTATCGTCGAGGGGTTAGCAGTGTGTTTTATACTTTTCTTTCCTTGTGCAGTCGGAGTATCAAATGGACCGGAAAAATTCGCTATCTTTTATGAGAAACGGATTCAGGATTGGGTAATAAATCATGGACTTACTACAAAGAAGGAACTAAAGAGAAAATCAATCATCTGTATGTCAGCGATTTTTCTTCCCTTGCTTACAATTATTCCAGCAGCCGTATTTTTTATAAATGGAGCAAGAAGTTTTGCGGAGATATTCTGGCAGATTACAGCGGTATACTACATAGGCAGTGCATTTGACAAAGTATTTATGGATTATTACTGGGTAGGATTCACAACAACATGGGATATACCCGAAACGGAACAATTAAAGCCATATATTTCTAAAAAGAACTGGGTGAAAAAGATAATCAGTGCTATCGTGTGGCCTCCTCTGATGGGAGTTATCTATGCATTTTGTTTGCACATAAACTAAAAGGAGAGATTGGACATGAAATATTTCGGAATGCCCATGGGAATGTGGGCGTTATTCGGAAAATCATTCGAACGCAACTTAACCATATTCGGAATTGACGTAAACACCGCAAAAGCTGTAAAGAAAAAGTCGAAATCCCGTTACAAAGAAATTATTGCAGGGCTTCCGGAGTTCGAGAAAGCGGACAGATTCAGGATGAATATCATAAGCTGTGCCATGCTCTGCGCATTTGTTTTGAATATGCCCGAGCGTCCGGAGGTCGGGAGGCTGACGGAATATTACAAAGACTCGATGATGACCGGACCCATGAACTGGTTCTGCAGGAAAAAGGGCAAATTCCGATTCACCGACAAAGCCGTTGCTTCTCTTAAAGCCACCGAAAAGCTCCGTGCCGCCGACAGAAACCCCTATTCGTGGAATATGGAGCTCTATCCCTATGAGGACGGAAGCGGCTATGAGGCGAGGTTCACCAAGTGCGGCATCTGCACCCTGATGCGGGAGCTCGGGCTTTATGATTTAGTCCCCGCCATGTGCAGGCTCGACTATACGATGAGCGAAGCAAGCGGAGCTTCGGACTTTGTGAGGGAATACACCCTCGCTTCGGGCGGTCCTTACTGCGACTGTGGGTATAAAAAGAAAGGTGCGCATAACCAATGAGCGTTTCTATCTATGTTCTTGAGTGTGTTGTAATGTGTGCCGTGTTCGGTGTGTTTGTTTTCGGGATGCTGCTGGTCAACCCTGTATCGTTTATCGGCGATTATCCGCCGGAAATTCAGGCGCAATATTATTCGTCCCAACACAAGGAAGCAGTAAAGGAAAAGATGACATTCATAACAATTCTCCGGAAAGTCATCGCCATCATCGCATTTCTTTTCCTGTTTGCGTGGATGGCGCATCAGGCGGGAGCGGAAACCTTCGTAGATGGACTTCTCATGTTATACGGCTACATGCTCGTTCTGGCAGCGTTTGATACCTGCTTTCTCGACTGGGTGCTCTTTCCTAACATCAGGCGGGTGCGTCTGCCGGGGACGGAGCACATGGACAGAGAATATCACCAGAAATGGTTTCATGTGAAAGCCATGCTGCCGGAGGTGCCGGTTTTTGCCGTGGGAGGAGTCATAATTTCCCTGATGATGACGTGGATTTGGTAGATGAATGCAAGAGACTAAAAATAGCAATAAAATCCCCGCCCAGTAATTCGGACGGGAATTTTTATCCAAGTGCTACATCCAGTAGCATCATCGTTGCAAACCCGGAAAGGATGCCGGTTGTCGCAAAGTAGGGGTGGGCTGACTGGTTTTTCTGGCATTCGGGGATGAGCTCGTGGACGGCTACGAGAATCATGGCTCCTGCGGCGAATGCGAGGGCAAACGGGAGGATCGGCTGGATTTTCACTGCCATTGCCGCTCCGATGACGGCGGCTATCGGCTCAACTATTCCCGAAGCCTGACCGATGAGGAAAGCTTTTCTTCTCGAAAATCCCTCACGCCGGAGTGGGAGAGAGACCGCCGCACCCTCCGGGAAGTTCTGGAGTCCGATTCCGACGGCGAGGATTATTGCGCTGGCAAGCGACTCTGCGCTGTTCTTCCCTCCGGCAAGTGCTCCGAAAGCAACTCCCACTGCCAAGCCCTCGGGGATATTGTGAAGAGTTATCGACAGCACCAGCATGATTATCCGGTTCGTGGCAGTTCCCTGCTCCCCGTCCCGGTTCTTCGAAAACTGAAGCCGCTCGTGGCTGACAATCCTGTCGGAAGCCCACATGAAGATAGCTCCCGCAAGAAATCCTGAGGTTGCAACAATCCAAGCAGGGATGTCGAGGTATTCCTCGGCTTTTTCTATCGACGGTTCAAGAAGCGACCAGAAGCTTGCCGCAATCATGACTCCCGCCGCAAACCCGAGCATCAGGTTCATCGCTTTCTGATTTGTCTTTTTGAAAAACAGCACCGTCGCCGCCCCAAGAGCGGTCACAAACCACGTCCCCAAAGTGGCGATCAAGGCTGCAAAAATATAATTTATAGTCAAAGTTGTCATAGTGTATTAGTCCTTTCGGAGTATTATATTCTGGAAGGGCTTTTGAGGTTACAGTTAGCCTCTGCTAACTGATTCCATTATACACTATTTCGATATACTTGTCAAGTGCGAGAGTATACAAAAGGCTTCCCTGTCAAGGGGAGCTGTCAGCGAAGCTGACTGAGGGGTTCTCCCCCGTCAACCTATAATTCCGGATTCGATTTTGGTTTCCAAGATTTTAAGCACACTCTCCGCAATCCTCTCCTCGCTGATTTCGCCGTTCTCAACCGCTTCAATAATGCCGTTTGCGGCTTCCTCGAGGTTTTCGGGCATCAGGATGATGTCGACGCCGGCTTTGATCGCCATGACGGCGGCTTCGGCAGAAGTGTAGCGGTCGGTGATGGCTTCCATCTGCATGGAATCGGTGATTATGAGCCCTGAAAAGCCGAGATCATCCCGGAGGATGCTTATCATCGTACTCGAGAGCGACGCTGGCGTGTCGTCGCCGGTGACCTGCGGGACGGAGATGTGACCCACCATCACGAGGTCTGCTCCCGCCTCAATTCCTGAGGCGAACGGCACAAATTCCGTCTCCCAGAGTTCATCAATGCTCTTGTCAAGCTCAGTATATCCAAGATGGCTGTCGGTACTGGTGTCGCCGTGACCGGGGAAATGCTTGAGGGTGCATAAAATCCCACTGTCGCTGAAACCCTCCACTGCGGCGGCAACCATTTCGGCGGCGATGTCGGCGATCGTCGAGAAAGCCCTGTCGCCGATGACGGTATTATCGGGGTTCGAATCGACGTCCGCAACCGGGGCGAAATCGAGGTTGAAACCGAGCTCCATAATCTCAGTGCCGATTGTGTAGCCGACATTGTAGGCTTCGCCAGTATCGCCGGTGTTGCCGATGGTTTTCATGCTTGGGAATGAGGTCGTGCCCATCGCTGAGTTGTTCCCGATTCTGGCGACCGTTCCGCCCTCCTCGTCGACGGCGATGAAGAGCCCGAGGGTGGAGTATGACTGCATGTCAGAAATCATTTCTTCGGTCTGCTCCCGGTCGACGATGTTCTCTGAGAACATTGCGATTCCGCCGACGGGGTAAGCCTCCAAGCCCTCCTCAAAGTCGCTCCCGGCTTCGGTGAGCTTCTCTGACGAGCCGGTTATCTGCTCAGGGCGGACTATGAAGAGCTGATAGACCTGCTCCCGGAGTGTCATTCCGGAGAGGATTTCAAGGGCTTGCTCCTCCACAGTAGGCTCTGCGGGCTCTGATTCTGTAGTAGCTTCGGTGGTGGCGTCGGTTGAGACTGTGGTAGCCGAAGTTGTTGCCGCGGTTATGGCTTCTGTTGTAGCCTCAGTTTCTGCGGCGACGTCGTCAATCTTAGTCGGAACAAGCCCACGGGCAACCCAGACAAGTAGCAAAACTGCCGCAATAGTCAGGACTAATGCGGCAATGTTTCCTATATAATTTTTGCGTTTTTTCTTTGACATTATCTTTTGTAAGCGTGAAGCTCTTTGCCGGAGGAATCCTTGAGCTTGAACGAGTAGGGCGTGATTTCGGAAATAGTATACTTTTTGTCGCCATCATTGATGACAACCTCGCCAAATTTAACAGAGATGGAACGGGTGGAGTCTCCCTCAAAGCACCAGTCACCGTCGTCGACGACGATGGCATTTGTGCCGATATGGCTCTTGACATCCTCTTTCTCCTCAGGGGAAAGAACTCCCTCGGCGGGCTCTTCAACTCTGCCATAGATATAGCCGAGCGAGATGGAGAGAAGCATAAGGGTCATCGAAGAGAGCACTTCCGAAAGCGAGCCCTCAACAATATAGTAGATGCAGGTGATGAGTGCAGCGACTGCAAGGATTCCGAACACAATCCGTGCCGCTATTGCGATTTTCTTCTTTGTAGACATGTCATATTTCTCCTTTGAATTTATTCGGGATAATATCCCAAGAATATTTTACTACACTATTGCGACTTTGTCAAGCTTTCCTCTTGTTCTTAAGCTCAATAACCGTAAACGGCGTGTACATCAGAACGAACAAAAGAAGCAGAATGATTATGTAGCCGATTATGAAGAGGTCTTCGCCGAAAATTGAAGTACAGAACGAGGTGATGACGTTGCCATAGGGGTCGTTTATGAAGAAGAAGTTCGTGCCCAAGAGCTTGTTGATGGGATAAATTACGACGAGCATTCCGGCAAGAACCGCCAAGACCTTCGGGAGCATCTTTATCTCCGGCTTGAAGCCGCCTGCAAGGAGCATTACAGGGTAGCAGACGAGGAGGATATGTAGCATCTCCGAATTGATATGGCAGAAGTTTGCAATTGGAAGAGCGCACCATGTCGGGCTGAGAAGCGCAACAGCCGCACCCGGGAGGCACAAGGCATAGAGGATGTTCCCGGCAAGCTTGTTAGGCTTGATTCCATACCAGAGGCTTATGAAGATGTTGACGCTGCAGAGGTGAAGCGGCAAGGTTTCCGCCCTCCACTGACCGGTCGTGATGATGACAGTCTGACGGGAAAGCTCAACCAAAGCTATGAGAATTGCGAGCCCAAGCTCAAACTTTCTTCTCATTCCTGCCGACGATTTTCTGTAAATAATGGCGACTGCTGCGCATATCACCACGCAGAAAACAAGCCAGAAGATGTGCGTCGGACTGAACAGCGTGAACGAAGTGTAATCCTCACCATGCTTATCCTGCATGGTGTAGACGGTGTACCAGAATTCGGGTAGCTTTGAGATGTCAAACATGGGAGACTCCTTTACTAAGTGATCAGTGAATCGCACCTGCGGTGCTTCTTCTTATAAAGATTTATCAGAACAAACGGCGTATGCATCAAAAATACTATTATCACAAGTAAAATCACGTATCCAAGGATAAAGAGCTTCGCACCAAAGATTGAGGTGCAGACACACGTGATGGCGTTGCCGTAAGGGTCGGTGATGAAGAGGAAGTTTGTTCCTAAGAGGACGTTCAGGGGGTATATCACTGCGCAGAGGCAGAGAAGCCCTCCTATTATCTTCGGGACATATCTTATGTCGGGGCGGAAGCCGCCTGCGACGAGCATTATCGGGTATGTAAGAAGAAGTATGTGCGTCAGTTCACTGTCTATATGGGAGAAGTTCCAGATAGGAAGCATCATCCACGACGGACTCAGGAGTGCAACCGCCGCACCGGGAATGCAGAGGGTGTAGAGAATGTTTGCGGCGAGCTTTGTCGGGTGAATCCCATACCACATGCAGATGCCGATGTTGTAGCTGCAGAGGTGAAGAGGCAGAGTTTCCGGAAGCCACTGCCCCGAGAAGATGACGACGCACTGCCTGAAAAGCTCACAGAAAACTATCGCCGCTCCGAGCCCAATTTCCATCTTACGTCTCATTCCTGAAGATGATCTTCTGTAGAAGAAGCAGATGGCGATGATAAACAGAACTGCGAACCCAAGCCAGAAAAGATGAGTTCCGTCAAACAGGGAAAACGCTGTGTAATCTTCGCCTCTTTCGGTAAGCATGGTGTTGTCGGTGTACCAGAATGTGGACATGGGAAATCTCCTTTGTGTTTATGTTGTGTAGGGGCGGATATTATCCGCCCGAAAGTTTCGGCAGTGGGCAGGCGGGCGGATAATATCCGCCCCTACTTATGAGAAGCTCTCCTCCGCAGAATTTCAAACGGCGCATACAGCATTGCCATCACTATTGCCAGCATTATCGCATAGCCGATGACGAAGAGGTTTTCGCCGAAGATGCTTGTGCAGAACGAGGTTATCACGTTGCCATAGGGGTCGCCGAGGAAGAAGAAATTGGTGTTATATATCTCATTGATCGGGGTGACGGCTACGCACATTGTCGCCAATATCGCCAGAACCTTCGGGAGCTCTTTTAATTCCGGCCGGAAGCCGCCTGCTATCAGCATAACAGGATAGGAGAAGAGAACTATGTGCCCGAGCTCACTGTTGAGGTGGTTGAAGTTCCATAGCGGAAGCATCGTCCACGACGGACTGAGCATTGCAAGTGCCGCTCCCGGCATCGAAAGAGCATAGAGGAGATTTCCCGCAAGCTTATTCGGGTGAATTGCGTGCCATGTGCAGATGAATACGCCGATGCTGCAGAGCTGGATCGGAAGCGAGCTCACATGCCACTGGTCGGTTATCAGCTCCATGATGATTCTCGAAATCTCGAAGAGAAGAACGAACATCGCTATCGAAAGCCGGATTCTCTTGCGGACTTTCTCGGATGCTTTCCGGTACCAAGCAGAGATTACGACAGTAAACACCACGCACGCTATCAGCCAGAACCAATGAAGCGGTCCGAACAGTTCAAACTCGGTGTGCCAGTAGCCGTATTTCTTACTCATTGTGTATTCGGTGTACCAGAATTCGGATAGGTCGGACAACGAAACAGCCTCCACTCATGTAATTGTCGGCTTCGCCGACCGTGCTCCCGCTGGTCGCACGCCCTCTCAGTCAGCCCTGTGGGCTGACAGCTCTCCCAAAGGGAGAGCCGAGTTAATCTTCTCCCGGAAGCTTTTGCGAAAATCAAATCTTGGCTCCCCCCTCTGGGGGAGCTGTCGCCGTCAGGCGACTGAGAGGGCGTGCGAAGCACGTTACTTTGTTCGATTCAGAATCGCATAGACTCCCCAGATGACCAGTGCCATTGATATGCACGCAAGTATAATTGCGGCTGTGCCGCTGGCTACTATGTAAACCATGCAGATTACTCCGACAAGAAGCGAGATGACTGCAACAGCGGTCACAACGCCGCTTGGCGCAAGTCTTATGAACAGCTTGAAGAGCTGCCCGAGCGCAAGTATCAGCCCCGCAATGACCAAAACCACGGGAACGATAGCTATGAGCATTATTATTACAAAAGTCATACTCGTCATAAAAGTCCCCTGCCTTCCCTTATATTTTTCCCTTTTTGAAACCATACTTCCCATTGTAATTTCTATAGACTTATTATACACCCTATTTTCTTGAGTTGCAACAATTTTTTTAAAATCGGTGGGAAATCGGGGTTATCCACAAGAAAATATAACAAAATAAAATGCGCTGTGAGTATTCCCACAACGCAAATTAATGGAGCGGATTACGAGGCTCGAACTCGCTACCTCCACCTTGGCAAGGTGGCGCTCTACCGGATGAGCTAAATCCGCAGATATTGGTGCCTCCGATCGGAATTGAACCAATGACACGGGGATTTTCAGTCCCCTGCTCTACCAACTGAGCTACAGAGGCATCGCTTCCCCGAAAAGGGAATGGCGACCCGAACCGGGCTCGAACCGGTGACCTCTAGCGTGACAGGCTAGCGTTCTAACCAACTGAACTACCGGGCCGTAACATGGTGGGAACAATAGGGCTCGAACCTATGACCCCCTGCTTGTAAGGCAGATGCTCTCCCAGCTGAGCTATGCTCCCATGTATATTCGTTCTTGCGAACGAAGCGTTTTCTCAAACGAACCGCTCTCCGAACGAACCGCCTCTCTCGAAGCGACTTGTATATTATATATCGCCCGGAGCGATTTGTCAAGAGTTTTTTTGAAAAAATTTTTCGGAATCTCCCCTGCGCCGTTCAGAGCCCTCCAAGCCACGCAGGGAAGCCGTTTTCAAGCCATTTCTCACGGCTCGCTCGCACAAATCGCCTCGTAAATCCTCTCGAACATCGGGAGAATCTCGTCAAAATTCTCCTGCATAGCCTCCAATTTCGTGCCGGTAAGCTCTGCAGGCTCTCGCATTCCGATGTAGAGCTCGTCGGGCATCGCTTCCCACCTGAGCTCTTCACGGGTCAGGGCACAGTTGAGAACGATTCCATACTCGGTCATGCAGTCGTCATCGTAGCCCTCATCCTGCGTGAAATCGTGAACCTCGAAATCTGTAGTTCCGTCCGAAATTATCAGAATATTGTCGCCCGTCATCAGCTGAGTCATCAGCTGAGCCTGCGCAGAGGTCGAGCTCGTCACGTCCTCAAGCTCGCTGAAAACGATATTGTAGACGAGAACGTGCTTATAGCCGTTGCCGTCGAGGTCGTCGCAGTACTGCTCCAAGAACTCCTCAAGCTCGTCAGTTCTGGCATAGAGGGAATTATTGTCCATGACGACAAGGACAGTAAGGTCAGCCTTTTCGCTCGTCACCTGAGAATAGATGATATAGCCGCCGGCAACCACGCAGAATATGGCGAAAATAATTATCCACTTGGAGCGATACCAGACGTTCTCGATCTTCTCGCCCAGCGTGAGCTCCGGCGTCTCCTCGTGAACCTCTTTTATGGTGTCCGACTCATCGATAACGCCCATTTTGAGCTTGGTGAGCTCGATTTTCTTCTCTTGGAGCTCCTTTTCGTGCTGAGCCCGAGCCGCTCTGTCGTCCTTAAGAGCCTCCTCCCGAGCCCTGACCTCCTCATCGAGATAGAGCATGACGTCGGTTTTCGGCTTGTCAGGCATATCAGCCGGGTGGATTTCGCCCTCAGCCGGCACTTCAACCGGCTCCTCGCCGCTGTTATCCAGAATCTTTTCGTTTTCGGTTTCTTGTTCTTTTTGTTCTTTTTGAGACATTGGGGACCTCCTATCTCACATCAATTACGCATTACGAATTACGCATTTTTATCCCACTTCCCAATTCACCGGCACTTCCCCATGCTCCGCAAGAAACTGGTTCGTCCTCGAAAACGGGCGTGATCCGAAGAAGCCGCTGAAAGCTGAAAGGGGGCTGGGGTGGGCGGATTCTATTATCAGGTGTTGGGGGTTCGTTATGAGGGCTTTCTTGCTCCTCGCATTTGCGCCCCAGAGGATGAAAACTATCGGGTTTTCGTGCTCGTTGAGCTTTCTTATAATCTCGTCGGTCAGAATTTCCCAGCCTTTGCCTTTGTGGGAGTTCGCCTGACCACGGCGGACGGTGAGGACTGTGTTCAAAAGCAGCACTCCCTGCTTTGCCCACGAAGTTAAATCTCCCGTTTTTGCAGGAGGGATTCCGAGGTCGCTCTCAAGCTCCTTATAAATATTTTTAAGAGACGGCGGCAGCATAGTTCCGTCCTGAACGGAGAAGCAGAGCCCATGCGCCTGCCCCGGCTCGTGATAGGGGTCCTGCCCGAAAATCACCACCTTGACCGAGCTATAGGGCGTCAGCTTGAGTGCGGTGAAAATGTGATACATGTCGGGGTAGATGGTATTCTGCGAATACTCTGTTCTGAGAAATTCCCTCAGCTGCAGGTAATACTCCTTCGAGAACTCCCCGCCTATAACCTCATCCCAGTCATTACCGATAACAACCATATCAGATAAACAGGGTGTACAGCGAGGAATAAACAATAGCCGCCAGCATAAATACGACTAAGAGTATTATGAATATCCTCACAATTATGGGTCTTTTTTTCATTTTGGTCTCCTTTTATGAAACGTTGCTTCGGGCGAATGCGCTCGCCTCCGGCTCGCGCACCCCTCCACCACCGCCTACGGCGGCGGTCCCAGTTTGCGAAGCAAACTGTCTCCCCATTAACAGGGGAGGCTATTTGCATCCTATTTCAGATTCTTGTAAAGAGGCAGTTATTGGCTCCCCTGTCAAGGGGAGCTGTCACGCATAGCGTGACTGAGGGGTTCTCCCCTCTCTGCGTAAACAAACTGCCGCCCGACGCAGAAAAACCGGTCGAGCGGCACGTCAAATCAAATTCTCAATCGAGTCGTCGATTCCGACTTAGCCTGCGAAGCGTGCTATAATGTTTACGACGATACAGACTACATAGAGAAGTCCGACAACGATCTTTGTGACAAGATTAAGTCTTGCCTCACGAGTATTCTTCATGTTTCTGCCATAGAAAGAATCGCTTCCTCCGCCAATAGCAGAGCTCATTCTCGCACTGTCGGTGTCTGTAAACATAATGATAAGGATTATTGCAATACTGCAGACAAGCAGTATAACTCCGCTGATTATATTGACAACAGTCATCTTTTGCCCTCCAATCCGATAGAAATAGCATTCTAAAAGATTATATCATGTCCTGCCGGAAAATGCAATAGAAAAAATGAGAAAATTTTGTGGAACCCCGCAAGTGCTCGCCCTGCGGGCTCGCAAACCTCTCAGTCGGAGTTTGCGAAGCAAATCTCCCAAAGTTCGCTTGCGAACTTATGCGCTCCCCTTGACAGGGGAGCCTATTTTTATTCTCTCAAAAGTTTGTTGAAAAATAAAAAGCCTCCCCTGAAAGGGGAGGGGGACCGGCGAAGCCGGTGGAGGGG
>JAJQBX010000018.1 GCA_021203065.1 Oscillospiraceae bacterium
ATTATATCACACGTTCTTGCTCTTGTCAAGCCCTTTTTTCAAATTTTTTTCGAAAAGTTTTTCAGAGCTTTTTAAGAGGACATTTTTTATCCGCTCGGTTTCCCTTGCGGACAGTGTTAATAATATACCACATGGCGAGTGCGTTGTCAAGAGGTATTTTGCAAAAAATTCGAGGAAATTTTTAGCCGAAATTTGTCTTCGGCTTGTCTATGTTAAAATCGGCACATTTCGGCTGTATCTCGAGCACTTTCTTCTCAACAGTTCAAAAAAAGAAGCCCGAAAATGAGCTTCTTTTCTGAGTCGATTATTATCTGATGGCGTCCTTGGTCTTGGCAGCCTTACCAACTCTGTCTCTGAGATAGTAGAGCTTGGCTCTTCTGACCTTAGCGAGTCTGACGACCTCAACCTTTTCAACGACCGGAGAATGGAGAGGAAATACTCTCTCAACGCCGCAACCATGCGAAAGTCTGCGAACCGTAAAGGTTTCGCTGATGCCACCGTGCTTGCGGGCGATTACAGTTCCTTCAAAGACCTGAATTCTCGACTTGTCACCCTCCTGAATTCTGACGTGTACCCTTACGGTATCACCGACAGCAAACTGAGGAACCTCTGATTTCATGCTCGACTGAGCGATTGTTTTTAAAGCGTCCACTTTAAAACTCCTCCTGTTAATTTCAGACATTCATACACTTCTATCAGTCTCCTTGGACTGCTTGCCGAAGTCAGAGGACTATCCGCTTTAATGTCATGTTATTAAAACCGGCATTAACCCCCAATTGCGTTCGGAAAACGCAACGGAATTCAAATGCTTTAATATTATATCACATCGGGCATTGCGTTTCAATAGTGAGAATCGTAAAATTCACAGTTTCCAAGACTTTCGATTCTGTTAAATTTGCACAAACGCTGTCCTCATGCTTCTCTGTCTATCAGCTCTGAAGCGACTATTACGAATAGTGTCATGAGCTGAGAAATTGAAATTCCCTCCGGTGCAGTCATTGCAGAGGCAAAGAAAACTGAAATCAACGCAAATATTGTGATTTCTGAAACTGCCTTAAGCGGTTTTTCGCTGTTTGGGAGAAGAAGCCGGAGGATCATTCCTCCATCGAAATAGCTCACGGGCATCAGATTGAAAAGTGCAATTGCGAGATTTATAGGGTCTCGTAAAATCAGAGCGAATGCAAGGTTTGTGAGACAACCGGCGGAGTAAATTATGAGCCTTGCGGGCTTGCTCAGCTCTTCAATGTCAGCTGAGATGCCGATTCCGCCGCCGTAGAAGCGGATAGCCGTTACTTCTGCTCCTGTGAGCCTCATTGCGAGAAGATGCCCGAGCTCGTGGACGAAGCAGAAAAGGAGGCATATTCCGGTTATTCCGTTCGGCTCAAGAAAGCTTACAGCTGTAACCAGCAGGAAACCGAAGCCGATGCGGAAGTCTGTTTTTAGAATTCTGAATGATAACATACTGAATTCTATTTGCGATTTTTCAAGAAAATGTCCCCCGATTTCTCAAGGGACACAGTTTTCAGCATCCGATTTCTTTTTTGATACCGAAGATAGCTCTCAGAATGCCTCTTATAGGCTTTGACGGCTTGACGATTACAACTTTCACTTCGTTCCCTCCTACTATGTATTTCTATATAGTATTCGGTTTGAGAGAAAGTTGCTAACGCTTCTTTCCGTCCTTGAGCTCCCATGGCTTGATGAGGGAGGCTTCACGATACATCTCGCAATAGCTTCTGTGGCGGCTTTCGGATATTTTGCCGTCACCTAAAGCTTCCAGAATCGCACAACCGGTCTCTTTTGTGTGCGAGCAGTCCTGAAAACGGCAGCTGCCGAGGTATTCACGGAATTCAGGGAAGCAGTCTGCGAGCTCGTCTTTAAAAATGGTGTCGTACTTTCCGGTCTCGAATGTCGAGAAGCCGGGAGTGTCAGCTATGTAACCGCCGCAGTCGAGCTTGAAAATATCTACTCTGCGTGTGGTATGCTTGCCTCTTCCAAGGCTTTTACTTATCTCGGCTGTTGCAAGCCCAAGCTCCGGGCAGATATTATTGATGGTGGAGGACTTTCCCGAACCGGAATTTCCGCAGAATGCGGAAAACTTGCCCCGAAGAGCCTCTTTCACCTCATCACAGCCATCGCCGGTTTCATTATTGACCTCGAAAACGGGGTAAACTCCCCGATAGATCTTCACATAGTCGTCAGCAGGCTGCTTGTCCGTCTTCGTGAATACTATCACCGAATCTATTCCCTTATACTGAGCTACAGCGGAAAACTTGTCGAGCATCAGAAGATTCGGCGGAGGCTCGCAGGTCGACATTATGAAAACCATCTGATCGAGGTTCGCAAGCGGCGGTCTTATAATCTCGTTACGCCGGGGCTTGATTTCTGTGATAAGCGGTTCTGCGCTCTCTGCCGTCTCAAAAATGACATTATCGCCACAGCAAGGAGAGATATTCCTTTGCCGGAATATCCCTTTTGCCTTGCAGGTGTAAATTTCTCCATCAAGTGACGCTACCTTGTAGCCTGTGCCGAAAGCACTTATTATAACTCCGTCCAAAATCATCAGGAATCAATAATTGTGAACGCAGTCGTCAGATAAGTAGTGCGATAGTATGTGCCGGTGTCGAAATCGATCTCATACTCGGCGAACGTCATCTGAAGTCCCGTTCTCGGGCTCTTTGCCATGACATAAACGGTCATTGAGCCCTCACCGGTGAGCGTTACAGAAAGCGTTCCTCCGGCGTACTGTGCGCCGTTCATTGTGATTGTGCTGGTGAGTGCTTCACCGTTGTCGCTGTTATATACAGTTATATAATAGGTGTTGGTTGCCTTTGCCGGAATGTCGATATTGAGCACAACTGTATTTCCGGTGGTGGTTGTGTCGGTATTATCCGTATCGGTTGTTCCTCCATCGATGATGATTCCGGGATATGTGGTAGTAGTATCGCCGCCAAGATCCTCCTCGTCGAGGTCTACCTCCTCTTCCTCGGTTACAGTTCCGTCGGAGACATAGATTGTGACTGTTGTGTTTCTCGTTACCGTTTCACCGGCTTCAACGCTCTGGTCGATTACCGTTCCGGCTTCTTCGCTCGATTCAACATACTGGGTCTTTGCGACGAGATAGTTATCCTCAAGAAGCGTCTGGGCTTCGGATGCGGTCTTTCCTACAAGCGAGGGAACTGTTGTATCCTCAACAGAAGGACCGATACTGACATAGACCTTGACGGTTGTCCCCTCTTCAACAGTTGAGTAAGCAACAGGGTCGGTCTTGACGACATAGCCGGATGAAATATCGTCGCTTTCAATCTCGACTCGCTGAACTGTGAGCGATTCGCCTGTCAGTGCGGCGTAAGCGGATGAATAATGATAATTGACGACGTCGGGGATTGTAACGGTTCGAGTACCCTTACTTACAGTAACCTTTATGGCGTCGCCGACCTTGACAATTCTGCCCTCAGCCTTTTCCTGCTCCATGATAATGCCAGACTCATATTCTGAGCTGTATTCTTCCGAAGCGACAAGCTGGATTTCCGGATAAAGCGAACGAGCTTCATAGTAGTTTAGCCCTATGAGATTTGGCATTGTGTAGTCATTCGATGAAGATGCAGTTGTCTGGAATGCGCCCATGATGACATTTGCCATGAATAGCGTAGCTACGATGATGGCGGTTACTGTCATTGCCGCAAGAATCGGGAGGATATAGTTGTGGCGTGGACGATCGTCATCGTCGTCATCGTCATCCTCTTCGGGATATTCCTCCGGTTCTTCCTGAATCGGCTCTGGCTTTGGCTTTTCTTTTTTGACCTTCGGCTTCGCTGTGCGCTTTTTGGTGACAGAAGCGATGAGCTTTCCTGTTCCCGACTGCTGTTCCGGTCTCTTGACCGGCTCGTCGAAGTAGCCGAATGTAACGCTCTGGTCGTTCTTGAAAGCCTCGATGTCACGGATCATACCGGACGCTGACTGGTATCTCTTTGTCGGGTCCTTCTCCATAGCACGGAGGACTATTTCCTCAAGACCCTTATAGATTGACGAGTTATATTCTGACGGTCTTACCGGCTCTTCGTTCATGTGCTTCAGGGCTACTGCAACGGGAGTTTCGCCGTCAAAGGGCTTTCTTCCGGTGAGCATTTCATACATCATGGCACCAACAGAATAGATGTCTCCACGCTCGTCGGTGCGCTCGCCCCTTGCCTGTTCGGGAGAGACGTAGTGAACAGAGCCCATGGTGCGCTCGGTGTTCGAGCCGGCGTTCTGGCGTGAGAAGCAAGCGATTCCGAAGTCCATCACCTTGATTGTGCCGTCGGCAAGGAGCATCACGTTCTGCGGCTTGATGTCACGGTGGATGATTCCCCTGTCGTGGGCAAGCTGCAAAGCCCTCAGAATCTGGATGGTATAGTGGACACATTCACGCCACTGGAGCATTCCTTTCTGCTCAATGCACTCCTTGAGGGTGATGCCGTTGATATACTCCATTACTATATACTGGAGGTCATGCTCATAACCGACATCGAAAATCTTTACTATATTAGGATGAGACAGAACGGCGATGGCTCTGCTCTCATTTCTGAAATATCTGACGAATTCCTCGTTCTCGGAAAATTCCCGCTTAAGTATCTTTACAGCGACGGTTCTGTTTTCCATTATGTCTACGCCTTTATAGACGTCAGACATTCCGCCGACACCGATAAGCTCGGTGATCTGGTATCTTCCGTCAAGCTTCAGACCGATGAATTTATCCATTCAAAACCTGCTCCTTTCCTTTTAAACCGATATGAGTACGGCTGTTATGTTATCCTTGCCGCCCCGGGAGTTTGCCGCATCGATGAGCTCGTTTACGGCATGTTCGATTGGCTGTTTGTAAGATAACTCGTATATCTGCTCGTTTGTCAGATAGTTGGTGAGTCCGTCGGTGCAGATGAGAATATATTCACCGCCGGTGAGGTCAAGCTCAAAGTAGTCAGTCTCAACCATTTTATCCACTCCCACAGCACGTGTGATGACGTTTTTCATCTTGTGACTGCGCATCTCGTCCTCACTTATCATTCCGTTTGAGTAGAGATATTCTACAACCGTATGGTCGTTTGTTATCTGGGTGATGCCATTATCGTCCATGAGATACGCCCTTGAATCGCCGACACTCGTTATACTTAAGAGATTCTTATGTACCAGTGCGGCGACACAAGTCGTTCCCATTCCGGCATCGTGTTCGTCCTCGAGGCTCTTGTTGTAGACAATTGAGTTTGCCGCCTCAACAGAGGTTATAAGAAGCGATTTGACGCTCTTTGGCTCCATATCCGGTCTGTAACTGAGCTGGACACGCTCGTAGACAGCGTTTGAGGTCATCTCGCTGGCAAGACCGCCGGATGCCGCTCCGCCCATGCCGTCACAGACGACAGCGAAAACCGTGTTGTCATCTATTGCACAGATTCTGAATTTATCCTGATTTTCTTCCCGAAGCTTTCCTATATCGGTTTTTCCAGCTGCAAACACATTGTCACCTCCAATTGCTAAATTTCGTATTCCCGCCTGAGTTGTCCGCAGGCGGCGTCTATATCTGCGCCAAGAGTCCTTCTTACTGTCGCATTCACGCCAAGACCCGTCAGCTTTTTACAGAAGCTTTCGGCGGCTGGTCGTGACGAGTGGAACTCCCGCTCTTTTATCTTATTGACTGGTATTATATTTATATGCGACGGCATTCCGCTTACTAATTTAGCAAGGGCTTTTGCGTCCTCCATCGTATCGTTAGTGCCGTCTATGAGGGCATATTCAAATGAGATTCGTCTGCCGGTTGTAGCGAAATAGTCACGACAGGCTTTCATCAGCTCTTCGATGTGGTATCGGTTATTGACCGGCATCAGCTCGCTTCGCTTTTCATCAGTAGTTGCGTGAAGAGAGATTGAAAGGGTGAGCCCGAGATTAAGTGAAGCCAAGTCATATATCCTGTCTACAAGCCCGCAGGTTGAAAGGGAAACGTGCCGCAGGCTCATATTCGTGCCCTTTTCACTCGAAAGAAGCATAAGAAATCTTACGACATTATCGAAATTGTCAAGCGGCTCGCCGATTCCCATCAGGACTATGCTTGAGACCTTGCGTCCGGATATTCTTTCTGCTTCATAGAGCTGCAAGAGAATTTCTGAGGGTTTGAGGCTTCGCTTGAAGCCGGCAATAGTTGAAGCGCAGAACCTGCAGCCCATCTTGCAACCGACCTGAGTTGAGACGCAGAGAGAATCGCCATGCTCATAGCTCATGAGGACTGTTTCAATATGGTTGCCGTCGGAGAGCTCGAACAGGAACTTTTCGGTTTCATCGAGGCTTGATTTGAGGTTTCGCACACATGAAAGCTTTTCTATATAGAATTCGCCCGAGAGCTTTTCACGGAGCGGAAGCGAAAGATTAGTCATCTCTGAGAAATCGGTTACCCGCTTTTTGTGAAGCCATTCGTAAATCTGCGATGCCCTAAAGCTCTTTTCGCCGAGGGCTTTCATACTTTCCGTCAGCTCTTCAAGGCTCATTGATAGTATATCGGTCAAGATTTTCACCTTATTCTTAAGAATTTCGCCATGAAGAATCCGTCGCCGCCATAGGGACAGGTTGCGGGGGTTATGGTTACCTTGTAGTCGTCGAAGTGACTGAGCTTACAGCCCTCGAAATCAGGGTTTTCCTGCAGGAATTTCTCTGCAATCATGTCGTTCTCGGCACGATTCAGTGTACAGGTTGAGTAGACTAATATGCCTCCCGGCTTCACATAACGTGATGAAGTCTTCAGTATTTCATACTGCACTGCCGGGAACTGACTCAGGTCTCTCTCCGATGAGTAGTTATATTTGATCTCCGGCTTGCGCCCTATCACTCCGAGACCGGAGCAAGGGACGTCGCAGAGGACTCTGTCAGCCATAGGGATATTATCATTAAATAGCTTTGCGTTGTTTGTAGAGGCTGAGATTATACCAAGCTTCAGCCTTTTTGCGCCCTCTGTGATTAACTTAGCACGCTTTTCGTGAAGATCAAAGGCTAAAACTCTACCGGTATCATTCATGATTTCGGCTGTTGTAAAAGCCTTTCCTCCGGGCGCGGAACAGACATCCAAGACGGTTTCGTATTCTTTTGCGCCGAGCTCAGCGGCACATAGCTGGCAGGAGGCGTCCTGAACGTGGAGCATGCCTTTTTTGTAGGCTGAGAGCTTTTCGGCGGTGCTGCAGTTTTTAAGGTCGTAGCAGTCTCTGATTGCTTCATTCGGAACGGCTTCTATGCCGTCATTGGCAAGCTCAGCAATTATATCTGAAATATCGAATTTACAGGTGTTGAGCCTGACGGTTGTCGGAGGTCTTCCAAGTGAAGACTTGAGAATAGAAAGTGCAACCTCTTCGCCATAGTCCCGAAGCCACATATTGACGAGCCATTCGGGGCAGGAATACTCAAGGGATAAGCTACCGTCCGGAAGCTTCTTTCCGTCACGGATGAAGCTTCTGAGAACTGCATTTACGAAGCCGGAAGCAGACTGATTATTAAGCTTTGCAAGCTTTACGCTCTCGTCGACGGCGGCACTGTCGGGGACTGAGTCCATATATAGAAGCTGATATACTCCCATCCGGAGGATTTCCCGGACTTCGAGAGAAAGCTTTTCTATAGGTCTGCGGGAATACTTCGCTATCACTGCATCAAGGGTGATTCTTCTTTCGATTACGCCGTAGTATAGTGCCGATATGAAGCGTCGGTCGATGTCGGAAAGGTCACGGTTCTTTGATAAGGTATTGTCGAGGGCTAACCCGGAAAAGCTCGAATTTTTCTCTACCTTGACAAGTAGCCCCAAACAAATCTCTCTCGGTGTCTGCATTTATATTTCTACTTTCGTTATGATTTATCTTCTTCTCGAACCCCTGCCGCCGACTATCAGAAGAAGCCTCAGTATAGTTGCAAGGGTTGAAACCAGCGATGCAACATAGGTCAACGCTGCCGCGGAAAGAACCTTTCTTGCCATCGGGAGTTCGTTTTCTGTAAGAATCGCTTCGCTCTCGAGGGTATGAAGAGCACGACTGCTTGCGTTGAATTCAACCGGCAGAGTTACCGCCTGAAATACAGCCATCAGGCAATAGAGCAGAACTCCGAACATGGCGATATAGTAGCTTCCGAACAAGAGTCCTACGGCTAAAATTATAAAGCCGAATGTCGAACCGATATTTGTTACCGGGACAAGCATTGAGCGGATTCTTATCGGCGCATAGTCCTGAGCATACTGGACTGCGTGACCGCATTCGTGGGCGGCGATTCCTATTGCCGCAACCGATGTTGAAGCATAGGTGGTGTCGGAGAGTGAAACCACTCCCGTTTTCGGGTTGTAGTTGTCGGTCATGCTCCCTTGGATATGAACGACCTGAACATTATAAAGACCATTATGGTCGAGGATTCTTCTTGCTACCTCTGCGCCTGTGAGCCCCCGGGCATTTCTTACCTCGGAATATTTCCGGACGGTGGAATTCACCCTGAACTGGGCATAGAGCGCAAACAAAAGTGCAGGAAGAAGTATTATCAGATATGAAAAATTATAGCTGTAATAGTAGTAGGGCATTTTCAGTTCCTTTCTATGAGGGGTTACTGTCGAGCTTTGCTCCTTTTCTGACCGGTCTGCCTCTTAAATAGTCGGAAACGCTCATCCGCTTTGAGCCCTCAGCCTGAATCTCTGTGAATCTGACTGCACCGCAGCCGCAGGAAACGGTGAAGTCCTGTTCATTTATTATCGTTCCCGGCTCTGAGTCTGATTTTTCTGTAGTCACAAGCTCGCTCCGGTATACTTTCAGGCGTTTGCCGTCAAGATAGCAGCATGCTCCGGGAGAATCGGACAAGCCTAAAATTTTGTGGTGGACTTCGGAGGCGGCTTTACTGAAATCAATTGCGCACATGTCCTTTGTGAGCATCGGGGCATAGGTTGCTTCGGCTTCGTTCTGCTTCACAGGCGTGATTTCGCCTGCAATAAGCCCATCTATTGTTCTGATGAGAAGCGATGCGCCGACGTATGAAAGGCGGTCGTAGAGTTCACTGGCGGTTTCATTTTCTTTGACAGCTACTTTTTCGCTTAAGAGCATGTCGCCGGTGTCGAGACCCTCCGCCATCTGCATGGTGGTGATTCCGCCGAATTCGTCACCATTCAGAACCGTCCACTGGATGGGGGCAGCTCCACGGTATTTCGGGAGAAGAGAGCCGTGGACGTTGATACAGCCATACTTCGGAAGCTCTAAGATCTCCTTGGGAAGAATCTTTCCGTAAGCAGCGACAACTATCATGTCGGGACTCAGATCTTTCAGTATCGGAAGATACACTTCGGTCTCTTTTTTGAGGGAATTCGGCTGATATACCGGGATATTATGCGAAAGGGCATACTCCTTGACCGGAGAGAATGCTATCTTATTTCCCCTGCCCTTTGGCTTATCGGTCTGGGTGAATACTGCCGGGATTTCGTGTCCGTTCTCAAGAAGTGCCTTGAAAGACGGGATTGCAAAGCTGGGAGTTCCCATGAAAACTATATTCAAGGTGTGTTATTCCTCCTCGGGCTCTTCGTAGACCTCTTCTATATTCTGAGGTAGTGTTACGCCGTCGAGATGGTCGAGCTCGTGGCAGACGCATCTTGCGAAAAGGTCGCTGACCTCTTTTTCATACCACTCGCCGTGGCGATCCTGAGCCTTGAATCTGACGATCTTAGGTCGTGTGACATAGCCGGCGATGTCGGGATACGACAAACACGCCTCGACTCCACGCTGGGTTTCTTCGGAGCGACAGGTTATCTCGGGGTTGACAAGTTCAAAAAGCCCTTCACCAGTATCTATGACAACTGCACGTCTTATTATGCCCACCTGAGGTGCGGCAAGTCCTACTCCCTCAGCTTTGTACATGGTATCTTTCATGTCGTCCAAAAGATCCCAAAGACGCTGGTCAAATTTTTCTACCGGCTTGCAGGTTTTTAAGAGTACCGGATCGCCGTCAATTACTATTTTCCTGAGTGCCAAGTGGCATTCCTCCTGTGAATGTATTTAATTGCCGTTGATGTCGGCATAGACTTTTACGTTTGAAAAGCTTTTATTTTTGTATGTCTCCTTGAGAAGCTCCGCCATGTAGGCTCTGAAAGCGTTTGAAAGGCGGCACTTGATGGTGAGAGCATATTTATATTTTCCGCCGATTCTACCATATCCGGATTTTGCAGGTCCCAAAACACGAAGAGGGAACTTCTTGTCGACAGTGCCAAGACTGAGGCGCATCATCGTGACGAATTCGTTTGCCGCTCTTAAAGCATCAGACTCTATCGTCGACGAGAAATTGACTGTGCAGATGTCGCAGAACGGAGGGCAGATGAGCTCTTTACGAAGCGATGCCTCCTGCTCATAGAAGCCCTTGTAATCCTGCTGTGATGCGAGCCTTATGATGTGGTGGTCGGGGAAAAAGGTCTGTATGTAGGCAACAGCTTCACTGTCTCCCCTACCTCCTCTGCCGCAGACTTGAGTAAGAAGCGAAAATGTTCTCTCGTAGCTTCGGTAATCTCCTGCGAAAAGGGAATTGTCAAGGGAAATTACACCGACGGTTGTGACGTTCGGAAAATCCAAGCCCTTGGCTATCATCTGGGTGCCGAGCATTATGTCATACTTTCCCGATTCAAAATCCGAAAACTTCTCTTCGTAGGCGTATCTTGAATAGGTGGTGTCGGCGTCCATCCGAAGAATCCGGGCATCCGGGAAAGTGGCTGTAAGTTCCTCTTCGAGCCTTTGCGTTCCCAAGCCGGTGAGCCTTACCCTGTCGCCTCCGCATTCTGGGCATTTGCCGGTGAATGAGGCGTAATAGCCGCAGTAGTGGCAGATGAGCTTACCGCTTGATTTATGGTATGTCAGCGGCACGAGACACTTTGGACACCTGACGGCAGATTTGCAGTCAAGGCAGGTGGCATGGGTGTTGAAGCCACGGCGGTTGAGAAGAAGAATTGTCTGCTTGCCCTTTTTCGTTTCCTCTGAGATTCTTCTCACCATATCGGTGCAGAAGATGCCGGGGTTTCCCTCCTCCGCTTCAAGTAGCATATCAGCGACAACTACCTGTGGGAGCTTTGAATCTCTGAAACGGTGATTCAGTTCAAAAAGATGGTATCTTGAATTCTTTGCGTAGTAATAGCTTTCAAGTGACGGTGTGGCGGACGCCATGAGGAGAAGTGCGTTATGATTGCCGCATCTTTTGATTGCGACGTCACGGGCGTGGTATCTCGGCGAAGAGTCGGATTTATAGCTGCTCTCGCCCTCTTCATCCATGATTATGAGCCCGATATTCGGCATCGGTGCGAAGACTGCGCTTCTTGTTCCTATGACTATCTTTGCGTCTCCACGTGAAATTCGCTTGAATTCGTCCATTCTCTGTCCCAACGACAGGCTTGAATGAACGACTGCAACAGTATCCCCGAAATAGGCGCAGAATTTCGAGACCATCTGCGGAGTCAGGGAGATTTCCGGGAGGAGAAGTATACAGCCTTTGCCGGATTTTATCGTTCTTTCAATGAGCTTTATAAAAACTGCTGTTTTGCCGCTTCCGGTGACTCCGTGGAGGAGCGCACCTGCCGGCTTTCCCTCATCAACGAGCTTTGAAATGCCGTCATAGACTTCTCTTTGCTCATCTGAGAGGACTATATCATCAAGCGATAGCTTTCTTTCGGTTATGTTTTTCGGTGTGCGTAGCGATTCGTATCTGTACTCTTCGAGGATGCCCTTTTTCAGCATCGAGGTGACTATTGTCTGGGTGACGCTTAAAATGTAGCAGAGCTCTTTTAGGGATGCGGATTCGTTTTCCTCAAGGAAATCGACCACAAGCTGTTGCTTCGGGGTGAACGATTTGCCATCGTTTCTTGTCATGTAGTCGGGAGAAAGCTTCACCATTCTGATTGTTTCGTCTCCCACACGGCGTTTGAACTCGTCTTCCTCCTCAAGGATGCCCTTGTCTAAAAGCGAGCCGACAAGAGAGACCTTTTCCTCGTTGCCCCAGTCGTCTAAAATCCGGTCGAACTCTTTCTGGGACTGTGCGCCCAGAAGTGCCTGATAGAGCTTATCTTCCTCATCGCTGAGGCTAACGTCCGGCTTATGGTTTGCAAGGGTGTAGACGGTTTTCCGGATGACAGTGTAGCCAGCCGGGACTATCGTGCGATATGCCTCAAAATAGGTGCAGAAAGTGTGCTCCTTGAGCCAGAAAACCATGTCAAGAAGCTCGTCATTTATCAGCGGTTCACGGTCGATAAGGCTTATTATCGGCTTTATGACCGTTTCCTCGGTCAGTTCTTTCTCGTACACACGGGTTATAAGACCGATTCTTTTGGTGTTTGCCCTGCCAAATGGGACGAGGACACGCATGCCGGGGCGGACTGTCCCGAAAAGTATCTCGGGATAGCGATAGGTATATTCATTGTCATAGCCGTAGACGGCGTTTGACAGGACTACCTTTGCCGCATGGACACTGGTGCCACTCATCTCTTGAGGCTTTTCTTGAGGGACGGATCTTCTATAAGTCTGTACTCGCCGTTTGCGAACTGGTCGACGGCGGTCTTGACCGGCTTTACGTCGATTACCTCCTTGTTCTCATAGGCGTTGTCAAGAATCTCTCTTGCACGCTTTGCAACTGCTATGACGAGGGAATAAACGCTCTCGCCGCTCTTCAAAATCTGTGAACTTGACGGTCTTAACATTTTGATAATACTCCTTTTATAAGGTCTTGGTTTATTCTTGTAAGATTTTTGGAAGCTGTCATTATGCCATATAGGGTGTCGACTGCCTCCGAAACATCATCGTTTACGAATACATAATCGTAGTTTTCTGCAAGAGCTATTTCCCGGACTGCCTCTTTAACTCTGCCGTCTATTACCTCTTCGGTCTCTGAATTGCGGTTTTTAAGGCGGGCTCTGAGCTCTTCAACAGACGGCGGAAGCATGAATATCATCACCGCTTCTGGATAAGACTCCTTCACCATCATTGCGCCCTTGGTTTCTATCTCCAAGATGACATCTATGCCATTGTCGAGGCACTCGAAAACCTTTTCTTTCGGAGTGCCATAGGAATTGCCGCAGAAAACTGCATGCTCGAGCATTCCTCCGGTTTCGACAAGCTCGTCAAAACGCTCCTTTGAGACGAAATAGTAGTGAACGCCGTCTATCTCGCCATCTCTCGGTGCACGGGTTGTGGCGGAGACGGAATACTTTAGCTTCGGCATGCGCTTTCTTATCTCGGTAAGTACTGTTCCCTTGCCGCAACCGGACGGTGCGGAAAAGACGTATAAAACACCTTTAGTCATTTCTTTCCCCTTTTTCTGCCCCTAAAATATACTCAGCTGTTCTTGAAGAGAGTATGACGTGGTCACTTACGGTGATTATTACCGACTTGTTTTTCTTTCCAAAGGTGCAGTCGATGAGCGAACCACGGTCTCTGGCTTCTTGGATGATTCTCTTTATCGGGGAGGTGTCAGGAGACGTCACCGCTACTATCTTGTCAGTCGAGACGTAGCAGGAATATCCGATGTCAACTACATTCATGCTAATTCTCTCCTATTCAATATTCTGAATCTGCTCTCTTATCTTCTCAACCATACTCTTGAGGTCGACAACTATTTTGGTTATTGCAAGGTCTGAGCACTTCGAGCCGGTTGTGTTTATCTCACGGTTTATTTCCTGAACGAGGAAGTCGAGCTTCTTGCCGATGGGTTCATTCTGCTGAAGTAGCTCCCTGAAAGCAGCAATGTGGCTGTGAAGCCTTACTGTCTCTTCGTCGACTGCCGTTTTATCTGCGAAGATTGCTGTTTCTGTCAGAATTCTTGCTTCGTCGATGTTCTTGCCGTCCAAAAGATCCTGCAGCTTTGCGTATAGTCTCTTCTGGTACTCCTCGGTGACGGTCGGAGAACGCTTTTCTATCTCGAAGATCATCGACTCAATCTGATCAAGCTTTGTGAGAATATCGGATTTGAGGCGTTCGCCCTCGGCTTTTCTCATGGATATAAAACCGGCTAACGCCTCTGACGCAACTTCCGAAACCTCCTGCCATATCTCAGCTTCATCCGCTTCCTGCTTGGTAACTGCAAATATGTCGGGAATCCGGAAAAGCTGGGACAAAGTCAGGTCGTCACGGAGCTCAAGCTCAGCTCCCGCTTCACGGAGTGCGGTGATATAGTTTCTTGCGAGTTCAGTATTTACGTTGACGCTCACGTCTGAACCGTCGGTTGTGACTATCGTAATATAGGTCTCAACCTTGCCACGGTTGATTTCGGTGGCGTAAAGGGCTTTCAGCTTGTCCTCGATGAAAGCGTACTGGCGGGGATACTTCGCCGAAAATTCGAAGAATCTGTGATTGACGGCTCTTAGCTCTACGGTTATCTCTCTTGAGCCAAAGGTCTTCTTGGCTCGTCCATAGCCGGTCATGCTTCTCGGCATTATGGTTACCTCTTTTCGTTTATTATACAGTAGGCACACTGCGCTACATTACTATCTATGATATTATAGCACCTTTTCCCGTTTAGCGCAAGGTCTTTGAGGGCGAAAATCTATTACAGTTTGGAAACATAGTTGAAATCTCGGGGATTTTATGATACAATTGAGGCAAGAAAACTGCAGGAGGGAAACCAAAGTGACTTTGGATGCACAGGAATATAAAAACAGGTTCATAGAAATTTATACAACCAACATCAGGCGTGAGGGCTCAGACAAGCTCCTTGAATATCTGCAGTCAAGAAACTGCGACTTCTTCACTGCTCCGGCTTCGACGAAGTTTCACAACTCCTTTGAGGGCGGGCTTTGCGAGCACTCTATCAACGTTTATCAGTGCCTGAAATCCTATCTTGAGACGGACAGAGCGAAAAACGAGTTCGGGCTTTCGTTTTCGGATGAGTCGATCGCTATCGTTGCCCTTTTGCACGACGTCTGCAAAACGAATACATACGTTGTGAGCACACGAAACGTCAAGAACGACAAGACCGGAATGTGGGAAAAAGTGCCCTATTACGACTACAATGACACTCTACCCTATGGTCACGGCGAGAAGTCGGTTTACATTGTCTCGGGATTTATGAAGCTCACCCGGGACGAAGCTATGGCTATAAGATGGCATATGGGGTTCTCGATGGGAGAGGACACGAGGCTTGTCGGAAATGCTTTAAGAGAATATCCCTTGGCTCAGGCTTTAAATATTGCGGACGCTGAGGCGACGAACTTTATCGAGGAAAGACGGAATAAGTCGAGATAAAAATAAGCGGAGTGGGGTTCACTCCGCTATTATTTGCAATTATCTGTCGCCCCAGTTGACTACTGTGGTCATCCCGGGACCGACGTGGGCACCGATTACCGGTCCTATGTCGGTTATTCTTATATCGGAATTCGGGTAGAGCTGCTTGAGCTCATCACGGATTTCCTCTGCGGCGGCTAAATTGTCGGCATGTCCGACATAGATGAATGTTCCGAGCTCCGGACGAATCGAATTTTTGACATGATCGATGAGGGCGGCTGTCGCCTGCTTTCTTCCACGGGGCTTGGCTATTGTCTCAAGCTTGCCCTCGTCGTCGACTGTGAGAAGAGGCTTGACCTGCAGGACTGTGCCCATTGCGGCGGTTGCTCCGGAAACTCTTCCACCACGCTTGAGGTGCTCAAAAGTGTCAACTGTGAACCAGTGGCAGACGTGGAGCTTGTGCTCCTCTATCCAGTTAAGAAGCTCGTCCATACTGAGTCCGGCTCTCATCTCTCTTACTGCTTCATAAAGGAGGAAGCCCTGTCCCAAGGAGGCATCGAACGGGTCGACTATCTCGATTCTTCTGTCCGGGTACTGCTCCATAAGATTTCTGGCGGCGACTCTTGACGAATTCAGGGTCTGCGAAAGACCGGACGTCAGACCTATGTAGATGATGTCGTTGCCAGCTTTGAGCTCCGGCTCGAAATATTCTTCATACACTTCGGGATTTATCTGGGATGTGGATGCGAAAAGACCGGAACGAAGCTTCTGGTAGAACTCCTCTACTGTTATTGTGCCGTCGTCCCCGTAGCTATAGACATAGCCCTCGTCGCCGACGGTGATATTCATAGGGACAAATGTGACCTCGGATAAATCCGCAAGCATTTCCTTATCTATATCGCTGGTGACGTCTGAAAACATCTTGTAATTCTGTGTAGGCATATTTTCCTCCTTGAGATTTCGATTACTTTACATTCAATTATACACGCTTGTTGCAAAAAAAGCAATAGCAGTTGTCGGACAGTTTTCCCGATTTGTGTTTAAAAGCCGACCATGTTTGCACACGATCGGCTTTTTGTATCAGAATTTGAGGCTCTTCGGGGTTCTTGCATAGGGAATTACGTCACGGATGTTGGCGACACCGGTGATGTACATGAGGATTCTTTCAAGACCCAAGCCAAAGCCGGAGTGAACCACTCCACCATACTTACGAAGATCCAGATACCACTCAAGGCTGCTTCTGTCCATATGCATGTCCTCCATCTTTTTAACGAGGACGTCATAGTTCTCCTCACGCTGAGAGCCGCCCATCAGCTCGCCCACTCCGGGTGCGAGGAGATCGCATGCGGCAACCGTCTTTCCATCGGGATTAAGCTTCATATAGAACGCCTTGATGTCCTTCGGGAAATCTATCAGGAATACAGGTCCCTTGGCGACATGATCGCAGATATAGACCTCATGCTCCTTGAAGAAGTCCATTCCCCACTCTACCGGGTTCTCAAACTTGACGTCGGCATGCTGGAGGTAGTCAACAGCCTCAGTATAGGTGATGACCTTGAAGTCGGAGTTCATTACGTGCTCGAGCTTATCTATAAGGTCGTGCTTTTCGGAAACGAAGTCGTTCAAGAACTTCATCTCGTCGGGGGCACTCTCCAAAACATCTTTTATAATATACTTGATGAGTGCTTCCATGACTGCCATGTCGCCCTTGAGGTCGCAGAATGCCATCTCAGGCTCTATCATCCAGAATTCGTTGAGGTGATAGGGGGTGTTGGAGTTTTCGGCACGGAATGTAGGACCAAACGTATAGACCTTGCCAAGAGCCAGTGCGAACGGCTCGACATGGAGCTGACCGGAAACGGTGAGGCAGGCATGCTTGCCGAAGAAATCGTTCTGATAGTCGCCGTCTTCACGGGTTGTGACGGTGAATGTCTCGCCTGCGCCCTCGGCGTCATTGCCGGTGATAAGCGGCGTGTGGATATAGCTGAAGCCGTTCTCACGGAAGAACTGATGAATCGACTGAGAAACGATTGAGCGGATCTTGAATACCGCCATAAATGTATTGGTTCTCGGTCTTAAGTGCGGGATTTCTCTCAAAAATTCAAGGGAATGACGCTTTTTCTGCAAGGGATAGCTGGCGTCGCATCCGCCAAGAAGTGTAATCTCGCTGGCATTTATCTCAAAAGGCTGCTTAGCCTCGGGAGTATGGATAAGCTTGCCGGTGACGCTTACTGCGCACCCGGTCAGAAGCTTTGAAATTTCAGCATAATTCGAAAGCTTTTCAGCCTCATAGACAACCTGACAGTTTGAGAAGCATGAGCCGTCATTAAGAGAGATGAAGCCGATGTTGTTATTTGAGCGGTTAGTCCTCATCCAGCCCTCGACGGTAACAGTAGCCCCATCAGCGGCATTCTCGTCAGGCAGAAGCCCTTTCACGCTCTTATATATCTCGTCAATCAGAAGTTTTGGCATAGCATATGTCCCCTTTAACATTATTTGCTCTGTTTATCTTATACCTTTCGGGGGTGTTTGTCAAGGGTTCATAAAGAAAAAGGCTGTGCCTTCTCTGTCGTCTTACGGCGGAAGTTCGCTTTCAGCGAACTTCTGTGCTCGCCTGCGGCTCGCACACCCCTCCACCACCGGCTTCGCCGGCGGTCCCCCTCCCCTTTCAGGGGAGGCTTTGAATGCCCCTTTAAAAGCTTTCGAGAGAATACATATAGGCTCCCCTGAAAGGGGAGCTGTCAGCGAAGCTGACTGAGGGGTTCCCAAAAGAAAAAGACCGCAAGCCTCAGCCTACGGTCTTAGTCGGTCACAAAAAGTGATTATCTTCTCTTAGAAGAAACTACAGCGATACCAGCGATTGCCATCGGAACGAGGGCAAGTGCAACACCGGTGTCAGGGGAAGAAGATGAAGAAGATGAAGAGCTGGACTCAGTAGAAGTCTCAGTTGCATCCTCAGAAGCCTCAGCGGTCTCAGAAGAAGAATCATCCTCAGAAGTCTCCTCAGTAGTCTCAGGAAGGATTACAGAGATAGAAGAAACCTTGTAAGCGTTAGTCTCAGAAGTGTTGATTACGAGAGTGATAGTGCCGCCAGAAAGTGCACCCATCTCCTCATAACGAGCATAAACAGCATTTGCATCATAGGTTACGGTGATACCGTCATCAGACAAGCAGTCGATGATACCCTTGTCAGGCTCATCAGAAGATGAATGACCAGCAGTGCCGAGCCAGCATCTCTCGTCGCCAGTTGAATACCAGCTATCGATGAAGCAGAAGTTCTCATAAGTGCCATCAGCTTCTTCGGTGTTCTCAGTGTACTGGATATGAACTTCGGTATCTCTTGTGATAACGAGAACAGCACCCTCTACCTGAAGAGCCTCAAGGAAGCCCTCGGGATCATCGATTTCCTGAGTTGCCCAAGAACTAGAGTTGAAGAAGACGTGCTCCTCGGGACCCCAGATAACTTCGTCATCAGCAAAAGCAACGACGCTTACTGAGAGAACCATGACTATCGCCAAAACGATTGACAATACTTTTTTCATTTGTGAATTCCTCCAAAATATATTTTGGTGTTGAAACCATATCTATAATAACACACCGGGTTGGATTTGTCAATAAATATCCGGGAATTCGTAAAAACTTTTTTGACGGCGATGAAAAAGACCGCTGGTTAGTTGGCGGCTCGCACACCCCTTAGTCAGCTTCACTAACCGCACTCCCTGCGGTCGTGCGCCCTCTCAGTCAGCTTCGCTGACAGCTCCCCCAGAGGGGGAGCCAAGAGTTACGTTCCTTGCAAATCTCGGCTCTCCCTCTGGGAGAGCTGGCGCACCACAGGTGCGACTGAGAGGGCGCGAGCGAAGCGAGCGTATTGTTTAACTGACCCTAAAGAAAAAGACCGCAAGCCGAAGCCTACGGTCTTAATCTATGACAGAAAAGTGATTATCTCTTCTTGGAGCTTACTACTGCGAAGCCAGCGATTGCCATCGGAACGAGAGCAAGTGCTACACCGGTAGCAGGAGAAGTAGAAGTAGTGGTCTCCTCAGCAGCCTCGGTGGTCTCTTCGGTAGCATCAGTAGTGTCAGCCTCAGCAGCTTCGGTGGTCTCTTCCTCAGCAGAAGCATCAGCAGAATCAGGAACGGTAACAGCAACGTTCAGAAGAAGCTCGCCGCCGCAGATGAACTGATACCAGTCAGAAGTGGAAACGATGTCATAAACGGTCTGACCGTCGATGGTAAGAACCTGATTGTCGCCGTCAGTCTCGAGAGTGTAAGCAACGTATCCATCAGTACCCTCAGTGTTGCCGCTGAAGCAGATAGCAGTGGTGCTAGCATTGAAGCCTACTTGGAACCAGCCAGCAGTGTTGCTAAGGGTCAAAACAAGCTTTGAACCTTCCTGATTGAGAGCCTCGTAGATAGCAGCCATATCCTCGAGAGAGATAAGAGCTGTATCATCCTCGTAAGAGTAGCCGTAGTTATCCCAGCTGCCTGCTGACTCAAGAGCACCGGTGAGATCAACAGAAATAACAGTGGTGTCAGCGAATGCAACACAAGTCAGGGAGAGAACCATAACGAGTGCTACAGCGATTGATAAGAATTTCTTCATTTCGAATTCCTCCAAAATATATTTTGGTTTAAAACCTCTTCTATCATACCACTAATATCTTCGGTTGTCAACCGAAATCTCGAAATTTACCGGGAATTTACACAAAGATAAAAAATCGAGGCGTGCCATAAAGCACACCTCGAAATTTTACTCAAAGGAAATTATCTTCTCTTGGAGCTTACAACAGCGATGCCAGCGATTGCCATCGGGAGGAGGGCAAGAGCAACACCGGTGGAAGGAGAAGTGGTGGTGGTTTCCTCAGCAGCCTCGGTGGTCTCCTCGGTAGCCTCGGTAGTGTCAGCCTCTTCGTCAGCAAAGGTGTCCTCAGTAGCAGCAACTTCGTCAGAAGTGGACATCAGAGCGACGCCGGTAAGGTTTGCATAGTCCTGACTGTCAGCCCACCAGTTAAGAACGATACCGTCAGCAGGATCAACGCCTGAAGCCTCGAAAGCTTCTGCAATGGTGGTCAGCGGAACGGTGATAACGCCGTCTTCGTTAACCTGATGGATGTCGTAAGCGGTGCCGTAGCCAGTGTAGCTGACCCAGTCGGAATCGCAGAGAGCCATAGGACCATAGCCGATCTTGGAGCTGTCGGTTACTTCAAAGTAAATAGCGAGATAAAGGGTTTCATCAGTGAAGTCAACGCCTTCAAGAAGAGTAAGAGTTCCGGAAGCGGTGAGATCCTGAGTAGCAACTGTGGTGTCAGCGAAAGCAACGACGCTCAGGGAGAGAACCATTGCGAGGGCGACAGCGATGGATAAAAATTTCTTCATTAGAATTCCTCCAAAATATATTTTGGTTTATAACCATCTCTATAATAACACTCCTGAAAGCATTTGTCAACCGGAAATGCGAAATTTCCGCAAAAAATCAAGGCGCACCCACAGTGGGCACGCCATGATCTTAAACTAAGAAGAAATTACTTTCTCTTGGAGCTTACAACTGCGATACCTGCGATTGCCATCGGGAGAAGTGCCAATGCAACGCCGGTGTCAGGAGAAGAAGCGGACTCGGTGGACTCGGAGGACTCAGAAGCCTCAGAGGTCTCGGAGGAAGCTTCCTCAGAAGTAGTGTCAGCCTCAGCGGAAGAATCATCAGAGGAAGAACCGGTGGTGATTACATAAACGCCATAGGTCTTTGCGCCGGAGCAAGCACCGTCAACCCACTGGAAAGAGCAGGTGGAAATGTCGTCGCCGTGCTCAGCCATAAGAGCAACGAACTCAGCAGCATCGATGATGATGTAAGCATAATCGCCCTCGATAACAACGTCCTCAGCAGCCATCAGATAGATGGTATCGGAAGCAGGCTCTTCATCAGGATAGTTGAAGTGAGCAAGGTAGGTCTGCCAAGAATCGGTGGTCTGGATACCATACTGGTAGCCGTAGCCGTCCTCGCTAGAACCCGCAATGGCGTCAGCCTTGACAACAATCTTAGCACCATCAACGACAACAGCTGCTGCAAACTCAGTGCCATAATCGTAATCGGTGGTAAGCTCGGAATCGGTGCTCCACCAGCCGTTGTCCATCGGGAAGAGATGCTCATAAACAGAGAGAATTTCAGAAGCAGTACTGTTGATGTACTCATCATCGGTCTCAGCTGCAAATGCGCATACGCTTACAGAAAGCATCATGACGATCGCCAGAGCGATTGATACAAATTTTTTCATTTGAATTCCTCCAAAATATATTCTGGTATAAAACCATATCTATGATAACACCAACCCGTCAAAATGTCAACTACAATGGCACTATTTTCGAGGAAAATTTTTGTGAAATTTTTTATATCGGAGGGGTGGGATAGGAGGATTTGAAACAAATATAAAGAGAAACGTGGAACGTGCAAATAGGTGTTGATTTTTTTGGCGAAATGGATTATAATATAAGTACAAAGAGTTTTAGGGGCTTATAACATGCAATTTGAATGGGACGAAAACAAAAACCTGATCAACAAAGAAAAGCACGGAATCTCGTTTGAGGTCGCTTCGCTAGTTTTCAGCGACCCATACTACATCGAGATGTACGACTTTGAACATAGTCTTGACGAAGACAGATATATGGCAATCGGTAAGGTTGACGACATACTTTTTGTCGTGTTTACCGAGCGCAAGGAGTCAATAAGATTGATTTCCGCCAGAATTGCAACCCCGACTGAAAGGAGACTTTATTATGACCAGAACAGTAACTCTTGAAGAATTGAAGCCATTGACGGATGAACAGCGTGAAGAAATCAGGGCGGCGGCTAAGAAGCCGATTGTGTTTGACGAGGATTGCCCGGAGCTCTCTCCGGCTATGGTAAAGGCTTTCCAATGTTCTGTGGCTCAGAGGAACAGACGGATGGCGGCAAGAAACTAAGCTCAGAATAATTTGACCCGACAGATGATGTCGGGTCGTTTTTTATGACTTCGATTCCGCCAGATCAATCAGGCTCCAATAGGCGGATTTGAGTTTGTAGTCACGGTCGATGAGGAGGGGGTAGTTGGTTCTGCCGGAGACGGGGTAGCCGTTTAGCCAGCTCATGCCGTCGTAGTAGCCCCAGAAGACTACTGAGTCGAGGTAACCGGCTTCGGAGAATTCTATGAACATTTCGAAGATGTCAGAGTAGAGGCTGTCGAACTGCTCGAGGAATTCGTCGGTGAGCTCGACTTCTGTTGAGGTGTCGCTCCATGTGAAGCAGCTGAGGTCGAGCTCGGTGACTTCAATGACGAAGTCGGGGTCGATGGACTTGAGCTTCATGAGGATTTCGACGTTATTCTTGCAGGTTTCAACGTCAAAGCCGATGTCGACGTGCATCTGTAAACCGATGCCATCGATGGGGATGCCCTCTTCGAGCATGCTCTTGACCATCATGTACATGCTGATAGCCTTTGACTCAGACGATTCAAGGCTGTAGTCGTTGATTATAAGGCGGGCGTCGGGGTCGGCTTCGTGGGCGGCAGTGAATGCAATTTCGATGTAGTCGTAGCTGTCGCCGTCGCCGTCGTAGTCGCCGATAATCTGATACCACATGGAATCACGGAGTCCGCCGCTGTCTCCCAAAACCTCGTTGCAAACGTCCCAGACGTCGACTTCGCCCTTGTAGTGGCTGACTATTGTCGTGACATGCTCAATAAGGCGTTCGACGAGGACATCAGCGGAAACGGTGTTGCCGTCATCGTCATAGAAGAACCAGTCGGGGCACTGGGAGTGCCAGACAAGGGTGTGCCCACGGACGGTCTTGTCATACTCGTTGGCAAACTCGACAAGCTGATCGAGAGCGTCGAAATTGTAGACGTCCTCAGATGGGTGCATGGCGTCCGGCTTGGATTCGTTTTCGAGGGTGAAGACGTTGTACTGCTTAACGAGGATTTCGAATTCCTCTGTGCCCTCGACAAGGTCGCTTATGTTCATGGCTGTTCCCACCTTGAACCACTGCGCAAAGGCTTCGTAGAGCGACGGGGCGTCCTCGTCATAGGCATAGGTGTTGTCACGGTCGACGGTGACTGCTTCCTCCTCGGCTTCTGTTGAAGAAGTCGTTACGGCTGAGTCAGGCTCGTCCGACGTGCTTCCGCATGCTGTCATCACGGAAAAGAGAACCGTGAAAGCAAGCAAGACGGAAAGAAGTTGCTTGAGTTTCATATAGTGTTCCTCCAAAAATTTATATTCAAAGCGGGTAAATGAACCGCCTTAAACCGGATTATATGATGCCGCCTGCGGCGTAGTAGTCCATGAGAAGCTCGGTTACCTCGTAGTAGATTTCGATTCCCTCTTCAACCTCGTTGAACTTGAGGTTGGCGTCTGTCAAGGCTTCAGAGACGGCTTGTACCGTTTCTGTCGGGATTATCTCCTTGTCCTCGTTTTCCTCCCAATAGGTGGATTTGAATGAATAGAGGTCGTAGCTCCAGACCTCGTCGGGGACATTTGCTATGGCTTCCCGGAGAGCGTCTTCATAGGAAGTGCCGATAAGCTCCTTAGCGTCAGAATAGAGATAGTAGAAAGCGTCAAGAAGACCGCTGTAGCGGACTGCGGCGCAGTCGGAATTGAAGCACGCCACCATGGCGACAAAACTCGCTTCGTCCTCCTGAATTATGCCCTTGAGATGGGCAAGCTCGTGACAGATGGTTGCGGGCTTCGAAATGTCCTGAGTGTCACGGTTATATGTAGCTTCAAACGCAAAGGGGATGTATAAGCCGATGATGCTCTCCTGTGACATGAAATAGGAGAAGAAGATGCCCTTCGGGTTCGGATAATAGCCGGAAAGCTGGGAATAGTCCTCAGAAATCTCCTGCAGTGCGGCTTTGCACTCGTCTATATAGTCGTCGTCAAGAACTATGTAGCCGTCCTCTCCCCTGTCAAACTCTGTGTAGAGCTCCGCAAGACCGTCGGCAACTGCACCTATTGTTTCTATGAGGAGCTCTTCGGTGTGCTCTGTTTCCTCAAAGTATCTCTCAGAAAACGGAGTGCATTGGTACATCACGAAGCAGTTGAGGGTTTCGGTCATGAGGATATACGCCACTATCCATGCGACAAACCGAAGAGAAAATCTGCTGACTTTTGAGGTGAGCTTCTTGTTCTTGCGCTTTACTATCATGAAAATAATAAATACAGGAAGCCCGACGAGAACGAGAATCACTCCGAGAACTATCATAACCTCGCCCACTGAAAACGGGAAGAGTCCCGAAAGCCAGATGAACGGGGTTGAGATTACGGGATATATCTTCTGGACGTAAAAGTCGGAAATTGTGACCGACAATCGGGCGATCACATTGAAAAGAATCGCCAGAACGAAAACGGCTATGAGGGCAATATCGGATTTTTTGAATTTTGTTTTTTTCATCAGTCCATCTTCTTATCTACGTTGATGACAAAGTAGTACTTGGTGGGGGCATGTTCCTCAAGATACTTCTCTGTCAAAAGGGTTTCGATGCGGGTAAGGTCATAGTGTTCACCGAACGGCTCTACAATGTCAAATAAAATGTTGGTATGGGTAGGACCTGCAACGATGCGGAAATCGTGGATTCCAAGGTCGCTTCCGAATTCAGCTTTCAGAGCTTCTATTGTGATGTCATGAAGCTTGGCTCTCAGCGGGTCTTTCATGTCGACGGGGTCCATGTGGACGGTAAGAAGTATCCTGAGCTTTTCTCTTGCTTCACGCTCGATGGTGTCGATCATGTCGTGAAGAAGAAAGATGTCCTTTGAGGCGTCGACCTCGATGTGAAGCGAAGCATAGCACTTCCCTGCCCCGTAGCTGTGGATGATGAGGTCGTGATAGCCGACAACATTTTCCCTGCCTCTGACAAGCGAGTAGATGGATTCGACAAGCTTTTCATCAGGGTGCTCGCCTAGCATCGGGCTGATGACCTCCGAAAGGGTTCTCACAGCGGAAACTATCACGAAAACCGAGATTATCAGTCCGAACCAGCCGTCAAGGTTGACCTTGAAAATCTGCATTACCGCCATGCTGAGAATGATGGAAGAGGTCGTTATGATGTCGTTACGGGAATCGACTGCGTCGGCTTTGAGTGCATCGGAGTCTATGGCTTTCGAGAAGTCAAGGTAGGTGAAATACTGCCAGAGCTTCACTGCGACTGCGGCGATGAGGATGACATAGGTCACGACGCTTATTTCAAGATCCGTAGGTGTGATTATCTTGTCAATTGAGCTTTTTGCAAAGAGAACTCCGACGCAGAGGACTAAAAGTGCGACAATAAGCGCAGTTATCTCTTCGTATCTTGCGTGACCATAGGGATGGTCTTTGTCAGCAGGGCGGCTTGAAAGCCTGAAGCCTATCATCGTGAGGACTGACGAACATGCATCGGACAGGTTGTTTACAGCATCGGCGATGACGGTGATACTGTGTGACATCAGCCCTACTAAAAGCTTGAACAGGAACAGAACTACATTTGTAAGCACACCGAAGATTCCTGCAACAATGCCGTATCTGATTCTGACTGCCGGATCACTGGTATTCTGGTAGTCCCTGATAAAAAGCTTTTCAAGCAATATGATCACCCTTTGTGATGGTTAAGCCTGCTCGTCAAGAGTAAGCTCGTATGCGGGCAGGAATTCGTCAAGGAACATGTCAGCCTCGGGAATTCCCATCGCCCTGATTGATTCGATTGTCTGCTTTTCCGCTTCCTCGAAGTCACGGTTGCCGGATTTGCGTTCCTCGATGCACTTTATCAGTGCGGAAATCTTGTCGGCGGCTTTCACGAGACTATGGAGTTCCTTGTCCTCAGATTTGAATATTCCGTCATACTCTTCTCTTATATCCTCAGGAATACAGCCAAGGAGCTTTTCGACTGCGGCGGCTTCGACGTCTTTATAGGCGGTCCTTATCTCGGGATTGAGGTATTTTACGGGTGTCGGCAGGTCGCCGGTTATAATTTCGGTTGTATCGTGGAAGATGGCGAGAACCGCTGCACGGTCGGGGTCAACGTTTCCGCCGAAGCGATCGTTTCGCAGGACACAGAGGAGGTGCGCCAATATTGCAGTGTCAAGCGAGTGCTCGGCGATATTCTCGTTTCGGGTATTGCGCATCAGTCCCCAACGGTTTATGTACTTCATTCGGGATGTGAGTGCGAAAAAGCTGTTATTTTCACTCAAAGATCGTCGACCTCCTTTACCTCCGGCTGATACTCTTCATTTTCGGTGGCGATGTCTATCACTTTGGCATAGAAATCGGTCGGGTTCAGCCTGATTTTTTCAGCAAGAAGCTTTGCCTGCTCCTCATCGGGAGCATAGATTTTCAGATCCATCAGGGTTAAGCCGCTATCCTGACAGGTGATGCCAACAAGATAGCCTTTCTCCTGCTCTGAGACGGCTACTTTCACGTCGTTTTCGTTCTTGAGACGGGCGAAGAACTTGAGCCCTGCTGAAAGGATTTTGTTGCGGAATCTCTTTGGAACCTGCTGCTTGAAGCTGTCTGCACCGGCTCTTGCTGCCTCTGAAAGGACATAGTATTCCTCATCGCCATTTTTCTCAAGCGAGAGCATACCGCTTTCAAGCATGCTTTCGACTACTGAGGAGTAGACAAAGTAGTTGACTGTGCCATCGGTTGTGGCTATCTCAGCGAGCTGGGTCGGGGTTATCGGGCGGTTTATCTGCCTTAAAAAGTAGCAGATGAGGATTTTTACGGACATCTCGTCGTGGAGACTCAGCATATCCTCTGTAAGGTAATCATCGTATGTATATGCCATTGGTATCCTTCTTTATATCTTCGTTATTCTGGCGAATGTCGCCATTATCTTTTTCGTGCCTACCGTGTCGAATGCGACCTCAAGAAGGCTGTCGTTTGACATCTTTGTGACCTTTAAGACTGTACCGTCGCCGAAAACGTTGTGGTGAACCCTGTCGCCGGCGGAGAAGTCGATGTTTACGGGCTTACTCGTCTGCGGCTTTCTTGCGTTCTGGAGATACGTTGAGGTCTGTGGCTTGGAAGAGGGTCTTCTCTCATATTCGTCGGAGGTTCTTTCGGTGCGCTTTTCTATTGCGCTGTCGGGAAGCTCATTTATGAACCTTGATGGGCGATTGAAGTTGGTCGAACCGAACAGGAGGCGTTGGCGGGCATAGCTGAGGCTCAGGTGCTTACGGGCTCTGGTTATCGCCACATAGGCAAGCCTGCGCTCCTCTTCGACGTCTTCCTCTGAATCAAGACTGCGGGAGCTCGGGAAGATGTTTTCTTCAAGCCCGACCACAAAAACGTTATTGAATTCGAGACCCTTTGCGGAGTGAACGGTCATAAGGGTGACGCTGTCGGAGGAGTCCATTGAATCTATGTCTGAGATGAGAGCGACATCCTCCAAAAATCCGGAAAGGGACGGCTCTTCGGCTTCGTCGATATAAGTGACCATCGAGGATTTGAGTTCGTTGATGTTCTCAAGGCGGGTTATGCCCTCGTCGCCTTGGGTTTCAAGAAATGCCCGATAACCGGATTTGTTCATCAGTTCATCCAAGAGTTCAGGAAGAGGGATCAGCTCTGAGTGGTCTCTCAGTTCATCAAACATGTCGGCAAGTGTCATAAGCTTCGGTGCGGAGCGTGAGAGAATCGGATAGTCCTTAGCCGTGCGCATGACCTGCAGTGGCGATTCACCAAGGTCCCTTGAGATGCTCTCGAGGGCGTCGACGGTAGCGTTTCCTATTCCCCTCTTTGGCTCGTTGATGATTCGCTTGAGCCTGAGGAGGTCGTTTTCGTTATTGATAACAGAAAAATATGCTAAAATGTCCTTGACTTCTTTTCGATCGAAGAACTTCAAGCCTCCGATGACTTTGTAAGGGATTCCGCTTCGCATGAAAGTGTTTTCAATCGAATTTGACTGGGCGTTCATGCGGTATAAAACTGCGTTGTCGGAATATTTGCCGCCGTCCTTGATATAGCCCAAGACCGTTTCGGCGACATATTTCGACTCGGAAGATTCATTTGATGCTCCGTAGACGGTAACCTTTTCGCCGTCGCCTGCTGATGTCCAGAGCTTTTTGCCTTTGCGGCTACGGTTGTTTCTGATGACTTCGTTTGCGCAGGTGAGGATATTCTGGGTTGAGCGGTAGTTCTGCTCGAGGCGGATGACCTTGGCGTTCTCATACTGATGCTCAAAAGAGAGGATATTCTCGATTGTTGCGCCACGGAACTTATAGATGCTTTGGTCGTCGTCACCTACCACGCAGAGATTCTTCCTTTTTGCGCTGAGCATCGAGATGAGGCGATACTGCACCATGTTGGTGTCCTGATACTCGTCGACAAGTATGTATTTATACAGGTTCTGATAGTGCTCAAGAACGTCCGGGAACTGCTCGAAAAGTCTGACGGTCAGTAAAATTATGTCGTCAAAGTCGAGGGCGTTGGCGTTTTTGAGCCTTTGCTGATATTCGGAGTATATCTTTGCGATGGTCTGCTTGCGGTAGTCGCCCATTGAGAGCTTTGCGTATTCATTTTCGTCCACCTGAGACTCCTTTGCGGAGGAAATCTCACGCATAATCTCCTTTGGCGGGAAACGTTTATCTGAAATATTATAGTCCTGCAAGCAGGCTTTTATCACTCTCTGGGTGTCGTCGGTGTCATAAATTGTGAAGCTTGAGGAATAGCCAAGCTTGTCAATCTCTCTCCGAAGAATTCTGACGCACGCCGAATGGAAGGTTGCGGCTGTTATGCCGTCGGCGGTCGAGCCAAGCATCTGATGAAGCCGTTCCTTAAGCTCCCCTGCCGCTTTGTTTGTGAATGTTATGGCAAGGATATTCCAAGGGTTTACGCAGTTTACGGCGGTTATTCTTCTCAGGCGTTCTGAGTCGTCGGTCACGCCGGCGGCGTAGTCCGAAAGAAACTTCTCGTCATCGGGGGTGACTCCCGAATACTTAAAGGTGTCCTGATAGGCGTTGCCGAAATAAATCATGTTGGCAACCCGGTTTACAAGCACTGTCGTTTTGCCGCTTCCGGCTCCTGCCAGAATCAGAACCGGTCCGTCAACAGTGAAAACAGCTTCACGCTGCATGTCATTGAGGTGCGAAAAATATTTTGTAAGAGCCTTTCTTTTCAGCTCAGTAAAATTGTCTGCCACTTTCTTTCCTCCGTGTTCAAAATCTATACACGAGACAAGTATACCACAAACCGACGAAAAAGAAAATACCGGGGAGACGATTTTTATCTTTTTCTAAAAATTTCACTTTTGGGTATGGACATTTAACACCGGTATGGTTTATACTATAAGCAAATGCTCCGCATTGGCTTAAATCAAATGCTTCGCATTGGCTTAGGTTAAAGCTGTCGCTTTAGCCGACAGGCAATAACTTGGAGGGATAGAATTGAGATTCTTTGACAACAAACGATACAACAAAATTTTCGGCTACTGCTTTGCTTTTATCACTGTGGTGCTGCTGGTGGTGCTGTTCCTGTTCCAGTGGGACACCGTAAGCTCTTTCTTTAAGAATATCCTTAATGTTCTGGAGCCAGTGCTCTGGGGGCTGGTCATCGCATTCATCATGAATTCGATGGTCAAAAGAACCGAGATTATTCTCAGCAAAACCGTCTTCAGGAAAAAGGCTCATCCAAAGATTTCAAGAGCTATAGGAATTGCAGTTGCATCTGTAATCATAATCGCCGTTATCACACTTGTCATCATGGCAGTTATACCGCAGATTATTTCGAGCATTCCGGGCATCTATGATGGGCTTATCAATGAGGTTTACCCTGCTGTCGAGACATGGCTCACCAAGCTTTTGGATGACTACCCGAGCATTGCATCGGTTGTCAGTAGTGAGCTCGACAACATCACATCGTACCTGAGTAGCTTTGTTTCTAACCTCGCTTCACAGCTGTCGACGCTTCTTACAAGTTTACTCAGCTTTGCAAATTCGGTCAAGAACTTTATCTTAGGATTCTTCGTTGCAATATACTTCTTGGCGAGCAAGGAAGTCCTGCAGATGCAGGCTAAGAAGCTTATTGTAGCTCTCTTCCCGGAAAGGATTTATCATCCGATATTTACATTCACTTCAAGTACTAATCACGCACTCCTTGGATTCATCTATGGCAAGATTCTTGACTCAATTATTATAGGATGCCTCTGCGCTGTGGGAATGCTGATTCTTCAGATGCCCTATGGAATGATTATCTCCATCATAATCGGAATTACAAATATCATACCGATATTCGGTCCGTTTATCGGAGCGATTCCCTCGGCGATACTCGTTCTCATTGCAGAGCCGAATAAGGTCATCTGGTTCGTGATATTCATTCTGGTTCTGCAGCAGATTGACGGAAACATCATCGGTCCGAAGATTCTTGGAAACAGCATCGGCATATCGTCGTTCTGGGTTCTTATCTCTATCATCGTATGCGGAAATCTCTTCGGAATTGTCGGAATGATTATCGGCGTTCCGCTCTTTGCGGTTATATTCGATCTGCTGTCGGCGATTGTCAGAAGAAACCTGACAAGAAAGAATATGCCTACCGAAACATCATATTACTCGATGGCGGGAGTGAATATTGGCTCGGAGGGCACTATCATCCCTGCTGTTGAAGTGACTGAGAGCACACAAGATGTTGCCATAGCGGATGGAACAGAAGGTAACTCAACTGAGGCTTCGGGTGAGGACTAAAATTTAATATCGGGATTCTCAAAAAAATTTCAAAAAAGGTCTTGACAAATCGGTCCGAATGGTCTATAATATCAAATCGTGACACGGACAAATCGTGTCGGATGGTGCTGATATAGCTCAGTCGGTAGAGCGCATCCTTGGTAAGGATGAGGTCCCCAGTTCGAATCTGGGTATCAGCTCCACTTTTTTATCTTGAAGAGTCTCCTAAGCATGCAAAATCGCCCTTTCGTTACCTGAAAGAGCGATTTTTGTTATGCTTTTATTCTTCACTTTCCGTTTCGTCACTATAGAAGTACTCAATTATACTCTCTAAAATCGAATCGGAAATGCCGTCGATATATGTAATCTGATTTATGTCGGTGAAGCCGCCTATCGATTCCCGGAAGTTTACGATTGCGGTTGCCCTCACCTCGCCTATTCCGTCAATCTCCATGAAATCCTCGACTGTTGCGGAATTTATGACGCTGAGGTCATATTGCTCCGTCTCATCCGCCACAAGCAGGCTGAACGAGTCTGACTTATGGTTTTTCACTGCGAATATCCCGACTATCGAGAAGAGCAGAAGCAGGATGACCGCCGCAAGAAATATCTTCTCACGGGGCTTGAGGGTTCTGTCCTCGTCAGGCGAATTTACACTCAGGTCTACTGCTTCAAGGCGTTCAGGAGTGCTGCTGTCTTGTCGGTTCTTTCCCATGGCAAATCCAAGTCCTCTCTGCCCATGTGTCCGTAGGTTGATATGCTCCGGTATATCGGTTTTCTGAGCCCAAGATCACTGATGATATGTGACGGGCGGAAATCGAAAACGCTGCCTATCACTCCGGCAAGAATATCGTCGCTGAGTTTTCCTGTTCCGAATGTGTCGACATAGAGGGAGACCGGGTGCGCTACTCCTATGGCATAGGCAAGCTGGATTTCGCACTTAGATGCTAATCCTGCCGCCACAACGTTCTTTGCGGCGTATCTTGCGGCATAGGCAGCAGATCTGTCAACCTTGGTCGGGTCTTTTCCGCTGAAGCAGCCGCCGCCGTGGCGTGCATAGCCGCCGTAGGTGTCGACTATTATCTTTCTGCCGGTAAGTCCGCTGTCTCCTACCGGTCCGCCTATGACAAAGCGTCCGGTCGGATTGACGAGAAATACCGTCTTGTCATCCATCAGCTCGCTTGGAATTTCAGACCTTATGCATTTCTCGATGATGTCCTCGTGTATCTTTTCCTGAGTGACATCAGGGTCGTGCTGGGTGGAGATGACGACGGTGTGGATTCTCACCGGTCTGCCGTCCTCATATTCGACCGTTACCTGACTCTTGCCGTCCGGTCTTAAGTACGGAATCTCGCCGCTCTTACGGAGGTCAGAAAGCTTTCTCGTGAGCTTATGGGCATAATATATCGGCATCGGCATAAGAACCGGGGTTTCGTCGCAGGCGTAGCCGAACATCATGCCCTGATCGCCTGCCCCTATGTCGCTGTCTTCGGTATCTCTTCCCTCGAGGGAATTATCAACGCCCATCGCTATATCGGGAGACTGCTTGCGGATTGAGGTTAAGATTGTGCAGCCCTCTGAGTCGAAGCCATATTCCGGCTTGTCGTAGCCGATGTCCTTGATGACATCACGGGCTATGCTCTGGATGTCGATTGTGGCGTTTGTTGTTATCTCGCCGACGCACATAACAAGGCTTGATGCGCAGGTTGTCTCGCAGGCGACACGTGACATCGGGTCCTGTCTTAAACACTCGTCGAGGACGGCATCGGAAATCTGGTCACAGACCTTGTCGGGATGCCCCTCGGTAACTGATTCGGAAGTAAATAAACTTCTCATGTGTATTGTCCTTTCATAGAATTATAAAAACCGCGCTCGGATAGCCGAACGCGGATAAACTACTAAGTCTACCTCATCTTTCGGTTAAACCGCTGGATTTGGCACCTTGAAAACAGGTTGCCGGGCTTCACAGGACCAGATTCCTCCGCCGCTCTTGATAAGGGTTTTATTATGTTTTGATTATAACAGGATGACTACAGCTTGTCAAGACTTAAAGCATGGACAAACTCAGCCTTATGTCGAAATTTAAAGATTTGGAGTTATAACTTTCGGGTTGAAGCCGCCGTCTTCGAGAGCTTTTACAATTCTCTGCTTGTGGTCAGTCCCGAATGCTTCCATCGTGATCTTCAGCTCAACTGCCGCATTACGGTTGGTGCTGACAAACTGGTTGTGGTCGAGCTTGATGACGTTGCCCTGCTCGTTTGCAATGACCGTAGCCACCCGAACGAGCTCGCCTGCTCTGTCGGGGAGAAGTACGGAAACGGTGAAGATTCGATCCCGCTGGATAAGCCCATGCTGGACGACTGAGGACATTGTGATGACGTCCATATTGCCGCCGCTCAGGACAGAAACGACCTTCTTGCCCTTGAAATCAAGGTGATTAAGTGCCGCCACAGACAGAAGTCCCGAATTCTCGACTATCATCTTGTGGTTTTCGACCATGTCGAGGAACGCTACTATCAGCTCGTCGTCTTCGACGGCGATGATGTCGTCGAGGTTCTTCTGCAGGTATGGGAATATCTTCTTTCCGGGGGTCTTGACCGCTGTGCCGTCGGCAATGGTGCTGACGGTCGGGAGGGTTACAACCTCTCCTGCTTTGAATGAAGCTGTCAGGCATGCCGCTCCTGCCGGCTCTACGCCGATTACATGGATATTCGGATTGAGAAGCTTTGCAAGGGTTGAAACACCGGTGGCAAGTCCGCCGCCGCCGATCGGGACTAAAATGCAGTCTACCAACGGAAGCTCTTTCACTATCTCCATGGCGATTGTGCCTTGACCTGTTGCTACTGTCAGGTCATCGAACGGGTGGATGAACGTATAGCCCTCTTTTTCAGCCAATTCAAGCGCATAGTCGCAGGCTTCGTCATAGACGTTGCCATAGAGGACTACCTCTGCGCCATAGCTCTTGGTGCGGTTTACCTTGATAAGCGGGGTAGTCGTCGGCATGACGATAACAGCTTTACAGCCATAGGCTTTTGCGGCATAGGCTACGCCTTGGGCATGGTTGCCGGCGGAGGCGGTTATCAGACCTTTGGCTCTCTCCTCCTGCGTCAGCGTGCTTATCTTGTAGTAAGCTCCTCTGACCTTGTATGCGCCTGTTACCTGCATATTCTCGGGCTTCAGGTAGACTTTATTGCCGGTTCTCTCGCTGAAGTAGGGGCTGTAGACCAGTTTTGTCTCTTGGGTCGCCTGCTTTACTACTTCGGAGGCTTCTTCAAACTTATCAAGGGTTAACATGTTTCTTTCCTTCTTTTCAGATATGATAGAATCCGCAGGATTTTGCGGGTAGAGCAGCCTGCTTGCCGTCAAACTTGGCAGGGTTGCCCTGAGTGTAAACAGCTTCGCCGGGGATATATCTGCAATCGATTGTCTTCGGCTTGTCGGATGTATTTATCACAACAAGGAGCTTTTCTGATTCGCTATTGCGGATATATGCGACAGCAGGATCGTTCTTCTCTACGTAAATGAGCTCGAAATCGCTTTCGGAGCTGAGGGCAGGATGGCTCTTTCTGACTGCCAAAATGCGCCGGAGCTCTCTTAAAATCGAATTTTCGTCAGCTTCCTGCTTCGAAACGGTCGGGCGGTTTTCGTCCGGATCTATTGAGATATAGAGCTTATCCGGCTCGGCAGTGCTGAAGCCTGAATTCTTCGTTTCGTCCCACTGCATGGGCGAACGTGCCGCAGTTCTGCCATAGCCGCCCTCGACGGAAACAAGACCGTCAAGGTTTCTCATGCCGATTTCGTCGCCATAGTAGATGAACGGTGCTCCGGGCATCGAGAGAATAAATGCGAATGCGAGCTTTATTTCATCCTTGGTCAGGTCATGAGAGATTCTCTGCATATCGTGATTTCCCGACGGAATGCAGATAAGACCCTTGCCTTTGGCTTTATTGTAGCTCTCCATGTACTTTCCGAAGAATTCGGAGATGTCGCCATGTCCGGAGAAGAACGCCTTATCGCCACGGAAGAGCTCCCAGTATTTCATCGGTCCGAAATGGAGGAGGAAATCCATATGGAATCCGCCCGCAAGCGATTTGTCGGGGTCGCCCCACTCGGAAACTATCGCCGCTTCGGGGAATTCTCTGTCAAGAAATTTACGGACATTCTGCCAGAGGCGGATCGTGCCTTTGCTTTCGGGGTCGTTCTTGACAAGCGAGCCTGCCATGTCAACACGGAAGCCGTCACAGCCCATATTGAGCCAGAAGCGCATGATGTTTTTCATCTCTTCAAGCGTGGCTTTCGGTCCTTCAGCGTCGGTTGGCTGCTGCCATGGGCGGGTTATCTCCTCATAGCCGTAGTTCAGTGCAGGCTGGTGGGAGAAGAAGTTTACGGCACAGCAACCGTCCCTTGGTGCGATTCCGGCGAGGCATGCGAGATCCTTAGGCTGCTCCCAGATAGAATCTGTCCAGATATATCTGTCCGAATACTCGTTATGCTCCGGTTCGCAGGAGCGTTTGAACCACTCGTGATCCCAAGAGGTGTGACCGGGTACTAAGTCAAGGAGGACATGCATATCGAGCTTATGTGCCTCTTCGAAAAGGTGCTTTAAATCGTCGTTTGTGCCGTATCTGGGCGCAACCTGATAATAATCTGACACGTCATATCCTGCATCGCCGAACGGAGACTTGAAGCAGGGATTTATCCAGATAGCATTACAGCCGAGGTCTTTTATGTATGATAGTTTTGATATGATACCGTTGAAATCGCCGATCCCATCGCCATTCGTATCCTTGAACGACTGCGGGTATATTTCATAGAAAACGGCGTTACTGAGCCACTTTGGCATTTTTATCTCCTTTAAATCAGCCTGAAATCCTCATCCAGACAGCCACCCCTATTGCGACTAACAATAGTATTGCCATGACTATATTCAACGTAACGGCAGTGCTCGTTTTCGGAGCTGTGCCGACAGACTGAGGCATAACCTTCGCATGTCTGAGTGCAGTCATAACGGGCTTATACAAGATGAACGTGAGGCAGGCGTTTATTGTGCCTTTTATAAAATTGAACGGGAAAAATACTGGTAGCAAATAGGATGCTATAACCTCTCTGGACATTCCCGTTGTATACAAGGGGGTGATGAAATAGTTCCAGATAAGCATCCACCCTGTTTCATTAAAAACGCCAAGTACCAGTCCCAGCACTGCTCCAAACAAATTGTGGCAGTACTTATAAACTATTGTCGACGGTAATACAAATGCCAGAGTGGAAATAATATTCATGATGGCACCAATAAATCCCGAAGTGCTGATGGTTACCATCTCAACCAAAGAGACAACAACGGTTGTTGCTATCGCATACCATGGTCCCAGTATAAATCCCTCAAGTGCTATTATTACATCCTTGGCATCATATTTAAGAAATGTAAACGTCGGAATAAGAGGAATTCTTATTAAAAGCGAAACGATAAATGCAATGGCAGCAAAAAGTGCCGCTAAAACAAGCTTTTTTGTATCTATGCGGTTAGCCGCGCGGTTAGCCGCACGGTTAGCCGCATTTTGAGTTGAAGTAGACATAAATTTTACCCATATTCTTTCATTCAAAGCTCTCCCGTAAGAATTCCTACGGGAGAGCATTCTTTGGTTTAAATTGCCGTTAAACGAAGATTACTCTTCGGTTTTCTCCTCGTTGTCTGCCTCAGCCTCGTCCTCGCTGACGTCCTCTTCATCGGAAATGACTCCTTCTTCGTCGTCATCCCAGACAGGAAGCGGGTCGTCGTCATCAAAGAACGGGAAGTCATCCTCAAAAGGGAGATCATCGTCCTCCCCGGGATGATGATGGCAGCAGTGGTCGTGAGGACCATGATGGTCATGAGGTCCATGATGATCATGAGGACCGCACGGACCATGAGGATCACACGGACCATGAGGTCCATGATGAGGACCATGAGGTCCACCATGAGGCGGTTCGTCACAGGGTTCATCAAAAACTGCCTCTTCAACATGGTGAAGATCCTCATCGATAGCATTGCAGAAGTCGACAATGTCGTCGACATCACTGTCAATTCCGTCGACAGCCTCGCAAATCTCGTCCAGAACGTCCTTCATAGCAAGGAGCACCTTGCCGGTGTCGGTTGAATCATCAATTCCCAAGCCGTCCATAAGACCATTGAGATATTGTACCTTTTCTGATAAGTTCATAACAAATCCTCCTCTGGTATAAATTTTGATATTGCGTTTTTCTGCTGACTAATCAATGTACATTGTACACTGTACATTGTACATTGATTAAGCTCTGCCCATGTATTCACCGGTTCTGGTGTCGATTCTTATCGTTTCGCCTTCGTTGATGAAGAGCGGAACCTTGATCTCTGCACCTGTTTCGAGAGTTGCCGGCTTCTGGGCGTTGGTTGCGGTGTTGCCAGCAAAGCCGGGATCAGTCTGGGTGACAACGAGGTCTACGAAGAACGGGGGCTCTACGCCGAATACCTTGCCCTTGTAGGAAAGGATGGTGCAGACCATGTTCTCCTTGACGAACTTGAAGTTGTCGCCTACGTCGTTGGGGCTTACGGGAATCTGCTCATAGGTTTCGGTGTCCATGAAGTAGTAGAGCTCTCCATCAGAATAGCTGTACTCCATGTCTCTTCTTTCGATATACGCTGTCGGGAACTTTGCTGTTGGGTTGTAGGACTTCTCAACTACTGCTCCGGTAAGTACATTCTTTGTCTTTGTTCTGACGAACGCCGCTCCCTTGCCGGGCTTGACGTGCTGGAACTCTATTACCTGCATGACGTTGCCGTCTTCTTCAAAAGTTACTCCGTTGCGGAATTCTCCTGCGGAAATCATTGTTGGTTTTCCTCCATTTCTTATTTTAGGTCTTGCCTACTGTGTAATCTTATTTTAACCGATAATTGCCGATAATGCAAGTACTAATTCGAAATATATGCAATTTGCACCGAATTTTTTCTCTTACAGCACTATAAGTGACTTCTTTGCCTCGGTCATGTCTATGCAGCCATCATTCTTGACTATGACAAAGTCCTCGATTCTGACGCCAAACTCTCCCGGAAGATAGATTCCCGGCTCATCAGTAACTATCATGTTCTCCTTGAAGACGTGCTTGCTCGTCGAGGCGCATGCGGGAGCTTCGTGGATTTCGAGTCCTACTCCATGACCTAAGCTATGTCCGAATTTATCACCATAGCCAGCCTCGGTGATGATGTCACGGGCGACCTTGTCGACATCGGCGGCATTTACGCCCGCCTTGATATGCTTCATTGCCTCAGTCTGGGCTTTCAGGACTATGTCATAGACCTCCGCCATCTTGTCGGTGGGTGTGCCTACGCAGACGGTACGGGTCATGTCGCTGTGGTAGCCGTCATAGGTTGCGCCGTAGTCCATGAGAACGAAGCTGTGCTCGGTGACCTTGGTGTCGCCGCCTACGCCGTGAGGACGGGAGGTGTTTGCGCCGGTCAGGGCAATAGTCTCAAACGAGAGGTCCTCTGCACCGTTATTTAACATGAAGTAGTCGAGGCAGAGACCGACTTCTCTTTCGGTGACGCCGACCTTGATGAAGTTCAGAACGTTGTCGAATGCTTTTTCAGCAATTCTCTGCGCCTTGATCATTTTGTCGATTTCGTCCTGAGTCTTGACGATTCTGAGCTCTCCGATTGCCTTGCTAAGGTCATTGGATGAGACAACCTCGGCAGCTGTAATCTTTTCCTTGAACGAATTCAGCTGGGAAACGGTGACATATTCGCTTTCGATGGCGACGGTCTTTGCTGAGTGCTTCTTGAGAAGCTCATTGACCTGCTCGAAGAGCTTGCCCTGAAGTATTACTTCTGCATCCTTGACTGTAAGAGAAGCTACCTCGAAATATCTTGAGTCGATGATGAGGTATGCCTTGTCCTTGAATGCAAGGATTGTTCCGGCTGATGACTTCATGCCGGTGAAGTATCTGCGGTTGACATCTGCGGTTATAAGTGCGCAGTCAATGCCAGAGGGCATCACTTCAAACAGCTTTTCAAATTTGCTCATATAAAATTCCTCCCTATAGGTAGTTATTATAGACTTGTTTCATGGTAAGTGCGTCGACATCCTGCGTTCCTGCGCTCTCGCAGATGAACGTTGGCGTCAGATTTTTCTTTGCGATGAGCTCCATAAGCGGCTCGCATTCGGGACCGTAAACTGTGTCCTCGAACGTCAGGTGTCTTTTTTCCCCTCCCGGAGTGGTGTACTCGATTTTCGAGAAATGGGAGTGGAAGACCTTAAGGCGGTCGCTTCCGAGCTCGTTTCCGATTTTATCCAATATCTCTTCGAACGCTTCACGTGAATTGACTGCTCCGAAGGTTCTTGCATTAAGGTGTCCGAAATCGACTGTCGGCAGGAATGTGTCATCAAGCTTGCAAAGAGTCAAGACCTCGTCAAGAGTTCCAAGCTGGTTTACCTTGCCCATCGTTTCGGGGCAGAAGTGAATGTCCTCGAAGCCCTCGGCGATTGCCGCCTGTCTTGCACGGGTAAGGGTTTCGCAGGCGAGCTCAAGGGCGTATTCCCTTGTGATTTTGGCGCATGATCCGGAGTGAATGACTATCCTGTCAGCACCTATTAGTTTCGCTGCACGGCAGGACTGCAATATGTAGTCTATGCTCTTGTCACGCTTTTCAGGCTCTATGCTTGAAAGCGAGATGAAGTAGGGCGAATGAAGCGAAAGCCTGATTCCCCACTTTTCAGCTTCTGCTCTGAGTGCCATGCCGGATGACTCGCTTACTCTGACTCCCTGTCCGCATTGGTATTCGAATGCGTCAAGACCCATTTCGCTCAGGTATTTCGGCATGTCGGATGACTTTTTATATTTTTTGGAAAAAGCTTCGGAGCTGCCGGCTGGTCCAAAAAGTGCTGTCATTTGAGTGCCCTCTCTTTCTTGGGTAATAAAGGCTTTTCGAGGGTTCTTTTGACCCTGAACCAGAAGCCGGTTTCGTAGACTATCGGAAATGTGAAGATACAACGGATTCCGTGGAGGTTTGAGCCAAGGACATCGGTGTATATCTGGTCGCCTACCGTGGCGACTTCGGTCTTACTCAGCCCAAGTCGGTCGACGGCTTCTTTATAGCCTTTGCCAAGCGGCTTTCCGGCATCACAGACGAAATCAAGACCCAGTGAATCCGAAAATGGCTTTACCCGGTCATAGTGGTTGTTGGACATTATCAGCATCGGGACGCCCCCGGCTTTCATGCCCTCCAGCCACTGTCCTATTCTCTCATTCGGGATGGGGTTGTTGTGGGTGGTCAGGGTGTTGTCAAGGTCCAATATCAGTGCCCTGATATTCTCCTGCTTAAGAAAGTCTGTATCGATGTCGGCTATGGTGTTGAATACGTATTTGGGTTTAAAAAGCATTAATTTTCCTCAACGAAAAACAAAAGCGGGCAGACCGATATGCTATCGGCAACTGCTCGCCTTTGATTTTCTTACTGATCAGTACTTACGCTTACGAGCAGCTTCCGACTTCTTTTTACGCTTTACAGAAGGCTTTTCGTAGTGTTCTCTTTTACGTACCTCGGCGATAACACCGTCACGAGCGCATGATCTCTTAAAACGCTTAAGTGCGGTGTCCAAAGATTCGTTTTTACCGACGTGTATTTCTGCCATTTGATGTTCCCTCCCTTTGCCACTGGGGCAGACAGTAAGCCTACCACTGGCTGAGGATATGCGTTACAGCATTACTCCCATAACGCTTTACATTGCGTTTTTGCACAATGCTACTTCCTACATTATAGAACAATTGCCCGGCTAAGTCAAGAGAAATTTGCAACTTTCTGAAATTATTTTGCAACGATGTTGACAAGCTTGCCCTTGACGTAGATTTCCTTGACAATATTTTTGCCCGCAAGCTCACTTGCTATCTTATCCATAGCTTTCACCTGCGACAAAACTTCGTCGGAAGTGGCATCTGTGAGAACCATTGCTTTGTCCTTGATTTTGCCGTTGATCTGTACGGCTATCTCGACCTCTGAGTCCTTGCAGAGTGCTTCGTCATAGGTTGACCACTTTGCATCGTGGATATACTCGCCGTAGTTCGCAAGATACATCTCCTCTGTAATGTGAGGAGCGAACGGATAGAGCATGATGAGGAAATCCTTGAGCTCGGCACGGTTTATCGAGCCTGCTGCTGCAAAGTCGTTTAAGATTGTCATCATTGCGGCGATTGCGGTGTTATACTTCATCGTGTCTATGTCGGAGGAGACCTTCTTGATGAGCTTATGCATCTTGGAGGTGAACTGCGGGCGGTAGCTGTCGCCGCCGATGAGGGTGTCCTGCAAAGCCCAGACACGCTCAAGGAATCTCTTGCAGCCTCTTACGCTCGACTCGCTCCAAGGAGCTGCCTTTTCGTAGTCGCCCATGAAGAGAGTATAGACTCTTAAGACGTCTGCGCCGTACTCGTTTATTACGTCGAGTGGGTCGACAACGTTGCCCTTTGACTTACTCATCTTCTCGCCGTCGAGCCCTAAGACCAAGCCCTGAGCGGTTCTCTTGATATAGGGTTCGGAGGTGTTTACTGCTCCGATGTCATAGAGGAACTTGTGCCAGAATCTTGAGTAGATAAGGTGTCTTGTGACATGCTCCATTCCGCCGTTATACCAGTCTACCGGCATCCAGTAGTCAAGAGCTTCTTTCGAAGCAAGTGCCTCGCTGTTGTGCGGGTCGCAATAGCGGAGATAGTACCACGACGAGCCTGCCCACTGGGGCATGGTGTCGGTTTCTCTCTTTGCGGGTCTGCCGCATTTCGGGCAGGTGCAGTTTACGAAGCTGTCAATCTTGGCAAGAGGGCTTTCGCCGTCTGAGCCGGGGACGAAATTCTCGACCTCAGGAAGCTTCAAAGGCAGTTCATCATATGGAACAGCAACCATTCCGCAGTGGTCACAGTAGATTATCGGAATTGGTTCGCCCCAATAACGCTGGCGGTTGAATGCCCAGTCCTTCATCTTGTACTGAACGCCCTTTTCGCCTATACCTTTAGCTTCGAGGACTTCTATCATCTTTTCGATGGAATCTTTTTTGTTTGTCAAGCCGTTGAGCTCGCCTGAGTTGACCATCTCGCCGTCGCCGGTGTAGGCTTCCTTTGAGATGTCGCCGCCCTTGATGACTTCGATTATATCGATGCCAAACTTCTTCGCAAATTCATAGTCTCTCTGGTCGTGCGCAGGAACTGCCATGATTGCGCCTGTGCCGTAGCCCATCATTACATAGTCGGATATGTAGACGGGGATTTCGGTGTTGTTTACGGGATTGATTGCGCTGATGCCCTCGAGTCTGACGCCGGTCTTGTCCTTGACAAGCTGGGTTCTCTCAAACTCGGTCTTCTTTGCGCACTCGTCACGGTATGCCTTGACGGCATCGAAATTGGTGATCTTGTCCGCATACTCATCAATAATCGGATGCTCGGGTGCCATTACCATGAATGTAACGCCATAGAGAGTGTCGGGACGGGTTGTATAGATTCTGAGCTTTTCGGGGATGTCCTTAAGCTCGAAGTTGACGAATGCACCGGTTGACTTTCCTATCCAGTTCTGCTGCTGGAGCTTGATGTTCGGGAGATAGTCGACCTCCTCGAGTCCCTCAAGAAGCTTGTCGCAGTAATCGGTTATTCTTAAGTACCAGACGTCCTTTGGCTTCTGGATTACGTCGCTGTGGCAGACGTCGCACTTGCCGCCCTGCGAATCTTCGTTAGACAAAACGACCTTGCAGCTCGGGCAATAGTTCACGAGGGTCTTGTCTCTGAAAGCAAGACCATGCTCGAACATTTTTAAGAATATCCACTGCGTCCACTTGTAATAGTCCTCATCAGTTGTATCAACAGTGCGTGACCAGTCGAACGAGAAGCCGACCTTCTTGAGCTGCTCGGAGAAGTGGTGGATGTTCTGATCTGTAGAGATTCTCGGGTGAACGCCAGTTTTGATGGCGTAGTTCTCAGCCGGCAGTCCGAATGCGTCGAAGCCTATCGGGAAGAGGACATTATAACCCTCAAGTCTCTTCTTGCGGCAGACTACTTCAAGACCGGAAAAAGCCTTGACGTGTCCGACATGGAGACCTGCTCCTGAGGGGTACGGGAACTCCACGAGAGCATAAAACTTCTCCTTCGAGTGGTCTATTTTCACATCGAAAGTGTGGTTTTCTTCCCAGTAATCCTGCCATTTCTTCTCGACGGCTGCAAAATCATATTTCATTTTTATCAGTCCTTATAATTTACTTGGGTGACCCTTTTGTCAATCTACTGTATTTTAGCACAGCATGCCCGAGATGTCAATAACTTCGCCGTCGCTCCAGAGCTTTTCAAGCGAATATTGCGCCCTCGTATCCTTGCAGAAGACATGCACGATGATGTCGCCAAAGTCCATAGCTATCCAGCTTGCGCCGTCGACGCCCTCGATGTGGTCGGGCTTGATGCCGAGCTCTCCAAGCTTGAATTCGGTCTCATCTGCGAGAGCCTTTGTGTGGGTGGTGGAGGTGCCGCCGGCGATAACGAAATAGTCCGCAATGATGGTCAGGTCGGTTATCTTGATGACGGTGATTTCCTCAGCTTTCTTTGAGTCGAGTGCTTTCACGATTGCCGTGATTTTTTCTAATTCTGTCATTTCTGGCTCCTTTACTTTGAATTTTCTATTGTTGTCAATTGGATATTAATGTTCTCTGTATCTGTCTCGTTCAGGAGGTTTATAAGCTCTATAATCTCGCTTATGGTCATATCGGTTTCAACACGGTTTACGATGAGGTCAACCGTGAGGCTAACCCATTCGACTGCGCCCTTTTCCTTGAGAGTTGAGATTATCGAGGCTAAAAGATTATGGTAGGCGGTGATTCTGCCAGTGTCGCCATCAGTATAAGCCTGACTGTTTGAAACGATGATTCCGGCGACGCTACCCATCACAGTTCTTTCGCCCTTACTTAATATATTTTCGCCGATTTTTACCTCTTTGTCAAGAGTAAGTTTCACTCCGCCCAAAAGATTTACGCAGTCACGCACTGTTTCCACACTGAAAGACATGCATCCGTCAAGCTGCAGATCAAGTGCCATTGCGACTATTTCCTGATATACCTCAGTTTTATAGGCTTCGCTGAGCGTTCCGTCAAAGCCTCCGCAGGAAACGAGGGTTTCTGGTGGTGTATCGAGAATATCGAGGGTATGCTTGTCCTCGTCAAAAACCAAAACATGGGCACGGCAGAGCTCGTCCTCGTCGATTACAGAGAGAAGAATATTTCGCTTGGTGGTTGCCGGTTCATAGGAGTAGCCTTGGAGGCTGTAGTCTTCGCTTTCAGGCGTGGATGCCCTGATGGCAACGAGCTTTTTTGCGTAGGCTTCTGCGCCGCTCAGGACGATATAGGTCGCCGCCGCTGTTATGATGCAGGCAATCGCCATCAACAGAGGCAGCTTGTCTCCACGGCGAAGCTTAAGCCTTGGACGCTCTTCTCTTTCGAATCTGGATATGATGGTTTTCAATCGCTCTTTCATAGTCATCATAAAAGGGCGTTGAATCCTTTGGTTCCTACTTCTTTGTCTCGCCTTTGAGGCTCAGCTTGTAGAGGGTGTATTCGTTATAAGCGTCGAGCGTCAGTGTCGGGATTGTTCTCGTTTTCGAAATCGAATCCTCAATGGAGAACTTCATCGCTTCGTAAAGACCTAAGTCTAAATCCTTATGGGTCACGTCTCTGTAATACTCAACGTCGGGATAGTGACGCTCTTTTGAAATAAGATCCGCCATGTAGATTATCTTCTCGAGAAGATTCATCCCGCCCTTGGCTACTGTGTGGTAGCGGACGGCTGACAGAATGTCGGGGTCAGTTATCCCGAACTGCTCTTCTAAGAATACCGAGCCTGCGATTCCGTGATAGGTTTTCGGAGCGTTCAGCTCGACGTCGGTGACGTTAAGTGGGCTTCTTAAGGTCAGTGCGTACTGCTCCTCAATCGGAAGCTCTTTACAAATATCATGGACGAGTCCGGCGAAGTAGGCTTTCTCGCGGTCGCAGTCATAAAGGACGGCAAGCTTCAAAGCTTCGTCGGCTACGTTGAGAGAGTGGTTGAACCGCTTTTCGGAAAGATGCAAAGCTAAATATTCCCTGTAGCTATTATACTTCGTTTTGTCAAAATTATAAAGACCATTTTCCGAAATATAGCTTTCAACATTTCCGGGAATCCGTCCGAAAGAGGTGTTATAGGCGATTAAATCTGCCCTTATCTCGGTTGAGGATGCCTCGACGGCTTCGCAGTCGATGATAGTGCACCTGCCGCCATGTGCCATAATCTCTTCGGCGTTTTCTTTGGCTGACTTCCTGTCAGCCTCCGAACGGCAGACGCAGACGAGGGTGCAGAGCTCCATTATTCTTTCTGGCTGATACCAGCTGAGAAAAGTTTTAAGCATGTCACTTCCCATGACGAAGTACAAATTGTCGTCGGGATATATGCTTTTAAGGTGCTCCATCGTTGTGACGGTGTAGCTCTTGCCCTCGGCTTTCAGCTCGAAATCGCTGACGAGGACGTTTTCGTAGAGCGACGCCGCAAGCCGGCACATTTCGAGCCTTGCTTCATCAGATGCTAAATCTTTCACCGCCTTGTGTGGTGGGATATGGGTTGGCATGAGAATCAGCTTGTCAGGGTTCAGGACTTTCTGCACGTTTTCTATTACATTCAGGTGTCCGTTATGGATGGGGTTGAATGTGCCCCCGAAAATTGCTATCTTCATGATTTAAAGTCTATTACCGGCTTCTTCGGGTTTCTGCGATAGAGAACCGCCTTTGAACCAATTGTGATTACGACCTCCGAATTGGTCTTGTCGGCAAGCTCCTCGGCGGCTTCACGGGCTGTATAGAGCGAGTTTTCAAGGCACTTGACCTTGATTATCTCGTGTGCTGTGAGGTAGTCATTTATAGACTTGACCTGAGCTTCGCTGATGCCGCCTTTTCCTATCTGAAATGATGGCTCAATGTTGGCGGCGTAGGCTTTGAGGTAGCTGCGCTGCTTGGAGTTAAGAGTTGATGCTTTCTTTGGCTTTTGGGTTTCTTTCAAGTAATTTTCCAGCTTTCTTAGTGCGTTGCCACGATGGCTGACGCTGTTTTTCTCGTCATCGGTATACTCCGCAAGTGATCGGTCGCCGACCATGAAAAGCGGGTCATAGCCGAAGCCGTTTGAACCAATCATCTCATAGCCGATTTTGCCCTCTATTTTGCCGTCGAACTGGTGCTTTTCGCCTTTTTCATCGAAATAGGTTATCACGCAGACGAAACGGGCAGTGCGCTCTTCATCCGGGACGCCTTCCATATTTTTGAGCAATAGATGGCACCTGCCGACATCGTCAAGACCCTCTCCGCCGTAACGGGCTGAATAGATTCCCGGCTCACCGTTCAGGGCGTCGACTGCGATTCCGGAGTCATCGGCGATTGTGGGGGTATGTGTCAAATCATATACTGCTCTTGCTTTCAGTTCAGAATTCTCGGCAAACGTTGTGCCGGTTTCCTCGACTTCGATCCTGATTCCGGCTTCTGACTGGGAGATAACTGTAATTCCATAGGGCGTTAAAATCTCTTTTACTTCACGGAGCTTTTCGGGGTTGTTTGAAGCTAAAATCATCTTCATTACCGCTCCCCTCCCTCGTCAAAGAGTGCGTCAACGAAATCCTTTGCCACAAATGGCTGGATGTCGTCGATCTTTTCACCGACTGTTACCAGCTTGACGGGGACTTTGAGCTCGTTTACTATCGGGATGACTATGCCGCCCTTGGCGGTGCTGTCGAGCTTTGTTAAGATTATTCCGGTGATGTCGGCGGCTTCGTTGAACTCACGTGCCTGATTTACTGCGTTCTGCCCGGTGGTGGCGTCGAGGGCTATCAGCACTTCAAGGGCGCAGTTCTCAGCCTTTGTATGCACGATTCTTGAGATTTTTGAGAGCTCCGCCATCAGGTTTTTCTTCGTCTGAAGTCTGCCGGCTGTGTCGACTATGACTACATCGACATTTCTTGCCTTTGCGGCGTCCATGGCGTCGAAGACAACTGCAGCAGGGTCGCTTCCCTCGGCGTGCTTGATAATATCTACTCCTGCCCGGTCGCACCAGACCTGAAGCTGGTCTACTGCCGCCGCTCTGAATGTGTCTGCGGCTGCTACGAGGACCTTCTTGCCCTCATTTTTTAGCTGGTTCGAGAGCTTGCCGATGGTGGTCGTCTTGCCTGCGCCGTTTACGCCTATAACGAGGATTACCGACGGCTTGGTCGAGAGGTCAAGCGGCACATCCTCGCCAAGCATTTCTTGGATGATGTCTTTGAGAGCTTGGCGTGCTTCCATCGGGTCTTTTATCTTTTGCTCTTTTACCCGGTCTTTGAGGGACTCTACTATTTCTTCTGAGGTCTTGCCGCCCAAATCGGACAGAATAAGAAGCTCTTCGAGCTCGTCATAGAAGTCATCGTCGAGGCTGCCTCCTCTGAACAGCTGGTTTATTCCGCTCATAAGACCTGTTTTCGTTTTCGAAAGTCCTGCTTTCAGCTTATCAAAAAAGCCCATATTATTCTCCTTTTTAGTTAATTTCTTCGTCACTGAATGAGACGTCGTGTACGTCCATCTTTAAAAGCTTTGAAACACCCTTTTCCTGCATGGTGACGCCATAGAGGACGTCTGCCTCCTCCATCGTTCCACGGCGGTGGGTGATAAGTATAAACTGGGTTGTATCGGTGAAGTGCCGCAGATACTGGGCATACTTCGTGACATTCACGTCGTCGAGTGCCGCCTCTATCTCGTCCAAGATACAGAACGGGGACGGACGAAGCATCAGAATTGCGAAGTATATCGCTATCGCTACGAATGCCTGCTCTCCGCCTGAGAGAAGCGAAAGATTCTTTATCACCTTTCCGGGAGGTGCGACGTTTATCTCAATTCCCGATTCGAGGACGTTTTCGGGGTCGGTGAGGGTGAGCTCGCCTCTTCCTCCTCCGAAAAGCTCGGAGAATGTAAGCTTGAAATTCTCGTTTATCTTCTCGAAGCTTTCAGAGAACATTCTGCGCATATTGACGGTGAGGTCATCGATGAGAGCTTCGAGCTCGGTTTTCGACTTGGTCACGTCGGCGAGTTGCTTGGAAAGGAATTCGTATCTCTCCGACACCTCTTTATACTCGTCAATAGCGTCGGTGTTGACTGAGCCTAATGCCCGGATTTTATTCCTGATTTCGGTCAGGTGCTTGTTGGCTTCAGAGACATCGGTGAGCTTTTCAGCCTGAGACGCCGCTTCGTCGGCAGTCATCGAATAGGACTCCCAGAGGCTTCCTATGATGTCGGAACTGTCACGGCGGATGGTTTCGAGACGCTCGGAAAGTCGGGAAATCTCGCTCATGACAGATTCCTTCAACGATGACGTTTCTTTCGATTTCGCTCTTGCCAAGTTCTCCTGACGCTCGTATTCAAGTGAGCTGTCGGTTTCCTGACGGATGCGCTCGCTATATCTTTCGGCTGTGAGCTTTGATTCTTTTGCTTCACGCTCACGCTCTGAGATGTTCTCCTGTTCGGCAGCTATTGCGAGCTCAAGCTCAGCTTTCTTGTCGAGATACTCGCCAGCTGTTGCACGGGAGCTTTCGATGCCTGATCTTAGCTGCTCTACAAACTGGTTCGCCGCCTCGATGTCCTTGGCAAGCTCTGCCACATGAAGACGCTTTTCGGAAATGCTGTTCGAAATTTCCTCACGGCGATTTCTGAGGGCGGCTGTTTCTTCGCCGGCGGCACTGATCTTCCCTTCTGTTACTGAGATTTCTGCCTCAAGCTGGGCAAGTTTAATCTCGGATGAAGACTTGGTTTTCTCAGAAGCTGAGATTTTATTCTGGTTCCACAGAACAGATTTCTCAATATCTGAGATGCGCTCTTTGAGCTGGTCTGCTGATAGCCTCAGGCGTTCGGCTTCGGTCTCAAATCTTATTTTGTCCGACTCCATCGAGGAGATGATTTCTTTTTCACCCTCCACATCATAGCCAAGCTTTTCTGCTTCGGCGTTGGCAGTGGAAAGGCGTTCCTTGAGCCTTGAGAGATCGGTTTCGAGCTTATCGAGCTGGACACTAATCTTTGAAATCTCGTTCTTTCTTGAGAGGACGCCCGAATTTTTGGAAGAACTTCCTCCGGTGAATGAGCCTCCGGAATTGATGACCTGACCGTCAAGGGTTACTATCTTGAAGCGGTAGCCGTGCTTTTTGGCGATATTGGCAGCAAGGTCGATATTCTCGGCGACTGCCGTTCTTCCTAAGAGTGAACGGATTATTCCGGAATATTCTTCGTCACATTCGAGGAGCTCATAAGCCATTGCAACGAAGCCCTCTTCCATGTCAAGACCTCTCTCGTTAAGCACGTTGCCTTTGACTGAGGTTATCGGAAGAAAAGTCGCTCTGCCGCCGTTGGTTTCTTTCAAGTAACGGATGCAGGCTTTTGCAGACTCTTCGTTTGAAACAACGATATTCTGCATTGCGCCGCCAAGGGCTGTCTCTATAGCAAGGCTGTACTTTGAATCGGCTGAGACGAGCTGGGAAACTGTGCCCCGGACGCCCCCGATTCTACCCGATTTGCCTGCTTTTACGACGCTTTTGACGCTTCCGGCGAAGCCCTCCATGCTGTTTTCGAGGTCGATAAGCATCTGGCGGTGGGATTCAAGAGAGCGTTTGTTGAGTTCACATTCGTTAAATTCCGCCGAAAGCCTCTTCTGGAGCTCGGTTTTCTTCTGATAGAGCATGTTGAAGCCTGATAAGCGGTTCTGGTGCTCAGAAATCTGTTTTAATATGTCCGAAACGCCGTCAAGTGCCGACTGCTCGTCGTTTTCGGTTTTGGTTATCTGTAATTTCAGGGTGTCTATCTGGGCTGAGGCGTCTTTTATCTCGTTTTCTGCGTCGCTCTTGTCCCGGAGGGCGTTTGCGATTGCGAATTTGAGCTCAGAACGCTCCACATAGGCATGGTTGAGCTTTTCACGGGAGGCGTTAAGGTCGCTCTCGTGCTCGTTCTCTTCTGAATTCAAGCCAATGAGTTCTTTTTCCAAAGAGGAAACCTCTTCATTGAGTGACGCAAGCTGAGACCTGATTTTATCGGCTTCTGAGAGCCTGACAGATATGCTCTTTTCGACCTCTGCTTCGGCAGAAATAAGCTCCATACGCTTCTTTTCAGCCTCGGCTATTTCGGTCTCATAGTGCATGATGTTGTTCTTATAGACGGCAATATCCGATGCGGCTTCGGAGCTTTTTTCGGTGAGTTCCGATATTTTTGCCCGGTATTCCTCTGCCGCAAGAGCTGATTGCCTGCGCTTGGCGGCAAGCTCTTCTATCTCAGCTTCAAAACGGGAAATCTCGTTTGTTAAGTGCTCATATTCGCCCTGTGAGGATAAAAGAAGATTTCCGGTGTCAGTTTCGCTTGAGCGGAGCTCTTCGAGCTTATTAGTCCAGACGGAAATTTCGAGGAGCTTTCTTTCTTCGGCAAGCTTGAGATACTTCTTCGCCTTTTCGGACTGAATCCGAAGTGGCTCTACTCTTCCCTCAAGCTCTGAAAGTATGTCTTTTAAGCGCAGGATATTTTCTTCTGCAGAGGCAAGTCTACGCTCCGACTCTGCTTTTTTATAGCGGAACTTCGAGATTCCTGCGGCTTCATCGAATATCTCACGGCGGTCGCCCGATTTCGAGCTGACTATGTCGGCTACCTTGCCTTGCCCGATTATCGAATAGCCGTCACGACCAAGACCGGTGTCCATAAAGAGCTCTACGACATCCTTGAGCCTTACCTGTGCTCCATTCAGGAGATATTCGCTTTCGCCACTTCTCCAAAGCCTGCGCATGACGCTGACTTCATCGGAGTCTATTTCAAGGGTGCGGTCTTCGTTTGATATATTCAAGGTGACGGAGGCGAAGCTCATTGGGCTGCGCTTTTCTGTGCCTCCAAAGATGACGTCCTCCATCTTGCCGCCACGAAGAGTTTTTGAGGATTGTTCGCCCAAAACCCATCTGACGGCGTCGCCTATATTGCTTTTTCCGCTTCCATTGGGACCCACAACGGCTGTCAGACCTTTTCCGAATTCAAGCTTGACCTTGTCCGGAAAGGACTTGAAGCCGTGGAGCTCTATTGATTTCAAATACACGCTTTTACCATTCCTTAATGAGAATATTTTCAGTCTGAGCTGGGTCTGCCTTGATGGTAACCTCTGTCCCCTTTTCCCGGAAATATTCTATGTTGCTTTTCTTATGTCCAAGTGCTTTCGACAGGTAGTCGGGGCGGACGGTGAAAGTATAAGACGTCCCTTTGCCCATAAGCTTTTCCATAGTGTTTCTCGCCCGGACTCCCTCGCAGAGCTCCCTGAATGCCGGGTGATAGATTCCGCCAAGCATCGAGTTCTCAACATCTGTTGATGAATGAAGACCAAGCTTGATGACGTTGATTCCCCTGCTCTCGAACAGGTCGAGGAGCTTTGCCGAAAGCTCAACCGCTTCGGATAAATCGTAGGTTTCATATTTGCCCTCGGTGTAGAGCTCGCCCAATTTTGTATCTTTCAGTACCACTGTCGGGTAGATTCTGACCTCTTTGGGCTGTAAATCGGCTATTCTGAGGGCGGTTTCATAGTCCTTTTCAGGGGTTGAACCGTAGAGACCGAGCATCATCTGGAGACCAAGATCGAAGCTGTACTCTTTTATCAGCTTCGAAGCGTTAACGACGTCCTGAGCGGTGTGACCACGCTCATTAAGTGTGAGGACATCGTCAAACATCGACTGTGCACCGAGCTCTATGGTGGTGACGCCATGGCGGTATAATATCTCAAGAACCGGTCTGTTGATGGCGTCCGGTCGGGTCGAAACCCGGATTCCCCGGAAGCCTCGACTGACATATCTTCTTGCCGCCTCTAAAAGCTCTATCATGTAGTTAAGCGGGATTGCGGTGAAGCTTCCGCCAAAAAAGGCGATTTCGGTGTTACCCATGTCAACGCCATCGGCTATTGCTTTCTCGCAGATTTCTTTTACATCACCGGCATGAGGTATGAATGTCTGCCCGGTGATGGTGTTCTGGTTGCAGAATGTGCACTTGTGCGGGCAGCCGATATGCGGGACGAAGATACTCAGGTTTGCATGTTTATGCTGGCGCATGTCAGTGCTCATCGGGAAGTGCTCCCATCAGCTTTAGAGCTTCCTTTGCCGCAAGCTGTTCGGCACGCTTCTTGGAGCTTGCTGTGCCTGTTCCTATTACATTTGAGTTGAGCATGACGTCAACTGTGAACGTTCTTCTGTGAGCCGGTCCCGATTCGGAAACGAGCTCATACTCAACCGATTCCTCCGGGTTTTTCTGGATTATCTCCTGCAGGACGGTTTTATAGTCGTCGTACTCCTTTGCGGCGGCTTCCTCTACATTCTCAGGGATGAAGCGGAGGACGTATTTCTTTGCCGCTTCAAAGCCTCCGTCGAGGTATACTGCGGCGATAACCGCTTCAAAAGCGTCGGAGATTATCGACGGACGGTTTTTGCCGCCGTTCGAAAGCTCGCCTTTTCCTAAGAATATATACTCTTTCAGATCTATCTGCTCGGCAAATTTTGCAAGGGATTTCTCGCAGACGAGGGTGGCACGGGTCTTGCTGAGCTCTCCCTCGGGATAGTCGGTGCACTCCTCGAAAAGATACTCGGAAACGACTATCGACAAAACTGAGTCGCCAAGGAATTCGAGGCGTTCATTTGAGTTTCTCGTGTGATGGGACTCGTTGGCATAGGAGGAGTGAGTGAGAGCTTCGATGAGAAGATCCTTATCCTTGAAAGTATAGCCCAATTTCTGTTCAAATTCTTCTAATCTTGTAAGTTCCATTTACTTTTCCTCTGCCTCCTTTGCTTTCATTTCCTCAAGTGCTGTCGCTATCTCTTCGGTTACGTTCCGGTTTATGTAGAGCTTCGCCTGACGGATGGCGTTGAAGAATGCGTTTGCATTCGATGAGCCGTGAGCCTTGATTACCGGTTTTGATGCACCCAAAAGCGGTGCTCCGCCGTATTCGGAGTAGTCGAGCTTCTTTCTCATTGCGTTGATTCTTTTAAGTACAAACAGCCCGGCTATCTTTCCTGTCACTCCGCTGAACATATCTTTTAAGTATGCTGAAATCAGCTTGCCCATTCCCTCATAGGTTTTGAGGACGAGGTTTCCGGAAAAACCGTCGGTTACGGCGACATCTGCGCCGCCCAAAGGAATTTCACGGGCTTCAATATTTCCGATGAAGTTTACGGGGGCGTTTCCGAGAAGCTTATAGGTTTCGACCTCCTGATCCCTGCCCTTGGTGGGCTCTGCGCCGATATTGATGAGAGCTGTTCTCGGATTCTCTACGCCCTGAAGCTTATTCATATATGCTGAACCCATTATTGCGAACTGTACGAGCATGTCTGGGCGGCATTCGGAGTTTGCACCGATGTCCAAAACCATGCAGGGCTGTTTTGTTGTCGGGAGAACCATTCCTATTGCGCATCGTTTGATGCCTTTCATTCTCTTGACGATGAACGTCGCACCGACTGTAAGAGCACCTGTTGAGCCGCCGGAGACGAAGGCGTCGCCCTCGCCGTCGTGGAGCATCTTGAGACCGACTGCCATTGAGCTGTCGGAATACTCCTTGAGAATCTTTGTCGGCTCGGTTTCGACCGCCATGACTGTCGGGGCATGGTGAATGGCTAACCCTGAAATATCGAGCTCGTTTTCCTTGGCACAGGTCTTGATTTTCTCCTCGTCGCCGACAAGGGTTATGTCGACATCGAGCTCGCTCACAGCCCTGATTGCGCCCTTTATCACCTCGAGAGGAGCATTGTCCCCGCCGAAAGCGTCAACTATAACACGGATTTTTTCAGCCATTTTTAAGCCTCCTTGGTCTCGGTCAGTGCCTGTTCAAGAGCGTTCATTGCACGCTCAGAAAGTGCCTGATATTTAAGTTGTTTGTTCTTTATCCTCTCCGGCAGCTCCGGCAGGATTCCCATATTTGCGCCCATCGGCTGAAATCCTGAGGGTGAACCGGTTTCGACATAGTCTGCAAGTGCACCAATCATAGTCTCTTTGGGAAGAGCTATCTCGGGAAGTCCCTTGAGCTTTCTTCCGAGGCTGAGCCCGGCATAGATTCCGCTTGCCGCTGATTCGGTGTAGCCCTCGACTCCGGTCATCTGACCAGCAAAATAGATTCTCTGGTCTTTTTTAAGGCAGAAATGCTTGTCCAGTAGCATCGGAGAATTCATGTAGGTGTTTCTGTGCATGACGCCATAGCGCATGAATTCAGCATCCTTGAGTCCCGGAATCATCGAGAATACCCGCTTCTGTTCGCCGAACTTGAGATTTGTCTGGAAGCCGACGAGATTGTACATCCTGCCCTCCACATTCTCTTTTCTCAGCTGAACTACCGCATAGGGACGCCTGCCGGTGTTCGGGTCGATAAGCCCAACCGGCTTCAAGGGTCCGAAGCGCATTGCGTCCTCGCCACGCTTGGCAAGTGCCTCTATCGGCATACAGCCCTCATAGACCTTATAATTGTCCGAACCCGATTTCTCAAAATCGTGAAGAGGGGCGGTTTCGGCACTGATGAGCTCGTTGTAGAATGCCAAATACTCCTCTTTGTCCATCGGACAATTGAGGTAGTCGGCTTCGCCCTTGCCGTATCTTGAAGCCTCAAAAATGCGGGACATGTCGAGGCTGTCGGCAGTCACAATCGGTGCGGCGGCGTCGTGGAAATAGAGATAATCTTCACCGATGAGGGATTTTATACTCTCGGAAAGAGCGTCGCTCGTGAGCGGTCCCGTTGCAATTATGACGTAGCCGTCGGGAATTTCGGTTATCTCTTCCGAAATGAATTCTATATCCGGGTGGCTTAAAATCTTTTCGGTGACCTTATCGGAAAAGTCCTTTCTCGAGACGGCTAATGCTCCGCCTGCCGGAACCCGGGTTTCGTCGGCTACCGGCATTGTTACTGAGCCTAAGCGGCGCATTTCGAGCTTCAGAAGTCCTGCCGCAGAGTCCGGTCTTTCGGCTTTAAGGGAGTTTGAGCAGACGAGCTCGCAAAGACCGGTGTACTTATGCGCAGGCGTGAATTTCCCCGGTTTCATGTCGTAAAGCCTGACGGGGATTCCCATATTTGCAAGAGTCCATGCCGCTTCACAGCCGGCAAGACCTCCGCCTATTACTGTTACCTTATTCACCGCTCAAGTCCTTTTCGTAGTCGCAATTCCTCTGGTGGCAGAGGAGCTTGCCCGTCTTTGCTGAGCCTTTCTGGAAGAGGGTTGAACCGCACTTCGGGCAAATCTCAGCTGTCGGAGTGTCCCATGTCATGAATTCACAACTGGGGTTATCCTCACAGCCGAAGTACTTCTTGCCTCTCTGGGTCTTCTTCTGAAGGAGCTTCTTGCCGCAGTAGGGGCACTTTCCGGGGGCTTCTATAACAAGTGTCTTGGTATTCGTGCACTCAGGGAATCCGGAGCACGCCAAGAATTTACCGTATTTGCCTATCTTTATCACCATCGGCTTGCCGCAGAGCTCGCAGATCTGGTCTGTCGGTTCATCGGGGACTCTGACACGCTTTCCGTCAAGGTCTTTTTCAGCCTGCTGGAGGGATTTATCGAAGCCGTCATAGAAATTCTTAAGGGTTTCGTGCCAGTCGGCTTTGCCAAGCTCGATGTCGTCAAGATTTGACTCCATCTGGGCGGTGAAATCGACGTCAACTATGTCCTCAAAGTGCTCTTTCATCAGCTCGGTTGTGACCTCGCCTAACGCTGTCGGCTTGAGCTGTTTGCCCTCACGCTCGACGTAGGAACGCTGTAAAATCGTTGTAATTGTTGTGGCATAGGTTGATGGGCGGGCGATGCCATACTCCTTGAACGCCTTGATTAGGGTTGCCTCGGTGTATCTTGCCGGAGGCTGGGTGAAGTGCTGGATACCGTCGACCGACTTTACCTTGAGGACGTCTCCCTTTGCTAAAATCGGGATTTTCTCAGAATCGTCATCCTTTGACTCTTCATATAAAACGGTGAAGCCGTCGAACCTGACTGCAAAGCCGGAAGCCTTGAACGTGCAACCGTTCACCTCGGCGGTTACACTCTGGGTGTCCATTATGCAGTCAGCCATCTGGCTGGCAAGAAATCTTGACCAGATGAGTTTATATAGCTTATATTGGTCGTTTGTGAGGCTCGGCTTAGCCCTTTCAGGCGTCAGCTCTATCATCGTGGGTCTTATAGCCTCGTGGGCATCCTGAACGTTGTTGCCGCCGGATTTATAATTTCTCGGCTTTTCGGGAAGATACTGTGTGCCATAGTTATCGGTGATGAACTGTGCGGCTGACGCTTTCGCCTCGTCGGAGATACGAAGCGAATCGGTACGCATGTAGGTGATAAGACCGACCGCTCCCAAGCCCTCTATTTCGACACCCTCATAGAGCTCCTGAGCGATATTCATGGTTCTTCTTGAATTGAAGTTGTAACGCTGTGCGGTGTCCTGTAGCAGCGATGCCGTCGAGAACGGTGCGGCAGGGGCTTTTGAGCGTGTGCCCTTTCTGAGGGCGGTTACAACAAAGTCTCCGCCATCAATTTTGGCTAATACAGCGTCGGTTTCGTCTTTAGTTTTAAGCTCAGCCTTTTTGCCGTCAACGGCAGTGAGACGGGCAGTGAACGCTTTTCTTGAGGACTTGCCCAAGAGCTTTGCCTCGATTGACCAATATTCCTCGGGAGTGAATTTCTTTATCTCCTCTTCCCTGTCGACTATCATTCTGACGGCGACCGACTGGACACGTCCGGCGGAGAGACCCTTGCGGACCTTTCTCCAAAGGAACGGAGAGAGCTTATAGCCGACGATTCTGTCTAAAATCCGCCTTGTCTGCTGGGCGTTTACTATATTCATATCTATCTGCCGGGGCTTGGCGATTCCCGCTTCCACACCGGTTTTGGTTATCTCGTTGAAAGTAATTCTGTTTTTCTCGCTCGGGTTGAAGCCAAGGATTGTTGCCAAGTGCCACGATATGGCTTCTCCCTCACGGTCGGGGTCGGTTGCAAAATAGACGTGCCCCGCTTTTTTAGCACGCTTTTTTATGTCGTCGATTACCTTTTCCTTGCCTTTTATATCGACATAGGTAGGCTCGAAGTTATGCTCAATATCTACGCCAAGCTTTGACTTGGGGAGGTCCCTTACATGACCGACGCATGCGACCACATCGTAGCCGCTTCCGAGAGTCGACTTGACTGTGTGAATCTTTGAGGGCGACTCTACTATAATTAAATCTGACATTACTTATATTGCCTTTCTTCTTTCAGTCCGGATGCAAAATGCGCAATCAGACTGTGTATCTGTTTCCGGAGAGTGAACGGATTATTCCGTCGAGTTCAAGCTCGGTAAGAGCTGTTTCGAGATCCAAAGTATCCTCGACATTTTCGGCTATCTCGTCAAACAGAACTATCCCGTTACTTAGGATATATTCGACGATTTTGCGCCTGTCGTCCGAAAGCCCGGACATATCCGGAAGCGGTCTTGGTTCGATTACCTGCTCTGCCGGCTCAGAATCCTGAGGCTTGGGACGGGAATTCTTTTTTGTTGGTCTTATCGGGGTGGGCTCGGGGTTCTTATTGATTCCGAAAAGCCCGCTCTGGCTTCTCTGGGAAAATACGTCTGCGCTGTAGTTGAGGCGGTGGGCATAGACGCTGTAGTACTCGTTCAGGATGTCCCTTGAGTCGAACACAGGAATTGCACCGTCACGCAAAAGCGAGATGACGCCTGAATAGGAATCATCATACAGATTATGCGGCGGAACGCAGAAAATGTCCTTACCCTGAGAGAGTGCGAATGCCGCTGTGCTCAGTGAACCGCTGGTTGAACCTGCCTGCAGGATAAGCGTTCCCAAGCCGATTGCGGACAAAATCCTGTTTCTCATCCGGAAATTGAGCGCATTTGAACCGGAATGAGGGAGACATTCACTGATGACTGCGCCATGTGCGGAAACTGCCCTCTTCATTGCGGTTGAATTCTTCGGGTAATCATAGAGAAGCCCACATGGCATGACAGTGTAGACCTTGCCGCCAGCCTTTATTGCGGAGACCAGAGACACCGAATCGAGCCCTGAGGCGCATCCGCTTGCTATGGTGACTCCTGCCTGCGCAAGCTCGCCTATAAGTCTTGAAGATATGGCTCTTGAATAGTCGTCCGGCTTTCTTGTTCCGACTGCAGTGATTATTACGCTTTCGTCAATCCGGTCAAGTCTGCCTAATGTAAATATTACCGACGGAGGATTGTAGATTTCTCTTAATCTGTCGGGAAAGTCGGGATCGTCATAGGAATAGATTGTGATTCTTTGCTTCTCGCATTCTGAGATAAGCTCACTTACCTTATCCATCGTGGCGAGCTCGAACGCCTTTTTATCCTGAGGAAGAACGTTGCTATAGTCGCCGGAGGAGATATGCTCATACGCCTCGTCGACAGAACTATAGTGGCTCATGAGATTCCACTTTCTCGAGTTTGCAGGTCCATAGACCAATGTCAGCCAGAGCCAGTATTTCGTCGATTCGGTCATTATAAGGTGTCCTCCCTTTGTTTATTTTGTCATTTCCCAGAGTGTTATTGCGGCGGCTGTTGCGGCGTTGAGGGATTCGGTTGAGCCTTTCATCCTGATAGTTATGCGCTTGCGGCAGAGTGCGACGTCTTCTTCCGAAAGACCATTTCCCTCATTTCCGATTACAACGCAGGAGCTGCCGCAGAATATCGTTTCACGGATGCTCTCGGCGTCCTGATCGACCACTGCGGCGTAAAGCGTTACTCCACAGTCCTGAAGAAGCTGTGCGGCTTCCGGGAAGCTCAGGTCGTCAATGAACGGGACTCTGAATATTGAACCCATTGTGGAGCGGATGGTTTTTGGATTGTACACATCACAGCAGTTGCACAGAAAAACTCCGTCCAAGCCCACGGCGTCGGCGACTCTCAAGATAGTTCCGACGTTTCCGGGGTCCTGAAGTCCATCCAAAACCGCAAAACGACTTCCGCTTTTTATTTTACCAACGCTGAGATTTTTGTCAAGTACCGGAGCGACAGAAAAAATTCCTTGGGAGGTTTTTGTGTCCTCAAGAATGCCTGAAAGCTTGTCTGTGATAAGATATATTTTGCCGCCGGAGCTCTCCTTGAGGAGCTCTATATCATCAAAATATTTCTCAAGAGCATCCTCGGTTATGAAGATGCCGTCAAGGCTGACGCCCGATTTTGCAGCGTCGAGAGTCAGACGTGCGCCCTCAAGGACGAATTTATGCTCAGAACTGCGGTATTTCTTGTTGTCCCGCAGTTTAATATATTCTTTTACGAGAGGGTTATCCTTACTTGTTATGAATCTTAATTCCATTTTTTCTATTATTTCTCCGTTATTCCTTAATTTCTTCGCCTGAAAACGAATTCGCCCAAATGCGAATATAACCACGCCCGCATGGGAGCGTGGTTATAGATTTTTAATTAGTTAAGTGCTGCCTTAGCCTTTTCAGTGATTGCGGTGAAGCCTGCAGGGTCGTTGATTGCGATTTCTGAAAGCATCTTGCGGTTGATGGTGATGCCAGCTTTCTTCAAGCCGTTCATCAGAGTTGAATAGTTCATTCCGTTTGCCTTGGCTGCTGCAGAGATTCTTGCGATCCAGAGTTGTCTGAACTGACGCTTTTTCTGCTTTCTGCCGATATATGCATAGTTGCCACTCTTCATGACAGCCTGTTTTGCCATCTTGAAGTGCTTGCTCTTTGCGCCCCAGTAGCCCTTTGCGAGCTTCAAGGTCGAATTTCTCCTTTTACGGGTCATCATTGCGCCCTTTACACGAGCCATATCTGTTTACCTCCAGTATTTTCGATTATTTGTAAGGAATGGTCTTCTTGAGTGCTTCGACGTTTGCGCTTGATGCATATGCCGTGCCTCTGGCGATTCTCTTTGCCTTATGATCCTTAGAGACCAAACGATGTCTCTTGTTAGCGTGCTGGAACTTAACCTTGCCAGTTCCGGTCAGGCTGAAACGCTTTTTGGAACCGGAATGGGTCTTAATCTTATTCTTTGCCATTTTTGGATTGTCCTCCTTAATGAATTATTTACTTACTCGCCTTGGGGGAAATCATCAGAGTGATGTTTCTGCCCTCGACCTTGCTGGGCTTATCGAATGTGCCATATTCGGCGACCGCTTCCTTGAACTGGTCAAGAAGCTTATCGCTGAGCTCGGAATGAAGTGGGACGCCCTTGCGGAACTGGAGACGGACGGACACCTTGACCTTGTCGCCACCTTTCAGGAACTTGATTGCCTGATTGACTTTCGTGTTGAAGTCGCCTCCGTCGATCTTCGAGGTCATTCTGACTTCTTTGATTTCGACTATCTTCTGGTTCTTTCTGGCTTCCTTTTCTCGCTTGGACTGCTCGAAGCAGTACTTGCCGTAATCCATGATTTTGCATACCGGCGGATTTGCCGTGGGCGCAATTTTAACAAGATCAAGCTCTTTCTGGTTCGCAATCTTCTGCGCTTCCTTTGAGGAGATGATCCCTAATTGTGTGCCGTCTGAGTCGATGACTCTGACCTGCGGGTCACGGATTTCTTCATTGATCTGATGAGCTATGTTAGCTATGGTGCTACACCTCCGAAAATTATTCTGGTCTTGCTTTGCAAATTGCTCTTGCAAATCGCTTCTGCAAATTGCTCTGCAAATTTACCCAGCAAAAAAGCGCAAACACATGGTTTACGCTCACAAAATCACTCACGGCAGGGCTGAGCCCAACCGAAAATCATCTTTATTGACCTCTTCACGATAGCTTGAGGTGAGAACGTAAACGTTGCTACTTTCTTTACGGTTGACATTATATACCGTGAGTGTGGATTTGTCAAGAGTTTTTCTGAAAAAATTTTAAATTACGATTTCTGAGCCCTCTGCGAGCCTCAGGGAGTAGATGTAGCAGGACTTGACCGGCTTATCAAGAAGCACATCGAATGCCGCTTTATAGAGGGACAGCTGCATGGAATATCGTCCGGCAAGCTCCTCTATCGTCTGAACCCTGTCGGTCTTGTAATCGACGATGACATAGCCGTCAGGCTCATCGAAAATGCAGTCTGCGATGCCCTGCATCATGCCGTCGGTGTTGCCATAGATGGCTTTTATCTCCTCCGGCTCTTCTATGTCAGAAAATTTGACGATGAAGCTTCTTTCACGGCTGACATTCGGGCTTACACTCATTCTTTCATATATGTCGCTTTCGAAGAACTGCGAGAGTGAAGATGCGTCAAGTGACTTAGCCTCGAGCTCGCTGAAAATGCCGGAGTCGGTGAGACGGCTGATTTCTCCCGCAACGTCCTTGGCGGCAAGCGAATAGTCGGCGCACTGCATAAAGCGGTGCATGAGAGTTCCTTTCTGTGCGGCTGTCAGCTCTGTGACTGTCTCCTTTAGCCTCGGAACCTTCGGGAAGAAGCTGACCGGGTCGTCGGCGGCAAGCTCCGAAACGGTGACTTTGGCTTCGGTTGATGTGAGAATCGGGTCGTTTTTATACTCAAATGAGTGAAGAAGCTTCGCTTTCAGATCTTCGTCCGGTTGTATTTCTCCCAAAAGGCGGTCTGACGCTGTGAGCTGGGACTCCTCAAGAGGGATTTCCTCGGAAATATCGGGGACTTTTCCCGAGTCGGTATAGGCATCATCAGGCAGTACTTCACGAAGAAGCCTGAATTTCGGGTGCTTGCAGAGAGCCATGGCGAGCCAGTCCTGCATGCTGTTTGCCCTGCTCGAGAGCGAAGACGGAATTCTTGCTCCGTCAATCTCATAGGAGAACTGGGCGGCACGCTCGGCGGTCTTCTCGTCGATGTCATAGACGATGAAAAGGCGTTCCTTGGCTCTTGTCACGGCGACATAGAGAAGCCGGAGCTCTTCTGAAAGCATTTCAGACAGGTTCTTAGACTCAACATACTCTGAAAAGATGGTTTTTCGCTTGGTGAGGCTTCCGTAGTCAAGAAAGCTCATTCCTACTCCGGCATCGGTGTTTAAAATCAGTCTGCCGTAGAGGTCCTTCTTATTGAACTTCTTCGAAAGGCGGCAGATGAATACAAACGGGTATTCAAGACCCTTTGATTTATGGATGGTCTTGAAGCTGACGGCATCAGAGGATTCTGTTACGGTGACTGCTTCGTTGAAGTCTCCGCCGTTTTGGGATATGTAGTCGATGTATCTTAAGAAGCCGTTAAGACCGTCCTTTGAGGACTCCTCATAGCTCTTTGCATATTCGAGCATGAGATACAGGTTTGCGCACTTCTTGTCGCCGTCTTCATAGGATGCAGCAAGGCTCATGAGATCTGTTACGTCGTATATCTTCTTTATCAGTCGTGAAAGCGTCATACTCGACGAATAGAGACGGAGCTTCTTTATGAGGGCGACCGCATAGCGGCATTTGTCCCTCAGGATGGGGTCGGAATTGTCCTTTGAAATATCAAGCATGTTGCGATAGAGCCTGTGCTTCTTCTGATAAAGCTTGACACGGGCGAGATCGTCATCAGTGAATCCCATTATCGGGGAAAGCATGATGCTTGACATCGGAATGTCCCGCATCGGGCTGACGGTGATTGAGAGAAGATTTATAAGAAGCGAGATTTCACGTGAGCCCAAATAACCGGAAACGCTGGTTGAAGCTATCTTCAAGCCTTCTTTCTCGAAGCACTCAACAGCTAATTCGCCATCGGGATTATTTCTTGACAGAACGCAGAAGTCACCCGCTCTGCATGGTCTCCTGATTCCCCCATCGGTTACGATTACACCATCATTAATCATCCTGCGGATACGTCTGGCGATGGCGGTGTATTCGAGCTCTTCCGTTTCGGCGGAGTTCTTGCCCTCGCAGTCGACCTCTATAATCGTACACGGTTCGTCTTCACCCTGATACTCCGCTCCCGGGACGAGCTCTTCCTCTTTCGTATAATCTACCTCTCCAAGTTCGTTGGTCATAAGGGATGAAAAGATGTAGTTCGAGAAATCGAGGACATTGGCACGGCTTCGGAAGTTACGGGACAGTATGATTTCTCTGACCGGGCTGTCGGGAGACTTGCCCTGAAGCCGGGTATTCATGAAAATCATCGGGTTCGCCTGACGGAAGCGATATATCGCCTGCTTTACGTCGCCGACGGCGAAGACGTTTGAACCGATTTCACCCAGATTATCGGTATCCGAAATCGACTTGAAGATGACCTCTTGGAGATTGTTGACATCCTGAAACTCATCGATGAGAATAAGGCTATATCTTCCGCTCTCACGGATTTCTTCTGAGAGCTTGGTTCTATGAAGCTTGCCGCCGGTATCACATTCAGCAAGCAATCTGACAGTTATAAGCTCGGTGTCGGCGAAATCTACGGCGTTTTTCTCGACCTTCATGCGCAGGACTTCGTCCCATAGCTCACCCACAAGCTTAAGAAGCGATTCAAAGCTGTCGGCAGTCAGTGCGGCGTCCTTTTCGGCGTCTGATTCTGTGCAGAAGTATATATCCGCTATTTCGGCGGCGACCTCTTTCATGCGGTTGTAGCAATCCTTGGCGGACTCGTAGAGGGCGTCTTCACTGGCTGTACTCTCAGCCTTTTCCGTTTTTGTCTGACGGGCGGACTGCAAGCCTTTCCATGTGACGTCTGAGAAAATCTCCCGGCATTCGTCCCAAGAATAGCCATTTGGAATAGTGCAGAGTGAATCGGCTTGGTCGCAGGCATTTATGAAGATTTCTTTTGCGGATTTGTGACACCCGAGGCTTTCGGCAAGACTGCGGAGTCTCAGGCTGACGGTTCTTAAGTTTTTGCAGAGGTTTATGGCGTCTGCGGTTCTTCCGGCTATGACGCTTTTCACGGACGAGCCGTCTCTGAAAGAACTGAGGATTTTATCCGTCCAGATGTCCTTGAACGGGAGCGTACGGAGGAAGTCATAGAGCTTCAGAATTATAGTTCTCAGTGATGCGTCGTTTTCCTTGCAGAAAAGCGAAATGAGGCGTTCTGTCTCTTCGGGACGGTCACGGTAGGCGTTCTCTAAAACTGCGGTCAGTGCTCGCTCGGTCATCATTCCGGACTCGTTTTCCTCCATTATGCGAACGCCACTCTGGAAATCGGTTTCTTCGAGGTGATTTCTGACCATATCGAAGCAGAAAGAATTGATGGTGCAGATGTCGGCAAGCTTAAGAAGCGATTGCTGGGTCTGAATCCACGCATTGTCCGGCTCTTCTGTGGCTTTCTTCTCAAGGGCATCGGAGAGCTTTTCCCGCATTTGTGATGCGGCATCGTTTGTAAAAGTTACGGCAAGGAGCTTATCAGCAGGAATTCGCTTCTTCTCGTCACAGAGGAGGCGGATGGTGCGCTCGACCAAGACTGCGGTCTTGCCACTGCCGGCTGCAGCTGAGACTATTACCGGCTCATCTATGGCGTTTATCGCTTCAAGCTGTTCATTGGTCCAGTTCGGCATCAGATTCACCTCCGTAGTTAATCTCGGCTTTCAGTTTGTCCCCGTCTTCGGCAGTTACCGGCTTATAGATGTAGCCTGCACGGGCGCAGACCGACTGGTAACCGCAGTTTGAGCATCTCACATGCATGGCGTCTGTTCCCGCCGGGAGGGCTTCTATCTTGCCGTTCAGAAGGTCGTTTCCGAACTGCACCGTCTTGCCTTTAGCAAAGTTGCGGAGAAGCCTGAAGCTCTCTTCCGAAATAAGGCAGGACGCCTTTGCGTAGCTGCCGTCACGCTTCTTTTTGACCGGGACATATTTCCCGGAAATGTTTTCGTCCATGGCAGCGACAGCTTCGTCACTTTCTAGAATAAGACCGGAGCGTTTCAGCTGTTCAGCACGGCGTTTCAGGCGGTCCTCTGCGCTGTCTGAAAGGGGCGAATAGTCGTCTGAGCACTCAAGGAATCCTGCTTTCATATAGAAGATTCCTGCAGGGGTGCAGTCACGGAAGCTCTCATCCGTTCCCTCGGTAAGAGCGACCATGTAGAGAAGAAGCTGGAGGTTGAGACCGTTATAGATGTCCTCAAATTTAAACGCCTTGCTTCCTGTTTTGTAGTCGACTACACGGATGTATTTCTTTCCGTCATCCGATTCATAGGCGTCGATCCGGTCAACTATGCCACGGATGTTGACTTTCAGGCTCTGATTAATCGGAATTGAAAGGACGCTCTCGCCGTTTTCACGGGAAAGGTCGTATTCGAAGCGTACAGGGCGAAACCTTGACACCCCGTATTCCTCACGGATGTTGAAAAGTATTTCACAGCATGCGGATGCAAGGCGGTCATAGTCGGCTTTGAACTTGTAGTTCTTGCCGAAATCTCCGCCTAAATTCTCTTTTTCGTAGATTTTAAGGAGCTCAGCTACTGCGGCTTTTATCTCGTCGTCGGTTGCCTTGTCGAATTCATTTCCGAAGCGTTCGAGGACGTTTTCAAAGACGAAGTGCATGACCGAGCCACGGTTGGCAGGGTCAATTGTCATCGGCTCAACAGGCTCTATTCCCAAGCCGTAGCGGATGAAGTAGCTGAACGGGCAGTGGTTATATGTATCTATCCTACTGGCGGTGACGTTGATGTCGTGCGAGGCGAAGACTGACTTTGCAACAGAAGGCGACAGGCGATGCCCATGAGAATTTTTTGAATAGTCGAGGCGGTTTAGCCTTTCACGGAATTCTGGCAAGTTCTGCAACGATTCCCTGACTGCGGCAAGCTCGGCTTCGTCTCTTCCCTCGCCGACGCAGTAGCGATAGAACGCCGCTTCGGGTGCGGAGCAGTAGAACGGGAGCGGCAAGCTTTCTGCCTTTACAGGCTCAATGCCGAGGCGTTTTATTGCACGGGTCACGGTTATCGACGGACGGAGGTGTCTGCCGGTGGCGTCGGAGACGGGATAGGAGATGATTTCCAGCTCGCTCGGGCAAGTAAGAACTGTATAGCAGTCGAATCTGCCGCCGGAAAGGCGACGGCTGTCACCCACCTCGAACTTAAGCCCTTCCCTCTCCAAAAGCTCGGCGTCACGTCCGCTGAAAATACCGGTTTTCTTCGAATCGTTCGGGAAAATTCCGTCGTTTGCACCCATGGTGAACGCAACCTTTGGTGAGGTTATTACGGAGCGTGCAAGGTCGGAGATTACGACACAGGAGAGCTTTTGCGGAGGGTTTGAGATTCCGCTGTCGGACAGTGAGAGCTTGAGGAGCTCGCCGAATTCCCTGAGGGTGATCCTGTCGTCACCGATAGTACTGTAGATGGCGGCGATGGAGCTCATAAGGGCGTTCCAGAGCTGTTTGAACTGCCTTGCGGCTTCAAGCTTTTCGTCTTCGTTGTAGTAGCTGTCGATAATGTCACGGGCACGTTTTGTCAGGTGGCTTTCTTCGAGGCAGTCGCTGAAAGCTACCGCTACGGTCTTTGCGTCGGCAGATTTGCAGGAGTCGTGAAGCTTAGAAAGTGGCTCGATTATCCTCTGGCGAAGAGAATTGAGTAGCGAAAGCTCCTTTTCTTCGCCTGCTGTAAAATCACTCAGCCACATTTCGCCGTCGACATTCCAGCGGACGGTATAATCCTCGATAAAGGAGGTTTCGAGCTCATCGAACTCAGAGAACGGCGAACGGACATATTTCATAATCCTGTCGGTATCAGGCTTACGGGTGGAAGCGGCGTCGATAAGTGCAAAGGCAAAGAGCATTACAGACATGTCGGATGCCTTGTGCTTCTGATCCAAGAAGTATGGGATGTCGTACTTTTCGAATGACGCCTCGACTGCGTCCTCATAGGTGGAAATGTCGCTTGCAATTACGGATATGTCGTTATATGTATACTTTCCGGATGAGACCAGCTCCCTGATGCTTGCAGCGACGAAATCGGCTTCGTCGTAGATTGAGCGGCAGGAATATATGACTACACTGCCGTCGGGCTCGGAATAAATCCGGTTCTTTCCGGCAACGCAGTCGGAAAGGTCTGTAATGCCCTTTTGCTTTACAGGCATGCTTCTGCAGTAGGCATAGCGATAGCTCCTGTCAAGGCTTTTGCAGAGATGCACAAGGCTATCCTCAGTTTCGAACGACTGGGTATAGACAGAGGTAGGGGTGTGCTTCTCGCCATCGGGCAGGGTTACCGAAACGCTGACTTCAAAGGCGTCCCGGATCATACATGTGATCATTGAAAGCTCATCCTGCGAGAAGTTATTGAAGCGGTCTATGTAGATGTACTTGCCCTTGAAGATTTCTGCTTCATTTGCCTGAACTGCTCCTGCGGAGATTATACTGCTTTCGTCCCGGAGTCCTCGCTCGGAAAGCTTTCTCTGATACTCTTCATAAATTACGGCAATATCGAAAAGCTTGTCACCTGCTGTGCCCTCGATGTGCTCTGCGCCCTGATAGAGAGCTTCTACTGTTGTTTCTGAGCGGATGAGGGATTCAAGGGTCGTTCCGATTTCGGCGATGAATGCGGGCTTATCCAAAAATCTTGTCAGGGCTTTCAGGGTTTTTCTGCGGCGGACTTCTTTTAGGGTCAGCCAGATTATCGGGATTTTCTCTTCCCTGCGCATGAGCGAGCCGGACTGGGAGCTATGGGAAAGTATATCCTCTGAAAGTCTGCGGAAGCTCCTGACCTCGACACGATTGAAATTTTTTGCGCCGAGCTCGTTGTAGAGCTGCTTGTCGAACTGGAACGAGAACTGGTCGGGGATGACGCATAAGACGTCCTTGCCATCCTGCAATAACGCCCTGATTTCTTTTGCGTACATCTCTATCTTTTCATCCGGGTTTTCGCCGGTTACTATTCTCAGCATCGCTCTCGCTCCTTTCGTGATACTTATATTTTACAACGTGTTTTTATGATTGTCAATGCAATTCGCACTACGTGCGCCCTCTCAGTTGCCTTACGGCGACAGCTCCGAGCCAAGCTACGATTCTGCCAGAACTTTGCTTTCAGCGAAGAGACTCTTTAATTTCTGCCAGAGTTCGTAGCAGAAGAGCTTGTACTGGACCTTTTCGGGGTGCTGGATGATGAGGAGGTCTTCGTCGTCAAGTGCTTCATCTATCGAAATTGCTCCCGAGACGCAGAGGGACGGGTATAGGACACACCACCAGTTTTTGCCGCTCGCTTCTCCGATCATGACGCAGAGGGCGTCGTAGTAGCCTGCTGGGAGGGTGAAATCATCGTAGACTCTCTCGTCTACCAGAACGGTTTCATAGGTGACCAAAACGCTCAGGCTGGTTATCGACTCTGCCACTTCGGTGATTTCTTCTAAGTGAGTGGTTATTATTTCTACCGCTTCGGTCTTCGATTCTGCGCCGGTTGTCAGCCCCGAAACGTAGGCTAAAACTGCATCTCTGACTTCGAGCTTTTCCCTCTGGTCTTCCTCGCTGTCGGAGTTGGCGACGACGTGAAGCCTTATAAGCTTGTCGGTTGTGCTTTCGACTTCTATAGCACCGGTTACTCCTCGGACTATGAGGCTCAGTGCAAGAGCAAGGAATATACTTATCGTGATTTTCTTCATTTTATCCCGCCTTAAAAAAGATTCGGGAGAATTATTGGCAGAAATTGGCGTAGATAATCAGGGTTTTCCGGGTAAGTGAAAATATTCACGTTGAACTTCGGAGTATTGACTTGACGCCGGAATTCAGATATAATATAGGCAACATTACTACAGGAGACTGCGCATGAAAAGGACAATATCCTCACTGTTGACAATACTCATTCTTCTCCCTGCCTTATTAACGGTTTCCAACGCTTACGATGCTGTTGACACGTCGTTTCTTACGTATACTTCTTCGCTTGAGGATGGCGATTCTTCAGAATCTTACATAATTACCTGCGTAGCCTCTGACGGACAGGTCACTCTCTCGTGGAAGAATATTACTGCCGACGAGTACACAGTGTATTTCAAGCGTTCCAACTCCGATGAGTGGAGGCTTTTGAAAACTACTACGAAGCAGGTTCTGATTGTTACAGGGCTGCAAAACGGGCTCCAGTATGACTTCAAAATGTGTTTTGACGACGTAGAATCCGAAATTGTTACGGCTGTGCCGCATGCAGATGATGAAATCATGCTCTCTGTGCCGGAATATTGCCAGTATCCGGAGTATCCCACCGGGTGTGAATGCTCCGCACTTTACATGCTTCTGCAGTTTTACAGCGTGGATGTGACCATGGAAGAGATTGTTGAGGCTTTGCCGAAAGGCTCAGTTCCTTATAGTGATGAAGATGGTGTTCTTTACGGGGCTAATCCTGACAAGGAATTTGTGGGTGACCCCCGGGATGTGAATTCTTATGGGGTATATAACGAGCCTATCCGTAATACTGCGGAATTGTTTAAAAGCGGTGCTATAAGTCAGAGTGGGGCGACGGTTGGAGACATTCTTAAGATTCTTTCAAGTGGGAATCCGGTTATCGTATGGTTTACGAGTAACCTTGAGGTGGTTATCGACTATCGGCATGAATGGCTGGATTACAACACCGGTGAAACCATCAGCTGGGCTTCATACGAGCATGCGGTGGTGGTTTATGGCATAAGCGATGAGCTCGTCTACTACAATGACCCGCAAACCGGGACGGGTGGAAGTCTCGATCTTGAGACCTTTGCTGCGGCGTTTGAGTCTTTCGGGGGCAGAATCGTATACTATCTCCAATAAAATCAGCCTTGCCGGTGTGGTAAGGCTGTTTTTTCAGAAAACTGGGACTTTTTCGAAGCCATTGCGGAGCTTGTCGTGGATCGTGAAGACCCGGTATGTGCCACGAGCGACACACCCGAGGGGATCTTCGGCTATATGGCACTTTACGCCAGTCTCCCGGGTTATGTAGAGGTCTATGCCTTTTATCAGTGCGCCTCCTCCGGTCAATATAATACCACTCTGCATGATGTCTCCGGCGAGCTCCGGGGGCGTCTTTTCGAATACGGACATTATCGCTGTAATTATCGTGTCGAGGTTCTCTTGGATTGCTGTCAGGATGTCCTGCTCGCTGACCTTAATCGATGCTGGGAGTCCGTTTATCAGGCTTCTGCCGGTGACTGTCGCCGCCTCATCATCCGATGACCAGAAAACATTTGCAGTGCTCTTCTTGAGCTCTTCGGCGGTTTTTTCGCCTATCTGCAGGCGATATTTTTCGGAGATATATTTTGCTATTGACATGTCTATTACATTTCCGGCGCATTTTACCGAGGCAGAGGCAACAACTCCTCCCATAGAAGTGACTGCTATATCGGTTGTGCCACCTCCGATGTCCACTACCATCTGACCGTAAGGTCGCAGGATGTCTGCGCCTGCTCCTAAGAGTGCCGCAACCGGCTCTTCTATGAGATAGACTGTTCTTGCGCCGGCGGAGACTGCGCTTTCAACTACTGCCTTTCGCTCAACCGTCGTGATTCCCGATGGGACGCACATGACTATTCTTGGATTTATAAGGCGTCTGCCAATGACTTTCAGGATGCAGAGCCTGATAAGCTCCTGCGCCATGTCGTTATTTGAAATGACGCCGTCTTTGAGGGGCTTTATAACCGCTATATGCGGAGGGTTTCTCCCTATCATTTTGTAGGCTTCTTTGCCGAATGCGACTACCTCTTCTGTATTGCGGTTAAATGCGATTACCGTCGGTTCGTTGAGGACTGCCTTGCCGCCGGTCATGATTATTATATTTGCCGTACCGAGATCTATTCCCAAATCAAGCCTCGACACTATGACACCTCCTGATTTATTATTCCGCTAACTGAGCTAAAACTGCGCAGTAGACCTTTTTCGCTCCTCTGTCCCTGAGAACACGAGCGCACTCGGAAAGAGTGCTTCCACTGGTGATTATGTCGTCGCAGAGGAGAATTGTTTTTCCGGTTATATCAAATCTGTTTCTTCCACTTCTAAAGACCTTTGATGCGAGTATTCTGCGCTGTTCAAGCGACTGCTCGTGCTGGGCTTTTCTGGTATGCTTTTTTCTGATGAGATTTTTTGCTACCGGGATTCCAAGCTCTTCTGAGAGAAGCTCAGCTATTATTTCCGCCTGATTGTAGCCGTATTTGTTCTTGCGGGTGAGGGTCATCGGGACAAAGGTTATTATATCGCACTGAGAGACGACGCCGGAGCGGAAGAGATTGTCCCTAAGCTCCGGGCAAAGATACTTTGCGGCATTTTCGCCGTTATGGTACTTGAGCTTGAGGACTCCGTCACGGATAGCTCCTTCATAGCTTCCGGCGGCACAGCAGCCTGAGAAGTTCACTTCACCGACGCTTAAGTAAAGCGGAAACTGGCTTTTCGAGCGTTCGATTTCCCTGTCGACTCTTTCGGCGCACCCTGCACAGACGAGCTTGTCATGCTGGATGACCGCTCCGCAGAAGCCGCACCGGTTGGGGTAAACGAAGCTTATCAGCCTTGAAAGCAATTTATTCATCGGAGCTGTCCTCTACGCCTTGGAAGCTGTCCTGTCTGAGCATGTCCTCAAGGCAGGTGTAGCGGTTCATTCTTCGGTTGTTATTTATCATGAATTCGAGCCTCTTCGCTGAGCCGACGATGACAAGAAGCTTTTTTGCACGGGTTACAGCGGTGTAGAGAAGATTTCTGAAATACAGCTGGTCATAGCCGCCCAAGATGGGGATTATGACTGCATCGAACTCACAGCCCTGACTTTTATGTACAGTTGCGGCATATGAGAGCTCCAAGTTGTCAAGATTTTTCGTATTATACTTGCAGATTCTGCCGTCAAAATCTATCTCCATGACGCCCAAAATGCGGTTCAGCTTTGTGATGACGCCGATGTCGCCGTTGAAGATGCCTGAGCCCTCTTCCTTGCCCTTTTTCCACTCAAGCTCATAGTCGTTTTTGACCTGCATTACCTTGTCGCCGAGGCGAAAAGTGTATTGCGGCGTTTTTATCTCCGACTTTTCGTAGGATGGCGGGTTGAGTTCATTCTGGAGGAGCTTGTTTAACTCCACCGTTCCAAGAGGTCCTTTTCTTGTTGGGGTAAGAACCTGAATATCGTCTATAGGCGAGAAGCCATAGGTTTTCGGAAGCCTGTTGAGGCAGAGGTCGACTGTCAGCTCTGCGCATGACTGGAAATCAAGGCGTTGCATGAAGAAGAAGTCGCTGTTATTACGGCTAAGGTCGGGCATTTCGCCACGGACTATCTTGTGGGCGTTTGTGACTATCGCACTTTCGCTCGCCTGTCGGAAAATCTCTGTCAGGGAGATTACGGGGACTGTGCCGCTCCTGATAATATCATGGAAGAGGTTTCCTGCCCCGACACTCGGGAGCTGGTCGCTGTCGCCGACCATTATCAGCTTGCAGTTTATCTTGATCGCCCGAAGAAGCGATTCGAAGAGGAGTACGTCGACCATTGACATCTCGTCAACAACGAGTGCGTCGCAGTCAAGAAGATTATTTTCATCGTGCTCAAAGCGGAACTGGTCGTCGGCGGACGGGATCACGCCTAAAAGCCTGTGGATTGTCATGGCTTCCCTGCCTGTAAGCTCCGATGCTCTCTTTGCAGCTCTTCCTGTCGGGGCACAGATATAGACCTCCTGACCCTGCTGCTCAAGAAGAGAGATTATAGCATTGAGAGTGGTGGTTTTGCCCGTTCCGGGACCGCCTGTCAGAATCATGAAGCCCTTTGAGAGGGCTGTGTTGATGGCGAGGCGTTGCTTTTCTTCGTATGTAATATCGAATTCTTCCTCGGCAAGGTCTATTACCTCATCATAATTGATTCCGGTGTCGAATGCAAGTGAATTCATGATCGAAAGACGCCTTGAAATATAGTCCTCGGCGGTGAAATACTCTTTCAGCATGACATACTGCTTGCCTTTTTTTACGTATATGTACAGATATTCGTCTTCAGCTTCGGAGACGATTGTTTTGTTTATGAGCTCCTTATCGCACCTGAGGAAGTCGGATGCAATGCCTATAAGCTTGTCTTTCGGGAGGCAGGTGTGTCCCGAAAAAGCGTTTTCATTGAGGACATACTTGATTCCGGCTGAAAGTCGAAGATAGTTGTCGGGGGCGATGCCCTTGTCACGGGCTATCTCCTCGGCAGTCATGAAAGGGAGCTCGACTCCTGTGCCGCAGAGAATGTAAGGATTATGCTCGATGAGGGAGATTGTCTTGTCGCCATAACGCTTCCAAGCCTTGACGCCGTACACTGTCGGAGTTCCAAGCTTTGAAAAGTAGCCGATTACGTTCCGGAAGCCAACGACCTTCCGGAACTCCTCCGCATATTTCTTTGCCTTTGCTTCGGTGACGCCGTTTACTTCCGTCAGGCGGTCGGGGTTGTTCTCTAAAATGTCGAGGGTTTCAGCCCCGAACTGCTTAACGAGGGCTTTCGCCGTCATCGGTCCTATACCCTTGACGACGCCGCTTGCAAGATAACGCTGGATCTGGGAGACTTCAACGGGAAGTGAACGGACACAGCTTGCCGCCTTGAACTGGTGACCAAACTTCGGGTGCTCCGAAAATGTGCCCGTAAGCTCAAGCTCCTCGCCCTCGTCCACGTTTCCCAGATCTCCGACAACCGTCAGAAGTTCATCGCCTAAGTCGAGAGTGATGACGGCAAAGCCGTTGTCGTCGTTGCGATATGTCACGCTGTCAACTGTTCCGGTTACTTTTACTTCCTCGGGCTTTGCCATCCTATCACTTCCCTATTATTCTATCTCGAATGCGCCGTTCAGCTTCTTCTGCAGGCTTTCAAGCCACTTGCGGGACTCTTCCGTTCTGACAGAATCCACAACTATCAGACGGGCTTTGCTGTCCCGGACGGCTCTGGACTCCTTGAGCTTCGATAAAAGCCACTCGAAGCATTCACTGTCCTGTTCGTAGTATATTCTTATCTCTGCCTGCGGCTTGAGGACTTCTTTTTTGCGGCAGTAATGTTCGTTTATCAGCTCTACTGCGAAAAATATGACCAATACAAATGCAAGCCCAATTGCAAGTTTTATTAATACCATCCTGACTCCTCCAAACAGTATTTTAGTTCAAAATATGCCGGAAGAGCCGTTACTGTGATTATACTACTTTCACTCTCACTTTGCAATTACTTTTTGTTGGCGTCGACCTCATCCCTCGCCAGCAGGATGTTCTCCTCGGAGCGATTATAGACCCTGCCGTTTTCGGCTGTGTAGTTGTCGGTTATCGTGTTCTCTTTGAAGACGGGGATTACCTCACCTCTCGGTTTGTAGATTTTTACTTTGTCCTTATGCTTCATGATTTCTACCTCCATATTTTTTTATATTTTTCCCGAACGGGACAGAAAAATTCTATTTGTGGATTGTACTTTTCCTGAAAATGATATATAATGGAGGTACTACTTTTCCTGAGGATGATGATTCATTATGAATAAACCGAAGCTACTTGTCCAATCGGCACTCTATCTTATCGTGTGTGAGCTTGCCTCGTTTGTAATCGTTATGTTCTTCCCGATGGCTTATCAGAGCATCGGCGTCGGGATGAGCATTATATTCGGAATATGTTCAACTGGTGCTTGCGTCTGCCTTTACGGCGATTTTGCTTGGAAAGCGGGAAAGAAAGCCGGAGTGAAAGATGCAAGGCTTGACGGAGTGGACAACTCCTACTTCGGGTTCTTTATGGGACTCGTTCCGACTCTTATAAACTATGTCTATGTTCTGCTTGTCTATCTCTCAAAGTTCGGGGTTGTTTCTTACGACTTCTACCCGTGGTACAAGACGCTGACCTTCTACTTTATGCCGTGGACATATCTGTTTGCTCCGAATTCTATAGTTGACGGAGTCAGCACCACTATGGCGGCGGTGGATTTGCCGTGGTACGGACTGCTTATAATCACAATTCTGCCGCTTACTTTCCTTGCTACCTGCTACATCGCTTTCTATGTAGGGTACAAGAACTACGATATGAAGTCAAAGATAGTATACGGGAAGTAACCTGTCCCGGAATAATTCATAAGACAACCTCATAAATTTGTAAAAACGAATTTCGGAGGTTTTCTTATGTTGAAAAAGCTTTGGGCTAACCGGGTTGGCGCGCTGATTGTGATGCTATGCGCTTTCCTGCTGGTTTTTGGATTTGTGAGTACGGCTGATGAGCCGATTGCAGTTGTTCCGGTGGATGCGGAAACTGAAAGCGTTTATCCTACCATAATACTCGATGCCGGGCACGGCGGGATTGACAGCGGGTGCGTCAGCATCAATGGCGTCGAGGAGAAGGACATAAACCTCAGCATCATGCTAAAGCTTCAGGGAATGCTTGAAGCGGCAGGGTTTGAGACTATTGTCACACGTTCAACCGACACCTCCATCCACGACCCGGGAGTTACGGGGCTCGGAAACCAGAAGAAATCGGACATGGAAAACCGGCTCGCTATCATAAATTCTGTCGACAATGCGATTTTTATCTCGATTCACCAGAACACCTACACCGACTCGCAGTATTCCGGGGCGCAGATGTTCTATACAGCTGAAAGCTCAGAAAGTGCGAAATTGGCGCAGATTCTTCAGGACAGCTTTGTTAAGTATCTGCAGCCGGACAACGAGCGGGAGACGAAGCCGGTAGGAAGCGAGATATATCTTCTTCATTTTGCAAATTGCCCTGCCGTTATGGCGGAATGCGGCTTCCTCTCGAATCAGGAGGAAGCGGACAAATTGGAAACCGACGAATACCAGAGCGAGGTGGCGTTTACGCTCTTCTCCGGTATCTGTGAATATGTTTTCTCGGACTATGGAGTCTGAGGGCTGAAAGGAATGTGAAAAGTGGCGAAATCAACGACTGCCTATGTCTGCCGTGAATGCGGTGCGGAAACTCCGAAATGGAACGGAAAATGCCCGAACTGCGGGGCGTGGAACTCTCTTGAAGAGATTACTCTTGCGCCTGCTGTGAAGTCGTCAGGTCTCTCAAAAAGCTCAGGCGGAGTGGATTTGGCTGACAAAATAGTTAACTTAGGCGATCCCATCGACAGGGAAAACGAAACGAGATACCACACCGGGATTTCGGAGCTCGACAGGGTTCTTGGCGGCGGACTTGTCAAGGGCTCGGTTGTACTCATAGGAGGCGAACCGGGAATAGGAAAGTCGACACTGCTTCTTCAGATATGCGAATATCTTGGACAGGACAAGGAGATTTTGTACGTTTCGGGTGAGGAGTCTGTAAGGCAGATAAAGCTGAGGGCTTCGAGGCTCGGGGTTACGACTGAAAATCTCTATCTCTTAGCGGAGTCGGACGCACGGTCCATCTGCGAAACCATTTCGAAAAACAAGCCGGAAATCGTTATCATAGATTCGATTCAGACGATGTCGATAAACGACCTGAATTCCTCGGCAGGGTCAATAACTCAGGTGAGGGAGTGCACTTCCCTATTCATGAGGACAGCCAAGAATGAGGAGATTCCTTTCTTCATCGTCGGGCATGTCAACAAGGACGGTGCGATTGCGGGTCCTAAAGTCATGGAGCATATTGTCGATGCTGTACTCTATTTCGAGGGAGAAAGAAATCTTTCCTACAGAATCTTAAGAGCCGCAAAGAACAGATTCGGCTCTACCAACGAAATCGGAATGTTTGACATGCAGAATTCGGGGCTCGTGGAGGTCAAAAATCCCTCGCAAATGCTTCTTGATGGGCGACCCACAGGCGTTTCAGGATGCTGTGTTGCATGCGTTATGGAGGGCTCTCGCCCCATCTTGGCGGAGGTTCAGGCTCTTGTAACGAAATCAGGGCTACAGGTGCCGAGGCGTTCAGCATCAGGATTTGATTATAACAGAGTATGGCTTATCACTGCGGTTCTTGAAAAGCGGATTGGGTTCTACTTCGGAAATCTCGATATTTATGTCAACATCGTCGGTGGACTCAGGATTAATGAGCCTGCGGCGGATTTACCGGTGGCACTGGCACTATACTCATCCCTCAAGGACAAGCCTATCGGCGACGATGTCATCGCATTCGGGGAAATTGGCTTGGGAGGAGAGCTAAGAAGCGTTTCCCACCTTGACCAGAGAATCAAGGAAGCCGAAAGGCTTGGGTTTGAGAAGTGCATCATCCCGAAAAGCGGGATGAACGGTATTCAGGGAGGGCACAAAATTCAGATTGTCCCCGTATCTAACCTCAGGCAGGCTTTCAGTGCGGCTTTAGACTGAATATAACTTTATGCAGAAACGGTGAGGCTTCTTCTGAACAGAGCCTTGCCGTTACTTATTTCACACCGAAGCTCTCCCCTCCTGCCGATTGAAAGTTCATAAGCAAGAGGGTTTTCGATTTCTGAGGCTATTATCCGCTTTATCTCTCGTGCGCCGAATTCGTGAGTGTCCGATTTTGAGAGAATAAAATCCTCTATGCCGTCTGCATAACAGAGCCTGACACCAGCGGATTGCGCACGCTTGGAAAGCTGCAAAAGTAAGCTCCTTGTCAGTTCTACGCAGGACTCTTCCGAAAGGCGGCTGAAATTGCAGATGGCGTCAATGCGGTTGATAAGTTCATCTGAGAACTGTCTTGCAAGACTGCTGCGGTCTGAGCTTTCGCTTGGGACAAAGCCGCAGGAAGCGGATTTTGTGCTGACTATATTTGTGGTCATAATGACAACGGTGTTCCGGAATGAGATCTTTCTGCCCTGAGAATCGGTGAGGCTGCCGTTGTCGCATATCTGTAGAAGAATCGAAATTACATCCCTGTCCGCCTTTTCGAGCTCGTCAAAGAGGACGACGCTATAGGGCGATTTCCGGACTCTCTCGGTCAGCTCGCCGCCGTTTTCACTTCCTATATAGCCGGGAGGAGAACCGATGAGGCGGGATAGCGAGTACTTCTCTGAGAATTCGGACATGTCGAGACGGATTAGCTTACTGTCGCTGCCGAAGAGTGCTTCTGAAACCGCTCTGGCAAGGGAGGTCTTCCCTACTCCCGTAGGTCCTGAGAAGAGAAGAGTTGCAATAGGGCGGGTTTTGTCACGAAGACCGGAGCCGGAGCGGCGAAGGGCGTTCACCACTTCGTCTATCGCTTCATCCTGACCGATTACACGGGTTCTGAGAACACTTTCGATGTGGGGGATATTTTTCACCAGCTCATGCTCGTCGGGAATGGAGGTCTGTAAAGCTATACACCTTGCTATATCAGCTCCAGTGACGGTTGGGGTGCATACTCTGCTGCTCAGTTCGCTCAGATACCGCTCTGTGAGCCCTGATGCGGTTATTCCGCTTAATTCCGGCTCGAGCTTCTTCATGTTACGGCGTTTTGTAAAGGCATTGAGCTTGACAGATGAACAGGCTTCGTCCAGAATATCTATCGCCTTGTCAGGCAAATATCTGTCAGGAATCGAGCGGTTTGAGAGCTCGACTGCCTTTCTTATCGCTTCGTCGGTGATTCTCAGATTATGGTGGGCTTCGTACTTTGGCTTGAGGCGCATGAGCATTGTGATTGCCGCCTCTTCGTCCGGCTCGTTTATCCGGACAAGAGAAAATCTCCGGTCGAGAGCCTTGTCTTTTTCGATTGTCTTGCGGTATTCGTCAAAGGTTGTCGCTCCGATTACTCTGATTTCGCCACGTGCAAGCATCGGCTTCAAGATATTTGCGGCGTCTATCGCTCCCTCTGCCGCTCCTGCGCCGATGAGCATATGGATTTCATCTATGAAGAGGATTACGCCATCGATGGTTGCGGCTTCGTCGATGCAGTATTTCAGGCGTTCCTCGAAGTCTCCACGGTACTTGGCACCCGCTAAAAGCTGGGTAAGGCTCAGGGAGTAAATGCGGACATTCAGAAGCTGTTCGGGGACGTTTCCCTCGGCAATTCTGCCGGCAAGGGCTTCGACTACTGCGGTTTTTCCGACTCCGGCTTCTCCGACGAGGCAGGGGTTGTTTTTCTGCCGTCTAAGAAGAATTCCGATTATCCTTGAAATCTCCTGTTCTCTCATTGCGCAGGGGTCGAATTCGCCGAGTGAGGCTTTTTTAACCATATCGAAGCCGAATTTTTCGAGATTCGGGGCTTTTGCCGGAGCTCTGTATGCGGGCTGAATGCGGTTGTCACGCTCGATGAGCCCGGCACACGCGGCGAAGATGCGGGAGCTGTTGCCGGTGAGGTCTCCCAAAACACAGCCGGCGGTGGAATTCTGCTGACCTAAGATTGCGTACAGGATGTGCTCAGTTCCGGCTTTCGGGACGCCGTGATCGGTTGCAGTTTTCTTTGCAAATTTAAGGCAACGCTTGGCGGCAGGCGTGAAAGATTCGACATCTAAATTTGTCTTCTTCGAACCCTTTCCGGCAAGCTCGCATATTTTCCTTAAGACTGATGAATAGCTGACGCCGTATTCAGCCAAAATCTCACCGGCGGCGTGGGCGGGATTGTCTTTCAAAAATGAAAGAAGAAGGTGCTCAGTGCCGATATAGGTATGACCCAAGTCCATTGCACATTTCATCGCCAGCTTTATCGCCCCGATTGCTTCGTCGGTGTAGTCGGTTGAGGGATATATTCTATCTAAGTTGGTCACTGTAAATTGCCTCACTATCGCTATTATTCTATTTCAAGCTTTGACAGTTTTTTCTTCATTATTCATTCGACGTCGGCGATTCGCAGTGCAAAACTGAACTACGCTGCGAATACAGAACCGACATTTTAATGATATGCCGATGGGACAATTGCTAAAACAGAGTGAGTAACACATTTTGCGTTCCCGAATACACTGAACTATAAGCAAGACGATTGCTTTAATACTTCTTAAAGGAGACATTCTAATGAACTGCTCATCATGCTTTGGCGGATACTGGTGGATTATCATCCTCATTCTCATCATCCTCTTTGCCGTTGGTGGTAACTGCGGATGCAATAGCTGCGACAGCTGCAACAGTGGCTGCAACAGTTGTGGTTGCTGACACAGATCAGCATCAAAAAACGCCTCGTTTTTCTGAGCGAGGCGTTTTTACTGTTCAAATTCTCTTGACAAATTGCGTGAAATGGACGATAATATAAGTAACATAGGTCTTTGGCACTTCAGATGGAGGATGTTTTATGGAAAGAGATTCCGTTAAGGATTTACTATACGTGCTCAGCCGGTTCGGGCTGTTCTGGGCGATAAACGTTTTTGGGGTTATAATGGGCAAAACCGCAGTTTTGGGCGTTGTCGGAAGCTTCATTCCAAGGCTTCGGCTTTATGACAACGACGAGCTCTTAAGCTTACTGTCCTGCATTATTCCCGCTATCATGTTTATCCTGCTTTTTGCGGACGATGCAAAAAGGCACACCGCCTACCGGGCTTACAGACCGCTTTTCGTCAGCTGTGTAATGCTTGGAACAGGAATTATCTACTACATTCCTGCGGTTGTTGCAGGGTATCTGACGGAAGAGCTTGCAGTTGAAGCCATCACTCAGATCTACTTCACAAGCTACTGGCTCTCGTTTATAAGCGAAAAGCTTGAGGTGTACGCACTCTTGGGGGCTATCTTCTGGGTTGCGCTCTGCATTCTCACCTACGTTATTGCGAGAAAGATTTATCTTCACAAGTTCGAAAAGGGCGAGTATGCATATGAGGTTGATCCTTACTGAAACTTATACTGAGTAAAAATTTTCGTCGGGTTATTAGCCCGACGATTTTTTATTCCGTTTCGACTGATTTTTCTATCTCAAGAATCTCATAGAGGTAATCAATCTCCTCCTGCTGAGCCTCGACTGTGTCGCTGAGGTCATCATACTTGTTTTTAAGATACTGTGCGGCGATTCCGGTGCAGCCGATGAGAAGAAGCAGGAGCACCACGACATATGTCATGCCGATGATGAAGTTTTCGTCGCTGAAAATGCCCTTGTCCACTATCCGTGCGCCCTTGAATGCGCTTGTATAGGCTTTGAGAACCAAAGGCAGGAAGATTGAAAGAAGTATTACGTCAACCGGGAACTGCGCCAAGTTCTTTATGATTCTGGCAGGAAGAATCGCCATGAAGCCACTTCCGTAGATGGCGGAGATCGCCCAGTTCGTCAGAAGCAGATTGCAGATTACGATTACCGTTGCCTTTGCGGAGACGATTCTGACTATAAGCCATTTGTCGTTCTTGGCGTTATATAGGAACAGTCCATAGAGAAGTCCGCCCAAGGCTTCTATGAGCGTGAACCGGATGTCGAATGCGCCGTCCGGCTTGATGATATAGCCCAAGATGTCGGTTATCATTCCGGCAGTGAAGCCGACCGTCGGTCCATAGAGCATGCCTATCGCCGCCATTGCTATGAACGCAAACGAGATGGTCATATAGTTCGAGATTTTGATGCTTATCGTCAGCTTGAGAACGAGATCCAAAGCTATAAGCATGGCGATTACGCACAGGTTGCGGACACTTTTCAGCTCTTTGGCAGAGCGGACAAACAGATTGATGAATCCTTTCATAATAAAATCCTCCTACACTCATTAACTTACAAGTGCAGAAGGATTATTTGTATTTGCCAGTCCTCAAGTTCGTTTACGAACTTGTCCAGCTTTGCGAGCAAATGCGAGCAACGCTGTTGCACAAATAAGCGGGATGCGAAAACCGAACCGCAGACATCCGTCATTTCGTCCGCAGGACAACTCCCCGTTCCTGAGGCACTATATACGCTCGGTTTCCTACTCTTTTGTAATTGCTGATGGTTACAGAGACAAGTCGCTCAACAGATTATGTAAGTGCTCGTCATAGTTCTTTCTCATTCCGAGAGCCTCTACTATATCGTAATCGACGAGGTGACCGTTCTTGAGAGCAACGACTCTGTTGGTAAGACCGTTTGCAAGGAGGTCAACGGCATAGCAGCCCATTCTTGCAGCCATGACTCTGTCGGTGCAGGTAGGGGCTCCGCCTCTCTGGACGTGACCCAAAATTGTTACTCTCGTTTCAATTCCGGTGTGCTCCTGAATGTAGGCACCGATGTCCTCGGAATGTCCGACGCCCTCGGCTACTACTATCTCGAAGTGACGCTTGCCGGTCTTCTTCTGCTCGAGCATCTTCTGGCAGGTTTCAGCAAGGTTGAACTCCTTCTCGACAGTGATAACCTCGGTAGCACCGGTTGCTACGCCGACGTTTACGGCGATGTGACCGGCACGTCTGCCCATAACCTCGACTACTGAGCAACGGCTGTGGGACATTTCGGTGTCCTTGATCTTGTCGATCATACCGAGTGCGGTGTTGAGAGCGGTGTCGAAGCCGATGGTGTAGTCGGTGCAGGCGATGTCGTTGTCAATAGTGCCGGGGATTCCGATGCACTTTACGCCCTTCTTTGAGATGTCGAGTGCACCTCTGAAGGTTCCGTCGCCGCCGATGCAGACAAGACTGTCGATTCCGAACTTATCGCAGTTCTCCTTGGCTATATCAAGACCTTCCTCGGTCATGAACTTCTTGCTTCTTGCAGTATAGAGGATAGTGCCACCTCTCTGGACGATGTCCGAAACGTCTCTTGCGTTCATTTCGTACATATCACCTTCGATAAGACCCTGATAACCTCTTCTGATGCCTACTGCCTTAAAGCCCTTGGCTATTGAAGCTCTTACTACCGCTCTTATTGCGGCGTTCATTCCGGGAGCGTCTCCTCCGCTTGTAAGTATTCCGATTGTTCTTGACATACAAGTACCTCCAAAACAATTCAAAGCAAAATTATATCTGGCACGCAACTGTGCGTTTCGGAAACTGGCGAAAATATTTATATAATCACAACATTTTCATGAAATCGTTCCCAAGCCGCATGTCAGCTACCGTGCCCATTCACGGTTATGAGTCTTCACAACCGTGCTGTTACCTTATAGAATAACATTTTACGAGCAAGATGTCAATCTTTTTACGCCAAAATACGCACCAAAAAAAGGTGCGTATTGAGCCGATTATCTGTACAAAATCATATTTCCGGCGAAATTTTGCCCGCCATCTGTCTGCGATTTCCGGCTACTCTGTCCGAAAATCCTGACGCTAACCTGCCGCATCAGCCGTAGGTGAAAATACCGATATGTCAACATAGAGAGTGTTGCCCTCCTTGACGTTTATCTCGCCGCCGACGCCGTCGCCGGTCTGTGCGCAGTAGACATCCATGACATAGCCGGAAAGCACAAGAGGAGTTTCGAGATCACGGCACTCATACTTGATGTTGAGTTCGTCCAAGAGTGCGACATACTCTTCCTTGGTCATTCTTGTGCCGTCCTCGTTCATATAGTCGGGGATTTCGACTACTGCAAGGCCCTGACTTACGTAGAGCTTGACTGTTGTGACGGGATAGAGGTCTGTGCCAGCAGGAATATCCTGATCGTAGATGATTCCACGCTCGTATTCGTCGGAATAGTCGTAGATAACCTCGAATTCAAGGCGACCCTTCCATGTGTCGCTGTCGGCAACGGATGTATACTTCTTTCCGACCAGATCAGGCATTACGAAGAGAGTTCCGCTTGTTGCAGTAGTGGTTTCGGTTTCATCGGAGGAAACGGTTGTGACGTCGGTGGACTCCTCCGTTTCGGTGGTTGCCGCTGTTGTTACAGGTGCGGCTGTTGTCAGGGATGTTGAAGCGGTTGTGGTCTCGCTGTCGTCCGAGCTTTCGGGAAGAAGCATCGAGATGAGTGCCAGAAACGCCGCAACGACGATCGCCACAAGAAGTATCGCTCCGATTATCATTGCGATATTTCCGCCATTGCCTTTCTTCTTTTTCTTCTTTTTGCTGCTCTGGGAGGGACGGCGATCCTTGTTATCCTGAATCGGGATAGTCTGGGTAGCTCCTCTCGGAAGCTGGGTCATGTAGCTCGGCTGATCGAAAAGCTTCGTTACAAAGTCGGTTATCGTCTGGATTCGCTGCTCGCAGGAAAGGCGCATAGCCTGAGTTATGACCTTTGAGACGTTGGCAGGGACATGTGGATTTATCTTGTTGGGCTCCATAAGGGAGTCGTTTCCGATTCTCGACATCGGTTCCGGAGGCATACATCCGGTCAGGAGCCTGTACATAACCGCCGCTACTGCATAGACATCTGTCCATGTGCCCTCCCACTCGCTCGCTGAGTACTGCTCGGGAGCGGAAAAGCCGTCGTAGAGCTCAGGTGCCAAGTCGGTGTTGACAGTCCTGATTTCAGGGATTGCAAAGCCGGTGAGCATCAGCTCGTTTTTATCGGTAACAATGATGTTGTCAAGGCAGATTCCCCTGTGCAGAATTCCGGCGTTATGTATGCACGCCAGAGTTGTCAGAAGCGGAGGGAAAAGCTTTCTGACCTGATCCCAGCTGAGTTCACCTGCATTGTCCTGCAGGTACTGCCGGAGGGTTATTCCCTCAATGTTCGGAAAGACTGCATATACTGTGTTATTCGCCGTGAACATGTCAGTAGGTGCAACGATATGGGACATAGTTCTGAGCCTTGCCAGAGACTTATTGAGCTCGGCAAACTCGGACATATAGTTCTTATATTGAACGACGTAGTTCTGGTCGACGATAAGCTCGCTTCCGCCCTTTGCCCTCTGGCAGAGGACATCCGGCATATATTCCTTTATCGTGACCTTCTGGGATTCTGTATTGTCATAGCCGATATAGACGGCTGATTCGCCGTTACTCTTTATGAGCTTTCCTACAATATATCTCGAATCCAAAACTGTCTTAGGCTGAAGATAAGAGGGCAGATTCCCGGCGTTTACGCTGAGTCCGCAATTAGGACAGACATCCTGACCCTCCGTCAAAGGCTCCATACAGCCCATGCACAGCATCTTATACTCACTCATTAATTGATTCGTTCCTTTCGAGACCGGCAGGTTCTCACCGGTCTACAATGATGCATGATATTATTTTACCAACAGAAACGCCTCTTGTCAATGAGGTTTTTTAAACTGTCACTCAGTTGTAACCGAGTTGTAACTATTTGAACACAGCCGGGATTAATTGTCCCAATCACAGGGGTTGAAATAAATAATATTTTGGTGTATAATGATGGGTAAGCTTTTTACAAAGGGGTGAACTCATGCGGAAGTTCGCAAAATTCTTTCAGTCCAAAATAGTCGTTGCAGGGCTCTTGGTTCTCCTGCAGCTGGCTGTTATTCTCTTCTTCGTCAACTACCTTGCGAATAAGTTTGTATGGTACTATGCGCTGTCCATTGTTCTGGCAGTTATTGTTGCGCTCGACATCACCAATGCAAATATGAACACTTCATTCAAGTTAGCTTGGACGATAACCGTTCTCATCTTCCCTATCTTCGGAACGCCGCTCTATCTCATCTTCTCGAAATCGAAGCAGAACCGCAGAATCGGAAAGCGTTTCAAGAGCTACCGGGAAATGATGAGGCATGCGATGCCGTCGGATGAGGACACCATCGCCGAGATTGCCGAGGACGACCCGGAAATCGCAAGAAACCTGAAATACATTGAGACTACGGCTTTTGCTCCGGTCTATAAAAACACATCCACCAAGTACTTTTCCGTCGGTGAGGAGTACTATGCCCAGCTTCTTCGGGAGCTGAACCGGGCTGAGAGGTTCATATTCATCGAATACTTCATCATTGAGCCGGGAAAGATGCTGGATTCTGTTATAGACATTCTGAAAGAAAAGGTCTCCGAGGGCGTCGAGGTCAGGTTCATGTATGACGACTTCGGTGCGGCTTCGAAGATCCCTAAGGACTATGAGAAGTATCTGCAGTCTCTTGGGTTCAGCGTGTCGGTCTTTAACCGTATAAGACCGTCGCCGGACACCTTCTTAAACTACCGTGACCACAGAAAAATTGTCGTCATTGACGGAAACACCGCTTTCACCGGCGGCATCAATCTTGCAGATGAGTATATAAACGAAGTGCAACGCTTCGGGCATTGGAAAGACACCGGCATCATGATAAAGGGCGACGCCGTCACCAAGATGACCGAGACGTTCCTGCAGCTCTGGCACTACTCCCGTGGCGAATCGACCGTCGACTATGCTGACTACCAGAGCACTCAGAAATGTGAATCGGACGGCTATGTCCAGCCGTTTGCGGACGGTCCGTCGTCTGATGACCTGACGGTCGAGCTCTGCTACATGGGCTTGATCAACACTGCCACGAAGAATCTCTATGTCATGACGCCCTATCTGATTCTTGACGGCGAAATGACAACCGCCCTCTGCCATGCGGCAAAAAGCGGAGTCGACGTGAGAATCATCACCCCGAAGATTCCCGACAAGAAGCTTGTCTTTGCCGTCACCCGTTCGAACTACCGCACTCTCCTCGATTCCGGAGTGAGAATTTACGAATACACCCCCGGCTTCATCCATGCCAAAACCGTCTGCGCCGACGGAAAGATGTGCGTTGTGGGAACGGCAAACTTCGACTTCAGAAGCTTCTATCTCCACTTCGAAAACTGCGTCCTGACCTATAAATCGAGCTGTGTCAAGGACGCCGAAGCGGACTTCATCGAGACGATGAATAAGAGCGAGGAGGTCACCGTCGAGTGGCTTAATAAGCGTGGTGCACCGTATAGGCTGCTTCAGGCAGTGCTTAAGGTGTTTTCGCCATTAATGTGAGGCATATATGAACATTCTTTTCAGAAAAATGGAACGCAGCGACAGAGACGAAGTGCTTTCGATGATGCGGGTGTTTTACCGTTCGGCGGCTGTATATACGGACGGGTCGGAGGAGATTTTTGCGAACGATTTCGACAACTGTGTCGGCGACTGCCCGTACCTCGATGGCTACATCTTTTTGTCGGACGGAGAAGTCTGCGGTTATTCCATGATTGCCAAGAGCTTTTCAACAGAATTCGGCAAGCCGTGCATCTGGGTGGAGGACTTGTACCTCAAAGAAAGCTACAGAGCTCTGGGAATCGGGAGCCGGTTCTTCGACTATCTTGAAGAGCAGTATGCGAATCAGGATGTCATCTTCCGGCTGGAGGTTGAGAAAGAGAATGAGGCGGCTGTTCACTTGTACAGGAAAAAGGGGTATGGGGAGTTGCCGTATCTTGAGATGATGAAATAATGTAAGGGCGACCTTTCCAAGGGTCGCTCTTGTTTACTGTGCATTATACTCTATCGCCCACGTTTCGAGGACTTCGAGGACGGGGATGAACTTTTTGCCTATCGGGGTGAGGGAGTATTCTACCCGTGGCGGGACTTCTCGGTAGACTTCTCTGTGAACGAGACCGTACTCTTCGAGGGCACGGAGCTCTTTTGTCAGGTTTGCCTCGGTTACGTTCGGAAGCCTTCGCTTGAGCTCGCTGAAGCGGAGCGTTTTCTGACTCAGAAAATAGATGATAACCATTGTCCATTTGCCATGAACTATCTTCTGAACACCGGCAAGCGGGCAGTTTTCTATTGTTTCGCTGTAATCCTGCATGTATGGTCTCCTTTACTATCGGATTTGATAGTAGCTATCAAAAAATAACGTACTTGCAATATCAGCATTATAGCATGTATAATAGGATTTGTAAAGGAGATTTTCTTAGAAAGCGAGGTCAGGTTATGATATTATACTTTTCAGGGACGGGCAACAGCAAGTATTGCGCAGAGAAGATTGCCGAAAAAATCGGCTGTGAACTGTGTTCCATCAACGATATAATGAAAAATAGCGTGAGCGAGATTGACGTGGAAAGAAGCTCTGTTTTTGGAATTGTGTGCCCCACCTACGATATGGATATGGCGTATGCGGTTGTGGAATTTCTGGATGGTCTCAGCATAAAAAATCTGAAAGACAACTGCTATGTTTTTGCTGTTTTCACCTGTGGAAAGAGCTGTGGGACGGCAGAAGAGACGATGCGGGGCTTGCTGTCCAAGAAAGGCATTACGCTAAGTGCCGCCTACAAGATAGAAATGCCGGATAACTACATCCCGATGTTCCCACTGATGGAAATAGACGAGCAGATGAAGATGCTTGAAAGTGCCGATACGACATTGAACGGCGTTATTGGAAGCATTGAGCAGAGAAAGCAAGCCACAATCGAAGTTCAAAAAATCCCAGCTCCGATGAAGCTCATGATCAAGAAAGTCGCCGTTCCGAATCAAAGGAAAGCTACCAAGAATTTCTGGGTCAACGGAGACTGCATAGGCTGCGGGCTGTGCGAGGCGATATGTCCCAAAAACCTGATTCAGATGCAGAACAATAAGCCGGTCTGGACTAAGGACGACTGCGCTTGTTGCTTGGGATGCCTCCACCGCTGCCCAAAGCAGGCGATTCAGTATGGCAAGAAGACGGAGAAGACCGGGAGATATGTTAACCCGAATGTGAAGATGTAAGTTGAAAAGAGCGACCTTTGGCGGGGCGCTCTTTTTGTGGCTGGGTGCTTGCTTTTCTTGTTCTGAAATGATATACTGTCTCTTGAAAGGGCGTGAAGAGTTGCAATGGCTGAAATAAGACAGGCAAAGAAAAAGGATGTATCAAGAATTGCGGAAATCCTTGTTTATTCCAAAAGATTGAATTACCTCCCAATTTTTCAGGATGACAGCTACTCGTTTGGCGAATTGCAAGTGTTATCTGTTGCAAACGAATATCTTGCAAATAAAAATCCTCTTGAAGAAACGTGGGTGTATGAGGATGGCTTTGTTAAAGGGCTTATCCAAATCTGCGGTCAAGAGGTTAAAACACTATATGTAGACAGCTTCTTCACAAATGAGGGAATAGGCGGAAAGCTTTTAGATTTTGCAATAGAAAAATTTGATGTCCGATATTTGTGGGTCTTGGAGAAAAATATGCGAGCGATTGCTTTCTACAGTCGTCACGGCTTTGAACTAACAAACACATGGCAGTATGAAGAAGGAACAACAGAGCGGCTACTGAGAATGGAACGCCGAGCTTAACATAGTAATATCCAAGAGCGACCGGGTGAGGGTCGCTCTTGCTTTTATTGTTCTGATATGGTATACTTAGTACAGAGGTGAACAAAATGGATAGTATTATCGGCATCGGGCAAAATGATGTTATGAATAGCTTTACAAAAACGGATGACATTTTAAGTGATATGAAAAAAATCATAGAATCTTCGCAAAAAGAAGCGTATCATGCGGTAAACACAATTCTTGTTCAGCGCAATTGGCTGATTGGATATAGAATTGCAAGCGAAGAGTTAAAAGGCGAAAATCGTGCTGATTACGGTGCGGAAGTAATAAAAAATTTATCATCTGCATTGACAAAAGAATTTGGGAAGGGATACACAAAGTCGAATCTCTACAGCTTCTATTCTTTCTACAAAGTGTATCCTGACATTTTCCACACAGTGTCTGGAAAATCTGCGCCGTTACTCACTTGGTCACATTACAGAACATTATTGCAGGTTGAAGATAAGACTGCTCGTGACTGGTACGAAAAAGAAGCGGCAGAGCAAACGTGGAGTGTGCGTACGCTACAAAGAAATGTCTCGTCGCAGTATTATTACCGTATGTTGCAAACGCAAAACAAAGAGCTTGTTGAAAATGAAATGAAACAGCTTACGGCTGATTATCAGACGGATAAGTTGGAATTCATCAAAAATCCAGTGATTGCTGAATTTTTAGGCTTATCCTCAAATTCCGATTTCACAGAGAGTGAATTGGAGTCGAGTATTCTTACCAACCTTCAAAAGTTTTTAATGGAGCTCGGAAAGGGATATGCCTTTGTTGCAAGACAACAACACATTCATACAGAAAAGCAGGATTATTTCATAGACCTTGTATTTTACAATTACATTCTCAAATGCTTTGTGCTGATTGACCTGAAAACGGAGAAAATCACCCATCAGGATGTTGGACAAATGGATATGTATATCCGAATGTACGATGAACTCAAACGCAGTGACGGAGATAACCCGACAATTGGAATTGTTCTTTGCTCAGATACTGATGAAGATATAGCAAGGTTTTCTGTTATGCATGGTAACGAACAGCTTTTTGCTTCAAAGTACAAGTTGTATTTGCCGAGTGAAGAAGAACTGCGTGCGGAAATTGAAACGCAGAAAGCCATGTTCTATTTGCAACATGAAGAAAATAAGAAATGAAGAAATAACTATAAGAGCGACCTTTCCTAGGGTCGCTCTTGTTATATCTATATATGTAATCACTCTCTGACATAATTCTCCGCTTGTTTTGAGAACATTTCGCAGTAGTGACCGCTCTTTGCCATCAGCTCGTCGTGGGTGCCGGATTCGACTATTTTGCCGTGGTCGAAGACGTATATCTTGTCGGCATCACGGATGGTCGAGAGGCGGTGGGCGATGATGATTGTCGTCGCCTTGTTGGCGGCACTGAGAATGGCTTCGCTCATCTTGTACTCGGCAATCGGGTCAAGAGCGGAGGATGGCTCGTCTAAAAGAAGCAGGCTGAAATCACGGCTCATGACTCTGGCAAGGGCGACCTTCTGGGCTTCGCCGCCGGAGAGGAGGATTCCGTCCTCGTAAAACTCACGGGTGAGCTCGGCGTTATAGTCGGTCTTATTCTTCTTCGTAACCTCGTCAAGCCCAAGCTTTTCGGCGGTCTCTATCATCGACTTCCCGGAAATATTCCCGTAAAGCGAGATATTTTCGGCAAGGCTCATGGCATAGATATTGGTGTTCTGAAAAGCAACGCCTATCTGCTGTCTGAGAACGTGGATGTCGTAGTCCTTTATCGGCTTGCCGTTTATGAGGATTTCGCCGTCCTTGACGTCGTAGAGCCTCAGAAGAAGCTTGACAAAGGTGGACTTTCCCGCTCCGTTTTCGCCGACTATGGCTACCTTTTCGCCGGGATTAATCTTAAGATTCAAGCCGGAAAGCGAGAACTCCGAATTTTCATAGGAGAAGCCGACGTCTTTGAGTTCCACAGAGAAATTGCCGGTTGCGGGCTTCACTTTTTCATCATCCTGAACCTCTATCTCCGACTTCATATTGAAGAAGTTGCGGATTTTCTCGACATTCATCGAGAGGACATTGGCATCACTAAGAACGAAAGTGAGGTTGTGGATTCGGGTGTCAAGACGATAGAACGAGAGCATCAGGGTCATATACATACCGACCTCAGCGATTCTGCCGGAGATGATGCTTTTAACTATATACAGAACAACTATAAGCTCAGTGACGGAGAAAACCAGCTCCTGACAGTTATAGAGCATCTCGATTTTCCATGCGTATGAGCCGACAACTTTGACCTTTTTCTCGCCTGTTTTGCAATGTTCGGCGAGTACTTTTTCTCCGAGAGGTGTTGACTTGACATCGGCGGCATAGTCCTTCATATAGAAGAGCCTGTGGAAATAGCCGAGCCTGCGCTCCACGGGAATAAGTTCGTCCTTCTCACGAATCTGCATCTTGTTCGCCAAGACATTGATTCTTGAGATGAGGAACATCTCTAGTATTTCGGCAAGGAGAATCCAAGGTCCAAGCGTTGCGATTATCGAAACAAGAACTATGAGGCTGAGAACGCACTGGAAGAAGTCGATAAGAAGCTGGCGTGCGGCTTCCATCTGGTTTGAATACTCATTGACCGCCCAAGCATAGTTGTCGTAATACTCAGGTGAGTCGATATAGCGGTAATCAAGCCTCATCGCCTTGCGATAGATTTCCTGATTTGCCAGAACCTCAACTCCTGCTTTTCTCTTGTTGAAATAAGCCCTCGCAAGCTTCCTGACGGCATTGTTGAGAAACGACGCCCCGCAGATGAGAGCGGCGACCAGAGCTATAGCCCCGAATGCCCGCCCGGCGTTCAGCATGTTGATGATAATCTCCGGAAACCAGACATAAATCAGGTCGTCAATCGGCGTGTAGATGGCTGAAATGCAGACCGAAAGGATAATATAGAGCTTCCCATACTTCCAGAACGGCTTGCAGATCCAGACGATGTTTCCGAGGGTGGATTTAAAATTTTTCATGAATTTCTCCTTTCCAATACCAACTTTATATTATACTCTTTCATCCTTGAAGTTTCAACCCCTCCGCTTTAGTCAAATCCTCTAAAAGATTCCTCAAAAAACGGGGTGATGATGATTTTTTTGAAATTTCTGAAATCTGGACTTGCAAAATCCGCATAATGTGGTATACTGTATGTTGTGCAAATCTTATTACCGTCAGGAGGCATATTAATGACATTTAAAAGCGAATATTTAGCCCGTGTCTATGATGACGTGTGCAAGAGAAATCCTAATGAGAAGGAATTCCTGCAGGCTGTCGGCGAGGTTTTGGAGAGCCTTGAGCCCGTTGTAGAGCGCAGACCCGACATCGTAGAGGCGGGAATCATCGACAGAATTGTTGAGCCCGAGAGACAGATTATCTTCCGTGTTCCGTGGGTTGACGATTCAGGAAAAGTAAGAGTTAACCGTGGCTTCAGAATCCAGTTCAACTCCGCTATTGGTCCTTATAAGGGTGGTCTGAGACTTCACCCGTCCGTAAACGCTTCCGTTATCAAGTTCTTGGGCTTTGAGCAGATTTTCAAGAACAGCCTTACCGGTCTTCCTATGGGCGGCGGCAAGGGCGGCTCTGACTTCGACCCCAAGGGCAAGTCCGACGCAGAGGTTATGCGCTTCTGCCAGAGCTTCATGACCGAGCTTTCCAAGCACATCGGTGCTGATACCGACGTTCCTGCTGGTGACATCGGAGTTGGTGCAAGAGAGATTGGCTTCATGTTCGGTCAGTATAAGAGACTTCGTAACGAGTTCACCGGCGTTTTGACCGGAAAGGGACTCAGCTATGGCGGATCTCTCGCCAGAACCGAGGCTACCGGATTTGGTCTTTGCTACTTCACCGAAGAGATGCTCAAGTGCATGAAGGGCGAGTCCTTCAACGGAAAGACTGTTGTCATTTCCGGCTCAGGAAATGTTGCTATCTATGCTTGCAAGAAAGCAACTGAACTTGGCGGCAAGGTTGTCGCTATGAGCGACTCTAACGGTTATATCGTTGATCCTGACGGTATCAAGCTTGATGTTGTCAAGCAGATAAAGGAAGTTGAGAGAGGCAGAATCAAGGAGTATGTCGAGAGAGTTCCGGGTGCTACCTACACTGAGGGCTGCCACGGAATCTGGACTGTCAAGTGCGACATCGCTCTTCCCTGCGCTACTCAGAACGAGCTCGATGGCGAGAGTGCTGATGCTCTCATTGCAAACGGCGTAATCGCTGTTGCAGAGGGTGCTAATATGCCCTCTACTCCCGAGGCTATTGCAAAGCTTCAGGCAGCTGGCGTTATGTTCGGTCCTGCTAAGGCTGCCAATGCCGGTGGCGTTGCAGTTTCCGGTCTTGAAATGTCTCAGAACTCCGAAAGACTCAGCTGGACATTCGAAGAGGTCGACGGCAAGCTCCACGACATCATGGTCAACATCTTCCACAACGCATACAACGCTTCCAAGGAATACGACCACGAGGGCAATCTCGTTGTCGGTGCGAACATCGCAGGCTTCCTCAAGGTTGCAGATGCCATGAAGTGGCAGGGCGTTGCTTACTGATTAAGCTCAACAAAATGCTTGAAAAAGGCGGTTTCTGATACAGAGCCGCCTTTTGTGTTTCTTGACTTGCCTGCCCATTCATGCTATAATGAGTGCATACAGTTAGCTTTGGCTATCAAATATCAGAAAGAGGTGTCTCTTATGAGCAATGTATATGTAATCACCGGCGGCGGAAGCGGAATGGGTCTTGAGACCGCAAAGATTGTCGGTAAAAACGGAAAAGTAATTCTTGTCGGACGCACAGTCTCGAAGCTCGAAAATGCGATTCAGGAGCTGAAGACTTTGGGAATCGACGCAGAGGCATATCCCGCAGATGCGGGAAACCGTGAGTCGGTAAAGGCATTGGCAGAATACGCCAAGACCTTGGGCACTGTCAAAGCTGTCATCCACTCCGCAGGCGTTTCGCCGCATATGGCTGACGGCAAGAAGATTTTTGAAATCAACGCATGCGGCACAATCAATATCGACGAGGAAATGGCTGAGGTTATGGAAGCAGGCAGTTGTATTCTTAATGTATCGTCCATGTCGGGATACATGCTTCCTGCTGACAGAACACCCTATCAGCTTTATCAGCTCAGTCTTTCAAGCGAGGACGCTTTCAAGGCTGCCGCAAATCAGATGATTGATTCCATTCCTGAACAGCAGCAGTCCGGAATGGGCTATACCGTTTCGAAGAACTTTGTACAGTGGTATACAAAGAAGATGGCTCTCCGCTACGGCAAGAAAGGAATCCGTGTCGTTTCCATCTCTCCCGGAACATTCAAGACTCCGATGGGCGATGTTGAGGGCGAGGAAGCCGCTTCGTTTGCAAAAGCCGGAGCTATGGGAAGACTCGGCGAGCCGGAAGAAATCGCCAAGATGATGGCTTTCATGGTCAGCGATGAGTGCAGCTATCTCGATGGCGTGGACATCCTCTATGACGGAGGAGCAATCTGCGCTTTCGAAGAGATGATGGCACAGCGTGCACAAGCTGGAAAGTAATGACTATCTGTGCAGACAGCATGGCATCTTGATTGAATCTTAAATGCTAAAAGGCAGTTCCGGAGCGGGGCTGCCTTTTTATATTCCTTGACTTCCCCACCCCATTCATGCTATAATCTTCTCAGCAAATCGGGAGGAAGTACTATGAAAACTGTTATACAAAGGGTCAACCGGGCTTCGGTGACGGTTGAGGGAGAAGTTAAGGGAAGTATCGGGAAAGGATTTCTCATTCTTTTCGGGGCTGAGCCTGCTGATACGGATGAAGATTGCTCTAAGCTGGCAGAGAAAATCTCTAAACTCCGGATTTTTGAGGATGAGAACGGGAAGACGAATCTTTCTATCAAGGATGTCGGAGGAGATATTCTTTCCGTTTCGCAGTTTACGCTTTTGGCGGACTGCTCCCACGGGAACAGACCAAGCTTTATCGGGGCGGCAAAGCCGGATGAGGCGAACAGGCTTTACGAAAAGTTCAATTCTGAGCTCCGGGCTCGGGGACTCAGAGTTGAAACTGGCGTTTTCGGGGCGCATATGGTTGTTGACCTCGAAAACGACGGTCCATTCACAATAGTTTTATAGGACGGTGACAGCATGAATATTCAGATTTTTTACAAGTCCAAGTGCTTTGACTCGAAAAAAGCGGAGCGATGGTTCAAGGAGCGTGGAATCAAAGCGCAGATGATTGACCTGAATCAAAAGGGCATGAGCAGAGGAGAGTTCACAAACGTGCTCAAAGCTGTCGGGTCGCTCGACGCTCTTATCGACGACAAGAATAAGTCGCAGGATGCAGTGCTTCTTAAGTACCTCGCTCGGGATGAGGACAAGATTGAGAAGATTCTCGAAAATCCAAGCCTCATAAAAAGTCCCGTTGTGAGAAACGGGAAACTGGCGACGGTTGGGTATCAGCCGGAGGTCTGGGCGAAGTGGGAATAATGTACAATGTACAATGAATGTGTCGGCTTACGCCGACATTTTTTATGCTACCCAAACGCCGTTGTAAATCAGGATATTCTTGACTATGAAATTTCCAAGAATCAATGCTATTGAAATATAGAAGTATATCGGGCGGAGCTTGAAGTAGGCGATTTTGCCTTTTGAGATGAGGGAGATAGTGTAGGTTACGATAAATATTGCAGCAATTATTGCTACGTATGGGACAAAGGGGTGATAGATGAAGCTCTGGATGAGGTTCAGGTGGAGGAGGCTTATTATTGCCCTTGTGCCGCCACAGCCGGGGCAATAGTAGCCGGTGAGCCGGTTGAAGAGGCAGGGACGGATGAAATCGGTGGGGCTCACTCCGAGAAAATAGCAAACTAAACATACTGCCGCAGACAGCAGAAGTGCCGCCAGCGACAGGATGTAAAAAATCTTCTGATACTTAGGGGCGAACGGGGTCATCTTCAGTACCAGTAATAGCCATAACCATAGAAATAGCTGATGATGCCGCCGATAATCGAACATACGATTGCAACCAGAATTGCAACCGCAGAACAGGCAATTCCTGCAATTGCCATTCCTCGACTGCCCTTATTCTTGGCAAGAACGTAAACGCCCAACGCACAGCCTACTATTGCCAGAATAAACGAAAGCTCCGGAACACAGCAGGACAAAACAAGCGAGCAGATGCCGGTTACCATTGAAGCAATAGCCAAGCCGTTGCCAGCTCCGAGCATGTCGTTTACCGGAGAATTCTGACGATAGCCGCCGTTACCTCCCTGATTCTTTGGCTCTTCATCCTGAACGACATATTCATTGTGAACTTTTTCGCCGCAAGCAGAGCAGAAAGCCGCTCCCTCGGGGATTTCGTTGCCGCAATTTGTACATTTCATAAGCCTATATCTCCTTTATCGTAAATTAAGACGTAAATTCTGCTTTTTGTTTATTATACCCTTAAATCAGGTTTCTGTCAATACTCATAAAACTGTTTTTGTGATATGGTTCACCCTCCGGCTTGTGGAAGGGCTTTTGCCGGAGGGTGCACACACTATGTATAGATATTTCTCCTTCTGTCTTACGTTATTACTCGACCGTGGCTGTGACTACTTCCGAATCCTGACCGAGGATTACTACCTTGAAGTCGTAGCTGACGCCATCCTCGATTTTGGCGGTTTTGAACTGCTCTATCTCTAATACACATTGGGAGCGGCAATTATTGCACTCCTCCAAAAAAATTTCTGAGAAATTTCCTTAGTGGCATGAAATGAGGGCAAGCTGAATATGATATAGCAAACGTACAAGGTACGCACTTTGCAACATGCGGGCTGTTCGCTGCCCGCTCAGGAGGAGATTATGGACTATAAAGTTATAAAAGAGAACTTCACCGTGCCGAGTCGATTGGGTGGCGGGGTCAGCCAGCAGTCGGTGGAGCTTGACTACATACTGCCGGACTATTACCCCGAAATATTCAAGGTCTTAAATGTCAGAATACTGCCGAGCATTTCAGCAAGAACACTTTCTGGCACAAAGCTTGAGTATGAGATGACGGCAAAGATAAGGCTCAACTACGTTTCAGAATCAGGAGAGATATGTGCGGCTGAGCAGGTGCTCACTTATAACCGCTCAGCGGAGCTTACTTCATCGGCAAAGTCACCGAAGATAAGCATTACTCCCTATACCGAAAGCGCAAGCTGCAGGGTTTCGGGGAAACGCAGAGCGGACATAAGAGGAATAATTTCCGTTTCAGCAACGGCTACCGCCGACGAGGCACGGCAGGCGGTTTCGGAGGCTTCGGGAGACGGACTGCAGCTAAAGAAGACTCTCGTCACTTACCCATCGAAGAGAATCGCAGTCACCAAGAGAATCACGGTTGTTGACGAAGTCGAGCTTGGAGCTTCGAAGCCGGCTGTCAGGACTGTCATCAGGGCTGATGCCGCTGTCATCACGGCTGATAAGAAGATACTTTCCGGAAAACTCTTAACAAAGGGCGAAGCGGAGGTCTCGCTTCTGTATGTACCGGAAGACGGCACAAGCAAGGCGGAAAATATACGGTTTGCAGTGCCGTTCTCGCAGATTTCGGACGTTGAAGGGCTTGATGAGAGATACGACGTGATGATTTCGGCGAGCGTCTCAGATTGCGAGATCAAGCCGTCCGGGAAGAACGGCAACAACTCGCTGAGCTGTGAGCTGAATATCGAGATAAACTGCCTTGCGATGAGGTTCGAAAGCGTCCTGATTGCAACAGATGCCTATTCGACGATGTATGAGTCGAGCCTCGAGATGAGCGAGGAGGACATTGAATGCGTGCCGCAGGAAATTTCGGAGAGCTGTAAGACAAAGGCATCGCTGACATATTACGACGGTGAGATTGTTTCGGTCATGTGCGCAGGGGCTGAGGTCGGTAGGATTGATGTGATGAATTCTGCTGACGGGGTTTCAATCCGGGGGAGAATCACATATTTTGCCTATGCGGAAAACGAGTCGGGAAAGCCGATTTATCTTGAGGGAACTGACGAATTCGAGAAGAAGCTCCCGGATGGGGCAACAAATTGCTCTATCGACGCCCATGCGACGGTTGCACAGTCGGCTTACAAGCTGACATCCTCGAATGCGATGGAGATTTCAGCTGATATAAGAATCAAGGGCTATCTCTTCGGGTGTAAATCCTCTAGATTCATCAGTGGAATCACCGTTGACGAGGCGAGCCCGCTTGACAAAGACTGCGACATTGCGATGAAGCTCTACTATGCCGAAAAGGGCGAAGAGCCTTGGGACATTGCAAAGAGAACGCACACATCGCTCTTGGCTATCACAGACGAGAACAACCTTACAGAAGAAGCCCTGAGCGAGCCGAAGATGATACTCATACCGATTGTAGATTAGGAGAATATGATGACTACCGATAAACTTTATCAAAGTATGGCAGAGAGAACGAACGGTGACATCTACATCGGTGTCGTCGGACCTGTGAGAAGTGGAAAATCGACGTTCATTCGGAGGTTTATGGAGAGCTTGGTTATTCCCAATATAAAGGAGGGATACCTGAAAGACAGAACTGTCGACGAGCTCCCTCAGGCTTCGGCAGGGAAAATGATTATGACCACTGAGCCGAAATTCATTCCGGAGGAGGCTGTACAGATAGCTTTAGGCGACGTAGCAAGCGTGAGTCTTCGGATGATCGACTGCGTCGGATATGTGATTCCGAGCTCACTGGGGTATATCGAGAACGATTCTCCACGGATGGTCAGAACACCTTGGTTTGAGTCGGAAATACCTTTCAACATGGCGGCGGAAATAGGGACACAGAAAGTAATTACTGAACACTCAACCGTAGGGATTGTCATCACATCGGATGGCAGTGTTACAGAACTTCCAAGGGACGAATATGAAGAGTGTGAGGAGAGGGTTATAAGCGAGCTATGTGACCTTGGAAAGCCGTTCGTGGTTCTTATGAACACTCAGAACGAGGCAAGTGAGGAGGCTACTTCCCTATGCTCAGAGATGAGCGGGAAGTATGGCGTGCCGGTTATGCCGATAAATGCACTGACGATGACTAAGGAGGACATCGAAAGCATTCTTACCGAGCTTCTCTATGCTTTTCCGGTCAAGGAAATCAATGTCGTCATGCCGAAGTGGGTCAGCTCTCTTAAGAAAGGGCACTGGCTCAAGACGGAGCTTTACGACTCGATAAGAAAAGCCGCTCCGGAGCTCAAGTATATCAGGGATATAAAGAAGCTTTCGGAGGCGGTCGGGTGCTGTGAGGATGTACTTAGCTCTGATATTACCCGGGTTGACCTTGGCAACGGCACTGCCCGGCTTGGGGTGACGCTCGACAACAGGCTGTTCTATCAGATTCTGAGCGAAGAAACGGGCTTGGAGCTCAGCTCTGAGGATGAACTGATGCCGAAAATACTGGAGCTTGTGAACTTCAGGCAGAGGCTTGAGAAGTTCTCGGAGGCTCTTACTCAGGTTGAGCAGACGGGATATGGAATCGTGATGCCGACTGAGAGCGAGCTTACCGCCTTTGAGCCGGAGATTATCAGGCAGGGCGGAAAATATGGAGTCAGGTTCACTGCAAGTGCGCCGTCCATTCACCTCATCAAGGCGGACATTGCCGCCGAGGTTGCACCGATTGTCGGGACGGAAAAGCAGTCGGAGGAGCTCATAAGCTACCTCATGACCGACTATGAGACCGATCCCCTTAAGATATGGGAGACGAATATATTCGGAAAGTCGGTTTCTGAGCTGGTTGAAGAGGGCTTGGAGCAGAAGCTTGCAAGGCTTCCCGACGACGCGAGAGAAAAGCTGAGGGAGGCGGTTGAACGGATTGTAAACGAGGGATGCTCGGGACTTATCTGCTTGCTTGTATAAAAATTACCCACCGATTTTTGTCGGTGGGTTTGCTTTTATTCCTCGATTATTACGTTACTGCTATAGCCCATCAGTTCAATGGCATCCAGAAGATCATCGGTTATCTCGCAGCCGGTTATCTTGGGGATTACGGTTATTCCTGTGCCGTCGAGGGCTTCCTCAACGAGATTGAATACGGTTCTGAACAGGTAAGCTGTATTCAAGCCCTCAAAAGAGACCTCTGTGCCGTCGGAACGGGTTAAACGAGTGCCGATATTGTCGGGGGTGAAGTTGACGTACACGACGCTTGTGCAGAGGGACTCTGTGTCGGTGAGGATTTCTGCGTCGCCGGTGATGATGTCCTCAGCGTCGACCTCGATATAGAATTCCTTTGCAGAGCCGAAGCTGTTGTAGACCGTCTCAGCGAACGAGATGAGCGTTTCATAACGGGTGTCGGATGCTACATCTGAGCCGGAGAAGTAGTTCCGGATGTCGGAATTTCTGAAAGGCGGAAATTCAATCTCGCCGGCAATGAGCCCGACAAAGCCGGCATCGGAAATCTCTGATACAAGGCTTTCGATGTATTCGGTGGCGGTTGTGCTGTAGGGAGAAATCCACGGCTTGCCGCCGTTGGCGGTGTTGTCGTCATACCAGCGGGTGTCAGTGCCGTTTATCATGTAGGCAAGGGTTTTGTCGTAGGTTGATGCGATGTTGTCTGTCAGTGTTGAGATACGGGCATAGGCGGAAAGCCCAAGGTCGTTGATCGTTGAAACAAGATCGCTTAAGTCTGAAATACTTCCGGCTATTACTGCGCCCGATTCTGTTGCGGTGGTATTTGCAGAGGCATAGGTTATCGTTCCGCCCTCTGCGATAAGCTCGACGCAGACGCCGCTGTATCCGTTTGAGGCGGCATACTCAACCATCGAATAGACGTAGCTTTCAAAATCAGCTGTATCACTTGAATAGGAAATATAGTATATGTTACTGCCGGTTACGGCTGTAGGCTCGGGCTCAGCGGTTGTGGCTTCGGTTGTTTCGGAGGTTGCGGCGGTTGTCGCCTCGGTTTCGGGAGTCTCGGAGGTCGAGGCTTCTGTTGTGGCTGTAGGGGAGCTTCTCTCTCCCGAGAAAAACTCGACAATCGGCTTCCCGACACTGTAGCCGACGAAGACGAGTGCCGCAAGAAGTATTATCATGAAGATTATTCCTAAAACCGAATTACCCTTTTTGCGCTTTTGCTTGAACATCGGCTTGGATTTATGCTTTACCTTGTATTTTCTTGCCATTGGATTCTCCTACCTTCCCAGTGCGTAAACCACCATGGAGACAATACCTATATACAGTACATAGATCGGAAAGCCCGTGAATGAGGCAGGAACCTCATCGGAGTTGAGCTTTTCGTAGTTGACAGAAAGAATATATGCGGCGAGTGTGAAGCCTAAGCCCACTTCGAGTCCGAAAAGGACTCTCTCACCCAGTGTGCCGCCGGTTAATGTGTTATTGAAAAGCACGCTTAAAACGGTGCAGTTGAATGCCGACAGGTGAATGTATCTTTTGAATCTCTTGAACGCCTTTTTTGAGGCGAACCAGATGACGAGTAGCGTTGCGATATAAACCAGCCCAAGAGATATTATATACACAGTCGGCATGAATCTTGCCGAAATATCGCTTTTAAGCATAAATCCTTCAAAAGCGTATGCTATGATGCTTGAAAGAACCGAGAATTCGGTTATGAAAAGTCCGCAGAAGAAAATCTGACCGTCACGTTTGGAAAGGCTGATTAATGTGCTCGTTCCGAACGCAGTTGTAAATATTACGTTTTCGACGATAATGGCGAGCATTGCAGCTCCGATTGTCTCCAAGAACAAAGCCATTAATACGCACATCCCTTTCTTTTATGATTTATGATTTCGCTCGGCTTTTGCTTAATATCCATCTGAATGTTGCAGACGTGAGTGCCAGTAGAATAAATCCGCCGTAGACGGTGCTGGCTGACGGAATGCTGAGCGGCAGGAACTGGACTCCGAAAAGACCGCCGTTTGTGAGAAGCTCACGCATAAAGCCGAAGAATAGAAGTGCCAGATCGTAGCCAACGATATAGAAACCGCAGAGCTCAGCCATGAAGCCACGCTTGAGGCGATAGAATTTCGATTCGGTCTTCATTGTGATGAACGAGTTTGTTATGAGAAGCGGAGCATAGATGCCGAGTGCTGAAAACTGAGCCGGCATTATATTCTCCATCAGTATTGCGACGGGGACATAAACGAGAGACGCCACAAATGTATAGATAATTATTCTGACTGTGTAGACGAGCTTTCTCGGGACGAATGAACAGATGAGAACTGTCAGGAAAGTCACTATGCTGAAAACTATGCAGAGTGCCAGTGCACTCTGGAAGCTGGTTGCGACCACTACTGCGGGAGCTATTATTGAGCCGCTTGAGAGAAGTGCATTCGACGTTAAGACCGCTTCCCTGCCCGCTATGCTCGCCTGAGACGGAACGAGACCATGGAGCTCGTTTATGTCGGAGACGGATTCAGGGGTTTTACGCTCGGGAAGCCTGAAGCCTTTAATCTTCACCGCTATCACCGTCCTTTTCTTTATCCTCTTCGGCAGTTTCGGACTGCTCTTCTTCTGGCTGCTCTGCCTCGGGGCGCACAATATCGGGGAGGTCTTCATACTTTTTGAACCTGCGATAAATCTGACGCTCACGGATTGTTGTTACTGTGTAGTCTCTGAAACGGTCGAGATTATCAATAACGAAGATTGCGAAGCGATCGAATTCTGTCGAGAAGATGGATACTACCATAAGAGCCAAGACAGAGCTGTCCTCATAGCCGGAGAACTTTCTGAGAAGAAATGCTGTCAAGGCATATGCAAAGCCATAAAGCACCTGTCCGAAGCTGTTTGACGGTGCAAAATACGGGTCGCAGACCATGAACGCAAGAACATACATGAACGAACCGGTCACTATTGAATAGAGTGCCGCCTGCCAACCGGTTGCGGAAATCGGGAAGCAGATGAATAAAAGCACCTCGGTTGCAACTGCAGAGAAAAGAACCGGCGACGGGATGTCACGGAAGCAGTAGAGTGCGACTGTGACTATGAGAATCAGGACGACACAGCTTGTGCCCATAGGTCCTGCAAGTCTGCCCCAGAGAATGTCAAGCCAGCTTGAGGAGCTCAGGGAAACATCTACGTAGTGGGTAAACGAACGGTCTAATGCGTCCGTTAAACTCGACGAGAGGGAAAGATTTCCGAATATCGATGGCGTCGGGTATCTTAAGACGCTTGAGGGCCAGCAGAGTGCCGACAGAAGATATGCGGTCGCCACAGGATGGAAGATTCTGTTGTGATGCCCGCCGAAAGCATACTTCATGACTGACGACATGAATGCGCTTGCGAAAATCATCACTCCATAGGGGACGGATGCAGGCATGAGAAGTGCAAGCATTATTCCGTTCGCCACAGGTGACGGGTCACGCCAGTCGTATTTTCTGCGCAATAAAACTGTGCAGCATATATATTCAGCCAAAGCGCTCGTTGCAACCGAAATGGCAACAACAATCAAAGCCCTCAGCCCATAATAGTAATAGGGCAGAACGCAAAGTGCAAGTAAAAAGCAACAGAGACGCCCGTATCTGTTCCGCTCAGTTTTTCCTATTGATGTTACTGCTACGTCTGAAATGGTGGTATACCGTCCTTATTTATGATTAATTTTTAAGAAGCCTGCAATTGGTTGCCATGTCGGCGGCTCTGAATAAGTATGAGCCGGAAACGAGCACGTTTGCACCCGCTTCTTTAACAGCATGCGCCGTTTTGTCGGAGATTCCGCCGTCGACCTCTATGTCGAGAGCTATATTCTTGGAGGCGGCGTATTCTCTTAAGGATTTTACTTTATCCAAGGTTTCAGGGATAAAGCCCTGACCGCCGAAGCCGGGCTCAACTGTCATGATTAAAGCCATGTCCATGATTCCGAGAAGCGGGTAAAGCAAGCTCACATCGGTTTTTGGCTTTACTGAAACGCCGGCTCTGAGTCCCAATGAATGGATCTTGTCGATGATTACAACCGGGTTTGCCGTCGCTTCGAGGTGGAATGTGATTCCGTCTGCGCCGGCATTGGCAAACGGCTCTATATATGAACTTGGATCGCTTATCATGAGATGAACGTCGAACGGCAAACGGGAATACTTTCTTATCGATTTCAGAACCGGAACACCATAGCTGATGTTCGGGACAAAGTGACCGTCCATGACGTCGAAGTGTATCATATCGCAACCGGATTTTTCTGCCCTCGAAAGCTCGTCCGAAAGGTGACCGAAATCCGCTGAAAGAATTGATGCTGAGACTAAAGTTTTCATTTTTCCCTCCATAAGACTACCTGCCTATCCACCATCATTATACCGCATGTGCATGTCAGTTGTCAAACAATCTTTGGTTACAAAACGGTTACTAAAAATTAAAATATTACCGACCATTCAAAGCGGTTGTCGGTAAAAATGCCGAACCCGAAAAGCCGCCATTTCCGGCGGCTGGTATATAAAAACGGCTGGAATTATCGGTTCTTCTCCCCTTTTTGAACCGTCCTGCCGTTAATCTATACTATTCATAAGTCGTCCCCGGTGTTACTGCAAACCAAAAAGGGAGCGGACGAACCGCTCCCTCACTATATCAATTTATCACCATATGCTACAGAACCTATTTGGTTCAATGTTACTTGGTATCAGGTTTTAACTTAGCTTACTTCATCACGCTTGTGGCTACAGCCTCACGGGCTATAGCCCTTGGCTTCAAAATTAACCGGCGTATGAAACATGTTATCGTCAAAGCTTGGTATCACTGAGTGTAACGTTGTAGCTCAATTTAAAGTCTTTGTTGGACTCACCCTCTCACTGCTGAATTCTGATTTCGACTTTGTAAGACAGTTTCATGGTGCATCAAATCCTTTCGGGCTTTAAACCTTTTTGATTTGGATTTTCTTGATTTCGTGGGCAAGATATTTTCTTGCTAAGCAAGTTTACACTTGCTGTCAGTAACTTTGAGTTACTCTTCTATCGTTATTTCAGATAGGTTACAGAATCAATTTCATGCTCTTATCTTCGATCTTGAGAAATTGGTTTCGTACCTAAGAGAACATCTCGTAATGTGTCAAGTCTGAAGATTGCTTTACTTTTGAATCTGTGAGTCGAGAAAGTTATGCATAGATTGCTGGACTCACCTCTTTCGGTTTATTTCAGTTGCAAGTTCCGTTTCTTGCTTTTGCCAATACTTTCATAACAATCGCTCCTTTACTTTCTTAAGACGCGGTGTTATTTTCCTTTGGTTGGTTTCTGATAGCTCCCTCAGTTCTTGCTTTGCAGATTGCTTACTTGTTTTACAAGTATTGTTTCACAAGTGCCGCCTCGCTTTAGAAGTTATCTGAGGTTTTCTTACCTCTTCATCGGAACCCTCTCCCTTTTAGTTTTCAGTGACTTTTTTTATTTATCTCTCTTCTGTGATTGTATTATAACACACCCGATTTGAAATGTCAATAGGTTTTTCAAACTTTTTTCAAATTTTTTTGTGTATTTTTTCAGGAGCCTTTGTGTTGTATTATGAACATGAATGTGAATTCATTCTACACAAAATACCATTGACAAACGGAGCAGTTTTCACTATAATATAAGCATACCTATTTTAAAAGGAGATTACCATCATGGATGAAATGGAATATACACCCGATTTGCTCACCCTCGTCGATGAGGACGGCAAGGAGGAGACCTTTGAACTTATTGACACCTACGAGGAGGGCGACCAGAAGTACTTCGCCATGGTTCCCTACTTCGAGGACCCGGATGAACTGATCCAGAACGACGGCGAGCTTATTATCCTCATGTCAGACCCCAGTGGCGACGAGGAGAACCTTGTCAGCATCGACGACGACGCCGAGTATGACCGCATCGGAAAGATTTTCCTTGAGAGAATCGAGAAGATGTTCGAGGAGTGCGACTGCGAAGACGATGAGTGCGACTGTGACGACGAGGACTGCCAGTGTCATCATCACGAGGAGTAAAAACTTCGCATAGAATAGCTCGTGAGGGCTATACTAAGTAAGAAATTCATTCTGCCTTGCTCGATTAAGCATGGTTTTTATAATCCAACACATATTATAAGGGAATCTCGCTCCGGGTGCGGGGATGCAGACCTCCCGAGGTACGCACGGTTGCTGCCCCCAGCTTCCCTGTTTCAAGTACCGAGGACGAAGGGAGCACGAAACATCAGGGCTGATACCCACCTGCTTCGTGCGGGTTTTATGTATCATGTGGCGACAAGGCGGATGCCCCCAAAAATTCAACGGCTGATACTTTGATGGTATCAGCCGTTTCGTTATGCGTGTTCTTAAATTACTCCGCCGTCCGGGTCTTATTCGCCTTTTTCGTGAACCTGACAAGCTTTGCCCGATCAAGGGCGACCATGATGGCGGGTATCAGAATAAGCTGGATGATGATGCCGGGGATGGCTTCAAGGAAAGCATCGGCGATGAAAGCACTCCATGTATATGCGCTTCCTTTGATTCCGAGAAGAATCATCTTGACTGCTCCGAAAACAAGTCTGCCGGCAATCATTGCGCCAATCAGACTGCGATAGAGAGAAACTATGCACTTCCAATTGGAGATGGCATAGAGGATGCCGACTACTGCGCCATAGGTTGCAAGCTCGAAAGCCATCGCAATTGCCGTAGGATAGAGCGGCGGTGCGCCGAACCAAAAGCTTCGCAGAAGCGGAGTTATGAATCCCACAGCGAGCCCATGCTTCCAGCCGCAGATAAGCCCGCAGAGAAGCACCGGGATGTGCATTGGGAGGAGCATGCTACCGATCTGCGGGATCTGCCCGGTCAGGAACGGCAGGACAAGACCAATGGCGAGAAACATCGCCGAGAGGGTCAGATTGATTAAGCTTTTTCGATACTTTGTCATAATTATTCTCCTGTCTGAAAGTGCAAATCGCATCTTTCTTTGATATTGTATGTTTTGATATATAGCTCTTCAAGCGGAATCCATTTTTCCTTGAATACTTCCACCGCCTGCTCGCCGTTTCTTCGTGCGATGCGCTTTAGCTGTTCATCTTTCTCAATATCAAGGAAGATGCGGAGGTCGTAAAAATCCCAAAATTCCGGATGACAGCTGTAGGAGCCCTCGATGACGGCAACTTCACAAGGCTCAACCGGTACAGGTTCTTTGAGCGTTTGCAGCTTACAATCGTATGGACGATATGAAAACGGCTTTCCTGCTTTCAGGGGCTTCATGACCTCGCTGAGAAACCGCTCATAATCGATGTTGCCGCCGGGTTCAAGATACCGCTCAGGTGTTCTCTGCTCCGGGCGGAGAAAGAAGTCGTCCATATGGATGACGGTGCAATCAAGCTTCTCACGGAGCTTTGCAGCAAGGGTGGTTTTGCCGGAGCAACAGCGTCCGTCGATGGCAATGAGAAGGGGCTTTCGGGTCACTTCACCATCCCTTTCTTCTTCCTGTACTCAAGATAATTCTCAAGTATCAGAGTGGCGGCGACGGTGTCGATGACGGCTTTGCGTTTTTTGCCACGGACGTTGGTTTCGTTTAAGATGCCGATGGCTTCAACGGTAGTGATGCGCTCGTCCCAGAGGGTGGTTTCGATGCCGGAGACTTCCGAAAGCTCCCGGGCGAATTCACGGCACTTATCGGCTCTCTCCCCCTCTGAGCCGTTCATATTTTTCGGGAGACCGACGACTATCAGCTCTGTGCCGAGTTCATGCGCTTTGTCAGCTATTTTCTGAAGCAAACGCTCACGGTTCCATTCTGAGATAGTTCCGACGGGAGAGGCTATTGATTCGCTTTTGTCGCAGGAGGCAAGACCGGTTCTTGAGTCTCCGTAGTCAACGGCGAGAATTTTCATGAGGTTTCCTACTTTCTGCTTCTGCCGAGGAATGCCGCACCGATGATTCCGGCGTCGTTTCCTAAAGATGCACGGACTATCTGAGTATTTTTTGAGCCACGCTTGGTATAGACTTCGTTCGCTACTCTCTCCTTGAGAGGAACTAAGAGTGCGTCGCCCTCGTTGCAGACTCCTCCGCCGATGCAGAGGACCTCCGGCTGGAAGATGTTGATGACGTTGGCGATACCGGTTGCAAGATACTTGATATACTTGTCGACGACCTCTTTTGCCGCTTCGTCGCCCGCTCTCATGGCGTTGAAAGCAAGGCGTCCGGAAACATGGTCGCCCATCATTTCGTGCATTTTCGACTCAGGATGCTCAGCCATCGCCTCTTTCGTCATGCGGATAAGACCTGTTGCGGAGGAATAGACCTCAAAGCAGCCATGTCTGCCGCAGGTGCAAAGCGGTCCGTCGACCTCGATGACCGTGTGACCAAGCTCAGCTCCGGCATAGTTGAAGCCGGAATATATCTTTCCGTCAATGATAACTCCGCCGCCTACGCCTGTTCCAAGAGTGATACATACTGCGCTGTTGGCGTTCTTGGCACTTCCGGCAACATATTCGCCGTATGCCGCAGCATTGGCGTCGTTTTCGGCATAGATAGGCTTTCCGAGCTCTTTATAGAGAAGCTCGCCTACCGGGATGTCATAGAAATCGAGATTGTTTGAATACTCGATATATCCCCTGTCACTGTCTATCGTTCCGGGAGAGCCCAAGCCAACCGACTCGATGTCGTCCATCGTAAGACCGGCATTTTCGACTGCCTCACGGGAAACCTTCGCCATGTCCATGATGATTTCCTCGGCAGGGCGAGGGCAGTTAGTGCGGGTGGTGGCTCTTGCAATTATTTCATAATTTTCGTTGACGACTCCGGCGACAATGTTGGTGCCGCCGAGGTCGATTCCAATATAATATTTCATTCTTAGATTGCTCCTGTTAAAATAGTTATCCCAAAAGCTCATCGAGCTCGTCGATAAGTCCGCCAAACATCTTGAGAGCCTCATTAATCGGCTCGGGAGAATTCATGTCGACTCCGGCGATTTTGAGGAGACTTATCGGGTCGGTTATCGAACCGCTTGAGAGGAACTTGAGATAGTTCTTCACTGCAGGCTCGCCCTCCTTGATAATCTTCTGCGAAAGAGCGATTGCGGCGGAGAAGCCGGTTGCGTACTGATAGACATAATAGTTATAGTAGAAGTGAGGGATTCTCTCCCACTCAAAGGCGATTTCGGGATCGACGGTGATGTCGTCACCGTAGTACTGCTGGTTGAGCTTGTAGTAGAGGTCGCAGAGGTAATCGGCGTTGAGGGTTTCGCCACGCTCGGCGGCTTCTTTCGTCAGTAGCTCAAACTCGGCGAACATTGTCTGGCGGTAAAGGGTGGTTCTGAACTGCTCGAGGAAGTAGTTTATGAGGTAAGCCCGCTCTTTCTTGTCGGTCGTCTTCGAGAGAAGATACTGCATGAGAAGTGCTTCGTTACAGGTGGAGGCGACCTCAGCTACAAAGATGACATAGTCGCTGTAGCAGACGGGCTGATTCTTCTGGGAGAGATAAGAGTGAAGGGAGTGCCCCATCTCATGAACTAAGGTAAACTCACTGTCGAGATTGTCTTTATGGTTCATGAGGACATAAGGATGAGGTCTTGCTCCGGCGGAATATGCTCCGGAACGCTTGCCCTCGTTCTCATAGACGTCGATCCAGCGGTTGTCGAAGCCTTCCTTGAGCATTGAAACGTAATCGTCGCCCAAAATCTGCATTGCGTCGAGAATATCCTTCTTTGCGTCCTCAAAAGTGACTTTTGCGTCGGCGTCGGGGACAAGAGTGGTGTAGAGGTCGTACATATGGAGCTCGTCTACTCCCATAAGCTTCTTGCGGAGGCTCATGTACTTGTGCATATAGCCCATGTTGGAGTGGACGGCGTCGATGAGATTATGATAGACTGATGTCGGGACTTCATTACGGGCTAAAGCCATCTCAAGGGTAGAGTTGTACTTTTTCGCCCGGCACATGAACATCGACTGCTTGACTTCGCCGAAGTAGAGGGACGAGAAGGTGTTTTTGAACTGCGCATAGGTGCCATAGAGCTTCTTGAAAGCGTCACACCGGAGCTCCCTGTCGGGGTTCTCGACAAGTGCGACATATGAGCCGTTTGTGAGCGGATGCTCGTTGCCCTCACTGTCAACAGCATTCGGGAATTTCAAATCTGTGCTCTCGAGAGTGCCATAAACGTCATCTGGGACGCCTCTTACCTGCTGGCTCATCGCAAGAATTGCCTCTTCGGATGCAGAGAGAACATGATCTTTCTCGATTCTGATTCTGTTGATAGAGATTCTATAGAGCTCGAGGTCGGGGGTTGTCTTGTAGAAGCCGTCAAGGGTCTCATCCGGGATTGAGATAATCTCAGGAACTGCATATGCACAGGAGGCGGCGATGTCCTGATAGAGCATCATTATCCTTGAATAGAAGTCCTGATACTTCGGCTCGGCAGTGTCCTGATCGTACTTGCGCATTGCGTAGTTGGCAAGACGGTTGAGCTCGAGAGTTATCTCGTCGTCAAGCCTGAAATACTCCAAAAGCTTTTCTGCGCTCTGAGAGATTTTGCCCTCGTATGAGGCTAACTTTTCGGGGATGGATTTTGCTTCCTCCAAAGCCTCAAGCCACTTGTCGTCGGTTTCGTATAAATCGCAGAGATTCCATGTGAACTGCTCTGGAACTTCGCTTCTTTTCGGCACGCTTCTTACTTCTGCCATGGTGTTATCCTCCTGAATAATATAAATTTCGCCGGTTGGCGGTTAATGTCCGGAAACTATTTTATCACAACTGAATGGAAAAATCAACTGGTTTGAACGGGGCTCGCGAAAAATGAAATGAAAATCGAGAATTGAAGAAAAAACGAAAGAAATCAAGAGAAATCGAAAGAAAACGGGATATATTTAAAAAAGTTTTCAAAAGGGCTTGACAACCGGATTTTTGCGTATTATAATAGCGAACGTCGCTTGAAAAGCAAAGCTTTGTGGCTTGATTTCAAGGCGCAAAGTCAAATAATTCTCACAGGAGGAAATTAAATGTCAACATTTATGGAAAAACCGCAGAATGTTGAGCGCAAGTGGTATGTAATCGATGCCGCAGGCAAGCCTCTCGGAAGAGTTGCCGCTGCAGCCGCTACTATTCTTAATGGTAAGAATAAGCCCACCTATACGCCCCATGTTGATTGCGGAGACCACGTTATCATCATCAACTGCGCCGAGGCAGTTCTCACAGGAAACAAGATCAACAAGAAGGTCTTAAGATGGCACACCGGTTGGATCGGACACCTCAAGGAATACAAGTATTCCGACATGATGGAGAAAGAGCCGGAGAGAGCTATGAAGATAGCTGTTGAGGGTATGCTTCCCCACAACACCATCGGTGCAAATTCCGCCAAGAGACTTCGTGTTTACAAGGGTTCGGAGCATCCTCATGCAGCTCAGCAGCCCGAAACCATCGAGCTTTAAAGAAGGAGGATGAAACATGTACGAATCTAAATCAGCTTATTTCTACGGAACTGGCAGAAGAAAGAGTTCCGTTGCAAGAGTAAGACTTTATCAGGGTACCGGCAAGGTAACCATCAATAACAGAGACATTGACGATTACTTCGGTCTCGAGACCCTTAAGCTCATCGTCCGTCAGCCTCTCAAGCTCGTCGGAGCAGAGGGCAATTTCGACGTTGTATGCACCGTTTCCGGCGGTGGAGTCACCGGTCAGGCAGGTGCCATCAGACACGGCATCTCAAGAGCTTTGCTCCAGTACAGCCCGGAGCTCCGTCCCCAGCTCAAGGCAGCCGGCTTCCTCACGAGAGACCCTCGTATGAAGGAAAGAAAGAAGTACGGTCTCAAAGCTGCAAGAAGAGCACCGCAGTTCTCGAAGCGTTGAGCTTTCTTACAAAAGTTTCAAAGCAATTCAAATCCCGCAACCGTTTTGGATGCGGGATTTTGTTATTTGTATCTTTTCTTCCTCACTACTCCCCATCTGTCCAGATCTGGTTGAAGACGGCTTCGGTTATTGCTTTATAGGGGTTGCCGGTTTCATCAAAGAGGGCTTCGTTGTAGCAGGCACTGCCTTGGGCTTCGGTTATGTTTGAATTTGCAAGGTCATATTCGGCGGCGGGGGTGTTTATCCAGCCGGAGCCTTCGCTTGACCATGTGTCGGATGACGTAAGAATCCATGCCGGTTCCCAATAGAACGTTCCGATGCAGTTATCAATCTGCGCTGCAGCCTCGTTCAGAACGGTTATTGCCTGAACCTGACCGTCCTCGCTTGGAGTTCCGAAAACGTCCTCAACCTCGTCACCATAAGCTCCGCTTGTGCCGTAGGAATACTCCGCAATCATCGTGAGCTTTCCGAAAGACTGCGCAACAGCATTGAGCGATTCGGTCAGATTTTCAAGAGTTCCATGCCAGAACGGATAGTAGGATGATGCGAAAATGTCGTAATCCGCACCTGCCGCCGCAAGCATATTTGCATAGCCATAATAGGTTGTCGGGTCGGGGTTTGTGAAGTGGACGGCGATGAGAATGCTGTCGTCAAACTCCCTTACAGCCTGACAGCCTGCCGCTATGAGTTGTGAAATGCTGTCCATTCCGCTTTCGCCGGCGAGATATGTGTTGGTCTCGTTTCCTATTGAGACGATGCCAATCTCCACTCCGGTTGCGGCTATCTGTTCAAGTGCTTCGGTTGTGAATTCTGCAAGAGCCACTTTCTTTTCTTCGAGAGAATAGTCTGCCCACTCCTTAGGAGAATAGGACCTGCTCGGGTCGCTCCAGAAATCGGAATAGTGGAAGTCGACATAGAGAGTCAGTCCAAGCTCTGCACATCTTTCGGCAATCTCACAGGTATACTCAAGGTCGCAGACTCCGCCGCCGTAGCTGTTTTCGGGAGTCTTTTCCTCGCCCTCAGCATATGGGTCGTTCCACACTCTCACACGGACATAGTTTACTCCAGCGTCCTTAAGAATTGCGAGAAGATCCTCTTCCTCACCGTCAGCATTGTAATAGACTACTCCGCTATTTTCGAGAGAAATAAGCGACGAGACGTCGACGCCCTTAATCCAGTTCCCGTCGTTAATGACCGTTCCGTTGTAGGTGATGCCGCTATAGTCTATCGAGCCAGAGCCGGTTGCGCCAGCTTGCTGAATATCCCAGTTCGCTTCTTCGGCAGAGACGCCGTAATCCTCAGATGCACCGCCCAGAATATCGCCACTTGATGAGTCGGAGGCAGTCGCTTCACCGCTTACACCGGCGTTATTTTCTTCTATTGAATCTGATTCACTTGCGCTTACGAAAACCACGTTGTCAATATCTCCCCAGTCGTCAGCCTTGAGATCTCCCGAAATCTGAATTGTGACGGCGTCGCCGGCTTCAACGCCGATTTCGTCAGTGATAGCTGTTGTCCAGACGTCCCAGTCAAGAGTTGGCGTGATGTCGAGAGAGGCTACCTCTTCGCCGTTTACGAGTATGCTGAAAATCAGTGAGCCCTCAAAGGTGTTAGAGCCCTCGTAGTAGATGCCCCCGACATAAGTTCCGGCTTCTTCAATCAGAAGATACTGAGAAAGAGTGAAAGAGCCACCCGAATAAGAGTACATTTTTACAAAATACGAGGTGTTGACCGTCGCCCAGTCGTCCGTCTGCACATAGATAACGCCGCTCGAAGATTCCTCAACCGTCCAGCCCTCAAAGTCCTGAGTTTCAAAGTCGCCGTTTATCAGCTCCGAATGGTATTCGATAACTTCTTCAACCGTCTCTGCGGTAGTTTCTGCGGTCGTTTCAACGGCTGTTTCCACGTCGGATTCCACGGCTGTTACAGCATCGTCACTGCTTTCACTGACGCCTGAGCCACAGCCCGTCAATGTAAATACAAGCACAACTGACAGCATAATTGCTACAAGCTTTTTTACATTTTTCATGTTCAAAAATCTCCTCCTGTTTTGGATTTTTCTGATAAATTTATTATACACCCTTACATGAATAAAAGTCAAGTCCATAATTTTCGGTCTTGCAGTTCCCACAAAAAAGTGCTATTATAGGATGTACAATACTAAGATTCAGGAGATACTTAAGATGGCTAATGTTATAGCGGTTATATGGGATTTTGACAAGACGCTTGTGAGCGAGTATATGCAGACGCCGATTTTTGAGGACAATGGAGTTGACGGGAGCGAGTTCTGGCGGGAGGTTGACAGCTTTGCCGAAGATATTAAGAAGACCGGGGTTCGGGTCAATGCGGACACCTGCTACTTAAACTTTCTTATAAAATATGCCCAAGACGGGAGATTCAAGGATTTATCTAACGCCAAGCTCCGGGAGTATGGAAAAAGGCTTCGGTTCTACAACGGCGTACCGGAGATTTTCGACAATATAAAGAACGTCGTCGCCAATGAGCCGAAATATCAGGAATACGGCATCAAGGTTGAGCACTATATCGTCAGCACCGGAACTGCAGAGACCATCCGTGGTTCGGTTGTGAACGACTATGTCGAGGACATCTGGGGCTGTGAGCTCTTGGAGTCGACGAACGCTGAGGGAAAGCCGGTTATCAGCGAGATTATCTGCGCTCTTGACAACACTTCGAAAACCCGGGCTTTGTTTGAGATAAACAAGGGCGTCGGGAAGCAGGACGGCGTTGATGTCAACAGCACACTTGCGGAAGAATACCGCAGAGTGAAGTTCAGGAACATGATTTACATTGCTGACGGTCCGAGCGACATTCCGGCGTTCTCGGTCGTAAACAAGAACGGCGGCTCGACCTTCGCTATTTATCCGAAAGGCAACATCACCGCTTTCAATCAGGTCGAAAAGATGCGCCACGACGGCAGAATCAACATGTACGCCGAGGCGGACTATTCGGAGGGCACGACGGCTTATATGTGGATCTGCAATAAGGTCAGGGAGTACGCCGACAGAATCTATCTTGAAGAAAAGGAGCATATCGGCAAGCAGGTTTCAGCCGCACCGAAGCACTTGGATTAAAAAATTTCCCGTAGAGAGGTCTACGGGATTTTTTATGCTGTGAGCTTCCTGATTGCATCGGCGATTATTGCGGTGTGGTCGAACGCAAGACCCTGCGATTCTATGATTTCAGTGGGCATGCCGTCTTCGGAATACTTTACTGAGCCGGAAAGCTTGTCTTCTCCGTTTGTGAGGGTGAATGTACAGGTGTCGGCTTCAAGCTTATACTTGAGCGAGAAGAGTTTTGCATCTGATGCATCGTCTCCGGCGGTGGGACTGACTCCGCTCTCCAAGTAAGCATAAAATGCGGTGGAGACCACCCAAGTTCTTGGGTCTCTGCCCGGCTTGCTGTATACTCCCACGAGGGACATCTTTGGTTCATCAAGTCCGGTTTCTTCCATGAGTTCACGCCTTGCCGCCTGCTCCACCGTTTCTTTCGGGTTCACGAAGCCGCCGGGAAGTGCATAGCAGCCAAGGTACGGGTGTCCTCCCCTCTTTATGAGAAGAAGCTTTAAGTTGTCCTTGTCGCCGGTGAAGATGACTGCGTCGGCAGTCAGTGACGGACGGGGATAGTTTTTCGGACTGTAGCTGGCAAGAAATTCTGCTTCGGTCAAGCCGTTTTTGTCTCTTAGCTCCATAGTTGGTTCTCTCCTTTTATCTTAAAATCTCCCTAAATGGCTCAACACAGACCGAAGCCTGTGCTGAGCAAAAGGAGTCAAATGGAATTTTCGGATCAGAAGTCGACTTCGGTGTCGTAGTAGCAGCACTTGAGGAGCTTCTCCATCTCTTCCTGAGTAGGAATACGAGGATTGGAGCCGGTGCAAGCGTCGCCAATAGCGTTCTTTGCGATTTCGGGGAGTCTCTCAAGGAATACTTCCTCGGGAACGAAGCCCTGCTCGCAAGGATAGCTGTCAGCACCATAATGTCCGATGCAGTGAGGAATGTTGAGCTGGTCGTTCATGTCACGGAGATAGTCGATGAGGAGCTTGACCTTTTCGTCATCATTCGAACCACCAAGTCCCATGTAGTCAACGATTACGCCATAACGCTTCTTGGCGGTAGGATCCTTTGCATTATAAGCGATAACCTTGGGAAGATACATAGCGTTTGCGGCACCGTGGATGATATGTGCGCCATAGTCAGCAAAAGCAGCTCCGGTCTTGTGAGCCATTGAATGTACGATACCCAAGAGTGCATTTGAGAATGCCATACCAGCGAGGCACTGAGCATTGTGCATCTTAGCTCTTGCATCCATATCGCCGTTGTAGGACGGGATGAGCTCATTCATGATCATTTCGATTGCATGAATAGCAAGCGGATCGGTGTAGTCGCAGTTAGCGGTGGAGACATAAGCCTCGACAGCATGGGTCATAGCGTCCATACCGGTGTGAGCAACGAGCTTCTTGGGCATGGTCTCAGCCAAATCAGGGTCTACGATAGCGACATCGGGAGTGATCTCGAAGTCAGCGATAGGATACTTGATGCCCTTGTCATAGTCGGTGATGATGGAGAATGCGGTTACCTCGGTTGCAGTTCCTGAAGTAGAGGGAATAGCGCAGAAGTGAGCTTTCTTTCTGAGCTCGGGAATGCCGAAGACCTTGCACATATCCTCGAAGGTGCACTCGGGATACTCATACTTGATCCACATAGCCTTTGCAGCGTCGATAGGAGAACCGCCGCCCATTGCTACGATCCAGTCAGGCTCGAAGTCGAGCATAACCTGTGCGCCGTTCATAACGGTGGTGACAGAAGGATCGGGCTCAACGCCCTCTAAGATCTTGACTTCCATTCCTGCTTCCTTGAGGTAATCCTCAGCTCTCTGCAAGAAGCCATTACGTTTCATTGCGCCGCCGCCGACAACAATGATTGCTTTCTTGCCCTTGAGGGTCTTAAGGGTTTCGAGCGAGCCTTTTCCGTGATACAAGTCACGGGGTAAAGTAAATCTTGCCATTATATTAAACCTCCATAGTGTATAGTAATAAGTTCTCGGGTTCATCGGGGATGAACCTTTTGAACCACGCTTATTTTACCATAAAGGAGGCTTGTTGTAAATAGAAATAAGATGCAATTTCAGTGAGCATTTCATGCATTTTGGGGAAGAAAATTGCATATCCCTACTGATTTAGTGGGGATATGCATTACTTTTCTATGCGGTTTTCTATCATTGGCTGGAGCTGTATCTCAGAAAGCGCAAGCTCAATTGTCCTCTGCATCTTTGAGAAGTCGGCGACCATCGAGAACGGCTTTAAGATATAGTCGTCCTGACGGTAGGGGACGAAGTAGTAGTGCTTCATGCTTTCAAGAATTCCGATATTCTTGGCGGCGTTTGACAGGGCGTCGTTGGTCGAGACGGCTATTACTACCGGTCTTTGATTGCGGAGGTGGCTTTTCACCGCCATCGTCACTGGGGTGTCGTTTATGCCGTTAGATAGCTTCGCAATAGTGTTTGAAGTGCATGGACAGATGACTATCAGGTCGAAAAGCCTTTTCGGTCCTATCGGCTCTGCGGATTCTATAGTGTGGATGATTTCCTTGCCGGTGATGGTCTCAAGCTTCGCCCGGTTCTCCTCTGCAGTTCCAAAACGGGTCGAGAGGTTATAGGCGTTGAAAGACATTATCGGTGTCAGGTTGTAGCCGGCACTAACAAGTGCCTCGGCTGCCTCAAAAGCCGGTCTGAAAGTGCAGAACGAGCCGGTCATTGCAAAGCCTATTCTCGGGTTATCGCTCACTATTCATCGCCTTCTTTCAGATGCCAAAGAACCGACTCGGCAAGTGCTCTTCCGGCTTCCTCGGGAGTGTATTTTCCGGGAACTCCGGAGGCTAATATCGCAGGAATTCCGAGCTCTCTCGCCTTTTCAAAGTCGATTCCATACGGCTTTGAGGCGAGCTCCAATATAAATGCGCCCTTTCTGACATGTTTAAGCTCATCTTCGCCAAAAACCTGCGCAGGAATGGTGTTCACTATCACGTCGGCTTCGGAGATTTTACTTGGGTCGATGAAGCCGGCATAGGTGTAGATGCAGTCGGTGAGGGTTTCACGGCGTCTTGCGGCTATTGAGAGATCTGCGCCCATCCTCCCAAAGAGTCCTGCACAGGCTTTTGCAACTCTTCCCCACCCTAAGATGAGGATTTCTGAGCCGCTCACTCCTCCCGGGGCATTCTTTGTGATAATCTGGGAAGCTCCCTCAGCGGTGAGTCTGGCGTTTTCAAGAGTGAGTGCTTTGTCAGAAAACCAGTTGTGGACGGCGATTTTTCTCACTTCAAGAGAATTTATAATTTCGTCGTCCATCTTTCCCGCAAAGACCGCTCCGCCATCTTTCACGAGGCTCAGGGCTTCTTTAAAATAAACCTCCTCGCCGTTTTCTCCCGAAGTGCCGGCAATAGTCTCTCCCTGAATCGGCTTATACGGCAGGAGGAGAAGGTCGCACGGAGCGGTCTCTCCCAAAAAATCCTCCGTTCCGAGAGCCGAACGGCAAACATCAAAACCGGGCTCAAGTGAAAGCCTCCCGGCACAATATATCTGACGGGCATCCCCGCCCATTATCAAAATGTTCAATATAAGACAGTCCTTTCGTACAGCTTTTGCTGTTACTTGGTTTGATACCTGTTGCAGTATATGAAGATTTTGGGGGTTGGGTGAATGCTGAATATGGGGTTGTAAATGTGGGCTGAATATTGTATAATCGGAGAAGAGATTCAGATTCTTGAGGGTGAAGCATCTATGTTTGAAGAAATATTCCGGCGCAAAAAGGTAGTTCCCGAAAAGCTTTTGGGTTACGGCTTTGAGGAAAACGGCGGCAGCTATCTTTATCACACAAGCATTATGGGCGGCGAATTCTCGCTTTGTGTAACCGTTGACAAAATCGGGAATGTGGACACCAGCCTGATCGAAACGGACAGTGGCGAGGAGTTCACCCTCTACAAAACCAATGCGACGGGTGCATATCTCGGGGATGTCAGGAGTGCAATTTCTGATGTTCTTACCGATATTTCCGGAAAATGCTACCGTCCGTCTGTTTTCAGAAACACCCAGACGCTTCGGCTTATCGAGCATGTCTCAGAAACATATGGCGATGAGCTTGAATTCCTCTGGGAAAAATTTGACGACAACGCCATCTTGAGGAGAAAAGACACCGGGAAATGGTACGCCGTTATCATGACGGTCCAAAAAAGCAAGCTCGGTCTTGATTCGGGCGATGCGGCTGAAATCATCGACCTCAGGATTCAGCCGGAGAAGATGATTGATCTCCTTGAAAAAGGACACCGCTACCCCGGCTGGCACATGAACAAGAAAAGCTGGTATACCGTCATCTTGGAGGATGAGATTTCTGATGAAGAGCTGTTCGCAGGTGTCAGGGAGAGCTATAGGCTGGCGGTGAAATAAAGGAGCGACTTTGGGGTCGCTCTTGCTTTTGTTTTGGGAGTATGGTATACTGAGTCAAAATGAGTTCGGATGTGATTGGATGGAACTTGTAAAGCCTGAAACCAAAGATTTGTGGTTCAGAAAAGAGCTCTTGGCGGATGAGTTTGTTATGGTGGGGAAAGAATTGTAAGGGGCGATAATTGGTGATAAAGCAGGTTTTCGATTTGGATGAATATCTCGGATTTTGCGAGTCTTTCAAAGCAGATTCGGAGTACTCCGATCCGCATTTTACCTATTCGCCGGATACTTTGTACTCAGCTTTCAGTCGAAGCGACCGCAGTGTTTACGCCGTTTTTGATGAAGACAGAGTTATCGGGCTGTTTGTTTTGCTCATTCTCCCCGAGGACAACTATGCCGAAATGCTGATTGGGTTCTCAAGAGAAGAGAAAGCTTATTGCGAACTGGTCGGGATGATGAAAGAGAAATATGCCGGGTTTGCGATGGATTTTGTTTTCAATCCGGCAAACCGGGCAATCAAAGAAGTTCTTGGGAAGAATAACGCTGTGTTCTATCCTGAGCAGGTCAGAATGCTGGCAAAAGTTCCGTCGCCATATCGGGCAAAGCACAAAGTGGAATTGCTCTCGGATAAGTACGAAGAACAGTACCGTAGGATGCACACAAAAGATACATACTGGACAGCAGAAAGAGTGCTGTCCGCCAAAGACAGGTTTCGGGTATATGTGGCACTTTCGGGCGACGAGGTTGTCGGGTATCTCGATGTGACATACTGCTTCCCGGAAAATGAGCCATATGATTTTAAGGCGAAAGAGTCCCACGAAAACGAGATGATCGAGGCGGATTTGTTGTCCTATGCCCTCAGGCATAATCTTCCGAACAGGATGATGTGCCTCGTGGATGCAGACAACGAAGCGGAAATTGCGGTTCTGGAAGCTGTGGGATTTCAACGGGTCGAAAGGCAGAACAGTGTGACGGGGACGATTGAGAGGTTGTGAGGTTTCCGGCAAATCTCTTTCCAAAATAATCGCATAAAGCTGAAAAGGATTCGTAAAAACTATGATTAACATTTTACTTGAGGGCTACGACATTGCCGTGCCGTGGCTGTATAATGAATTGAAAGCATATATCAAGCCGAACCACAAGATTGCGGTTGTCGCCCTTGCTTACCGGGATAACCGTGTGAAAAGCCTTGAGGATTGGAATGTTCTTTACGACAAGGACAACGGTAAATATTACAACGGTATCGTTGATGGCTTGACTGCATATGGTATTTCCGAGGATAACATCGAGTTCATAAACTATTTTACCGACAGTAAAGAGACGGCAAAAAGAAAAATCGAAGACGCCGATATTCTGTACTTCCCCGGTGGCTTGCCGGACAGAATGTTTGAACGAATCAAGGAACTTGACTTATATGATACGATTGTAAACCATAAAGGCATCATTATGGGATATAGTGCCGGCGCTCTGATTCAGCTTTCGGAGTATCACCTTTCTCCCGATGATGATTACCCCGAATTCTCCTACCACGAGGGTCTTGGCTATCTCGATGACTTTTATCTGGAAGTCCACTATGAAAGCACATATATACAAGATACTTCTATCCGCAGAGTAATAAAAGAGCGTGGCAAAACAGTGTATGCTACACATCTGGGCAAAGGCGCAATCGTTGTTGATAACGGGAATATAAAAGCGATTGGGAGGGTTGGAATATATAATTAAAATTCCATTTGCAACCGGCAGTTGCGGAAATGCTTATCCGGATGTATAGAGTTCTACCCTGCTTGATGGTATGCTTAGGGTGAAAGGAGGAAATATGGCTTTATCGGAAAAACTATATACGCTTCGTAAAAAGAGCGGTCTTTCACAGGAGCAGCTTGCGGAGGAACTCAATGTATCCCGGCAAGCGATTTCAAAATGGGAGTCGGGCAACTCAATCCCCGAAAGCGATAAGCTCGTCGCCATCAGCAATTATTTCAATGTTTCGCTGGATTACTTATTGAAGGACGATGAACCATCAGGCGTTGCTTCGCCAACAGACGAAGAGTCAGATTCTCGGGAGACGAACCATACCCGATGGATTCTGGGAATTGTAGCTTGCATAGGCGGGGTTATCTGTCTGATTGTATGGGGATTGTTGTCGATACTCAGCCCGACTGCGTCGAATCGGATTAGCGAATCGTCAACGATTTCTATAGACGGGAATGGGGCTCTCTTGATTGCTTGTATAGCCGCCATTGTTGTCGGCGCAACACTGCTCCTTAAAGGCTCGAAGCGGAAATGAAGGGAGTAATTCGCATGAAAAAATTGTCTGTAATCTTTGGAATCTTGGCGGTTATTCTGTCCGACATCATGTGCGCCGTCGTGGCGTACAACTACTGTGCCCTGCGCCGGGGAATGGTGTATGCAGGATATAGCGCACCGCCAAGCACGGCGTTTTTATATGCTGTTCCGTATGGGATTGGGATTGCCACTTGTGTGGGTCTGGCGGTTGTTTTCAAAAAGCAAGAGCGACTGTGAGGGTCGCTCTTTTTGTCATGTGCCCACTCTTTCCCGCCGAAGCCTTCCCCCCGCAAATCCCTTCCCCAAAAAATCGCAAAAAACTGAAATTAGGGCTTGCTTTTTCATTTCAGGTGTGATATAATATCAAGCGTTGTGAATCTGGGTGTAGCTCAGCTTGGTAGAGCGCTACCTTGGGGTGGTAGAGGCCGTGGGTTCAAGTCCCGTCACTCAGACCAATTAAATGAAGCCTCGCAAATGGCTTGTTTGCGGGGCTTGTCTTATATCTGATTTGTTTTGGATATTGTTTATTTATAGCTGGATTTGTGGGCTCTACCACAATTGAGGTATGAAAAAGGCTCGCAGCGAGCCTTTTTATATTGGGGTCTTTCTATTATCAGTGCTGAACCGTGATGGTGGTGTCGCCGATTCTCAGGGAGGCGACCTCGTCGAGGTTGACGGGGACTGTCCAGTAGTAGTTCATTGCGACGGTGCTTTCGTCGTCGCTGAGCTCTTCAATATATAAGTTCGCCTGAACTTCACTTCCACTGTTCATGTTTACGTAGACATCGCACACGTCAGTATATGTTCCGTAGGGAACGGAGGCGGTGGTGTTGTCACAGATAAACGACACTCCGAACTCGGTCAGAACGATGTCAGTGATGGCGACGGTCACGTCCACTGAAACGGGATTGTAATAGGTTTCATAATCCCGCTGTTCCGTCGTAACAGTTATGATTTCTCCGTCTTCGGTAAGTGCTATATGACTGTTTTCATTCCTGATGAGGGTGAATTCAAACACCCACATGACATTTACATCACCATTATTATTCATGTCGCCGACCCGGAGAGTACAAAGCATTTCGTCATCACCCTCTTCGCCGATATAATCATAATGACAATCGAGCAGATAGAGTGTTGCTCCACTTTCATCCTGTCCGTAAAAGCTGGATCCACCGGCAGTAAAGCCGATGCTGTCCGATGTGAGATAAGAGTAAAAACAATCGGTGAGAAGACTGTCAAGATCGCCATCAATCTTAAGAAGCAAATAAATTCTGTTCTCCGAAACCGCCGCAGAATCGACGGTTACTGTTACGTCTTCGCAGGTTTCGCTGAGCCCTATCTCCTGACTGAAGCTTTCGACAAGTGCCAAGTGCTCCTCGGTTATTGTTTCCCCTGTCGTCATCTCCCAACGTGCGCTGAACCATCCGGAAATTCCGCCGTTTGCTACAAGAAATCCTGCACCCATAAGAAGTATTGTAGCTACTGCCGCAACTGCGACTGCAATAACTCTCTTGTGTCTGTGCTTGCCGGCTACGGGCTTATAATCTGCCGCCTGCTCGACATAGGTGGGATTTATGTCGGTGATTGCTTCTGAGATAATATTTTTCTTCATATCTTATATCCTTCTTTCTGTAAGTATTTTTTCAGTTTGCTCCGTATGCGTGAAAGACGCACTGACAGGTTGTTCTGACTCGTTCCGAAACGCTCTGCTAAGTCTTTGACGCTGTCAGAGTACCAATATCTTCGGACGAAGAGCATTCTCGAATCTTCATCCAACGTCGCCAAGAACCGGTCAATCAGGGTGGATAACTCACGTGCTGTTATCTCCTGCTCGACTGTCCCTGCTCCCGCAAGGCACTCCTCAAGCTCGTCAAGAGCCACGTCGTAGAAGCTGTTTCGCTTCCCAGCGGTGTTCGAATGGTACTTCGCTATCGAGATATTCCGGACGACCCGGAAGAGATACGCCCGAAGTGGCTCAGGCTTCTCAGGAGGAATTCTCTGCCACAGTGCCAAGAGCGCATCGCTCAGACATTCCTCGGCGTCGAGGGTGCTTCCCAAGATGTTTCGGGAAATAGTCAGACAAGCCGCACCGTATTTCTCCCTCGTCTCAGAAATCGCCTGCTCCGAGCGGGAGTTAAATAGCCCGATAATCTCGTTGTCCTCAAGCATTGTATCAGCTCCTTTCACCTATACACTATGGTTTTGGGGTGGAATCTTACAGAAAGGCAGGAAAAATTTTTTGGAAAAGAAGACAGCAGTCCGGGTGAGACTGCTGTGGATGAAATTCTGTTATCGGTTTGTCTCCTTGCTGTCCGTCCTGCCAAGAATGTAATCGGTGGAGACGTTGTGGAAGTCAGCAAGTTTGATCAGAATATCAGTGGGAATGTCCAAGTCTCCCCGCTCATAGTTGCTGTATACCCGCTGACTGCAATTTAATATTTTCGCAATTTCCGTCTGCGTCATGTCGGCATCTTCCCTTAAATTTCTTATCCGGCTGTACATTCCCAGCCCTCCTCTCGTAGCAATGTCGCCCTAAATTATTATACAATTTCTTCGATTTTACTATTGACTTTTAGCGGATTATCCGCTATAATGTATTCAGACTCGTTGTAGGCGAGTGAAATTTTGCAGAATCTTAGCGGATTTTGCACTAAGGAAAGGATGCTGATTGTATGTCAGATGCAGCTATTCTCGGAGGACTCGGAGTATTCGGTCTTATTCTGGTGCTCATTGGATTGGTAGTTTACTTCATCCCGACAATTGTTGCCGTCAAGAGAGATCACCCGAACAAGGTAGCGATAATTTGCGTGGACATTTTCCTCGGATGGTCGTTCTTGGGTTGGGTTGTCGCCCTCGTCTGGGCTCTGAAAAATCCGGAATAAACATCGGGACAGTACAGGTGCAAAAAAGTGAGGCTTAAAACAGGAATTGTTTTTTCGGGCGGGTTCGCAAAAGGCGCATATCAGGTAGGCGTGTGCAAGGCTATAAAAGCTCATCCACGATTTGAGATAGACGCAGTATCTGCCGCTTCAGTTGGTATGCTGAACGCCTATGCTCTGCTCAGCGGTAAGCTTGACTCAGCAGTCAGACTTTGGAAGTCCATAAATGCAAAAAGCTACAGGGATTTCTTCGGGAATATTCTATGCAAGGGCGGTATATACGACCGCATAGATAATTTCTGCTGTGAAGATGACATGCTTGCCGCTCCTCTTTTTTGTGTTCTTCGGAACGTATCAACCGATACAACCGACTACCTGAGAATGGACAGCTTTCCGATATGCGAGAGAAAAGCACTCCTGAAAGCAGGGATTTCTGTTCCATACCTGATGAGCCCGATAGCTATCAACAACTCATACTATTGCGACGGAGCGATTATAGACAATGTGCCTATTTCTCCGTTAAGGCAAGTACCCTTGGATCTGATTATCGTCATCCAGTTCGATAATTATGTCGATTCTCGTGAAGAAAGCAGATTTTCCTGCCCGATAATCTATCTGAACCTACAGCGTGACAACATAAGGCTCAACAGCTTTTCGATGGATTCAGGCAGTATTGACGAAATGATAAGCTATGGCGAGCAATCGGCAGATGTCATCATTTCGTATATTGAAAACCACAGCACGACTTTTCCGGACGATTTATCAAATCTTGCCGGTAAAATCAACTGCGGCATGAAGCAAGGCAGACCAAGCGGTGATGCCCTGATGCGAAGAATCAATCATTTATCAAGACTATTCTGAGAGGAGTATATGCAAAATGAAAAAGATACTAGCAATAATAATCTCTGTCATCTTGCTTCTTGCGGCTACAACCGCTTCAGCATGTGCTATTGCAAAAATAGTATCAAACAGGAAGCTTATAGAATGTGAAGACGACAACTGCTGATAAGTAAGGAGAACGATTATGGAAGAAGCTATAGGGGCACTGATACTGATCATATTATTGATAGCACTTATTGCGGCTTGCATTGCGCTGTACTTTTTACCTACAATTATAGCCGTAAAAAATAACCACTCAAGCAAATCAACCATCATTCTTATAAACATATTCTTGGGATGGACTTTCGCCGGATGGGTAGCCACTTTCGTATGGGCTCTCGACGGCTCGACGTATCAGCGAAATGGATAAATTGTCGTAAAAGCAGTAAGTTACAATTTTCATGACATAGAGTAAGAACCAAGCCGTAGCAAAATTAATTGTTACGGCTTGGCTCTTTGTACTTAAATATGGGTGTGTGTTTAGTTTTCTGTCAATCCCTGATATTCCCCATCCACCCGCAAAATTGCGGCATAATAAGTGCCATCAATCTCTACAAGATAGACGTTCTCCGTCTCCTGCGGAGCATAAGCATACATCGGCATATCGGTCTCAGAGTAAACAACTTCATAAGTATTGTTGCCGGTGGATTCAAGGAAACCAATGAAGTCTCCGCAGAGGTCGGCGGTGAGCTCACTGGGAAGCCCGCAGGCTTCAAGCACACTCCCCTCACCCGTTTCTCCCGCTCCGCAAATCCAGTATTCGTTGCCGTTGTAGTAGAGCTTCTGGGCAGTGTCGCCGGTGGTGCAGGCGGTGAAGCAGAGGGTTGCTGTTACGATTGCTAAAACTATAGATAATATTTTTCTCATGGTGATGCCTCCTTAAATCGTTCTCTATAAGTAATACAATTTGGGAGGCGGGATTATTGCATCTGAGAAAAATTTTTTACTTTTTCACTGCTGAGAGGATAGTGCGGAGGGCGGCGAATAGGGCGGCGGCGATGGGGAAGATGATCCACGAGATTCCCCAATTCAGGGCACCGGTGAAGCTGACTGCAAGATATATTGTGACGACTATCAGCCAGTAGGCTTTGGTGAATACTTCAAGGCGCTTTTCCTCCTGCTTATTCTCAACCGTAAAATCTCCCTGCTGTAGGAGGGTGTCATAGCCTTCCTTGCGGTTGGCGACACGGACAATCATGTACACACCGAGGGCGATAAGTGCAAGCATAAGGGCACACGCAAAGCCATCAATGCCTTCAATTACAGCGGTAATAACCACAAACGGCACGACTGAAATCACGCAGAGTGCCACTCCGAAAGCGATTCCTCTATAGAAAATCGGGCGATACTCTTTCAGTTCCTTCTCAACTATGCCGGCAACGCCGTAGGAAAGGCGGAATTCCTCTTTTTCGAGATATTCGTATTCCTCCATCTTCAGACCGTTCGTGATAAAGATAATAACAGCAATCGCTATTATCACGAACAGCGCAACCAACCCGACTGCATTTCCGACATCTGAACCATCGGCAACCAGACCATTGGCAACCAGAAGCGGCACGGGAGAGAGGATGCAGAGAGCCACGCCAAGGGCGAAACGCTTCGCACTGCGTCCCACCAATGAAAGATATTCAGTCGCCGTTTCGAGGGAGATTTCCCGGATGCTGTCCGGCTGAAACTCATCCACAACAACCTCTGCGGGGAGTTCTTCGACCTCGTCTTTAAGAAGGTAGTCGGTGCTGACGCCGTAAATCTCGGATATTTTCAAAATCTTGTCGATTTCGGGGATGGAGCTACCCGATTCCCATTTGGAGACCGACTGGCGGGAGACGTCGAGCTTCTCCGCAAGGTCTTCCTGACTGAGCCCTGCCTTGGTTCTGAGGGCTAAAAGTTTTTCCGATAAAATCATAGTAAGGTTTCCTTTCTTTGCCCGAATCTGTTCGGGTTCTGCCAATATTGTAGCAAAAACTGCGGTTGCAGACCACCAATCGGGGTTGGAAATTTCGGGATTTCGACGCAACTGACGGTTGCAAAACCGCTAAACTGCGTTTCCACGCCGCAAGTATACCATAAAAGCGTTTAAATATCAATAGTTGGTGGGGAAACTTAATATATTCTTAATGATTGTAAAGGCTTGACTTTTGACATGTAACTCCATTATAATAATGGTGTATAAGGAGGGCTTATGAAAGATTATCTTACCATCAGCGAATTTGCGAGGCTTCGGGGCGTTAATATCAATTCGCTTCTTTACTATGAGAAGCTTGGGATACTGATGCCTGCTTATGTTGAGCCGAGGACGAAATATCGGTATTATGCGACAGAACAGCTGTCGACCTTGGACATTATACTTCTTTGCATAAGCCTTGACATACCGCTCAAGGAGCTTCGGGAGTATCAGGACGAGGGAGCTTTCTGGCAGAAGAAGATGCTCGAGGACGGGAGGCGGATTGCGGAGGAGAAAATTTGCAGGATGCAGACCGACCTTAAGAAGATCGAATACACGATGAAGTGTCAGGAGGAGCAGGACAGGTTTTCAACCTGCTCCGGAATCTATAGACGGGAGATTTCGAAGAGATTCTTTATTGTCGAGGAGTATGTCGGGGAGCTTAAGAACATCACCCAGTTCGGGGGGATTTCGACCGGGCTTTTTGACTATGCCGAGAGAAAAGGGTTCTCTGCCGTACTGCCGACAGGATTTATGTTTGCAATCGACGGAGGCGAGGTAAGGCAGTATCTCTACTATGAAGTCCTGCCGCCTGAGAAAGAGGACGAAAAAGTTATTGAGATTCCCGGTGGGCTCTGCTCCTGCTTGCAGATTGAGTTTGAGCCGGAAATGAAGCACATTGAGTTTATCGAGGAGAACTTCGGGAAGTCGGAAAAGCGGCTCGCCATCGTTTCAAATCTTCTCCGGGACAAGCTACAGATTGATACAAGGTATAACGAGATTCAGGTTTATGACGGATATACAATACCGGACAGCCACGATTAAGTGACTGCCCGGTATTTTTTGGATTCAAGAAAGGAGAGATGATTTTTCTTCGCTGAAAATCTTTTTCCAGTAAATTCTCAGGAGCACAACGGAGATTATGAATGCAATTCCGTCGGCGATCGGTTCTGCCCATAAGGGACCGGTTACTCCGATAGTATATGCGAGCGCAACCATTCCGACCGGGACAAGAAGTATCTGCTTGACAAATGTGTTGACGAAAGCCTGTCGGGGTCTTCCGACTGACTGGAAGAAGATGCTGGTGCAGGTCTGAAGACCGTTGCAGACGCAGAGCATCAGGAAGATTCTTATGCACATGACGGCGAATTCGTTGTAGAGCTCCGATTCTGAGCCGAAAAGCGAGATTATCGACATCGGGAAGCCCTCGAAAACTATTGTAGCAAGAGCCATGAAAGCTGCGCTCGAGATTACTGCTATCTTGAATGTCTTCTTGGTGCGCTCATACTTCCCTGCCCCGTAGTTATAGCCGATTATCGGCTGGGAGCCGGTTATTATGCCCTGAACGACGTTTACGACGACCTGATTTACTTTTATCGTGATTCCGATTGCCGCAACGGTGATGTCAGAACCGTACTTCGAGAGCTCGCCCTGAATGGCGAGCATGTTGTTTGCTATAGCGTAGATGAGTGCATAGGAGAGCTGCAAAACACATGTTGAAACTCCGAGACCTGCGATGGTCTTGATTGCCTGAAAGTTGGGTCGAAAGTACTCTTTTTTGATGTCGATGGTTTTGAAACGGGGAATGTATGCCAAGACCCAGATAACGTTTATAGTCTGCCCCAAGAGAGTTGCGAACGCCGCACCCTTTACTCCCCAGCCGAAGCCGATGCAGAAAAGTGCATCGAGGAGGATATTTGAGCCGCAGGCAACCAAGAGTCCTACCATTCCATAGGTCGCTCCGCCGTCAACACGGATGCAGGATGTGACAGGGTTTAAAATCGCCATGAACGGGAAGCCTAAGACTATTATGTAGCCGTACTGCATTGCATAGGAAAGGGAATTTTCCGACGCTCCGAATAGTAAGCACAGGGGCTTCATGAAGATAAGCGAAATCGCCATGATGACGAGCCCCAGTATAAACGACATCAGAAAAGCATTGCACACGCCTCTTGATGCGCTTTCACGGTTTCCTCTGCCTAATTGCAGGCTGGCGTAGGATGAACAGCCGTCTCCCCAGAGGATTGCAACTGCAAGCATTATCACCATCAGAGGGTTTACAATGTTGGTTGCGGCGTTGCCGAGGTAGCCTACTGTCTGACCTATAAAAATCTGGTCTACAATATTATATAGTGCGTTCACAACCAAGGCGATAGTTGCGGGAACAGCATAGTGTGGGATGAGCTTTCTTATCGGATCTGTCCCGAGCGGGTTTTGGGCAAGCCCATCGCTTTCAATAGCATTTTCTTCTGTCATATAAGTTCCTCCTCCATTAAAAGCTATCTTTTCTATTGTAAACTCCATTATAATAATGGAGTCAAGAGGGTTTTGAATTTTCATCTTTCTTTCACAGATGGAGGCTTAAATTTTCCGGGAGTTATTGACATATGTCATAAACAGGAGTATAATATAAGCCGTAATAAGCGAGGTGATTTGATGCCGAGACCGGTTAAATGCAGAACTATCTGCGAGATGCCGAAGACTCTTGAATTTGCGCCGTTGACTGCGTGGGAGGAAGATGAGCTTGTTATTCTGACTGTCGACGAATTCGAGACAATATGCCTCATCGACAACGAGGGACTGTCTCAGGAGGAGTGCGCCGGGAGGATGCAGGTTGCAAGGACGACGGTGCAGAAGATTTACGATTCGGCGAGGAAGAAGCTTGCAAACGCTCTTGTTAACGGGCTTCCACTTAAGATTGAGGGCGGAGAGTACCGTACATGCGACGGCACAAATCACCTTTGCAGTGCAAGATGCCATGTGGCAAATTGCCGCAGCAGAATAGAACACACTCTTACTAAATTGAAGGGAGAAAATACAATGAGAATTGCAGTTACCTATGAAAATGGTCAGGTTTTCCAGCATTTCGGGCACACCCAAACATTCAAGATTTTTGACGTTGAGGACGGAAAGATTATCTCGGCGGACGTTGTCAGCACCAACGGACAGGGTCACGGTGCGCTGGCTGATCTTCTCAACGAGATTCAGACAGATGTTATCATCTGCGGAGGAATCGGCGCAGGAGCAAAGAATGCCCTTGAGAATGTCGGAATAAAGATGTATGGCGGAGTTACCGGCGACGCTGACGAGGCTGTAAATGCTTACCTTGCAGGAAACCTTGACTATAACCCCGATGTCAAGTGCGACCACCATTCGGAGGAGCACCATCACGACCATGATTGTGGCGATAATCATGAGTGCAAGCACGGGCACTGTGGGGAATAAATCCACGAGCTTTAGCCTTCCCGTCCGTAATATCACCGTTCGGCGAAGGCTTTAGAAATACAAAATTTAAGGAGAGTTCAATATGGACCGATTAAAAGGAAAGGTATCTCTGATTACCGGCGCAAACTCTGGTATCGGACGCAGAACAGCAGAGGTTTTCGCTGAGGAGGGCTCAGATCTCATTCTCGTCGCAAGAAGAATGGAGAAGCTTCTCGAAGTTGAGGAGTACTGCAAGTCAAAGGGCGTCAGGGCTATCTCTGTTTCCGCAGACGTCACAAAGCTTGAAGACTGCGAGCGTGCTGTTCAGGCTGCTATCGACGAATTCGGAAGAATCGACGTTCTGGTCAACAACGCCGGTATCGCAGACGACTTCCAGTCAGTAACCTATGTCTCCCACGAGTTCTGGGACAAGGTTGTCAAGCTCGACCTCTACAGTGTCTTCTACATGATGAAAGAGGCACTTAAGTATATGGTTCCCGCAGGCAAGGGAAGCATCATCAACATTTCCTCAATCGGCGGCACACGCTCGGTTGCGGGCGTTTCCTACTCAGCAGCCAAGGCTGGCGTTATTGCGGCTACCAAGAACGTTGCTCTCCAGTTCGCAGGAACCGACATCAGAGCTAACGTTGTTGCTCCCGGTCCTACCCCGTCTCCTCTCTGGGACATGATGGGCGACGTCGACGTGAAGATGGCTGAGATTTCCGACAAGCACATCGACCGCACCTTACAGCCCGCAACCTCTGACGATCAGGCAAAGGCAATTCTCTACTTTGCAAGCGACGATTCCATCGCCGTCACCGGTCAGACTATTGTGGTTGACAGAGGTACTTCACTCTGATTTTCGGACGATTTTTTCGGACTTAACTTAAAACCCGTCGCAGATTTGCGGCGGGTTTTGCTGTCTGAAAAATTATCTCTTATCCGAAAAGTTGCAGAGCTGCAGGCAAGCTCCGTCCTCCATCTGCTTAAAGCCGAAACGCTCATAGAAAGCGGCGTTTTTGCTCTCCTCCGGCATTACTTCGATATAGAGGAAGTTTTTATACTTCTCTTTCACCATCTCGATCATGTGGTTCGCTATCCCCTGATGACGGTAGTCGGGGTGGACGATGACATAGTGCATATAGGCGAGCATTTCGCTGTCATCGATGACCCGGACGAGCCCGACAAGACGGTCGCCGTCCCATGCGGTGATGACGGTTGACGAGTTCATGAGGGCTTTGTGAAGCCGGGTCGGATACTGCCCCGAAACCCAGTTTTCGGAGAGGAAGAGGGATTGGACTTGCTGAACGGTGAAGATTTTTTGGGTGGTGTAGGTAATCATGGGGTGCTCCTTAATGCTGATTTGGGATATTATAGCTTTACTATGCATATTCTCCGGCTTTTTCCTGACAGAACAGTCCAAAGATAAATAGTGCCGATTGTCCATATAAGCCTGTATCAGAATCGGATAATGATTCAGCCGTTCCGGAAGTATAGAACTCATCCATAGCCTCTTCTTCCGAAATGCTATATTTCTCTGAAATCATCCTGATGATCTCCGGTATCAGGGTCGCTCTTATTGTTGCATGTTCCATAAGCTAAGCCTCCACAATATAGCTCTCTACAAACGTCAATTCACGAAGAGCTGCTTCTGTGCAAAACGCAATCTGGTTATTGATCTTCTCAAATTTCAACCGTTCCACTGCGTCCTCTTTTCGCATGATTCCCTGAACAACATAGGACACCGTTTCACCCACATTGTCATTTGCAATCTTTCCTGTAACAATATCGTACCCATGCTGGTATCCGGCATCACTTCTGCACTTTACTACCATGTCAAGCCAATCCAGAGAAGCAGAGCGAAAAATCTTTTCATTCAAAATATGGTCTTCTCTCCACTCATAAACATTTACGATTGCCTGCTCTTTTTTGCTGCTGATGCGTGACAGAATTTTTGCACGACGAACCGCCCAGCGTTCCGCCTGCTCTTTTATATCTGTTGTATAGAAAGCAAACCCAAAATCCCTGCCAATTTCATTCGTGATAATCTTCGGATGCTGTATTTCCAACGTCGTTCCATGATACACTAACATTTGCTGTTTCCTCCCAGATACTGATCGATAAGTTGCATCATATACTCCATGCTCATACCATGGAGATCGTCGTAGTCACTGCGAAGCATGTCCAAAACCTTTTCTTCTTTAAATAATTCATACACTTTTTCGCTCGGCTGATTCGTATGCTCTGCGTAATACTCCACACAAAACGACACAAATGATAGCTTGCTCATCCGATCACCTCCTGAAGATGCGTTAATTTCTTATAGCTTACCACAAACCCGGCTATAAATCAAGTGGTTGTATCTGAATTCTGTTGGGGAAACGAGGTGCCAAGTCTTCCACTATTGCAATAATCGGGGCGCTTGCCCATGGGTGGCAGAGGCTGGTGTTCCACTTCTGGGGCTTGCCCCATGCTTCGAAGCAGGTGGTGGCGTCTTCACGGAGCATGTTTACCCATGAATGGTCGGTCTCATTCGTCAGAAGCTTGAGCTCCGCTTCGTGTTCGCCGAGGTTGGCGAGTGCTTTCAGGACGAAATATGAGAACTGGACGCCACAGGAAAGCCCCTTTTCTTTGATGAACTCTGCAATACGGTTGCCGCTCGGGAGAATCCCGAAAAATGCAGGGAGGGCGTTTGAGTGGAGTGCGGAGTGGGCTTTGTCCTCAAGATCGCAGAAAAGACCGGTTTTTTGGTCGTAAAAAGCGTTGATATAGGCGGATTTATGGCGGTCAATGTCTTGCCGGGGATTTTCGCCGATTATCTTTGCAAGCTCGTTTTCCGTCTGCATTGCGCCGATGTAAAATGCGTTTATGACGTTGTGACATGGGATGAAGCCCTCTCGCTCATTCGGGAGGGTGTAGCCGTCACGGAAATTGGGCGACCAGTCGACAATGTTCCACTTTCCCATCTCGCCGCAGATAAGACCGTCGGGGCGTTCAAACCCCCGGAAGAAGTCGAGGACTCCTCTGACTGTCGGGAAGAGCTGACGGACGGTTTCAGTGTCGCCGGTGTACTTATAATAGTTCAGAACTTGCAGTGGGTATTGAAGCGAAAAATCGGCTATCTCCTGCATATAGCCCGACGGTGCAACCGCCATGAGTCCGGTGCAGATTTTGGCAGAATCGGCGAAGTCGAAAAGGGTTTTACGGTATATCTCTGCGTCGCCGGTCAGATAAAGATACGCAAGCCCACTGACTGTGAAGTCGCCGAGGTATTGACCTTTTTCGCGTGTCGGGCAGTCGAGAAAGCCCTCCTGAGTGCCGATTTTAAGGGCGTTACGGCAGATTTGCCATATTTTTTCAAGATGCTTTATGTCGCTTTTCAGGGCGATTTTCTCGCTGAAATGGTGATTTCGGGCTACTATATGGAAGCTTTCCGGGTCGAGATTGTCAATATCTGTACTTATATTTATGTAGCGGAAGGCTTTGTAGGTGAAATAGTCGAGGGTGTCGACGTTGCCGGAGAGGGTGTGCTCATCAAGATAGCGGCAGTTGCAACGCATATCGAATTTTGCGTGATTATCTTCAGCTTCCTCGCCATAGGCTATTGTGAGCTTCTGACCACTCTCGCCTTTTATGGTCATCCGCAGACTTCCGGCGACTTCACAGCCAAGATCTATGAAGTACTCCCCTGCTCCAAGCTTTATGACTGATTCTGGCTTGAGCTCGTAAACTTCGATTGGCTCTGTGGGGGCATCTTTGAAGATGTGGTCGTCGTGAATATCCACTAAAGCGTTCTCAAAAGTACTTTCTGAAATACGGAAGTCGATATTTTCGGAGGTGACTGTGCCGTAGGAGTTCTCGGCGTGGGTTCTGCCGTGAAGAACGGCGTATTCCCAGCTCTGGTCGGTGCTTAAAATCGTCTCTCCATTCTGGATTACGTCGGCTATCAGACCCTGACGGTTGTCGCCACTGCACCATTCACGGTTGATTTCGCCCTGATAGAAGACGAGAACTGAGATTTCATTCTCGCCGTTTCTCAGAAAGTGAGAAATATCGACTTCGTTATAGTTGTATGAGAAAAAGTACGCCTGCGCAGGTCCCTGACATACGAAAATGCCGTTTATGTAGAGCTTATAGTAGTCGTCTGCGGAGATGCGTATAGTGGTGTTTTCGGGCGAATCAAGAGTGAATCTACGCCTGAAAAGGGCATAGCAGTTCCTTATCCCGCAGTTTTCCGGCTCGAAATCCTCAAGCTCACGGTGGAAGACGTTTGCGGGGGATTCATTGATAAAATCTTTTGTCGTGATCCAGTTGCCGTTAAATTTCATATAGAAAGTTCCCCATCAAAAGCTCAGCATCAGGTATATCGCAACGGCGGCGATTGTCGGAACGGTCACGGTGTCGTAGCCCTTTTTGGTGAGAGCCTCGGTGACGGTGGCGGCTGCTGCTCCTACAAACGCTGTCGGAAGAGCCTCAAGGAAGCCTAACCCAGCTATCAGAAGCACTATCATAACCGCTACAAACGAGACTATAAGCATGCCGAGGCTGCCCTCATAGGTCTTGTGATGGTCGGCAAAATGTCCGCCGATTTTGTGCTTGCCGATACGCTTGCCGATAAGTGCGGCGGCTTCGTCTCCAAGCCCCCATGCTAAAACTGCGCAGATTACCGTCAGCTCTGAGCCAAGAAGTCCCCAGAAAACGGTTATCAGGACGGCTGTCATTCCAAAAAGAAGAATCAGGCTTCTGCGGACTTCGCCGGCGGAGCGTTCCTGAAAAAGCTTCGTGTAGAAAGGCTTCTTCTCGAGGAGCTTGAGTATAGGATAGACGACCACTGCGAAGAGAACAGAGATAAGTGCAGGGACGAACCAGTGCTCAGAGACTGCGACTATCACGACGATTATGAGATAGGCTATTGTGTGGAGGAACTTGCGGCGTGCTTCACCCTCTACATGCAGGAATCTGAAGCAGAGAAGTGCGACCGGGACGGCTATAACCAAGAATATTATCATCGCTCCGGCGGTTTTCAGGAGCTCCGAAACTATTGCCGGGAGGACTATGTCGCTGTCGTGAAAATAATTAAGGTAGATCATCGCCGCACCGAGGACGGTGAGGATGACGCCTGTTACACGCCCGACGGTCTTGTTATTGACCTTATTTGCGAACTTCGCAGAGATGAGCGACGCCGCCGTGGCGGTGACTATGCAGATGATGAGGACGTCCCATCTCTCGAGTATTATCGCCGGATGGATGAGCGAATGGCTGATGAAGCCGATGAGGGCTGTGAAAGTCATTATGAATGTGCTCGTGCCGACGGCGGTCTTTAAGTCATATCCCAGAAACGCCGTGAAGACGACCAGCATCATCATTCCTCCGCCTGTGCCGACGAAGCCAGTTCCGAAGCCGATTGTGAGTCCGAAAAATATCGAAATTATTATCTCTTTCACTCCGAGACGGACATCCCGGCTGTCTGCGCCCGATTTCGAGGTGTCCGGCTTGACGAGAAATCTTATACCGATGCAGAATGTGAGCAGAAGCGTGAAGCCGCCCAGCACCACATTCCCGACGATATACGCCGCATAGCTTCCGACTGCGCTGAGTGCGATTATGCACGCCATCATCACCCAGCCGTGCCTGAGGTCAATCTTCTTGTTTCTTGCATAGACCGACGAGGTCACCGCCGAGCCCAAAATGTCAGACGCCAGTGCGATCGCCGTCGCCTGATATGCGCCATAATCCCCTCTGAATGACGGGCAAAGAACTATCAATATGGGCACCATGACCGTTGCCGCCGATAATCCGGCAAGTCCTGTTCCCACTCCCGCTCCCAGAGCGGCTACAATATACCAAAAATATTCCATCAGAACGCCTTGCTTTCAGAATAATATCTGGTACTATTATAATACAAATCGGGCAGGGGCGCAAGAGACAGTTCTGGCGTAATTGTATAAAAAAGTCCGAGGGTCACTCGGACTTGGTCTTCTTTCTCTCGTTGAGCCGCTTTTGCTGGATTGATTTTACCGAGCGGTGGATCTCGGCTGAAAGCTCGCTGTCGGGGATGGAGTGCTCCATCACCCGGGCTGTCTCCTCAGCCGTCCACGGATGCCTTGGATAGAGGCAGGATGTCTTTGCATAATACCGCCTGCGGCACTCCCGCTTCTGGGTTCTTTGTTTTTCGGTTTTGGGGGTGGAGGGCATTGTGGTCACCTCACGTAATCGGAACTGCCGGCAGCTCATAGCTCCCGTCATCATTCTGCTTGACAGATGACGAGCTTCCGCTGTCAGAGCTACTACTGGATGAGCTGTCGCCAGAATCTGAACTACTTGTATCAGTATCAATCTCAGTCTCAATCCACACATACGACGTAGTAAAACTTGGATAGTAGTAATAGTAACTCGTAGTAGTGCTGTTTGTTGTAGAGGTTGCCGCCGTAGTCACCGCCGCTTCTTCCTCGTCAAGCACCACCTCGTCCTCTTCGTCCAGAATCACAACATCTTCATCGTCAACAGTCGTTGTAGTCGCTGTCGTAGTCGCCTTTGTGGTTGTCGTTGTAGCCTTGGTTGTAGCTTTCGTGGTGGTCGTCGCCTCGGTTGTGGTTGTCACTGCAGTTGTAGTCTCAACTGTGGTTGCTTCCGTAGTTGCCGGCGCAGTGGTAGTGACCGGCTCAGTAGTGGTTTCCGGGACTGTGGTAACCTCCGCAGTAGTCGTTGTAGCTTCCGAAGTCGTCGTTGTCGGCTCAGAGACCTCAACATTTTCAACATTCGAGCAACCGCAGAGTAACGAAAGCATCAGCGTTGCAATAATTATTTTTGTTTTCATGCTATTGCCCCCTATAAAAACCGGGCGAGCTTGAGCCCGCCCGGGATGGGATTATTGGTCGCTTAATTCAGGCTTGCTTCCGGCAATGGGTAGCTCACCGCCACTCTTTTGAGCTGCGGCGATGAAAGCGTCATCCTCAGTAAATCTGATTATCTCCATTTCATGTGAATCGTATTTATACATTCTACTCGTCTCCTTTTCAGCCATTGTTGCTAAAATATGTTTCAGCTGCTTGATAGTAGTTGTACATTGCTATGACAAGATTCTTTAAACTTGTGTCAGAAGAAGAAACGCTGAGGGTCGTATATGCATAGCTCATAACGCTGTAACCACTGATACTATCAGAAGCACCAGTAGAATCAGTTACCACAATCTTATGAGTTTCATTCCAGTCTTCGACGAGAATGTCATCAATCTCGACATAGTACTTTCCAGTTGTATCGTCGTAAGTCGGAGTAACGGACACATCATCAACAGTAACCGTACTAATCGTTACATCAGTAGCGGTGATGTAGAACTTCAATTTGCAAGTATCATCAAGAACGAGAGTAGGTGCAATTTCGATTCCAGTTGAACCATTATTGGTGGTGCACTCATAGCTTTCCAAAGTACTTGCAGTAATATCAGTTGACATTGCGCTCAGCTCTTTGTCAGCCAAATCATCAGTGTTCTTATTTGCCCACGTCTGACCATAAGCACCATAGTGAAGCATAGCAACCAAAAGGTTTGCAAGATCAGTGTCATCACTGTACTTTGCCGTTGCCGCAGTATAGTACGCCTTGACAGAGTAGTTACTGATAGTCTCAACTACTTCGTCATCGCTATCATACAGTACTGCAGTTATATCCTGTGCCATCTGGTAGAAGTAAACCCTGCAGGTAGCGGCATAATAGCCATTTCTTGCGCTAAGGTAAACTGTCTGAGTATTTGTGGTGTCATCACCAACAGTGAATACAACATAGTAGCTCGTCGGATCAACGCTTGACAGCGCACTGAAATCGAAGTAGTAATTTACTCCAATCTTACCGCCAAGGCTGAGGGAGCGACCGTAGAGGAGGGTGGAGGAGGCATTTACAGTTAAAGTGCCGTCACCGTTTGTTGTATATCCATACCCCTCTGCAAGGCACGCCTCAACTGATGATTCAAGATCTTCTGAGTATGTGCCACCATAGACGGTTACGCCTGTACCCAATGCTGCAGAAAGATTGGTTGCGTCTTCCATGGTATAAGTGCCGCTATAAACATTTGCGTAGTTAAATAAGCAATAACTTGCACTTGAGGATGTTGTATTTGTTGTCACGGTTGCTGTGAGGTTACTGATTTCGGCAGGACTGTCTTCATTGCTTTTTACTGCATAAGCTCCGCCATTGGACGAAACAGAAATATTTCCTCCCGTGATAGTCGTGCTACCACTTTCAGCGTTGATTCCATAGTAGGCAACTGCAATACTGCTGTCTCTCGTACATTCGACAGTAAGCTCACCGCCGCTCATGGTAATTGAGGAATTACTGCAACTAGTATTTGTTCCAACAGCAGCAGTAGCAGCACTCGCAGGAGATGATACGCTGATAGTACCTGATTTGATGTTTATGCTTGTATTATCAGCATTGTTGTAAATACCATAAGAGGTATAGTATGTAGAAGTCTTTTCGACAACAACTGAAGCTCCATCCAAAGTTGTCGATGCTCCACTGGTAGTATTAACAACACACCAAAGCTTCATTTTTGAGCTTGTGGACTTAGTAGATACCTCTATAGTTCCGCCATTCAGATTTAATGTTCCTGCATTTCTGATTGCGGCAAGAAAAACAGTGGCAGATGAAATTGTACTCGTGTTACTTGCAATTACTGAAATTGTACCAGTCTGAGCAGTACTGGAATCAACAATTGTAAGCGTACCATTATTAGTAATCAAAGATGATGTTGAAGTTCCGCTGTAAGTTTTAGAAAGAGTGTAACCATTCAAATCAAGAATAACATTCTTACCGGCTGTAACAGTGAGAACTGATGAGGAGGAATAAGTTACAGATCTCAGCAAAGTGATAGTATCACCGTCATTAGCCGCAGCTATTGCATCACTCCACGAGGCGTATATAGTATCGCCAATCTGGAATGTATCGGTTGCAACCATAATGAGCCCATTAAAATAATCAGCCAAGGTTTCCAAGGCGGTGAGGTCAACTTGGGCTTGTTCTTCTTCTGTTAAATCATAAAAAGCATCCCAGATAGCAGATGCCTGATAGTATACCTCATTCTGCCCCTCTGTGTCCATTGTGGCTACTTCGTCAACCGTCGGCAGGGCGTCGATTGCGGCTTGAACGGCTTGAGCGGCTTCGGAGACTGTGACCTCCTCCGGCTCTTCTTCATTTTCTTCCTCAGTTTCTTCCACATTTTCATTTTCAGACACAGCAAGAACAGCCTCGCCGGTGTCTTCGGTCGCAAATGCGCCGGTTGGAAGGAGTGAGATGATCATCAAAACGCTTATTATTACGCAAATAAGCCTTTTTGCCATAAAAAATTCCTCCTTGGTTTTGTACCCGGAGGAAAAAACAGATATTAAAAATCCCCCGGTGCACTCTATAATAGTGTCGGAGGTTTGGCTTGGGTACGAATGTCGGAATTATGAGACTTCTCCGGATTTGGATTTCGGGACGAAATCCAGTACCCCCCGCAATGATAATGGCGGTTAAGCATATCTTCTTTGCCGCCTCATCATGTGATAATTATAAACCCCCATGAACGACTTGTCAAGAGCTTTTCATGGGGGAACTTTAATTTTTCGCAAATTTTTTTCGTGGGGCGCAAATTATAAGGGAGGTTGATTGAAATTTGGTGATTTTATACTATCTCGTACTCACCTGTCGCAAGATCGATGGTCACCGAAGTGCCGTCGGAGAAGGTCGTGCGCTGACGGGTATATCCTCCACCAAGAAATTCATGGCGGAGCATCTCGCACTTTGCGACCTTTTCCTGAAGATCTGTAACAACCCGGCAACGGGAAATTTCCTCGTCAAGACGCTTTTCGGCTTCACTGTCAAATGAACCGTCGGTGTTCGGATAGGCTCCGTCACGGTCGAGATAGGGAGAACCGGCATTGAGGAGGGCGTAGAGCATGTAGTCCTCCGTGTCCGTTTTGTCCATGAACCACGGGAGAATCATGCAGTCGTGGTAGACGAGGTTGAAGAGCGGAACGGGGACGCCACGCCGGGGACTTCCGGGGCTCTCGAGCATGAAATCGTATGGTCCGTAGTGGCAGAAGACGAGCGAACGCATCGCCCAATCTCCGCACTCCTCGCTGCTCGGGAGGATGCCCTTTGACCAGAGATAGTTGAAGCATGCACTGCGGTATTCAAGGCACTCTTTGCGGGTCATCCGATGCCTCGGATGGGCGCACTCGTCCGGCTCGTTGCAGGTGAAAACGTCGAGATAGGACGCCTCGAGGCGGATGCCGTGCCGCAAAACCTCCTCAAAATTGCGCTTTACGTAGTAGGGAGCTTGGGTGGCGCAGAGGTAGTTCTGGCGTCCTCCTGCCCAGACGGACATTTCGAAAACAGAGCCGTCGGGGGCGTGCAGAGCGAATTCTTTGTCATAGGTGGCGGCGTCCATGTAGTAGTCACGGTATTGGTCGTGAAGACCGAAGAGGTAGCCGCAGTCAGCGATGGCGTCCGAAAGCTCCTTGAAGCCCTCCCAGCCGCCGGCTTCGGGGCATGCAGGGAGATAGTCGGGGTGCTGGTTGTCATAGCCGGGTGCTCCCCAGCCGTCAAGGTGGAGATAGAGCTTCGGGACGCCTTTACTGTGGTATCTCTGAATCTCAACAGTGCGGGCGTGGAACGGGACAACGAGGTCGTTATTTTCGGGGTTTTCTTTATCGAAATATCTCGAATCAGGGGAAACATGCTTCTTGATGCCCTTGTGGACGATGACAGAGCCGATGAGCTCGTCAACGAGTGGATTGCGGGCGACTTTCTCTTTCAGAGTCGTCAGAAGACCGGTTTCGATGGCGTAGCTACGGTAAACCTTGCATAAATCATTATAGTCACAGTTTTCGAGGAAGACGTAGCGAAGGCTTCGGCGGTAGGAGAATTCGCCGAGGCTTGGTAGGAAATAAGCTCCCACGTGGGTGTATGGTCCACCTGCAGGGTGACAGGCGTAGTAGCCGGCGTCCCAAGGCGTCTCACAGATGGCGATGTAGCCGCTTCCATCCTCGATCTGCCCGAACCACGGCATATATGCGCCGGATGAGCAGAACTGACCATCGAACGGGAGCTTTCCAACCTCGTTCTCCCAAGTATTCGGGATAAGAATCCCCTGCAGAACCGGCATCACGGTGTAGGCGGTGTCGGCTTTTTTCTCAAAGGAGAAGTGCCCGGGATAGATGATTTTTTTGAACGGAACCGAGCCCTCGCCCGGTATCAGCTCAAAGTGCACCGCATGCGTTGCGAATTCAACCCAAGCGAGAGTCTCGAACGAGAAGCCGGTTTCAAACCATTTATAATGCGAGAGAATCCCCTCCCCAACGCCGCTTTTGTAAGGGGTGTGGGTGATTTCGTCCGCCGAAAGAAACGGCATGGTGCTTCCGTCTTTCATGATGAAGTGAGGGCAGAACGAGTCCGGCTGCCGCCAGATGTGAGTGGGTGTGGCAATGGTGTATTGGAGGGTGGAAGAAGAAAGAGAGAGCTTTACAGATTCTGTGGTTAAGTGTATATCGGACATGTGCAGACCTCCGGAAATAATGGTATACGCCCATTATAGCACATTTGGGAGAAGAAAGATAGAGGGAACTTTGGGATCAGGGGGTTTTGGAGTCATTTTTAAACACCACAAACCTCTGCCCAAAATAGTTCAACGCCACAAACAGGCACATTCCAACGAGCATGGCTATGTTGTCCTGAACAGTCTCGCCAAAGCTGGATAGAACGTACCTTACTGCGGGTTTTGCTACGCCGTAGGCTATCAGGTAGCAGATGCTGATGTTTACGATGAACTTAAGGACAGTTCTGAAGCTTCTGTCTTTGTTGGTCGCTTCATCGACCACTGCCCAAACCAGCACCAGGAACACAAACCGCCAATCAACACCAAACCCCTTCAAAGTAAGGGATAAAAGCACCGAGAAAAAGCTTATATCATTTCTTGCGTGCTGTGTCTGCCAGTAGCAGGTCAGACCGGGACGCACAAGAAGTCGCTGACGCTCAAAATCGCCGTACTGCTCAACCTCTCTTGGGAGGGCAGGACGAGGTCCGACGATGCTCATGTCCCCTCTCAGAATGTTCACGAGCTGGGGGAGTTCTGTGGGACGGAACAAAAAATTAGCGTAAAATAAACTCATCTTTTCGGGTCAGGCTGAAAAAAGAGTAAAAAAATAAGCCCTCCGAAGAGGGCTATACACCTGAATGAACATAATCTTTAATTGTAGCGAGCCTGATCGTTCCTACTCATTCGTGTCTCTGATCTTTGCAGTGCTCCAAGGAAATCCGAAATCTTTCCTCTTAATTTTGCACTTCGGCTCGCCATCTTTCCAAAAGACAATGCCTTCGATGTAATTGTTCCTGAGATATTCACGGATACCTTCAAAAGTGCGCCCGACTTCAATTACGTCCTTACCGTGTAGCTTCAGGGTGTCTTGTTCCAATCCATACGGATTGGTCTGAAAATGCGGTCCCAGCGCCTCATAGGTGCCGTCGGGCTTTTCTTCAAGGTAGTTGTCATAAGCCGCCCAGAACCATCTGTCGGCGGGATTACCGCGGTCACACTTCACCCAGCACGGAAGATGTCCAGTCACCGGATCGGGAGTTTCTTCACACCGAATAGCACCTTCCGGAACCTTTTTGCCACGCTTTGCGTCGTATCTCTTGTAAAATTCACCACCAATTATGGCGCAGCACGCACCATCCCACTTAACCGTAGCAATGCCCTCTCCTTCCAAAACCCATTCAAGACCGGGCGTAACTTCAGGAGAGATTTCGACCACAATGTGATTTTCAAATTTTCGGGCGAAAAGTGTAGGAATCTTTTTCATGAGGCTCCTTTATGGTTATCTAAGATAGTTGACGTTAAAGTCATTATAACATATAGGACTAACGAATGCAAGTTGAGCCTGTTATTTCAACTTAGACGTTTAAAATGAAATAAGGAGGCTGAAAACTCGCCTTTATTTCAATTTCATTATTCCTTTTATCTTATAGAATACGAAATGCACCGAAGAAGTTCTTTTGCCAGGTTTCCCATATGAGCATATGCTTCGCTCAAAAGAAACCCTTGCATCTTTGTGGCATCATCGCAGATCTTTGCAAAACTCAGAACTCCGCCCAAGTCATCGGATAGCTCTGCTATCGTATCCTCAGTCAATTTTGCCGGCTCTATCATATTCAGGGTATAATCAGGAGCAAGCTTTATCAGTGCTTCGTTTGAGTTCTTATACATCTCATGCAGATGATAATATCCTCCCCAATTATCTGGATTTAAGTACAGTACAAATGTAAGGCAAGGCAACAGCCCACCCTCAGACAAAGCATCCCATGTTTCTGTCTCTGTTTCATACAGTCCACTTTCAAACGAAAACGCCTTTATGGGTAAATCATAGCTTATTTCTGTCTCTACCAATAAAGCACAATAAAGTCTTTCTGTCTTCATCAGAAAAATATTCTTGTACTCATTTTGAAATTCTTCTATAGTTCGCCCACTTCCGTATTCTCTGAGTTTACGAAAAATAGGCATAAGGTCTACCGGTAACATTTCCGACGGATTCACATTCTCTTCTTTCAGTATGAAATGATTGATAAGTTCTGCAATCACGTCGGCTTGACAAAAATAATCCTTGATGGCATCGTCTAAACTGCTCACTGCATCCACTCTCCCTTTATTCATCAGCCAACAGTACCGCCTCATTCAGATTGAACTCAACAATACCATGCTCCGAATACAGGACACCGTCCATATGATATGTATAACCTGAATCCCAACCGTATCGTTTCCAAAGCATTCTGAGTAGCACATCACTATAGATACGAAACTCGACTTCTTTAGATTCATAAATGGGAACCTTGAAGCAGTCAATGGTCTTCTTTTCGCACGCCTGAATTGCCAAGCATCCCTTTTCAGTGTTTATAAGGAACTTGATGTATTTTGGCTCAGACAACGCCTGCATCGTTGAACGGAAAACTACAATCTTCCCGTATTTCTTTGAAAGAGAAATGCCGGGAATGAAATTATCATTACTCCCCTGCATTTATGTCACCTTCCTCTGTCGCTATCCTATCCGGAAACATATCGTACTGGGCATAGCCTTCTCTTATATCCACCTGCAACGCCGTCCTGTGCTCTACCACCGGCAGTCCATAAGAGTTTTCCCACTGCTCCGGCAAATATCCCTTTCGAGATTGCTTTCTTGTTTCGGCGGCAATCTTCTCAAGTTCTTCAGCCTGTTCATCAGACATAGGAATAACAGTACCGTCCGTACCAACGGATGTACCTTCTTCTGTGCCGACAGGCTTTTTCTTTTTGCCCAAATCAAGAAAGATTTCGGTTTCTAAGAGATCGAAGATATAGATTGTCTCTTCTTCGAATGAAATCCTGTAGCCAAGGATCTTATACCTATAATCGGCATTCCAGTCCATATCCTTGTAGAGCTTTGCCGTGAATACCTTTCCTGTAATCTTACGGCTTGTTCTTTTGTCCGGTTTCGCTACACACCAACGGATAGCATCCTTGTCGTTCTCTTCGCACTTCCTGACGACCATCTTCTGCTTTTCGGAATTAACCAAGATGTGTATGTATACAGCATCTTCTAACCCACCGATGCAAGCAGTATTGAATGTAATGCCATCCCGTCGGATTACTACCGCCGGATCTCTCAAATGTGCAAACAATTCTTTGCGAACAACCTGATACCCGTCGTAGCTGAAATCCTTTGCAAGCTCTTGCGCTTTCTGGTCAATAAGCTCGTTTCTATCTGTTGCTGAATCTTGTAAAATTTCGTTCATACGGCTTTCCTCATCCTATCTATTAATTCTTGTGCCTTATCCATCAGAGCATCGACTTTTTCTCTGGTGAAGTCTTGCACATTTTCAACAGCTTTAGCCGGGCGTAGAACGTCCCAATTACCTGAATACTTTATCCGTTCCAGAAGATGAATCTTGTCTGCTTCGTCACCGTAACGGTCTGTCCAGCTTAGAGGGTAGAGAGTGATTATCTTTGCACAGCTTCTTTTAGGCTCTACTTGAGCTTTTGCCTCATTAACAGTTTCGACAGCTTCCTCCTGTTCCTCACGAACGGTAATCTCAGGTTCATTCAAGTCAAAGAGCATGAGCTTTTCACCGTTGCGTTCCATGAACTGTCCACGCATCCGGTATCCGCAGTCAGAGTTCCATCCCATAAGACTGTACAGTGGTTCAGCAAATCCTCTACAGCTCTTAGGAAGAACAGCCCACCGCCCGTCTTCCTTTAAAGTTCCCCAACGGATAGCATTGGGATTGCTCTTTTCGCAAGGACGGATAGCTATACATTTCTCCACAGTGTTCAGCAATAGCTCAACGTACTCCACATCCTCAAATTTCTTAAGGCACGCAGTATTAAACCGAATCTTATCATCTGAGATGGTCATAGCGGATTCTCGATTGGTCGAGAAGAACTGCGATCGTACAACCTCATATCCACTCAAATCAAAATGGGAGAGGCTTGGGAAAGCAGACTCTGCTCCATCGTTTTCATTGTAAACGCTCTTAGAAGCATTCGCATAATCTTCCTCTGAAAAGCCCGTCCAAGAACGATTTACAGGTACAAAGCCACGCAAAGCTCCGGTATCCACCACTTCAAGAGTGGGTAACGGACAGCCTCGTGCTCCATATTTGTGAGCTTCAATCATTCTCTGTGCAGCATTCCACTCTTCGTGAGTTACAATAGCCTCGTGGTGATCTACCTGCTTCTTTCTTGGTCTCTTTCCACGGTTTTTGCGAGACTTATGCTCCAAGTAGTCATAGGTGTATGTTTTCCAACTGATGATGTCGCCACAATGACGTTCATTCTGTAGAATACCAAGAACACTCTTTGCATTCCAGACTGTGTTACCGAATTTGGTCTCACGCTTTAAATCGGTCAGGATCTCAGCAATATCTGATGTTGAGAAGCCTCCAAGAAACAGATAATAGATAAGGCGAACTGTGTCAGCCTCATCTTCATTGATCACAAGATTTCCATCCTCATCTTTGTCGTAGCCAAGAAGTTCAGGAGTGAGGAAGATGCCTTTTTCAAATCTGTGTTTGAGTGAAGATACCATAATCTCACTTTTCACATGAGATTCTTCCTGTGCAGTCGCCGACAATACTGTCATGATAATGTCGTTGCCGGAATCCATAGAATTTAGATTCTCGGTTTCAAAGTACACGCCGACCGGCGGCTTCATGCTTGCAAGCTTGCGCTGAGTTAGGAGACTGTCAACCGTGTTTCTTGCAAAACGAGATATGCTCTTGGTTATGATTAAGTCTATCTTGCCCGCTTCACAGTCGGCAATAAGCTTATTGAACTGGACTCTATGCTGTAGTGAAGTACCGGAGATTCCTTCATCGGCATAAATGCCGACAAGTTCCCAACCTTCATGCTCTTCGACCATATCTCTGTAAGAGTTTATTTGGAGCTCGAAAGAGGATGTCTGGTTTTCATCATCAGTAGAAACACGGACATATATTGCTACACGAAGATTCTCACGCTTTATGTTTGGAACCTCGTCGACGTAGTTTTCGTCCGGAGGTAGAGTTTCAAGCAAGTCTGGGTCTACACCTTTGTATCTCTCACGGATTCTATTTTTACGCTCCTCTTTACTGAGCTGACGCATATCCTTTGTACTCACTTTTCTTCCTCCTTCGGCTTCAGGCTCCAATACCACGATTGCATTTTACGGTAACAACGGACGCCTATTGCCTTTTTCGTGTCTTCAGCAGTTCTGTGTCCTATCCCCTGCTCTTTTAATCGTTCATATATTTCTTTAGACGACATATCTCTATCAGCTAATAGCTGTTTAATGAGATATGCCGCTTTTTCCATTTTAGTTGTAAACGCTTGTGGCTTATCTTTATCTTCAGATATTAGTCGCTGAGGTTCAGGTGAAAGATCACAACCAAGCCACTTGAATCCAGTCTCAGACCTTATCTCAAAACTGAAAGTTTCGCCGGTTGGTCCGAGGCTGTTCTTGATTTGATGAACAGTTCGTATGCACGGGTCTTCTTCATCACGTTCCACCTGCAAGACACTTCTTGCGGCAGCAACTACATCTATACTTCCGAAACTTCTATAGAGGTCTTTCTGACCCTCTTTTTTGTTTAAGTGCCCAATGAGGACAATCGCGCACTCATAAACGCTCGCCCACATACTTAGCCTGCTCATAAGTTTCCTTGCTCTGCCTGCTACTTGTAAGTCAGCACTTCCACCAATGTAGGCTTGTATTGGATCTATTACAACAAGACGGGGTCTATACTCGACTATAGCTTGACGAAGACGCTCATCGTCCAATGTCAACGCTCCGCCTGTTTCCTCATTAATGAAACCGACATTACGGCAATCTGCACCACATTTTTCGAGTCTTGGCTTTATGGTGTCCTCCAAACCGTCTTCTGAACACTGGTATAAAACACGTCTTGGAACTCCAAGAGCTTTTCCGTCCGGAGTAGCTCCTCCTGTTGAAATCTCAGCAATTAAGTTCAGCATCATGGTTGACTTCCCGTCTCCGGGGTCGCCTTGCAGTATTGTAATCTTACCGATTGCAATAAAAGGATACCACAGCCATCTCACAGTCTTCGACTGTATTTCGTTATATGATGTGACGAGATTTGAGCCGTAGTTACCTTGCATTTGCATTTTCACCTCGCATAAAAGTTTGTAACTGTAGTATTTTGTTCTCCATAATTATTTTACCCTATTACTGACGATTTGACTGTGACCTATAGGTCACATGAAGCTCAAAAATGTGACTTATAGGTCACAAAAACGGTTAAGACAACGTTATAGCTGAGGGTGGGAGTGCGGTGTTGTCTAAAAGGAAAATATAGTTTCCTTACTACTTGCTATATACAAAATTTTAGCTAATAATAGAATTACTTATGCAGGTCGTAAACAATAGGAGGTAGTTATGACCATAGACTACATAATATTAGGGCAACGCATCGGTTACTTGCGCAGAAAAAAGGCTTTTCACAAGAAACTCTTGCGGAAGGAGCAAATCTCTCACGGGAATTTATCAGCAGAGTTGAAACTGGAAAAATGAGTTTTTCAATAGACGTTCTGATCGATATTGCAAATTCACTCGGCGTTTCTGCCGACGACATACTCGTTGACTATTTGGAACACTCAGTATCCACAGCAGACAGTGACCTGCACCGATTGCTTTTAGACTGTACAAAAGAGGAGGAATACATACTCACTCATACGATAAAAGCACTAAAAGCGATACTCTCATCACAAGGAATCTAACACATAGGAACTTAAAACAATCTCCTGCATAAGCCACAACTGCACTTTGGATTTCGCATCCGGGTGCTGTCTGTGGTTTATGTAGACTGTTCAACAAAATACCGTTTTTAAAAATCCTCAAAATCATAGTGAATACTCTGATTTCGTGGGATTTTAAAAATAATCGTTTCTGAATTTGCACAAAATCATTGTATTTTCTCTGACTTTGTGGTAAAATAGAAACGAAGGAGGGATTGCAATGGATCTGTATAAAGAATTATCTGCTTTACGTTGCTTCACCTATAATGACATAATCCAGCTCACTGGTTCGGAAAGTTCAGCGCAGTGGCAGATAAAGAACTATCTTGAAAAAGGATACATCGAAAGAGTGCGGCGGAATTTGTATGCCGTCATAAGCATGGAGACAGCGCAACCGATACCAAGCCGGTTTCAAATCGCATCGCGCATAACCGACGATGCCTGCGTGTCTCACCACAGTGCTTTTGAATTTTATGGGTATGCAAATCAGGTGTTTTACGACGTGTACTTCACAACGGAGAAGACTGTGCAACCGTTTGACTATGACGGCGTTCATTATCAGCCTGTAATATGGCGTGGTGACACGGGTATTGTCGAAACAAATATAGGAGTACGGGTAACTTCCCTTGAACGAACCGTGATAGACAGCATAGCTGATTTCACAAAAATCGGCGGATTGGAAGAGTTGCTTCGTTGCCTCTCTCTGATACCTTCACTTGATGAAAATAAGCTTCTCGAAGCATTGAAAATGCACAATCGAAGTCAGCTTTATCAGAAGACGGGGTATATTCTCGAAGCGTATGCTGAGGAACTGTCACTGTCGGATGAATTTTTCTCTCAATGTGTGGCTAAATCGTCCTCCAGTAAAACCTACCTGTTTAATAAGCAGGATGACTTCGTGTTTCATAAAAAGTGGCGACTTTATGCGCCGGCAGACTTGAGAAAACTTATTAATAAGGGGGTAGACGACTATGATGCAGTTTGACCGCATATCGCTCGGCAGACAGGCGAAGGAATTGGGCTTTGTCAGAGATACTTTTGAAAAAGTTTGCAGGCTTGCGGACGTTCTATCTTTCATGGAAAGTGACAACCTGCTGTCTAAAAGTCTTGCACTGAAAGGTGGTACGGCAATAAATCTGACCGTATTTGACCTGCCACGCCTTTCCGTGGATATTGACTTAGATTACTCCCGAAACGTGCCAAGAGAAGCGATGCTACAGGAACGGGAGCAGATAAACAATCGTATTCAGAAATACATGGTCGCTTCGGGATATGTTCTAAGCCCAAAATCAAAACAGTATCATGCTCTGGATTCTTTCGTGTTTGAGTATATCAATGCCGGCGGGATGAGGGATAATCTGAAAATCGAAATCAACTATATGTTACGGTGTCATGTCTTCCCTACTTCTCGCAGGGCTGTGAAACTGCCTTGGAGTGAAAGTGAGCTTACTGTACTTAGCATTGATCCTATGGAAATCTTCTCAGCCAAAGTAGTCGCTTTGTTCAATCGGGCAGCCGCAAGGGATTTGTACGACATTTTCAATTTGCAGAAATACAAGCTATTTGACGAGTCGCAAGAGGAACTGTTCAAGAAGTGCATCATCTTCTACTTCGCCATAGCTTCAGAAACAGTGCCAGAACACTTTGACTTTGACAAGATTGAAAGAATCTCAGCGCAGAAGATAAGAACGGATTTAGTTCCCGTGCTGCGAAAAGCTGAACGCTTCAATCTTTTTGAGGCACAGGAACAGGTGGAGGAATATCTGAAAGGAATTCTTCTGCCGGAGGGCGATTTGTCGTTCTGGACTGAATTTGCAAAAGGTAAATACAAGTCGGAATTGCTGTTTAATGATGCTGAAATATTGGCGAGAATTGGGCAACATCCGATGGCGGTTTGGAAGTGTAGTAAGAAAACGCAGAAATAAATAAAAACTGAGCGGTCGCTGTAATTTGACCGCTCTTGCCTTTCAACACTAAACTCGCCAAAAGATTTCGGAGAAGAGTCTACGTCAATCAAAAAAGCCCGCCTGATTACAACTTAATGCAATCAAGCGGGCATTACCTTTATAGGAGTATTATTCAATTGGAACCTCAATTCTGTCCCTCGCTATGCAGACGCCATTCTTTATAATGTAGCACTCCACAAAATGCGGTCCAGAAAAGGATGTGTTCTCAATTTGTGAAGTTCTGTTTGTACGGTTAATCTGTCCTCGAATTTGATTTCTCCGAATGGCTTCTGCCCCAACATTACGAACCTTCCAATATATATCACTTCCATTTGGGTAGTCATCGGAGTTAATATAAAACTCAAGATGTTTATTAATTGGTAATTTCGTGCCATATTTATTAAGAAACGTCCGTAGTGTGTATGTTCTAAAACCATTCTGCGTTACCTTACAATCTATTGATAGTCGGTACCTAATATCAACAGGAAACATGTCCTCAATGAATTGCTCTGTCTGTGACATATTACTTTGTGAATCATATCGCAAGCTGGCACATTCTTCAGCCTTAGTAATTTGTTTTGGAAATTCATTTCCAAACAAATCAATCAGCACGTCATTTATCCGATTATCGCCAACTTCTGCTAAAACTTCGTAGGCTTTTTGAGCCTCGTCAACAAAAGCACCCTGCCCAGAATTCATTACATGCTGATTACTTCCCACGGCAAACCAGTAACTCTGTTCTGGATTCAATCCTTTCAAATAAGCAAATAGGGATTTAAGAATATCCAAATAGTCATTATAGCCCTTATCACTAAAATTGTCATTATTTGAAAAATGGTTATAAACCAACGTATCTATCAATAAGCCACCGAACAAAAATCCCTTTTTATTCTTCCAGCTTCTTACCATGTGGCAAAAATCATAATATACGCCATTTGAACTGCTATTACATGAACCACATTCTTTCTGCTCTTCTAAAGGCTTTGTTATTTTCCAACTCCCACCGTCGTGTGTATCTGGATATTTAAAACTATCATCTGCCTGCTTAAAACCTGGCACAAGCTCAACAGTATATCCAGTAAAATCAATTACTACAACCTGACCATCACCTCGAATGTCAGTCTTCGGATATCTTGATTTTAGAACTTCTTTTACCTCTTGGAGAAGAGATGACTGTCCATTGGAGCTATATTTATCAAACCTGTCATAAACTTCGGAAGGCAGATCGAAAAGAATATCCAAATCGCTTGCACCATCAATAGCAGTTCCCCTGCCAACGGAGCCAACTATATATAAATGTGATGTGTTATCCTTCTCTAAGCCATAATATTCCTTATTTAATTTCTTTGCAATTTCCCCAGCCGAAATTTCCATATTGTCCTGATTTTGAAGCCGTATTTCTTTGCAAAATGTCTCGAAATCATCCTTTAACATTCGTCACCTTCATTAGTAGTTTGAACAGTCACATTTTTTAGAGGATCAGGAAGCAATTTATCAAGCTCATCCTCATCAAAAGTATTATCATTTTTAATCTTCAATGCAATCCCGGCTTTATGTACTGCCTTGCTTGTTGTCTGTGGACACTCCTGATACAGACTATGCAATTCATCCGTCAACTTTTCATGTGCTGTCATTAAATCATGTACCGTTCCATCTCTTAGCCTTATTCTCACAATTAGATTAGAAAACTGATCTCTTTTAGCTAACAGTTTATTAGCCGCAGTTTTATGATTTGCAGCCATACTTTTCAAATCAAAAGATTTAAGATAAGCACTTATAAATAAAGAAACAACTGATACCACAGCGGATATAACCCTTACCCATGTTTCATCATAAAAGATAGCCGATATGATTCCAGCAGAAGTTATTGCTGTTGTTACTACCTGAACTGTCTGCATCACAGCATAACGACCAGCATATATATCGCCCTGCTTTTCTTGGATTTTATGTGTCCATACGACTCGCGCATAGGTATCCTTAACGCTTTTTTCTAAAAGCTCATATTTTTGTTCCTCGTCCTGCATTATTCCACCTCAGTTCTATTGTCTGGATACATATTTCAACCCTTCCAAATCAAAATTGATATTTGTGTTCTTCACGTTTTTATTTCAGGCAACCGTCAATCATATCCCATACATCGTTAGGTAAGTCCTCGATTTTCTTCCACTAGTCAATGTCCTGTAATCGTATCATACTTTCGACAGTCATTAAATATATACTGCACTTTAAATGCTCCGTCGGCACGGTCAAAACTATCAGATTACGAGCTATATAGTGGTCACCTACAATATTCCCATATATCACATGAAATGTTCGTATGTTCTTTATCCATTTTTATTATACCACGTTTGTCAAGCCCTCAACTCCATCCTCATGTAACACCTTTTCCGCTTCCGCCACGTCATTAAAAGCTTTCTCAATCAATTCTTTACGCTTTCATGTTATAGCGAGAATATCTCCACTGTCTAAGCTTTGATTGACGATAAATTTTCCGATGTTTGGCGAATTAAATCCGACGATTGGCGAAAGCAGAAGCCGAACTATTTTTGACTCAGGTAATCCGAAAAGCTCTGAATAAGTTCTCTCGCAGAATTACCCATCCGGGCATATGCTTCACCAGAAAGGAACTCTTGCTTCTTCTCTATATCATTGCTGATTCTTATAAGTCTCAGCACTCCGCCTAAATCTTCGGACAACTCTGCTATCGTGTCATTAGTAATTTTTGCCGGCTCTATCATGTAGAAATAATAATCCGCAGGCTGTTCACTTGCTATATCATGCAGATGATTTTGTTTTGGGCTTAAGTACAATACAACCGTCATGCATGGCAACAGTCCGCCATTGTCCAAGCAATTCCACGTTTCTATCTCCGTAGCATACAGACCGTTTTCAAATAAGCATAACTTTATAGGTAGCGCATTGCTCATTTCTGTCTCCACCAAGAGTACGCAATAAAACTTTTCCGCCTTCATTAAAAACAAATTTCTGTACATACTCTGAAATTTCTCAAGTGTCAGTTTACTGCCGTAATCCTTAAGTTTATAGAAGATAGGCATAATGTCCACCGGAACCATTTCAGAAGGATTCACTTCTTCTTTAAGTATAAAGTGATTTATAAGTTCTGCAATCACTTCCTTCTGCCCAAAATAGCCCTTAACAGCATCATCTAAACTGCTCATCACATTAATCCCCCGTTTTTCATCAGATAGCCTTTTATTCTACTATTCTGGCGACGATTTGACTGTGACATATACTTCACCTAAACGAAAAAAGTGAAGTTGGATTCACAGCACAGGAGATAAAACAACGTTACCTCTGATTGCAAGGCTTATTAAAATCCTCTTGCTATGTGTGAAAGTATGAGTTAATAATAGAAACACTTATGCAGAAACATATATTAGGAGGAAAAATCATGACCATTGACTACATAATACTTGGACAACGTATCGGATATTTGCGGAGGCAGAAGGGACTTTCGCAGGAAGAACTCGCAGAAAGAGCAGACCTTTCACGGGAGTTTATCAACATGATAGAAAACAACAAGACAAGACTCGGAGTTGATTCGCTCATAAACATCGCGAACTCACTTGGAGTCTCAGCTGATGACATTCTTGTAGATTGTTTGGAACATTCGACATCTACCGCAGACAGTGAATTGCATCGATTGCTTTTGGACTGTACGGAGACCGAGGAATACATACTCACACATATGGCAAAAGCGTTGAAAGCAATTCTCTCATCACGGGGAATCTAACCACAAAGTAACATAAAATAAAACTGCATAAGACACAACCGCACTCGGGATTTGATGCCTAAGTGCAGTTTGTGTTTATGCAGAAAAATATGCCCAGTAGGTGTTCCATATTCCGATATGGGACGCACCAACTTGGCTAATTTTCTGTGTTAATCCTGAAGAGTATACCTAACTGCTCTTGATGTGCCTACTCGCTTTACAATACCAAAGCCAATCATATCGTTTAGGATTGTAACCGCTCTTCTGCGCTTTACCTGCAAGAGTGCTTCGACCTCAGCCGCAGTAATTTGGTCATGTTCTTTCATGTAAGCATATACCTGCTGTTGCTGTTCAGAAAGGTCATAACTTTCTTTGCCCTTTTCTTGCTCTTTTCTTGCACTTTCTTGCACTTTGCTTGCACTTTCATGTATTGGTCTTTCCGAACTGCTTACGAAAGAAAGAGTCAAAATTGTTCGGTCTGGTCCATATTGCTCCTCTACCACAGGTTCTTTCCAACCTTGCTGTTTCCAAGTAGCAAAAATATCTGGAACCCCACTGCCTGCTCTTTCACCTATTCCAATCAGATTAAGCATTTTCAATATAGACTCGTTTCTCGGATCGGAAATTCCTCCTCTTAACATCTGGGTCTTTCCTGTCCGAATATTGCCTGGATTTTCAAAGATAATCGTATCTGCGTTCTTTTTGATTACAACACCTCTTGGAAGATAAAAATCCGTATTTACAAGACAGTTTGCCAACGCTTCACGTATAGATTTGTGTACAGGAGTATCATCTACCCTTATAGCACCATCTAAAGCAAACGGTATCTTTACATCTTTGGCGAGCTTGCTGTTTACACGGAAGAAGAAATCAAAAAGATTTCCCGACCAGTCTCCAGAACTCGACTGAAGCCTGTCTGTCCACCTTATGGTCGGATCAAGAACTTCACGATAATCCAAAAAATAATGAGGGAACTCCCGAACTATGTCATACTCGTTGCCGAACATCAGCATTCCAGCAGCGGTGGGATGTATCTTTCCATCTATCTTTGACTCAGCAGCTGCTCCTATATTCTTTAGATATTCTTCATCTTCAAGCATTTCCCAGACATGACCTGGTCTCCAGCTTCTGTGTAAATTGCGATATGACTTTATCGACTCCTTATTAAGATTACTTATAGACCAATCCTCCAGGATTTTCGAATCCATGGAGTTTTGAGACTCATCTCTGAGCATCCCAAGTACCTCTTCACGAGTGCAGTGATAGTCTCCTTCCCAGTTTCGACGATATGAACCGCCAAATATATCTCCATTGATATATACAGGCTTTTGGCTTCTGTCAGCTTTCGGGACATGAATCACCAATACAATATTCCCATCATCCATCTCAAATGATTCTACATCTTTATCCGTCAATATATTTTGCGAAACCTTGTTTTTATTATTGATTGTGTCCCAGAACTCTTTTCTTAACCGAGCTTCATCTTGCAAACCAGTAGTGTGCCAACTTCCGTCATTACTTTCTGAAACACCTAAGATGATAATGCCGCCGTAGCAGTTGGCGAACGATGAATACGTTTCCCACAATGACGACGGCAAACCAACCTTTGCTTTCTTGACCTCTATTCTGTTATCTTCTCTATAAGAATCAAATTTCTTCATATCAAAATACATTGACGATATCACCTCTTGTACTGACACTAAATATCTAAAATCTCTTATCACGTTTTTATTTTACCACAAATTCAGGATATAATCAAGGGTGGCTTGGAGATTTTTCATCCCACCATCCTCTCCACTTCAACCTCACTCATAACTTCTTCCGCTTCTGCTGCTTCATCCAACGCCTTCTCAACCAAATCCTCACACTTCCACGCTATCTCAATACACCATTTGTCATAGACTGTGACCTTCTCGATGAAAGTATCTGCCATTTTGCAAGTGATTCTCGTTTCGTTTTCAAACAACTGTACATTTTCCATCAAATAGTCAAGCTCAGGCTTGCGACGATTTCTGGTCTTTCGAAGCTTTGCCTCTTTTTCGTGAAGCTTATTCAACTCACTTCTGATAAATTCAATCTCTGTGGATAGCTTTTCTTTATCTTTTGCAAAATCTTCTTTACTTATCTGACCGTCACTGTAACACTCATACAGTTCAACTTTTTTAGATTGGATAGCTTTAAATTCAGCTTGGAGGTTTTCTGCTTCATCATTTAGAATCCGTAATCCCTCCCATCGCTTTTGTTCTGCTTCATCTACGTTTCCACAAGCGGTTTCTAAGAGCATCATCCAGGATTTAAGTTGCGTGAAGACTCTTGCGTTGAGAAATTCCTCTGGCATATGTTCTTCAGTGCAACCGACTTTCTTTCCCGTCTGTCTTGCTTGAGTACAGTAATAGTAGCATTCATCATAAATGTTGTCCTTATAAGCCATCGCATAACCGCAGTTGCCGCAGAATACTTTTGCCCTCAGCGGATAACGCTTTGACGAACACTTGGGTTTCTTGCTACTAAATACCTCCTGTGCTTTCTCGAATGTTTCCATGTCTACGATTGCCGGATGATTGTTCGGTATTCTCGTCGGATTTTCAACCCTTACGGATTTCTTCATTCCGACTACAACTCTCTTCCTTCGTTGAAAGACATAGGTTCCTGCGTAAAACTCATTGTACAAGATATTCGCCACTTTCTTCCCAGTCCATGCCGCAAACTCACTTTTCTCTACCCTGTTATCTTTTCCTTTTACTTGATGCGCTTTGTTATATGCGAGTATTGTAGGAACATTCTCTCTATTCAATATTCTGACTATATCGCATTGACGATTGCCTTTACAAGCAAGTGAGAAAACATATCTCACAATCTTTGCAGCTTCTTCGTCGATGAGTACTTTGCCTGGATGTTTTTCATCTTTAACGTACCCGAACGGCAAATTGAAGAACAATTCTCCATGCTCTCGCTTCATATTTAAAGTCGTGGTGACTTTTCGGGATAAATCCTGTGAGTAGTAAGAGTTGACAATGTTCTTCATCGCAACTTCCATCTGCCGGTCTTCGTTTGTTCTGCCAGTGTCATAGTTGTCTGCGACAGAGATAAACCGTGTGCCGAGGAACGGGAATAGCTTTTCCAAGTAATCTGCACACTCGACATAGTTTCTGCCAAAGCGGGAGAAGTCTTTGACTATCACGGTCGTGACGACTCTCTTTTTAATGAGTGCTAACATTCTCTGAAATGCGGGTCTCTGAAAGTTCGTCCCACTGTAGCCGTCGTCAATAAATTCCTCAACATCTTCGCTTCGCAAATCCGGAGACTCTTCAAGATATTCATTCAGAAGTCTTCTCTGATTTTCCACGCTGTTGCTTACCTGCTTATACTCATCAACGTCATCATCAAGACGTGAAAGCCTCATGTACAAACCAACCATTGAATTGTGCTCCTTTCATAGTCAATAGCTTCTCTACATAGTCCTCGCATTTAAAAATAATTTTGAAACTACCGTCAACGCTGTATTCCAACCGTTCGACAAAAGTCTCTAAGAGTTCTCTCGTCAAGCCTTTTCGGAGGAGCCGTTCAACCATATCCGGCTCATCGTCTTCAATTATTTCCACACTCGAAGTTTCGGTGAACTGTATCGTTCCGACACTCTCACCACCAAAGTCATCGATAAACAACTTCTTCTTTAGCTCTGCCCATGGGTCTGCGCCACTGTCCACATTCTTATCTGAGTTTAACTCTTCTTGAACTGCTTTCAGCTGTTCAGCATAAGCAGTGCGGATTTCTATGTACTCATCCTCAGTTATTATCTCGTCAGCATAATCTTCGTAAAGTCTTCGAAGCTTCTGTTTAATTTCCGCTTCCCTTTTTGTGATAGTAGCTGTCTGTTTCTTTTTCTCTTTGGAGTCTTCTCTCATCAACTGTTCAAGCTTTTCAAGTTCAAGCCCTGCCCTTAGTTGTGCCCTTATCTGATCGAGAACGAATTTGTATACAACATGGTCAGATATGCTTTTACGAGTTATTGCACACGGTGGAGCCCCTTTATCACCTTTTCTGTATAAGCTGTATCCACCACAGCGATACCTGTAGTTTCTAATCACTGTCCCACATCTGACTTTATCGTAAAACATTGCCCGTCCGCAATCTCCACAATAGAAAACTCCTTGCAAGACGTTACTACTTGACGTCTTTTTCTTCTTTCTCTCTCCCCGTTCTTCCATGTCCAAGCTGATGGCTTCAAACGTTGCTTCATCCACCAACGCCTCATGTGTATTGGGGATGATTTTGTGCTCGCCTTTGCCAAAGTTATTGTAAATAGTCGCCCCCGTGTATGTCCTGTTTTTTAGAATATGCCGTACATTTAAGTAGTTCCACTTGTTATTGCTCTCAAGATTCTTGTACTTTCCCTTCGATTTCATGTAACCAAGAGGTGTTGGAGCACCAATCTCATTCAAACGATCTGCTATCGCTACAAGTCCAAATCCTCCTGATTTCATAGTGAAAATAAGGCGAACGTAGTCGGCGACTTCAGTGTCTACTAAAAGGTGATAGTTACAATCCGGGTCAATTACATAACCATATGTAACCGCCATGATAGCTCTTTCATTTTTCTTTTCCTTTGCTCTGAAAGTCGCCAGAACTTTTCTCTGAACATCCCGTGCATACAGCTCGTTAATCATGTTTTTTAGCGGCACCATGATGTCGCCGTTTTTCTTTCCGTCCATCGAATCAAAATTATCATTGATTGAGATGAAACGAACATCTAACTGCGGGAAGATAGATTCAAGATAATAACCTGCTTCAACGTGATTTCTTCCGAATCGGGATAGGTCTTTTACTACTATGCAGTTTACCATGCCGTCTTTTACATCTTCCATCATCCTCTGGAACTCGGATCTTTCAAAGTTCATACCACTCTGACCGTTGTCCACATAACGGTCAACAAGAGCTAAGTCCGGATGCTTGCTTATGTACTCTTCGAGATATTTAATCTGATTCTGAAGTGAGCGCTCATCTTCAAAGCCGTTATTCTCATTAGAGAGTCGTGCATAAAGAGCCGTCTTCCATTCTGCTGTTTGGGTTCTTTTTAAATACCTCTCTGTAGACTGCGCTACTCTTTCTCTTCTGCTCATTTGTAATATATCCTCCTTCTTGTTGTCACTACTGTTCAACGGTGCGCATGAACTCGCTGTTCTTTTTCTTCAAGTAGCTTTCTAAGTCACCGTCAATAGTATCATAGTCTGCTTCAACATCAATAAAACGAATACCGCAGGGTGCGAAATAATCTTTGACTGCGTATGAAAATCCCGCAAAGCTCGGAGCGACAGTTCTTGCGGCATATATAACTACAACCTCAACCACTGATGTCTCAGCATCTGAAAGAAGTCTTTTCCACGCATCGTTGCCTTCTGCACTATACGAATGACCTCTCATCTTATTTTCACCTTCACCGGGTTTAACAACCTTGACCTGTTCATCTCTGTAGATACGCATGAGTTTCAAGTCTTCGTGTTTTAAGATAAAAGATTTACACTTATCTAATGCTTCCTCCAAACCCACCGGCTCACCGTAAGCAGATGGTGCTATGTAGATTGCTGTTCTTTTACCTGACTTTTCTGATTCTCGAATCATAAATAACTACCTCCTCAATAATTTCGTTATATCCATAAGCTTCAAGGGTCGCCTCTATGAAATTCGTGTCTTTAAACACAATCTCCATCTTTCCGCCCGGATAAACAAGTACCTGTTCCAAAAGCTCGGCGAGGATTGGACGCTCAAGACTTGTAATGTTCCTATACTTCTTGAAAGTCTTAATCCACTTGGCTTCTTCAAAGTTTGCAATCGCCCGTTTGCGTTCGTCTGCCACATTACGCATTGTTTCTTTTGTCTTATCTATCTTCGCTTTGTACATTTGAGAATAGTCCATGTACTCTTCCCGACTCAAGATTCCAACTTTATAGTCTTCATAAAGTCCGTTTTTAATTCGGGCGTATCTTTCCATTTCTTCTTGAAGCTGAACAAGCTGACCATCAAGTCTTATGGCTTCTCTACTCTGCCCCGGCAAGCTATCTGCTACATCAATCAGTGTTTCCATTCTTACAGCAATTTCAGCCGTCTTTCGGATTGCTTCAAGAATTGCCGCATATGCTTTTTTCTCACTCACACGTTTTGTCTTCCGACTTTCGTCACGACAATCCTTACAGGTGTAGTAGTTGTACTTCTTACCTTTGTAATATGAAGGTTGCAATATGAGTTGTCTGCCACAATCTCCGCAGAATAGAAATCCGGAAAGCAACGCCACTGTAGTTCTGTTTCCGGCTACTCTCGTTTCCTTCTCCATTATTTCCTGAACCATGTCATAGAGTTCCGGTTCTACGATTGCCTCATGTGTATCCTCAACTCTTATCCATTCCTCTTTAGGCAAAAGTACCTTTTCCTTGGAATGGCAGTCAAGCCTTTTTCTTTTGCCCTGCACCATTGTCCCCTTGTAGTACTCGTTATGCAGGATGTTATATACACTTCCTCTTGCCCATTGAGCTTTGTCCAAATGTTTTAGGTTTCCCGATACATAATTACCCATAGCTGTCTGGTACTCATATGGTGAAAGAACTCCTTGCTCGTTTAACTTATCTGCAATAGCTTTGTCACTGTACCCTTCCAATTTCCAAATGAATATTTGCTTTACGTTCCCTGCTACATTCTCATCTACAATTAGCTTTAAATGGTCTTTCGGGTTTCTCTTATATCCGTATGGAATACAAGAGGATACGCATTCGCCTCTCACTCTCATTGCCGCAAGCTGAGTGGAAACTTTCTTCGAGATGTCCTTGCAGTAGATGTCGTTGATGAGATTTTTCATCGGCACGGTAAGGGCATCGCCATTCTGCCACTCGTTCAACGTATCGAAGTTATCGTTGATGGCGACAAGACGAACGCCTAAGACAGGAAAAATCATCTGGAGGTATCTGCCGACCTCTATGTAATTTCTGCCGAAGCGGGAGAGGTCTTTTACGATGATACAGTTTACCGCTCCGCACTCCAAGTCCTCATAAAGTTGTTTCCACGCAGGTCTTTCAAAATTAGAACCGGAGTAACCGTCATCAACGTATTCATCCACCAAGCAAAACTCAGACTTGTTTTCAATATAGTCCGTAATAAGTTTTCTCTGATTTGAGATAGAATCACTTTCAAACTTGTCGCCGTCATCACGGGAAAGGCGCAGATAGATAGCGGTTCTGTATATTGTCTGATTTGTTTTTCTTATTGGGCTATACTCTGTAACCATCTGTCCGCCTCCTCTCTAAGGACTTTGATTTTTTCTAATAGTCAACTACAAACTGTCCGAATGTAATGACGAAGTGACTCCTCCATAGATTTCTTTCCGGTGAAGCTAATTTTAATCACCATTCCGTGGTCGAGATAACAATACGGGTTCTTAATCTGACGTATGTAATCTACAATTCTTTCCACCGGCGGGAGCGAAGTGTCAATCTCGACTGTGCTGATGTCAACGAGCGTTGACTTATCCACCGTTCGAATATCTACGTTCTTCATTTCCTCTAATTGCTTTAGAAGCTCTCTTGCTTCCTCTTGGGTTACGGGTGTGTACTCTTTTTTCTGCTCAGTTTTCTTTTTTGCCATTACTCTTGTTCCTCCTGAAGTATAACACATTTTGCTTTGCAAGTCAATGCTTTAAAGCAATAAAATCTTATTTCCTTGCAAATGTCTTTTTGAAGGAGGAAACCCTATAGGTTTTTAACCCCTTCACTAATACTGAAAAATTGGGGGTCTTGACAAGCTGTTTTTTGAAATTTTTTTAAAAATTTTTTCGAGTAGCTTGTCAAGAGGGGTTTGAAATCAGTATTAGTGAGGGGATAAGTTTTCAAGAGCAAGATTCTCCCTGTCGAACATTTACCCAAAACGAGTAAACGCCGACGGACTCTCTTGATGGGAATTGCAGCTTCCCATACCCTCGACTTACGCAAAACTGAAAAGTTTTGATTTTGGTTCCCATTAAAATGGTCACAGCGGATCTGTCGAAGACATCCCGATCACGGTTCCCGTGTGTTCTGCCTGTGGCTAAAAAAGAAAAGAGGTTTTATTATGGCGCAGCCGAAAAAAGATGCCGACTTAGTACGTCAGCATCGAGTTGCATTCCGTTTATCTGATGTAGAGTATGAGATAGTCAAAAAGCGATCAGAAAGTGCAGGAGTAGGTATGTCCGAGTATATGCGAAAAGCTTTGCTCGGTGGAAAGCTCACTATCACTCACGAGATAGTAGCAGAGTTTCCAGACATCCGTGAGGAGATGAAGAAGATTAGTTTTCTTCTCAGCAACATTGCAAACAACATCAATCAGATTGCGAGATACTTTAATACCGGCGGTCTGCGCTCTCAGGCAGTCACTGCTGAGTTAGAGAAAGCTCTTGATGCTGTTTTCAAAATACACTTCGACGTAGTAAGGATGGTGGATGAGGTTCATGGCAATCTTAAAGCACGGTACAAGTAAGAATTCCAATTACAATGACGTTTTTTCTTATCTCCTATATGAGCATGACGAGTATACAATGAAGCCTATTCTCGATAAGAATGGTGACATGGTACGAAGGCGAGGATACATACTAGATGGGATCAACTGCAATCCATTCACTTACGCAGAAGAGTGCAGAGAACTGAATAGACAATATCGCAAAAATCAAAAAGCAAGCGAAACTAAAGCCCACCACTACATCATCAGCTTCGACCCGCTTGACCAGAGTGAGTGTGGACTGACCGGTGAGAAAGCACAAGAACTGGGTATAGAATTTGCAAAAAAGAATTTTCCCGGACATCAGACTTTGGTATGCACTCATATGGACGGACACAACGGGAGTGGCAATATTCATGTTCATATTGTCTTTAACAGTTTGAGAAAATACGACATTGAACAGCCTGACTATTCAGAGCGTTCTTGTGACAGTCGTGCCGGATATAAGCATCATCCTACGTTAGAGTATTTGGACAGTATGCGGGCATCCCTTATGGAAATCTGCAACCGAGAAGGATTACATCAAGTTGAATTGCTTACCCCTTCGGAGAATAAGATTTCAGAACGAGAGTATTGGGTAAAGAAGCGGGGACAGGCTGAGCTTGATAAGACAAACAAGGAAGTAATTGAATTTGGTCTCACTCCTGCAAAGACCGTCTTCCAAACGCAGAAGCAATTTCTTAGAGATGCGATTTCTGTCGTTTCGAATTCAGCGACCTCTTTTGAAGAATTTCAGAAAATACTTTTCGAAAAGTATTCGATTCAGGTCACGGATAAAAAATACCGCTACACTTATCTCCACCCTGAGCGGAGTAAGAATATAACGGAACGAGCTTTGGGTACGAATTACGGCAAAGAGTACCTTATGAAGTTACTTGAAGAGAACTCACTGAAGTATAAAGTTGAAGAAAGCCTTCTTGAAGAAAATACCCTTGATTCATCTGAAGACGAAAACGACATCCAAGACATTCAGATTGATTATTCATTCTCGCCGACCATCTTTGGGGATTCACCTCCGGACTACGTTGAAGTCTTCTTCCTGAAATCCGATTTGAGACTTGTCGTTGACTTACAGAGCAACGTCAAGGCACAGCAAAGCAGAGCATATGCGCAGAAAGTCAAGCTCACGAACCTAAAGCAAATGGCGCAGACTATCATTTACGTTCAGCAAAACGGTTACGATACAAGAGAAGCTCTCCAGAGTTCTTACGATGAGATACTTGCCAAGAGAATCGAAGCCCGACAAGAGCTTCGTGAAGCGGAAGATAAATTGAAAGAAGTCAACGAAGTTATCCATTACATGGGACAGTATCTCTCAAACAAAAAAGTTTTCGGTGAAATGCTTTCAGCAAAGAATAAAAAGAAGTTCCGTGAGGCGCACTCGCCGGAGATTGAGGTGTACGAAACAGCGGTGAAGTTCTTGAAGGGACGTTATACCGACGGCAAGATTCCGTCTATGAAGACCTTGCAACAGGAGAAGCAAAGTCTGACTATCCGTAGGGATGCTAAGCAGAACACTTACAATTATCTCAGGGATTATGCGAATGAGTTGAAGACGGTTTGCTCGAATGTGGATGCTATTTTGAATCCTCAGCAAGAGAAGGAAGTTAAGAAGGCGAAACAGCAGGAGATTTCTTGATATAAAAAAGAAGCCCGGACGATTGCTATCTGCCACTTTCATGGTGAGATATAACCGTCGGGACTTATAGATTTTTATTCTATTAGGTACCAATCCTATAGCAGGTACTACACCAAATTCAACAACTGCCCCTCCAAAACGCGCACCGCCTCAACCAAGTAACCATACGCCTCTATATTCTGATTTCTTATGTACGATAATTTGCTGTACTTACTATTTGGCATTGGTACGTCTATATATTTTTCTGGATCTTCAATCCTCTGGAACAACTTGTTCTTCAAAATACAAGCTGCAAGATACATCACCATACAAGCACCAATGGCTGCTGATTCTCCGGAAAATCTTCCACCATAGATGTGCGTCCTTATGCCTTTGATTCCACCAGAAAGAAGTTGGTAATCTTCCCGATTGATCGAACCTCTTGACACAACACACGCAGCAGTCTCAATTGTGTCATTCAGACAGTCTACCGCACTGCAATCATTTCCTCGATAAGCAATTTCCGCTTCTACAGTTCTCATATATGAATCGTATACATCCTGAAAATTATCGCATACATCAGCAAGCGAAATTACGTCAAACAGTTGCTTGATTATTTCCAGCTCTTTATTTATTCCGTAAGGTATCCCTGTTGTATGTGGAGCAAAGGCAGTCAATTTGTCGCCAAGAATGCAGTTTACACTTGGAACTGTAACTTTTAGGTAAGGCTCATCTGTGATTAACAAGTCGTTCTTTATCTCTTTTTCAACAACAGAACTGTAGTGGTTTTTATACTTCCTTATTGTTTCTGATTTTGTCGCCAAGAACATCAATCATAACGTCCTGCTTATTCCTTCGTCTCGCATAGCGAAGCAACTTAGCATCATCGACAAGGTACTTGTCATACATATCATTTACGATCTGTGGCACCTCACCAACGCTGATTAAACTTCTCAAAATCTTGTTGGCTTCAAGCTCTACCATGATTTTCTCTAACGGAACAGAGCCTTTTTTATCTCCCTTTGGAGCCTCAGTAATCAACCGCCCTATCACAATAGTGCCGTCTTTTCCGTAGCGATACACCTGCTCAACAGTAGGTTTCAGAAGAAGCTCACCATCGTACTTATCTCTGAGTTCTTCATATACAAACTCACAGCCTTCCTTTTCAACATCAAGGAAGATGACATTTTCAGCTACAAGATGGTTCAGAAATTCGTTAAGCCAACGCAATTCCCACACCTGAAAAGGTAATAGCGGGAATCTTTCCGCTACGTCATTCACCAAATTCTCTGCTCTTTCTGAGTACATACCAGAATAGACTTTTTTTATGTTTTGCTTTTCAGAGTTTTTGGTATAACTAACATAGCGACCTCTTCCAACACGGCTGATTTTTTCATTTGACATCAGCTCACCCAAAAGATTCCTGAGAAGTGTCTCCCGAAAAGTATCATCCACACTTTTTGCAATATTGCAAATGTCCTGGCGAGTCATCTCAACACCGGGTTCAAGACTTTTTTCTATTAACTCAATATTCATGCAATCACCTCTAACCATATCGGCAAAAAAATTAAATTTTGTCGATGTGGTTAGTTTGAATCCATTGTCTTTTAAATTCTACTGTACTCCTTTGTCCTCCTGTGATTCTTTCCAAAAATGATAAATCGGAAAATCCCTAAACGCCTTTTGCTCTTGCTCTGACATTCTATCGAAATGCCTTTGAGCCGTTTGTTGCGCATCCAACAGCAAATAAGCAGCAGTTTTGCAATCCTCAGGGCAACTTTCGTCCTCAGTCATTGAATATAGTTCTTCCTTCTCTATATCATTCAAGGTGCCTTTTCTTTTTGTAGCCTGAAGGTAATTCAGGCGGCGTATCCGTTTGTCTAGTTCTGAATCGTCGGCTGTTTGTATCCACTCTGCAAATAAAATAGCGGAATCCAAGAGATCTTGACGCTTTTGAGCAGACATATCGTATGCTTTCAAAAGTTCCAGCAAAAACAAATTCACTCGATTCATTGTATCTTTGTGTCTTGGTTGTTTCTGGAATGAAGGGAGAAATACCTCGGCTCTTAAATTTGTCAAGCTGCATATATCATCTGCACTCAACAAGAAATACTGAGAAATCGGTAGTCTCTCTTTGCCATCAGAATCATATGCTACTTGTAACTCTGTTTTAAAGAAATCATATACCTCATACTCTTGCGAAGCCTCACATGGTCTTATGTAGAGTGCAAATGAAGCATCTTCTACTTTCATTTTAACAACACGAGGCGTCTTAAATCCAAGGTTTTTCAGATGTTTTTTCTCGACGAGTGCTGTTACAAGGAATCTAAGGTTGCTATCGTCCTCTGGAGTCAATTTGCTTAAATCAAGATCTTCATGATAGCCTAACAAGTCAAGCACCTCGACTACTTTTTTCAAGTATTCTAAACGTGCTTTCTGTTTTTCGATGTCAAAATTCGATTGATCCACATGTTCGTAATCAAATGAGAAACATGCATCACCAATATAAAATTTCCCAATATCCATGTATAAGAGTATAAACTCTAAATCTTTAGTTAATGCGCGCAGTGTTTTTGCCTCTGTATAGCGCATAGTAAGCGATTCACCGTTTCTAGGAAATGTCATTGTAAGGCTTGATCCAATTTGGATAGAGACGTTGTCCCTTGCTTCAATCGCTTTATATTCGGAATATAGTTGTTTTCCACCAACAATTATAGATTCCTTTCTTGGCTTAACCTTTTCTATTTTGCCTATTTTCACTTCCAAAGGTTGGGGTATTGCACTGCCTTTCACGCGAGCATATAAATAAATGTCAGTATCAAACAATGCGTTTTCGGGATTATCACCAAATGTAGATACAAATAAACTCAGTCCTTCAAGCATATTGTTTTGACGTAATGTCTCAATAGAGTATAGATTTGCCTCAGAAAAGCTACTCTGCCTTTTACTATTTTCGTAGAAGTTGAGAAATATATCGGATTTTCTTTTATTATCACGAGGAAATTCTTTTAGCTCTACAAACTTACTTTTCTGCTTTATATCACTTGGAATCAGCATACGTAAATTGATAGGTGTCAATTCGGAATAATAAATTTTACGATGTATGCTTTCGTCAGAGCTGTTGATATACACAACAAAAAGTATGGCTCCACCATCTCGAAGATAATTTCGCAAATCAACGACTTCCATTGGATATGAAATCTTGTCCCTTGAAAAGTCATCTTTCAAAGCTCCCTTAACCTGCACTGGCACACGTCCAATTAAATTCTCTTTTTTCTTTCCCTTTTTATCATATATGTATATGTGACCATCCCACGAGGGTTCCTTGTCGTTGTCCGATATATACGGATTAAGATATTCTGACATTAAAATGCTATCTTTCACGGCACTGATAGCAAAATTTTCTATAGCGATGTTATCCAAATTATACACTTCCTTTGCTTTGTTATCCTATCAACTAAGCCATCAAGCCTAACCGCCTGAAAACCATTAGTTTCCTATTTATAGTTTACCATAGATGTAGCTACAAATCAAGATTTGCACATAAGTTTTGTGCCATAATGGCATAAAAAAGCCTCCGACACCCACACATGAGTGCCAGAGACTTCTCATTATTCATTTACGTTTTCTTTCCGCTTCCTGTTCCATCATCACCTGTGGTACAGCCTTACCACTTCTCCGTGCAATCTCAGCCTGTTTGTCGTGAAGTTTCTTCAAGACAGACGGGCGTTTTTCGCTTTTCGGCTTCGGCTTCTTTGGATTGTTTTTGTTTCCATCTACAAAGGAATAATTCTGTTCCTCTGAACCTTCTACGGTTCTGACGTACTCGCCATTTTCATAATACCTTTGCCAGTTCTCCTTTAGTGGGTGTGTTGGTTGTGTTAGTGTTGGGCGGAGAAACTCCCTGATCTTCTGTATTGCAGACTCGTTGAACTTTTCCGCCTCATTAACGATTACTTTGCCAGCATCATTTACGATGACACAAGCGGCAGAGTTTTTCATCTGCTCATTCTGCATCAGGAAGAATTGCTTACCGTCCACAATGTTATCATCGCAAGCAAGCCATGTTCCCGGCTTACCATCAATTTTAAAGCCTTTGGTATCCATTGAGACCAACGCTCCCGATGAGTTCATCCTCAGAAAACCTGCAAGGGTTATGAGCTTATCCTTGTCAACATAGTATGCTGAGACAGATCCCGCTTTGTTCATCACTATAACGTCGCTCACGCTGATGCTGTGACCTCTGAACGACTTCGGAATCTTTTCCTCAAGCCGTTTCCTTATCGTCTGCGCCGAATCATCCGGTGACATCTGCGAAATATACACTTGCTCATAGTTACCGACATCAACACGCAGATTATTTTTCTCTAACTCAGAATAAGGACGGAAGCGCAGAGTTCTAAACTCTGCGCCCATCTTTACTTGGTAGACTGCAAATTGATTGATGTTCATTCGTCCACCGGCTCCTGCTTGTATTCTTCAAGGTCAAGTCTGGCAAACTCCTCATCAGACATCATCTTCAGCTTTTCAATCGTTCCGATTACAAGGGATTCAACCTCAGTATCATCCTTTACGAAAGGTAAAACATCTTCTATCTCCCTTATAGTATCCTGCCTGTTGTCTTTCTCGAACATCGCCAGTATAATAAGCTCGTCTTCCTCAAAAGTGATTTTCTTTATCATAGCTCGTGGTCTCCTTTCTTGTGGGTCTGTGTTTTCGGTTTAGGTCTCTCTGTTTCCTGTTCCTTAAGTTTTGCCTGACGGTCACGGAGAGCTTGGACTACGGATTCCTTGCGGTCAGTTGTGGGAATTTCTCTCCGTTCTTTTTGTACTGACTTTTCTTGCGGTTTAGTCTCAGCCGTTTCTTCCTCTTTCGTCTGCTCTGCTACTTGTGAAGCCTTATACTCCTCAATCTCAGAAACTGCTTTCTGCACCAAGGGATTTTCTTTCAAATGCGGGTTATTTTCTATCGCTTCATGGTTTACCGTTCCTTCCGACATAAGCTCATATGACTTAATGTCTCCTGTCAGAGTAAACCCGATTCCCTTGTTGCCGTCCGGCATTTGCTCATAAAGAGCCGTTGCCTCCTGCAAACTCCCAATATTCTCGTAGTATTCTCCGACAACAGGATGCTTCATATTCTCAGCAACGAAGAACTTCATTTCAGGCTCTTTCTCTGCCTCAACTGGCTTCTGGTTGATGTCGGCTAATGCTACCTCTGCTTCCTCTAAAGAATCAAATGTTGGCATCCAACCGCTGTTATCGTGGTAGTATTCATCAAGCTTGTTGTCGTAGATGGCGTAGGGCGATTCAAAAGCATCTGAGGTTTCAACAACAGTAAAGCGTTCATGTTGCTCTGCTTCTTTCTCATCAAGATACTTCTCCGCACTTTCGAGATAATCTTCAAGCGTACCTGTCCTCTCCGTAGAAATCGGATTGATGTCAACGGAGATTCCGGCTACCGAAAGCCCTTCTTCATGAAGTGTGTTGAAGAAGTCATCCTCTCGGATATTTCCGGAATACGAGATAGCCACGTCAATATCTGACTGTTCTGAGTATAGCCCCTCACGGGTCCTGCTTCCGTAAACCCTTGCTCCGTGTAGCTGAACATCATCATGCAGTCCCATTTCATCTATCTGCGCTTGTGCACAGCTTAGAACAGTCTCCTCAATGTCTGCCATGCTCTTTCCTTGTAAGGACGCTTCGGGTTCTGTACGGTCTGAAACCGGCGGTATAGCTTCAATCTTCGGCTTCTCAGATATTACCTGTTCCACTTCACGAGTGTTCTCAAGGCTTTCTCTGAACATATCTACAAATCCGTCAAGAATTGCAGGATGGCTCTGTACTGCCCATTCAGTTCTGATGTCATTCTCAGGATTGACTTCTGCTATCGTCGGAACAGATGCTGCCCAATCCTTATTCGACTGCGAGAAGCGTCCATCCCAGTCTTTTACCTGAATCGTTGAAGCGAGAACGAACGCAACACGTTCTTTGCCGAAGTCCTCAATAACAGGCTCTACTGCACTGTGATTCAGATTCATCCCGTCGAAATTATCCGAGATAGCTTTCTCGATTGCTTCCTTACAAGCTATGTTCTCGTTCTTTGAAGCACGATACTCCTCAAGCTCACCGTGTTCATTAGCGTAAGCTCCCGTCCGCGTGTAGATTGGGACGAAGTCCTCCTCCATTTCCTCATAAGCATCCATTACTTTTTGCTCGAACACGCTTGTGCGCTCTTCTACGAAAGCCGGTAGCTCCGTAAAACCTACACTGTCAACGTAATTTGCCTTTACTTCTCCATCACGAACTGTAACTATTACATCACTGACGGAAAGAGAATGCCCTGCAAAGTCTCTAGGAAGTTCCGTGTTAAACTTCACAAATATGCCTTCTAACGTCTCTGTAGGTTCTAACTTGCCACTGTAAACCAGGTCATAATCACTACCCTTTACCGTCATATCGTGGCTCTGTATGAACTCCATGTCCATGAATTTGTAGTCATTATCGCCCTCAATCTGGTAGATTGCATACCGTGGCTGACTATCCGTAAAGAGTAGCGTCTCATTCTCACGGATAGCAGTCCACTCCTGTTCTCTTTCCATGGTCTTGACTGTCTCGGTTATTCCATCAATCATATCAGATGAAGTATGGCGTATCGTATCCATTGAGGAACGAAGCTCCTTCAGCTCTTTACTGCTGCTCCAACTGGCTATATACGGGAAAGAGTAATCGGACGTGTCTATGCCGAAGTTTTGGCATACGGTGAACGCTACGCTTTCTGCTTCGCATTCTCTTGTCAACTGGTCTTTTTGGATGCCCTGATCCTTCATAAAATCCCTGTCATGGAGAATTGCGTGCGCAGTCTCATGAATCGCAGTTTTTAACGTCTGACTTTCGCTCATGCCCTGCTGTATTACTATTTCCTTTGAGATGTTGTCATAGTAGCCTTTCGCTCCATTTGAAATGTTGTCAAAGCGAATCGGCACGGGTGAAACCTGTTCAATAGCCCGCATAAAGCTTTCGTAATTATCTACGTTTGCAGTCATTTCTTCAACGCCCAAATCCGGGAGCGGTTCGCCGAATGTCTGACTAACATCAAAGACTGTCGCCATTTTAAACTTTGGAATAACCTTAACGACTTCTTCCATCTCCGGTTGTCCGTCAGGACCGAGTATAGGCTCGCCGGTCTTTTTGTCTATCTTCTCCCGCATTTCTTTTTCCTTAACAGGTGCCGGGGATATTATCTGTATCCCCTTTTCACCACGCTTAACCTGACGGTTAAACTTCTTCTGCCACGCCTGATACCCCGCTACATGAGTAGCATCAGGCTTCTGCGCCACTATTAGGAGCGTGTTGTTAAAGCTGTAGTTATGGAACTGAGACATCGTTTTAAGATACTGTGTGTACCTCTCAGACGTAAACATTTCCTGTACCCCTTTTTCAAGTCGCTCCGTTATCTCATTCATTCTTTCATCACGATTAGATGCCATATGGCTCTACCTCCATTTCCTAAATTTCTTGTTCGTAAGATTTCTTCTTTGTTTGCTGCGGTTTTGTTTTCTCTGGCTGAGCTGACTGCTTCTCATGCAGGTGTTCAATAATCGATGTCTTTTCTTCGAAAGCTAAGGCAGTTCTCGGCTTGTCAGCCGCTTTTTCCGATTGGTCTTCTTCATCAAGCCCAATCACATCGTTACTGACCTTGCTGTCCATGTTGAGCATACTATTCAGTTCTGCAAGTCGAGCCGACTTTTCTTCCAGTTCCTTAGCCTGCGGAAACGGTTTTAGAACTTCCTCTTTTGCTGTCGCCAACTGACTTTGTAAGTTCTCAAGCTTCGCTTCTGCCTCCGGCAGTTTCTTCTCAATGCCCGCAAGAGCGTTAGTAATACGCTGAATGTTACCGAGAGCGTCCTTGCCAACCTCAATCGTGTAACTGCACCGGCGTTTCAAAGTCAGCATATATTTCTGGTTGAGCATATCGAAGCTCGCCGTCATTGTGAATCCCTTATACTCACCAATCTGACCGGTTGTATTTACTGCTTTCAAGCCTGCACAAGCGGCTGTAATCGCTACTCCCGCTTCTTTCTTATCCGTATAGGTCTTCCCGCCGACAACTATCCGGAAGTTTTCCTTATCCTGTTCCAAGATAGGCTTTGCCACTTCCAAATCGGATTTCAGCCCTGCAATCCGTTCTTTAGTAGCCGCAATCTCTTTCGGATACCTCTTTGCAATGTCTGATTCAAGCCTGTAAATCTGGCTTGTGTGACTGGATTTCAAGAGCTTTAACTTGCTCACCTGAATGTCTAAATCCATCTTCTCTTTAATATGCGGATTGCCGGTAGCAAGAGCCTTAATTTCCGCATAAGAGAGTGCCGTGTCGTCCACATCTTCGGCAGACCTTACAGGCGATTTCGAAGTCATTATCTGCGAAATGAACTTCTGCTTGTTTTCGAGCAACTGCCACATATACGCATCGAACGTACCCTCTGTTACATATCTGAATATCTTGACCTTGCTGTTTCGGTTTCCCTGACGAAGGATTCTTCCTTCCTGCTGTTCAAGATCAGACGGTTTCCACGGACAGTCCAAGTGATGCAGGGCAATAAGCCTGTCCTGAATGTTCGTGCCTGCGCCGAGCTTTGCTGTAGAGCCAAGAAGAATACGAACCTGACCTGAACGGACTTTAGCAAACAGTTCTGCTTTCTTTGTCTCTGTACCCGCTTCATGAATAAACGCTATTTCTTCTTTCGGGATTCCTTTTGCCACTAACTTTTCCCGCACGTCGTCATAGACATTAAAGCTTCCGTCGGCTTTAGGCGTTGACAGGTCACAGAAAATGAGCTGAGTTGAGTGGTCTTCGGCGGTATCTTTCCAGATAGTGAAGGCATTATCCACACAGCAGTTTACCTTACTATTCGGGTCGTCGGGGAGCATATCGCTTATGAGGCGTTGGTCAAGAGCACACTTTCTGCCGTCGTTTGTAATCTTGAGCATATTGTCAACTCTCGAATCGACACTTCCTTTACGGACATCCTCCGCACGTTCAGCGAAGCTCTCGACCATTTCTTTCTGAATGTCACTCGGTTTCAGTGCCACGTTGACATACTCTGCTTCCGGCACAGGGAGTTTCAGCATATCCGCTGTCTGAACATCTGCACATTCTTTGAAAAGGGATATGAGTTCGGGGAGGTTATAGAACTTGGCGAAACGTGTTTTGGCACGGTAGCCGGTTCCTTCGGGTGCAAGCTCTATTGCCGTTACCGTCTCTCCAAATGATGCCGCCCACGAATCGAAATGTCCCATACCCATCTTTTGCAAGGTGTCGTACTGCAAATATCTCATGATTGTATACAGCTCAACCATGCTGTTTGAGACTGGAGTACCCGTTGCAAAGGTTACACCTCTGCCGCCGGTTATCTCATCAAGGTACTGGCACTTCATAAACATATCCGAGCTTTTCTGAGCGTCCGTCTGAGTAATACCTGCCACATTCCTCATCTTGGTGTAAAGAAACAGGTTCTTGTAGTTGTGCGACTCGTCTACAAACAGCCTGTCCACTCCGAGCTGTTCAAATGTGACTACATCGTCCTTTCTCGTCTGATTATTCAGCTTTTCAAGCCTTGTCTCAAGAGACCTCCTTGTTTTCTCCATCTGCTTGACTGTAGTTCGTGCACCGTCCTCTCTTTTTGCCATCTCTATTGCAATCGTAATGTCGTCAATCTGCTTCTCTATGGTTGCAACCTGCCGTTCTCTGGATAACGGTATTCTTTCAAACTGGCTGTGACCGATTATTACGGCATCATAGTTGCCCGTTGCAATTCTTGAACAGAACTTCTTGCGGTTTGCGGGCTCGAAGTCCTTTTTCGTGGCAACAAGTACGTTAGCACCTGGATAAAGCCGCAAGAAATCGCTTCCCCACTGCTCCGTTAAATGGTTAGGCACAACATAGAGACTTTTCTGAGAAAGCCCTAAACGCTTACTTTCCATTCCCGCCGCTATCATCTGAAAAGTCTTGCCTGCACCAACGCAGTGGGCAAGTAGGGTATTGCCACCGTACAGCACATGGGCAACGGCATCTTTCTGGTGTTGCATAAGAGAGATTTCAGGTGTCATTCCACCAAACTGGATATGTGAACCGTCATACTCACGGGGACGGATTGAGTTAAAGAGGGTGTTATACGTTGTAACCAGATCCTCCCGCCGGTCAATATCTTTGAAAATCCATTCCTTGAACTCCGCCTTAATCTGCTCCTGTTTCTGCTGAGCAAGCATCGTCTCGCTCTTGTTGATTACATGCCGTTCTTTACCATCTGGGTCTTCAACTGTATCGTAAATCTTCGTGTCCTTGAGATTCAGGGCATCTTCAAGTAGCCTATAGGCATTTACCTTTGTAGTTCCATATGTAGAGTTCACAAGCGGGTTCCAGTAGTCTTGGGTCTTGCCGGTTATTTCCCATGTGCCGTTGACAGCGGCGTAATGGACACCTATTACGTTCCTTGCAAGCCTCCACGGTGTATGGAAAGTCTCCACCATAAACCGCTGTATGTACTCCGGTTTTATCCATGTAGCACCCAGTCGCACCTCAATATCTGATGCTTCCAGGTCTTTCGGCTGTACACGTTCAAGATACGCTACATTGACTGAATACTCAGGGTAGGTTTCAGCAAACTGTCTCGCTACAGATAGCTTCTCACGGACATTTCCCGACAGGTACTCATCAGACGTTTCCCACCGATTCGTCAGAGGATTCTCAAAGATAACTCCAGACAGTTCTTCTTTAACTTCATCCTCTGTCTTTCCACATAACTGCGCCATAAACGGTAAATCCACTTTTGCTTTCTCTCCTATTGAGACCGCCAACGCTTCACTCGCTGTGTCTACAGTGGTCACGGGCGTAGGTCTGCGAATTGTCCTTTTGGAGAATATATCCGCTTTCCGCTGTAGGTTGCCCTCCTCATCTACGAGTTCAAGCGACGCCAAGAGGCAATAACTACTGTCCTGTGAGAAAGCTTTGCGGTTCGCACTGTTGCTGAGTAAGCCATACTGTGAGGTGAAAGTATCATACTGACTGTTCAACTTATCCTGCATTGCGGACAACTCCAAGTCGCTACAATCTTCCATCTGCATGGACAGAAGCTCCTGCGTCGTATTTCGGATTTCAATCATTCCTAAGACTCGCTCAGATGTTGCCTTTGGCAGTTCCATCAGATTCATCCTTGAATTTTCACGGTAATAAACCTGACCGTCCACATTGGCAAAGCTGAAATTCTTTACCGACGGATCTGCCGGAATAGACGTGTCAACGTCTTCAAGTTCCGAATCGTTCAGTTCAGGCTCAGTGATTGTGCCGTGGATATGTGAGACTGCTTCCTGCAACTGCTCTGAAAGAACTGCTCCCTCAATCGGCTTCACTGTTGTTTCCTGCTTACCATACTGGGTATTCTCGGTTGAGAACTCGCCAAGCACCATTTCGGGGTGCTGTGCAAAGTACGAATTGACGGTATACCCTTCTTTAGTTTGTCCAAGGTGTACCCAATCGGGTTCTTCCAAAACCGCACGGTCTCGTTTCTGGAAGAATAGAATATCTGCTACTACACCCGTATTGGCATTTCTCATGAAAGCGTTGTTCGGCAAACGGATTGCGCCTAACAGATCTGCTCGGTTCGCTAAATAGCGACGTACAGATTCATTCTGCTTATCCATCGTGCCGGAGGAAGTAACAACAGCTACTACTCCGCCCGGTCTTACCAAATCCAAGCTCTTTGCGATGAAGTAATCATGAATGAGGAAGTTGTGACGGTCATATTTCGGGTCATTGAGCTTGTAATCTCCGAAAGGCACATTCCCGATTGTGCAGTCGAAAAAGCTTTCAGGGAAGTCCATTGTCTCAAATCCCTGCACGGCAATCTTATTCTTCTGATACAACTGCCCTGCAATCCTGCCGGATATGCTGTCCAGTTCAACGCCGTACATTTTCAGCCCGTCCATGCTTTCAGGGACAAGTCCCATAAAGTTTCCGACACCGCACGACGGCTCCAGTACGTTTCCTGACTTAAGCCCCATGTTTTCAAGAGCCGAATACATCGCCTTTATTACAGTCGGCGACGTATAAAAGGCATTCAGAGTGGAAGCCCGTGCTTCACGGTATTCTTCCGGGGTTAATAGTTCTTTAACCTCGGCATACTCTGACGACCAAGCCTCGTTTTCTGAATCGAACGCCTGAGATATACCGCCCCAACCCACGAACCGAGAAAGCACTTCCTGTTCTTCAAGTGTTGCCAGTCGGTTATCTGCTTCCAACTCCTTTAGAAGCTTTATAGCGTCGATGTTTGCCCTGAACTTTGTCTTCGGACCTCCTGCACCTAAGTCATCGTCGGTTATGTGGAAGTTGATGGGTTCGTGCGCAGTTGATTCTTGAACTGTATGTTGTGTTTCTTCCTCCTCCATATAAACAGAACGCACAAAGTCTACCGGCTCATTTCGAAAAATGGGGTACCTTGCCTCCTTCGCCATCGTCATATCCTGTAGACTGACAACACCACGATTATTGTCTACACTGTCGATTCGAAACTCCCTGCCATCTATATGAATTATGGCGTCGATGGGAAGATCAGGTTCCTGCTGAATCTTTACTTCCTCGGCATCAGGATGGACAGCAAGCACAGTTTGTTTTGCGTCTTCAAACGTATCGAATGGTCCTGCACCCGCTACACCTGTTCCGAGTTCCTCATTGAAGCCGTAGTGGTTATAGAACTTACCGTCGGGATTTTTCAGGATAGCGATGTCCTCGACGTAGCCGTCCTCCATTCCGACTCTTGACGTATATCTACCGACTATTTCTCCGTTCTCCACTCTTTTAGGATTATTCGGAAGAGAGATTTCCTGCCTCCCAGCTTCTACTTCCATTCCTCTTAACCATTCAGGCGCATCGGGGTTATCCTTATTCAGTGCAACTGCATCCCTGCGGTCTGTCAGGTAGTCCTCATAAGTTCTCTGAAAAATGTCCTCTACAAGATAGTCAGTGAAGTTATCCCATTGCTCACTTGCCTCAAAAAACATCGGAGCAGTCTCAGCATTCTGTGCCATCAATTCGGATACTTTCTCCTTGATGATGCTCTCCGCCATGTCCTCTGTAGTATCTCGGTCTCGCAACGCAGGATAAACTTCACTTTGCTGTATTGCCCTCAAAGTCGTATATAAGCACTCCTTGTACACACAGCGACTGTCTTTCAGGTTTGGATTTTCGCCAACCTTAAGGTGGTTGTTCAAAGGGTTTTCTGTCAGTTTCTCGTCGTACTCAGACTTCAGAACTACCCGCATAGCGGATGTCTGGTTCTCCATGTCTCTGAGGAAAATACTCTCCTTGTCCTCACGGTCTACCATAAACAGGTGGTCATCATCAAGATAAACGAAGGTTCCCGAATCCCTTATGTAGGATGATGATCCTTGCTGTGGCGGATTTTCTTCCACACTGAGAACATCAAAGAGATTCGTCTGTATACCTGCAACCGGAGTAAACTCAACTTCGTGCTTTCTTTCCGGGAAGATTGTGAAAGTCCCGTCCACATACTGATGAAGCTCAGATAATAGCCGTGCATGGTCTTCGTAGCTCTCGAAATCTAAAGGAAGCGCCGCCAATGCACTGTCCATTTCTGCAAGTAGATTTTCCGCACGTTCTGTGTCAGCTAAAATCTCAGGCAACTCTTTTCTTGCAGCCTCGTTGAAGAAATCCCGTGTGAATGGACGAGTTATCTCATCCGGCAGTCTTAAGTAGAAAGATAATACCTTAGTCGCCATCTGCTCACGTTCAAACTCAGGCATACGGGAATAATCCGTGGGCTTTAAGAACCGGTCTGTTTCTATGAGGTGGTCTATCCTCTGAGCTACTTTCGACCATGTTAAGAAAACGCTTGAAGTCGATTCTCCGAAATTGCCACGGGCAAGTGTTAGTCCCTTTGCATCGTACTCAGCGTGAGACAAATCAGCACCAGATAGCGCATGACTGCTTCCACCCGTTCCGTACTGTTCTTTTATGTACGTTGCTTTCTCTGTATCCGTATGGTCTGCGATGAAATAGGCATAGGTTGAAAGCCTACCGTCACTGAACACTCCGCCTTTTGTAAGGAAAGAATCAATCTCGTCCTGAGTTATGAAATGCTGGTGTTCCTGCCAAGAGAAATCTTCTCTTGCCTGAAACGGCATAACTTCTTTTTCAAACTGCTTGAACTGCTCAGAAATCTTGTCCGGCTTGTAGTAATGAAACCGCATTATCTCCGGGTCTTCAGAATAAAAGAACGCCAGTCCCTCAAGCCTGTCATTTAAGTCAGCGAGAAATTCAGGCTGTTCTAAAAGCTTTGAAATCCGCTCTTTAGCATCGGGAAAGCTACCGTCGAATATTGAGGGGTCATCAAAGACTAACTCGGCGACTCCATCCGCAAGATCGCTTTTCATAAACACAAGTGCCTCTGCGTGCTCTGCTAAAGCATTCTGTCTGGCAGCATCTAAGACAACCTGCGGGGCGTATTCTCCCTGTTCGAGTAACTGCTGAATTCTTCCGCTTACATCTTCCCACGAGAGAAACGCCTTATCTAAGATATTGTCTTGAACCGTATTCCCGACTGCTATCTGCATTCCGAGTTCGTCCCACCAGACTGAGTATTCCTGCCCGCCAATCTCAATACCTCTGCCGCCGGTTCCGTACTCCCGCTTCACAAACTCCATATATTCTTCCGGCGTCTTCTCCGCCATGAAGTTATATATGAGCCTGAGATGTCCACGGTCTCGGTTACTGCCCTGCCGAAGTACCTCGTCAACTACATCAGATGGAATAGCAATCTCTCCCGCATACCGAGCCGATTGCCGTTCCTCAATAGTTCGTTTCTGCTGATTCACTGTCGGGAGTTCGGGTAAAGACAAAGCAGAGGCTATTTCTTCCTCTGCTTCACTCAAATCCTGTTCTGTTGTTTCAGCGGTTAATTGTACACCAATTCCGTCAAGACGGTCTCCTCCGCCATCGCCGTCAGATTGTTCATGTGAGATATCCATGCTAACTGATCTTTCGACTTGTCCGGTGCCGGATACTTCTGAAGAAGCTTCTCTGTTAAGTTCTCCATCATCTCCTGAGCCGATGTCTCTATTTCCATTAAGTGCCGGTTCAGTTTTCCCGTCAGTGTCATGCTCGTATACCAATTCGGGTGATTCTCCCGTAGGTACGTCTTCCGAAGCATCCCGTACTTCCCGATTACTGCCGGTTCTTCCTCTGTCACCTTGAGGTTCGGAAACAGGTAGTCCCCTTTCCGATGATAGCTCATTTCCATGTTCATGTCCTCCTTCAATTTGAATGGTCTGTCCTTCGTTTACACTCTCTTGCTTTAAATCCTTAAAGCTTGCATCTTTATTATACAACCTTTCAGCGGAATTTGCAAGCTCTCTCGATAATTTTTCTCTCTCGATTGCTCGCATTGTCGCCCCAATGTCTCGAAGCACCGGCTCACAGAGAGAACTTGTAGCGTTTCCGAGAAAACTCAGTACTGAAAGCTTATTGTATTCCGTAATCCCGGTGAAGTCTTCTTCACTGAGATATTCCATCGGGTCAAGCCCACAACGACAGGCAAGAGTGTAAAAGATACTGTTTGTAAGAAGTTCCTTGTAGTCAGCTCGGATTGTTTCTTCATCCAAGCCATCTAAAAAAGTACCCTCAAGCTCGTTTGAAAGCCCATAGATGGATTCCTCTAAGTCTTCTTCTGCCTGAGATTTTGCTATTGCAAGAAGCACATCTGCAACCGTGCCTAAATCCTTTTCTTCAAGCCCATACGCATCGGTTAAGTGTGCAAGAAGGTCGTTTTGAGATTCAGGCGTCAGTTGCCATATGAATAGGTTCCTTCCGCCGGGTACGGGGTGAGTGTCGGTAATATCGAAGACATACCGAAGTCTTTCCCTTGGACCTGTGTTGTCAAGGAGTGCAATGCCTTTCGCTCCCCTGTTTACCCACCGAAGCATTTTATCGTTCCACAGCTCCAATTCAGCACAAGCTATAGCATTTGGTCTCTGTGCGTGAATCAGGAGACTGTCCTGAAATGAATATCTATAAACCCTTGACGCTGTGTCAAGGTATCCCATCCAGTCTTTAGGCGAACGGCTTATTTCCTGTGCGTGTACTTCAGCCAACGCCCGGATGTCGTGTATTTTAGCCATAAAGCCTCCTATCTTTCTTTATACAGAATGGCGGATTTCTCCGCCATTCATATGCCTATTTATTTCTTTTCAGACTTTCCTCCCTCACGCTTCGGAAAAACGAGATTGAATACAATTCGTCCGTCGCTTGCTACCATACAGAGATCTGCTTCAAACGTAGTACCTTTCTTTTCGGAATACAAGTCCTTGATATGTGTCTTGCCGTTATTCAAAAGCTCCTCCGCCATTTTGCGATCTACCTTCTTTCTCATACCGGCAAGATAACGATTGTCCTTCCAAAGTGCAAAGCGGCAGGACTTATCCGAACAGTAGAAGTTTGTCTTGCTCTCATAAACCGGCTTGCCACAGACGGGGCAATCGCCGACGGGAACTCGCTCGTCAAATCTGTTTCTCTCCTTGTCGGGTATAAGCTCACAGTCGCTGAGCATGGTTGACAACAGTTCAGTAATGCCCTGAATAAATTCTTCCGGCGACAGTTCGCCTCGTTCGATCTGAAGCAGTTTGTTCTCCCACTCGGCGGTCATGCTTGCGGATTTGAGGTAGTCGGGGAGTAACCCAATTAGCTCCATCCCGTCTTTCGTCGGCAAAATCTGTCTGCCCTCTCTTATGGCATAGCCGGAATGTACAAGCTTTTCAATAATACTTGCCCTTGTCGCCGGTGTGCCGAGACCTTTCTTCTCAGTATCTGCCTCAAACTCCTTGTTTCCCGCCGTCTCCATTGCAGAAAGCAGAGTGTCTTCACTGTACGGCTTCGGAGGCGAAGTGAAGTGCTGTGTCTTTTCGGCGGTTACGTTCGGAAGCATATCTCCCTCGGTAACAAATGCCTTAATCTCTGCATCGTCAGGCTTCTCTGAGTTATCTCGAAGTACATTCTCCACAGCCTTAAAGCCTTCCTCAATCGTCTTCTTGCCTTTTGCCCTGAAGATATGTCCCTCACAAGTGACTTCAATCTGTGTTTCTTCGTAAACATACTCGGACGACACTGCCTCTGCCAGACGAATCGCTACTAACGAGAGAATATTCCTCTGACACTCGTTCAACTCGCCGAGGTTACTTTTTGCGGCTTCTTTTGTTGGGAGCAAAGCGTGATGGTCGGTTACTTTTGAGTTGTTTATAACCCTTCTGACGTTATCTCCGACGGGTACTCCATTTAAAGTGGGAACAATCTTCTTAAGATCAGAAAGAAGTTCTCTTACCGTTTCTTCCATATCCTCGGTTATATACTGACTGTCGGTTCTCGGATAGGTCACGAGCTTCTTTTCGTAGAGTTCCTGCAAGGCATCTAAGGTCTCCTGCGCCGTGTAACCATAGTAACGGTTTGCTTCTCTCTGGAGAGTTGTGAGGTCATAAAGCTTCGGCGGTGCCGTCTGCTTTCTTGTCTTTTTTACACTCGTTACTTCGGCGTACTGCCCTTGACAAAGATTTGCCAAGTCTGTTGCTTCTTCAGATTCAAAATCTTCCGACGTAACTGTCAAGCCTCTACTTGATAGTGAGACCTTGTAGTACGGAGTCTTTTTGAAGCCGTCTATCTTCTCCTGCCTGTCTACCAAAAGTGCCAGTGTCGGTGTCTGAACTCGTCCTACAATAAGGCGTTTGAAATATACCGTAGTATATGCCCTTGTAGCGTTCATTCCAACAAGCCAGTCAGCCTTTGCCCTGCACTCGGCACTCTGATACAGGTTCTCATACTCCCCGCCGTCTCTTAAGTTTGCAAAGCCTTCCTTGATTGCACTGTCTTCCATACTGGAAATCCAAAGTCTCTTGATAGGAGCGTGACTTCCTGAGAGCAGATAAACTCTACGGAAGATTGATTCACCTTCCCTTCCCGCATCGCAAGCGTTCACGGCATACTCTATATCCGACCTATTTAACAGTCCCGAAAGCACTTCAAATTGTCCTTTCTTCTGCGGAGAAACTGACATCTTCCACTGGGTCGGAACGATGGGAAGGTCGCTAAAGTTCCACTTCTCATACTTTTCATCATAGGCGTTCGGCTCTATGTACTCAGCTAAGTGTCCTAAGCACCAACTGACTATATAGCCATTGCCTTCCATGTACCCGTCTTTTCGGGTATTTGCTCCAAGCACCTTGGACAAACTCTTTGCAACACTCGGTTTCTCAGAAATAACTAAAATCACTATAAATCTCTCCTTTTATTCTTCGCTTTGACTGCCGTCAAATTCTTTAACTTCGTCCTCGTTGATAGTTTCAAGCCCATCGCCAATCTCCATATTTTCGCTCCTGTAATTTTCTCCATCCTGCTTCGGTTTGTATACCTTTAAGTAGAAGTACGCACCTCCGCCGACTGCCGCCGCTATAATAAGGACAACAATGACTACCGACATCCCGCCGGATGAGTCTTCATCAACCGTTACCGCAGAAGTTTCCGTGTCTGATGTTTCTTCTATAGTCTCTACGGTTTCTTCTTCAAGAACTACACTTCCCTGTGAAGTGGTCGTAGTTGCTTCAGTTTCTTCTGCTTCCTCTATAAAGTCCTGCAAATCATACTCGTCAATCGTCGAAAGCATATACACATTGTCACTCGAACGGTCAATTATTAGGTAGAAGGTGTTTCCGTTCGCCGTGGTGATTGTCAAGAACTCCATTTCGGAATCGTCGGTTATGTCATCAAGAATTTCTCCGTTTCCTTCTACCGAGAAAGAGTTTTCAGACTTTGTTTCTTCTTCGGCTTCTTCCGTTTCAACTAAATCAGTCACTATGTCTACATCTCCTGAGATTATTGTAATCACAGGCTCTGTCGTTACCGATTCAGTTTCCGGTACTGTTACCGTTGTAGCGTGTGTAGACACCGGCACTGTTTCTACTTCTTTTACAGTAGTTACCGCTGATTCCGTTGCCGCCGGTTCGTCAAGAACCACGGCTTCTTCCTCATCGGCAAATACTGTTACCGTACCGACAAGCAAAGCGCAAATTACCACCAGTGCCGTCAGCATTCTTTTAATTCTCATTTTGGTACTCCTCACTTTCCGGTGCCGACTCCGGCACCTGTTCTTCGGGAACAGAATCATTACTGTCTGTCCCCTTTTCTGTCTTCTTTTTCTGCTCTTTAGCTTGGACGGCAGTCTCATCTTTGACGAATTTTACGGTTCCGTCCTTGATGCCTTCAAGCATTTCAGCCAAGCCCCAGCCGGTTAAGTTAAGACCACGGATGCTCCTGATTATTTCCTGATCCTCATCCTCTTTCAAGGATGCTTGCAAATCTTCAAGGTGCTTCTGAAGTGCCTTGAGCTTTGCCTCCGTTTTGTCTATGTCCCCTAACTGTCGGGTTATCTTTTTGTTCATAAGTCTTGTCCTCCTTTATGTTTCACCAAACAGGTCACTGCGGTTTCCATATGTAGCATTGTATAGGTCGTATAGGCTTGCTTCGTCGGTTGTCATCCTATTACGAACAGTTTCATCGAAACCGTTATTAACGAGAGTTACTTTCAGTGTCCTGTACACATACTCAACCTCTGCCTCGTACTCGTAATAGATTACTGTCAATTGTCCAGTATACGGGTCGGTTACAAGCATTGAGCCTATCTGTGTTTCAGTCCGTGTCCTTATTTCTGCCTCCTCCACTATTGTCAGCGTATACTGCTGTAGGAACAGTGTCTGTAGCTCGGAAGCAACGTCTGAGTAGGTGAACTCGCCGTACTTTACCGTCAGGTAAGATATTAGCTGATACGGGTCGTGATAGATGTTGTCTATCTCGTAACTGTACTCGTCATAGCCCGGATAGTTGGCAACTGTGTTACATATCTGCGTATAGAGTGCCGTTTCCAAAGAGACGTAGGCGTTTTCCACAGCGTAGATGTCGTCGTCATCGCTTGAGTAGGTCGTAGAGATAAACGAGTTCTGGATGCCCTGAAATATTGCCGTACAGCTTGTGAACATTGCGGCGACAATCACGATTAACAACATAATGGCACCTAAGCCGATGAGAATACCCTTACTGTTCTTGATGACAGACTGTAGCACCTCTTTTGCCTTATCTGCGACCTTCGCAGTTGCTTTTGCCGCATCTCCCGAAACGGTTTTGCCTTGCTTAGCCGCAGTGTAGGCTTCCTTGTACTGCTTCTTCTGCCAGACGTGCCTCGTAGCCTTTTTCTTTTCAGCAGTATCTTTTGAAGATTTAACACTGACAGGACCGGTTGTCTCTTTCCCTCCGCCTTCTTCTGCTGAAAACTTGAGTCTCCCCGATTTACTCTCGGTTTTCGTCTCCTGTTTCAGTTCACGTTTGGATTTACTCTCAGACTTACGGGATTTGGATTTGCCGGATACTTTGTGAACGCTGTTTTCCGTCAACAGTTCAGCTTGGTGTACACCCTCAATAGCACTATTGTCCTGTTCAGCTTCATTAAGCTTTGTGTGAATATAGCCTGCCGCAACCGAAGTCGCTCCCGAAACCACCCTCCTGCCGATACCCATTCCCGCACCGTGAACCATGCCGTCTTGTTCATCGTCGAAAGATAAACGTCCGGGCTTTTTCTTTGCTTCTCCTCTTTGTTCAGATGAACTGACCGAAGATTTCTTCTTGCCCTGTTTATCTTTCTGTTCCCGATTGGTACGCTCCCGTTTGGATTTCCAAGTTATTTCGTCGGCATAATCCGTTAGATCAATGTCTTCCGGAATTATGCTCTCTGACAGTCTCGACGGAGATTCCAGAATATCTGTCTCCAAGTCTGGCTGAGCCTCTACAGCCTCTTTAAGAGTGCTTCTCATGTGAGATTCTAAACCCTTGTCAAGCTCCGAAAAGTCTCGCTTGATTGGAATTTCAGCGGTTTCTTCTTGAACTTTCTCACCGTCGCCGAGAATTTCGGCTTCTGTTTCAGCTTCCGTGTTGGTTTCAGGAACTTCGGATTCCTTATCTTTAAGAGCTTTCCTGTTATACTCCTGAACCTGTTTCTTATTGCGGTTGTGCCGCATTTCCGAAGCAGTCTTAAGCGTAGCTCCGACGGTAGAATGCTCGCTTACTTCCGTCATTCTTGCAGAATGTGCGGAAAGCTTCGTATCAGGTTCGGTCTCAGTAGCTTCGCTTTCCGTAGCAGTTAGCTCCGTCTGTTCAGGCTCCTTAAACACCTCATCAGCTTTTAGTTCCGCCACTTACCTCACCTCCGCCTCAGTTTTGCTTCTCAGCTTCTTGCCGTGCCGCTACATCCTCGGGTCTTGTAGACATAATCGAGTAGAGCTTCAGAGACTTGTCGAAGTGATCCTTGAACGGGATAATGGTATTACCATAGAAAAGAAGCCCCTCGCCTGCACCGCTGTTTGTCACATAAGATAGCTGATACGGGCTTATGTTCAGTTGCTTCGCTAAGATTTGTCTGTCTCCTGCCGCCTGATTGAGCATCAGGATGAAGTCGCTGTTTTCAAAGATGTTCTCAATCTCACGGCTTGCGAGCAAGTCCTTGATGTTCTGCGTAATTCCCGTCGGGATGCCTCCCCACTTTCTGAATCGCTTCCAGATTTCAACCGAGTAGGCGGCTGTCTGTTCTTCTTTGAGCAAAAGATGGAACTCATCTATATAGTACCTGGTAGCTTTATGCTCCGAGCGGTTAATAGTTACTCTGTTCCAGACCTGATCCTGAATAATGAGCATACCGAGCTTCTTTAACTGTTTTCCGAGGTCTTTAATGTCATAGCAGACAATTCGGTTATCCAGTCTCACGTTTGTCCGGTGGTTGAACACTTTTAGAGAACCGTTGACGTAGATTTCGAGTGCCGTTGCAATTCTCTGTGCCTGTGCTTCTTTCTGGTTTCTAAGACAGTTATACAGGTCTCCCAGAACCGGCATATTTTCAGGAATCGGGTTCTCAAAATACTTCTGGTACACAAGCGGCAGACACCGGTCTATTACAGACTTTTCTTCCGCTTCTATGCCGTCCCTTGAACCCATAATAAGCTCACACAGCGACAGGATGAAATCCGACTTCACTCCAAGAGGGTTATCGTCCTCAGAGTAGTTCATGTTGATGTCCATAGGGTTTATGTAATCGTGGCTTGAAGCGGATATATGGATTACCTGTCCACCAAGCTCATGAACCAACGGATAATACTCTCCCTCCGGGTCGCTAATTATGATGTCGTCCTGAGTTACAAAGAACGCATTTGTTATTTCTCTCTTTGCCGCAAACGACTTACCACTACCAGGCGTTCCGAGGATAAGTCCGTTCGGGTTCTTGAGCCTCTTACGGTCTACCATGATAACGTTATTAGAAAGAGCATTCAAACCGTAGTATAGCGACTCGCCAGACATGAACAGCTCCTGAGTTGTGAACGGCACGAAGATTGCCGTTGATGTTGTCGTCAGTCCTCGTTTAATAGGGATATGGTTTACTCCAAGCGGAAGACTGCTCATTAAGCCTTCTTCCTGCATGTAGTCGAGACGTCTTAAAACACAGTTATACTTCTGAGCTATACCTGCAATCTGGAATATTGCATTCTCAAGCTCCTGTTTCGTCTTTCCTGTGTTTAAGAACATTACCGTTGCAAGGAACATCCTCTCGTTACGGGACTGCAAATCGTCCAAGAGCTTCTTTGCTTCACCGCCGTATGTAGAAAGGTCTGATGGAATGATGTCCATGTCGTAGCCGGAACGAACTGCCTTTTTCTGCTCCTCAATCTTCATACGGTTGATGTCCGTCACCTTACTCTTTACAAGCTTTATAGCCTTTGCCTGATCAAGTGACTGGACGTGAAGATTGACAATCAGGTTCTTGTCTACATCCAAAAACTCGGCGAGCATTTTGTCCGTCAGTTCTGGAGCCATAATCTGCAAGTATGATGCCGCACCGTAAGTGTCTCCCATCATAAAGTCCTTGCCGGATTTAAAGAGAAAGCTCGTCGGGGCAACAAAATCCTTTGTGCCTAAGCCGGTCTTTAAAATCTGGTCATAGGTAAACGTGAACGGTACCTGACAATCGGGATTAAAGGTCTCTCTTAGAATTGCAAGTCTCTCCACTCCGTTCAGCGGATATGCCATTACTCCGAGAACCTTGAAGTTATTTAAGATGTCCGCTTCTATTCTTTCAAGCTTCGGTCTTGCTTTCTGTAAGCTCTCCGATTCAACAGAGAACGTGACATACTTGGATTTTACAAGCCCGTTATTACCCTTTGCGAGCTGATTGCGAAGCATCTGAGCGTACTCCATTCGCACATCGTCATAGTCGTCGTTCTGAGGAGCAATGCTGATTACGTCCTCGTACTCCTTCATATTGCTCCTGTGGTTTACAAAGGATAACTGGAAGTGGATAGAGCTGTCGAAGTAGTTGAGGAAGTCGCACCAACCCTCAAAGATACTGTTCTTATCCTCGTTCTGCGCCAGCTGATAGTTAATATCATAAAAGCGGATGGTCTTTGAATAGGTATGGTCAGACACTCTACAGATGCCGTCCTTGCCCATTTCTTTATACGCAATAGTGTCCTGAACACTCATGCGTTTCTTCTTAGCCGCCTTGTCCTCTTTACGTCCGTTACCGCTGACAGGCTTCTTTTTACTACCGCTGTTTTTAGCAGAGTCTTTCTTCTTTACAGAGTTTTTCTTCTCCTTTGCCGAAGATGTCTCGACTACAGGCTCCGCAGTTGCGGCTTCGTACAGATTCTCCGTTTCGTAACGCCGAACGGCGGGTTTACGAAATCGCACATTGACAACGTTTTTCAAAACCTGTTCCAAGTGCAGTCCGTCTTTCTCATACATAGCAAAAAGAAACTCAGGTAGCATTAAAAGCACCATTCCTGTCGCCGCTGTGCTTGTACCGAGATAGTTCCTTGTTAAGAAATAGAACGGTATTCCAATCGCCGCACCTATAGCTATACAGATAATCTGCCTTAAGGTCAGGTTAAAAGCGACCTTGTTCTTGACTTTCGTCAGGTCTTTTGGAACCGCTACATATGCCATTTATTTACCTTGGGTAAGAGAAATATTTCAGCAGGGGAATTGCCATCCCTGTACCCATTCCTTTCATTCGATTTCCCCATAAATGCACCATACTTAATGGGCATTGAAAATTGACTTACTGAGTGTTCCTGTCTTCATGAGGCTGAAACACAGTATAACCGTATACGCCGCTACGCCAAAGAGTGACGAGTGGATGTTACTTGTCATCGGAATTGAGGCGACCAGAGCCGCATAGATTCCGACGCATACCATCATCAGAAACGCCTGAAACGCCAGAGCAAAAAGTCCTCTGAAATAGTTTGTACCCATCTGTCCCCATTCTCTGTTGGACATGGTTGCAAACGGGATTGGTGCTACCGATGTATACAGATAGATTTCAATCATGCGTCCGTACAGTATGACTGTAATCAGGATCGACATGATTTTCATACAAAAGCTGACGATAAAGGTCTCCAATACAAGAACGAACAGCTCTCCTATTCCCATGGATTCCATAGCCGTATCCATAGCTGAAATCATGGAAGTGATGTCAATAGTGGTAGACCCGCTTATTGCACTTGCGGCACTGTTGACAACATTCTGACCGAGGTCAAAGACAGCCATCGTGATTGTCCATGTGTTACTGACGAGATACACAGCTACCCACATTTTGAAAAAATACTTGAAGAACATCCAAGTATCTATCTCGTGCATATTGTTTTTCTCCGTCAGCATGGAAATAAGCTCATAGCACAGGACCATCGTAATGATGATCCCGGCTATGGGTACAATCACCGAATTGGACAGGTTCTGTACCATGCTGTATATACTGCTGTTCCATCCTTGTGGGGTCATCCCAACCTGGGTTGCAATCTCACTTGTCTTTTCGTTGACATCGGTGAACATTGTCTCCAAGTTGGAATCGACCATGCCTGTCAGGAGATTCCGCATCCACTCATTTATAGCTTCAAAGATTTTGTCGAACATGGAATCTCTCCCTCCCTAAGAATTATCCGAACAGGTTACTGAGCAACGGAACAAGCTGTGTGCCTATAAGGATGACACCGCCGCCCGCCATGAGCTGCTTCATGCCCTGCGACTTTGCACCAGGGTTATCGTTACCGTAACCCTCCAAAAGGTTGATTACTCCCCAGACGCCGAGACCTGCGCCAATGGCGACTACGAGGGTCTGAAGGATAGATATAGCACTTGTGAAAAAACTCATTCTTTTTCTTGAAACTGACTTTCATTCTCCGTTGGGTTTTATTTTAATTCTCTAAAAGCATTCAGTCAGGAAATGCAGATTTTCCGCATCCCCAAGTCAGCTTCGTCTCCTCTCAATTTTGATTTTTTGTTCACCTGACTGCTGCTTGCCTTGGAGACGCCGAAAAAAAGGGGATAAAAGTGCGAAAAAAAGCCGTCAAGATATACTCCTGACGGCTTTTAATCAATCCTAATATTCTTTTTCATTCTCAGTATCTCATTCTCTTTTTTAGCCTAAATCACCGGGGATCAGCCCGGATGGGTGGTAGCACCACCTTATATCACCTTCCTTTCTTTTACTCGGTAGCTACTTCAGCTACTTCTTCATCCGTTACTTCTACTTCATAAGTGTCAAACTCCTCATTGACACCCATCTGAAGATAGCGATTTATGTATCTCTCCACGTCAAACGCATTCCTGTCGTCATAGTCCGCAAGCTCTTTATACCTCTTGTGCTTGGTAATATCGAACTTGTCCGACAAGAAAGGTCTGACGCCTCTGACTTGCAGTATGCACTTATTTCCATCCATAACCGATAACTCGTCCCTGCTCATCAGCTCTTTACCCGTCTTCTGGTAGTTCAAGCCATAAGACCGGCTCTGTCCACGGGTATCTGAGGTATTGAACAAATCAATTGTCTCTTTACCCAGTGTTTCTGAGATTTCTTTTAAGGTACTGCTTTCTTTCCCTCCCAAGAAAAGCATTGTGTCGCAGTTACCCGTGATGGTCTCAGCGGCATCCTTGTAGATGGTTTTGAGCTGAGATTGTGACTGCAAAATAATAGAAGCCGATATTTCACGGCTTCTTATTGTTGCGATGAGTTTATCGAATTTGGGGATGGTTCCAATATTGGCGAACTCGTCGAGAAGTAGTCTTACATGGACAGGTAATCTCCCGCCATGCTCGTCGTCTGCTTTATCGCAAAGAAGATTGAATAACTGACTGTACATTATAGCCACGACGAAGTTAAATGTGTCGTCGGTGTCGCTTATGATGACGAACATCGCCGTTCTTCGCTCACCGAGCATATCCAGTTCCATTTCGTCATAAGACATGAGGTCTCGAAGTTCCTTAATATCGAACGGAGCAAGCCTTGCACCGCAGGAAATGAGGATCGACTTCGCTGTTTTGCCTGCTGCAAGTTTGTATTTCTTGTATTGCCGCACGGCAAAATGCTCAGGGTTATCTGCTTCAAGTTCTTCAAACAGCTCATCGACTGCGTTTTTGAACTCCTCGTCGTCCTCTCTGGTTTCACTCGCATTGATGAACTCCAATAGAGTGGCGAAGTTCTGTTCTTCTTCGGGTGCTTCATACCAGATGTACCCGATTAACGCACAGTACAAGAGTCGTTCTGCTTTAACCCAAAAGTCTTCTCCTGACTTTTCTCCATCGCCTTTAGTGTTAGCTATAATTGTATTGACAAGCTTCAATATGTCCTTTTCGCTTCTTATGTAGTGAAAAGGATTGTAGTGCATGGACTTTTTGAAGTTGATAGTGTTCAGGACTTTTATGTTGTATCCTGCCTTATCTAACATCTTTCCAGTCTCAATTACTATTGTACCTTTCGGGTCTGTTACGACGTAGGATGTTTTTTCGCCCATCTGCATTAGATTCGGCTTGACATAGAATCTCGTTTTACCGCTACCACTACCACCGATTACGATTACATTCTTATTTCTCGCATACTTCGGCTGTTTTGGTCTGCTGTTCATTGTCAGACGTTCCGTCTGTGTCAGCAGGATGTTATTCTCAAAGACAGGGTCAATGAAAGGTTCAATGTCTTTCGGCGTTCCCCACCTTGCTGAGCCGTACTCCTCACCCGGTCGGTACTTCTTTGCGTTCTTTCTCTTATATACTATTAACGCATAGAGAAGTGCTGAACCCACGATTCCTATACCCATATCCAACAGATAAAGGCTCGGAAGCGGATTCTTGAATGCCAGGCTGAAGTTCTGGAACAGCACCATAAGACGGGTTATAACTGAATCGCCGGTACAGTGACGAAAAAGCCATGCTTCCTTCTCCACTATGTAAAAGACAATAACGTAAGGGATTGTCTTCGGGAGAAGTTTTTTGATGTCAACGCTATGAAGCTTTTCTCGTAGTGCCCTCATCATAGCGACTGTCCCCTATCCTTGGACTTGTCCTTTTCACGCTCACGGTGCTGTGCGGCTCGGTCTTTGGCAACCTGAAGCTTCTTACGGATGGACACCTTCGGCTTCTTCTCCTTTTCTGCGGATATGCCTGCATACTCCTTGAATGCCGCTGTCATGACATCCACGTCTTTAGCTCGGAAGAAAACCATATAGCGAGGCGGTTCTGTTGAGCTATCTTTTTTCAGGCTATAGTCGATACCGTATTTACGGGCAACCCGTTCAAACGACTTTATGTTGTTGTCCGTAATCTCTATATTCGACAGTTGACTTCCATCCTGAACCATCTTCTTGATACTCTGTTTCCCGTGCTTTGTCACCTTCTTGGTCTCATTCTTCGTCTGTATCTTTTGCTTCTGCTTACCCGTCTCTGAAACAAGCTTTTTCAGTGCCGCTTTCAGAATGTTGCCGGATATTTTTCCGCCCTTGATACAGAGGGAGATTGTTTTATCGTTCACTTCTTCATGCAACCATTACACCTTCTTTCTTGGGATTTCCTCACCGTTGCCGTACATATTGTGATTGACCAGCGCTCCGTAGTAGCTGTTAATCGTCATTGGAGCATTATACAGAACCGCAAGCAGATATTGCTTTATATTCCGTACTTTCGTCGTGTTCTCTTTCAGGCAGGTCATGACGAACCGTATATGCTCGCTATCCAGTTTCAGAAGCTGACTTTTCACTATCTCCGTTGGCTTATCTTCGCCGGAGATTCGGATTGTCTTACGTCTTGAGCATACTGTCTCAACCAGTAAATCTAAGATTTCGTTAAGCTGTTCACGATCATACGGATATTCTTCGAGCAAAGAAGCAAAATCGAGCTGACTTAAGAAATACTCCCTATAGCTCGAATACTCATCTATTCTTTCGGTTCTGTTTTCAGGTTCGTCGGAATGAATGATAGACTCAATATCGCTGAAATCAGTATTATTCTTCTCAGTATTATTACTGTTTGATTTTCGTGATTCTGGAATCATGATTTCCATGAACCCAGAATCATGATTTTCATGATTCTTGATTCCTGATTTTCGCAGTACCCCATCGAACTTCTTAACATATATCTTTGTAGGCTTGCCCTGACCCGGATTCTTCCGTTCAATCAAGCCCTTTGTTTCAAGCTCCACGAGCAGTTTTGTTGCTTTTTGGTTTGCACACCTTAAATCTCTTTGTATGTATTTCAGTGTGTAATAGATAAACGCTTTGCCGTCTTCATCAAACCACCCGTTTCGCATTGACAAAGTCATTCTGTCAAGCATAAGTCCGTAAAGAACTTTCGCCGTAACAGACAAGTCGTCGAAGCACTGTTCTGTGAACAATACCTTTGGCATCCTAAAAAACGAATACTGGTCTGCTTCATTTCCGTAAAAGTACTCAAGGTCAAGGTGTTCAATACTGCTCATTGCCATACCTTCGTTTCTCGGATGATTTCTCTTAAGCAGTAGCCGATACACGGATAGAATCTTCCATAAGGACAATCATTACAGCTTTCGCCGTCTGGCTCCTCGACTTTTTCAAGGTAGTAGCAGACTTTCAATCTGCATCCGCCTCTCCTTTTCCAGAAGTAGCAGTAGGCGCAGTCTTTGGGCTTGTCCTCAGAATACCTCTCCTTGACTTCACCCATCGTCTGCTGTCTCCTGTTCTTTTTCGTCTGTCAACGCTTCAATCCGACGGTCAGCTATTGCACCGACTCGCATACAGCAATAAATGATAGCGACTGACATAAGTGCCGCCGCTACGACCAAGCATTTTACTACCATCCGTACCACCTACCTTTCCGGTAATTTCTTACCTACTTCTTCTTTTTATTGTTTCTGTGATCTATGAAGCATACAATGCAAATCGCCATCAGAATTACGACTGCCATAGCAAGTATAAAGCGAAGCATCATATGTCATCACCTTCTTTCAGATTATCTGAATTTTTCTTTATTTGAGTGTTTGCCTGTGTTCCCCTTAGAGCCGTTCCTGTCCTTTTTCAGGACGTATTTCTTTGGCAAGACGTGCGGGAATGCACATTCAGTACCAAGTATCTATCTAAGCAGGCTGTTCAATTTTCAAGCTACAAATTTCGGTGGATTTTTATCCCCTCACTAATACTGAAAAAAAGGGGGTCTTGACAAGCTGTTTTTTGAAAAAAATTTTTATTTTCTTTTTTCCAAGCTCTTTCTCATCCGTTGCAACCCTTTTTCTGCGGTGTCCCTCACTGCTTGACGGCTGATTCTCATATCCTCAGCGAGCTTTATGTACGGAACACCGTTAAGAAAGTGCTCAGTCACAACATAGCGTTGTTTACCTGTCAGTAAGTCCAAACTGTCTAAAGCAGTTTCTTTACTTTTTTCTGTAAAATATATGTCCTCCGCTGAACCGGCGGGGTCTTTCAATTCTTTCCATTCTTCCGAAATCTCGTTATATGAGACTGTTCTATAGCTAAAACGATTATTTGCGTTATGGCTTAGTCTGTCCTCGCCCTCAAGAATAAGACGCAAGTACCACCCCACAACCTCTAACTCATCTTCATCTATAGCTATGTTCTCCGCTCCACATGAACTTTGATACATATACGTCCTACTCTTTGGGAAAGGAAATACGACTGCTCTGGCTTCGCCCCGATACAAAACATATCCGTTACTGTATACAGTAACCTCTGAACCATTTCCAATGTATTGCGCAAGTATCCTCTCACCAGATTCCAATAAGGTCTTATATTGCGGAGTTCTCTCGTCCTTTTTCGGAAATCCACCAAGTTCTCTCCTCAATTCTTTTAATGTAAGCAAGACTATCTCCTCTTCGTCTCGTAAAACGAGCGGTCAGAGAAGCCTACATACAAAAAATAGCATCAGGAAAAGGTCGCAGACCAGCCCGTTTTTTTTAAAACGGAAGCCTGTGACTCCCCTGCCGCTTTCGCAGTTGTCTCTTTTAATTACATTCGACTTATTCGCCGATTACCTTCCATTTGGAAATGTTGCAGATAGGAATCTCCAGAAATTCATTCGATTCTGTGTACATCATGTACCTTACAGGAATATTGTTCATATTCGCTATCTCCACATCTCTGAGCATCTCATCTGTAAGAATGCCTCCGAATACCCACACTTCGTCTGATTGAGTCAGCCACTCATGCGACAGCGCCTCATAATCTTCATAATCTGAGTAGTTAGATAGTGATACCAAGGCGCCGAAGTAGATCTGTGGAATAAGCGGCAAATATCCAAATTTAATAAGCCTAATACCCGTGATGAAAGCAAGTTTAAAATTAGAACCAAATTCTGAAATCGCTTCTCCTTTATTTTTCCAATCAATGCAGTTCGGTGAACACACATACACCTTCGTCAATGCTTTCTTATTTTTCATGAAAAACGCTCCTTGATTTTATATAGTCAACCTGGGCTTGTCCCGTTTGCTGTCTATATGTTATCAGATGACAAGTTGGATTGGGAGTTCACATCTGAGCTAATTCAACTTTTAGAGCTCAAATCTGACACTTTTAAAAAGAACGAACTGCGATGCTTAGCGAAGATATAAAAATTACCATACACCTCGAAAGATGTACGGTATTATGGCTTTTCAGATTCTGTTATTAGGGTGTCAATAGTTGCGTTAAATCCTGCGACCAAGCTTTTTCCTAAACGCCTATCTAGTCGTCTGAGCTTTATTTGCGTCTCATGAAGGTCCAAATCCTTCGGCGACAAATACAGCTCCTTCTCATATGTATACGGCATGAGCCAGTAAGCGTTTATTTTCAGTGCAGAGCAGATACTGAACAGTTTAAGCATTGGAATTTCACTTTCACCGGATTCATACCGTTTAATCGTGGCAACTGAGACCTTTGCTTTTTCTGCTAACCACTCTTGTGTCACTCCCGCCTTCTTGCGATAATCCTGCAAAAGCCGTCCACATTCTCTTAATTCGTCATTTTCAACTATTGGCACCTTGTTCACCTCCTCTATCTTTTTTTCAATGTCTGAGTCAGATTATACATCAAAGACATGCTTTCGTCAGGCAAACGGAAAAGTTTTTCCGAACGTGCGGAAAAACTTTTCCGTATTTCGTAATAAAAATAGCCGGAATAGAAACATACTTAAGCTGAGAAGAATCCATATCCCTGATTGGATACAGTAATTCTCTCTCACTATGCTTTGATGTTTCTACCCCGGCTGTGCTCGTATACATTGATTCCGGCTACGCTCGGCATTTGATGTAGAACGCCTATTTAATTCTATCATTGAGCGACATTTATCCGTTCGCTACGTTTTCTGCTTGACTTGCAGTCTTATACACGATGTGATCCACTTTTCTGCCGCTGATACATTCAACTATTATTTCCGGCGACAGGTACTCATATCTCTTAGTGCCTTTGTGTCTTAGCATCCATTCACCATTTACAATAACTCTTTCGCCCAAGTTCATGCCTCCCGGCGTTCTTGCGTATGTGCATATTCTTTTCTCCTGTTTTTCATCCATCTATACTAACTCCTCCTTACGATGAATCGGTTGCTTATCTTGCAAGTTGCACCTTGCAAAAATATATTTCGTATTTTCCGCAACTTTTTTCTAAAAACCTCTTGACAAACCTCTCATTATGCGTTATTATATTTGTGAAAGTTGCGTTGTGAGTCCATTATACTCTCTAACTTGCATAATGTCAAGACGCAACATCAAAAAATTTAAAATTTTTTAAAGGAGGATAAGGCACATGACATTCGGAGAAAAGGTTAGAACTGCGAGAGTTCATGCAGACCTTTCACAAAAAGATTTATCCAGGATGACAGGCATATCACTGAGAACAATTCAAAACTATGAATCCGGCGAACGGTTGCCCAAAAAACGTTCAACATATACTATACTGGCGAAGGAGCTTCACGTTGACGAGGGAGCGTTGTTAGATGACAACGCCGAATTTGTACTTTCTGCCGCTGAACAATACGGCTACAAAGGAAAGAAACAGGCTTTAAAGCTAACTGAGGAAGTTGCCGGGCTGTATGCCGGCGGTTCTCTCGAAGAAGAAGACATGGATGCAATGATGAAAGCCATTCAGGAAGCTTACTGGAGGGCAAAGGAGATCAACAAGAAATACACTCCTAAAAAGTATCTCAATAAAGGAAATGAGGAGGAATCCCCTGCTGAGTGAAATCACTCTCTGGGGCATACACCATAGATGAACAATGATACGCAGACAATATCTATTGCACGGCATCTTGTATCCAAATACCAGACACGGGATCCCGAAGAAATAGCTGAGGCTCTTGGCGTTCAAATTATGAGAGTCTTTGATTTCAAGCGTCAGAAAGGCTCTTTCAAAATTATACTGAATGTTCCCTTTATTTTCGTAAACGGGAACCTCTCCGAGGAATTGCAACGCATGGTTATTGCACATGAGTTAGGACACGCCATTCTCCACAAAGATATTTGCTTGGAAACCGGCGGAATGTTGGAGTTTGAGCTTTTCGATATGGTGAGCCAAGCAGAATATGACGCCAATATATTTCAGGCGACACTCCTCATTGATGAGAATGAATTATTGGACTACCTTCATGAAGGATACGACATTGTCTCTATTGCTAAAATGCTGGGTGTAAATATAAATCTGCTCATTCTCAAGATAGCCAGTATGGCTGAGGAAGATAAAGAGTACGATTTTAAACTGCCATATGTTCCTCGCCGGGATTTTCTTGGAACGATTGAAGATAATGCAGGAGAGTTATAATTAACTATCACTAAGGAGGAAACATTATAATGACATACTACAAAGCATTCAACCCTGACTTTCGTGATGAATGTAATATTCAATATGCAATCGGAAAGGAAACAATAGTAGAGAATCCTTATCAGCCGAATTTTACATATGCTTGGGGAAGATGTGACACCAAACTTGAGACTTGCGTTCGTGACTTGCCTATGCTTATGAAATACTACAAATTTGATGCTAAGCCACATATATGCGAAGTAGAACCCAACGGTAAGATGATCCAGAGAGACGATATAGTTATGCGAAAGCAAATTCCTTATTACTTGACCAATCGGATCACTGTTACCCGTGAGTTGACTGTTGATGAAACGATGCAACGCCTTTGGGATGAGGGAGCAAACTTTAATGCTTTTATAACCGCCCACGCACCTTTTGAGGAGCTTATGAAGCTGAAAGAGCATTTTAACAATATCGATACTGTAAGAAGAATACTCAGTCTTCCGTATCTTACTGACAAGCAGTTCAGGGAATTGCTTCCACAAAAATATCACAAGTACATAGACGATTGGTACTGGATTTAAACTCATTATTTGACGCGCCATCACTATAAAGGGAGGTGACCGGCATGAATGCAACGGCAAGAAAGCTACATCCGCAAAAAGAGAAGATTTACGTGTCGGTCACTTCGGAGATTGATACAACGGGTTTCATGCACCCGAAGGCAGTCGAGTGGACGAACGGACGGATGTACAAAATCGATGAGGTTCGGGATTTTCGTCCAGCTGATACGGTCGGATTCGGCTTTCCCGGCGACTGCTACACTGTGGTTATCAAGGGTGAAGAAAAGCGACTGTTCTTCGAGCACGCACCGTTTCCACCACGGTTGGGAAGGTGGTTTGTTGAGGTTGTGGCGAGCTGATTCTAAGAAAGGAGAGACAGTATGGACAAGCAACGAACATATTTTGCTATTGACTTGAAATCTTTTTATGCGAGCTGTGAGTGTGCGGACAGGCATCTCGACCCGCTGACAACAAACCTTGTGGTTGCCGACCAAAGTCGGACTGAGAAAACTATTTGTCTCGCCGTCTCCCCTTCTCTCAAGGCTTACGGTATTCCGGGACGAGCAAGACTCTTTGAAGTCGTGCAGAAAGTGCAAGAAGTAAATGCAGGGCGGGTTCGGAAGGCTCCGGGACACAGATTTACAACTGAATGCTTTGATTCGGTAGGTTTATCCGAAGACCCAAATCTTAAATTATCTTACATCGTAGCACCACCACGAATGGCAAGATATGTTGAGGTGTCGGCACAGATTTACTCCATTTATCTCAAATACATTGCGCCGGAAGACATTTTTGCTTATTCCATAGATGAAGTCTTTATTGATGCCACCGACTATCTTCACGCTTACAACATGACAGCTCATGAATTGTGCATGACATTGATTCGTGAAGTTCTATATGCCACCGGAATAACTGCCACCGCCGGAATCGGGACAAATATGTACCTTGCGAAGATTGCAATGGACATCGTAGCGAAGCACGTTCCCGCTGACAAAGACGGCGTGAGAATTGCAGAGCTTGATGAGCACTCCTACAGGGAAAAGCTCTGGAGCCACACTCCCCTCACCGACTTCTGGAGAATTGGCGCTGGCACTGCACGAAAGCTTGAAAAGCGTTATATCTTCACTATGGGTCAACTGGCATTTGCGTCAACCTATGACCAAGAGTGGTTCTACAAGGAGTTTGGCATTGATGCTGAAATACTCATCGACCATGCCTGGGGAGTTGAACCGACGACTATGGAATTGGTGAAGTCCTACAAAGCAGATACGAATAGTCTCTCTGAGGGGCAGGTGCTTTCTGAACCGTATTCTTACGATAAGGCAAGAATCATTGTCCAGGAGATGACCGACAGCCTGATGTTGCAATTGACGACCAAGGGTTTGGTTTCCGACTCGTTCACGCTTGACATCGGGTATGACAGGGAGAACTGCGACAAGGGTAACTATTTTGGTGACACTAAATCCGATCACTATGGACGAACAGTTCCTAAGCCTGCTCACGGAAGCACAAGGCTCGACAGTCCGACTAATATCGGCAGTCAGCTCCAAAAAATTATTGTAGAGTTGTTTGACAGGATTGTTGATAGGAATTTGACCGTTAGGCGGATTACCGTAACTGCAAATCGGGTCGTCGAAGACTCAGGCACCATGCAGGTCGATATGTTCACCGACACTGAAAAACTTGAAAAAGAAAAAAATCTGCAAGATGCGATTGTTGGCATAAAGCAGAGGTTTGGAAAGAATGCGGTTCTCAAAGGCACGAATTTCCTTGAAGGTGCGACTATGAGAGAACGCAATGGACAGATTGGCGGGCATAAAGCCTGAGATAATGAGGTGCAAACTGTGGACAGAAGAGATAATTTTGATGAGATTATAGACATGGAGAGACCGTGGACGGAGGAAACGCTTAAGAAACATCCGAAGATGTCTCCGCAGGATAGGGCAAAGATATTTGCGCCGTTTGCGGCTCTAAGAGGGCATTCGGAAAGGCTTGGAGAGGAAGATGTCAAGCTTATGCGAAGTGAGCGAGTGGAGTTGTCTGAGGATAAGGTAGAGATGCTTTCGGATAAGTTGTCACAGGTTAGGAAGGGGATGAATATTACTGTGGTCAACTTCTTGCCGAATGAGGATGATGGAGACATTGGCTACTATGTTGAGGTGACTGGCACAGTTACAAATATTGATACGGTCTATAGGGTTTTGAAGATCGACACAGGCGTTGTAAACGAAAAGGGCTCTGTGGGTGATGTGATTAGTTTTGATGAGCTGCTTGATATTTGCGGAGATAAAATTTATAATATAGATGAGAGTGCACTGTAAAGTCAAAAGGAATGCGGAAGCCAATATGACAATAATAGTAACCGGTGGAGCCGGCTTCATCGGCTCGAACTTTATCTTCCATATGTTGGATACATACCCCGATTACCGCATTATCTGTTTAGATAAGCTTACATATGCGGGCAATTTATCGACCCTTGCGCCCGTTATGGACAACCCCAATTTCAGGTTTGTAAAGGCTGACATCTGCGACCGTGAGGCAGTTTATAATCTCTTTGAGGAGGAGCACCCTGACATCGTTGTCAACTTTGCGGCAGAGAGTCATGTTGACCGTTCAATTGAGGATCCGGGAATCTTCCTCCAGACGAATATTATTGGCACCAGTGTCCTCATGGATGCTTGCCGGAAGTACGGTATAACCCGCTATCATCAGGTTTCAACTGATGAGGTTTATGGAGACCTGCCTCTTGACAGACCCGACCTCTTCTTCACAGAGGAGACCCCGATTCACACAAGCAGTCCGTATAGTTCCAGTAAAGTAAGTGCAGATCTCTTGGTTCTCGCTTACCATAGAACCTATGGCTTGCCTGTAACTATTTCAAGATGCAGTAACAACTACGGTCCGTACCACTTCCCGGAGAAACTGATTCCGTTGATGATTGCAAACGCTCTGAACGACAAGCCTCTGCCGGTTTATGGCGAAGGTCTGAATGTCCGTGACTGGCTCTATGTCGAAGAACACTGCCGTGCCATTGACCTTATTATCCATAAGGGCAGAGTCGGCGAGGTCTACAACGTCGGCGGTCATAACGAAATGCGAAACATCGACATTGTGAAGATTATCTGCAAAGAGCTTGGCAAGCCGGAGAGCCTCATCACTCACGTCACCGACCGCAAAGGTCACGATATGCGCTATGCCATCGACCCGACAAAGATTCATAACGAGCTGGGCTGGTTGCCGGAGACGAAGTTTGAGGACGGCATCAAGAAGACGATTCAGTGGTAGTTAGATAACCGTGAATGGTGGGATTCCAGACAAGCATAAGAATTACAGGTAAAAAATGAGCCTCTGCCAAGGAAAAATATATCTCCGAGGTAGAGGCTTTTCATAGATATGTTATAATGCACTCAGCATTACTCCAAAAACAATTCTGATTGCAGTCCCAACTACATTTAACCCAACGTCAAATCAAGCAAAAAGCCAATCCAAGCCCCAACTCCACAGTGCCAAACTAATAAACACTGCCAATACAAAGAAAACTACAACATGAGCAACTCTTCTGAGTCAATTATTCAAATCCTTGCCTCGGCTGTTTCTGCACCGTTTTGATGACTTAAATAGGTCTAAAAACGAACCACAAGACTCTGACTATAAGCAATATGTATTTCAAGCTTCCACTTCAGTAGCACCCATATATAAGCCAGATAACCATTTCGATTACTGTAAACTATCTAACGCTTCCTTACATTCACTGATCTCATTGTCATAGGCAATATCAGCAGATATAGTAAACAACTTCAACGCATACTCAAACTGCTCCTTTCCCATGATATTGCCAAAGAATAGATAACTTTTAGCGAGATCAAAATTTAAAAGCTTATAGAACATAAGGTATACATTTGTTTGATCATCATTTGCAATATCATCAAAAGAGTCATAGTGCAAAACTTTCTCGATTGTTCGAATAACCTTTACAGCTAACTTGTGATAGTTGGCGCGTCCCTCTTCTTCAGTAGAGTATCTAAGCAATTCTCCTGTTAATATACAGAGTTCATGTACTACACTGTTTTCAAATACTGCGCCCAAATTATAATATTTGTTGTCATCCGATGAATGCTCTATTGCAAAAATATAATACTCTACTGCTTTCTGAATTGCTTTTATTTGATCTTCGCTACGTTTGCTGCTATCTTTCCACTGTTTCTCGTATGCTAAAAACACATTTCTGCCAACTAACAAATGTAAATACACACTACTTTGATCTTCATTGAGACATTTCTCTAGTATCTCATTAGATGACCAATACTCTTGACTGGCAGAAAGCATAAGAGCATTATTAATCTTAATGTTTTCTACCCTACTTTTCTCAAGAACTTTTTTGAATTTTATGAGTTCTCTTCTAATTTTATTATCGACTTTTGCATTCATATAAACTGGGACTGCAATCCCAACAACGCTAACAAGAATCAGCACAATTCCTATAACAGCAGTCCATGTTCCATACAAATCAAAGAGCTTATCGTTAATGCTTATAGCTGTTTCTAAGTCTGTTTTTAGATCAGCCTCAGACGGTTCATATTGCTCATCCAATTCAACAGTCACATCGGATATCTCCTGTGCTTCCACAGATTCTTCTGCGAGGAATTGAATTGGTACTGTAAGCAATACAATCGTTAAAGCAGTTATAGCTATACATTTAACTATGTTCATTTCACAATCATTTCTCCTTATCTTTGTGAATCAACACAGAACTAGGTATAGCGATCTCGCCAAGTACTAAGACAATCAAACGGTCAAAACCTAGTTATAACCACAGCACTAAGTTTGCTTTGGATTCAAGCGGGCAAGATAATAGCAAATTTTGTAACAGGTTTAATTGTGCCTGTTTTAGCTTCTTTCCAAAATCATACATTACTGTCGATACATTGTAATGATAAATGAATAATAACAAATTAAAAAAGCGATATTTCATTTTTATTCTACCAGTCTGCTTGGGTAATAATATCCGTTTCTGCAACGAATTTCCCCAGTGTGACTGAAAACATCCAAATTACGTTCAATCATATTGCCCAATGTTTTGTCGCTTACGAGTTCAGGTCCGCCATTCAAAAATTTTTTTACGCTAACGTAAATATCCTCCTTACTGTATCTTGACTGTTGTCGTAAAATCACCGCTGTTATCATACTGCGTATATCTTCAGCATTTCTGATTTTTTCTCCAGTTCTAATCTTACACATAAAAAATTCTCCTTAAATATATTATTAATTGATTGGTGAGTAGATTCAGCACACAACAAGCAACACGATTATTTCACTCCATAGCCGTCTTAAGAGTATACTTATAAAATAGTTCATCCATCGCCCTAACATGCAAACTGCCTCCAACTTCACTTGCCAAAGCCTCAAAAATTATCGACCACAATTCTTTTGGATTTCTAACGTCTTTAGGAGGTACAAAGTAAATGAAAATCCAAGGAATACTTCTCTCTATCGCTTCTACTTCAGTTTCTAATGATAATGAATCGAAAACTGTTACCTCGTTATCATCACTAACGAGATAGATTTCATCAAACTCAGTCTTATGTGACGGGAGACCAGTTTTTTCTCTTCCACTATTGACGATTAATTTGTAAGAAATAATCATTTCGTTTTCCACCAATCTATCAAGCGTTTCTCGCATCTTATCGGCAATACATTTATCATCCAATGGCATACAGCTATTCAGAATTTCCCAATCGCCTGTTTTCATTACACTGCGTAAAATACGAATCCTGCGGTAGGAATCCTCAGCTCTTAACATCGGAAAAGAAAGATTATCCATATTTTCTTCTGAACAAAGATCCAAGTCCTTACAAGTGCTTTGGCTTTCTCTTTCATTATAGTATTTTTTCAATTCTCCTTCTTGGCAATGCTCTAGCAACTCGTCAGTTAAGTGCGCATTGCAAAATACTTTCTTCACAAAGTCATGGCAATCTCGCTCTCTTTTTATGAGCGAATAGTAGGATTTGCGTCCTAAAAGAACCTCTTCTAAATCACAGCGAAGATTGTCATATTTTGTATTATTTAAGAATGGGTTCTGGGTTTTTAGTGTAATTAATGCTTCATGCAAAGCAGAAATAAGTCTAGAGTCGTTCCATTGAATGATTCTATCCATGCGCCTTCCTGCGCTTATTTCAAGAGCACTCCATAACATTTTTATGTCAGGGCATATAGGTTCATGATCTTTAGGCTGAATGTAATCGATTGCTAATTCTTTTACGGCACTTTGTAACACTGCCGCTGTTTTCATGCATTTATGATGGAGATTAATCCTTGCAAATATTTTATATCTTATGATAAGTAAATCAGAAATATCCTCCCCAAGCTTTTGCGGATAAGCAATCACAAAGGGTTTTTTATCATTATCCAGCTCCCTATCTCCCCATTTTTCCAAGAAAACCAACTTGGCAGAATTAATTATTCTTTTGTAAGGGATTTTGCCCCAATCAATACCACTATTGTATGTGTCTCTCACAATATAGTCGAATCGATCTGCATCAAGAACACCATCCACAATCGAATGAATAGAATGAAAGAAAGTATCTTTATTAACTAAAGCTGACATAGCGAATTCAACTGATGTTATATAAAACAAGATTTTCGAAAGCTTTTGCTCAGGCGAAACGTTTTTAGCAAGTATTCCTTTTAAGACATTAGGCATCACATCATTTATAGTAGATTGAATCAAACTGAGACCAATCCTTTCGTGCAAATGCTCGTTCTTAAAATTCATCTTTGTTGTAATCATTTGACACTGCTGTGCTCGATCTCCTGTAATATATTGTTCCATAGTATCGATAAATTCTCTTGCTTCCTCATTACTGGGGTCTTCCTCGGAGATTTTTTTACATTCACCATACAAGTCTATCAGTACGTCTTCCATAATATGGCTATACGGAGGATGTCCTACATCGTGAAACAGCGCAACTATGCGAACTGCTTGTAAAATACACCTGTAAAGGAACAAATCTATTGATCCATAACAAGACGTTGCTCTAGAATAAGCATTTTCCTGTGCTCCAACAGAATAAAATTGAAAGCTATCAAGCGCAGGATCCGCTAAAATATTGCCAGAAATTGCATCACCTAAGATTTCGCCAACAATATGGCGGGTTTTATTTATTTCCGATAATTTAGGATTTAAATTACAGTTGGCTTTAATGTTGGTAAATAAATCTTCAATTTCAGATCTCAAAGGAGTATAGTATTGAGCCGATATACTGTTGCTTGATTTAAATAGTGTTCTTATCAATTCATCAAACTTCAAGATCATCTGCTTAAAAAATTCATTTCTTGTATCTTTACCAGCATTAGAAACTGCTGAAAATAACATTGAACTCGCTATATCCATAACGCCTATAGAATGCTCATACCTCTTTGTCCTGTTTGACGGAAATGTCATATATACCGTCGAACTTTGATAAATGTCATTTAACCTATAAAAATACGCAGTCGACATCATTTCTGATTCCAGCATACTTATGTAGATTGTCTCATGAATATTATCAGTTATCTGCTTAATCTTTCTATCCATACTTCCCGACCTCTTGATAAAATTATTTTAAAAGTTCAAACTGCGGTGCTTCATTTCTTCATGTTTCACAAATTGAGCTTTAATAGTTATTTTGTGTGTTATAATAACTCATATCATATTCGTGTTCCGAACTACCTCTTAAGCCTCAAATTTAAACACCAGCTTCTCAATTCACATGATCCTGCATCAGTAAACACACATATCGTATATTTATTGTAACATATTTTTGAGCCAAATGCAACATATAAATGCCAATTTTTCGTATCAAATATAATAATTGCAAATGTCTATAAGCGTCAAATCGGATCGCATACTATCATCTAATTAGCAATCTGTCGTATTATATCATGTCAGCAACGGTATTTGTTGTAAAATTGCTCCATTCTTTCTTCATTTGGTATTCTTCCTTTCAATTTTAGCCCATTAGCCCTTCCTGCACAGACAGACATACATACATATGTATGTATTTATATTTCCTCATTTCTAATATGCTTACATACAGTTAGAAGGGTAAATCGTCCCAACATCAAGCAATACTCTAAACGCGATAGCCATTATTCATTCGAAAAACCCGTTTTTTATGTTTTTATATGTAACAAATATTGAGGAATGGAAATTTGCCGGCAATATAAAATCAACTAATACCCCATTACTTTTCCTCTAACATCCTGATCACCCTCGCAGGGTTCCCACAATAACACTGTTCACCGGAAACTTTCCGTTCACAACAGCCCCCGCTCCGACTACGCAGTTGTCTGCAAGAACTGTGCCAATTAGTGATGAGTTCCGCCACAAAAGTGATGCAATGTAGAGAACAATCACGACTTTGAAAACGAGCTCAATGCCTCTGCAATTTTATCAAGAATAAATCCTGTAACCCATTTTGCTCCAACGTTACAGCATTCATTAGGTGCTATATTCCCAGAATCCAGTTTAACAACAACCAAGTGATTTCCTTTTTCTGCATTCTTAGCAACTTCGTATGCTTGCCAGTTCCTATACCCTATTTCATTACTATCCGGATGCTTATCATTTGAGTGCTTTCCTATGATAGCAATCATGTAATTAGCATCACCGATTTTTCTGCTAAGCACCTGCTTTACAACTGCTACAGATTCAGTCTCAATTTCACTAGGCGTGCAGTCTTCGATTCCAAAATCAATACTGGAATTTTTATTCCACGCCTCTAGTAGGTAGTAGTAACCCCTATCATTTTCATAATCAAACGAAACACAAACTTTTTTCTTAGCCATAATTATACCTCTTTCAAAATCTTTCTTATTGTCTCTGCTAGCCATTTAATGACCTTGCATTTCTTAAACCATGCTATTATCTTTGAATTAACCTCAAAGAAGTAGAACCACATTATGATAAATGAAGATACGCAGAGTATTGTATCAAGCACTAATACCAATTTGGAAGTAGCGGTCTTCCATTCACAATACAACCTTGTTATATTGATAGCCTCGAAAATAATTGGGCAGAACGTCTTATAGAACAAATCTATTAAATTCAAAACTATAGGATAATGACACACATAATTATCGCCCTCACGGAAAATATTTTCATCAATTTTCTCACTTATTTGTTTTTCGAGATGGTCTTGATACTTATACTGTTTCTCAACATAGAGCGAATCAGAAATATAGCGAATCTGAAAATAGATGATCAGTGCCCAAAGAAGTGACTGCAACACACCATTGCCTAACTCAAGGGTCGTACCAACTACAAAATTTACTCCTTCCAATAAAGTTAGAAATGCCTGCTCTGGCTTTATAAGTACGAGAAACGAAATAGCTTCTAATACACATAGAGCAACAAATTCTTTATTTCTCCGCTCTTGAGCTGTAATCCTGAGAGCATTAGTATCTTCATAGTGCTTGTATAACAATTCAAACGTATCCAATAGTTGTATCACTCCTTTTCAACTTTTACAATTCTCATGTCAATCTGATGCTACGTCGAAAATTACACAAATCAAAGATAAAATCAAGTTGCCAACCGCCATAGCAATAAGCCGATGGTCTATTGATACAAAACCACCACTATTTCTGGTGTTATCATATTATTAACCTTTTTTATCATTATTACTAGCTTGCTTAATTGGACAAACCTCAACACATTTATAGCATCTCACACAGTTTGTGGCATCAACAACAGGATAAAAAAATCCTTCTTCATCTGGTCTCATATTAATCGATTGCGTTGGACAAATTGCATAGCAAGCACTGCAGCCACAGCAGTCTTCACGTTTGACGTATAATTCTGGTAAATGTTTAGCACAGTCTTTCTTGCAACTTTGAGCTATGCCATTACTACCAATTACCACATTCATATACCTTGTAGAAAAATGTGGTGTATACTCTCCAGTTGTGATTTTGTGGTTCTCTTTAGGGTTCGGTTGGGAAGAATTAGGCAAAAACTCGCCAGAAGGGTACTGATATATCTTTTCAAAATATGGTTGTAATTTGTCTACAACTTTATTTCTTTTTTTTAACGTCATTTCAAATTACCTCAATCGTATTTTTGAGACTTTATCAAATCATATGGCAGGGAAAAACTTATAATGCCATGCACGGAAATAGTCAGTTCAGGAACTTAACTATCATAATCATTTCACGGAAATTACAATTCTTTGCACAGGTCTTAATGTTGTTTATTTACCACTTATCGGTCAGCGACATCAAACTTCTTCTTATCATGTACATTAATCTCTCTGCCAAGTTGAACTTCAATCATTTTGAGCTCGGTTACAGCGGTGACAGTATGCTTGGTTCCGGCTTTCATTTCTATGATGTCTCCGACGCCGACTTCTCGCTTCTTGCCGTCAAGGGTAACAACTCCCTCACCGGAAATGACGTTCCAGATTTCGTTGCGCCTCATATGACTGTGGTAGTACATTCCATGACCGGGATTGAGGGTAACTTTTATTGTGAGGCTTTCTTCCTCGACGTCGAGAACGCGGAAGCTTCCCCACGATTTTTCGGCAAACATTATCTGCTGGTCGATTTTGTCGACATAGGGCTTGATATAGCTCGATTGTTCCTTGTCTGAAACCAGGATTCCCTCCGGGCTTGCAGAGACTACAACATCTTTCAGTCCCATGCAAATAATAGGGACATTCAGCTCGTTGACTACGTTGACACCCTCACAGGTATTGTTCAGAACTGCATCGCCGATAACAGGTTGATCCATGGATTCTGTCAGTGTGTTCCAGGTTCCGAGGTCCTTCCACTCGCCAGAAAAGCGCATTACCTGAATCTTCGGCTCATTCTCGACTACGGCATAGTCGAAGCTGATTTTAGTAAGTGTATCGTATTTCGAGAAAAGATCATGATAGTCGGTGAAATCGATGAGCTCATGAGCCTTGTTTAAAACGTAGTTTAACTTATATGCGAAAACTCCGCCGTTCCATAGTGCGCCCTTGGAGATATACTCCTCAGCAGTCTTTGCATCTGGCTTCTCTTTGAAAGACTCTACTTCGCTTGTTTCTGAGTCTGACTTTGGGATGATATAGCCGTACTTCTCGCTTGGATAAGTCGGCTCTATTCCCATCAGGACTAAGTTTGCTTCGCCCTTTGATGCTTGGTCGCAGAGCTTCTTTATAGCTTCAAAGTAGTCCTCCTCGACATACGGGTCAACCGGGCAGACAACGACTGATTCATCGGCAGGTACTCCCATAACGTCGTGAAGATAAGCTGTTGCCAGGGCTATTGCCGGGAAGGTGTCCCTTCTGCAAGGCTCGACAGATACTCCGACATTTTCACCGAGCTGGTTGTGGATTGCGGAGACCTGAGCCTTTGAGGTGGCAATGGTGACGGTTGCGTTCGGGTCTACAGTCTTAATCTGGCGATAGACACGCTGAACCATAGACTCATAGTCGCCGTCCGAAGTTTTGAAAATCTTTATGAATTGCTTGGAGCGGATGTCGTTTGACAGAGGCCAGAGGCGCTTGCCCGAACCGCCCGAAAGTAGGATTATATTCATTTGACAGAATCTCCTGATTTTATTTTATATAAACTTACACTCATAAACCGCCACTCCACTGTCCTGGAAGACGGCGTTCAGCCTTGCTGAGAGGTCTTGCTTTGTGACATCCTTCTTAAGAACCACTTGGAGAAATCCTCCACCACCGGCTCCGCAGATCATTCTGCCGTCTATGAGGTCGTCAATCGAAGCGAAAATCTGGTCGATGCAGGTGTTGGTGCTGCCACTGTCCAGGCGTTTGCTCTCTTCCCAATGCTCGCTCATGAGCTTGGCGAAGCCGTCAACATTGCCTTTCTCGAGCTCGAAGCGCATGAGAACGGCGAGGCGCTGGATGCTGTAGTGGGCTTCAAGAGATGTCGGGTCGTTGGTGACATAGCGACCGACAACATCGCGAAGAAGATTTCTTGCGAGTCTGCGCTGACCGGTGTAGATGAGGGCAAAACGGGAGTTGAGCTCCGAAAGGGTTTCATCGCTGATGTTCAGAGGCGTGCAAATTATCTCCTGCTTGAGACCGGGGCGGGATGTGACCATCTTGATGCCGGGTGCAAGCCCGCCGACCTGATCCTGCCAGCCACCGCCGGTGGACATGAGCTGCTCCATGCAGAGAACACGGTTATACATCTCGTCAGCCGAGATTTCTGTGCCAGTCAGTTCATATATGCCCTTTATGCATGCTCCCGCAAGGATTGAACTCGTTCCAAGACCGGAGCCCTTGGGGATATTTATAACTCTTGTGTTGAAGTAAAGACCGCCGCCAAGGTGGTCGCAAATCTCCTCAACTGTTCCCTCTTCCTGGTATGGGATAAGACCGCTTGCGATGAGGGCAGCCTTATGCAGGGCAAAAGCATCCTGTGGATTGCGGCAGTTCTGGAGCTCGCTTAAATCTCCCGTAAATTCTTTATATGCACCAATATCCGTCGAGCAGAAGACAATCTTGTGCTCATCAAGCTTGCGAAGTGTGACCTCAATCGGAAGCTCGCCATTGAGACTCACTGCGGCGTTCAGAACCGTCCCGCCGTGCTCCATGCAGTATGGCGGGGTGTCGCTCCAGCCTCCTCCAAAATTGACACGGACAGGAAGGCTTGTCTTGACCTCCGGCTTGACTATTTTCGCACTGCTTCTGTAGGAAGTGTCCTTGACGGCGGTTGCAAGAACCGTGTCGGAAATTGTTGCGAAACACATGTCGGCATACTTGCTCTCGCCGGTGAGCTTCCAGAGATATGCGTAAATCCGGATGAGCTTTGAAAATTGTGCCGGGGCGCTGTTGTCCTGCTTTTTAGCCTTATCCAAGAGATATTTTATAGTGTGCTTGTCGATGTTCGGATAGCTTTCCCTGACATTCTCAGCAGAAACACCGTTATCTATGTTTTCAAGAATCGCCTCTGCGACAACTTGCTCGTAGAGGTTTTCCTGCCATGGGAGAATTGCCGTGACATCGGCACTGTTGAAGCTGTCCTTGAGACTGATTGTCTCATAAGTATCATCCGGTTTCCAACCGCTCTGTAAGTTAAAAGAAAGCGTCGCTTTCACAGCTTCCTCAATAGTATTGCACACGGGATAGATGGGAGCTGTCCAGAGTGGCTCTGAGATGTCATTTCCGAAAAGAGTATTCTCTTTTGGATTATCGTCAACACCGTACATACGGCAGACAAAGCGACCATCGCTAAGTTTCAAGCCGTGCAAAACAGTGCCATCAGGAACCGTCTCGCCGGTGAGAGTGACACCCGAAATGACACACTTCTCCCCTACTTTAGAGTAGCGGTGAATGCGGCTGTCTTCGATATAGCTTCCTGCGCCAACTGTTGCACGCTTGCTGACATAGCTGTTGCTGACGGCAAAGTCTCTCGGAGACAGGTTACTGTTGATGGTCGAAGACCAATCTAAGAACCTATACTCGTCCATGCCGTCGGTCATGAGGTTCCGAAGCTCTTTTGTGGTTCCGAAATGGATGAACGAAGCCGGAGATAGCCTAATCAGCTTCATGTTATAGTCGGAAAGGGTATTCCAGAGTGCGGTTCTGCATTCATGCAATTCCGAGGTGAAATCGCCCTCGGGCTTTTCCCTATAGAACTGCTCCAAAGTCGAAGCTGTAGCCAACGGATAGAGGAAATCGGCATAGAAGGAGAGCCGGGCATCCTCGTTCACGAATTTGTGATAGGTTTCATCGGTATCGATGAGCTTATAAAGGTCGCTCATGACTTCCGAAGTGAGCACCACCGCGCCGGTATCGATGTCAACTTTGCCGTTTGAATCGACTGCGCCGACATTTGTCAGGGTCTCGACAGTCTGCTTGTGCAGGAATCTTCCGACATTGCCGTTATCGTCTTTAAGGTAAACGCCGTGGTTCTTGCCGGTTTCGACATTCTCTTTTATAGAGAGAGCCGCCGCACCTGCGCCATAGAAGTCAATCTGCAAGGCATTGAAAAGAAGCAGAACATCGCCGGAGCATACGAGCATACCATCGGAAATTCTCCCCGCAACGGTGCTCATGCCGATCATGAACTCATCGAAAAGCGTTGAACGGCGACCGTCCGGCAAAAGCCTCGGAACCGGGGAAAAGAGCTTTCCACATGCCGAATACTGAGGCACGCGCTTGCTGTCTCCTCCGGAATGGATTACAAGAATTTTCTTCCCCAAGAACGGATTTTCGGAAACAGAACCCACATCCTCGGCAACATACTTTATGCAGGAAAAAGTAGCTCCGCCGCTACCGACACGCTTGCCGTCGAGATCGGGAATGACGGCATAATGGGTCTTCGAGGGAAGCTGACCAAGCTTAAGCCGGTGCTCAATCTGCATCTCATACGCTTTTGCCTGCGCCTCGTTGCTGGCGGTCAGGATGACGTAATCCCAAACTGAAAGCTTGGGGTCGGAGAGGGTTTCAAGATAATAATCGAGCGCATCGCGGTAGGATTGCTGGCGAAAGAGCATTGAATAATCCGACTTCAAAGCGTTCACTACCTTTCCGCCCTCATCGGGTTATTGAGGAAGTCCTCATATGAAAGCCTGATTCCGTCCTCAAGCTCGGTCTTGTATGTCCAGCCGAGAGCGGTTGCCTTGCTTACGTCCAAGAGCTTTCTCGGAGTGCCGTTCGGTTTGGTGGGATCCCAGCGGATTTCACCCTCGTAGCCGATGACTTTAGCTACCAATTCCGTAAGCTCCTTGATGGTGAGTTCCTTACCAGTTCCGGCGTTGACCGTCTCGTTGCCACTGTAGTTGTTCATTAGGAACACACAGAGGTTCGCAAGGTCGTCAACATAGAGGAATTCTCTTAACGGGCTTCCGTCGCCCCAGCAGGTGACATATTCCTTGCCCTCGACCTTTGCTTCATGGAAGCGGCGGATGAGTGCGGGAAGAACGTGGCTGTGGGTCGGGTGGTAGTTGTCGTTAGGTCCATAAAGATTAGTAGGCATTACAGAGATATAGTCGGTGCCATACTGACGGTTCAAAAACTCGCAGTACTTAAGACCGGAAATCTTTGCGAGGGCGTATGCCTCGTTGGTCTTTTCGAGTTCGCCCGTAAGAAGGCAGCTCTCCGGCATAGGCTGGGGAGCCCTTCTTGGATAGATGCAGGAGGAGCCGAGGAACTCAAGCTTCTTGCAACCGTTTTTCCATGCTGAATGAACGACGTTCATTTCAAGAATCATGTTGTCATACATGAAATCGGCAAGAGCGCTCTCGTTGGCAACGATTCCGCCGACCTTTGCCGCCGCCAGAAAGACGTATTCCGGCTTTTCCTCTGCAAAGAAAGCTTCAACGGCATCCTGACGGGTCAGATCGAGTTCGCTATGAGTTCTTGTGATTATGTTATTATAGCCTTGACGATTGAGTTCACGGACTATTGCCGAGCCGACCATTCCACGGTGACCGGCTACATATATTTTTGCGTTTTTCTCCATCATTTTTTCTTCCCTTCAAAGCTTTGCTTTTATGCTCTCTTCAGCACACTCGACAGCTACTTTTTTCATATCGTGCTCGACCATGATTCTGACCAAATCTTCAAAGCTGGTCTTTACGGGATTCCAGCCAAGCTCGGTCTTCGCCTTTGTCGGGTCTCCCCAAAGGTTGACGACGTCGGTCGGGCGATAGAAATCGGGGCTGACCTCGACTAAGATTTTGCCGGTTGCCTTGTCGATTCCCTTTTCGTCCATTCCCTCGCCCTGCCACTCAAGGTCGATTCCGGCATAGTGGAATGCGAGAGTCGCGAACTCTCTGACTGAGTGCTGAACTCCGGTTGCGATTACAAAATCTTCAGGGGTCTCATGCTGGATGATGAGCCACATGCACTCTACATAATCCTTGGCATAGCCCCAGTCACGAAGGGACGAGAGATTACCTAAGTAGAGCTTGTCCTGCTTGCCCTGAGCGATTCTTGAAGCCGCAAGAGTTATCTTTCTTGTGACAAAAGTCTCGCCTCTGCGCTCAGATTCGTGATTGAAGAGGATACCGGAGCAGCAGAACATGTTGTAGGCTTCTCTATATTCCTTTGTGATCCAGAAGCCGTACTGCTTGGCGACCGCATACGGACTGTAGGGGTGGAAAGGGGTTGTTTCTCTCTGGGGGACTTCCTCGACCTTGCCATAAAGCTCGGAAGTGGATGCCTGATAGATTCTGCAAGTATCTTTAAGACCGGTGAGTCTGACCGCCTCAAGAACTCTGAGAACTCCAGTTGCATCGACATCCGCTGTAAATTCGGGGACATCGAAACTGACCTGAACGTGGCTCTGAGCTGCCAGATTATATATTTCGTCCGGACGGACTGTTCCTATTACGGAAACGAGGCTCATTGAGTCGCCCAGGTCTCCAAAGTGGAGATGGAAGTGCTCTTTGCCCTCGAGGTGAGCGATGCGCTCGCGGTAGTCGACCGATGAACGGCGGATAATTCCGTGGACATCGTAGCCCTTTTCAAGAAGGAACTCGGCTAAGTATGAGCCGTCCTGACCTGTAATTCCTGTTATTAATGCGGTTTTCATGTTTTCTCCTCCAGATACAACCGAGTATACTTAATGAACATACTCTTTTTTCTTTATTGCAATAACCTTGAGGGTTTGCTATATTAAAAACTTGCAATGTCTCTACATTATCAAAGTCACTATGGGGTCATAACAAGCATAACTACTATCTCAAATTACTCCATATTTCTTTAACAGTTCCAACCGACGTTCTGCAATTGCACGGCTTTCTGCCAAATCCGCCATTAAGTTCCCTTTTCTCAAATATTTAAGCAAACGTTTCCCCCATTCTATTGGAAGCATCCATGGCTTATCTTTCAAATACGGCTTCCAACTCATCCAAACCTGCAACGGTGGAAACAGGAGTCTAAGCATATCTTTTATTCTATTATGACCTTTGCTATTTCCAGCTACAGTAATACTCGTAATTCTCCCCGCAGTGCTATCATTTTTGCTAGAATTGCCGAAAGTGCCCATGTGAAGCATATCTTCCAACAACTCTTCAGGACTTGTCCCGGCACATTTGATGCGTAACTGTAATTGAAACCCTAGGTAACGATTTCCCAAAATAACAATATCATCATAGAACGCAACTGCACCAACAGCAATCAATCCTTTATAGACATACTGCCAATCAATTTGAAAATCATATTTTTCAGAAAAGAGCAGGATGTCCAACATCATTCGGATGCCAAATCCACTGCCAGTAAAATGTTTAAAGGCATGAAATATTAAAAACAACATGTGGTCTGTTGGCTCAAGCGTCCGTACCGAAACACCGTCTATCGCAACTATTTCTTGACTGTCAAATACATCCATAAACCACTCATTCATCTTAATCCTTATATGATCGCTACTACCGAAAGGATTTAAGTGTAATTCAACAGTTAATGGAGAATCTATATTTGTAAAGGTGACCTCCTGAACAAGTTTTAAACCACTGTCTGGCTTGTTCTCTGCGTGATAGCCACAATGATGAAGCGTGTGGGTCACTTTAGCGTAATCTTCTTTTGAAATTAAAATGTCCTCATCTCCAGAAGCTCTGAAATCTGCACGTTCCCCGTACAAGCTCCTGCAAATGATACCTTTCAAAACAATCGGAGAAATGCCATCTTCCAGGAACGCTTTATAAAGGTTCAAGAAATCAGCAGTTTTTTGAGCTTGTATGGACACTTGAGCAACTGCTTTTTCAAAATATAGTGCCTCTACAATTTCATGACCTGGGAGATCTTGAGACGCATCAAAAATAAGTGAAGAAAGGTTTTGTTTTTCTGCTACTGCTATTATCTCAGACCATTCTGGATCGTTGAGTACAAAAGAAGTTTCTGGATGAACAACATTTTTTAATATAGAAAGAAAATCGGATTCTGCTCTTGTCATAATAGAATTCATCCTTCCTAACAGTTAATCCTTTTTAGCATAGTCATCTGACTGAACATACAAAACCTCAATATTCATTTCTCAACAGGGCATACAACGAAACAAACTATACTGCCACAATGCTTGTCATTATTCAGGAACAACTATGCCTAGCATATTTTGATTTCTAAGATAGCACAGCTCAATTCATCAACCACTCGATGACTTCCCTGATAACTCCTTCTCCACCCTTAGCCTTAGTCACATAATCAGCCACTTCTTTGACCTGTGGCATTGCATCAGCAGGGGCACATCCAAAACCAACCATTTTAATGACATCAATATCGTTTATGTCATCTCCAACATAGGCTACATTTTCAGGTGCAATATCGTACTTCTCACAAAGACTCTTCACAGCAGCAACCTTATCTTTACAGCCAGGCTCAAGTACATCTAATTTAAGCTTCTCTGCGCGTCTCCTGTTAAGGTCAACGGACTCCGAAGTGACAATGCCTGTGATTATGCCCTTTGCACGAAGTAATGCAAATCCCATACCATCCCTGGAATTAAATTTCTTTAACTCGTCTCCATGCTCGGAATAGTACATCCCGCCATCGGTCAGACAACCATCACAGTCAGTCAAGAACATCTTGATTTCAGGAATGGACTTCTTCTCTTCTACGAGTCCGTTCTTACGCATGAGAGCTTCAATGATGATCCAGTCGCTTGGTTCGTCAATCTCAAATGCACTGTCCTCACACATCTCATAGGCTTTGATGTTGCCGGAAACCCTGTTCTGGTACTTAATCAAATCCGTTTTTGAGGAAATATAAAAAGCACCGTTCTCCATCAAATACCCGTCAAACTCCTGGCGGCGAGGGCGATGAAAAACATCATAATTACTCGGACTTACATTTCCATTCTCAGTCTTGTCCCAGAGGAATCTATACTGACGAACAACCGAGAGGACAGAATCCGTTCCTTCACTGTTAAACAGTTCAAAACCACCATCTAAATCAGCAACGGTCAACATGGGAGAGGTAGCCTGCACAAGCACGATGTTGTCGAACTCGTATTTCTCCGCAAACTCAAGCATAGCAAACTCTGTGGAGGCTGTATCAGAGGCAGACTCCGCACTTCTTCCAATAACCTGAGCCTTGGAAAAAGTGTCCGCTTCATCACCGTGCTTGAACGCTTCGACAGTATCTTTAATCTTATCGCTGTCTGTAGCGATATAGACAACATCAATATATTTGCACTGGCAAGCAGCTTTCACTGTCCAGTAAACAAGCGGTTTCCCGCAAATCGGCTTAATATTTTTCAGAGGTATTGATTTGCTTCCGCCTCTTACCGGAATAAAAGCTACGTTCATTCTTTACTTATCCTCACTTTTGTCAACATGCGTTATCTCTGTAATTTGCGACATGTTATCCCGTGTAATGCTCCAAAGTCTGTCCTGAGCTTCTCTTATTCTTTTATCCGTTTTTTCACTGTCCTTCATAATCTCGTGAAATTTCGAATAGATAATGGAGCTCAAGCTTTCCTTATTTGCAATCAGGTCTATATACCAGTCTGTTGCATCTATGTCTTCCAAGAACCAGCGCATCTTGTCATGTGTTCCAAGTGTAATGATTTTACAATTTAGTCCGAATGGAATCATCTGTGCATGACCGCGCATTCCAAAAACGCACTCAATATCATTATAAAATTGATACACCTTATCAGGAAACATCCAAGTTAGATTTGCCTCATCAAACTTAACTTTCCGGTCTTTCATGTATCGCTTAATCCTATAATCATCATCACAATGATAAACCAATACAATTTCATAACCGTCAGCTTCGATACGTTTAGAAGCAACAGCAATTTCATCACAGATTTTATCTAAATCTCCCTGAAATCGTCTTTCTGCTCTATCAAATGCTACATTAAAAGCAATTCTCTTCGACTGCTTCTTCTCAGGTAATTCATCGCCATAAATTTTTCTTATAAGCGTTGTAGTACAGGGCTGAAATTTAATTTTTTCAGCGAGTTCTCCCGGCAATAGCCTCTTAACCGCTTCTACTGAACCTGTATTACGCAATCCTATGAATGAAGCTTTTTTACATAGTAATTCAAGATTCTCTATAAAAAGTTCTTCTGGTTCTTGCCCTGGAAAGTAGTTATATCCAACTGAAAAGACTACGACTGGGACTTTAATCTTTTTTAGCAAGTCACCGCTTATCGCCCATTGCCAACCACTAACATTGTTCTTATTAGTATCAGGAAGAAACAATCCGCCACCACCAATTATCAAGCTATCGGTATCATTGATGGATAGAACTACATCAGTATCAACAGGATCATTTACACGCAGTAAATTCCACTCAAATTTGTGATGATAAACACTATCAAAGAGTCGTCTTACACACTGTGACAAAACCGTGTCGCCAACATTGCCTGCCACAAAATACGTTACATGACTAAGTTGTACCCCCCCTCACAAACATTCTTTTCTTTTTCTATATACGACTTTTTTTGAAGCCTCCACTGTATTTTGTTCCGTTGTATTTCAAAAGGTAACCTCTTTATAGCCTTTTTTAAAAGCTCTTTAGTTACATAATCCACCGAATTATCCCCTTTAGAATAGTAATTAATGTTTCCTATATTTCAGCTTGTCCCTCTGAACCTGCTCAATCGGAAGAATCTCCGACGGCTTGTATGTAAGTGCCTCATGAACTGCATTCAGGTTACGAACCAGTTTACGAATTCCATCGGGTTCAAGTGATGCAGCATGGTCGGTTCCTTTCCATGTTCTATCAAGCGTGTAATGACGTTCAATAACATCAGCGCCAAGTGTGTATGCAGCCACATCAACAGCAATGCCAAGGTGATGACCAGAGAAGCCGATAGCCTTAACACGGTCTTCATAAGCTTCACGCATACGGTTAATTTCGAGCAAACAAACATCCTCAAAAGGTACCGGGTAACCAGAAGTGCAGTTAAACAAAACAAGGTCTTTCGCACGACCATTCTTCTCGAACAGCTGAACAATTTGCTCCTCTTCTTCGTGGCTTGTCATACCGAAGGAAAGCTGAATCTCTCCACCATAGTTGTCACACAGCCACTGGAGCATCTCGAAATGAGTGTTGCAAGCAGACGGAATTTTGATGAACACAGGATTCAAAGAAGCAATTTCCTTTGCACTGGTCATATCCCAAACAGATGTGGAATAAATAATACCAGCTTCCTCGCACCACTCTTTTAGCTGCGCATGTTGCTCAACTGTAAATTCCAAAAACTCACGATGTTCGCCATATGTCTTGCCATATGAGTTTGCTGGATTTGGATGAGGTGCATTGTACTGCTCTGGGGTCAACAGTTCCTTCGGGCAACGTTTTTGGAACTTGATAGCGTCAGCTTTGCAGAAATGCGCTGCCGTCTCAATCAAATCCTTGGCAACCTCCATTCGTCCCATGTGGTTGCATCCTGCTTCTGCGATTACAAATGGTTTTTTGTACATAGTCCTAATCTCCTTTAAAATTATTGTGATAGTTAAAGCTGTTTTACAGCTCATATTTTAATTTTCCCTTTAACCTTTTCAAATATCTTCTCAATCTGAAAGGTAAATGCCTTTTGAATGATGTCACAAACTCCCGTTTTACATCAGAAAAACTCCTTGAATTAGATACAGCAATCTCTAAACCTTCTAAAGCTAAATCTCTCGCAAAAGTCTCTCTTCGCCCATCGACTTTTCTATCTTTAAAATAGTTAGGATTACATCCAAGAGAATATTCTATATTTGTTTCATTGCAACAAAAAATTTCACTGTCTAGGTTTCTTATCAGTTCATCTCCCTTTGATGATTTTGACAATAACAGAGAAACGCCCATATGATTGTATTCCTGCATTCCCTTGTCTAATCCCCAATAATCACCTATAGTCAAATCTGCACAATGTCCTAAACCTCTGAATTTACAACTATAACAAGAAGGTCTACTAAATAAATGAAAAGCTCTGCCATAACTTGTGGATGAAAAATTTTTTTCTAGAATGGAGCCATCTTTAAAATCTGCACGGACATAAGGAGGCGACCATCCCTTTTTCTTATAACGAACAGAAAAATTATCTACACTCGATTTTGACTTCTTTTCTACAGAGGAAAGGTACTCCTTGTGAACTTCAATAGAAGTTGGTCCATGGCAAATTAAGTCTACAGTAAATAGTTTATCCATATCACCGTTACAATTTCTGACAACACTCAACAATCCTGAAACGTCACATGGTAATCCAATGAACAATACATTCTTTCCATTAGATATTTGACTTAGTACTTGTCTATAGACGGAAACTGCGTGAGTTGCATCGCCCACAACCTTGTTAGCCTGAACATACTTTGAGCCCTTAAATAATTGGAGCTCATCTAAATTTGAAGCACAACGATAATCTACTCTTTTGTATCCATCAGAATAGACACAACCCCATATGTACCCCCCCACAGAATTTAAAAAGCTCTCAGCAATTGCCGTTGCCGCACCGCCTGATGATGAGGTAAAAAGCATTTGAGTATTTTTATAATAACCGTAATAGGCTTTAAGGGATGAATAATCAAAATTTACTCGTTCCATAAAACAAACCTCTCATCGTATAGCATTATTACTTTCCTGCTCTCAAATTGCTCAAAGTAGACTTGTAGAGACTAATTAATTGCTTTCTAAAGGCTACTAAAAGTACTATGGACACGATAATGAGCGAATACCTGATGATTGTATAATTGTATGTTATCATCAAAAGTTGTGAAACTGCAACAAGTACAGTACAAGCAATTGCGATAACTCTTCCGTCATAAATACGTTCAGTAATATTATTCTTTCTTAGTGTTCGTCTCATTGATACAAACATAAAAATAACGTACACAACGTAAGATACAACTGTAGTGTATGCTGCGATCTCATACCCGAATAACGGTAATAAAATATAGTTCAGTCCAATGTTTAAAAGAGCCGATACCACCGTAGAAATCATAACAGACTTTGTCTCGTTATAATAATAGTCTACATACACAAATAAGTAGTATAAAAATTGGAAGAAAACACTTAAGCTGAGAGCAGGTACTAGCCAAGTACCTTCCACATAACTATCTCCGCCGAATATCATGATTAATTCTGGTGCGAAAACAGCTGCTGCCAACGTTATAGCCATAACAAAAAACATTAGTAAGGTTCCGTATTTTGAAATCTCCGAATAGCTCTTTGCTTTAAGCTTTTGAAACACCCATGGTTGTAATGTTGAGTTTAAAGCATTTGTTACCAATGTCATAACCATTGAAATCTGACTTGCTAACGCATATATAGCTGCATCTGTTTCTCCACACAATCTAGCGATCATGATTCTATCCGATTGTGCCAGAAGCATATAAGATAAATAATGAGGAATAAGCGGCAAATTAAAAGCTAATGCATACTTCCAATATTTTTTATTAAAAAAGCACTTGCCTCTACGAAAGAGAACTACGTATAGTATTAGTCCAATCAAAATATTGACGAGGGCAACTGACAATATTTTGGCGATACCCTTCTCCTCGGAGATAGTAACCGCAACCAAACCTATTACCGACTGCGCTACTGCTAACGCTAAAGTCACAACTAATAAAGCTTTGTACTTATAGTAATGCCTTTGCTTTGCCGACCAAATTGACAATGCTGGTTCTGCCAACAACTCAATAAACATAAATAGAATGACGATATCAGGAAGTCCTATTACGCTATCAAAAAATGACTTAAACAGAAGATAGACAACTGCAGTAACTAGAGTTGCGGTTGTAGATAATCCCAACATCGAAGACGAATACGAATCTCTATCATCTGAAAACTCAATTAGTCCTTTGTGATAAACACCTGCAGATAATTTCAATGTAGCCACTACAAGGATGATATTTAACCAGGAGTTATACAACGTATACTGTCCATACTGCTCTGTTGACATTAATCTTGTAAACAAAGGCGTTGTTAGGTATGAAACTCCCTTTTGCAATATATTACAAAACGTAAAGGCGACAGTTGCCTTTATTGCAGGCGATACTTCCGCTAATCTATTTCTTATATTAAGATTTCTCATATCAAATCAATATCAATCCTCACACTGCATTGCACTCATTCAGCGAATTCATCAGAAAATCTTCACTGTCAGCAATTCTTCTCTTCAAAATCGTATTCACGTTTGTCCAATCAATTTCTTCATCAAGCCTAATATCGCTTTCTTCTGATATTATTCTGTTGTCTAATTGGAAATCATTCAGCAACGATCTCCCCCTTGTTGCAAAATTTGTCGCTGAATAGTAAAATTTTGTATTCAAAAGAATAGAGAAAGCAGTAGCATGAAAAGAGTCAGTTACAACAAGTTCTGCATCCATTATCAAACGTATAAATTTTTGTGGACTACAATTCATTTCCTTTCTTCCTTTAAACAGCATATCTGATGTATTAAAAAACGAGTTGTAAGGAATGGTCACTACATCAAGATCCAGTTTTTTTGCGATTTTTGATACTTCTCTATATATTTTTTTTGATGGATGAATAAAGTATATGAATATGTAGTTTCTATCATTTGAAATTTCATTGCATGAAAACTTCTCCCATTCATCCTTGCTAACCAAAAAAACAGGATCCAACACATGCGTAACCGTTTTTGAACATATGGGTTGAAGAAGAGTAACTGCAGATTTCTCTCTAACAGATACTGAATGAAAATCTTCTAAAGCAATCTCCGCAAATTTCAATTGACTATCGGATAATTTTTCGACTCCCAAGCTTGGGGCGTATGCGATCTTTTTCTCGCAAGCTATTCCGCTTAACCACATAACATCATCCATCTTTCCGTCAAGTGTTGGTCTCCATATCTGGTCACTACCGCAAATAGCCACATTGTATGATTCCTTATGGTCAAGAACATCTTGACGAGTAATTATCCCTGTATGCGGAATAAAGTTATCTCTGAATTTCTCGAACGTTTGATTACGCACGACTAACGTTTTCCTGATAATTAGCCTGTTTAGTTTTCTGGCAATAATTCTGATAATACCCTGAATAGATTTAAAATTTTTCGGCATTCTAGACCTTATTTTCCTTCGGGAAACTTTATCCGGTATGACACCCACAGTTTTGCAATCTATTCCTTTTTTTCTTATGAAATAATTTAAAGAATATGCCTGGAGTGTTGCACCATAATTTGTTGTTACCTTATAATTCGTAAATATAGATACCTTATTCATAGTTACTTTCCTCAATTTTTACATTATCACTGTCAAAACAAAACGCACACAACAATATCGGCATATATGAACCAACAATATAAAGCGTATGAGAAGCCAAGTACATAACATACACTATAAAAATAAAAATTACAAGCAGATTAACAATTTCTTGATTACTGTCATTTCTATTCTTCCATGAATTTCTTACCGCTGTAAACAAAAAGCCTACGTACATCAATAACCCTATAAAGCCAGTTTGTATCAGTATTTCTAACACCAAATTATGAGATGCATATAAAATACCATTTGTAGACATGGATATTGAAAGCGTACCACTTGAATCGACACCATGCCCAACAAATGGAGCTGATATAATTTGTTTAATCGCTGATGCCCAAATATATACCCTTCCAGTTAAAGATGCATCTTTCTGCAAGACAGTTTCTATTATATCTGAAAAAGCATACTGAAAATTAAATACTACAATTCCGAGAAATAGTATAATATAAATAATCAACAAGCGAGAAGGAGTGAAAAACCCCCTTATACCTCTTATTCTATATATGACAACAAATATTATCGCTAAAGCCAATCCAATAACCGTCTTTGCGCTCCATGCATAAAATACAGAAATCCCCAATATTGCTATTATCAATACTGTACCTTTCTTTACCTTTTCTCCTTCTAAATAATCAAGATAAATGCTCAATGCAATGAGAGGGATGTAGTAATATCCTAAATAGTTATCAGAAACAAAGAAGTTCTGAAAATTATCACTTGTCTCTGAATGCCCAAAAAAGTCTTGATTAAATACTTGAAAGAACAAAGTTATAGTTGCTAAAATTGCTAAATAATTTCTCTCAATTTTTAAAAACGATAGCGAATCACCATTATTTCTGCTCAAATATATTTCATGTAACATACAAAAACCAAGGATTTGTCCACCGTAGTACAATGCATTGATTACGCTTTCTCCATTAATAATATTAGCAAATACCAAAACGACACAAAACATTGCCAAATAAGCTGTCGGCTTGCTCAAAGAGCCGCGATAAATATACAAAGCTAGTACTATAAATATATCAGCAAGAAGCAAATACCTAGATAACCCCGGAAGGATGCTCTTTATTGCATTTATCTGATAGAAAGGAAATATCAATGTAAACATCAGTATTTTCTTAAAATCAATCCTGATTTTAGCGAAATTATTCATATAATCTCCAAATCGTACCATCAATCTAATATACTCGAAACATAAGTTTTTTTGATTTCCTTATTTACACATGTAACAGAATATGATCAAAATCAACTCTAGGAAATACTTCTAGTTTTCCTCCCCTAGTAGCGTTATAGATTTTTACATCATGATTTTCACAATATTTCTGTGCCACCTCATATGCGTTAGTTGTAGCATCTATACACTGTAATCCGACACCAGAATCAAGAATTCCTTCTGCGTAGGTTTTGACATCCTTGTTCTCAATAATTGTTCCATCACTCAATATCTGTCTTGCATACTGATGATCAACACCAACAAGGTATATATTTTTAAACCCCATATATATCGCAATTTGCATCGAAACAAATGTTACTGTGTTGCTAGCTGAGACAAATTTCGATATGTCTTCCGAAATTACCGCCTGTGACAATCCCCATTTTGATACTTTAAACGGCTCATAATGATTAACATAGTATACTTCCGCATTGTTTGGTGCATCATTCTTTATATAGTGTTTTCCATTGTAATCAAAAAAAAACTTTTCTGACCCGACTTCCATTATTTTATTACCAAACTCTTTATAAGCTTCATGATCTACACAAGTATAAAATTGCGGTCTCCATGAAGTTTTATCAAGCAATGAATAAATTCTATTTGCTGCAAATGTATGCTTTCCATCTAGCTTTTCTAAATCATTGATAGTCAAACTTGGACCATTGCCTATAATGAAACATGATTCACCATAGTATAGATCTTTTAGGACAGTTATTTTTTTTGACTCCTCACTCCTCTGATACTGTCGGAGAAGTCTATCTTTATTGTATTGAGCAAAGGGCTTAGCTATAGTTCTTACTGTCTTGTTGTGCTTTATCGCTGTTGATAACTTTATTAGTCCTAAATTCATACTCAGTACCTCACGCCACCATATAACATTCTTTCATGCTGCTCAATTTGTTCATCTGTAAACCTGTAACCAATAACCTTTGCGGGATTACCTGCAACAATTGTATACGGTTCGACATCATGAAGAACAACACTACCAGCAGCTACAATCGCACCCCTGTTAATATGAACACCACTCACCACTATGGAGCCATATCCGATCCATGTGTCGCTGTCAATGATTATTTTCTTTCCTAAGCCCTTAAATTTATATGATTTATCTCGGATTTGAGGGCTATCTTTAATTGATTTTCCTATAACCGAGTAATCATGATCATACTTGCCTATTAGTCCTATGTTGTTTCCTAATAAAACGTTATCAGCAATCTCTATGTCCGCTTCTAATGTGCAATATTTTCCTATATACACGTTTTTTCCTATTACCGTCTTATTAGGCGCATAGAAAATCGTTCCACGACCAAAAGTTGAATTTTTCCCCAAGTATATATTGCTCTTGTTGCACAAAAGTAATTTGCAAAGACAATGTTTAATCTTCCTGCTCATATTACTTTCCTCTCAGCATAGCAAACCATATAAATTTGAAATTGGTATGCCAGTATTTTTTGAACAACCTCTTTGGTTCTTGAATGAGTCTATACACCCACTCAAGACTATGTTCCTGCATCCACTGTGGTGCACGATTTATGTTTCCAGCATAATAGTCAAACCCTGCGCCAACGCCTACCATGAGAGCATTCACTTGCCCTAAATGCTCATGCATCCATCGCTCCTGCTTTGGGCAAGATAGTCCAACCCATACGAAATCTGGTTGAAGTTCATTAATTCTATCCACAGCTAGCTTGTCCTCCTCATTAGTCATTGGGCGGAACGGTGGACTACACATTCCTACGATGTTGAGGTTTGGATAATCATTCAAGAGATTTCTTCGAAGCTTTTCAATAGTCTCTTCTGTGGAGCCATAGAAATAGTGCTTCCACCCATGCTCGACGCTCATATTAAAAATCTCACCCATGTATGAAGGACCAGCGATTCGTTGCATCTTCTCATAGCCGCGATGACGACCGACTGTTGAAAGTGGTCCACCATCTGGCATACAAAGTGCACCGCTATTCAAAACATCGCAGAACTCCGATTCGTTGTATGCCGTCACGTCTGAATAGACATTTACAAAGCATAAATAATCTCCCTTTAAGCTTTCAAGATTCTCGTCAGTATACTTCAAAAGCCAATCCATGTCGATTGCTGCAATGTCTACTCCTAATATTTTGCAAGTGGGGATTTTTGATTTGTCAATCTTTCTCTTAAATGGTATGTTCCCTTCACTTATTTCTCTTGCCATATCAAGTTCCTCATTTCTTTTAATATATTCGCTTGTCGAACCTTTGCAGATCTTATGTACATGTCGTGATATGAATCACTCCAAAATTTATACGTTAGCTAAAAAAATAACAAGAAGAAAAACCATAACTGAAAAGTTTTCCTTGTAGGAACTATACTCTACGATGTTTATACAACTTAGCTCTGTCTATTTCCAAGGATTGCCTTGTTTCCGCAAGACATAATTCCGTCACTTTCGCTTTATGAGCTGAAAAACATGTCTTCACTGCACATCGAACAAATGCCACTGCATTCTCAGCAAGCCAATCCACTCGACCTTTTAAGAACTATCCTAATTAGAATGAACATCAATAAAATACTCGCCTGACCTATCAATAGTAACATAAGCTGTGTAGTATATACCGGCGTCATCGATTGTAATCACATAATCTCCTCCGGTAATATAAAATACATTATCTATTTCATTTAGCGAGCACACAACAAATCCAACATTGCATCCTGAAAGCGCAATACTAACAATTGCTTCTTCATTTATTCCTTTCAAATCATCAATGCGTAATGCAACTTCATACATTTGCTCGCTAAGTAATTCGACCACCTCAGTAGTATTTGTCGAAATGTAATACCTTGAAGCATTTGTACACTCAGCTTGTTTAAAAATGAAACCATCCAACTCGTCAGAGTTCTTTACTGAAGCATCATCCAACTGATATACTGCCACGGCAACATAATCAGGAACATCCGATGTAAGAGTCAGTCCAATTACTGTACCCATCTCGACTTCGCTTCCTTCTTCGATTGATTGTGCCTCAATGTAATATACATCCGAATACGCCATCGATGAATCCCAACTCACTTGAAAACTTAAGCCATTAAGATAAAGTAGATTAATAGCATCCGACTGCTCTAGCCCAACAACATTTGGCACAACAGTCATCATTGAATCATCAGCCGTCTCATCCTGCTCATTTACGTCTTTTTCGTCGCTTGTGCTATCTGTGTCTTCAATCCCTTCTCCATCGTCCTCATCTCCAGTATTTTTATCTTCGTAATTCGGCAACGACTCATCATATGTAACAGTTGCAACTTCAGAGGATTTGTTCGCTAATAGAATTGTCACCTTGGTACCCTTAAGAACAATTGTTGAAACTTCGTAATTTTGCGATTCCACAATCGCAGAGTTATCAAGCTCAGTGTTATCGTCCAACCCGAGTTCCAAATCATGAGCATCGGCTATATCACGCGCAGAGTCATAGCTAATACCTGTAAAATCCGGTACATCAGTAAAAAACGAGCCGACAATCCCCATACAGAGCAAAAGAGTACTGCATACCAATGTAAAAACTACCCTCATCCTTTTTGACAATTTGTTTTCCAATAACCAGCTTATAACCGGATAAATAACACTTATGATTGTTACGACAAAGCCCCATGTGTTATTAATTAATCTTAGCAGAAATTGCGCCATAATTCTCGTCCTTTCTTGCCTATATCTCAAACTTTGTCTTAGTGGCAAAATCGCCTGTGTTCGCAAAGTTCAAGCTCTTACTAAGGTATCTGCAACAGTCACATCATAACCTTTTCTTTTTCATCGCATACTTATACACCGTCTCAACGTAGGCTTTTGGAATTCCCACGTCAAAGCTTTCTCCGTTGATAAGAACGCCTGTAACGTCTTTCTCCTCAAGAACTTTACAAAGAGCAGATGTAAGCTGTATCTCTGAATTATCACCGTTTGCGTCATGTTCGGCTATATCCTTTTCAAGAAAATCAAAAACATCCGGTGTAAGTACATATTGCCCGAAAGTGCAATAATAACTTTTCACATTGCCTTTGCCTGATACGCCAAGATATTCTTTTGCGTATTCGACGGTAGGCTTTTCGCATATCTCAGTGACATCCATTATAGGTGTTTTGCTGTTTTCAAAGTTGCCCTTAAGAATACCGTAATGAACCACATTTTCAAGCTCAACAGGCTTTATGGAAACTGTCAACTGACCGCCGGAACGCCGGTATGCCTTGATAGTCTGCATTGCACAGCTTGTAGCTGTATTACTTCTATAGATAAAGTCTCCCAACATAAGCAATACAGGCTCATTGTCAAGATACTTTCTTGCCTGATACACCGCATGACCAAAGCCTCTACGTTCCTCCTGAACAGCAAACTTAATCTTCTTTCCTATCTTTGAGATAACACGTTCGTAATCACGCACTCTCTCCGGCAACTTTGCAATATGTTCCTCGGAAAGTGCATCGCCAAACATCTTTTGAAACTCAGGCAACTCGTCTTTTCCTACTATCAGGATAATTTCCTCTATACCCGCTTCGTCAAGCTCCTCAAGAAGATACATCAGAACTGGTTTTGCAATGCCGTTTTCGTCAACTATGGGAAGAAACTCTTTTTTTACAAACCTCGTTTCGGGATACATTCTTGTTCCGAATCCCGCAACAGGAATGATTGCCTTTCTTACTCTGTCACTTGCAGGTAGCTTGAAGGAATATGCTTCAAGACCAATACTGTTAAGGTAATCGACAAGTTTCTGCTGATTTTCCTTGTCCTTTGCAACGAGCTGCACCATGCCGTCGCCCTGCGAGTCGACACCCTTGCCACCGAAGCTGAACTCCATCACCTTCGGGTCGTTCAGGACCGAATGAAGCTTAGGAGCGATAAGTTCTTCAGGACAACCGATAGCTATCTTTTCATCAAAAATACGCTGTGCCTCGGACATCAATTCGCCCAATCTTCTAGCATCACCATCGGCAATAGCATTCGATGCCTCGGAAACTATTCTACGGTTATCCGAGCCAAGACCTTCGTGAATTTTTCTATCTGTGTCCGTCTGAGCAAAAGGATATGCCTTATTCAAATCGGAAAGAATCTTCTTTGTATTCTTCTTAGCTTTAAGGTCAGCAAATACCATATACAAGCTTCTACCGACTTTGAGCTTGTCCACAAATATATCGTCTCCGGAAAACTCCATGCAAACGGGATTTACACCGTATGCACAAGCCTGATCCATTCTTCCGCAACGCGAACTTGTAAGCATCTCGCCTCGATATGCTGCCTGCATCTCGCCATTCAAATTCATTTTCAGGTGGTAAAGCTCATTAAATGCCCTTGCAACAAGAACACATACAGCCGCACTTGATGACAATCCTTTTTTTATCGGAAGTGTGACCTTGTTTATTGTTAAAGAAATGCCACCTATCCGATAATTCTCAAGGAGATACGCCGCCACTCCGCAGGCATAGCAAAAATAATTCGGTTTAGCTGCTTCATCACGAAGCGTTTTCAAATCCATTTCACACGAAAACGAAACCGTATTGCCCTTTTCATCTAATGAAACAACGGAAAACTTATCGTTCTTGCTTGCATTTGCATATATTCCAAGGTCTATTCCCGTAACTATTGCATAGCCCGGCAACACCTCAGCATTCATATCTGTATATCTACCCGCCCAGTCGGTATGCTCTCCAAAAAGGCACAATCTACCGGGGACAAAAAGCTCTATTGATTCCATATTATCAGTCCTCATTTACTGATTTTCTTTTTTGAACACAACAGCTACAGTACCAAAAATAATTTTTATATCTGTCAAAAAAGAACGTTCTTTTATGTACCGCAGATCATACTCAATCCACTTATCAAAATCATCATGAGCCGTCGGATCAAGAGCCGCATAACAAGAGAGACCGGGTTTCACTAACAGACGTTGAGATTGATATTCATCACAAGCCGCCTGTTCCGATACATGAAGCGGTCTCGGTCCAATAATAGACATTTCGCCCTTTACAATATTTAACAATTGCGGCAACTCGTCTAGGCTTGTTTTACGAATAAATCTACCGACTTTTGTGATTCGTGGGTCATCTTCTATTTTAAAGATAGGACCGTCTGCCTCATTTTTCTCCATCAATTCAGATTTTAGCTTTTCTGCATCGACAACCATACTACGAAATTTATACATTTTGAAATTCTTGCCGTTTTTCCCTGTCCTTTCTTGCGCAAAGAAAGGATTTCCAAAATCATCAATCATGATGCATATTGCAGTTATGATGAAAACGGGGCTCAGGATAATCAATCCCAAAAGTGATACTACAACGTCAAAAAGCCTTTTGACAAAATCGTAAAAAGGCTTACTAACAAAACGATAGCCCTCTTTAAAGAATTCAACCTCCTCCTGAGTGATAAGCTTTTCCTTATCATCAGGGTTGCCATCGCCAGAAAAATCTGCTACTTCAATTTTACTTTTTTCAACCTCTTCGTTCTGTGATGCCGAATCCAAATATGCAAGTTCTTTATTCTCGGCATTTACTGCCAATACCTCAGTTTTCATTGCTTTACCGCCTTTCATGAGTAATCCTCTTTTCTCTTCCACATAAAATTACTACAACAGAGAAAAGGCAGTTGCCAAAAACTTTGTTTTAATTACAAGAACGCACGGGAGCTCATCGATGCTGGTTTTTCTTATAAAGCTTCCGAACGGAGTGATTCTCGGGTCTTCCTTGATTTTGAACACCGGTCCGTCCATCTCGTTCTTCGGCATCAGCTCTTCCAGCTTGCTCTCGGCATCCGGAACCATTGAGCGGAATTTCCACAGCTTGAATGTCTTGCCGTTTTTGCCGACTCTTTCCTGCTTGAAAATCGGGCTTGCGCCGGGGCTCGTTATCCACACGACAAGTGCGACAATAAGCATGGGAATGGCGAGGACCAGAAGTGCCGCAAGCGACAAAACAAAATCCTCTGTACGCTTAATAAGACGGTAGACCTTTTTTGAGGAATCAACCTCTTCCCGGGTGATAAGCTTTGACTTATCATCATCGGGATTTCCACCGCCAAAGCTTGTTACTTCAATTTCCAAGTATGTAGCCTCATCTTCAATAACTTCCCCGTCAAGCTTTACCGGAGAAGCCGCTGCCAATACATCCTGCATTGTTTTTACCAGCCCTTCCACAAGCTATTTCAAATACAATGTTGAAATCATTTTGTGCCTCTTCTTTTTTTGAAGCCGGCATTACCGGCTGTGTGAGCGTTTCAACCCGACTCACCCATTGTCCACATTTCTTATCGTCTATTATAGCAAAGAATATGCCAGTTGTCAACAGCGTACTTTACTCTTTTCATACGGTTTGGGGATTCTGCACAAACTGTTCTTTTAAGCGCAAATCAAAATTATTGATTTGATGGCTTTTGTGGGTGATGCCCGCATGCTCCCATAAAAAACAGCAGTGTGAGCGTCGCAAAAGCTCCTCCGACAATCATTCCAAAAATAAAACACAACATTTACTGAGCCCTCCCATATACACAGCAGTAACACTACTATTATATTCAGAAGTGGCTTGAAAACTCGCTCCGGCTACGCTTTTTCTTCGGTGAGTCTGCGGCAGATCTTCTCCACAACCGGGAAGAAAACTCCGCCGACGACATTTCCAAGTGATACGACCAGAAGCCGGAGGACAGACTGCCCGAAATCCTCGAAAATAACGCCGGAGATGCACCAGTAGTACATGTCGGCGATGCTGTGCTCAGTGCCGCTGAGGATGAATACACTGACGCCTAAGAATATTGAGAGATACTTGCCCAGTTCATGCTGGCACTTTGCATAGCCGTTTACTGCAACGAAAATGCAGACGTTGCAGATTATTCCTAAGACGAACAGCGACAGTAACGAGGAATCCATCTTCGACTGAACCATTTCATATGCCGTCACATTGATTCCCGATTCGTCGCCGCAGAGACCGGTCAACCGTTCAAGCCCCGCCATCAGCAAACATCCGCACAGGTTTCCTATCCACACGACCGCCAAGAATAGCAGATACTTTGGCTTATTGTCGAATATGTAGCAGGCTTTCCCGGTGAAGAGGTTATAGCCACGGGTGCAGATTATGAAGAGCCCGATTGCAAATAAAAGCGCACCGACGACGTTTCCGCCGGTGAAAGCGTCCTTGAGCCGAAGATAAACCGTTCCGCCCAGACCGATTGAGAAGCCTGCAAGAATCGCCAGCAGAAAGTCACGCAGATATTTTTTCATATCAGTTAACACCATCCTATATTAAAGTTTTCGGTACAAGGTGAAATACATCGTTAGGAAGCAAGCGAGACCGCCTACGAGATTCGAAATCGGTTCGGCGAGGAATACGCCGTCTGTTCCGAGTCCCATAATCATAGGCAGAAGCATCGTCAGTGGGAAAACTATCACAACTTTTCTAAGTATCGAGAAGAAGACCGCCCTTTTCGACTTTCCGAGTCCCACAAATGTTGACTGCCCCATGAATTGCAGGCTCATGAATACGAAGCCCATGAAGTAGATTCTCAGTGCCCTTGCGCCAAGCTCAATCGTCTCAGCGTCGCTCGAAAAGATTCTGATGAATGCTGACGGGAACAGCTCGATGACAAGCCACATCACGGCTGTGTAGACAATTCCCGTTATCGCCATGAAGCGGATTCCCTGCTTGACCCGGTCGTTCTTTTTTGCGCCGTAGTTATAGCCGAGCACCGGTTGTCCGCCACTGCTTATTCCGGTTATCGGGAGAGAAACGATTTCTCGGACACTATTTATAATGGTCATGATTCCGACGTAGAGGTCTCCGCCATAATTCCGGAGAGTTACGTTGCAGACAATCTGGACGAGGCAGTTGGTTGCCTGTTGCATAAAGCCGCTCACGCCGAGGCTGAGAACGTTCTTCACCGTCTGGGCTTTCAGCTTCATATACCGGATTTTCAGAGATATGCCCGTCTTGTTCGCAATCAGAAAGTGCATCACCCAGATTGCAGAGACACATTGGCTTATGACCGTTGCAAGAGCCGCACCACGTACCCCCATCGAGAAGCCGAATATAAGAATCGGATCGAGGATGAGATTCAGAACTGCGCCGATGACCGTCGTCAGCATGGCTGTTTTCGGAAAGCCCAGAGCACTGATGAAGCCGTTCATGCCGGTCACTATCATCGAAAAGATAACTCCCATAAGATAAATCTCAAGATAGCTCTCCGCATAAATAATAGTGTCATCGCTCGCTCCGAAAAGATAGAGCATAGGTGTCCTGACAAGATAGCAAAATCCCACAACTATCACCGAGGTTCCGAGAATCATTGTGAAAACGTTGCCCATTATTTCCCGGGCTCTCTGCTCGTTCCGGGCTCCTCTCTGTATTGAAAAGAGCGGCGCACCACCCGTCCCGAACAGGTTTGCAAAAGCTAAAATCAGCGTTGTTATAGGAAAAGTGATCCCAACCCCAGTCAGTGCCACGCTTCCTATATCCGGCAGATGACCGATGTAAATGCGGTCGACGATGTTGTACAAAAGCTGCACCAGCTGAGCTATCGTCAGCGGCACCGCCTGCGCCGCTATATTCCCCGAGACCCTGCCGACGGAAAAATCACGCTGGGAGTCAGCTTCTTTCACCATATCAATCCCTCCATGTAATTCTATTTTAGCACGTGTCTGGGAAAAAGTAAAGACAATAATCCCCACCCAAGCACAGCTCAGGTGGGGTTTTGTCATCACAGAATATAGCTCGTCACGCAGTCATACCAATGTACGAACCTGTTGCCGTTGACGTAGATTACCTCGTTTTCGGGCAGGAGCTCGCTCCATGGTTTTTTGTAACGCTTTATCGCCCAGTTGTCGGCGTTGAAGCGTCGCCAGAGGATGGTTTTGCCTGACTTATCAAGATATTGTTCGCTTGCGACGCCATCCTGATAGTTCTCAATGTCTATGACGCAGACGGTATCGTATGCTTTCCCGCCGATGGTGACGGTGTAGCGTCCCACAACATCCATAACGTTCTTTGAACCACTGCAGGTGATTCTGTCGCCATCCCTCCGGATGATGCCTTTAGGGGCGAGATTTACCTCGTTGCCGCAGTTATCCTCACCGAAGCCCCAGTTATCAAGGAAATCATCGCCGTCGAGGAACGTGAAGCACTTCCTAACTCCGTCCTCAAAATGGCTCTCAGCCAAGATTCTTGTGTGGGTGTCGGTGAGCTGAGCGACGAAGGTGCGGTGCGTAGGGCTTTCTCCGGTGGCGTTTGCCTCCATCGGGTCAAAGGCAGTGGCGTGAATCTCGACGCCCTCTATTCCGTGGACCATAGCCCTGCCGACGACCTCCATAAGGTCCTCCTCGGTCTTTTTCTTTTCGGGGAAATCGTACATCGCCCAGCTGAGCTTCTCGCCGAGTCTCGGGACTACAAACCAGCCCATCATCTCCTCCCATTTTACCGGGAACGGCTCAAGCGGCGACTTCTCGATTCTATACTCCGGAATCATTTCCGGCATGATGCTTGAAATGTTACTCATGGTATCCTCTCCTTTTTCGATATGTTGCCTTTCGGGGAATTTTTCCCGGAGGCGGATTTTTGCATAGTGGATGCGGCTTTTGACAGTGCCGACGGGGATATTGAGAATCCTCGCAATGTCCATCTGCGGAAGCTGCCTGAGATAGTAGAGCCGAAGAATCTCGCTGTCACGGTCGGGAAGCTCCGAAAGAGCCTCCGAAACGTCGCTTTGGATGCTGATTCCGTGGATTCCGACAGAGAGCTTTTCCTCGGGGGCACTTTCGATGTCGACAAGCTCAAGCTGATGAGCCATCTCACGATACCTGTCACGGCACTTGTTTCTTGCGATGCCGATGATCCAAGCCTTGAAATTCTCCCGATTCTCAAGCTTCTCAAAGCCGAGATACGCCGCAAGGTAAACCTCCTGCAGAACGTCCTCAGCGTCGCTGCTCAAAGATATTCTGAACCTGACAAACCGCTCGACAGCGTTTTTGTTCTCACGCAAAAGCCTCTCAAATTCAGTCTGCAAAGCAGATTCCAACCGCCTCACCTCCTCATGCTTATTAAAACCGGTTTCACTTATATAGTCGTGGAATTCCGGGAAAAGGTTCAAGGATTCAGAAAAAAATAAAAGCGGCTCTCGGGAAAGCCGCTTTTCTGGGGTGGATAGTCGGACTCGAACCGACGGTCTTCAGAACCACAATCTGACGCGTTAACCAACTACGCTATACCCACCAAATACCGAACGTAGAGATTATAGCACATGTCGCAGAAAAATGCAATAGTTTTTTGAAAAGAATTTGCGTCCCCTAAAACTGTTTTCCGAAGAAGAAATTCCCCGTCGGAATATGGCGGGGAATTCTTGCTTCCATGCTATTCTGGCACAGAAACTATGACATTTGTAGAATAAGGGATTTGTCTTTGTTATTCCACAGGGACGAGAACCTGAACGCTCACGATATTGTAGGAAGCGGAGGTATTGGAAACGAGAACGAGTTCAGAGCCACCCTCGGCATAGCCGCCATCGACCCACGCCTGATAGATTGTTGCGCCATCGTAGGTAAGGGTTATTCCGTCATCGGACAGGCAGTCGATAACGTCGCTCTCATCAGCGGAGGTATGACCTGCTGTTCCGAGAGTAATAAGCGTGTTGTTATTAGACCACGAGGAATCGATGAAGAGAATCTTCTCGTATCCGCCGTCGGCATAGGAAACCAAAGTCTCGGTGTCTCTTGTGATTACGAGAATAGCTCCGTCAGCCGCAAGAGCGTCCATCATAGACGTATCAGAATCAAACGTAACCTGATTCCAGTTACCGGCGGCGATACTTGTAGTGTTCGAATATACAACATTGTATTCGACATCATCAATAGTAACCGTTTCCTCTTCCTCACTGCCGATATACTCCTTGCAAACGGTGCAATATCCATTTGAGTCAACAGTGTGCGGAATACAAGCAAGGTATCTGCGGCTGTTTCTTGTCAGTATAAACGCATGATAGTCTTCGTTGATATAAATAACACCTCTCACGCCATTGCTACTCTCCGAAACCGGAGTAGGACCGCCATTACCAGTGCCGGTGACTATCATTATGTAGGGATAATTGGAAAAGTAGTAAGTCGTAGCCGCTGTAGAACCTGTATAGCTCCTTGCGCTGGTACTGCTTGCCACGCTTAAATTCGCTGAGTCAGAGCCATAGTAGAAATACGCCGGCTCGGTGCTCATGGTGATATGGGCATACAGATTATAGCTACCTGAAGTTCCTATCTGAAGATCCAGTCCGCCATCAGCAATTACGGTTGAATCTCCCGAAACAGTCAGACCACTGAGGTTGATAGCCGCCTTACTTGAATCGGTGGTCGTACAAGTCAGCTGAGAATCCTCTACATAAAGTCTCGAGGTGTATGCACTGTTTGTAGAATTTGAATTGTAAAAGCACTTACCAGACATAGTCATTGTAACATCAGAATCTTCAATATAAACTGTCAGACTTCCGGAACCACCAATGCCAATGGCATTAGTAGCTGTGCTGGAAGCAGTCATAGTCACTGTTGAATTAGTGATGTAAACGGGATTGCTCGAATTGATACCTCTCTTGACTATGCCAGTCATGGTAACAGTACAGTCGGTAATATTAAGATTGCAACTATTAAGGTATATGCCATAATTCGCACCATCAATCGTCAGAGTTCCATTGGATTTACTTGTGATAGTTAAATCACAATACCTGCTCTCTATAGCATAAGAACCGCTGAGATTGATATAGTTGTCGCCTACAAGTTCGATTGTTACCCCACCCGATGGAGCAGAAGCGGCAGAATTAGCATAAAAATAGATTGCATCACTGGATAAGACAGTATCTATCGTCGCATTCGTAAGTGTCAAAGTGTAGGTTTCTGGGTTATACACCGCCGTACCACTGCCACACTGAACGGTGTAATTTGTTGCAGTCAGAATATCCACACCATTGACATAGATGTACTTGAAGTTATCGTCTGCCATTACACCCGTAGGCAGAAGCGATACAACCATCAGCACGCTCAGAAGAACGCACAAAACCTTTTTTAGCATAAAAATTTCCTCCTCAAAATTGTCTTTTGACCGTCTAAGGAGGATGGAATATAAAAATGCCCTCCAAAGCACGTGTCGTGTTCGGAGGTTTTTCGGGTAGCGGAAAACCGTTACCCCCCGCAGAGTAATCACTCTGTCAGAAGCGCAGAATACTTACGCCTCTAAATACGTCTATATCATAACATATTTTTGTCCAAGGCGCAAGGTAAAATTTTAATCTCATCTGATATTTGGTGATAATGCACAATTTTTGCACAGGATTTTGTGCAAGGTGAACAAGTAGGGGCGGATTTAATTGGAAAGACGTCATAAGGCGTCTTACCATATGAAGTCTTTTCGTTATATCCCTCCATAAGTTCTATGAGAATATAGTCCCAAGTCCCAGTGCCATCCCGGCACAGACGGGAATATAAGTTATAAAGTGCATGATATGCGATTTTTTGTTGTACCCGAAGAAGTTGCTTCTGTCGACGTCTTTCAACTCCGGATAGAAGTGGATGAAGAAGTTTGAGCGGCACAGAAGATACCAGTCAAAGAAAAGTATATCGTAAATCTCCATCACATAGAGCATCGTGAGAATTCGGGCGAAATATTTTAGCGGTCCGAATCCATTTCTTGCTCCATCCCAGATACCCAGAGCAAATGCACCAATAAACAACAATACGGCGATCGCGACGATCACCCAACCGACGATGTGTGCGCCCTTGAACCGCTCTTTTTTGTCAGGGATCACGGCTAAGTTCTCTTTCGGTGCGGAGGAGAAAAGCCGCTTATCCTGTATAAAGCCTACTGCGCCGTACAGCATGAGAAAATAGCCGAGCATAATCATAAGTGTTGAAACTATGGTTATTATCATTTTGCATTACCCCTCCATTGTATAAATCATTCCGCCGCCCTTTATCGGCGTTTCCGCCACCTTTTTCATGCCACAGGAGATGTACTTTTTTACTTTCAGCTCCGTGTCCGTGTCCAGAACGCAGGGAATATCTCGCTCCCGGGCGATGTGAAACGGCTCTTCCAGCAGCACATGAAGAAACCCCTGCCCCTGAAATTCCCGCCTGACAGCGACCATTGAGACAACCACATAGTCCGGCTCTTTCTGATATATTTTCTCATACGGATTGCTCATCAATGGAATCAGCTTTTTCAGCGACCTGAGTGAAAGCTCCCGTAGGAATCGCCACGACATATGGAGGGACTCCCGCACCATCTTCATGCCCCATTCCTTTGCTTCACCCTTTCGCCAGTAAGCAAGATAGCCCTCTTGCCGTTCGGAAGTCGCATAGAGAACGCCAAGGCGATAGTAGCATTCTGTCATGATTTCTAAGACAGTTATCGCATCCTCACGGTCAAGGCGAGTAAACGCACCCTCGCCCTCATCATAGAATGCTTCGCCAATCCGCCTGCCGATTACTTTTATCTCTTCGTCGGTGAGATTTGTAAGTCGAATCATGTGGTTACTCCTTTTCGAGCTGTTTTCTCCTGCCTGTATCATTCTTTCCTTGCAAATACAACCACACCGATATGCTCCCGAACCAAAGCACCATGCTCTCGCTCATCAAGCCGTTGGTAAATGCCAGACGGAAAGCGCAATCCGGCGTAAGCAGGGTCAGAAATTTCAACACGAGATAGAAAATCAACGGGTTGGAGAGTGCCATCTGTCGTGGCAGTACGGTTTGCCCGCGCAGTACAATCCATGCCCAATAGAGATATGGCGGGAGCATCAATACTTCGCTTACCGGGACTATCCAAGAAAAATGCGAAATAATCGCTTCCGAGACCGGCAAGGCGGCGGAGTCATAACCGTTACTGCTCATCCAAGCGAAGCCGTAGAGAATCACGATGTAAAACAGGTGCAGGCAGAGCCACGGGGTAAGGCTGAATGCGGTCAGATAGTGATAAGCTTTTTGCTTTCGCTCTGACTTAATCAGCTTTCCGATGGCAAACAGTGAAATTCCGTAGAAGATGATTCCGGGGAATGCGAGCATCATAGCTAAACTATTTCGCCAAGGGGCAATCTGCGTAACGCCCACTGTCAGCCAAGAGATTGTTCCTAGGTAGGTCGTGTCGCCGTAGAGCATGAGCCAATCCCCGACACCAAAGCACAGGCATCCCATGAGACCGCAAAGTAACGCAAGAGTTATCTTTTTATAGTCAGTCATTTTTCTCCCTCCATGCTGTTAGCTTATGCTAACTCATATTGTAGCAGATACAAATTGAAAAGTCAATCACAACACAAGAAAAATCCGAGCCCATCTCCAATTGGAAACAGGTTCGGATTATAGTTGACTTGATTGCATCAAGTGAAGAAGACGCCTTTCGGCGTCTTCTTTGGTAGCTCGCAAAGCGAGCTGTGGTGCCGCTGACCGGACTTGAACCGGTACGCTTTAGGGGCGAGGGATTTTAAGTCCCTTGTGTCTGCCGATTCCACCACAGCGGCGTTACCATTTGATATATTATCACAAATCCGGCTTCTTGTCAATCATTTTCAGCGAAAAAACAGGGACTCCCCCGGAAGAAAGTCCCTTGTAATCTTCTTAATCCGAAATTATCTCTTTACGTGGAAAGCGTTAAGTCCCGGATAAACTGCGGAGTTACCGAGCTCTTCTTCGATTCTGAGGAGCTGGTTGTACTTCGCAACACGGTCGGTTCTGCTGGGCGCACCGGTCTTGATCTGACCAGAGCCGAAAGCAACTGCCAGATCAGCGATGGTTACGTCCTCAGTCTCGCCGGAGCGGTGAGAGAGAATGTAGGTGTAGCCGGCATTCTTAGCCATTCTGATAGCCTGAGCGGTCTCGGTGAGGGAACCGATCTGGTTGACCTTGACGAGGATGGAGTTTGCAACGCCCTTCTCGATACCGGTCGCAAGTCTCTCGGAATTGGTAACAAAGAGGTCGTCGCCGACGAGCTGAACTCTGTCGCCGATCTTGTCGGTGAGGAGCTTCCAGCCCTCCCAGTCGTCCTCTGCCATGCCGTCTTCGAGGGAGATGATCGGGTACTTTGTGCAGAGCTCTGCCATGTAGTTAGCCATCTCTTCGCTTGAGTAAACTCTGCCGGACTTCGGCTGATGGTAGCACTTAGCCTCGTCGTCCCACCACTCGGAGCTTGCAGCGTCGATAGCGATGAAGAAGTCAACGCCGGGCTCATATCCGCAAGCCTTGATAGCTTCGCAGATAGCCTCGATAGCGTCCTCTTCGGAAGCGAGGTTAGGAGCATAGCCGCCCTCGTCGCCAACGCCGGCAGCAGGTGTGCCGTTGTTCTTAAGAGTGGTCTTGAGCATATGGAAGACTTCTGAGCATCTGCGGAGGCACTCCTTGAAGCTGGGTGCGCTTACAGGCATGATCATGAACTCTTGGAAGTCAACGTTGTTAGAAGCATGTGCGCCACCGTTGAGGATGTTCATCATAGGAACAGGGAGAATGTTGGCATCAACGCCACCGACATAGCGGTAAAGCGGGATTCCGCAGGAAGCGGCAGCAGCCTTTGCGGTAGCCAAGGAAACAGCCAAGATTGCGTTTGCGCCGAGGTTGCCCTTGTTGGGAGTTCCGTCAGCCTTGATCATAGCCATATCAACAGCTTCCTGATCCAAAGCGTCGAGACCGACAACAGCCTTGGCGATTTCGTTATCAACATGCTCTACAGCCTTGGTAACGCCCTTGCCCTCATAGCGGCTCTTGTCACCGTCACGAAGCTCAACAGCCTCATGTACGCCGGTGGATGCACCAGACGGGACAGCTGCACGGGCAGTAATGCCATTTTCAAGTGTTACTTCAGCCTCAACAGTAGGATTTCCACGTGAGTCGATAATTTCACGACCGTGAACCTTTACGATTGACGTTTTCATAGTAAATCTATCCTTTCTTTTCGGGTACAAACTCGTATCCGTACTTTTTGACAGTAACCATTATAGCACGCTTTTTGCCGGTTGTAAACCTTGTTTTGCTGAAATGTTTGTGAAATGAGAAAAAGAAGACCAGCTTTTTGAGCCGGTCTTCTGCAATTTAATTTTCTGAGCCGGCAGTCAGTTCAACAGATACGTTTACTATATCATCAGAAAGCCAGTCGTCATCATCGTAGGCACGGAGTGTCAGGGAAACCGTTTCTATAGCCTCGATATAATTCTCCTCAAGTGTCGACTCGAACCAATACATATTCGAGTAGGCTGTTTTTCCGGCGTAAACCGTCTTTGCCCAGAAAGGATCGCAGGAGAAACCATTGACACCGACATCGTCTACTGTGACCATGATATTCTTGTCGGTGCTGTTTTCAATGCAAAGCAGGAACGACGGACCCCATGTGTAGTCCTCATCATAGTCAATAACTGTTACCTTTATACCATCTGAGTCGACCAGCACAACGCTCTCGTAGCCGTTATCTGATGTGACGGCAAACGTGGACGGGTCGCCCGATGTATTCTGAACTGTCAACGTCACAGTTTCATTGTAGTAATCATCTGCGAGCCAATCATCATCGTCGTACACTCTGAGCTCTAACTCAACAGTCTCTATGTAGTTGATGCCATAGCTGGACAGTGAAGTGAACGAAACGTCGGAATAGGTCTTGAGCCCTGCGCCGAGGCTTTTCGCCCAGAACGGATCGCACATAATATCGTTCACTGAGGCGTTGTTTATAGAAAACATCAGGTTTGTAGATTCGGTTTTATTCTCAAGATAGAAGTTGAAAGTGTTATCCTCAAATGATTCAACCCTGATGGTGATATTGTCATCATCCACAATCGTAACTGCTTCAAAAGAAGTGCTGTTCTCAGCTGATGTTGCTTCGTCTGACGAACTGTCTTCATCATCAACTGCATCAGAAGAACTATCTGATGAGTTCGCTTCACCATCTGACACAGATGCATCATTATCAGACGTCCCCGTTCCATCGTCATACGTGCTCACCGATGCACACGACGTCAAAGTGACAAGCATAGCGCACATAACAAGCACCGATAACCACCGGGTAAATTTTTTTGACATTGTTTTTCCCTCCAAGAAATATAATAGCGCAAAACCATCAATCAGCTGTCAATCACCAGAAGATAAAAAAGTTGCGCGCCAAATACATTTTACCCCCCCGCTCCCCTTTGTCAATACCTTTTTCAAACTTTTTTAACAAGCTGTTATAAACCAGTGCTTCGGGCGATGCTTGAACAGAAAACCCGCCCCGGAAGAGGCGGATTTGATAAAAATAGTTCAGAATGCTTGCCGGTCAGGTATGTTCTCAGCCCTTTGTGCACGAACTTACAACACTCGTAGACTTCACGTTCCATGTTGCATTGGTCTTCCATGACGGATTATATGAGTACATATACGCTGTTCTCAATCTGACAAGCCAGCTCGAACTACGGCAATTTTCGAAAACAACATCAGCACTACAAGGAGTAACGGTAATTATATACGTCGCATTTTTCATGAGAGTCATAGAAAATGTCTTTGTGTATCTCCATGACCAATATCCCGTACTACAAGCACCGCTATCCTTTATGCATATGTACGAAACAATATATGCGCCATATGTGCTGACTGTGCTGGTGCCATAGCCATTGTTAGTGTACTTCATAGTACCCTTGGACTGCGTGAAAGTAATCTTGCCGTTGTTCTTCCACGAGCTACCCGTCACAACAGTGAAAGTAGTTTTACCTGCACTGCTTCCCGAAACATTAACGCAGGCATTCTTTGCAGCGAATACCGACGATGTCATCGATACGCACATTACCACTACCAAGAGTAACGAAATGAGCCTTTTGAATTTTTTCATGATTATCACCTTTCGTGTTATAAATTTTGAGGTTGCTTTCTTAACCTCTATATGTATCATAACACAGGCATTTTAGATTCTGTAATTCGGATTTTGCGATTCAGAGACAACAAACCCCACCCCGGAGGGCGGATATACAGATATGCTTGTCAAAAGCGGATTTCTATTGACACCGCATCGCAAATCGGTTATAATATAGTCATAATCTTATGTGAAAGCACTACGGAGGTGGCACAAATGATTACTCGTCAGGCTGTTGAAATACGCCAGAATTATAATGAAATCGCAGATATTTGTCGGAAGACCTCTGAGCCGATTTTCCTCATCAATAATGGAGAGGAAGACTTGGTTGTTATGGATGTCAAGAGCTATAGCCGCCGGGAGAAAATGCTCAAACTTCAAAAAGAACTTTTAGAAATTGAGGAGGAAAGGCTTAAAGGAAATGAGGGCTGCACCCTTGATGAACTGGAGGCATATCTTGACGAAGTGATTGAAAGGGCGTCGTAAAGTATGGCGGTGGAGAAAAGGTATACCGTAAGGGTTACGGACAGAGCGAAGTTTATGCTGGGAAAACATGTCGATTTTGTCAGACAAGTCAATGTGAACGCAGCGAAAGAAACCCGAAATGAAATCATGCGCGCTATGCGTTCGCTGACATATATGCCGGAGCGTTTCCCGTACATAGATGACGAAGCTGTCATTCCAAACAAATATCATAAAATGTGTATTGCAAAGTGGTATGCCGTCATTTATGAGATAGTAGGTGACAAAGTGTTCGTAGAATACATAGTCGACTGCCGTCAGGATTACAGTTGGTTGTTGCAGTAATATTAACTCCCCACCAAAGCTTGGTGAGGAGATTTTTTTATTGCTCATAAATGCCACCCTTAACATTCATCATATAAAGCCTCGCACCATCCTCTTCTTTACTGTTATACTCAAGCCCTAAGTCTTGGGCAACGATTCTTGCGAGATCTGAAAACAGTTTACAGGTGTTGATGAGGCTTGACCAGATTCGGGCGGGGTCGGAGGTGGTGTAGGTTCTGAGATACTTATAGTAGATGCTGTCGGGGAGGTATCGCTTGAAATACTTCCCGAGCTTGCCGGTGGAAACCGAGAAGTCGGAGATTGAGCCTATGTACCACTCCACTATCTTATTCAGCTGGGGGCGGAGCGTCAGTTCGAACATCGACTTGGCGTAGGGGATCTCTTCCCTCTTCAAGCCCTTGGCGACGTTATTCAGGCACCACCAGAACTCGTTACAGCAGGCGGAGAACTCAGCCTGAGTCGGACGCTTCACCATGTAGCACTCATTGTCGGGGTTGTCCTCAAGGTGTCCCTCCCTGTCGAAAAGAACCTTAATCGGCTCATTTCCCCAGTCGGGCATCAGGGTTGTGAAAGTGAGATCTAAGCGCACTCCGTCCTCAAAAATCGTCAGATAGGCGAACCGCTCAGCGGTCTCCACAGTAAGAGACGGATTGTCATTGAGGTCGGGGAGCTGCATAATGAGAGCTTTTCCAAATGTGCGCTCGATATAGCAGGGGTTGTTGAAATACGGCGTCAGGTCGCCGACTAAAAATGCGACGTCGTAGTCCTGATAGACGTCAGTGGGTCTTGAAATATCCGCCCTCGAGCCGCTCAGAACAGCCGCCCGAACATTTTCGTCCCTCTCTGCTGTGTCGGTTATAAGCCTTAACATTTCCTCAGTTGAACGCATAATTTGCCCTCCTTGTGCTATGTTAGTATAAGTATAGCACAAAGAGGGCAGAATTTCAATGGGAAATCAAAGCTTCTGCTTAAACCTCAATCTCTATGTCTGTTCCCTCGACCGGTTCGTCGATTATTACCTCTTCCGTAGATATGGGGACGAGGTTGGCGATTGCCTCGTTGATGGCGGCTGCCATCGAATTGACGGCACTCTGATTGGTGCTTGTAAGCGTCCAGTCAACGTTGGTGATTGCTCTCGTGACGGCTGAGAAGTCCTCATAGTCGTCAGGGTTGAGGGCGTTCGCCTTGGCTATCGCTTCACGGACGGAGGTGTAGTTTGCGGAGGCTGTCGAAGTGCTTGAGCCGTAAGCCTTGGTGACTGTAGTGGTGTAGGTTACGCCACCGAACTCCACGGTAGCCGTATATGTCACCGTACTGCCAGAAGTGACCGAAGTCACCGTTGCCGTTGCCGTCGCCGTCACCGTCTCCGTATGATCGCAGTCAGCATCGGTACAGGTAGCCGTAGCCGTTACAGAACTATAATCCTCAGCCCACTCCCAGACGATATTGTCATAATCATACGTATGCTCATGCGCCGTGATTGCAACGTAGGTGTAGCCGTCAGTGACAATCACCGTTGCTTCGTCGATAACAGAAATGTCACTGTCAGTACCGTTGGTCTTGGTAATCTTCGAAGAGCCACCAGTTGCAGGGGTGACGGTTACAGTACCGGACGAAGAATTCATATAAATTCCGCCGTCGGCAACGACTTCGCTGGCGGTGATGGAAATAATATCATTTCCATAAATTCCACAGGATGAATCACTATCAGCTTCGACATTTATGGTACTCTCAGATATTGTTAAATCACCCATAACGCCAATACCCGCTGCGTAACTGCCAGTCATATCAATTTTTATGTTACTATCTTCCTCTATTGAAATATCTTCTATAGCGATGATGCCATAAGCAAGATCCCAATCATATTGAGAGTAATAATTGCTACTGCTGTCAATAGTTACTTCTATATCACTTGCGGATACTAAAATACTTCCTCCAACAGATAAGATACCAATTCCCGCTTCATCAACCGAAGATCCAAGTTCACCGCCATTCGTTGAAGCTGTCACTGTGCTACTTTCGGTGATGGAAATATCTCCCGTGGCGAAGATTGCGCCGTAGTTTATAGTCGAATCAGTGGTGCTGGTGCATATAGAAGTTGCTTCTACTGTGCTTCCGGTTATGGTAATGGTTTGTGGGGATGCCCAGCCGCCTGCGGCTCTTATAGCTCCCCCGCTTGTAGTTACGCCGGTAGCCTTGGCGATTACGGTGCTGTTGATGATTTCTATATTGCCCACATCAGATGTTAACGCAACTGGATCAGCAGCATCGCCATCGATAATAGCAGTCACAGTGCTATTGCCAGTAATCGAAATATCTGATAGAGCAAAGATTGCGTCATAAGCTCTGTCTCCATCTGCAGTAGCATTTACAATACTTTCATCCTTGATTGTAAGGGTATTCCATGCATCAAGAGCTACAGAATATCCAGCGGAATCGCCTGTATAAGTTGCCTTGGTATCAACCTCACTTGCGGATATTGTGAGATCGACACAACTTATTCCAACCGCTTGTGAAGCTGCTTCTACGGTGATGTTCACAGTACTCTCATTTTCAATCACAACATTATACGCCACTATTCCGCAAGCACAGTAATCGCTGGTTACAGAAGTGATTAGATCGCAATCAGAAACAGTGAAATCATAATAGCTGATGCTGATCACATAAATAGTATCATCATCGTCGCCCGAAGCTGTCAGATTCAGGCTGCCATTCCGGATGGTTATATCTCCCGTGGCAACAATGGTATTAGCATTCGCAGAGGTAATGCTTGATTCTTCGCCGCAAAGGTCAATTATCAGGTCGCCGGTTGCCGAGATAGCTGTGGCGTCGTCGGTGGTCAAGCTGAACTTATAAAGATACAGAACCCCCTCGCTGTAGTAAGCATAACTCGTAACAGTGCTGGCAGGCGTGCCGGAAGTTCCCGATGAACCATCAGTGGTATAGTACCCGTCATAAAGCTTCAGGCTGCCGATATAGACATGATCAGGCTCGACGGCATTGCAGACGGAGCAGTAACCGTTGACATAATTGTGGGGAGAGATAGTGATGGTGCAACCTGATGGGAAAGATGGGAAAGAATCGCTTTCGTAAGCTGTGGCACAGCTGAGGGTGACTGAGGTAATCTTTGTACCATAAAAAGCATCTTCACCAATGTATGTCACACTGCTCGGTATATTGATTGAGGTCAGGCTGGAACAGCCGGAAAAAGCATCGCTGCCAATACTTGTCACATCGCTATTAAATGTAACTGACGTCAGGTTTGAACAATTCTCAAGCAAGTGCGAAAAGATTTCAGTCACATCGCCTTCAAAAACCACCGATTTTACTTGGTTAGCATAGCTATCTTTTTTACTCATCCAATCATCCATGGTATCCGAACTATCAGCAGAAAATGTGAGCTCGCCATTGCTAGTATCAAGCTCCCAGCCGATGCCAGTAACCGTCTCCGCCATCGCCATCACCGTCATTGCGGCAATTGCAAGGCATAGGGTCAGAAGAATTATAAAGATACGTTTTTTCATGGGATTTCCTCCTTGAATATAAATAATAAGTACCTACTTATTTTAGTGCCTCTAATTAATTATACCATAAATTCTGGAGGCTGTCAAGGGGTTTCGGCGGTTTTAGAAAATTTTTGCGCAAAAAAAGAGCTCCCTTGAAAGGGGAGCTCAACGAAGCTTACTGAGGGGCAGGTCAGATTATATCGTCCGATTCAGAGCTGTCGCTATTGCCGCTGCTATTGTTGCCGTTTCCAAAGCTGAAGTTGCCGAACATGTCGCCCCATGGGGATGAGCTGCCGGACTGGCTGTCTGAGCCGGAATTGGAATCGGTGTCGGAATCGGTGCTCGAATCGGTTGTGTCAGAATCGGGCAGTGCTGACTGGGTGGTTGAACCGACGGTGACTACTATTACTCTTGTCTCGCCGTCTCTGTAGACCTCAAGGACGAGCTCGTCGCCTACTTCGAGGGACGCAACATAGCTCGAGAGGGAGCTTGCGCCGGTAATCTCGGTGTCGTCAGCCTTAGTGATGATGTCGCCGACCTCGAGTCCTGCCTCATCAGCAGGTGCGCCCTCGGTTACGCTATAGACTACTGCGCCGGAGGTGATGCCGGTGCTGTAGTAGACGCTGGTGGTGACGTCGGTGACGGTGACGCCGATGTAGCTCTTCTCATATGTGCCGGTCTCGATGATGCTGTAGACTATCTCCTTGACGGTGTTAATCGGGATTGCGAAGCCGATGTTGTCGATGGACGCCTCAGAAGAGGAACTGCTGCTCGAATACTTCGCATTGGTGATGCCGACAACCTCACCATACATGTTGAAGAGTGCGCCGCCCGAGTTGCCGGAGTTGATGGCACAGTCGGTCTGGATAAGCTCCATGGTCACGTCATTCGAAAGGGTTACAGAACGGTTGAGTGCGCTGACTACTCCTGCAGTGAGGGAGAATGTGAGCTCGCCGAGCGGGTTGCCGATTGCAACGACTGAATCGCCGACGTTAAGGCTGTCGGAGTCGCCCAAGGTTACGGTGCTGAGACCCTCCGCCTCAATCTTGAGAACAGCTATATCGTTGTTCTCGTCATAGCCGACAAGGGTTGCGGTGTAGCTTTCGCCGTTGTAGAGGCTGACGGTTATCTTGCTCGAATCCTCGATAACGTGATAGTTGGTAAGGATGTAGCCGTCAGAAGAGATTATGAAGCCTGAACCGGAAGCCGCCGAGGTGGTGGTATAGCCGAAGTAGTTGGTGGTTATAGAGGTTGTGATGCCGACGGTTGCGTTTACGTTATTTGCGTAGACCTCTGCGGCGGTCATCTCCTCGCCTGCCTCAACCTCGTTGAGGATAACCTCGTTGGTGTGGCTGCTGGTGTTGATCACTGTTCCGGAGTCGGAAGTAACAGAGGAGCCTGAAGAGGTAGGTACAACTGAGCTGTCGGTGGTGACAAGAGCCGTTGCCGCCGCTCCGATTCCTCCGCCAAGGATTGCACAGACAAGAGCGATGGCTATCATTGCGCCCCAAGGAGTTCTTGAGGTCTTCTCCTTCTTCTCTTTCATCTTCTTGGCTTTCTTCTGCTTCTTCTGCTGATCAGGCTGCTCGTAGACGACATAGCCGGTGTTCGGCTGTGCGCTCTGCCACTGGTAGGTGTAGTCGCCCTGATATGCCTGCTGGGTGTAGCCCTGCTGCTCATAGCCCTGAGTCTGCTGGGGCTGCTGTTCAGAATAGTACTGGGTCTGCTGATAGGTGGACTGCTGATAAGCAGTTTGCTCGTAGGTCTGCTCCGGTTGAGCAGAGTAAGCTTCCTCGGTGGGAGTGCTTTCTGTCTCGTTGACAGCTCCGCCAGTTACTTCATTGATATTGTCATTGTAGTTATCCATAATGAGTCTCCTTTATTCAAAATCAAAGCTTTTCCGCTTTTCTGTGGATATTGTAACCCACGAATTTTAAAAATAAAGGTGCATTTCATTAATGATTGATAAACACTTTTTGACGGGATGGTGATAGAATGGTGCTGACGCTCGCTTCGCTCGCGCCCTCTCAGTCGCCTGCGGCGACAGCTCCCCCAAAGGGGGAGCCATAAGTGCGACTATACAGTCAGTACACTACCCTCGGTTTCAAGAAGTATCAGTATATCCTCTTCCTCGCCGGTTTCTGTATTGACATAGACTAAAACCGTTCTGCCGTCGGTGGACTGGCACTTGTACTCGTAGCAGAGCTTTTCCTCGACGCTGTCGGTCGGGATTATTGCGAGACCGGAGCTTGTGACGCTCAGCATCGGAGAGAGATCCCCTTGGCATTCGGTCTCAGAAAGAGTGGGTTCTGAGATTTCCCGCTCTATGTGATTCATAAGAAAGCCTCTTGCGTCGTAGCCGGTTATCTCGCCGTCATCAAGGGCTACGGCGACCTTGATGAGATCGGTATAGCAGGTCACGCCGTCCTGCTCATAGGCGAAGTTCACCGTGCAGACGCCGTTGTAGGTCTCGTAGTAGGTCTCACGCATGTCCTCTATCCCGAGATTCTCAAGATAGGTTTTTGCGGACTCCACCGCTTCTTCAGAGGTGAGATTTGCAGTTCTGACCGCCTGACGCCTGAGCATATAGCACACATAGCCGCCATTCTTCGTGACACTGCAGCTGACGCCATCCGCCGTGAAGCGATAGGACGGCATTGTTCCCTCCTCCGTATACTCGGCTGTTTTCAGCTGGTAGCTTTCAAGCCCGCAATACTTGGCGGCAATTTCCCGAGCTTCGTCCTCCGAAATCTCCTCTGCATTCTCGAGCATCAGGGAACTCTTCTCCAAGATATGGTCGGAAAAAGGTCCGTCATAGATGAGCTTTGGGGTGTTCTCAAAGCCCTCCTCGACCGTCGAAAGGCTGTCGGTGAGGAACGATTCGCCGCCGTCTTCGAGCTCAGAAAAGAGCTCGCTTATACTCTTGTCGTTCGAAAGAAGCTTCGATTTGAGACTCCAGAGCTCATCGCTGAAAGCCGAAGCGTTGTCGCAAAGGGTGCTCATGATCTCATAGTCCTCATATGACGGAGTGCTGCCGTCAGCCGCCGACGCCGAGAGAGAATAGGCATAGTTCCCTATCTGCGAAAGAAATTTCTCGGTCTTCTCAAGATTTGAGGTGGCAACAGGGAGCTTTGTAAGGGCATTCTTGGCGTTGGTCGCCTCGCTCAAGAGCTCGCTCGAAAGCTTCTGCATCATCTGGGGAGAGGAGGCATATAAGCCCTTTGTAAGCGTCGCCGAAATCTTGTCGGCACTCTGCGCCAGCTCCTCCACCGCCTCCTGATAGCCATACTCAATCGAGCTCTCCGCCCGTGAAAGCCTGCACATATACACAATATCCGCCGCCGCCAGAACAGCGATTATCGCCACAGAGAACGAAATTATCCGCACCAACGTGCGCCGTGAAATAATGGTTTTCAAAGTTATCATCCTTTCCTTTTTGATTATGGTTTCACGAAAAGGGAGGATTAAACTTGGGAATATCAGGGAATCAACTGAGAGCGAATGGCACACACTATTATAAGTTTCTGACTCATAAGTCGCAAACTTAAATTTTTCGAAAAGTTTCAGACTTCGAAGTCTGAAAGTATTGACTTTCTTGAATTTTGGGGTATAATATAGGTATGAAATCAAGGAGGTATAGCATGAATAGTCTTATAAATCGCCCTGAATATCTTGAGCAATTGATTCAGAACAAGGATGTCGATCTGGTCAAGATTGTCACCGGAATCAGAAGATGTGGGAAATCATCGCTTTTAGACCTGTTCCATGGGTATCTTTCTGAAAACGGTGTTCCGGATGAAAATATTATCCATATGAACCTCGAGTCATTGCGGTACAGAGAACTCACTGATTACCTGTCGTTCTATGATTATGTGAGCAGTCACATTCCGGAGCATGGTAAAACCTACCTCATATTCGACGAATTACAGAACGTCCAGCACTGGGAAAAGGCTATAGAGTCACTAAGGCTTGACTTTGACGTGGATATTTATATCACCGGCTCGAACGCTTATCTTCTTTCAACAGAGTTTTCAACCTTGCTATCCGGAAGATATATCGAAATCCGGATGCTTCCGCTGTCGTTCAAAGAATTCCTGACCTTCTATGAGTTTGAACCGGGTGTGAGTGTCGAAGAGAAATTTCAGAAATACCTCAAATTCGGCGGCATGCCAATACTCAGGGAATACAGATTCAACGAAGCAAGAATCAATCAGGCTCTGGAGGGCATCTACTCCACGGTCATACTCCGGGACATTCTTCAAAGAAACAATCAGACAGACCAAGAAACACTTGAGAAAATCATGATGTTCCTCTGTTCCAACATCGGCAGCATCACATCTCCCAACAAAATCGGAAATATTCTGTCGTCCGAGGGCGATATAAGGTCTGGAAAGGATAAAAATATCGCCGGAAAGACCGTCGAAAAGTATATTTCAATGCTCCGGAGTGCCTTTGTATTCTACTCTGTCGGCAGGTATGATGTGAAAGGAAAACAGCTTCTTAAGACCTTGGGCAAGAATTATATCTCTGACATGGGGATTCGCAACATGCTTTTAGGCTACCGTGATGCGGACAGAGGGCATATAATCGAAAACATCGTTTTTCTTGAGCTGATTCGCCGTGATTATCGGGTATACATCGGAAAGGTAGGAGAAACGGAGATCGACTTTGTCGCCGAAAAGCCGGACAGCAAGGTATACATTCAGGTAACAGAAAGCATGCAGTCGCCTGAAACCCGTGAACGGGAGCTCAGACCCCTCAGGATGATTCCTGACAACTATGAAAAGATCGTGCTTTCCATGGACAGAAGCTATATCACCTCTTATGACGGCATCATGAATCTGTATCTGATTGACTGGCTGCTGTCTTAAAAGTTTAATCCCCCAAAGAAAAATCCCCACCAAAAGGTGGGGAAACTTTCTCTTCTGCAAGCGTATGCCGTGGTGGGCATTTCTTGGTCCTTTGGATGGAAAGACTCGTCCGGCTATGCCTTACGAACAGAAGCTGATATTTGAAGAAAACGAACTATCAATTATCTTCTCTTGGAAGAAACAACAGCCAAGCCAGCGATTGCCATCGGAACGAGAGCAAGTGCTACGCCGGTAGTCGGGTTGGTCTCAGCAGGAGTCTCAACCTCGTCGGTATCGTCAACAGTGAGATCGTCGCCGTCTTCCTCAGTCTCGGTATCAGTAGACTCAACCGGCTCTTCAACATCGACATCCTCAGCGACTATTGTTCCAACGGGAACATATACGCTGACGTTGGTGATGGTGTAGGTCTCAGAAGAGTTAGTTCCGAGAGTGTAGGAAGAGCTGTCGGTAAGACCAGCTGCCTCGAGAGCTGCATAAACGGTTGCGCCGTCGTAAACAACGGTAGTTCCGTCATCAGAAAGGAATGCTACCAAGTCATCCTCGTCATCGGTAGAAGTGCCGACGGTCGAGAGGTAAACATACTGATAGTTAGCACCTACGAAGAACTTATCCCAGACCTCGCCGGAAACATAGGAAACAATAGTCTCGGTGTCTCTTGTGATAACAAGGAGTGCACCCTCAGTGCTCAAAGCATTGATAAACGACTCATCGCCCAAAGTAGTGGTGTTCCAGTCATTGGAAGCAAAGTTAACATCACTCGAGAACGCCGCCTCATACTCAACGCCGTCAACAGTAATAGTACTGCTCTCATCATCAGTGCCGATATACATATGGCAAACAGTGCAGTAACCATCAGAGCCTACAGTATGCGGAACGCAAGCCAAGTAAGTCTTGGTAGTCTCGCCACCGTCAACAGATCTGGTAAGCAAAACTCCGTGGTAGTCTTCGTTGATATAGATGACACCATTGGTGCGGGAGGTGGTTTCGCCAGAAGCCTGAGCAGCATAAACTCGAATTTCAGTGACATCCAAAGTACTGCCGCCCTGAATCCAAAGACCACGTACATTCGTGAAATCACTAACCGCTGCCAAGAATTCAGCGGATGTAATAGTTATAGTTACGCTTGTACCGCCACTAACAGCTGTAGTTGTTGTGTTACAAGAAGATGACCAGCTATAATTAGTATAGCTAATTCCAACTTGAATCCAATCATAAGTGCTGGAGTCTGAACTTGCATCAATCTCAATATAGCCACCATTCTGTGCTGCTTCACAAAGCTCAGTAACATAGCTCGTCAAATATGTGCCCTGATTCTGATATGAAATAGACTCAGTTGCAATGAGATCATATTCCGTAGCCATCACACCCATCGGCAGTAGCGAAACAACCATCAGTACGCTAAGCATAACGCACAAAAGTTTTTTTGCCATAAAAAATTTCCTCCTCAAAATGTCTTTTAGACCGTCTAAGGAGGATTGAATATAGAAAAAGCCTCCAAAGCACGTGTCGTGTTCGGAGGTTTGAAATTGGGCACCCAAAAACCAGTACCCCCCCGCCGAGTTCTCACCCGGTTAGAAACGCAGAATTATTTACGCTTCTAAATACGTTTATATAGTAGCATTTTTTGACCCGAATTGCAAGAGGAAATTGCCGGTCTTTTTCGATTTGTTAAAAGTGCACAAATTTTGGGGCGGAATTTGTGCAGGTTGTACAGTTCGCCTGCGGCGATGCGCTCGCCCTGCGGGCTCGCGCACCCCTCAGTCAGCCTACGGCTGACAGCTCCCCTTATCAGGGGAGCCAATAGCAACCTTTCCCAGAAAGCAAATAGCCTCCCCTGATAAGGGGAGGGGGACCGCCGGCGAAGCCGGTGGTGGAGGGGTGCGCCGACCGGAGGGAGGCGCATCGCCGGCAGGCGACTGAGGTGTCACGCAAAGTGCGGCATGCGTCTCTTGACAGAATAGCCATATTGTGCTATGCTCATATATGGTAAATCACATAATACTCATTGGAGATGATGCTAATGGCAGATTATACCAACTACAAAGACTTTTTGGCTGAGGAGCTTAAGAATCCTGAGGTCAAGGCGGAGTATGATGCTTTGGAAACGGAATTTGAGATCAAAAGGGCTTTGATCAAAGCCCAGTCAGATAATATCCTCCCCTACAAAAATTGATATTGCAAACCCGGGCGAAATAGTGTATAATGTATCCGTAAGTTTAATTTTGGAATCACGGAGTGGTTCTACTATCATAAACGGAGGTAATGAAAATGCTCGTATCTGCAAAGGACATGCTGAACAAGGCTCGTGACGGTCATTATGGCGTCGGACAGTTCAACATCAACAATCTTGAATGGACAAAGGCTGTGCTCCAGACGGCTGAGGAGTTGAAAGCTCCTGTTATCCTTGGTGTTTCTGAGGGTGCCGGAAAGTATATGTGCGGCTATACCACAATCGTCGGAATGGTCAAGGGTATGATAAATGAGCTCGGTATCACTGTGCCGGTTGCTCTTCACCTCGATCACGGTACTTTTGAGGGAGCTAAGAAGTGCATCAACGCTGGCTTCAGCTCCATCATGTTCGATGGCTCTCACTATCCTATTGAGGAGAACCTCAAGCTCACCACTGCTCTTGTAAACACCTGCGACATCTTGGGTATTTCCCTTGAGGCTGAGGTTGGAGCTATCGGCGGTGAGGAGGACGGAGTTATCGCCGCTGGCGAGTGCGCTGACCCTGCTGAGTGCAAGATGATCGCTGACCTCGGCGTCACAATGCTCGCTGCCGGCATCGGCAATATCCACGGAAAGTATCCCGATAACTGGCAGGGACTGTCATTCTCGACCCTCGAAGCCATCAAGGCTGCTGTCGGCGATATGCCTCTGGTGCTCCACGGCGGCACCGGAATTCCCGCTGATCAGGTCAAGAAGGCAATCTCCCTCGGCGTTGCAAAGATCAATGTCAATACCGAATGCCAGATCGCATTCACAGCCAAGGTACGTGAGTACATAGAGGCTGGCAAGGACCTCACCGGCAAGGGCTTCGACCCAAGAAAGGTTCTCGCCCCCGGCGTAGAGGCAATCAAGGACACCGTCAGAGAAAAGATGGATATGTTCGGCTGCATTGGTAAGGCGTAAATTTAACCACATTGCAAAAATGCGCCGGCTCACGCAGGCGCACCCCTCCACCGGCTTCGCCGGTCCCCCTCCCCTTAACAGGGGAGGCTTTTTTGTTTTCTTAACAAACTTTTGAGAGAATACAAGAAGGCTCCCCTGTTAAGGGGAGCTGTCAGCGAAGCTGACTGAGGGGTGCTGATTCAGGCAAAGCCTGAATCAGCTGACTTGGCGCAAGCCAAGTCACTCTTCCGCAGCCAAAATCTCTTTCATAAATTCATACGCCGTCTCGCCCATCTTCTGGTAGCCGGCATCGTTCGGGTGGAGGTAGTCCTGCCAGATGGAAACATAGTCGTCAAGGAGCTTGGCGGTGTTGTCGGGGTCTTGAAGAGCTTCGTCAAAGTCGATATAACCGTCGAACTTCGACTTGCTCGAGCGGATATACTCGTTTAGTGCCACTCTTGTCTCCTCGTGAAGCTCACTGTAGTAGGAGCTGCCCTCAATCGGCGTGAGAGTTCCGGCATAGATGAGGATGTCGTTCTCGTGGCAGAGCTCGATGAGATCTTCATAGGCTTCAATTATGCTGTCTGCGAGGTCCTCCGATTCGTAGCCGATGTCGTTGATGCCTATCATCATGATGACATAACGCTGACCGGGGGTGTCGGCGAGGACGTCGATGACATCACGCTGGAAGCGGCTTATGAGAGAGTCTCCCGTGCCGCCGAAGACTGCGTTTCCGCCTATGCCTTTGTTGACGACTGCGACGTTTCCGACGCTGTCATCAGCAGAAAGAAGCTCCATAAGGGTGTCGGGATAGCGGCAGTAGCCGTTTGTGGTGGAGCTTGCGCCGTCGGTTATAGAGTCGCCGATGCAGACTATTGTCTTTGTGCCGGCGGATGCCCATGTCTCAACGCTTTCTATGAAGTAGGTGGAGGTCATGACCGATGCGCCGCTCAGGGTTTCATCCGAAACGTGGTCGCCCTCTACAATCCATGTGGAGCAGCGTGCGGCTGTGTGGCAGGTGATGGTTCCCCCGACGTAGTTTCCGAACTTGATGGTGATTGCGAGGCAGTCGAGCGCATCGAAGCTGAAATCAACCTCATCGGAGACAATCTTGTCGCCGCCGGAGATGTCGACGCTCTCAGAGCCGCCGTTGAATGTGATTACGGTATCGGTCGAGGTGTCGATGGTTGACGAAGAGCTGTCGACAAGCTTGGCGATGTGCACCGACTCGATATTGAGCGGGATGTCGCCATACTCGTTCGAGAGGGTGATTCTTATCTTGTCGCCACCGATGGATACCCTGACCTGCTGACGGGCTGTGTTCTGCTTGAGGGACGGATTTGTCGGAGTCTCATCTGCACTCGCAGTGAGCATGGCAGTTCCCCAAGTTGTGAACCAGCCGTCCTCTTCGACGATGTCTGCGCCTACCTCTTTCCCACAGCTGGTCGCTCCAAGAAGAAGCATAGCCGCCAAGATAAGGCTGAGAAGCCTTTTTGCGATAGATTTAAACATTACAAGCACTCCTTATGAAATAAAGTTCTTAAGATAGTTGTATATAGTAGTTCCGACATATCTGTAGCCGGTCGCATTGAAATGAAGGTAGTCGTTCCATGTGGAGACGTATTTCGAAGCCATCTTCGAGGAATCCGAGTCGGATGCCACTGCCGATGCAAGGTCTATATAGCCGTCAAACTTGGAGCTTGAGGAGGTTATGTAGTCGTTGACCGTCTGGCGGATCTGTTCGTGGAGCTCAGAATAGTAGCTGCTGCCGTTGAACGGGGTTATGGTGCAACCGATGACCTTGATTCCAGCCTCGTGGCACTCCTCGATGAGGGTTTCATAGCCGTTTATGATCTTCTGTGAGATGTCGGTCGATGCATAGCCGATGTCGTTTACGCCCATATAGACGATGCAGTATTTGACCCCGGCGACGTCTATGATGTCACGCTCCACACGTCCCAAGCCGGTTGAGTTGTCGGTTGAGCCAAGGAAGCTTGTAGCTCCGACGCCCATATTTATGACAGAATAGCCGCTGAGGCTTGAATCAGCCTGCAAAAGCTCTGCCAATTTGTCGGTGTATCTTGCGAACGAATTCGTGTCGATGCTTGCGCCGTCTGTGAGTGAATCGCCAAGGCAGACGATTGCGCCGCCTGATGAATCCGCCATTACGTCCATCTCAGCCAAGAAGTACCACATGGTGAATTCCGAAGCAGACGACCAGCTGTTGTCCGAAACATGGTCGCCCGAAATAATCCAGTTGGTGCAACGGGATGCACGGTGGAGGGTGATGGTGGACGGCATTGCGCTCACTTTCATAGAAACTGCGATGTCGTCAAGAGCTGAGAACGAAAAGCTTATCGTGTCTGTGGTTATGGTCTGCCCAGCAGGAACGGTTATCTTTGTACTGCCGTTATAGGTGACGGTGACAATAGTCGAGGTGTCGATCTTATAGCTCGAAGAGCTTGTCAAAATCGCAATCTCCATGCTGTCTATTACAAGAGGCGTTGAGCCGTACTGATTGGAGATAGTGAACCGAACCTCGTCGCCGTCAATTGACGGTCTTATCTGCTGACGGATGGTTATTGTCCTGCCGCTTGTCGCCTCCGACGGGATTGTGTCGCTTGAATAAGCCGTCTGCATTGAAGAGCCCCATGCGGCTATCCAGATTTCAGAGGAGGTTGTGCTCGCCGCAGTTGTAGCCGTGGTGGCGGCAGTTGTGGCGGCTGTGGTCGTTACAGTCGTTGCGACTGTTGTAGTTGCGGCGGTGGTAGTGGTTGCCGCTGTCGTGGTGGTAGCGGCAGTTGTTGTGGTTGCCGCCGTTGTCGTTGTCGCCTCTGTAGTTGTTGTAGCCTCCGTAGTGGTGGCTTCTGTTGTAGTTGTGGTAGCTTCCGTAGTCGCTTCAGTAGTGGTAGTTACTGCTTCGGTTGTGGTCGCCTCAGTTGTTGTGGTGACCTCCTCGGTGGTTGTTATAGCCTCGGTGACCGCTGCATCTGTTGATGCGACTGTCACCTCTTCTTTTGAACTGCTCCCACAGCCGGTGAAGACGGTCAGAGCCATCATAAGTGCGACTATCAGCGCAAATCTTTTCTTGATATTTTTCATAGCAGATTCTCCTTGAGGTAGTTATAAATAGTAGTCCCAAGAAGACCATATCCGGTGGCATTGAAGTGGAGATAGTCGTTCCATGTGGAGACATATGTTGAATCCATCTTCGAGGAATCCGACTCCGATGCTACTGCCGACGCCAGATCAACATAGCCGTCAAATGCGGAATCCTCCGACATGATATACTCGTTGACTGCAAGGCGGATTTCCTCATGTAATTCTGAATAGTAGCTGCTGCCGTTGAACGGAGTGATAGTGCAACCGATAACGGTGATTCCGGCTTCGTGGCATGTCTCGACTAAAGCTTCATAGCCGGCGATAATGTCAGCTGAAATATCGGTTGTCGCACCGCCTATGTCGTTGACGCCCATAAGGACTATGCAGTACTTGACTCCGGAGATGTTCACAATATCTCTTTCGACTCTTCCCGAACCGGTTGAGTTGTCGGTTGAGCCAAGGAAGTTTGTGCCGCCTACGCCCATATTGATGACCGAGTAAGAGCTCAGCTCATCATCAGCCTGCAAAAGCTCCATGAGGGTGTCGGTGTATCTGGTGAATGAATTTTCAGTGATGCTTGCGCCGTCGGTGAGGGAGTCGCCGAGGCAGACTATTGCGGAGCACTCCGAATCAGCCTTCACGTCCATCACAGACAGGAAGTACCACATCGAGTATGTGGACGCTTCCGACCAGTCGTTGTCTGTAGCGTGAGAGCCGGTGATGATCCAGTTGGTGCATCTCGACGCTCTGTGAAGAGTTATCGTTGAGGGCATCGAGCTTATCTCCATCGAAACGGCGATGTCATCGAGCGCAGAATAGGAGAAGCTTACCTCATCGGTCGTTATTGTCTCACCTGCAGGGACGGTTATCTGAGTGCTTCCCTCATAGGTGACCGTGACTGAGCTGTCGGTGTCGATTTCGTAGCTCGTTGGGTCACTCAGCATAGCTATCTCCATGCTGTCAATAACGAGGTCGGTGCTTCCGTACTGGTTCGAGATAGTGAAGCGGAGCTCTTCGCCTGACACTGAGGGTCTTATCTGCTGGCGGATGGTTACCGTTTCGCCGCTTGTCGCCTCGGCGGGAATTGTGTCAGAAGACCAGACGGTCTGCATCGAAGTTCCCCAAGCCGCAAGCCAAGAAAAGCTCTCGGTTGTCTCATCTGTTACTTCTTCAATCATATCTTCCTCTTCCTCCATTACATCGGTGTCGCTATTTGTGCTCCCGCAGGCTGTAAGCATTGTGAATGCCAGCACAAGAGCCATCAGGCGACGCAAATTCTTTGCCATAATATAATCGTTCCTTTCAAAAGGTATGTAAAGTATATTGTAACATAAAAACTGTGAAATGTAAATATCGAATACAGCAAAACACCACACATTTCTGTGCGGTGCTTGCTCTTCAAATATCAGCCTCTGTCAGGCGTTATGTTGTCGACCAGAAACTAAGGAGGCTTTCATAGGCTTCCTCCGCCATTCTTGCGTATCCTGCATCTCCGGGATGGAGATAGTCTGCAGTGGAGCCGTTATACTCGTCCGCCATCTGGGCGGAGTCCTCCTCGCTGGCAATAGCCGATGCGAAATCTATCACTCCGTCAAAGCCTGAGTCATCAGACGTGAGAAACTCGTTGACGGCGGTTCTTATCTTTTCATGGAGCTCCGAATAGTAGAAGTTGCCCTTGACCGGGGTAAGAGTTCCGGCATAGACCTTGAGCCCTGCGGCGTGGCATAGGGAAATGATCTCCTTATAACATTCTATCATCTCGTCGGAAATATCAGCCTGTGCAGTTCCGACGTCGTTTATTCCTATCAGAAGTATTACATATCTGACTCCCGAAACGCTCAGAACGTCACGCTCAAGGCGGTTGAGGGCTGTATCGTCCGAATCACCGGTGAGCATGTTGCCGGAAATTCCCATATTGACAACGGAAATATTTTCGGTGTCGGAATTCGAATTCAGCATCACTGCAAGCTGGTCGCACCACGACTGATACTGGTTATAGGTCGAGCATGCGCCGTCGGTTATCGAGTCGCCAAGGCAGACAACCGCTTTCGTTCCCGCCTCGCTCCAGACGTCGAGCCTTGTTATATAGTACCAGCTGCTCATGACCTTGACGGCTGAGAAGCTTTCATCCGAAACGCAGTCGCCCTCGGTTACCCATGTTGAGTAGTTGGAGAGCTTGTGGCAGGTTACAGTTCCGCCGGTGTAGTCGCCGAGCTTTATCGAGATTGCAATGTCCTCAAGAGCCTCAACATCGAAGCTGACGGCATCGCAGGTGACCGTCTCCCCTGCTTCGACTGTGATGCTCTCAGAGCCGTTGAAAGTGAGAACCGTGTCGGTGGAGGTATCGATGGCGTCGCTTCCGGAGGACTTGAGCTTGGCGATATGGACGCTCTCAAAGACAACCGGAATTGTGCCGTATTCATTCGAAAGAGTTATAGTAATGGTGTCGCCGGAAATGCTCGGTCGGATAACCTGACGGACGGTGTTGCCCTTGAGCCCGGGATTTGAGGGGATGGTGTCGACATCCGCCGCTTCGGGAGCCGCAGCCCACGCCGTTACCCAGCCGTCCTCGTCGGGAAGAACCACTTCCGTCTCTCCGCAGGCAGAAAACGCCGCTAAAATAATCGTAAAGCACACAATTACCGACAATATTTTCTTAAGTTTCAGCACAAAAAGTCCTCCCTCGGAGCGATATTACAGAAATTATAGCATTATTTTCGCCAAATGTAAAGTGGCGAGCCCTGAAAAAATCCCGATAAATTTTTTTGAAATTTGGTATTGACAATCGGGAAGACTGGTGCTATAATATAAAAGCTGTGTGAGACATGAGACAGCTACAACATATGCGGCAGTGCTGGAATAGGCAGACAGGCACGTTTGAGGTGCGTGTGTCATAGACGTGTGGGTTCAAGTCCCACTTGCCGCACCAATTAAAATCCCTGAGCAAAAGCTCGGGGATTTTTCTTGCTATTCTCCACATTTTATGATACACTGTATCTATGGAGGTACTTTTTATGAAGAGATTTATTTCAGCGATACTGATTTTAAGCATGGCTATAAGCTTCTGCGGGTGCGGGAGCAGTGGGACAAACGAAGTTGTCACTTCTGACGCAGAGGTCACCACCGTCCCGGAGGTTACAACCACTGTTGAAACCACCACCGAAGAAGTGACGACCACTACCGAAGTGACCACGGAGGCTACCACAACTACAACCGAAGCCACCACTACGGAGGCTACAACCACAACCGAAGCTACAACCACAGTAGCGACCACAACCACTGCGGCGACAACCACAACAGCGGCTACTACAACCACAGCCGCAACTACAACAGTTGCAACCACCGTCACTACTGCCGCAACCACTGCGGCTACGACCACTTCATCCACAACGGTCAAGAAAGCTCACGTCGACGACATCATTCAGGTTGATGCCGATGAGCTGATTGAAGCTATGGGTGTGGGATGGAATCTGGGAAATACGCTTGACACCACGGCTTCCGATGAAACGTACTGGGGCAATCCCTACACAACTGAGGAGATTATAGACTTCGTCAGCGAATGCGGCTTCAACACTATCCGTATTCCGGTTTCTTGGAGCTACCATTGCGACGACGACTACAACATTGACGAGGACTTTCTTGAAAGGGTTCAGGAGATTGTAGACTGGGCACTTGAGAACGACATGTATGTCATCATCAATTCCCACCACGACAACGATGTATACAACCCGGTCAACCACGATCAGGCGGTTGAATATATCACCAAAATCTGGACTCAGGTTGCGGAGTACTTCAAGGACTATGACGAGCACCTGATATTTGAGCCGATGAACGAGGCGAGACCCGCCGGCACAGACTACGAATGGTGGTATGACGACTCAAGCTCAATCTGCAAGGACGCAATGCAGACAATTATGGACTGCAATCAGGCATTTGTCGATGTCGTCCGTGCTTCCGGCGGCAATAATCTGACAAGGTATCTCATGATTTCCACCTATTGCAGCAGTCTTGACTACACCCTCTGGTCGGATTTTGAGATGCCGGATGACGAATGTGGAAACCTCATTCTCACAGTTCACGCCTACACTCCAAGCGATCTCTGTTCGGTTGAAGATACAACCACAACCGAATTTGACAGTTCAGACGAGGTTGAGATCTCCGTTCTTATGCAGAAGATATACAACAACTTTGTCAGAAAAGGCATACCCGTCATAATCGGCGAATGTGGCTGTACATACAAGAACAATGACAGCGAAAGGTACAATTGGGCGAAATACTTTGTCTCGACCGCAAAGGAATACGGCATCATGTGCATTGTCTGGGACGACGGCGGAAATTATCAGATTATCGACAGGCGAAATCTTACAGTATGTGAGACGGCAGAGAAATATCTGAAGGGACTGCTTGACGGTCTGAAATGACCGGTTTTACGGAGGTACTATTTTGAAGAGATTTATTTCAGCATTACTGATTATTACAGTGACCCTCAGCTTATGCGGGTGCGGGAGCAGTGGGACAAACGAGGTTGTAACCTCCGACGCAGAGGTCACCACTGTTCCGGAGGTTACAACCACTGTTGAAACCACCACCGAAGAAGTGACGACCACTACCGAGGCGACCACTGAGGCTACCACGACTACAACCGAAGCCACCACTACGGAGGCTACAACCACAACCGAAGCCACAACGACCACTGCGGCTACGACAACGACTGCGGCGACCACTACAACGGCGGCTACCACAACTACAGCCGCAACTACCACGACTGCCGCAACCACTACCACTGCGGCAACAACCACAACTGCCGCCACGACCGCTGCAACCACAGCAGCCACAACTGCGGCGACTACTGCGGCTGCTACTTCAACCGTAAGCAAAGCCCACGTCGACGAAATCATTGATATTGACGCAGAAGACCTGATTGAGGCTATGGGCATAGGCTGGAACTTAGGAAACGCCCTTGACACGACAAACAAGAGCGAGACCTACTGGGGCAATCCGAAAACCACTGAGGCTATGATTGACGCCGTTTACAAGCTCGGCTTCAACACCATCCGTATTCCCGTTTCATGGAGCTACCACTGCGACGACGAATACAACATCGACGAATCATGGCTCGAAAGAGTTCAGGAGATTGTTGACTGGGCACTCGAAAACGACATGTATGTCATCATCAATTCCCACCACGACAACGACGTCTATTATCCGTCAGAAGAGAATCACGATCAGGCTGTTGAGTACATAACCAAAATCTGGACTCAGGTTGCCGAATACTTCAAGGACTATGACGAGCACCTTATCTTTGAGGTTATGAACGAGCCAAGGCTTGAGGACACTTCATACGAATGGAACTATGTAAGCTCAAATTCGATGTGTCAGGCAGCGATGCAGACCATCATGGACTGCAATCAGGCGTTTGTCAACGTTGTAAGAAACTCAGGCGGAAATAACGCCACAAGATACCTTATGGCTTCGACCTACTGCGGAGGAGCATCCTCGGCTCTCAACTCTGACTTCAAGATGCCGACCGACAAAGCAGGTCACACTCTTCTGTCAGTTCACGCCTATACTCCTTATAACCTCTGCCAGAATTCTGACATGAGCTACACCACTTTCGATAATACAACCAAGAGCGAGATATACAGCCTCATGCAGCAGCTCTACACCAAGTTTGTCAAGAACGGCACCTATGTTGTCATCACCGAATTCGGCTGTATCAACAAGGACAACCCTGACGACAGATACAACTGGGCGAAATATTTCGTCTCAACCGCCAAGGACTTCGACATCGCCTGCGTTGTCTGGGACAACAACTATTGCGACACCGGCAGTGAAACCTTCGGCATCTTCAACCGCAAGACCCTCAAGGGCTACGACGATGCTCTCCAGTACTATAAGGGACTTATAGCCGGCATAAAATAATCCGCTACAGACAAATCAACCCCACTCGGAACGAATCCGGGTGGGGGTTCTTGTGTTGTGGAAAGACTTAAGTTCCCGGGACGACATACTTTGTGACATCGTCGATACCGGCTAAGATTTCGTAGTATTCTTCTTCCGATTCGATATAACCATTGTCAATCATCTCCTGCTTGGTTTCCTCATACTGATATTCAAAAATAGAATGAACTATATTGTACTTATATTCGTTTCGGCATATCGTATTTACCGCGAGGTCATACTTGTACTGTTCGAGCCAGCTTTGCCTGAATTCGGTCATAAGCTCACTGCCCTCATCCGACATAAGATAGAAATACCCGTCAATTATCAGGCAAGAATAATCCACTTTCTCCGTATAGCTGATATTGTAATATGACGATATTTCCCCGATGCTGTGTTCCGTGCCATCAGCCAGAACGATGGTGTAAAGGCTTGCGGTAGATTCTCCGGCTGGAAATTCATCGACGTTGAATTCAATCGGAAGCCGGTCAAGCTCCATGCCTTCGATGATGCTTATGATATTTTCGGCACTATTGTCGTCCAGAAGAATCGGTTCGTCAAAGCAGCCGTAAACCCATCTTTCGACATAGACCGAGCAACCGGTGAAATCGGCGTCAAGAAGCGGATTCTCGGTACCGTCTTCGATAGTGGTCGGAGCGGCGATGAAATGCTCATTGCTAAGATCTATCTCTATAATTTCATCCTCATCAGTCGAATCGATTTCGAGCCCCGTCATGACGGTCGGTACGACGGTCATGCAGAATGCGACGCTGACGCCAATTACTGCAAAAGTGACCGCCGAAAGTATGCCGAGAGCTATCTTTTCTCCTTTTGTCGCCTTGGGCTTTTCATCCTGCGTGATAAGCTTAAGTCTTTCGGCAAGGCTTTTTGCGCCCTTGCTCAAATCTGTGCAAAGAATGCTTCCCTGCTTCTGGGAGGCGAACTTAAGAAGCAAGCCACCATAGGCTTTCCTGCCGGTATAATCCAAATCTGACGACAGAATTTCATCGACCGTGAGTTCACTGAGCTCCGAAAGCTTGTTTGCAAAGACGTAATAAGCCGGGTTGAACCAGTTTACGCACTTCAAGAGCTCAGCAAAGAACTTCTTCTGAATGTCGTGCCGCTTATGGTGAATCAGCTCATGCCGGAGGGCGAGGTCGAGCTCTTCCCTATCCATAGGCTTATCAGGCAAGATTATCTTCGCACGGAAGAAGCCCATCAGGAACGGTGAAATCGCCATCGGGCTTGTGAACACCGGAACAGGTACATCATAATCATACTTGTTCAGGCTCTTTTTAAGGCTATGGGTGAACCGCAGATAGGACACTATCTTATAAAGAGCCGTGACGGCGATGCCGATGAGCCAGAGCAAGGCGAGAACAGTCAGAATCGTCCCGAAATCGGGAAGCGAGAACGCAGGCGAAGCGCTTACGGCTTCTGTCTGAACCGATGCTGACGCCTCGGGAATTGCTACCTGAGAAAAGCTTAGGGTGAACGTGCCGGTTGTGGTGTTTTCTGCCGCATCTTCGACTGTCGGAATCATGGACAAAGCAGTCGCAAGAGCAAGCATTGCCGGTTGCAGAAGAAGCGTCAGAGTTGCGGCAGTCGTCCTCTTTCGGGGAGAAAAATGCTTACCAAGGCTTCGGTCATATGTGCATAGAAGAAGCATTACCAGACCCGTAAAGATGGACGATATGAGGATAAGTACGAATACATTGCGCATAGCCGTCACCTCTCGCTGAACCATTGCTTGAGCTCGGCTAATTCCTCCTCGCTCACTGCTCCGCCGTCGACGAGGGCGGCGATGAGGCGTTTGGCTGAGCCGCCGTAGTTCTTCTCCAGAAACTCGCTTGCCTCCTGACTCTCGAATTCAGTTCTCGAAATCACGGTTGAGTAGATATTGGCATTCCCTCTCTTTTCGGACCCAAGGTAGCCCTTGCCGACAAGTCTTGTGAGGAAAGTGTTGATGGTCTGGGGCTTCCAGCCCTTGGAGTCCTCGAAACGCCCAAGAAGCTGTGACGCCGTGACCGGCTCACCCATCTCCCACATTGCCTGCATTATTTCTCTTTCCGCCTCAGAAAGCCCATGTGTGATTCTGTCGTCATTTTTCATAGAGTGTGCACCTCAAAGAAATATTACTACAGCTTGTAGTAATTACAGTATACTACATTTTGTAGTAGTTGTCAAGAGGAAATTTTCAGATTTCTGAAAAAAATAATTCCCCTGCTGTTGCAGAGAAATTATATTGACAAGAATTAAGTTATAGTGTACAATTATGTCGACAGAAGAGTGAGGGTTACGAGCAGGTGCACATACTTGTGATCCAAAAAGGTCGATCTTCTCCTGTGGAGCAGTTAACTGCTCCGGTAGTTTCTGCTCCGCAGAGATTACATAAAAGAAGGGAGGTCGATAACATGACAATTTCTGAAGTCTTGTTGCTTCTCAATTTAGTGTTTACAGTTGTTTTCAAGTTGTTTGACCTCTGGTCGGACAACAATAAAAGAAAATAACCGTCCTCTGAATCGGTCGTAAAAAGGAACGGTCAATTTCCAATCATTGTGCAGGATTCTTATCCGCACTTTTAAGATTGACTCGGAACTGTTTGCGGCAGTTCCGCTCTTCTGTCACTATTATAACTCTTGAAAGTCGTTTTGTCAACGACTTTTTTATAACCCCGCACGATTTTGTTTTCGTGCAGGGTTATAATTTTGCCTGAAAACCTTACTCAAGCTCAAACGCACCAGTATAAAGCTGATAATACTGCCCTTTGGCGGCGATGAGTTCGTCGTGGGAGCCGCGTTCGATTATTCTGCCGTGATCGAGGACGATTATGACGTCCGAATTCTTGACGGTGGAAAGACGGTGGGCTATTACGAAGACGGTTCTTCCGATCATGAGGGCGTCCATGCCTTTCTGGACTATCTGCTCGGTACGGGTGTCGATGGAGCTGGTCGCTTCATCAAGGATCATTACCGGCGGGTCGGCAACGGCAACACGGGCGATCGACAGAAGCTGCCTCTGACCCTGAGAAAGGTTCGAGCCGTTCTCGGTGAGCATGGTGTTGTAGCCGTTCGGAAGACGCTCGATAAAGTCGCTCGCACCGGCAAGCTCTGCCGCCGCTACGCATTCTTCATCGCTTGCATCAAGCCTTCCGTAGCGGATATTGTCCATAACCGTTCCGGTGAAGAGGTTTGTATCCTGCAGAACCATTCCGAGAGAGTGACGGAGGTCGGCTTTCGAAATCTTGTTGATGTTGATGTCGTCATAGCGGATCTTGCCGTCGGCGATGTCATAGAAGCGGTTGAGGAGGTTGGTGATCGTCGTCTTGCCCGCTCCTGTTGCTCCTACAAAGGCAACTTTCTGACCGGGCTTGGCATAAAGCGAGATGTTGTGAAGAACCGGTTTTCCCTCTTCATACTCAAAGTCGACGTCATAGAGCCGGACATCGCCCTTAAGAGCTCTGTAGGAAACTGAGCCGTCCGCAGTGTGAGGGTGCTTCCAAGCCCAGAGACCGGTTCTTTCCTCGCACTCGGTGATGCTGCCGTCGGGGTTCTCTTTTGCATTTACGAGAGTTACATAGCCGTCGTCAACCTCGGGAACTTCGTCAAGAAGATCGAAGATTCTCTGAGTGCCAGCCATACCCATGATGACGGAATTGAGCTGATTCGAAACCTGACTGATGTTGCCGGTGAACTGCTTGGTCATGTTGAGGAACGGAACGACGATGCTGATCGAGATTGCCGCACCTGAGATACTCGGGTTCGGGACGTTGTATAAGAGGAACACGCCGCCTGCGAATGCTACTATAACATAGAGGATGTTGCCGATGTTGTTAAGAATCGGTCCCAAGGTGTTTGCATACTTGTTTGCCCTTGTGGAGTCCTCATAGAGGGCTTCGTTGAGCCGGTCAAAGTCAGCCTGAGACTCTTCTTCGTGGCAGAAGACCTTGACGACCTTCTGACCGTTCATAATCTCTTCGGCAAAGCCCTCGACCTTTCCAAGGGCTTGCTGCTGACGGACGAAGTATTTCGACGAGCCGCCGCCGATCTTTCTGGTGATTATGGTCATTACGACTACTCCCAAGACTACTACAATAGTCATCGGGATGCTGTAGTAGAGCATGATGCACGCCAGAGTTATGACGCTGACTGCCGACATTAAAATCTGCGGCAGGCTCTGGGAGATCATCTGACGGAGGGTGTCGATGTCGTTGGTGTAATGGCTCATGATGTCGCCGTGGTCATTTCTGTCAAAATACTTGATGGGGAGCTTCTCCATGTTGGCAAACATCTTTTCACGGAGCTTTGCCAATGTTCCCTGAGTGATGACAGCCATAAGCTGGGTGTAGACGATGTCAGCAATGAGCGAGAGAATGTAGAATGTAGCAAGAATTGCAACGAGAGAGATAACCCGTGAACTGATGTCGCTCCATGTGGATGTGCCGCTGTCCTCAATGAGGGCAATGACATTCTGCATGAAGATGGACGGCAGGCTTCTGACTATTGCGTTGAATACGAGTAGCACCAGCATGCACGGAAGCATGACCGGATAGAAGCTTAGAAGCATTTTGAAAAGACGCCCGAAGAAGCCCTTTCTCTTGACCTGAACCTTAGAATAATCCTTAGCCATCTATACTCGCCATCCTTTCGTCAGAGCTTGCCTTGTTCTGCGAGATGTAGATGTCACGGTAAATCTCGCAATCCTTAAGGAGCTCGTCATGTGTGCCAACGGCGGAAATCCTTCCGGAATCCATTACGATTATCCTGTCTGCATCCTCAACCGATGCCGTTCTCTGTGCGATGATAATCTTTGTGGTTGTCGGGATATACTGCTTGAATCCGTAGCGGATCTTCGCATCGGTCTTGGTGTCGACGGCACTCGTGGAGTCATCCAAGATAAGGATCTTCGGCTTCTTTAAAAGAGCACGGGCGATGCAAAGCCTCTGCTTCTGACCGCCTGAGACGTTGGTGCCTCCCTGCTCGATATAGGTGTCATACTTGTCGGGGAAGGTCTCGACGAATTCATCGGCGCATGCAAGCTTGCAGGCTTCGATTATCTCGTCGTCGGTAGCTTCCTTATTGCCCCAACGGAGGTTCTCTTTTATAGTGCCGGAGAAGAGAAGATTCTTCTGCAATACTACTGCGACGTTGTTTCTCAGAACATCGAGGTCGTAATCTCTTACATCAACTCCTCCGACCTTGACAGAGCCCTCGCTCACGTCGTATAATCTTGATATGAGCTGAATAAGCGACGACTTTGAAGAGCCCGTTCCGCCGATAATTCCTATCGTCTCACCCGACTTAATGTGGAGGTCAATATCTGAAAGGGCATATTTCTTCGCCGACTGAGCATACTTGAAGCTTACGTTGTCGAAGTCGATCGAACCGTCTTTGACCTCGGTGATTGCATTCTCGGGGCTTGTGAGGGTGGAATCTTCTTTCAGAACTTCAATAGCACGCTTCATAGACTCGTTAGCCATTGTTATCATGACGAATACCATCGAAACCATCATGAGGGAATTGAGCATCATGAAGCTATAGGTAAGAAGCGATGAAAGCTGTCCTACCTGCAGGTCGAGTCCTGCAGAAGCGACAATAGTGTAAGAGCCGAACGTCAGAACGAAGACCTGAACTACATAGAGGCAAAACTGCATGAGAGGGCTGTTAAGAGCAACGATTCTCTCGGCGATGGTGAAGTCCTTCTGGACGTCCTGAGCAGCTTTGTCAAACTTCTCCTGCTCGAAATCTTCACGGACGAAAGACTTTACAACTCGGATGCCCTTGATATTCTCCTGAACGGAGCTGTTGAGCTTATCATACTTTCTGAATACGCTTCTGAAGCGGGGGTTGGCTCTCGATGAGACGAGATAAAGACCTACTCCCAAGATAGGCACTACCACAACGAATATCCATGCCATATTTCCGCCCATGATAAACGCCATTATAAATGCGAACACGAGCATCAGAGGGCATCTTATGGCAGTACGGATTATCATCATGAATGCCTGCTGGATGTTTGTAACGTCGGTTGTGAGCCTCGTTACTAAGGATGATGTTGAAAAGTGGTCGATATTCTCGAATGAATAGCCCTGAATCTTGGCAAACAGGTCGTGGCGGAGGTTCTTAGCAAATCCACACGACGCCTCGGCACATGTGTATCCAGCCAGTGCGCCGAACATCAGCGACAGAAGTGCCATCAGGATGAGCAAAAGACCATTTGATATAAGGTCTGACATCTCAGCACCTGCGCTTATCAGGTTGACAAGTTTTGCGATTCTGAACGGTATGTAGCATTCGAGAAGCACTTCGCAGCTTACGAGTATCGGAGTAAGAATTGTCTGCTTCTTATACTCACGTATACACTTGGCAAATGTTTTTAACATACTGTTACTCGATTTTCTCCTTTCAAAATTCAGACACGGTCTATTGCAATAAGCCGTGTCGCGGATAAATTACTGTTTCATTTTCAGTACGGGTACTATTATAGCACATACCGATAAATATTTCAACATCATATCTCACGAAAATAAAGAACATTTCGGGGTAAGAATTTGTCTATGATAAAAATTTTTCTCCTGAGTGCAATAATTTCCACACTCAAAGTGTATTAGCTTATGAAGAGACATTCAAGTCTCTCTGAAAAAGAATAAATTATAGATCTTGGAGGATCACAAAATGAAAAGAACAAACAAACTATCAAAAACCCTTTTCGCAGTCGCACTCTGCGCTGTTATGACCACTTCTGGCTTTGCCATCACTGTTGTAGACGAAAACGGAGACAGAGTATACTCAACAACTGCCGAAGGCATTGCAAACGACACATTCGTGGATCTTATCGAATCATGGACTGATGCGGACGGAAACACCGTTTATCCCGACTACTATGCCGGAGCATACTTCGACGGTTCAGAGCTTGTAGTTCTCGTCACCGAGCTCACCGACGAAGTCAGAGCAGAGCTTTCTTCGATTATCGACCTTGAGGGAATAACCATCAAGGAGGCTACCTACAGCTTCAACGAGCTTCAGGCGGCTCAGGATGAAATCGTATCGAAGATGAACCCGAATTCCGATGACCCATTCATTGCGGCTATCTATGGCGTAGGAATTGATCAGGAAGAGAATGTCGTTTACATCGACCTGAACACCGAAGACCCCGAAGTTGCGGCTATTGTCGAGGATGCTGAGCTCTTGGCGGCAACCGTCAAGGAAAAGCTCACCGATTTTGAGGGCGTTTATGTTGACGCTACCTATGGCGGAATCATGGCACTTACTGAGGATACCGACGAAGCTCAGGACGCAGTCGACACCGAAACTCCCGACACCGATGCAAATGCAGGCATCATGCTTATCGACGATGACTTGGACGACGACACCGATGAAGCGTCGAATCCTGCCACCGGCGTAGCTCTGGCACTCGTGCCTGCGGCTGTTGCGGCGGCGATGGCGGTCGTACTTAAGAAGAGAAAGTGAACTTCTCCACGAGAATTTCACCCAGATTTCTATAGGTATCCAACAATTTCAGCTATAGTGATGTTGTTATTGCCCGGTCGCAGGGAGCTGCGACGGATTGTCGGCGAGTCCGTTTTTCGCCGAGAAAGGAACATTCATTTATGCTGAAACGAATTTTGGCACTGAGTCTTGCTGTGGTCTGTATTATGGCTCTGGTGGGATGCGGAAGCTCTACGAGGGAAATAGTATATCTGACTCTTTCCACCGAAGATGCAACTGCTATCCTTGCCGCCGCCGGAATCACTCTGCCGGACGCTGAGGATACCGAGGCATCGGGAACTACCATCAAGTGGTTCTCGTGGTATGACAGCTTCCACAACTACAGTGAGGACGAAATCGTCAATACCGGTTACTTCACATTCACCGAGAAATACGGCTGTGAGATAACTTGGGTTGAGACTACATACGACAACTATTCGGACGACCTTGCGAATCTGATCCTGTCATCGAATTCGCCCGACTTCGCTCCGGCTGGCACTTCCAACACCGCTACCTTCCCCTACAGCTGTATGAAGGGAATGTATCAGGCTGTTGACGACTATGTTGACTATACCGACCCGCTCTGGTCAGGAATGGCTGATGCGGCGGAGTATTTCGCTCTTGGCGACAAGCACTTTGCAATTGTCACCGAGGTCACATTCAAGTCGGTTGTCCCCTACAACCGCAGAGTCATTGAAGAATACGGCTATGACGACCCCGCCGAGCTCTATTGGAACGGCGAATGGACATGGGACGTGTTCTATGAAATGTGCATCGATTTCTCTGATCCCGATGAGGACAGATATGCACTTGACGGCTGGTATTATGTAAACAGTATCGTCGAGGAATCGACAGGCAGTACTATCATCAAAAAGGATGAAGACGGTCACTTCTATGCTGACCTTGATGACCCGCTTATCGAAGCGGCTGAGAACCTTATCTATGACCTCGTCAAGAACGACTGCGTCTATCACGAGGGCACAGACTACTGGGCAGGAAGAGACGACTTCACCTATGGCGCAGGCGTCAAGGAGGGCTTATGCCTCTTCTGGATCTGCGACACGTCAGGCTTCACAATGACTGTTGAAGAGATGAACCAGATCTGGGGCGACATCGAAGCAGGAGAAATCATGTTTGTTCCGCTTCCCCGTTATGACGACGGCGACGGAGTCTACTACCTCAACGCTGTTCCAAGCGGCTACATGATCTGTGCCGGTGCTGAGAACCCTGAGGGTGCGGCTCTCTTGGCATCTTGCGAAAGATTCAAGATAATCGACCCTACCGTTGTCGACATCGACAGAAAGCAGCTTCAGGAAACCTACCTCTGGACTGTTGAGATGCTCGAAATGCTCGACGAGTGCAACCGCCTTGTTCAGGAAAATACCATCATGTATTACACCGGCGACCTCGGCACAAGCCTCGACTCGGCATACAACTCGTTCGACTGGGGCATCAACCGCAACGGCGGCAGCTACACATGGGCACAGCTAAAGGAGACCTACGGCGACCGGCTTGACTATTACATAGAAGAGCTGAATGCGCTGATTGATAATTATCTGGATACGGGTGAGCTTGCGAGCTAAGCAGTTCGCTTCGCGAACTTCCACCCCTCCATAAGCAAAAGAACCGATTTGGTTAAAACCAGATCGGTTCTTATTGTATCAACTACACTTTGTACAAGAATTTTATATAAAAATCTGTTGCAATCTGTGTTAAATTCGTGTATAATGATTTCATCACTTTTTATCTGTCGTGGAGAATATGACGGATATATCGGCAGCTTATCACTGCCGGGAAAGGAACATCACTATGAAGAAAAGAATTTTGGCTCTCAGCTTGGCTGTAATCATGATTCTGGCACTCGTAGGATGCGGAAGCTCAAAAAGGGAAATCGTTTACCTGACTCTCTCTACAGAAGACGCAACTGCTATCCTTGCCGCCGCCGGAATCACTCTGCCTGACGTTGAGGACACACCCGCCGCAGGCACAGAAATCCAGTGGTTCTCGTGGTATGACGACTTCCACAACTACAGTGAGGACGAAATCGTCAACACCGGTTACTTCACATTCACCGAGAAGTACGGCTGCACAATCGAATGGATCGAGACTACATACGACGACTATTCTGACGACCTTGCAAACCTCGTTCTGTCCTCGAACTCACCTGACTTCGCACTCGCCGGAACCTCGAACACCGCTACTTTCCCCTACAGCTGTATGAAGGGAATGTATCAGCCGGTTGACGACTATGTCGACTACACTGAGCCGCTCTGGTCGGGAATGGCAGATGCCGCTGAGTACTTCGCACTTGGCGATCAGCACTTTGCATTTGTTACCGACGTAACGTTCAAGTCTATCGTTCCCTACAACCGCAGAGTCATTGAAGAGTATGGCTACGACGATCCTGCTGAGCTCTACTACAACGACGAATGGACTTGGGAAGTGTTCTACGAAATGTGCGTGGACTTCTCCGATCCCGACGATGACAGATATGCTCTTGACGGCTGGTACTATGTAAACAGTATCTGCGAGGAATCAACAGGAAGAACCATCATCCAAAAGGATGAGGACGGTCACTTCTACACCAACCTTGACGATCCGCTCATCGAAATCGCTGAGAACATGATTTACGACCTCGTAAAGAACGACTGCGTCTACCACGAGGGCAACGACTACTGGGCAGGAAGAAACGACTACGTTTACGGCTCAGGCGTCAAGGAGGGCTTGTGCCTCTTCTGGATCTGCGATGTTCCTACCGGTCTTAAGCTTACCGTTGACGAAATGAACCAGATCTGGGGCGACATCGAAGCTGGCGAAATCATGTTCGTTCCGCTTCCGAGATACGAAGACGGCGACGGCATCTATTACCTCAACTCGCTTCCCACCGGCTACATGCTCATCACCGGTGCTTCGAACCCTGAGGGAGTTGCACTCTTGGCGGCATGCGAGAGATTCAAGACCATCGACCCGACCGTTGTCGACATCGACAAGAAGCAGCTCAAGGAGACCTATCTCTGGACTGACGAAATGCTCGAAATGTACGACATCTGCTACGAAATCGCAGTTGCAAATGTTGTCATGTACTACACCGGCGACCTCGGAACAAGCCTTGACTCAGCCTACAACTCGTTCGACTGGGGCATCAACCGCAACGGCGGCAGCTACACATGGGCACAGCTCAAGGAAACCTATGGCGACAGACTTGACTACTACGTAGAAGAGCTGAATGCGATGATTGACAACTATCTCGATACGGGAGAGTTGATTGAATAATTCGTAATTCGTAATTCGTAATTCGTAATTCGTAATTAAAAACAACCGATTTGGATAAACCAAATCGGTTGTTTTTTGGACTTTCAATTACGCATTACGCATTACGAATTACGCATTGATTACAGCGTCTCCGGATATGCTCCATCTGCATGAAGCTTTCTCAGCTTCTCCTCAACATCTGCCTTATCCTCTTTATAGGTGATGCCGAACCACTTGTCGTGGGAGGGTCTTGCTTCTACGGTCATGGTTTTCTCGCTCAGGAAATCATTGACCATTACCGGGAGGAGGCATTCTGCCTTGATCTGGTCGGGGGTAAGAGCCTTGAGGAAGTCCTCAAAGTACTTCTGCATCATCGGGAGGGTTTCGTGGTGGAAGCCCCAGAAGTTCATCGAAACCTCTGCATCGGGGTCAACCTCTCCTGTTTCGGAGACCATCTTGTCGCCCTCAGGCTTGATGCCACTGGTCTCGTCGACCTTGACGAGCTTGCCGCCCTCAACACTGCAGACGCCTCTTGTTACTGTGCCGTTTAAGCTGACAGTGTTCTTGAGGATATAAGTAACCATTGCGGCTTCGCTTCCGTCCTTAAGGTCGTGGAGGAGCTTATACATGATGTCGAAGCATTCCTTGCCATAATAGTCGTCGGCGTTGATGGTTGCAAACGGATCGGTGAGGGCGTCCTTTGCCGCCAAAACTGCGTGAACTGTTCCGAAAGGCTTTACTCTCTCAGCCGGAATCTTGTAGAAGCTTGGAACGGTTGAATAGTCCTGAACGCAGTACTCGAGCTCTACCCTGTCCTTGAATTTCTCGCCGACGGTTGAACGAACTATATCAACCATCTCGCTCTTGAGGACGAACACAACCTTCTCAAAGCCTGCGTTGATTGCATCGTGAATTGAGTATTCCATCAGGATTTCGCCGTGAGGTCCGACGTTGGAAATCTGCTTGTCTCCGCCAAAGCGAGAGCCGAGACCTGCTGCCAATACCAAAAGTGTAGCTTTCATGTCTGTTACCTGCCTTATATTTAAATTGTGGAAACCAATAAGTCTCTAAGGCTATTTTATGCCAAAATGAGTATAATGTCAACTGAAATTCTGTTGAAAATATCTACTTTCCGCCGGTTTTTCGGCTTTCTTTTTTTCGGAAGATGAGAAGCTTCTGCACAGCGAAGTTTATAACGAACATTATCACTTCTGCGATAGGCTTTGCAAGCCATGTAGGGAGCATGAGAACTCTTGTCATAACTTCCATCAGCAGAAATGTCTTGACAGTGAAGCTGACCGCCGCCAGAGCATAATATCCGCCCATCTCTGCCCACATGCCCTTTTCCGAGCGGAAAACCCACCTGCGGTTGATATGGAAATTGACCTGCGACGACACACAAAACGCCGCCACCGCCGCCACCTCCATCGCAAGCGAAAAGTCCCCAAGAAGCCATTCGACGACCAGCAGAATTGTGTAGTCGATAATGAATGCAATCACAGAAGAGATTCCATAGCGGATAGGTTGCAGGGAGAGTGCTTTTTGAATCAGAGCCTTAATGTTCTTCAAATTTCTACCTCATAATTACGCATTACGAATTACGAATTACGCATTAATACGCTTTCCCCCACATTACCATGCACTTAGCCGGTTTGCCACAGCAGACGCATTTGTCGCTGAGGGTTTCCTGCTCGAACGGGATGCAGCGAGAGCCGACGCCGGTGAGCTCTTTTACCTTGTCCTCACAGGCTTCGTCACCGCACCACATCGCCTTGACAAAGCCGTCGCCGTTCTTTGCGAGGGTTTCGTTTATCTCATCTAAGCTTGTGCATGCGTAGGTTCTCTCCTCCTGCCTCTTCAGGGCACTTTCAAACATGCCGTCGTGAACTTCTGCAAGGCAGGTCTTTACTCCATCAACCAAGTTATCAAGAGCGATGAACTCTTTCTTTCTGTTATGTCTGAGAACTGCGACGCAGTGGTTCTCTTCAATGTCTCTCGGACCTATTTCAATTCTTACCGGAACGCCACGCATTTCATACTCTGCATACTTCCAACCGGGGGAATTCTCGCTGTCGTCAAGCTTGACACGAATGCCGGCGGCGTTCAGGGTGTCATAGAGCTCGTGAGCCTTTTCGAGAACGCCCTCTTTATGCTGAGCAACAGGGACGATTACAACCTGAACAGGTGCGACTGCCGGAGGAAGAACCAAGCCGTTGTCGTCACCGTGGGTCATTATTATAGCGCCGATGAGGCGGGTTGTGACTCCCCAAGAAGTCTGATACGGGATCTTCACCGAGTTGTTTTTGTCTGTATAGGTGATGCCGAAAGCCTTGGCAAAGCCGTCGCCGAAATAGTGGGAGGTTCCAGCCTGCAGAGCCTTGCCGTCGTGCATGAGGGCTTCAATTGCATAGGTGGAGACTGCGCCGGCGAACTTGTCGCTGTCGGTCTTCTTGCCCTTGACAACCGGCATTGCAAGCTCGGTCTCGCAGAATTCGGCATAGGTCTCGAGCATCTTTTCGGTGAATGCTTCCGCTTCCTCGGCTGTTTCGTGGATGGTGTGACCCTCCTGCCAGAGAAATTCACGGGAACGCAAGAACGGTCTTGTGGTCTTTTCCCATCTGACGACGGAAACCCACTGGTTATAGAGCTTCGGCAGGTCACGATAGGAGTGAATTATATTGGCATAGTGCTCGCAGAAGAGGGTTTCTGACGTCGGTCTGACGCAGAGCCGCTCCTCAAGCTTGTCGTTACCGCCATGGGTGACCCATGCCACTTCGGGAGCAAAGCCCTCGACATGGTCTTTTTCTTTATTTAGCAAGCTCTCGGGGATGAACATCGGCATATAGACGTTTTCCACTCCCAGAGCCTTGAATCTTCCGTCCAACAGCCTCTGCATATTTTCCCAGATAGCGTACCCATAAGGGCGGATGACCATGCATCCCTTGACGCTTGAATATTCGATAAGCTCCGCTTTCTTAACTATGTCCGTATACCACTGCGCAAAATCCTCGCTCATCGAGGTAACTGCAGAAACGGCTTTCTTCTCATTTGCCATTAATATATCTCCTTCCGGAATTTCGGTTATAAGCACAACTATAATAGCACAGATTTCTTGGTTTGACAAGAGGTATTTTTGGAAACCCCTCAGTCGCCTGCGGCGACAGCTCCCCTTTCAGGGGAGCCTATAATCGTCTCTTCCAAGAGCCTGTGAGAGAATACAAAAAGCCTCCCCTGAAAGGGGAGGGGGACCGCCGGCGTTAGCCGGTGGTGGAGGGGTTTATAAAAGGGGGTGCCTACGAACCGGAGACCGACTCGTAGGCAAAGAAAGGGAAAAATATGAAAAAGCTTTCGCGATACTGGCGAAGTTAAAGGGGACGCTCACGGGTCGGGACGGTTTCCCGACCCGTAAGCAAAGAAAGGGAAAAATATGAAAAAGCTTTCGCGTAACTGTTTGTCGGGGATATTTCCTGTTCCATAGGGAGCCTCCCCTATAGGCCCGTGATACCTGTATGTCAATCAAACGTCAGCACAACGCTACAGTTGTCTTCCTGCGTCATGCCACGCCGTATCACAAGTTGATCAGGAGGTAATCTCCATCAGCTCAACCTCTAAGTCGATATACGTTCCGTTACGATAGATGTTGAGAATTATTGTATCTCCAACCGAGTAGTTGTTTTTGATGTTTGTGAGTTCATCCATTGTGGTGATGCTCTCGTCGTTAACGCCGACGATGATGTCGTAAGCCTCAACTCCTGCAGTTTCTGCACCAGAACCGGGGGTTACGTATCTGACCATTACGCCCTGCGGAATTCCATAATAGAATGCGACATAGGCGGTGATGTCCTCACCGGTGATGCCGATTGAGGGTCTTCCGGTGACGTAGCCGTACTGGATGAGGTCGTTTATAATCGGGAGCGCATCGTCGATCGGGATTGCAAAGCCAAGTCCCTCGCCATAGGAGGAGGAAACCTTTGCAGAGATGATTCCTATAACCTGACCGTAGACGTTGACCATCGGTCCGCCCGAGTTGCCGCTGTTGACGGAGGCGTCGGTCTGGATAAGGGTCATGTCCTGCCCGTTTATGTTGAGCGTACGGTTGAGCCCTGATACGATCCCGACTGACATTGAGCCATAAAGGTCGTATCCAAGGGGATTTCCGATAACTATTGCGGCTTCGCCGACCTTGAGGTCGCTTGAAGTTCCGAGCTCAGCCGCAGTAAGTCCCTCTGCGTCAATCTTGAGGACTGCGATGTCCGACTGTGAATCCTCACCGATGAGGGTTGCCTCATACTGGTTCATGTCGGCGTCGACGATTGCGATGCTTGTTGCGTCCTCAACAACGTGGGCGCATGTTAAAATGTAGCCGTCCTCGGTCAGGATGATTCCCGTACCGGTGGCACTTCCGCTGTCGGTTGTGGAGGAGACTCCTACCACTGACGGGGAAACTTTCTCGTATATTTCAGTGAGGGTATATTCGCCCTCAGCGGTCATAAGCTGGCTTAATGTGGGGTATTCTTTTTCGGAGGCTTCGGTGGTGTCACCGGTTGAATCGGCGTCCTCTGCGACTGCGTCTACAGAATCATCGTTTTCATCATCTAAAATTACCTCGTCCTCATCCTCCTCGGCTGTGCCCTGAGTTGTTGCGGGACTGTCACTGCTGTGACTGCTCTGCGGAGTAGCAGTGGTAAAATTGTCGCTGAGTGCGATGAATGCTGAAATCGAGGTTACAGAAACCACGAACACTGCGAGTATTCCAACAATTACGCCAATAGCAATCTTTCCGCCGTTGCCCTTTTTCTTGGGGACGGGAGCATTATAGACATACTCACTGCGGTTGCCGGTCTGGCTCTGGTTGTAGCTTCCGTAGCTGCAGCTGTTGCTATAGTTGCCGCTGTTGCTGTAGCCGTTTCCTGAGTAGGAATATGAATTCTGAGAGTAGCCGGTGTTGGTATAGCTGTTCTCGGAAGCCGCCTGTTGGACATAGGACTCATTATTCTGGATCTGTTCGGGCTGAGCTTCCTGCGCGGCTGTTTCAGCAGTTTCTTCTGGTTCGGATGTAAGATCTACCGTTTCAACGCTCTCCACCGGAGTATTTTCATCTATTCTGTTTTCATTCTCATTGAAGTTATCATTCATAATATATCCTCCGTTCCCGTTCCTCACCCTATGCTATTAATTATAAGCCCAAATGTGTAAATCACATGACGGAATACAGAATATTTTAGGATTTGAAACCGGGAAGTTCGTGAGAAAGCTTGATATGCAGGAATTTTTGTGATACAATTAGAGTGCGCCCAGAAATACGGGTCGCCTTTACTATGAGAAAGGGGCTGGCAAATTGTCGTACACCGACCTTATATTTGTTTTCTGCTTTTTACCTGTATATATGATTCTCTCGCTTTTATGCAGTGAGACAAGGAATAAAAATCTCGTGTCCGTGATAATGTCCGTCATATTCATCGCATGGGCAAGACCGCTATATTATGCGCTGATTTTAGCGGTAATATTCCTTACCTACCTGTCGGCAAGGCTCTGTGAGGGAGGAAAGCTGCCGTGGCTTCGGATTATCGCAGGTGCTGTTACGGTTCTGGCTTCACTGTACCCAATCTTCTCTTTGGGCTCTCTTGGAACGATAAGCGGCACGGTTTCTGCAATCGGGTTTATCCTCTTCGACATCCGCACGATTTTATATCTCACAGACTCAAAAGAGGACGGAGCAGAGAAGAATTTTTTGAACCTGTCTGTATACTTAATATCTTTTGAAATGATGGCTATATCGCCTGTCCTGAGCTATTCGGAGCTCAAGGATCAGATCAGGGAACGCCGTGCGGGACTTGCGATGCTCTCATCAGGTCTTGAGCGATTCATCTGCGGTCTTGCCGGGGTTACCGTCCTTGGCTTTTCACTTGAAAGGCTGAGGGAGGCGGCACTCTTCAGCGGTTCACTCGCAGTCCTCAATGTTATTCTTGGTATTTTGTTCACGGCGATTGAGATATACGTCGTGGCTCTCGGTTATCTTTCGATGTCTGAGGGGCTCATGCTGATGAGCGGCTACAGAATTGAGCTCCACAGCGGGTGCTTCTTGCCAAAAAGCCTCATGATTGACCATGTCGGAGCAGTCAGCCCGACATACAAAACTGCCGCAGAAAAGCTTACAGACAGACCCCTTTGGCTGATTCTTTCGGCAGTAGGGCTTTGCTTGGTTGCCGGAATCTCTTTCGGAATCGGAGCAGGAGGGGTTGCGCTCGTCTCAATAGCGGCAGTTGCCGTTGTCCTGCAGAAATTCTTTGAGACAAAGAAGTCTACCCCTGCCGGAATCTTCACCTTTGCAATATCGATACTTGCGGTTATCCTCTGTGCGTTCTCCGGCTTCGGAAGCTGGTTTGATTCGCTGTTCGGAGGAAGCTATTCCTACCTCATGAGCTATAGCCTCTGGGAGGAGCTTTCAAGAAGCTGGCTCTATCTCATAATCGCCGTCTTCTATGTCTCGCCGCTGAGACCAATGGCGGGTGTTCTCAAGAGAAAGATTATGACTGAAAACGAGAGCTCTTACGGAACTATAAGGGTTGTGAGCACCGTCTTGGTGACACTGCTTCTTGTTATTTCAACCGTTGCGATGGTAACGGCGGTTTACTGAGGAGGGATTCTGAATGGCTAAAAAGAAAAAGAAAAATGTCTCCTACAAAGTAGAGATAGCAAAAGCTCCGGAAGAGAAATCTGCCCCGAAATTTGAAATAGGTCAGAAAGGCGACGAGTTTGACATAAGCTACTCAAGAGCCGTGAGAAACGCAAACGCCGACGCAGATGAGCTTCTTACCGACCTCAGTCAGGAGCAGGGCGCAGACAGATACAACTTCATCGGCTTTGCGATCCCGATTTTAGTGCTCCTGTTCTTTGCGATAAGCTTTTTAATCATAAACCGTCCGGAGTTTTCGGAGGTGTTAACCGTGAAGCTTTCGACTGAGACGGTCATGGACGGAAGCTATCTTGAAAACCTCACCGAGGCTTACAATACCACTCTGCCGTTCGGCGACGGGCTTTCCGATATAGGAGAGCTTCTTGGCTTTGCTCCTGAATCTGAGGATGAGGAAGAAGAGGAGGAAGAGCAAGACGTAGAGATTGAAGAGCCTGCAGTTGAGGTTGAAGAGCCTGCTGCAACTGAGCCTGCAGTCACCACAATTGCGACGACAACAGAGCCGGTCACCGTTGCAACTACAGAGGAAACCGAGGAAGAGATTCCCGATACATACACGATGTACGCCACCGGAACGCTCAACATAAGACTTGAGCCGTCGAGCGACGCTATGATATTAGGCTATTTCAGCGTCAATAACGAGGTTGACGTTATCGAAATCCGTGAGGATGGCTGGGCAGAGATATACTACAGCGGAATAAGGGCTTATGTTGACTCAGATTACCTGAGCGAGCGAAAGGTAGTTGTCACCACCACAACGGAAGCTACAACCGAGGTCACAACAACCACCGAGGAGGAGACAGAGCCTGTCACAACAACCCCCGAGGAGACGGAGGCAACCACTACAACCGAGGAGACAACCGAAGCGACTACCACCACAACAAGGCAGACATTAGATTACAACACCATGACCTACACCCTGCCGACTGTCACAGCCGCACCGATGACCACTGCCTCACCCACCACGGAGGCTACAACCACCACAACTACCGAGGCAACCACAACAACCACCGAACAGACTACTGAGGCTACGACTACGACTACCACCGCCACAACAACCGAAGCACCTGTTGTTGATCCCGACCCGAGCGCAGCAGGTGGTGAGTGATGAACCCCTACGGAAGAAAGCGGTATCTGACTCTCGACTCGGTTCTCAAGCGAGAATTCGGCGAAAAAGCGGTCAAGATTCCCCTTAATGCAGGGCTCTCCTGCCCTAACAGAGACGGAAAATCGGGCTTCGGCGGCTGCAGCTACTGCTCAGCCGCCCTTTCTGGTGAGTTTGCCGGAAATCCATGTGAAAGTATACCGGAGCAGTTTGAGAAGACGAAGGCTTTATATCTCAGAAAGTGGGGAGAGACGAAATATATCGCCTATCTGCAAGCCGGGAGCAACACATATGCTGATGCTGAGACGCTTCGTAAGCTCTACTCCTCCTGCCTTTCTCTTCCTGTTGTCGGGCTGTCGGTCGCTACAAGAGCTGACTGCTTAGGCGATGATGTTCTCGACCTGCTGTCGGAAATAAACGATAAAACCTATCTCACGGTTGAACTTGGGCTTCAGAGTTCTGATGATGAAACGGCGAAGCTCATCAACCGTGGGCATTCTTATGCGCAGTTTCTGGAGGGATATAGCTCTCTCCGGGAAAGAAATATCAGGGTGTGTGTACACATTATAAACGGTCTTGTCGGCGAAACAAGGGAGAATATGCTTGAAACTATAAGAGATGTTTCGGCTCTCAGACCGTATGAAATCAAGATTCATCTCATGCACGTGATAAGGGGCACGCCTGACGAGAAGAGATTTTTGTCGGGCGAACTCAAGCCTCTTTCAAAAGAAGAATATATCTCCATCGTCTGCGACCAGCTTGAACTGTTGCCTCCTGAAACGGCAATTGGACGCCTCACCGGAGACGGGGACAGGGCTACACTTATAGCTCCCATGTGGAGCGTCGACAAGAGAAGCGTATTGGGAGGAATTGATCATGAGCTTAGAATGAGGGACACATATCAGGGAAAGCGTTTTAAATCTCAGGATTCATCAATAAAGACATTTCTTTAAGTCATTGCGTTATCTCCTTGAATACGATATAATGGACTCAGTAAGTAATTTTTAATTGCAATCAAGGAACATTATATCAAGTTAAGGAGGACAAAATGTCAAAAAGAATTATAGCCATAGTATGCACGGTTATTATGGTTATTGCGCTTGTCGGATGCGGAAGCTCCTCAAGGCAGATTGTTTATCTGACTCTCTCGACCGAGGATTCTGCGGCGATACTGGCGGCTGCAGGAATCACACTTCCGGACGTTGAGGACGCCGAGGGTGCAGGAAGTGTTGTCAAGTGGTTCTGCTGGTACGACCCCTTCAATAACTATTCGGAAGACGAAATCGTCAATACCGGCTACTACACATTCACCGAGAAATACGGCTGCTCGATCGACTGGATTGAGACAACCTATTCAGAAAGATACGACGACCTTGCAAACCTGATTCTCTCGAGTAATTCGCCCGACTGCTACCCCGCAGGCTCGTATGCCACTGCAGTTTACCCAATGAAGTGCATAAAGGGCACATTCGTAGCGGTTGACGACTACATAGACTATACCGATCCCCTCTGGTCGGGAGTTGCCGACACTGCAGACTACTTCGTCTTGGGCGGTCAGCATTATGCGATTGTAACGGATCTTACCTACAGAAACGTCGTTTCCTACAACAGACGTGTTATCGAGGAATACGGCTTTGACGACCCTGCTGAGCTCTACTATAACGACGAGTGGACTTGGGACGTCTTCTATGAGATGTGCATTGAGTTCTCTGATCCCGACGAGGACAGATATGCTCTTGACGGCTACGCTTATCAGAGAGGTATAATAGAGTCGACCGGTCAGGAAATTCTCGAGATTGACGAGAACGGAACGTTCTACTCAAACATCGATTCGCCTGAGATTGAACGTGCGCAGAGTCTTATTTACGACCTTGTCAAGAACGACTGCACCTATCATGAGGGAACAGACCGCTGGGCTCTCAGAACCAAGGGCGGTGCTACGTTCGGCGCAGGAATTGCCGACGGGCTTTGCCTCTTCTATATCATCGAGACAAGCTACTTCACCATGACCGTTGAGGAAATTACTCCTCTCTGGGGAGACGTTACCGAGGGCGAAGTCATGTTCTGCCCGCTTCCAAGAGATGACGACGGCGATGGAGTGTACTACTTAAATTCTGCTCCTGAGGGCTATATGCTCGTTACAGGTGGAACAAATCACGCAGGTGCGGCTCTGTTGGCTGCTTGCGAGCGATTCAAGATAATCGACCCGACGGTTGTCGACATCGATCAAAAGCAGCTTAAAGAGATATACTACTGGACTGACGAGATGCTCGAGATGGACTCCATCTGCTACGAGCTCGCCTCCGCAAACCAGATTATGGTTCTTACGGGCGACCTTTCGGACGGTCTTGAAAACGCTCTCAATTCTGTTCTCACGAACATCACGAGGACCAACGAACCGTCCACTTGGGCTTCGATAAAGGAGACCTACAGGGATCAGATTGACTACTACATCGAGGAGCTGAACGCTCTTATCGATGAGTACAATTCATAGCAAGTTTCACATAGTGATGTGTTTTGCAACGGGGAAATACCGATCTTCTTGACTGAGGATCGGTATTTTCTTATTGACAGGAATAGCAATAGAGGGTAAAATTGAATTTAAAGCTTTTACGAAAGGAGCATTATTATGAAACGGATTTTAAGCATAATACTCGCTTTTGCGCTTATGTTCAGCCTCTGCGGCTGCGGAGAAAGTGCAAAAGGCGATGTATCAGTACTACACGCAAAAAGCCGCCCCGCTTGGGACGGCTTTTCGATTGTCAGTCGGAATTAAATGCATACGGGTCGTATGAGGCTATCTGCGAGTTCAGTTCGTTCACGTAGGACTCAAGCTGTGCGCTGTAGGTGTTTTTCACCGTTGACCAAGTCTGGACATTTGACGAGGTGGCAAAGCTTTCAATGGCGTTGACAACAGTATAGAGCTCGTCGCCATAGCCTGAATTATATGCCACGATGCCGTCTGAAGCCCTTGCAAGCTCACAGCATTTGTCGTACATCTCGAGCATTTCGTCAGTCCAGCCATAAGTCTCTTCAAGCTGGATACGCTCGATTGAGACTGATGTCGGATCCAAAGTCTTGTATCTCATGCAGGACGCCAGAAGCGCAACTCCCTCGGGATTTGACGCACCCTGAACTATGCAGTATCCTGTCGGGACAAATTCGACACAGTAGTTGTCATCGTCATAATTCATGAGTGTACCATCACGTGGAAGCGGGACGAACATTATCTCACCCTCAGAAATATCGCCCCATGCGGAGCGTAGAGACTCAGCTGTACCGGTAATCTCCCCGATTTCACCTATATAGAACAAGCAACCGCTTTCCAGAACGCCATTACTTGCCGTCAAGCCACTATTACTGATGGGATACAAACAGTCAGACGACGCAAGGTCGTAAAGAAGAGCCGCCGCACCCTCGATAGCCGCAGAGTCGATATTCGATTCAAATTGTCCTGTTTCGGTGTTATACTGGACTATTGTCTCACCGCAGGAGTGCATCAGAGCAGAGTAATTCCCACCAAGAGCATATCTGCCCTCATCAGCATCGGTGAAGTCTATGCATATCTCATAGAATATGTCCCAAGTCCACTCATCGTTGTAGAAGAGCTCTGCCGGGTCGTCATAGCCCCATTCCTCGATAATTCTGCGATTATAAATAATGATATTCCCAAATGTGTTGTCGTAAATTATCATATACGGTCTGTCATTGAGGGAATAATAGCTGTAGGCGTATTCCTTGACTCCCTCCCAGAGCGGATCGTCATAATTGATGTAATCGTCGACAGGAGCAAACATGCCCTTTACGCACTGGGTCGGGAATACCTCGCTTTCAGCAGGGTAATAATCCGGCGAGTCGGATGCGAGAATAAGCGTTGCAAGCTCATCATATCTTGTGTCCTGTGTGCATTCCACCCAGTCGATTGAGCAGCCATAGTCGTTCTCAAATGTCCAGTAGCCGGAATCCAAGATTTCATATCCGCTGTAACCCTCGGAATAGTCGTACCACGAAAACCACTTGATTGTAGTGCCTGCGGCTTCTGTCTCCTCCACGCTTGGAAGCGTGATTCCGGCGGCGGCTAAAACTCCGTCAGCTTCTTCTGTAGCATAGGTGAGCTGAACGCTTTCGTCGTCGGAGCTTTCTGAGGATGAACCAGTGGTAACCGCAGTGGTCTCCTCCGAAGAGGAGCTCTCGGTATACGCTTCGGTGGCTTCGGTCACAGCCTCGGTGGCATCCTCCGGAAGCATCAGATAGACACGCTCCCTCAGGTTGTCAATCGCATCACACCCTACAAGCATCATAATCATCATCATAGCAAGAAAAATCGCAAAGGCTCTTTTCATTACAGCACCTCCCAAAGTCTTTTCAGATATTATACAGCATTTCCAACACAATTACAAGAGAAAGTGTATCAAAAACGGCACTTTATGCACGCAAAAAGCCGCCCCAACCGGAGCGGCTTTGATTTTTTCGCTAAAGGTACTTATCCTTCGTAATCGTTCAATGCATATGGGTCATATGATGCGATCTGCTCGTTCAGCTGGTTGACGTAGTACTCAACCTGTTCTGAATAGGACTCCTTGAGCTGTGCCCATGTGGAGGCGTCGGAAGAGGTTGCGAATCTCTCGAGAGTATCAACAACGTTGTAGAGCTTGTCGCCATAGCCTTCGCCGTAGGTAACGATAACTGCTGAAGCGGTTGAAAGCGCATAGCACTCGTCGTACATTTCGAGCATTTCATCTGTCCAGAGGTAGGTCTCTTCAAGCTGGAGTCTGTCGATGTCGACAACAGTCGGGTCGAGAACCTTGAATCTCATGCAAGCAGAGAGCAACGCAACGCCCTCAGGATTGGAAGCACCCTGAATGATGCAGTAGCCGGTAGGCTGAGACTCGGTGTAGTAGTTGCCATCGCCGTCGTCGTCACGAGGAAGCGGAACGAACATGAGCTCGCCTTCCTCCATGTCACCCCAGACAGGGCTTATTGTGCTGACAGAACCGGTGAACATCCATGTGCCGCCGAGATAGAAGAGGCAAAGACCTTCGTTCATGCCGCCGCCCTCAGTGCTGTTTCTTATGGTCCAACCGTTATCCCATACAGGATAGAGGCAGTTGTTCTTGGAAAGCTCGTAGAGGAGGTTAGCTGCACGCTCGATAGCCGCAGAGTCGATGTTCGATTCAAACAGACCTGTTTCGGTGTTATACTGGACTATAGTCTCACCACAAGAGTGCATCAGAGCCAAGCCGTAGTACCAACCGTCAAGAGCGTATCTGTTCTCGTCCTCATCGGTGAAGTCTATGCACATCTCATAGAATACATCCCATGTCCACTCGTCGTTCCAGTAGAGCTCGGCAGGATCGTCGTAGCCATACTCTTCGATGACTCTTCTGTTATAAGCGCAGACATTATTGAATGTGTTGTCATAAACTATAACATAAGGTCTGCCGTTGATGGCATAGTAGGTGTAGGCATAATCTTTTTCGCCCTCCCACAGAGCATCATCATAGTCTATGTAGTCGTCAACGGGGACGAACATGCCCTTGATACAATTGTTAGGGAAGACTTCATCATGTCCCGGATAAAAATCGGGCGAATTGCTTGCCAGAATGAGGTTTGCAAGCTCGTCAAATCTTGTATCCCATGTGCACTCGTACCAGCTGACGGAGCAACCGTACTTCTCTTGGAAAGTCCAGTAGCCGGAATTGATAATTTCGTCATCGCTGTAGTTCTGCATATCATCGTACCAAGCGAACCAAACAACAGTTGATCCTGCCGCTTCAGTTTCCTCAACGTCGGGGAGATAGATACCCGCAGCATTAAGGATAGCCTCGGCGTCCTGAGTAGCGAAGGTAAGCTGTACTACTTCTCTTGAGGAGCTGCCGCAACCTACCAAGGCTACGATCATGATTCCTGCAAGAAGCAATGCAATAATTTTCTTCATAAAGCACCTCCGGAAAAATTTTGCATGAATAAATATTGTGTCTCCGAAATACGCAAACGAAACCCACAAGGGCTTCATAAAACCATTTTCAACTTGTACAAAACGTCACTTTTTGTGTTGAAAAAACGGCTATTCGGAGATATGTAGATTATACACCTTTTCACATCAGATTTCAATCGTCATTTTGTACAAGAAAAGATGATGAAAATTGTGCAAGGTGCATAAGAAAGCGGCTTGACACACTTTCATACGCCAAACCGCATTTTATTTTTGTGAAGAGATGTCGGGGGAGGATGTTAATATTTTAGCAAGTGCCCTCTTTCATCGCCTTGACATACGTCCTGAGCTCTTCCGAAGCATTTTCGCCATGCTTTGCAATAATCCTGACAATTGCACTTCCTACTATTGCGCCGTCGGCGTAGGTGGTGTACTCGGCTACCTGCTCTGGGGTGCTGATGCCGAAGCCGACGAAGACGGGGATGTCGGTGGCGGATTTCGCTTTTTCGACAATAGACCTTACGTCGGTCGTTATCTTTTCACGGACACCGGTGACGCCCATCGAGGAAACGATGTAGAGGAAGCCCTGTGCCTCGGAGGCGATCTTCGTGATTCGCTCGTCGCTCGTCGGGGCTATCATCGAAATTATGTCGATGTGGTGAGCTTTTGCCTCTTCCGAGAACTCCGCTTTCTCTTCAAACGGAACATCGGGGACGATTACACCGTCGATGCCGACTGACTCACATTTTGCAAAAAATCTGTCCTTACCATAGGTGTAGACGGGATTGGCATAGGTCAGAAGCACAAGCGGGACTTGGGTCTTCTTACGCACTTTTTCTACGCAGTCAAAGATGCCATCGGTGGTCGTGCCGACTGAGAGGGCACGGATATTTGCCTCCTGAATGACTGTTCCCTCGGCAATAGGGTCGGAGAACGGAACGCCGATTTCGATGAGGTCTGCACCGGCTTCCGCCATGTCGAGGATGTAGTCATAGGTCTTGTCTATGCTCGGGTCGCCTCCTGTAAGGAACGCTACAAAGCACTTTTTGCCCTTGAGGCTTGCAATTCTACTCATAAATATCAACTCCTCTGTAGCGTGCTATCGCCGCAACGTCTTTGTCGCCTCTGCCGGAAAGGCAGATGATGATGCTGTCGTCCGGGCTGAAATCACGGGCTATCTTCATGGCATATGCGACCGCATGAGAGCTCTCGATGGCGGGGATTATGCCCTCGGTTCTTGAGAGATACTCAAAAGCGTCGACCGCTTCATCGTCGGTTATCGGGACATATTCGGCACGTCCGGTGTCCTTGAGGTTTGCGTGCTCGGGACCGATTCCGGGGTAGTCAAGACCTGCGGAGATGGAATAGACCTCGTCGATCTGACCATATTCGTTCTGGCAGAAGTAGGACTTCATGCCGTGGAAGATGCCTAATTTGCCCTTTGCCATGGTTGCGGCGTGCTTGTCAGTGTCGATTCCCTTTCCTGCCGCTTCGCAGCCGATGAGGCGGACGCCCTCATCAGGAATGAAGTGATAGAACATTCCCATGGCGTTGCTTCCTCCGCCAACGCAGGCAAGAACTGCCGCAGGAAGCTTGCCCTCTTTCTCTAAGATCTGAGCCCTCGCTTCACGGCTGATGACGCTCTGGAAATCCCTGACTATCGTCGGAAACGGGTGCGGTCCCATGACGCTTCCCAAAACATAGTGGGTGTCGCTGACTCTGTTTGTCCATTCACGCATGGTTTCGTTTACGGCGTCCTTGAGGACTCTTGTGCCGCTTTCTACCGGGTGCACTTTCGCACCCAAGAGCTTCATGCGATAAACATTAAGAGCCTGCCTCTCGCAGTCGATAGCTCCCATATAGACCTCGCATTCCATGTCCATAAGAGCGGCGACGGTTGCGGTTGCCACTCCGTGCTGACCGGCTCCCGTTTCGGCGATGACACGGGTCTTGCCCATCTTCTTTGCAAGAAGAACCTGCCCCAAGACGTTATTTATCTTGTGCGCACCTGTGTGGTTGAGGTCTTCACGCTTGAGATATATCTTTGCGCCGCCCAAGTCACGGGTCATCTTCTCTGCATAGTAAAGAAGCGACGGACGCCCTGCATATTCACGCATAAGGCGGTCAAGCTCCCGGTTAAATTCCGGGTCATTTTTATAGTAGTTATAAGCCTCTTCAAGCTCGTTAACGGCGTTCATCAGCGTTTCGGGAACATACTGCCCTCCGTGGATGCCAAATCTGCCTTTACTGTTTGTATTCATAAGCTCTCACTCTCCTGACTGTTTCCTGTATCTTCAGTTTGTCTTTCTGACCGTCCGTCTCGACTCCGCTTGAGATGTCGAGGGCGAATGCATTCTTTTCGGCTGCCATTTTCAAAGCCTCGTCAAGGTTGCTTAGATTGATTCCTCCTGCCAAGAAGAAAGGCTTTTCAACATCACCTAAAACGCTCCAGTCGAAGCTTTCGCCTGTGCCGCCGTATTCGCCTGTTCTCTTGGTGTCGAAGAGGTAGTAGTCGGAATCGTAATCCCTGATGTCATCCCAGCTTACGATTCTCTGGGCTTTGATTATAGGGAGGCTGCATACGGCTCTTAACTCCCTGATATAGCCGTTGTCCTCGTCGCCGTGGAGCTGGACGAAGCTGATAATCTTCTCATCGGCAAGATTGCGGATGAAATCTATGTCGGCATTTACGAAAACTCCGACGGTTTTTATCTCGGGATTCAGGATTTTCCGCAAAGCTTTCGCAGTTTCAAAGCCTATCTTTCGCTTCGAGCCGGCGAAGACGAATCCGGCGAAATCGGGCTTAAATTCGTTCAAATACTCCGCATCCTCAGGGCGTTTTATGCCGCAGATTTTGAGTTTTGGCGTCATCATGCACCTCTCAGTTCCCTTAGCATTGCCGCCTTGTCGGGGCTTCGCATGAAAGTCTCGCCGATGAGGACGGCGTTGACGTTCTCGTCCTCGAGCCTCCTGACATCATCACGGGTCCTGATTCCGCTTTCGGAGATGAATATTATCTCGGGTGGAACGAGCTTTCTGAGTCTGGCTGAATTTGTGATGTCAACTGTGAAATCCTTGAGATTACGGTTGTTGACGCCTACAATTCTCGCCCCGGCGGAAAGTGCGGACTTCACTTCTTCCTCGTCGTGAGCCTCGACTATGCAGGAAAGCCCAAGCTTATCCGCAATGGCGATGTATTTACTGAGCGTTCCGGTGTCAAGGAGTGCGCAGATGAGAAGAACTGCGTCGGCTCCTATTGTCAAAGCCTCGTAAATCTGGTACTCGTCGACGGTGAAGTCTTTCCGTAAGATTGGAATTCCTACTTCCTGACGGATTTCGCTCAGATAGTCGTTGCTCCCCATAAAGTACTCCGGCTCTGTAAGGACGCTTATTGCGTCTGCTCCGGCTTTTTCGTAGTCACGGGCTATATCGAAATATGGGAAATCGGGGGCTATCAAGCCTTTTGAGGGGGAGGCTCTTTTTACCTCGCAGATGAAAGAAATGCCGGGCTCACGAAGCTTTTGCTCCATGTAAAATGGCTTCTCTTTGCGGACAGAAAGTGCCTGCTCCACTATCTCTGGATTCTCAAGCTTTCTTTTTTCGACCCGCTTGACAGTCGAACGGGCAATGTCGTCTAAAATCATAATTATTCCTCGTTTGAAAGCCTTATGAGCTCTTCAAGCTTAGCATAAGCCTTGCCGGAATCGATAAGCTCCCCTGCCAAGGCTACGCAGTCCTTGAGAGTGCCGTTTGCTCCGCCGATGTAAAGACCCAAGGCACTGTTCAAAAGCACCGCATCACGCTTTGCGCCTCTTTCCTCGCCCTTGAGGATTCTTCTTGCAGTTTCGGCGTTTTCTTCGGGAGTGCCGCCTCTGAGGGCATCCGGCTCGGCTCTCTTAAGACCGACCTGCTCTGGGCTCAGGAAGAAGCTTACCGCTCTGCCGTTATTGATCTCGCTTATGGTGGTTGTGTCGCATACGGTGGCTTCATCGAGTCCGTCGTGACCGTGAACTACCATTGCACGCTTGATTCCAAGCTTTATAAGAACCTCCGACAGCGGAGTCACAAGCTTTTCGTCATATACTCCCAAGACCTGAAGCTTCGCTTTTGCAGGGTTTGCCAAAGGTCCCAAGACATTGAAGATGTTTCTTATTCCTATCTCACGTCTGACGGGTGCTGCGTATCTCATTGCAGAATGATAGGTCTGTGCGAACATGAAGCACATGCCCATCTTATTGAGGAGATCCATGTTCTTCTCAGGCGTCAGGTTGACGTTCACGCCAAGACGCTCGAGACAGTCGACGCTTCCGCACTTTGAGGACATGCTGCGGTTGCCGTGCTTGCCTATCTTCACCCCGCCTGCACCAATTACGAATGCTGAAATTGTCGAGACGTTGATGGTATAGGCGGCGTCTCCGCCAGTTCCTACTATATCGAGAACGTCCATGTCGCCGGTGTCCATCGGGAGGCTCTTTTCACGTAAGACCGTTGCGCAGGCGGTTATCTCGTCAATAGTCTCGCCTTTCATCCGAAGAGCCGCCAAGAATGCGCCCATCTGTGCATTGGTGGTCTTGCCCTCCATTATGTCGCCGAAAACGGCTTTCATCTCGTCGAAAGTAAGATCCTCTCTTTCTACGACCTTACCTATCATTTCCTGAATTCTTTCCATGTCAATTTACCTCCGTTTTGATAAAGTTTTCTATAATTTCTTTGCCCATCGGGGTCATGATTGACTCGGGATGGAACTGAATACCGAATGTGGGAGCGTCACGATGCTCCACCGCCATCACCGTTCCGTCGTCCGCTTCTGCAATGATTCGGAGAGTGTCGGGGATGGTGTATTTGTCAGCGGCAAGAGAGTGGTATCTGGCGGCTTGTATGATAGGGGGAAGACCCCGGAAAATCTCGCTTCCGCTTGCTATGTGGATGTCGCTCTGCTTGCCGTGCATCAGTACAGGTGCGTAGGTAACGGTTGCGCCATATACCTCGCAGATCGCCTGATGCCCGAGGCATACGCCCAAGATGGGGTATTTTCCGTTGAGCTTTTCTATAACCTCTTCGCAGATTCCTGCGTCCTTTGGCTTTCCCGGTCCGGGAGAAATTACAATTCTGTCGGGGCTGAGCTTCTCAATATCTGAGACAGTAATAACATCGTTTCTCACAACTCTAATATCCGGATCATACTGCCCGATTAGCTGAACAAGATTATAGGTGAAGCTGTCGTAGTTGTCTATAAGAAGTACCATTTGCCGCCTCCTATCTCACTTCGGAAGTGCGTTTTATTGCTTCCGCCATGGCGGTTGCCTTGTTGATGCACTCCTGATATTCGCTTTCGGGGACGCTGTCATAAACGATTCCTGCGCCCGCCTGAACGTAGACCTTGCCGTTTTTCTTACTCGCCATTCTTATTGCGATGCACATATCCATATTTCCCTTGAAATCGATATATCCGACCGCTCCGCCATAGACTCCACGGTTGACTCCCTCGAGCTCGGAGATTATCTCGCATGCACGATACTTGGGAGCTCCGGAAAGCGTTCCGGCAGGAAGAACGGCGGAAAGTGCGTCAAACTGGTCGAGGCCTTCCCGAAGCTTGCCTCTGACTGTCGAGGCGATGTGAATTACGTGGGAATACTTGAGAATCTCTTTGTAGCCCTCGACGTGAACTGTGCCATATTCGCTCACCTTGCCGATGTCGTTTCTTCCGAGGTCGACAAGCATGTTGTGCTCACTGAGCTCCTTTTCGTCCGAAAGAAGACCTGAGATGAGCTCGTTGTCCTCAGCTTCCGTCCTGCCACGCTTTCTCGTTCCGGCTATCGGGAAGGTGGAGACTCTGCCGTCGCTGATCGAGACTATCGTCTCTGGCGAAGCTCCGGCAATCTCACAGTCGTCGTACTTCATGTAAAACATGTAGGGAGACGGATTTATCGTCCTGAGAACACGGTAGGTGTTGAGTAAGCTTCCCTCAAACTCCGCTTCGAGGCGGTTCGAGATCACAGCTTGGAAGATGTCGCCCTCACGGATATACTCTTTTGTCTTCGTGACCATCCGGCAATACTCTTCTTTCGAGAAAAGCGGCTTGAACTCGCCCTTGATTCCGGCGTATTCCTCCGAGTAGGAATGCTCTTTTCTGAGGAGTGTGCAGAGATGATCAAGCTCCATTACTCCCCGGTTGTAATTCTCCTCGAAATTGTCGGTTTTTATGTTGTTGATGACGATTATCTTCTGTCTGAGCCGGTCGAAGCAGATTACTTTATCGAAGAGAAGTAGGTCAAAATCGTAGAAGTTGCCGTCGTCCCGAAGATCCAGATTCAGCGTAGGCTCGGCGTATCTTATATAATTATATGAGAAGTAGCCTACAAATCCGCCTGTGAACGGGGGCAAGCCCTCGACCTTAGGGCTCTTGTACTGAGCCAGAATGTCCCGAAGAACCGAATTCGGGTCGCTCGACTTCTGCTTAATCGTCACATTCGAGATTATTTCAATATCCTCGCCCTTGCCTCTCACTTCGAGAGCCGGGTCAAAGCCGAGGTAGGAATATCTTCCCCACTTGTCGCCGCCCTCGACGCTCTCAAGAAGATAATACTTCACGCTCATTTTCTTCAAGATTTTCAGAGTCTGGATAGGTGTCCGCAGGTCGGAATAAATCTCCTCCGACAGCGGCACGACGCTCATTCCCTCTGCAAGCCTTTTCGCATTTTCATAATTCGGATTGGTCACAAAATCACTCCTTGATATAACAAAAATCGCCCTCAGTCTTTTTAGACCAAGGACGAGAAATTTCTATTCCCGCGGTACCACCTTGATTTATTTCTCACTAAGAGAAATACCCTCATCGGAGTACAAACATACCCCTTGCGCTTCACGCACGCATAACGTCATGGAATACTCAGGCTATCCAAAGCAATGCACTCAGCACAACACACTGCGCAAAACTCCCGGCATCAGACCCTTTGACCATGCCCTCGGCGGTCCATTTGACAAGCTGCAATTCTACGAGGCTCCCAGCCCTTTGGCAACCACAAGGTTTCCAAATGTCCCCGCTCTCTGCAAGCGCAATACCTGCCGTTATCTCCGCTTCATCGGTTTAAAGTGATTATCTGCTATTATTATACGCTACCCTGACGGATTTGTCAAGAGGTTTTCTGAAATTTATTTCGCATGCCATAAAACGGCTTGGCTAACGCCAAGCCGGCTATTTTCGCTTTCGGCGAAAATAGCACCCCTCAGTCTGCCCTGCGGGCATCCAGCTCCCCTTAACAGGGGAGCCATTTGCGGTTCTGTACTACTGCCTCCCCTGTCAAGGGGAGGTGGCACGAAGTGCCAGAGGGGTGCGACCCCGCAGGGGTCGCGTCGCCGGCGAAGCTGGCGACAATTACTCCGCGATTTCAAACTCATGCTCCGTTTCGAGTGCATTCTTCTTTTCAGCACCTGCCGCATACCGATTGACGGTGGCACTCGACTTCTCTACAGGTTGAAGCGTTCCCGCTCCGGCTACGCAGCCGCCGGGGCACGCCATGCCCTCAAGAAGATAGCCGTTATATTTGCCGGCTTTCGCCATCTGCAGAAGCTTCCGGCACTCTTTCAAGCCCTGTGCCGAGGCGGTTTTCACTTCACGCTCCGGGTCGAGCTCATGGATTACGTCGGTGACAGCCTTTATGACTCCTCCCGAAACGGCGAAGATTCTGCCATCGGCAGTGCCCTCGTTAAGGGGGACTTCCTCGTCGGGGGTTATATCATCGAAGTTTATCTCTTTTGCCTCGAACATGCCCATCAGCTCTTCGAACGTCAGAACAAAGTCGACGTCGCTTCGGATGCTTCTTCGGGAGGCTTCGAGCTTCTTTGCGGCGCAGGGACCGATGAACGCTATGCAGGCGTCGGGGTGCTCGCTCTTGACCATTCTGGCTGTCAGAACCATCGGCGTCAGTGCCATTGAGATGTATCCTGCGAACTCCGGGAAGAGCTTCTTCGCCATTACCGACCACGACGGGCAGCAGGACGTTGCCATAAACGGCTGATTTGCGGGGACATTCTCGACGAAGTCCTTTGCCTCATCAATAGCGCATAAATCCGCGCCGATTGCTACTTCTGTGACTCCGGCGAAGCCAAGCTTTTTCATCGCCGCTGTGAGCTTTTCGGGAGTCGCCTTATTCCCAAACTGACCGACGAATGCCGGGGCTACTATCGCTATTACTTCCTTGCCCGATTTGATTGCATGAATAAGCTGGAATATCTGACCCTTGTCTACAATCGCTCCGAACGGGCAATTTACGAGGCACATTCCGCAGGAAACGCACTTGTCATAGTCAATCTGCGCTCTTCCCTGCTCATCTGAGTGAATGGCGTCCATTCCGCATGCGGAGGCACAGGGGCGTTCCATCTTGTTTATCGCTCCATAAGGGCAGACGGAGGCGCACTTGCCGCACTTGATGCACTTAGACTGGTCTATGACCGACTTGCCGTGGATAATTTCAATTGCGTGCTTCGGGCAGACCTCTTTACATGGGTGAGCCAAGCAGCCCTGACAGCAGTCGGTGACGTGATAATGGGTCTCCGGGCAGGCGTTGCAGGCGAATTTGATTATGTTTACAAGCGGCGGATCGTAGTATTTTTCGGAAATTGCCGAAGCGTCAATTCCGTCGGCAACCGATTCGTGCTGATCAATAGGTCTAAGCGGCAGACCGATTGCAAGGCGAAGTCTCTCCTCAACAATCGCCCTCTCCAAGAATATCGATTCACGGTAAACAGCTTCGCTTCCCGGGACTATTTTATAGGGCAAATCCGTTATCTTCTGGGCATAATCTCCGCCCTCATATGCAAGCCGGGCAACCTCGGTGAAGACCTTACGGCGTATATCTGTAACTGAGTTATATATTCCTCTCATAGCCATAGCGGCGACCTCTTTTCATATCAATTCTCACGGAGAAAGTATAACATATATCCGGGAAAAGTTCAATAGAAGTTTTCTGCCATTTTTTCTAAGAAAAGAGCCGCCACTCGGACGACTCTTTCTTAAAAATTCCTATATCAGCTGTTTTCACGTCTCTGACGGAGAATTTCTGAGTTATTGTCAACCTGACTCTTCTTGAGAGGATAGAAAACGAGGAATATGCCGGCAATCGCAAAACCAATCGTCGGAACGAGGGTTGCGATATTGTAAATGCCGGTGGTTACCGACGCCTCAAACTTTGTTGCATCTGAATAGCCAACAGCGGTCAAAAGGCTTCCTGTAAGAAGCGATGCGCCTGCCTGCCCTAACTTACGGGCAAACGAGTAAACGCCGTAGTATTTGCCGTCGTCGCGCTTGCCGTTTTTGACCTCGGCGTTGTCGATAACGTCGATAATCATTGCGAAGCATATCGCCGAGAACGCGCCGAGCGCCATGTAAGCAAAGAGCTGAATTACAATGTAAACCCAAACGCTCTCAGGGCGTAAAATAAACGCAACGAGATATACCACCGCACCGGCAAACATCGAGACAAATCCAAGCTCGCGTTTGCCAAACTTTCTGGCAAGCTTGGGTGCGAACGCCGCTATTGCTATCATCATTACGCAGCCGACCATGCTTGCTATCGACTGAGCAGTGGTGTTCTTATAGTAATTTGGGAATACATAACCTGCCATCGAGTTCTGCGCCATCTGGGTCATCAGCATGAATACCGTGCCTATGATAAGGAGGATGAGGGCTTTGTCAGTTAAGAGCGTCATAACGATGCCCTTTTCGCCCTCGGCTCTTTCAGCCTTGGCAACGCGCTTTTTAGCCGGAATATAAACTCTGTCAACAGAGCCGAAAATGCATATCGCGTAAAAGCAAAGGGCGAGAAGTCCGCAGACTATCGCGAATATCAAAACCTTGCTTGCTACGAGCTCGCTGTCAGCATTGTAAACGAGCAACGGACCCGCAACGCCGATTCCAAGGTTGGCGATTATCGCACCTATGGAACGAGCGGACGAAAGCTGAGTCCTCTGGTGTGGGTCATCGGTGATTGATGACGCCATCGAGCCATAGGGGATATTTACGCAAGTATAAAATATACTGCCCCAAAGGATGTATGTAACGAACATCCATGCAACCCTGACGGCATATGCTGAATCAGCGACAACGCTTCCTGCAAATACGAGTATTGCCAACAGTACGCAGGGTATCGCGCCCCTAAGCATCCAGATTCTGAACTTGCCGAATTTGGATTTTGACGGGTCGGTTCCGTCAACCAACGTTCCCATTCCGATGTCTGTGAATGCATCGACTATTCTGGCGGCAGCCATAAGTCCTCCGACCAGTGCGGCTTCTACGCCCATTATGTCGGTATAGAACTTGAGCATCCACGACGACATCAACATAAAGGTAAAGTCGTTCGCTATGTCTCCGCTGGCATAACAAAGCTTATCCTTCAAGCCAAATTTGCGTGTGCTGAGCACTTGTTTACTTTCTTCCATTGTGTTACCTCCGTCCGATTATTTTGCTTTTATTTCAAGGACTTGGATTACTCCTTGTCCTTCTTGCTGAACTTGGTTAGCTTAGCGTTTATGCTTTCCTTGAAGCCCTTCGGAACCATGTCGCCTGCCATATTGAAGAGGTCCTCCATCTTCATCGACTTCATCATGTTCCACATGCCCTCTCCCTTTTCAAGAGTCATGTTCATGGCAATCTTGAAAGCGGTTGCGACTACTTCGAATGCACTCTCATCCTCAGAGATTTCCTCGATCGAATCCTTGATGCTGTATTTGCCCTCGGGGAACTCCATGGGAGCGGTGAGATCTAAGTCTCCGGTCATCTTGAACCAGTTCGCAACTCCCTCTGCTCTCTCGTTGACCTCGGGGAGAACGTAGATTTCAGGCTCTTTCCCGACTTTTTCAAGGGTGATACTATCCTGAACCTCGCCAGCATCAGCCATAACGGTGTTGAAGCCGTCCTTGAGGGAAACGGTGAATACGAAGACTTTGCTTCCGGTCTTGGTCTCGACTGCTTCGCCGTTAAGATAGAGGGTAACTGTCGGCTGATTGGAATAAACTCTTATCTCGGTGGTGTCGCCTGCTCTCTGGGCATAACGTCTGCCGCAGACGTGAACCATCGGCTTATCGGTCCAGTATGCCTGATAGACATAGAAGCTGTCCTTGCGGGTCTTGCGGTCCATAGTGACAAGACCCTTGTTGTTTCTGCCCTTTACGCCGCCCTCGTTTCTTGCGGCACAGCCAAAGTCAAACATATTCCATACATGGCTCGACCAGATATAGGGTCTTTCGTCGAAGACCTTAGCCATATGCTCATGGTAAAGTGCCTGATACTCTTCTGAGTAGTCCTTGCATGCGGGCTTTGGTCCGTGATAGGTGATGATGCCCTCACAGCCGTATTCGCTCATTCCGAGGCAAACCTCCGGATGAATCTTGTGGAAGTTATCAAGCCAAGGACCGTTGTCCTCCATCTTTCCGCCGTACCAGCCGAAATAGTGATTATAGCTCTCGATGTCAGTGATGCCGTGAATCGGGCTCTCGATCGGAGTTGCAGAAAGGTGCGCAATTGTAGTGAGTCTTGTGGGGTCAAGCTTATGGCAGAGGTTATTGAGCTCGACATGGTTGTCGATAAGCTCCTGTGTTACTCCGCCGATGAATATCTCATTCGAAACGCCCCAGAACATGATTGACGGGTGATTGTAGTTCTGGATTATAAGCTCGGTCATCTGGCTGATGCAGTTCTGATGAGCCGCTTCGCCCGACTTGAAGACACTGATGAAAGGAATCTCAGCCCAGACTGCGAAGCCAAGCTCGTCGCAGGCGTCATAGAAGTGCTGGTTGTGCTGATAGTGAGCAAGGCGGATGGTGTTTGCGCCGAGCTCCTTTATAATCTCAGCATCACGGTAGTGCTCTTCTTTACTGAGTGCATTGCCCTTGTAGACGATGTCCTGATGGCGGCTGACGCCTCTGAGAGGAGTTGCAACGCCGTTGATGGAGAAGCCCTTTTCCGGGTCGACTGAGAAGCTTCTTACGCCTGTTCTGACAGAAACTTCGTCGCACTCTTCGTTTCTTCTCTGCAGGATAGCGGTTACTGTGTAGAGATAAGGGTTGTCAAAGTCCCACTTGGTGACTGTCGGGACGTGGATTGTTACTTTCGTGTTGTCGGCAGGTCTGCAAGCTCCGGCGACTTCCTTGCCAGAAGCATCCTTGATGGAATAGAGAACGGTGTAGTTCTCGTCAGGATTGGTGACCCATGTCTCGATCTGGAAATTTGCGCCGTTTGCTTCGGCAACTGTGGGAGTTACGGCGATGCCGGGTCCTCCGAAATGGTCGAGATCAAAGTGGGTATTCGGGACGCTGATGAGGTTAACTCCTCTGTAGAGACCGCCATAGAATGTGAAGTCAGCCGACGCAGGATAAACATGGTCAAGCTCTTCGTTGGAGCATCCGACAACCAGAAGATTCTCGCCGTCTTCGTGGCAAAGGTCGGTTACATCAGCTCTGAATGTTGAATAGCCGCCCTCGTGATATGTAGCCTCTTTGCCATTGACATAGACGGTTGCCTGCTGTCCTGCAGCCAAAATTTCAACATAGACTCTTCCGCCGGGCAAAGGCTGCTTCGGGGTCCTGAAGCTCTTTGCGTACCAGCAGAGTCCACGGTAGTATGAGCCGTTGCCGTCAGTTCCGTCGATGGCGTTCCATGTGTGAGGCAGATTGACTGTCTCCCAAGACTCAGGCAAGCTCTCGGGCAGACCGACGTCAGAACGGATGAATTTCCAGTTATCGTTCAGGCAGATGATATTTCGCATGATATAATTTCCTCCTTGATATTTAGTACAAAAAAAAGGACAGGGTATTGCAAAATTCTTACAATAACTCGTCCCTCCTTGCATGTCCTGTCACATTGATATATTTCGATTATATGCTTATTTATACTATTTGTCAAGCGTTTTTCGGCGATTTCTGAAATTATTTGTATAAATTGAGAGCAGTTTTCAACAATTTCAGAGCAAATGCCGCACTTGTCGATTTTTCTAAAAGATTTATATTCCCTTGTGGGCTTGACTTGAAGCCGGAAAGCCGCTATAATATCCGATAGAATATATTTGCGAGGACTGATTTTGATATGAATAAGCCGCTTTTTATCGCCGTTGAGGGCTTGGACGGCTCGGGAAAAGGAACACAGATACGGATGCTCGCCCAAAGGCTTGAGGCTGAGGGCACAAAAGTTTATCTTACGAGCGAACCGACGCAGTTCACAACCGGTGGGCTCATAAGGGATGCTCTTGCAGGACTCACTCACAGAACTCCTGCCGAGCTTGCAGGGCTGTTTTTATCAGATCGAATCGCCCACTGCCAGTCGCCGAATGTTGGCATCAAGTGCATGCTTGACAGCGGCGTCACCGTCATCACCGACCGCTACTACTATTCCTCGTTCGCCTATCAGGGAATGGACACCGACCTTGACTGGGTCATGAAAGCCAACTTAGACTGCCCCGATATAATCAAGCCTGACGTCTGCATTTTCTTAGACGTCCCATCAGACGTCTGCGACAGTAGGATCGAAAGCGGCAGAGCTTCAAGAGAGATTTACGAGAAGCGGGAAACTATTGAACGCACCAGACAAAAGTATTTCGAAGTCTTCAAACGTCTTCCCGATCATAATATCAAAATCGTAAACGCCGTCGGCAACCCGGAAGAGATTGCCAAGCGGGTTTACGAAGCGATAAATAATGTACAATGAAATTAAAAAGCACGCTGGAGCTATTTGCAACAGCGTGCTAATTTTAATTACGCATTACGAATTACGAATTACGCATTATTCGTACTCTACAACATTGACCCACGAGAGCAGGAATTCCCTCTCAGCTTCGTTGCCCTTGACCGACTGGGAAGCGGCGACGATGGGCATCCACTTCTCTACGTACTGGCGAGCGGTGTTCGACTTCTTGCAGAAGAGGTTGAGATACTTCTTTGCAAGAGGCATGTTGCCCTTGAGGCAGAAGAGAAGATAGGTTCTTGCTACGTCTGCAGAAGCGTTTCCCTGAGTGGCATGAGACCAGTCGATGACATGCGGAACGCCCTCTTTGTCGATGATGATGTTACTGGGGCGGAAATCGCCATGGCAGAGCTTGTCGTGGTTAGGCATCGATGCAAGGCGCATTCTCAGCTCATACCGGGTTGTGGCGTCGATGTTGGCTTCGCCCATCTTGCGGTTCATCTTGTCCTTGAGCTTGTTGAGGCTCGGGCTCTTGAGGGAGTGCATCTTAATCTGCAGATCTACAAAGAGCTCAAGATACTCATCCATCTTTTCAGGGTGCTTATCCATCAGGTCCTGCAAGGTCTCGCCCTCGATGAATTCACTTACGATTGCCCACTGACCTTCATGAGTGGTAACCTCGATGATGGCAGGGATGTCGAAGCCGGTTTCCTCTACTCTTGCCTGATTGAGAGCCTCGTTGAGGATGTCAGCCTTTGAGTAGCCGGGCTCGAACATCTTTATGCAACGATCGCCGTCACGGTAGATGGTTTTTGTCTTTCTTACGGAAATAACATTGTCAAGATTCATTTCTGTCACTCCTCTCTGTTACTTTGCCTGTGCATTCGTGCACGTCGGCATAGCTTTCTCAGTGAAAGTGCCGCCGTAGTATGCGTCAAGATAAATCTGCTTTAGTTCACTGATTAATGGGTATCTCGGGTTAGCTCCGGTGCACTGGTCGTCGAATGCGCACTCGGTCATCTCGTCAAGAGTTTCAAGGAACTTCTTCTCGTCAACGCCGTATTCAGCGATGGTGTCCTTGATTCCGACACGGTGCTTGAGCTCGTGAACAGCCGAAATGAGGTTCTCAAGCTTCTCTTCGTCTGTCTTTCCGCCGAGGTTAAGTGCATCAGCGACTTCGGCATATCTGTGAAGAGCGTTCGGGTGGTCATACTGGCTGAACGTTCCCATCTTCTGGGGAGCTTCGCTTGCGTTGTATTTCATGACGTCCTCGATGACGAGAGCGTTTGCAACGCCGTGTGCGATGTGGTGATATGCGCCGAGCTTGTGAGCCAATGAATGGCTGATTCCAAGGAATGCGTTTGCGAACGCCATGCCCGCCATAGTGGCGGCATTCGCCATCTTCTCTCTCGCTTCGTCGTCGGTAAGACCATTATCGTAGGCTCTCGGGAGGTACTCAAATATCGTCTTCAAAGCTCCGATTGCGAGGCTGTCGGTGTAATCAGTAGCCATTACGGAGGCATAAGCCTCGAGAGCATGGGTTACAGCGTCGATGCCTGATGCGGCAGTAAGACCCTTAGGTGCTGTCATGTGGAAATCGATGTCGACGATTGCCATATTCGGCATGAGCTGATAGTCTGCAAGAGGATACTTGATTCCGGTTGTCTCGTCGGTGATGACTGCAAACGGGGTAACCTCTGAGCCTGTGCCGGCAGAAGTAGGAACTGCGATGAAGTAAGCCTTTTCGCCCATCTTCGGGAAGGTGTAGACACGCTTGCGGATGTCTATAAATCTCATAGCCATGTCCATGAAGTCGGCATCCGGATGCTCATAGAGAACCCACATGATCTTTCCTGCGTCCATTGCAGAACCGCCGCCGATTGCTATGATGCAGTCGGGCTGGAACGAGGTCATCGCCTTTGCTCCTGCCTTGGCACTTGCAAGCGTCGGGTCGGGCTCGACATCGAAGAATGTGGTGTGGGCGATTCCGAGTTCATCCAATTTATCGGTAATAGCCTTTGTAACGCCGCTGTGATAGAGGAACGAGTCGGTTACGATGAAGCAACGCTTCTTGCCCATGACGTACTTGAGCTCGTCAAGCGCAACAGGCAGGCAGCCCTTCTTGGTGTAGACCTTCTCAGGTGCACGGAACCAAAGCATATTCTCTCTCCTCTCAGCGACTGTCTTGATATTGATAAGGTGCTTTACTCCTACGTTTTCACTTACGCTGTTGCCGCCCCATGAGCCGCAGCCAAGGGTGAGTGACGGCGAAAGCTTGAAGTTGTATAAATCTCCGATACCGCCGTGGGATGCGGGGGTGTTGACGAGGATTCTGCAGGTCTTCATCCGCCCGGCAAATCTGTCAATCTTCTCACGCTCGGTGACTGCATCGAGGTAAACTGACGAAGTGTGACCAAAGCCGCCGTCGGCGATGAGGTGCTCAGCCTTTTCTATAGCTTCGTCAAAGCTCTTTGCGTGATACATTGCGAGAACAGGCGAAAGCTTTTCGTGGGCGAATTCCTCGGAGATGTCGACCGATTCAACTTCGCCGATGAGGATTTTCGTTCCCTCGGGGACGGTTATGCCGCATATCTCAGCGATCTTCGGCGCAGTCTGACCGACAATCTTGGCGTTTACTGAGCCGTTGATGATGATGGTGCTTCTGACCTTGTCCTTCTCTTCGTCGTTAAGGAAGTAGCAGCCACGGTAGGCGAATTCTTTTCTTACTTCGTCATAGATGTCGTCGAGGACGATTACCGACTGCTCAGAGGCGCAGATCATGCCGTTGTCGAAGGTCTTCGAGTGGATAATTGAGCTTACTGCGAGCTTTATATCTGCTGTGTCGTCGATGATTGCGGGGGTGTTTCCTGCTCCTACGCCAAGTGCCGGCTTTCCTGACGAGTATGCCGACCTGACCATTCCCGGTCCGCCGGTGGCAAGGATGATGTCAGCCTCTTTCATAAGAAGTGTCGTCATGTCAAGCGTCGGGGTGTCGATCCACTCGATGATTCCCTCCGGTGCTCCCGCCTTGACTGCGGCTTCGAGGACAATTCTTGCGGCTTCGGCAGTGCACTTCTTTGCTCTCGGGTGAGGGCTGATGATAATAGCGTTTCTCGTCTTGAGGCAGATGAGGCACTTGAATATTGCGGTGGATGTGGGATTCGTTGTCGGGATGACAGCGGCGACGACGCCAATTGGCTCGGCTATCTTCTTTGTGCCGTAAGCCTTGTCCTCCTCGATAACTCCGCAGGTCTTGGTGTTCTTGTAAGCATTGTAGATATGCTCAGCGGCGTAGTTGTTCTTGATGACCTTGTCCTCAACAACGCCCATTCCGGTTTCTTCTACTGCCATCTTTGCAAGCGGAAGTCTTGCTTGGTTTGCAGCGGTAGCGGCGGCAAGGAAAATCTTATCGACCTGCTCCTGTGTGTAGGTAGCAAAAATCTCCTGAGCCTTTCTTACACGTGCTATCGCCGCCTCAAGGGCTTCGACGCTCTCAATGGGAGTCCTTTCGGTTTTTGCCGATTTCACCATCAGTATACTTACCTCCTGTTGTATATTCGCAGGACGAGCTTCAAAGCTCATCCTACGGTAGAATTATATTTTTACGGCTATCATTATAGCAAACTGCGCCCGTTTTATCAAGCAGAATCGGCATTTTCCACGGTTTCAACAGTTTTCTTTCAAAAAAGCGAATGGCTTTTTACGCCACGGTGCTTTACAGATATACAAAATGCCTGAATTCCGCTGTTCCACCGGTCTTTACGGTCGAATATGCAAAGGGTCCTATCCGGCAACCGACGAAATGCCTCAGGTCAAATGTAGGATAAACAGCTTCGCCAAAATCCGTCCATTCGCCGTTTTCAAGATACCCGAAGCGCACTTCGCTCTTGGCAAGAGAGAACTTGCCCCTGACTCCAAGTGTCACTGTATCACTGTCAGATGGGATTCTGGCGCAGGTCTTTTCACGGGAGCGCATCACAAGATATAAGCTTCCCTGCTCTTTTTCAAGACCTATAAGCCCGTACTGATACTGGAGCATGGTAAGCCCTGCGGTGTCGCCGTCATTAAGACCGCTTCCATCAAGAGTGACATAGGCTTCACATTCGGGATACTTTGCACGCTGAGTGAGGGTGTTGCGGGCAAATTCGACGTTTTTCGACAGCTTTTCGGTGGTCAGGGTAAATCTGCCGTCTCCGGCAGCGAAGAATTCCGGCTTCGGGTTGTGGTTGAATTCCCATGCGGGGTTGAGCTTTGCTGTGGTGAAATCGTCTGAGACGAATATTGGCGAGTACTTATAATCAGGTCTTGTCGAAGTGTTTTCTACTTCGACCGTTGGTGTGTCAAAGACCGGGAAGCCGGTTTCGTCGAAGTGCATCGGAACTAAGTTCGGCATCCTGCCTGCCGCTCCACGGTCAGCGAAAATCACTCCGAACCATCTGCCGTCGGGAGTGTCCACTATTCCGCCTTGCGCAACTCCCGTGGTATCGGGGAGGCAGTAGCTTATTACGTCGCCGCCTGTCCATTCGCCGTCAAGGCTTTCTGCCATATAGGCGGCTTCAATCCGCCGCCATTCGCCTTGAGCGGCATGGATGAAGAAAGCGTAGTATCTGCCGCCAACCTTATAGAAATGCGAGCCCTCATAGCCAAGAAAATCGCCCGGAGCGTCACGGATGACCACCTTGTCAAAGCCGCCCTCCAAAGGCGCAGACAGGTCGGGCTTGAGCTCGGTTATGCGGATATTGCGGTTTCCATACATGATGTAAACCCTGCCGTCATCGTCAAAGAGGACGGAGCAGTCGTGATAGAAGCCGTCGATATAGCTTTTACTCCATGGTCCTTCCGGACTCTCAGAAGTGAAGCAGTAGGTTTTGCGGGTGTCGTTGGCTATGAATATGACGTAGAATCTGCCATCATGGTGCCTGAGACACGGTGCCCACATGCCGTTTGCGTAGGCGTGGTTCTCTCCGTCAAGATTCTGGCGGGGCGTGTCCTCCAAGGTCTCATAGACATGGGAGCAGAATTCCCAGTTTATGAGATCGTATGAACGCAGAATCACAGCTCCCGGCATATAGTACATGGTGGTTGAACACATATAGTATGTGTCGCCAACCCTGATTACATCCGGGTCTGGCATGTCGCAATTTATAATTGGATTTGATCCTTTTATCATAATATATTCTCCAAGTAAAGTTTGGCGCACCGTGTTGGGGTGCGCCTGAAATTTAAGTTAAAGCGAAATCTTAACCGCTATCGGTGTCTTTCCGGTGAGCTTCTGGCTCAGGTCATCCGGCTGAGAAGTGCCGAAGTAAAGAGTGGTCTCAGCATCCTTGTCAAGATACCTCTTTCCGTCGTCATCTACAACGGTGAGATTCTTAATCGGGATGTCAAGGGTGACCGTCTTGGTCTCACCCTCGGCGAGCGTAACTTTTCTGAAAGCGCAGAGAGCGTGGTTCTTAACAGCGTCAGGTGAACTCGACTTGAAGTAAACCTGCAAAGCATCAGAGCCGGAAACAGAGGAGTTGGTAAGGGTGACCTCTGCATGAACTGCCTCTGCGTCAACGGTGGTCTTGACGTCAGTGACTTTAATATCCGAGTAAGTCAAGCCATAGCCAAACGGATAGAGGACGTTGTCCCTGCTTAAATCCTCATAGCGGTAGGTGCGGTTTCTCATCGAATAGTCGGTGAATTCCGGCATTCCGTCGATGGACTTGTAGAACGTTACCGGGAGCTTTCCGGACGGGGAAACCTTGCCGAAGAGGATGTCTGCAACCGCCTTTCCTCCCTCTGATCCGGGATAGAACGCCTGAAGAAGCGCATTCGGTCTGTCGTCCTCAAGATTGAGGGATGAGCCGCTTGCCATAATTACGACTGTTGGCTTTCCAAGGGAGAGAACTGCATGAACAAGGTGTCTCTGGGACTTGGGAAGAAGCAGGTCTTTCTTGTCGCCGGAGGCATAGGCGTTTCCTGCGTCGCCCTCTTCGCCCTCAAGGGTTTCATCAAGTCCGACGCAGAGAACTACAACGTCGCTGTGCTCGGCTATTGCTTTTGCTTCTGCGATTCTGTCGTCCGGGAAAGCAAGGACTTCGCATCTGTCCTTGATGATGTGCGAGCCCTCGGAGAAGAGAACTCTTCCGGGGAATGCGTCCTGAATTCCCATAAGGATGGTTTCGTATCTTGAAGCTGTGCCGTAGTAGTTGCCACGGAGTGCTCCTATATTCTGCGCATTCGGTCCTATTACGCCGATGGTATTGATTTTCGATGCGTCAAGTGGGAGAATGCCGTCGTTCTTGAGAAGAACGCATGCCGACTCTCCGGCACGTCTGCTGACTGCGAGATGCTCGGGAGTCTCTACATCCATATATCCCAAGCTGTCATATTCGGTCTCGTCAAACATTCCAAGGCGGAAGCGGGTTCTGAAAAGATGCTCGCAAGCCGCTGTAATTTCATCCTCGGTGACAAGACCATCCTGATAGGCTTTATAGAGATGGATATAGGTGTTGCCGCAGTTGACGTCACAGCCGTTCTTGAGTGCGAGAGCCGCAGACTCTTCATAGGTCTCGGTCACATGATGGTGCTGATGGAAGTCCTGCAGTGCCCAGCAGTCGGAGGTGAAGTAGCCGTCGAAGCCCCATTCCTCCAAAAGCGAGTGAAGGTATTCACTGCCACAGCAGGGCTCGCCGTTGGTGCGGTTATATGCGCCCATGACTCCCTCGACGTCAGCTTCTTTTACGAGAGCCTCGAATGCCGGGAGGTAGGTCTCCTCCAAATCTTTCGGGTCTGCAACGGCATTGAACTCGTGCCTGAGCTCCTCCGGTCCTGAATGGACAGCGAAGTGCTTTGCACATGCGGCGGCACGGAGATATTCGCCGTCGCCCTGAATGCCCTTTACGAATGCACAGCCGAGGCGGGACGTAAGATACGGGTCTTCGCCATAGGTTTCATGACCTCTGCCCCAGCGGGGATCACGGAAAATGTTGATGTTGGGCGACCATAAGGTCAAGCCCTTGTAAATATCTCTGTCGCCCTGCTTTGAATATTCGTTATACTTGGCTCTTGTTTCGACTGAGATGACCTCGGAAATCTCGCCGACAAGCTCCTCATCAAAAGAAGCCGCCACGCCTATAGCCTGAGGGAACATGGTTGCAACGCCTGCACGGGCTGTGCCATGCAAGCCCTCGCACCACCAGTTATAAGCAGGAATTCCCAGCCTTTCAACTGCAGGTGCGCCGAACTTAAGCTGTTCACACTTCTCCCAGACCGTAAGCCTTGAAACAAGATCCTTCGCCCTCTCCTCGGGCGACTTTGTTTTGTCCTTATAAATGTCCATAGTTGTCCTCCTGATATAATCAAGCTTATATGGATATTATACAGGATTACGGAGGGGGTTGTCAAGGAAAAACGCCGACTTTCGTCGGCGCACCCCTCAGTCAGCTTCGCTGACAGCTCCCCTTGTCAGGGGAGCCATTTGTATTCTATCAAAGTTTGCGGTTAATCATCGGCTTCAACTTCCAAGTCCGTTCCCTCAACCGGCTCGTCGACTTCTACTGTCTCCTCGACAATTTCGGTCACCTCTTCAGTGTCCAAGCCGATGTATTCCTTGCAGACGGTGCAGTAGCCGTTCTCATCAACAGTATGCGGGATGCACACAAGACGACCGTTTATGAAGATTCCGTGATACTGCTCATTGACGTAGATTGTGCCGCTGACGCTTGAAGCGTACTGATAGAAGCTGACCGAAATAGTGACAGCTCCTGCGGGCATGGTGAATGAATACGTGCCGTTGCCATTGTCAATGACAGTGACCGGACTTCCGGACTCATCAAGGACGGTGACCGATTCTACTGCATAAAGCCTGTCGCCGGTGGCGGTTATCGTGACCGTGTCGCCCATGGAGGCGTTTTCCGGGTCGACCGTTACCGTGCCGTTCGCACCCGAGGATACTGCTATCGAGTAAACCGACTTCTTGAACGTTGCACTGACGGTTACTTCATAATCGGGCATGGTGAAGCTGTAGACTCCATTGGAAAGGGGGATCTCTGTTGTGACGTCGTCGGTTCCGTTATTGTAGGTATAGGTTACCGTGTCGACCTCATAGCCCACATCGGCAGTCAGGGTGACGGTGACTGTATCACCTTCGGCGGCAGACTCAGGGTCGACAGTGACGCTGCCGTTTTCAATATCCTGATCTATGGTTACATCGTTATCAGCAACACAGAGCTCGAGATACCCGCCCTCCTCGTTAATGCGAACCACATAGTTCGGGTCATCCGAGGAGAAATACTGCAAAGCGGTCTTATAGTACTCCGTACTGCCACCCGCCTCTGCGGTTGTAATCTGAACCGGGTTTCCTGCAGTAGGCTTGACGGTGGTGGTAACACTGATACTTGCGCCGTCGGTCAGCTGACCAAGAACAATAAGAGCACCATCGTCGAGATACAGATTACAATCCACCGTATCAGTACCGGAAGTATAAGCATTTCCGCTGATTACGGGCGAACCAGACAGATTAATGGTCGCATTACTGCCTATATATATTCCAACGTAGTTATCGGTATAGCTTCCTCCGGTGATAGTCAATGTGCTGTTGCCGGTGGCGTATATGCCATATACATAGCCTGAAACAGTACATAAATCTCCGAAGCTTACGTTTCCTGAGCCATACTCATACACACCGATCATATTGTAATCATTCGATGTTATCGTAAGTGAACCATAAGCACTTCCAAGGTTGCCCCCAATAGCGTACTGTGCGCTCAACCCAGACGAATCAATCGGTTCGGTTACCACAACCGTCTTCGTGAAAGTTGCACTGACAGTTACGTCATAAGCGGGCATGGTGAAGCTGTAGACTCCATTGGAAAGAGGGATCTCTGTTGTGACGTCGTCGGTTCCGTTATTGTAGGTATATGTTACCGAGACGATTTCATAGCCCTCAGCGGCTTCCGGGGTTACGGTGATGGTTGCGCCTGAACGGGCAGACGTAGCACTGACAGTGACGCTGCCGTTTGCAATATCCTGATCTGCGGTTACACTGTACTCAGTAGGAACGCAGAGTTCAAGATACCCACCAGTCTCGTTAATGCGAATCTCATAGTCCGGGTCATCCGAGAAGAAATAATTCAAAGCGGTCTCGTAGTACTTTGTAGTACTTGTCTCAGCAGTTGTTATCTGAACCGGGTTATCTTGAGTAGGCTTGGTGTTGGTGGTAACGCCGATGCTCGCCCCACTGGTCAGCTCGCCACTAAGGGTGATGAGCGCACCATCATCGAGATAAACGTTACAATTGACGGTTTCGTTACCGGAGGTGTAGGAGTTGCCGCTTATATTGGTTGCTCCTGAAATTGCTAAAGTAGAACCCGAGCCGCCAACGTATACACCACAGTTGTTGGAGGAATAAGTTCCGCCAATCATTATGACAGAACCGCCGTCTTCAATGTATACTCCGTATGCGTAATTTTTTACCGAGGAATATGTGTTCGTTTTATTGTTTTTACCAAAACTGATAGAGCCACCCTGATATACATAGACGCCAATAGAATCTGTATCTCCGTCTGTATATGTATAAAGTTTGCTGGCTACTGTTTTTGTTACTTCCAGATCCTTAGTCAGTCCCGACGACGAAATCGGCTCTGTTGCCGACAATGTCGTCGTAAACATGCAGACGCAGAGGACTAAGGCAGTCAGGATGCTCAAAAATCTCTTCATAAAAAATACCTCCTGTGATTAGCTCAGGAGGTATAAGGGTCAACCTCCCACGCTTTTGTGTGACGGAGGTCAGTGGATAGTGCGCGAAGCGCACTACCCCCCGCAGATTTTGACATTCAGAGGAATTGCAATAATAAGTAGGTACTTATTTTAATTCCCTCACTTAATTATATCATGTTCTGCAGGTTTTGTCAAGGGGGTTGGTGAAGATTTTTATAAAACTTCGAAACTTCGGGGAAATATGTAGGGGCGGATATTATCCGCCCGCTAAATAGATATTCGCACGTTTTCGGGGATGGTATCCGCACACCTGTGAAAGTAACGGGCGGATGGTATCCGCCCCTACAGATTACCCGTCCAACTCTGTGTCAATATCTGTTCCCTCAACCGGCTCGTCGACTTCTACTACTGTCTCCTCAACAATTTCGGTCTCCTCCTCGGTCTCTTCGGCTTCTATGCCGATATATTCCTTGCAGACGGTGCAGTAGCCGTTTTCATCTACAGTGTGAGGGATGCATGCAAGGTGACCGTTTATAAAGATGCCGTGATACTGCTCATTGACATAGATTGTGCCGCTGACGCCGGAGGAGGATTTATTGAGAACTGCGCTGATGGTCACTGCCTCGGCAGGCATTACGAAGGAGTAAACTCCGTTGGATTCGGTAACGCTGACGGCTCCGCTTGCGCTGGTGACAGTTACCTCTCCCACTGCATAACCGGCATTCGGCTCTATCGTGAAGCTTACGGTTTCGCCGGCAATGGCAGAAGTGGTGCTGACTGTAAGAGTGCCGTTTTCAATGCTGCTGTCAACATCTACGTCAAAGTAAGCAACGCTCAGCTCAAGATAGCCGCCGGTCTCGTTCACGGTTACAGTATACCTTGGATCGTCTGAGAAGAAATACTCTGCAGCGGTCTTGTAGTACTCTGTATTGCCACCTGCCTCTGCGGTTGTAATCTGAACCGGATTGCCAACGGTCGGTTTAGTGTCGGTTGTGATGCCGATGCTCGAACCAGTGGAAAGCTCACCAAGTGTAATAAGTGCTCCGGAATCAAGATACACGTTGCAGTCTACGGTTTCATTGTTATTGATGTAGGAGTTGCCGCTGATGACAACCTCGCCCTGCAATGTAAAGGTAACACCTGTGCCATATACGTATACTCCGACGTAATTATTGGTGAAATTGCCACCCTTGATTGTAACTGTGCTGGTGTCGGTGGCATATATACCGTATACACATGTCGAAATGGCTGAACCAGCTCGCAAAGTATACTTCCTGCTGTTATTCGCCAGCATTCCTATTTTCTGATAGCCCATATTGGATATGGTAATCTTGGAGTCAGCACTGCCCATCGTAAATGATGCGCTCAACCCTGTCGAATCAATCGGCTCTGTTGCCGACAATGTCGTCGTAAACATGCAGACGCAGAGGACTAAGGCAGTCAGGATGCTCAAAAATCTCTTCATAAAAAATACCTCCTGTGATTAGCTCAGGAGGTATAAGGGTCAACCTCCCACGCTTTTGTGTGACGGAGGTCAGTGGATAGTGCGCGAAGCGCACTACCCCCCGCAGATTTTGACATTCAGAGGAATTGCAATAATAAGTAGGTACTTATTTTAATTCCCTCACTTAATTATATCATGTTCTGCAGGTTTTGTCAAGGGGGTTGGTGAAGATTTTTATAAAACTTTGGGGAATATCGCCTGCGGCGATGCGCCGACTACGTCGGCGCACCCCTCAGTCAGCCTGACGGCTGCCAGCTCCCCTTAACAGGGGAGCCTATTTTTATTCTCTCAAAAGTTTGTTAAGAAGACGAAAAGCCTCCCCTGTTAAGGGGAGGGGGACCATGCGAAGCATGGTGGAGGGGTCCGCCGACCGCAGGGAGGCGGTCAGGCACGAAGTGCCTGTGCTATCGCCCCAATGAACTCTTCCGTCGAGACCGACTGCTTGTTCTCAAGCGTTGAGAGTGCTGCCATGTCGCCGGTCATGATGCCGCTTTCGATCGTTCCAATAGTCGCTTTCTCAAGCTTGTCGGCATACTGGCAAAGCTCCGGGATTTCGTCGAGCTCGCCACGCTTGCGGAGTGCTCCTGACCATGCGAAGATGGTCGCTACCGGGTTTGTGGAGGTGCGCTCGCCCTTTAAGTACTTATAATAGTGCCTCTGGACTGTGCCGTGGGCGGCTTCGTACTCATAGACTCCGTCGGGAGAGACGAGGACGGAGGTCATAAGACCGAGGCTTCCATAAGCAGTCGCTACCATGTCGCTCATGACGTCGCCGTCGTAGTTCTTGCAAGCCCAGATTACACCGCCGTTTGAACGGACAATTCTGGCGACAACGTCGTCGATGAGGGTGTAGAAGTACTCGATGCCGGCGGCTTCGAACTTCTCCTTGTACTCAGACTCGTAAATCTCTGCGAAAATGTCCTTGAAGTGATGGTCGTAGGTCTTCGAAATGGTGTCCTTGGCGGCAAACCAGATGTCCTGATGGGTGTCGAGGGCATAGGAAAGGCAGGAACGGGCGAAGCTACGGATGGAGCTGTCGAGGTTGTGGACGCCTTGGATGATTCCGGCACTATTCCTGAAGTCGTGGATAAGAGCCCTCGTTTCGTTGCCGTTCTCGTCAGTCACAACAAGCTCGGCTTTTGAGCCCTTGGAAACACTGAGCTCGGTGTTTTTATAGATGTCGCCATAGGCGTGACGGGCGATGGTGATGGGCTTTGTCCATGTCGGGATGAAAGGCGTGATGCCTTTAACAATGATGGGCGTTCTGAAAACAGTGCCGTCGAGTATAGCACGGATAGTGCCGTTCGGGGACTTCCACATCTCTTTTAAGTGGTATTCCTCCACTCTGGCGGCGTTCGGGGTGATGGTGGCGCACTTGACGGCAACGCCATACTTCTTTGTGGCTTCTGCGCTGTCGATGGTGACCTGATCGTCGGTTTCGTTTCTGTGAACAAGACCCAAGTCATAATATTCGGTTTTCAGGTCGACGAAGGGAGAGATTAACTCGTCCTTTATCATCTGCCAGACAACCCTTGTCATCTCGTCGCCGTCCATCTCGACAAGCGGCGTTTTCATCTGAATTTTAGACATATTTATCCCCCTTAAAGTTTCGATTTCGTGTAATCGAGAAGACCGCCCGCAAGAATTATCTCTCTGTCACGTGCGGAGAGCTCTATCTTGAGGGTTACGCTTTCGCCGGTGGTGAGATTCTTAAGCTCTACAGAATTGCCGGTGGAAACAGCCTCTTTGAGTCCTGTGAGGCTCAGCTTGTCGCCCTGAGAAATCTTTTCGTAGTCGGATTCCGCTTCAAAAGTGAGCGGCAGGATTCCGGCATTTATGAGATTAGCCTTGTGGATTCGGGCAAACGACTGAACAACTACTGCCTTGATTCCAAGGTACAAAGGCGCAAGTGCGGCATGCTCTCTTGAAGAGCCCTGACCGTAGTTTGAGCCGCCGACGATGATGCTTGTGCCAAGGCTGAGAGCTCTTGCCGGGAACTCGGTGTCAACAACCTCAAAGCAGTGCTTCGAGATTTCGGGGATGTTCGAGCGAAGCGGCAGAATCTTTGAGCCTGCAGGCATGATGTGATCGGTGGTGATGTTGTCGCCGACTTTAAGAGAACATTCTGCCTCGATGGTGTCGGGCAAAGGAGAGGTCTTCGGGTAGCCCTTGATGTTCGGTCCACGCCTGATTTCCACTGCCGGAGCGTCCTCCGGGGATACCGGAAGCTCAACCATGTTGTCATTGATGACGAATTCCTCGGGCATCTTAAACTCAGGCATATCACCCAAGGTTCTCGGGTCGGTGAGAACTCCCGTGAGAGCCGATGCGGCGGCAGTTTCGGGGGAAATGAGGTAAACCTCGGCGTCCTTTGTGCCGCTTCTGCCAAGGAAATTGCGGTTGAAAGTTCTGAGCGAAACTCCTGCCGAATTGGGCGACTGACCCATTCCGATGCAGGGACCGCAGGCGGATTCGAGAATTCTTGCGCCGCAGTCGATCATGTCGGAAAGATATTCGCCCTTTGAGAGCATATTGAGGACCTGCTTCGAGCCGGGAGCTATCGACAAAGAAACGTCCGGGTGAACAGTCTTGCCCTTAAGAATGTATGCGACCTTCATCATGTCGACGAAAGAGGAGTTGGTGCATGAGCCGATGCAGACCTGATTTATCTTCATCCCTGCAAGCTCGCTTACCGGCTTGACATTGTCAGGAGAATGAGGGCAGGCGGCAAGAGGCTCGAGGGTGCTGAGATCTATTACGAGCTCCTCGTCATAGACGGCGTCGTCATCAGCCTTGAGCTCCACCCAGTCGGCTTCCCTGTGCTGGGCTTTCATGAATTCATAGGTCTTCTCGTCTGACGGGAAGATGCTGGTGGTTGCGCCGAGCTCTGCGCCCATATTTGTGATGGTTGCACGCTCGGGGACGCTGAGGGTCTTTACTCCCTCGCCTGTATATTCGATGATTTTTCCGACGCCACCCTTGACGGTGAGGCGTCTTAATACTTCCAAAATTACATCCTTTGCAGAAACCCAAGGGCTCAGCTTGCCCTTAAGCTCAACTTTCACCATCTTCGGATAAGTGATATAAAGCGGTCCGCCGCCCATTGCCACTGCGACATCGAGTCCGCCAGCACCGATTGCCAGCATTCCCAAGCCGCCGCAGGTGGGGGTGTGAGAGTCAGAGCCGATGAGGGTCTTCCCCGGAATTCCGAAGCGTTCAAGGTGAACCTGATGGCAGATTCCGTTGCCGGGACGTGAGAAAGAAATCCCACGCTTCTTGGCGACTGAGCCGATGAAAAGATGGTCGTCGGCGTTCTCAAAGCCTGACTGAAGCGTGTTGTGGTCGACATAGGCGACGCTCTTTTCAGTTCTGACAGAGGGAATTTCCATCGCCTCGAGCTCGATATATGCCATCGTTCCGGTGGCGTCCTGTGTAAGAGTCTGGTCGATTCTGATTCCGATTTCAGACCCCTTTCTGAACTCACCATCAACAAGGTGAGCTCTCAATATTTTTTCAGCTGCGGTATAGCCCATACTATCGCCCCTTTATCTTAATGTTAGGTTTATTTTATTACAGTAAAAAGCCGCTGTCAATACCAAACCGCCATCTTTGGATATTTTGCCGAATCAGACATCAAAAATTTGCAAAAAAGGCGACAATAAGCCGCCTTTGATTTGAAATTTGAATTTTTGAGGTTAGTGAGCCGTCAGATTTATTCATCCACCGCATCCGGCACTTTTCTTCTTGACTTGAAGTAGCCTACCGTTCCGGAGACTGTGGACATTGTTGCAAATGAGCCGGGGTACTGTTCTATAATGTTCTTGAGGGACACCAGCTGGTCTTTGTTTACTACGCACATGAGGACGCTCTTCTTTTCGTGGGTGTAGCCGCCCTTGGCTTCGAGAATCGTGGCTGAGTGACCGAGCTTGGTGATTATTTCCTCGGAAATCTCGTTCGGGGAATTTGTGATAATCTCAAACTGAACCGCCTCACGGTTGCCTTTCAGAATCCTGTCGCTCAGGGTGCTTGAGAAGTAGCTGTAGACGATGCAGAGGAGCACCGGCTCAATCTTGTAGTCATAGACGAAGTAGGACGAAAGAGCAACGACGGTGTTCAGAGCAAACATAACCCATGCGAGATTGTAGGACGGGTGCTTTTTGTGGATGATGACGGCGATAAGGTCGGTGCCGCCTGAGCAGCAGTTGGTCATCATCGCATAGCCTAAGATTCCGCCGTTCAGGATACCCGAAACTACAGGTCCCAAGATTGTACTCGTTCCGGTGTCGGTCTGATAGATGAATCTTGAGAGGTCGACATAGGACGACTGCAGGACAATGAGCATTCCCGAAAAGACGAGTATGTAAATAAGAGTCCTGATGGCGAACTGCTTGTCAACATAGAAAAATACTATTATGATTAGCGGGATGTTGATGATAAGCGAGAGGTAGCCGACGTTGATTCCCAGAACGTACTGAATCATCGTTGCGATACCATTGACGCCCGACGGCGCAAAGCTGTTCGGGAAGATGAACAGTACATACACGAGGGCGCAGGCGCTTGCCAACAAGGCTATAAAGACGTAGCTCCAGATTTTTCTCAATACTGTGACGAATGACATATTTGTTGCCTTTCTTCTGTTTATAATCTGTCGCCGCAGGCGACACATTCATTGTACATTGTACATTGTACATTGTACATTTCATCTACATGCTGTATCGATTATATTGACATATTTGACTATTCTCCGCTTGTCGGGTGGGATAAGATAGAAGAGCCGCTTTTCATAATAGAGATTGAACCAGCCATCCGGAGTGTAGGGTGCACCGCCGATGTCAGGGGTTTTCTTGTGGAGCTCGACCGGCTCGCCGTAGACTGTGCCGGTAAGGTCGAAATTCTCGCTGTCCACTCTGAGGTGGGCTTCTCCTGCCTCCATATCCATATGCCCGTGCTTGTTGACTGCACCTATCCTGATGTCGTCCTCCATGACGGTTTCAGGCGCAAGCATTGCTCTCTGAAGATAGAACCACCCATTAACAGTGCGTGCATATTCATTGTCAAACCGGTAATCATCAGAAAGGGTTGTTGTGAATCCGCAGGCTTCGCAGTGGATTTCGTTGCCGGAGGCTTTCAGCTGAAACTCTTCGCCGCACTTGGGACATCTGTACAGGATGGAATCGAGACCCTCGGCGGTGTTCTTGGCTTTGTAGTGATGCCCTTTCATCACCCACTCGTCGTCGTGGAAGATGGCTTCGTCTATCTTTTCGGAAATCTCGTCGATCGACATGCTTGCTACTTCTCTGGCTGAGAATAGCTGTGAGGTTTCGACCTTTATGTCGCCCTTACGGTACTTCTCGCCCCATTTCGGGAAGACGAGTGCCGAGCCGTTGCCGGTTATCGTGTAGACCGGAAGTCCAAGCTTCTTGACCAGCTCAGGAGTGCCCTTTGTCACCTTCTGTGAATGTGCAACGGCATTGAGCCTGCCCTCGGGGAAGAGAACTATTATGTTTCCGGCACTTTTTGCACGGAGGATTCCCCTTATCGTTCCGGTGTCGGGACAGAACATCTTCTTTGTGACGGTGTGCCCGAATGTGCGGATTACCCAGCCGATGAACGGGGTGTACATGAAATGCTCACTGAGAACGAAAGTCGGTCGGTGCGGCAGAAGTGTCAGACCTACTATGATATGGTCCTTGAGGGAAATATGCGGTGCCAGAACGAGCGAGGGCTCTTCTATGCCCCGGATGCCTGTGCGGTCTATCTTCATGTGGACGCCCCTGATTCTCATGATAAGGGCTGAAATATAGAGATAGATATGGTAGATTCCCCATGCAGGCTTGCCCATCTTTTTCGATTTATTTTTTTCGGATGCCATTTTTCTTTTCACCACCAACAGTAGTCCGTGAGTGAAAGACACTTATATATTAAATGTCCTCCCGGTAAACTATTGTAGCATATAATAATCAAAATAGCAACAGGATTTTGCACGCATTTTGGTAAAATTTAAACCTGATCAAAACTTGACACTTTGTCTTTAACATGCTATAATTTCACGTAATGAGCAAAGGCGTTCATTCAATGGGGCAGTATGCCCTTTTTGAGGTGAAGCCTTTGTTTTTTCTACACGAAAGGAAGAGAAGTCATGAAGTTGGAAGGTCAGGTACGCATACCTTCGGGCTGTGCCATATCCGCCGTTATTTCACGTGACGGCAGAAAGATGAGCGGAGACGCCATTATAAAAAGCATGATACCTATGCACGACCGCTCAAACGGTCTTGGAGGCGGATTTGCCGCCTACGGTATTTATCCGGAATACAAGGAGTTCTACGCACTGCATATTTTCTACAACGACAATAGCGTCAGGATGGAGTGCGAAAATCTCCTCAAGGACGGGTTTGAGATTATAAAGTCGGAGAGCATTCCTATAAGGAAGACCCCGAAAATTTCCGACGTCCCGCTTATCTGGAGATACTTTGTCGCTCCGATGTCGTCGGTTCTGTCAAGACTGCATGTCGACGAGAAAGAATATGTTGCGGAAACGGTCATGAAGATAAATTCCCGGATAAACGGCGCATATGTCTTCTCTTCGGGAAAGAATATGGGAGTTTTCAAGGCGGTAGGATACCCGGAAGATGTCGGCTACTTCTACAGACTCGACGAATATGAGGGCTACTCGTGGACCGCTCACGGAAGATACCCTACAAACACCCCCGGCTGGTGGGGAGGAGCTCACCCGTTTGCGCTTCTGGATTATACAATAGTCCACAACGGCGAAATTTCCTCATATGACGCAAACCGCCGCTACATCGAAATGTACGGCTACAAGTGCACTCTTCAGACTGATACCGAGGTTATAACATATATTGCGGACTATCTCTTAAGAAAGCAAGGGCTCACCCTCGAGGAGACCGCTTCGGTCATCGCCGCTCCGTTCTGGTCTACTATTGAAAACAAGCCGGAGGAAGAAAAGAAAAAGCTGAGCTACTTAAGAACCGTCTATTCAAGCCTGCTCGTCACCGGTCCTTTCTCGATAGTTCTTGGCTTTGAGGGCGGACTGATGGCTCTTAATGACCGGCTCAAGCTTCGCTCGATGGTCACCGCTGAAAAGGACGACCTCGTCTTCGTTGCGAGCGAGGAATCGGCGATAAGAGCAATTGCTCCTGACGCCACCAACGTTTATGCTCCGTCAGGAGGAGAACCGGTTATAGTTAAGGTGAAAGAAGGGAAATACTGATGGCTATAAATTATGTAAACCCCGAATTTGAGGTAATAAGAAATCCCAACCGCTGTATTGCGTGCAGGGTCTGCGAGCGTCAGTGTTCAAACGGCGTTCACAGCTTCGATCCCGAAACGGGTACGATGATGGCGGACGAGACAAAATGTGTCGACTGCCAGAGATGCGTGACACTCTGTCCTACAAGGGCACTGAAAATCGTCAAGAACGAGTGCCAGCTCCGTGAGAACGCCAACTGGCAGCAGGACACCATCTATGAAATATACAAGCAGGCAGGAAGCGGAGGAGTTTTGCTCTCCTCGATGGGCAACCCGAAGCCGCTTCCCGTTTACTGGGACAAGATTTTAATCAACGCTTCGCAGGTCACGAATCCCCCTATCGACCCGCTCCGTGAGCCGATGGAGACGAAGGTGTTCTTGGGCAAAAAGCCCACAAAGCCGGAGAGAAATCCGGATGGAAGCCTCAAAACAGAGCTTGCCCCGCAGCTTGAACTCACAATGCCGGTCATGTTCTCGGCGATGAGCTATGGCTCGATAAGCTACAACGCTCACGAGAGCCTTGCAAGAGCCGCAGAAGCCTTGGGTATCTGCTACAACACCGGTGAGGGCGGACTTCACGAGGATTTCTACAAATATGGCGCAAACACCATCGTTCAGGTTGCGTCGGGACGCTTCGGCGTTCACGAGGACTACCTCAGCGCAGGTGCGGCAATCGAAATAAAGATGGGTCAGGGCGCAAAGCCGGGCATCGGCGGACATCTTCCCGGAAAGAAGATCGTCGGCGACGTTTCAAGAACCAGAATGATTCCCGAAGGCTCGGACGCCATTTCCCCTGCCCCGCACCACGATATTTATTCTATCGAGGATCTTCGGCAGCTGGTCTACTCCCTGAAAGAGGCTACTCAGTACCAGAAGCCGGTTATCGTAAAGGTGGCGGCTGTACATAACATTGCGGCAATCGCAAGCGGAATTGCAAGAAGCGGTGCGGACATAATCGCCATAGACGGCTTCCGAGGCGGAACGGGTGCCGCTCCCACAAGAATAAGGGACAACGTCGGTATTCCTATTGAACTGGCACTTGCCGCCGTTGACCAGAGACTTCGTGACGAAGGCATAAGAAATAACGTCTCTCTCGTTGTCGGCGGAAGCATCCGCTCGGCTTCGGACGTTGTAAAGGCAGTGGCACTCGGTGCTGACGCATGCTATGTTGCGACTGCGGCACTTCTGGCTCTTGGCTGTCACCTCTGCAGAACCTGCCATACCGGCAACTGCAACTGGGGAATTGCAACCCAGAAGCCGGAGCTCGTCAAGAGGCTCAACCCGGACATCGGTTCACAGAGGCTTATTAACCTCATGACCGCATGGCGGCACGAAATCATGGAGCTTATGGGAGGCATGGGCATCAACTCGATTGAAGCCTTAAGAGGAAACAGGCTTATGCTGAGAGGTGTAAGTCTCAACGAAAAGGAACTTGAGATCTTAGGTATCTCGCATGCAGGGGAGTGACGGATATGAAAAGAGTTTATGTAAATGAAAAATGGTGCTTAGGCTGCCATCTCTGCGAGTATAACTGCGCTTTTGCAAACTCAGGGCTCAAGAATATGGCGAAGCTCAAGGGTCAGAAGATTTACCCGAGAATCAGGGTTGAGGGGGACGAGAAGATCACCTTCGCCATCTCCTGCCGCCACTGCGAAGACCCGATATGCATAAAGAGCTGCATTTCTGGCGCACTCTCGAAGACTCCTGACGGAATGGTCGAGATCGATAAAAGCCGCTGTGTCGGGTGCCTTACGTGCGTCCTCGTCTGCCCCTATGGAGCTGTCATTCAGGACGGCGACGGAGCTGTTCAGAAGTGCGAGCTCTGCCTCAAGAACTCATCGGGCGCACCCGCATGTGTTGCCGGTTGTCCGAACAACGCTATAGTTTACGAAGAGAGGTGAGCGAAATGGCAAAGAAGTATGTTATCATCGGCAACGGAACTGCCGCTGTCGGCTGTATTGAGGGAATCAGGGCTCACGATAAGGACGGCTCTATAACCGTTATCTCTGCTGAGAAGCACCCTGCCTATTGCCGTCCGCTTATCTCATATTATCTCGAGGGCAAGGCTGTTCCGGAGAGAATGGGCTATCGCCCCGACGATTTCTACGATAAGAATGACGTTAAAGTCATCTACGGCGAGAGTGCTGAGAAAATTGACATTGAGAATAATGCGGTAGTTCTCGGAAACGGAGAAAAAATAGCTTATGACAGCGTCTGCGTTGCGGCTGGTTCCAGACCGCTTGTGCCGCCCTTTGAGGGCTTGGACAGTGTTCCCGTCAAGTTCCCGTTCATGACTCTTGACGACGCCATGAATCTTGAAAGCGCAATTTCGGAAGATAAAGACGTTTTCATCGTCGGAGCTGGTCTTATAGGTCTAAAGTGCGCTGAGGGGCTTTATGGAAGAGTGAAATCCATCACCGTCTGTGACTTGGCTGACAGAGTTCTTTCGAGTATTCTTGACGCTGAAACCGCTGAAATGATGACTAAGCACCTTGAAGAAAAGGGTCTTAGGCTCATGCTTTCCGACACTGCCACCAAGTTCGACGGCAACGTCGCCTATATGAAGAGCGGCGCAGAGGTTAAATTCGATGTTCTGGTCTTAGCAGTTGGTGTACGGGCGAATATTTCGCTTGTGAAAGACGCCGGCGGAAATTGCGGGCGTGGAATCACCGTTGACAACCATATGGCTACGAGTCTTGAGAATATCTACGCCGCTGGCGACTGCACCGAGTCGATGGATTATTCGTCCGGAAGCGTCAAGGTTATGGCTATAATGCCGAACGCCTATATGCAGGGACACTGCGCTGGCGAGAATATGGCGGGTAAGCCTGTCACCTTCGACAACGCAGTTCCTATGAACTCGCTTGGGATGTTTGGCTTCCACGTCATGAGTGCAGGAGTTCAGGACGGAGAGCTCTGGGAAGATAAGTCGGACGACCACATCAGAAAGCTTTTCACCCGGGATGACCGGCTTGTCGGATTCATTTTAGCGGGCGACACGGCTCGTGCCGGAATTTATACAAATTTGATAAGAAACGGTATTTCTTTGAGTTCTATTGACTTTGATACCATAAAAACAGCTCCAAATATCTTTTCTTTTGGTCAAGAATACTGTAGAAATTCTCTTGGAGGTGTGGTATAATATGTTGATAGATGTTTCAGGCTTGGGATTCAGCGAGATAAACACCCTCATAAGACAACAGGGTGAGAGCTGTCACCTCACCGGTTGCCTCAGCCAGAGGTTCATCGGTGCAGGCATGTCATACCGTGAAATCACGATTGACGGAACTCCCGGAAATGCCCTCGGCGCATACCTCAACGGCGGCGAAATCACCGTCAACGGAAACGCTCAGGATGCGGTCGGCGACACCATGAACGACGGCAAGATTATAATCCACGGTCACACAGGCGACGCTGTCGGCTATGCCATGCGTGGCGGAGAGATTTATGTCCGTGACAGTGCCGGCTACCGTGCAGGAATCCACATGAAGCAGTACAAGGAAAAAAGACCGGTTATGGTCATCGGCGGAAGAACCGGAAGCTTCCTCGGCGAATATCAGGCTGGCGGTCTGATAATCGTTTTGGGGCTTCACAAGGACGGAGTGCCGATTGTCGGAAACTTCCCCGGAACGGGTATGCACGGCGGAAAGCTCTTCTTGAGATACAGCGACGGCATAAAGTTCCCGGCGCAGGTCAATGTGAACGAAGCAAGTGATGAAGATATGGCTGAGATTATGCCATATATCACCAACTACTGCAAGTATTTCGGCACAGATATTTCTAAGCTTCTTGAGTCGAAGTTCACAGTAGTAACCCCCGACTCGAAGAACCCATACAGACAAATGTATGTCAACAACTGATTGATATTATGGCATAAAGGACGGTGCAAAATGAGCTATACTCCCGACGAAATTCTCCAGTATATTGAGGAAGAGGATGTCAAGTTCATCCGACTGGCGTTCTGCGACGTTTTCGGAACGCCCAAGAACATTTCCATCATGCCAAACGAGATGAAGCGCGCCTTTGAGCAGGGCATCTCAATAGATGCGTCTGCCATCGCCGGCTTCGGCGAGGAGAGCCATTCCGACATGCTCCTCATTCCCGATCCGTCGGAGATTTCCATTCTCCCATGGAGACCGGAGCACGGAAGAGTTGTGAGAATGTTTTGCACCGTTTGCAATCCTGACGGAACCGTCTTTGAAGCGGACACGAGAAGTCTTCTGAAAAAGACCGCTGAGGAACTTGAGTCTTCTGGCTTTGACTTCAATTTCGGTCCCGAAACGGAGTTTTACCTCTTCAGGCAGGACGAGAACGGCGAGCCCACAAAGATCCCCTATGATCATGCAGGCTATATGGACTTAGCTCCCGAGGACAAGGGCGAAAACGTCCGGCGTGAAATCTGCCTGACGCTTGAGCAGATGGGAATTGTCCCGGAATCCTCTCACCACGAAGAGGGACCAAGTCAGAATAAGATTGATTTCAGGTATTCCGACGCCCTCACCGCCGCAGACCATGCAATCACCTTCCGTTCAGTTGTCAAGACAATTGCCGCAAGAAACGGGCTTTATGCCGACTTCTCACCGAAGCCGCTCGCAAATCTGCCCGGCAACGGCATGCATATAAACATCTCAGCTGTTTATAACGGCGAGGATGTGCTTTCCTACGCTACTGCAGGCATTTTAAAACACATTTCCGAAATAACGCTGTTTTTGAATTCCCAGCCAGATTCCTATAAAAGATTCGGCTTTAACAAAGCACCACTATATATATCTTGGTCGGAGCAGAACCGCTCGCAGCTCATAAGAATTCCCGCCACAATGCGTGAATACAAGAGAGCTGAGCTCCGCTCGCCCGACCCTATGTGCAACCCCTATCTCGCACTTTTGCTCCTCATGAAAGCCATGGAGGACGGAATAAGAAACAAGCTCCCTCTTTGTGAGCCGACGGATATTAATCTCTTCAAGGCGACGCCAAAGGAGCTTTCCGGGTTTGAGACTCTTCCGAGAAGCCTTTCAGAGGCTGCCACGGCAGCTAAGAACTCGGAATTTGTCAGAAGCTCAATTCCGCAGTCGATAATTGACGACTACACTTCAAAGTAACCTTAAATCCATCCGTAAAAGCCAATATAATTGCCGGAGGTCGTGAAAATGGAACTCAAAGAGAAGGTCTACAGCGTTTTAGTTGTATCGTCCTCCGAAAAATTTTCCGGCGTTATAAAAAGGCTTTTGCCTCAGAATATGTACTTCCCCATCCTGACCGCATCTGATGTCAGTTCCGCCAAAAGAATGACTCTTGAAAGGAATTTCGACATTGTGATGATAAATTCGCCGCTTACTGACGAATTCGGGAAGAGGTTTGCTATCGACCTGAGTAGTAACTCGGGCTCGGGAGTGATACTCTTTGCAGGGGCGGAGCACTTCCCTGAAATCGGCGAAATGCTGATGCCATATGGCGTCCTTACGATTCCGAAGCCGGTGAGCGTTCCGCTTATACAGCAGTCGCTTCTGATACTCCGGGGCACACGGGAAAGGCTGAGACGGATGGAGAAAAAGAGCCCTACTTTTGAAGAAAAGATGGCGGAGATAAGGCTCGTCAATCAGGCGAAGCTACTACTCATAACAAAGTGCGATATGAGCGAAGCCGAGGCTCATAGATATATCGAAAAGCGTGCGATGGACACTTCGGTGACGAAGAGAGTCGCCGCAGGGGATATAATAAAGGAATATGAATCAAACGGCAAGGAGGATATGTAATGGCAACAGCAAATACCACTACGAAGTACATTTTCGTAACCGGAGGCGTTGTTTCGGGACTTGGAAAGGGCATAACAGCCGCTTCACTCGGACGATTGCTTAAGGCAAGAGGCTTGAAGGTGGCAGCTCAGAAGCTTGACCCCTACATCAACGTAGACCCCGGGACGATGAGTCCCTACCAGCACGGTGAGGTTTACGTAACGGAGGACGGCGCAGAGACTGACCTCGACCTTGGACACTATGAAAGATTCATAGACGAGGACTTAAACAAGTATTCAAATCTCACTACAGGCAAGGTCTACTGGAATGTACTCAACAAGGAGCGTCGGGGCGAGTATCTCGGTTCGACCGTTCAGGTCATCCCACATATTACAAATGAAATTAAGGATTTTGTCTACCGTGTCGGCAAGAAAACACAGGCGGACATTGTCATCACCGAAATCGGCGGCACCATCGGCGACATTGAATCACAGCCCTTTATCGAAGCTGCAAGACAGATCTCCCTCGAAGTTGGACGGGAGAACAGCCTTTTCATTCATGTCACACTGGTGCCGTTTTTGCGTGGCTCTGACGAACACAAGTCAAAGCCTACCCAGCACTCGGTAAAAGAGCTTCAGGGAATGGGAATAAACCCGAATATCATCGTATTAAGATGCGATGAGCCGCTCGAGGATTCGATATTCAAGAAGATTTCCATGTTCTGCAACGTAAAGCCGGACTGCGTTATCGAGAATATCACTCTTCCCAGCATTTACGAAGCTCCCACCATGCTTGAAAAAGCAAACTTCTCCTCTGTCGTCTTAAGAGAGCTCCACATTGAAGCTCCCGAGCCCGACCTCAGCGACTGGCTCGAAATGCTCGACATGATAAAGAAGCGTTCTGGCGAAGTAAACATCGGTCTCGTCGGAAAATACATACAGCTTCACGACGCCTATCTTTCGGTCGCAGAAGCTTTAAGGCATGCAGGCTTTGCTCTTGGAAGCTATGTCAATATATCTTGGATTGACTCGGAGACTCTCACAGAAGCCACTTACGAAGAGAAGCTCAGCCATGTTGACGGCATCATCGTTCCCGGAGGCTTCGGCAACAGAGGCATTGAGGGAATGGTCTTAGCGGCTAAGTATGCAAGGGAGAATAATGTCCCCTACTTCGGAATCTGCCTCGGAATGCAGATTGCCGTTATGGAGTATGCAAGAAACGTCGCTGGAATTCCGGACGCCAATTCGGGCGAGTTTGACGAGCTCTGCAAAAACAAGGTCATCGACTTCATGCCGGGACAGAGCGTCGACATCGACAAGGGCGGAACGCTCCGCCTTGGAAGCTATCCTTGCGTAATTCAAAAGGGTACTACAATGGAGAGATGCTACGGCGAAGAGCTTATTCATGAAAGACACCGCCACCGCTATGAATTCAACAACGAATACAGAGAGGTGCTTACATCTCATGGGCTTACCCTTTCGGGACTTTCGCCTGACGGAAGACTTGTCGAGACGGTTGAGCTGACGGACAGACCGTTCTTTGTCGGAGTGCAGTACCATCCGGAATTCAAATCCCGTCCGAACAAAGCTCACCCGCTCTTCAAGGGGTTTGTTGAGGCGGCGATGAAGCGCAAGGGGTAAACCCCTCCACCACCGCCTTCGGCGGCGGTCCCCCTCCCCTTTCAGGGGAGGCTATAAGTGACCAAATGAAACTTTGTATGTTATCAAAGGGTTGATAGAAGATGAATGAAATTCACGAGGAGTGCGGGATATTTGGGGTTTATGCTCCGGATACGAGGCGGCTCTCTGAAATGGTTTACTATGGGCTTTATGCTCTGCAGCACCGTGGACAGGAAAGCTGTGGCATGGTTATATGCGACGACGGGCTTTTCTATTCCCATAAGGACTTGGGGCTTGTGGGCGAGGTGTTCACAAAAGAGGCTATCGCAACTCTGCCCTCGGGACAGATGGCTGTCGGGCATGTGAGATATGGCACCACCGGCAGCACCAACCGCCAGAACTGCCAGCCTATTGAGGTGAACCACTGCAAGGGCAGGCTCGCTCTTGCTCACAACGGAAACCTGACGAATGCCTACGAGCTGAGGGCTCGGCTCGAGCTTTCCGGTGCTATTTTCCACACAACCAGCGACACCGAAACCATAGCTTATATTGTCACTCAGGAGCGATTGACTGCGCCCTCTATCGAGGAGGCGGTGAACCGCGCCGCTTGGCGTCTGGAGGGTGCTTATTCCCTCGTATTCATGTCGGCAACGAAGATGATTGCCGTGCGTGATGCAAACGGCTTCCGCCCTCTCTGCTACGGAAAAACTCCCGACGGGTGCTATGTCGTGACATCCGAAAGCTGTGCGCTTACGGCGGTTGGAGCGGAGTTTATAAGGGACATTCTCCCGGGCGAAATCGTCGTTTTCGACGACAAGGGCGTCTACTCGATAACCGATCACTGTGGGAAGAAGCCGGAAAGGCTCTGCGTTTTCGAGTATATCTACTTCGCCCGTTCCGATTCTGTCATAAACGGCGTTTCGGTTCATGCGGCGAGAAGAAAGGCAGGAGAGCTTTTAGCAAAGAGCCACCCTGTAGATGCTGACGTCGTCATCGGCGTTCCAGATTCGGGACTTGACGCCGCTTTAGGATATTCGATGGCTTCAGGGATTCCGTATGAGCTCGGCTTCATCAAGAATAAATACGTCGGCAGGACGTTTATCTCTCCGACGCAGAGTGACAGGCTCGATCAGGTGAGAATCAAGCTGAGCCCCATCAGCGAGGCAGTCACCGGAAAGCGGGTCATCATGATTGATGATTCCATCGTCAGAGGAACTACCAGTGCGCAGATAGTAAAGCTCTTAAGAAATGCCGGTGCTACCGAGGTTCACGTCAGGATTTCGTCGCCGCCATTCTTAAATCCCTGCTACTATGGGACGGACATCGATTCGGAGGACGGGCTTATTGCCTGCAGTCATACTGTCGAAGAGATTGCAGAGATTATCGGAGCAGATTCTTTGGGGTATCTTCCTGCAGAAGACCTGAAGCTTCTTGCAAAGAGTGAAAACATCTGCACATCCTGCTTCACCGGCGATTATCCCACCGGGATTCCCGTTCACACCGACAAGGGTCGCTTTGAGGGAAAGCTCTCAGAGGCAAAGCCCTATAAATCTCGTTTATACAAGGCAAAATAATATAAAATTCAAACACTTTCAGGAGGACATTATCATGGACAAGCTTTATGAAGGAAAATCAAAAATCGTTTACGAGGGCACTGAGCCGGGCACTTGCATAATCAAGTACAAGGACACTGCAACAGCCGGAAACGGCGTCAAGAAGGAGGATCTCCCCGGAAAGGGACTTCTTAATGCAAAGATTTCGAACCTCATCTTCGACTATCTCGCAAAGAACGGCGTCAAGACTCATCTTATTGAGGTTCTGGACGAGACATCGGTTCTCGTCAAGAAAGCCGACATCGTTATGGTTGAAGTAATAGTCCGAAACGTCGCCGCAGGAAGCTTCTCAAAGAAGTATGGCGTTCCGGAGGGCACTAAGCTCCTTAACACCGTCACCGAATTCAGCTTAAAGAGCGACGAGCTCGGCGACCCGATGATCAACGACTGCCAGATTACGGCTTTGGGCGTTGCTACTCAGGCTGAGCTTGACGAGCTCAAGGCTGTTTCCCTCAAGGTTGACCAGCTTATGAGCGAGCTCTTCTTAAAGTGCGGCATCAAGCTTATTGATTTCAAGCTCGAATTCGGCAGAGTTGACGGCGAGCTCCTCCTCTGCGACGAGATTTCCCCCGACTCCTGCAGACTCTGGGATGCTGAGACCGACGAAAAGCTTGACAAAGACCGCTTCCGCAGAGACCTCGGAAACGTTCTTGACGGCTACAGAGACGTTCTTGCAAGACTTGAGCAGGCAATCTGAATAATCAGGAGGTTTTAACCCCAATGACTGATAAGTACGAAAACCCACTTTGTAAGAGATATGCCGGAGAGAAGATGCAGAAAATCTTCTCTGACGACACGAAGTTCTCAACATGGCGCAAGCTCTGGATTGCTCTTGCTGAAAGCGAAAAAGAGCTTGGGCTCGACATAACCGACGAACAGATTGCCGAAATGAAAGAGCATATCTACGACATCGACTATGAGGCAGCGGCGGCACGGGAAAAGGTCGTCCGGCATGACGTTATGGCACATATCTATGCCTATGGCTTGGTCTGCCCGAAAGCAAAGCCCATTATTCACCTCGGTGCAACAAGCTGCTATGTCGGGGACAACACTGATATAATTTTGCAGAGGGATGCGCTTCTCAGAATCAGGAGCCTTCTTGTGACTGCAATTTCAGCCCTCTGCGACTTTGCGGAGAAGTATAAGGATCTGCAGTGCTTGGCTTATACCCACTTCCAAGCGGCTCAACCGACGACACTCGGAAAGCGTGCGACGCTCTGGCTTCAGGATCTGGTTATGGATCTTGAAAGGCTCGATTACACGCTCTCAAACCTCAAGCTCCTTGGCTGCAGAGGCACTACCGGTACTGGTGCAAGCTTCCTTGAACTCTTCGGAGGAGACAAGGAGAAGGTGCGTAAGCTTGAGAAGCTCATTGCTGAGAAGATGGGCTTTGAGGCGGCATACTCGGTAAGCGGTCAGACCTATACAAGAAAGGTTGACTATTATTCACTGTCGGTTCTTTCGGGAATCGCACAGAGTGCGCACAAGTTCTCGAACGATATAAGGCTTCTTTCGCACTTAAAAGAGGTTGACGAGCCTTTCGAGGCGGGACAGGTCGGCTCTTCTGCTATGGCTTATAAGCGTAATCCTATGCGCTCAGAGAGAATAGCCTCTTTGGCAAGATATGTGACCGTCGATGCTCTTAATCCCGCACTCACCGCAAGTGAGCAGTGGTTTGAAAGAACTCTTGACGACTCAGCCAACCGAAGAATCAGCATTCCGGAAGCATTTTTGGCTACCGACGGAATCCTGAGCCTTTATATCAACATCATCAGCGGACTTAAGGTCTATCCGAAGATAATCGCAAGACACCTGCAGGCTGAGCTTCCCTTTATGGCGACAGAGAATATACTCATGTACTGCGTCAAGAAAGGCGGAGACCGCCAGACTCTTCACGAGGCTATAAGAACCCACTCTGTTGCCGCCGCAACCGACATCAAGGAGGGTGGAGACGGAAATCTTATCTCAAGAATCGCCGCTGACCCGATTTTCGGGTTGACAGAGGAGGAAATCGAGAGTATTATAGATGAGGGCGGCTTCACCGGTCTTGCCTCGGAGCAGGCGGAGGAGTATGTTCAGTACGTAAGAACTCAGGTACTTCCGGGCGAGGGAGAAAAAGCCGACGACGTTACAATAAACGTTTAATATCAGCAAAAGCTTTAAAATAGAAAGGACAAAGGCATATGCTTACAGCAATTGTTGGAATCAACTGGGGCGACGAGGGAAAGGGCAGAATGGTTGACCTTCTGTCAAAGGACTTCGACATCATCTGCCGCTATCAGGGCGGCAACAACGCAGGACACACCGTCATCAACGAGAGAGGTAGCTTCGTTTTAAATCTTCTTCCCTCGGGAATCTTCCACGAGACGGCAGTGAACGTAATGGGTGGAGGAATGGTTGTTGACCTCGAGCACCTCTGCCACGAAATCGCTTCCCTAAGAGAAAAAGGAATCGAAATAACTCCTGCAAACCTCAAGATAAGCGACAAAGCCACCGTATGCCTGCCCTATCACAAGGAGCTTGACATCATGGAGGAGGAGCGTCTTGCGGACAAGAAGTTCGGCTCAACCCGCCGTGGCATCGCTCCCGTCTATGCGGACAAGTATATGAAAAAGAGTCTGAGGATGAGCGATCTTGAGCATCCGGAAACGCTCGCTGAAAAAGTTAAGGACATCGTCGAGTGGAAGAACCTTACTTTCAAAGGCTACGGACATGAGCTTATCAACGCCGATGAGATTCTTGATTGGCTTAAAAAGTATGGCGACGAAATTTTACCGTATGTCACCGACGTTTCAACGTATCTCGAAAAAGCCGCTGACGACGGAAAGAATATCATGTTCGAGGCGCAATTGGGAGCTCTTCGTGATATTGATTACGGAATCTATCCCTACACCTCCTCTTCACAGACCTTGGCGCACTATGCGCCCATCGGTGCAGGAATCCCCGGAAGAAAGCTTGACTGCTCGATAGGCATCATGAAAGCCTACTCGACCTGCGTCGGAGAGGGACCTTTCACATGCGAGATGTTCGGTGAGGAGGCTGAAGCCCTCCGAGCTGCCGGCGGAGAGTACGGTGCGGCAACCGGAAGACCTCGTAGAGTCGGTCCTTTCGACGTGCCTGCTTCGAAGTATGGCGTAAGAGTTCAGGGGGCAGACTACCTCGTTCTTACAAAGCTTGACATTCTTTCCTATATGGACAAGATCCCTGTCTGCGTTCACTATGACGTTGACGGAGAGATCACCGACAGCTTCCCGACAGGCGACAGACTTGAACGTGCGAAGCCGGTAATTGAATACGTCAAGGGCTTCGGAGACGTTTCAAAGTGCCGCAAAAAAGAGGATCTTCCCGAGGATGCACTTAACTACATCCGCCTTATCGAGCATGCAGTAGGCTGCCCGATCAAGTACGTTTCCGTTGGTGCGGAAAGAGACGAATATATCACGATGTTCTGAGTGAAAAACACTCAGAGCATCTATTCAATAAACCAAGGAGATATTCTATGAAAGAGTATGACCGCAAGATAATTACGGAGGACGGAAGTGAATACTTGGGTTATGGCTTCGGAAGCCCGGATGAGAGGGTTCTGGAGCTGGTATTCAACACTTCCATGGTCGGCTATCAGGAGATAGTATCTGATCCGTCCTATACCGATCAGATGGTCGTTATGACCTATCCTATAATAGGAAGCTACGGAATAAATGACGACGACTTCGAGACAAAGTACCCGACAATCGGGGCTTTGGTTGTGAGAGATTATAACGATATGCCGTCGAATTTCCGTTATATAAAGACGCTTTCGGAGCTTCTGGAGGAGAACAATATCCCCGGAATAAGCGGAGTTGACACCCGTAAGCTCACAAGAAGCATCCGTGACTATGGTTCACGCAGAGCTCTTATTACAAATATTTCTACAACCCTTGAAGAAGGGCTTGAGATAATCAGGAACACCCCCGTTCCGCACGATGCCGTTTCAAGAGTAAGTACAAAAAAGAGATGGTATTCGAGAACCTCTAACCCACAGTTCAATGTCGTTGCACTCGACTGTGGAATCAAACTCAACATTGTTCGCTCCCTCAACCGTAAGGGCTGCAACGTCACCATTGTCCCCTACGACATCACTGCCGAAGAGGTCATTTTCATGAAGCCGGATGGAGTCTTCCTCTCAAACGGTCCCGGCGACCCGGAGGATGTAACTCAGGCGGTTGAGCTGGTCAGAGGTCTTCGTGGCAAATATCCGATTTTCGGAATCTGCCTCGGGCATCAGGTCATTTCCCTTGCGTATGGTGCAAAAACCTACAAGCTCAAGTTCGGTCACCGTGGCGGAAACCACCCGGTCAAGAATCTTGCAACCGGGAAGCTTGAAATCACTTCACAGAACCACAGCTACGCTGTTGACCCCAGTAGCCTTGAGGGCACGGGTCTTGAAGTCACGCACATAAATCTTCTTGACAACACCATAGAGGGCGTTGAGTGCAAGGCTGATAAGGTTTTCAGCGTTCAGTATCACCCGGAAAGCGCACCCGGTCCGGAGGATTCGGGGTATCTGTTCGATAAATTCCTTGATTACATGAAGGAGGCGAAGAGTCATGCCGAAGAGAACTGATATTAAAAAGGTTTTGGTTATAGGCTCTGGTCCTATTGTTATCGGTCAGGCGGCTGAATTCGACTATGCCGGAACTCAGGCATGCCTTGCCCTCAAGGAAGAGGGCTACGAGGTAATTTTAGCCAACTCGAACCCCGCAACCATCATGACCGATACCTCCATCGCCGATAAGGTCTATATGGAGCCGCTTACTCTTGAATACCTTGCCCGCATCTGCCGCTATGAGCGTCCCGACGCCATTGTCCCCGGAATCGGAGGACAGACGGGGCTCAATCTTGCGATGCAGCTCTCCAAGAAAGGCGTTTTGCAGGAGTGCGAGATTGAGCTTTTGGGAACAGATGCCGACAGCATTGAATGTGCCGAGGACAGAGAGCGTTTCAAGGAGCTCTGCGAGAGCATTGGCGAGCCTGTTGTCCCGTCTGAAATCACCTATTCAATCGAAGATGGCTTGAAAGCGGCGGAGGATATTGGCTACCCGGTCATCTTAAGACCTGCATTCACCCTTGGCGGCACAGGCGGCGGATTTGTCAATAATCCGGAAGAGATGAAAGTCATGATGAAAAATGCCTTGGCACTCTCCCCCGTTCATCAGGTCTTGGTCGAGAAGAGCATCAAGGGCTACAAAGAGATTGAATACGAGGTTATGCGTGACGCAAACGACACCGCTATAACCGTCTGTAACATGGAAAACCTCGACCCAGTCGGTATCCACACCGGCGACTCGATTGTAGTGGCTCCCAGCCAGACGCTTACAAATAAAGAGTACCATATGCTCCGTAACAGTGCTCTCAAGATTATCCGTGCTCTCAAGGTAAAGGGCGGCTGCAACGTTCAGTTTGCGCTTGACCCGCAGTCGTTCAGATATTATGTTATCGAGGTCAACCCGAGAGTTTCCCGCTCGTCGGCTCTTGCTTCAAAGGCAAGCGGCTACCCGATTGCAAGAGTTTCGGCGAAGATTGCAGTCGGAATGAATCTTGACGAGATTCAGCTTGTAAACACCCCCGCATGCTTCGAGCCAAGCTTAGACTATGTCGTCACCAAGATGCCCCGCTTCCCGTTTGACAAGTTTGCGAGTGCGTCGAATGTACTTTCAACCCAGATGAAAGCCACCGGTGAAGTAATGAGCGTCGGAAGAACGATGGAGGAAAGCTTACTCAAGGCTATACGCTCCCTCGAAGACGGCAAGAACCACATCCACATGGCAAAGTTCGATTCGGAGCATATGACCACCGACGATCTTCTTCAGTACATCCGTGAGGGCACAGATGACAGAATCTATGCCATTTCACAGCTTATGTGGATGGGAGTAGACCACTCAAGAATCTGCAACATAACAGGAATCGACATGTTCTTCCTTGACAAAATCAAGAACATAGTCGACTTCGAAAAAGAGATGGAGGCGTCGCCGCATTCTGAAAAGCTCCTGAGGGAAGCCAAGAAGATGGGCTTCTCCGACTCATACATTGCGGAACTCTGGAAGACTACAGAAGATGAAGTCTATGAAGAGCGTTGCAGCGCAAATATCTATCCCGTCTATAAGATGATAGATACATGTGCGAGCGAATTTGACAGCTATGTGCCATACTTCTACTCCACCTATGAGGACGAAGAGGAGTCGATAGTCTCAGATAAAAAGAAGATCATAGTTCTTGGCTCAGGACCAATCAGAATCGGTCAGGGCGTTGAGTTTGACTACTCAACAGTTCACGCCATAAAGACCATCCGTGATGCAGGCTATGAGGCTATAGTTATCAACAACAATCCGGAAACGGTTTCAACTGACTACACCACTGCGGACAAGCTCTATTTCGAGCCGCTCACCGTTGAGGACGTAATGAACGTCATCCACCATGAGAACCCGATTGGCGTTATCGCCACATTGGGCGGGCAGACTGCCGTCAACCTTGCCGCTCCTCTTACCAAGCGAGGAGTGAAGATTGTCGGAACAGACTGCGACGCCATCGAAAAGGCTGAAAACAGGGATGCTTTCGACGAGGTTATACGTTCTCTCGGAATTCCGAACCCGACTGGCGATGCCGTCACCAATATCGAGGATGGCGTGAAAGTCGCTGAGAGGATCGGCTATCCGGTTCTCGTAAGACCGTCGTTCGTCTTGGGCGGAAGAGCGATGGAGATTGTCGCAACTGAGGAGATGCTAAGGCATTACCTCAAGAACGCAGTTGAGGTTGATGTTGACAAGCCGGTGCTCGTTGACAAGTATGTCATGGGCAAGGAGGTTGAGGTCGACGCTATATGCGACGGCGAAGAGGTCTTCATCCCCGGAATTATGGAATTGGTTGAGAGAACCGGCGTACACTCGGGCGACAGCATGAGCGTTTACCCGCCTTTCAGCATTTCTCAGTCTGTCAAGGACACCATCAACGACTATACAACCCGCCTTGGCTTGGGAATTGGCATCGTCGGGCTCTTTAACATTCAGTTCATAGTCGACAAGAACGACAACGTTTCGGTTATTGAGGTTAATCCAAGAGCATCAAGAAGCGTTCCGTTCTTATCAAAGTCGACCGGCGTCAATCTCGTAAGAATTGCGACGAATGTCATGCTCGGGCACAGCCTCAGGGAGCAGGGCATCACTGAGATGATCCCGAAAGAGAAGAACCGCTGGTATGTCAAAGCCCCGGCATTCTCGTTCGAGAAGCTTACCGGCATGGATTCCTATCTCTCGCCCGAAATGAAGTCGACCGGCGAAGCAATAGGCTACGACGACAAGCTGAACCGTGCTGTCTACAAAGCTCTTCAGGCTTCCGGCATAAAGATGAAGGAGTACGGAACTGTTATCGTCACTGTTGCCGATGAAGATAAAGAAGAAGCACTGCCACTCATCAGGCGGTTCTATAACCTCGGCTACAACATTGAGGCGACTGTCGGCACTGCGAACTTCCTCAAAAAGCACGGCATCAGAACCCGTGTCAAGGGCAAGATAAGCGACGGCAGCGATGAAATCCTTGATTCCATCAGGGCTGGATACGTAAGCTATATCATCAACACACGTGCTGTTCTCTCAGGCGTCCACTACGAGGACGGTGTTGAGATAAGACGCTGTGCGATTCAGAACGGCGTCACGACGTTCACTTCGCTTGATACGGTCAGAATTTTACTTGATGTTCTTGAGGATATGATTCCGGCTATATCTACAATTGACGCATAACCCTCTCAAACCCCGGCGATGCTGCTCGCTGCGCTCGCAGACCCCTCAGTCAGCTTCGCTGACAGCTCCCCTTAACAGGGGAGCCTTTTTGCACTCTATCGCAGATACTTGTGAAAGCGCAGCTTATGGCTCCCCTGAAAGGGGAGCTGTCGCCGCAGGCGACTGAGGGGTTTCCACTAATTTGGCACTTGCATTCTGCATAACGACATGCTATAATAACAATATAAGAATATGTCATGAAAGTGAGTGTATTGGCATGAAAAAACTTTTTAAGGACAGAGAGACAAAGATGATTTGCGGCGTTTGCTCGGGTATTGCACAGTATTTCAATATTGATCCGACTATCGTCAGAATTATCTGGGCTATTGCAACTGTTGTTTTTGCCCTCTTCATCGGAATCGTTGCGTACATAATCTGCGCTCTGGTTCTTCCGGACAAGTCTACTATCGAGTAAAAAGTCCGGAAAAAGTACGCTTTATGCGGCATACTGTGAAACTGGGCATCGCCTGAAAATGGTCATGCCCTATTGCAGTGACACTCAGAATACTATAATTGGGGGAATCCTTGAGAAATGAATATCTATCGTGCAGGAATAGACATTGGCAGCACGACCATAAAGCTGGTCATTTTGGATGATGACAATAAGATAATTTTCGGCGAATACCGTCGCCATCAGGCACGGATTCAGCCTGCAATGAGCGAGCTCTTAACTGAGGCGAAAGAAAGACTTGGCGATTTCAAACTTCGGCTCAAGATTACCGGCTCTGGCTCAATAAATCTCGGCAAGGCTCTTAATATCGGCTTCGTTCAGGAGGTTGCGGCGGTTGCTTCGGCACTTGAGCTCATAGCTCCCCAGACGGACGTCGCAATCGAGCTCGGAGGCGAGGACGCAAAGATCATCTACTTCAAGGGCGGACTCGAGGAGAGAATGAACGGCGTCTGTGCCGGCGGAACAGGCTCGTTTATAGATCAGATGGCGGCACTCCTGCAGACCGATGCGGAGGGTCTTAATAATCTTGCCGCAAATTACCAACGGCTCTACCCTATCGCCGCCCGGTGCGGAGTTTTTGCAAAAACCGACATCCAGCCGCTTATCAACGAGGGTGCGGCTAAGGAGGACTTGGCAGCTTCCATTTTCCAAGCGGTTGTAACCCAGACCATCTCCGGTCTTGCCTGCGGAAAGCCTATAAGAGGATGCGTGGCGTTCTTGGGTGGTCCTCTTCACTTCCTCCCGGAGCTCAAGAAAGCGTTTATAAGGACGCTCAAGCTGACTCCTGAAAACGTCGTAGACCCGGACAACTCCCACCTCTTTGCCGCTATGGGTGCGGCACTTGAAGCTTCTGACGAAGTCCTCACCGATCCCGACGTTCTGATAGAACGCCTGAAATCCGGAATCGAAATGGCGTTTGAACTCAAGAGGCTCGACCCGCTCTTCAAGGACGAGGAGGATTTCAGGGAATTCACCGAAAGGCATGCAAAAGCAGTCGTCAGGAAAGAGAAGCTTGAGGACTACTCGGGAAATTGCTACTTGGGAATTGATGCCGGTTCGACCACGACAAAAATCGCCCTCATCGGCGAGGACGGTCAGCTTCTTTATTCCTACTATACATCTAATCAGGGCTCGCCCGTCAAGAGCTCTATTGAAGCTGTTTCGGATATGGGCAAGCATATGCCCAAGTCCGCCAAGATTGTCAGAGCCTGCTCGACCGGCTATGGCGAATCACTCCTCAAGTCGGCATTCAATCTTGACGACGGCGAAGTTGAAACTATAGCGCACACCACTGCGGCGGCGTTCTTTAACCCATCGGTTGACTGCGTCCTCGACATCGGCGGGCAGGACATGAAGTGCATTAAGCTCAAGGATGGCTCGGTTGACACTATCCTACTAAACGAAGCCTGCTCCTCCGGCTGCGGCTCGTTTATCGAGAACTTTGCGCAGTCTTTAGGCTACACCGCCCCGGAATTTGCCGAAAAGGCTCTTTATGCGAAGCACCCTATAGATCTTGGCACCAGATGCACCGTTTTCATGAACTCAAACGTCAAGCAAGCCCAGAAAGAGGGCGCAACGGTTGAGGACATTTCGGCAGGACTTGCCTACTCGGTCATCAAGAATGCTCTTTTCAAGGTTATAAAGCTTTCGAGTGCGCAGGAGCTGGGCTCATCTGTAGTCGTTCAGGGCGGAACATTTATGAACAAGGCTGTCCTCCGGGCTTTTGAAAAGATTTCCGGAGCAGACGCCATCTGCCCCGACATCGCAGGAATCATGGGCGCATTCGGTGCGGCTCTTATCGCCAAGGATCGCTATGACGGCGGCGAAAGCTCGATGCTTTCCATCGAGGAAATAGAAAACCTGACATACAAGACTGCCACCACCCACTGCCGTGGATGCTCGAACAGCTGTATGCTCACAATAAACACCTTCTCCGGCGGACGGCGGCACATCACCGGAAACCGCTGTGAAAAGGGACTCGGGAACACCGCATCAACTGACAAGGGTCCCAACATGATGGAGTATAAGTATGAGAGAATTTTCGGCTACACTCCTCTTGAAAACCCGACTCGTGGCGTTATCGGAATCCCGAGAGTACTTAATATCTACGAAAACTACCCGTTCTGGGCGACTTTCTTTACAAAACTCGGCTTCCGGGTGGAGCTCTCCCCGAAATCCAGCCACAAGATTTATGAGCTTGGAATGGAGAGCATCCCCTCAGAGTCGGAGTGCTACCCGGCGAAGCTTTCGCACGGGCACGTCCAGTGGCTGATAGATAACGGAATCAAGACCATCTTCCACCCCTGCGTGTTCTACGAGCACATGGAGTCGAAGACGGCGCAGAATCACTATAACTGCCCCATCGTTATCTCATATCCCGAGAACTTAAAGAACAACGTCGAGGGAGTTATTGACGGCGACGTCCGGCTTATAAGACCGTTTATCGCTTTCACAAGCGAGAAGATTGCGGCTGACCGACTGGTTTCGGTATGTAAAGAAGAGTGGAATATCTCCGAAAAAGAGGTCCGTGAAGCCGTCCACGAAGCGTGGGAGGAGCAGATCAAGGCTAAATCGGACATAAGAGCCAAGGGCGCAGAGATTCTTAAGTGGATGGAGGACAACCACCGCAAGGGCATTGTCCTTGCAGGGCGTCCCTATCATGTCGACCCGGAGATAAACCACGGAATTCCGGAGATGATCGCTTCCTACGGCTTGGCGGTTCTCACGGAGGACAGCCTCCCGAACGACTTCATGACCGACAGCCCGCTTCGGTCTAACGACCAGTGGGTGTTCCATTCAAGACTCTACGCCGCCGCTGAGTACATAAGAAACAGGGACGACCTAGAACTCATCCAGCTCAACTCGTTCGGTTGCGGGCTTGATGCCGTAACCACCGATCAGGTTCAGGAGATTTTGAACGGCTCGAACAAGCTATATACTGTTCTTAAGATAGACGAGGTTTCAAACCTCGGTGCGGCAAGAATCAGAATCCGCAGTCTTCTTTCTGCGATGAATCAGCGTGACAGAAGCGGAATCAAGGCTATTCCCCGAACTGCCGCCTACAACCGGGCTACGTTCACGAAGAAGATGCGTGAAGAGGGCTATACCATCATCGCTCCTCAGATGAGCCCCATTCACTTTGACATAATCGAGCCTGTCGCCAAGAAGCACGGCTATAACCTTGTAGTCCTTGACAACGACAACCGTTCGGCTATAGACATGGGCTTGAAGTTTGTCAACAACGACGCCTGCTTCCCGTCGATCACCGTTGTCGGGCAGATTATGGAGGCGGTGCTTTCAGGAAAGTACGACACAGATCATCTCGCCATCATCATGACCCAGACGGGCGGATGCTGCAGAGCGAGTAACTATGTCGGATTCATAAGGCGTGCTCTTGAGAAAGTCAACCTCGGGCACATTCCGGTTATCTCCCTTAATGCAAACGGAATGGAGACGAACGAGGGCTTCAGGATTACTCTGCCGTTCTTACTCGACATGGCAAAAGCAATTGTCTATGGCGACCTGTTTATGAGATGCCTTTACCGCACAAGACCGTATGAGCTCGAGGAGGGCTCTGCCAACAAGCTCCACGACAAATGGCAGAAGATCGCAATCGACTCCCTTATCGACAAAGAAAACGGGATGTCATACAAAAAGGTCTGCCAAGGCATTGTCGATGCTTTTGACAACCTGCCGCTTGATCCTACCATCGTCAAGCCGAGGGTCGGCATTGTCGGGGAAATACTCGTCAAGTACATGCCGCTTGCCAATAATCACTTGGTTGAGCTCCTTGAGAGTGAGGGTGCGGAGGCAGTTGTTCCCGACCTTATGGACTTCATGAACTACAGCCTCTATAATGCAGTTTACAAGCACAAGTACTTGGGGACATCCTATCGCTCACAGCTCGTGAACGAAGCTGGCATCAAGGCGATAAAGATGCTCCGTAAACCCGCAACCGATGCCCTTGAGAAGAGCAAACGCTTCGAAGCTCCAAGCGATATAAGACACGTAGCTGAGCTTGCCAAGCCGGTTATCTCGATAGGAAACCAATACGGTGAGGGCTGGCTTCTCACCGGTGAGATGGCGGAGCTCATCGAGATGGGTGTTCCGAATATCGTCTGCATTCAGCCGTTTGCATGTCTGCCAAACCACGTCGTCGGAAAGGGCGCAATCAAGGCTCTCAAAAAGCACTATCCCGAGGCGAACATAGTCGCAGTTGACTACGACCCGGGAGCTTCGGAGGTCAACCAGTTTAACCGCATCAAGCTGATGCTGACTTCGGCGCAAAAGGCGGTCAATAAAAATGTACAATGTACAATGTACAATGTACAATGATAGTAAAAACAACCGTAAGACTGATGCCTTACGGTTGATTTTTTTATTGTGCTAAGAAATTCTCAATGGCTGAGATTAGCATCTCGGCTAAGTCTTCATCGTACTCATCATACTGGAGTTCATAGCCAGAGTCGTCCAAGAGTCCAAGTAGCGATTCATCTGTCGGATCACTTACTATTTCGTTGATAGATCCGACAACCGATTCCCAGCTTTCAACCAAGCACTCAAGCTCCCAGTCGAAGTCTTCACAGGTAGCTTGCCATTCTTCAAGAAGTGTAGTTATAGCATACTCGCTCAGTACATATTTGTGAGACTCCGCCCAATCAAGGAGGCTTGCGGCGGCAGAAACTGAGCGAAGCGAGCTTCCGGCAGTTCCGGGTGCGACGTTCGAACAAGAGTCCATGATTTCGCAGAACTCGTTAATGGTGGTGTCTATGAGGTACTGCGTATCGTAATAGCTCTCAATTTCCTGAATGAGGCTGTAGGTGTCGGAATCGTCGGGGATTGAGTATTTGTTGTCTCCAACGACGATATATCGGGCAGAGCCGTAAAGACCATTGCCGACAGGAGGAGAAACCGACATGAAGTAAATAAGATACTCCGTTTCGTCGGAGAATACAATCGTATAACAGGCAACATACTCTCCTATGGCGTATTGATTCTCATCTACGGTCGGGGTATCGTCCATCTCAAGGCTCATAAGAAGCTCCAAGAACTCGCTCTTGGTCTCCTCGTCCATTTCGATCGCTTCATCATTAACATTGTTTCGCATGATGTAGACGGTCGCGCCGTCTAAATCGGCATCGAGAAGCGGGTTCAACGGTTCATCGGTCTTATAGGGGATCATTTCGCCGTCACTGACATACCCGTCCGTATCGCTGTAATGGGTTTCATCGTAGTCGGTTACGGTAGCTTCCGCACAACCGGCAAGGCTTAAAAGAACTGCGATGCAGGTTAAAATCAGTAAAAATTTTTTCATAGGAATCACCTCTTCATTAGTAATACACTTCTGAGGGCGGTTTTATTGCAAAAATCCCGCAAAAATTTTCTTGCGGGATCTCATTTATCTTACGTTACGATACTGCGCCACGCTCTGGCGGATAAGGGAACGCTTGAGGCGTGCTTCGGCGAGCCTGAGCTCGGTGTCGGAGGAAGAGCGGTTTTCGATTATCTCTTTTGCACGGCGTTCAGAGTTCTGGGCTCTTTCGGCGTTGATTTCGTCAGCCCACTCGAATGTCGTGGGAATCAGGGTTACTTCGCCCTTGAGGACTGAAAGCATTCCGCCGATGCATGCGGCATACTTCTTCTCGCCGTCAATGACGACGGTCGCCATGCCCATTCCAAGGGGAGTTACACAGTCGGTGTGGTTTGCCAGAACTCCTATGTCGCCGGCAATAGTCCTGACTATAAGCTCCTCTGCCTGACCCTCGTATTGAAGACCGTCGGGCGTTACTATTTTAAGCGGAAAGGTCGTCATGAGTGCTCACCGCTCTTGTATTTCTCAACGACGTCGTCGATTGTTCCGGCAAAGAGGAAGCAGGATTCGGGGATCTCGTCATGCTTGCCCTCGATTATCTCCTTGAAGCCACGGATGGTCTCCTTGAGGGACACATACTTGCCCTCATAGCCGGTGAACTGCTCGGCAACTGCAAACGGCTGACTTAAGAACCTCTGGACCTTTCTTGCACGGTTAACGGTGAGGCGGTCATCCTCGCTCAGTTCGTCCATACCCATGATGGCGATGATGTCCTGAAGATCTTTATATCTCTGTAGGATGCTCTGGACTGCTCTTGCCGTCTCATAGTGCTCCTGACCGACGATGTCGGGGGTGAGAATTCTTGAAGAGGACGAAAGCGGGTCGACTGCGGGATATATTCCCATCGAAGCTATGCTTCTGTCAAGAGCAGTTGTGGCGTCGAGGTGGGTGAACGTTGTGGCAGGTGCAGGGTCGGTGTAGTCGTCAGCAGGGACATAAACCGCCTGAACGGAAGTGATAGAGCCGTTCTTTGTAGATGTAATTCTTTCCTGCAATGCGCCCATTTCAGTTGCAAGCGTCGGCTGGTAGCCAACTGCGGAGGGCATACGTCCAAGGAGTGCCGAAACCTCAGAGCCTGCCTGAGTGAATCTGAATATGTTATCGATGAAGAGAAGCACATCCTGATGCTTGACATCACGGAAATATTCCGCCATCGTAAGACCGGAAAGTCCTACTCTCATTCTTGCTCCCGGAGGCTCGTTCATCTGACCATAGACCATGGCGGTCTTGTTGATAACGCCAGACTCGTTCATCTCGAGATAGAGGTCGTTGCCCTCACGGGTTCTCTCGCCAACGCCTGTGAAGACGGAAATGCCGCCGTGAGCCTTGGCAACGTTATTTATAAGCTCCATGATAAGAACCGTCTTGCCGACTCCTGCGCCGCCGAAAAGACCGATCTTACCGCCCTTTGCATAGGGGCAGATGAGGTCTACAACCTTGATTCCTGTTTCAAGGATTTCGGTTGCCGGCTGCTGCTCGTCATATGACGGTGCTGGGCGGTGGATTGACCACTTTTCTTCTGTCTTGACCGGTTCACCCTCGTCGATAGGTTCGCCCAAGAGGTTGAATACTCTTCCCAAGCACTCTTCACCTACGGGAACCTGAATCGGGTGTCCGGTGTCGACGGCAACCTCTCCACGGCGCAAGCCGTCGGTAGAGTTCATTGCGACGCATCTGACGACATTGTCGCCGATATGCTGTGAAGCCTCGGCAACGACAGTCCGCCCCTCATGCTCAATCTCGATGGCATTGAGGAGCTCCGGAAGCTCTTCATCAGAAAACCTGATGTCAAGAACCGGCCCCATGACCTGTATTACTTCTCCAGTGTGTTTGTCCATGCTGTTTTACTCCATATTGTACATTATTGTGAACCCGCAACTATCTCGATTATCTCGTTGGTGATTGCGGTCTGTCTTATCTGGTTGTACCTAAGGCTCAGGTCGTCTATCATTTCCTCGGCGTTTTGGGTGGCGGAATCCATGGCGGTGCGCCGGGCGGCTTGCTCTGCCGCTCTACTCTCGCAGAGGCAGCCATAGAGGACTCCTCCCAAGTACTCTGGGATAATTGCGTCGAAAGCTTCACCACTGCTCGGCTCGTAGAGGATGTCCGACTGGGCGGTCTTTCCCTTTTCATAGCCCTTTAGCGGCAGAAGCGGAAGCACTGCCGGGGTCTGGGAAAGAACGGAAACGAAGTTTGTGTATCCCACGCATATCTCGTCATACTTTCCAGCCTTGAAGTCCTTGCAGAGGGCTTTTGCAATTGAAAAGCAGTCGCCCACTCCGACGCCCTCGGCATCGGCGTAATTCTCGGTGAGAATGTCGGCGTTTCTGAGCTTGAAATACTCGACCGCCTTGTTTCCGATGGGAAGAACCACTGCGTTTTTCGCCTCGATCTCACTCAGGCACATTTTGAGGATATTGTGGTTATATCCTCCCGCAAGTCCCCTGTCGCCTGCGATGACGATATAGATTGACTTCTTCACGTCACGCTTTCCAAGATATGGCGAACTGAGGTCGCTCTCGGAGGCGGCGATGTTACTTATCGTCGAGAAGAGAATCTCAAAGTATGGGCGGGAATTAAGAACCTTAGCCTGAGCGTGGTTGAGCTTTGATGCCGCAACCATCTCCATCGCCTTGGTTATCTGCTCCGTCTTTTTCAGGCTGTTGATTCGGGTTTTTATCCCCTTTGCCGTTGCTGATGACATTAAGTGTCTCCTTATTCAGTGACGTATCTTACCGCAAGTTCTTCAAGTGCTGTCTTGAGCTCATTTTCGGTCTCCGGCTCAAGCTTGCCGGTGGTTCTGATTGCCTCCAAGACTCCATTATGATGGTTGGTCATGTGCTCCTGAAGATCTGCTTCATAGTCGGGAATCTTCTCGACAGGAATGCTCTTTAAGTAGCCGTTTGTCGTGGCATAGAATATGCAGACCTGCTGAGCTACGTCGACGGGATGGTTATTCTTCTGCTTCAAGACTGCGACGATTCTCTCACCCAGATCAAGCTGGGCTTTGGTGTCGGCGTCGAGGTCGGAGCTGAACTGAGCGAAGCTCTGGAGCTCACGGTACTGCGAGTAGATGAGCTTCAAAGAACCGGAAACCTTCTTCATCGCCTTTATCTGGGCGTTGCCTCCGACACGTGATACAGAGATACCCGGATTAATTGCGGGCATAACGCCTGCGTTGAAGAGCTCCGTTTCGAGGAATATCTGACCGTCGGTGATTGAAATTACGTTTGTTGGTATATATGCGGAAACGTCTCCCGCCTGAGTTTCGATTATGGGAAGTGCTGTCAGGCTTCCTCCGCCCTTTTCTTTCGAAAGGTGCGCCGCTCTCTCAAGAAGCCTTGAGTGGAGATAGAATACATCTCCGGGGTATGCTTCACGTCCCGGCGGACGGCGTATAAGAAGCGATATTGTTCTGTAGGCAACCGCATGCTTGCTGAGGTCGTCATATACAACCAGAACGTCCTTCCCCTGATACATGAAGTACTCGCCCATAGCACAGCCGCTGTAGGGTGCGATATACTGCATTGTGGGGAGTTCACTTGCTGTTGCGGAAACGACTATTGTATAGTCCATAGCTCCGCCGTCGGTGAGGTTCTTGACAACCTGCGCAACGGTTGAACGCTTGAGTCCGATCGCTACGTAAACGCAGATAACGCCTTTGCCTTTCTGGTTTAAAATGGTGTCGGTCGCTATTGTGGTCTTACCGGTCTGGCGGTCGCCGATGATGAGCTCACGCTGTCCACGACCTATCGGAATCATCGAGTCTATTGCCTTGATACCCGTCTGCAAGGGCACTGTTACCGGCTCACGATCGATAATTCCCGGAGCTGGAGACTCAATAGGTCTTGTTTCTGTAGTCTCAATCGGACCTTTGCCGTCTATCGGCTGACCAAGGGCGTTGACTACTCTTCCAATCATGGCTTCGCCGACGGGGACGGAGACGACGTTTCCGGTTATCTTAACCGAATCGCCCTCCTTGATTCCCTGATCGTTATCCATGATGACAATAGAAACGGTGTCCTCTTCAAGGTTCTGCGCCATTCCGTGTGCGCCGTTCTCGAACTCGACAAGCTCGCCGTACATGACGCCGTCGAGCCCCGAAACCTTGGCTATGCCGTCACCAACTGAAACCACAGTTCCGACATTGACCTGTTCCAGCTTCGTTTCATAGTTCCTGATCCGGTCGCTGATTATTTTTACAATTTCATCAGATTTTATATCCATTGGCTTCTTCCTTTTAAATCATGTCATAGCCTTAGAAGCATCAAGCTTCAATAGCTCTGAAACCTCTTTCAAGCGGTGTGAAACGGTGCCGTCAATCTGCTTCGAGTCGTAGCTGAGTTTTACTCCACCCAAGCATGACGGGTCAACCTTATTCGTGAGAATTATCTTCTTGCCGCTTATCGACGCTATCTTCTCTGAGAGCCTCTTATACTGAGAATCGCTCAGTGGCACTGCTGTTACTGCCGTAACCGGCATGATGCCGTTGTCAAAGTAGTATCTTTCACGATATGCTTTCACGCAGTCGCCGAAGTGCGTGGCTATAGACTTCTCCGCCAAAAGCTTCATAAAATTCAGCACATACGGATGAACCTTGCCGCCGAGGCAGTCGTCAACAAGCTTAAGCCTTTCCTCTTTCGCAACATTTGCCGCTGAGAGCAGCCTTAAATACTGGGGCTTTTCAGAAAACGCTTTCTCAAGCTCGCATAGCTCATTATAGACCTGCTCAGTCAGATTTTCGCCCATTGCCGCCGAATAGAGAGCCGAGCCGTAGTTTTTAGCAAGCCCGCTCATGACAGGTCACCCAATTCATCGATAAAGCTGTCGACAAGGCGGCTCTGGTCAGCCGAGGTGAGTTCTCTTTCGACAACACGTCCTGCAATGCTGACGGCGATGACGGAAATGTTGTCCTTGACCTCGCCCATCGCTTTCTTCTTTTCAAGGGCGATGTCCTCCTGAGCCTTCTCAAGAATTGCGCTTGCCTCTTTATTGGCTTTCGAGACTATTTCTTCTTCACGACTCTGCGCCCTTGTCACTGCGTCAGATATGATCTTATCGCCAGTTTCACGGGCTTCGGTGAGCTTTTTCTGATACTCGTCACGCATTTCATCCGCCTCAGCTTTGGCTGTGTCGGCACTTTGATAGAGGTCGTCTATTTCCTTCTGTCTCTTGTCGATAATATTCATTACCGGCTTGAACAGAAATTTCTTCAGGACAAAGAACAAAAGAAGAGTGTTGGCAAGAGTGAACAGAGCCGTCCACACGTTGACGCCTAAAATCTCCTCGTACAATGTCAATTCCTCCTCTCGGAAATGTCAGGTTTCCCTGATATTATCCCATTGCGAACAAAATCAGGAATGCGATGATGAGCGAATAGATACCTGTGGTCTCGGTGATACCGCAACCAAGGATCATGTTTGTTCTGAGGGTGCTTGCCGATTCCGGCTGACGAGCCATTCCCTCGAGAGCCTTTCCTACTGCATTACCTTCGCCGACGCCGGGTCCAATTGCACCCAAGCCCATGCAAAGTCCTGCACCTATTGCTCTTAAGCCCACTGCCAAAGCTTCTGCTGCACTTACATCCATAGTAGTTACTCCTTAAATGTTATTTCTGTCGGACTCAGTCCGGACTATTTTACTTGGTTTCGACTGCCGTCTCGGGAGGCGGGCAAGCCTGTCCTATATATATCATGCTGAGCAGGCTGAATACGAACGCCTGAACAAAGCCTGAAAACAGATCAAAGTACACCGATAAGAGTGCCGGTATACCAAGTGAGAGTATCGGGATTCCCGAAAGAAGCCCTGTGGCTTCGAGGATTCCGCAAGCTCCGAATGCGATGAAGATTCCAAGAAGAATTCCCTTGAAAACGCCAATTTGCTTCTTTTTCTTAAACTTCTGATAAAGTATGATTCCGACGCCCAGCAAAACTATCACAATCGGGATTATGACTGTTCCGGAAACGAGGTTCAGAAGAAGCGAAGAAAGAAGACTCAGTGCGGTATAGACAATTGCCGTTATGATGCTACCGCCGAAAACGTTGCCGAAGTGACGGAAAGCCATCGAGATGGGCTGCGCAATTTCGGAAATCAGGTTCATCGGGGTCATGATGAATACTGGCTCGGTGAAGCCCTTGAGCCACTTGAGAACACCCATGTGCCTGATGTTATTGTACCAGATTATCGCCGTCGTCATTATTGCCCAAGTCAGAACCACGCTTAAGTCCGCAGTTGTTGAGCGGAGGAAGCCGGTCATCCCTATAAGTGAACCGCAGATTGACGAGAGGAATATTGTCCCGATATACGGCGTCCAACAGGCGTTATGCTCGCCCATTGAGGATGTTACGAGACCACGTAGCATCTCAACGCCCTTTTCAACAAGCACCTGCAGCTTCCCCGGATGGGTCTTGAGGTTTCTTCCAAGCAAAACTCCAGCAACACAGAGGATAATCGTCACTATCAGCAGCGAAAGAGTCGTCTGCGTCACATTGATTCCGCCGAAAATCGGAATCGTGAAGTAAATATATGCGCCATTTATACTTATATCCATCAGTTTTCACCCTCTTCTTTGGGGTTTTCTTCCGAAGAAATTTCACTTGCTGTGGGCGTTTCTTTCTTGCGGAAAAATTCTGCAACCGTTATTGTCGGTCTTACAAATATTATCGGCAGGACGAGTGCGAATGCGTTGCAAAGCCCGCTGACTGCTCCCGCAATCCAGACGACGAATATCACCACATAGCGGAACACTCTTGAGAATGCCATGAGGCTTTTTCCGCCGTTTACGTCCTGAGCGACAGCCCTGTCTGACGCCACACAGACTGAAATTGCCATGAACAAAAAGTTGAGAATCGCTACAATGCCGCCCAATATTCCTCCGAAAACCACCGTCCTGTCGAAAAGCCCTAAAAGGGCGAAAATTCCGAACATTGCGGCGATGCAGATTACCTGCCCTATTGCTATAATCAAGGTTTCGTGCAAAACTTCCTTACGGGAATCCATATTTCTGACTCCTATTAATCGTGACTGTTGAAGCCGGTTACGGGAGGCTTCTTATCCTTGTCGTTATCCTGAGTGGTGATATTCTCCATCGTTTTGAGAGTGGAGCGAAAGCCGCTTATGGCTAAGATTCCGCCAAGGATTGCTCCTATGAATATCACCCAGACGCCAAGCGAGAATTTATTTCTCAGCCAGACAGCTAAGATTATGCAACCGGCAAGCGGAATCGCCACGGAAAGCCCAAGCTGACCTATCATGACAAGCAAGCTCACGTCTTTCATTGGCTTTAATCCTCACTTTCGGGCATTCTGACGACTTTCTTAAGCTGTTACGCTATACAGATTTAATTCTACCACTATTGTAGCAGAATGTCAAACAAAATTCTACCGCAAAGATTTGAAATCGTCCAAAAAATACACTTGAAAACTATCTGTCGACTATGTCCTGATAGACTTTCGGCTTGCCGACAGCCTTGTATGCGGGGCGGATGATTCTTCCGCCGGTGACTTTTTCCTCAAATCTGTGAGCAGACCAGCCAGCCATACGGGCAGTAGCGAAGAGTGCGGTCGCCAATTCCTCCGGGATTCCGAGCATGCGGTAGCAAAGTCCCGAATACATGTCCACGTTTGCGCAGAGAGCCTTTTCAAGACCGGTTTCACGGTGGAAAATCTCCGGTGCAAGCCTTTCAATCGAGTTGAGAAGCGAGAACTGCGGCTCGAATTCCGTTCCCTTTGCCATATGCAGGGCTGTTCTCTTGAGTATCACCGCTCTCGGGTCGGAAAGAGTGTAGACAGCGTGACCCATGCCGTAGATAAGACCGGTTCTGTCGGAGGCTTCCTTGCGGACAATCTTCGTGAGCATATCCGCAACCTCGCCCTCGTCCGACCAGTTCCTGACGTTGGCTTCGATATAGTCGAGCTGCTCCAAAACCTTCAGATTAGCTCCGCCGTGACGGGGACCCTTGAGAGAGCCGACAGCAGCGGCATATGCGGAATAGGGGTCAGTTCCGGAAGATGTCAATACTCTGCAGGCAAAAGTGGAGTTATTACCGCCGCCGTGCTCTGCGTGAAGAAGAAGAATGAGATCCAAAAGCTTTGCCTCGTCATATGTATACTGTCTGTCCGGTCTCAAAAGGGACAGAACGGTTTCGGCAGTGCACTCCTCCGGTCTTACCTGATGCATATACATGCTTCCGCCGTCAAACGCCCTGCGCTTGACCTGATAGGCGGAGGTCATGATTACCGGCATCTTTGCAAGAATCGAAAGCGCACAGTAGAGCTCATCCTCGGGTGCTTTCGCCTCGGGGTCTTCTTCATAAGAATAGAGCGCAAGAATGGAACGTGAAATCTTATTCATGATGTTCTTCGAGGGAGCTTTCAGGATCATGTCCTCAAAGAAGCCTGCGGGAAGCTCACGGTTCTGGGCAAGAAGCCTCTGGAAGCCGGAGAGCTCCTCGGTTGTCGGGAGCTTGCCCATTATAAGAAGGTATGCGACCTCCTCATAGCCAAAGCGGTCTGCGCCCTGAATTCCGGCGACAATGTCCTTGACGTTATACCCACGGTAGTAGAGCTCGCCCTCGATGTTCTGCTTTTCGCCCTCGTTCATGACATATCCGTGAACGTTACATATATTTGTTAGCCCGGCAAGCACACCGGTGCCGTCGGCGTTACGAAGCCCACGCTTCACGTCGTAGCGGTTATAGTACTTCGGATCTATCCGGTTGTTTTCAAGAAATGTCTGCCTGAACCTGTCCCTTGTTGCTTCATCTATTTTTAACTGCATGAAAAATCTCCTCTTCTCTGAAAGCTGTCCTGCCTCCGAAATCTATTATTACACAGTGTAATTTTATCACATGAAATTCTGAAAGTCAACCAAAATGAAGCTTCCGGAGCTTCAAAGCTTCATTTTTCGCTCTTTTGCACTGATTCCGGAGGTTTTTGAGAGGAAAAATTGAAGCTCTTGACGGGAGGAAAATGCAGATTTTGTTGAAAATCAGGACGTATTACGTGGAATTTGTGCAGAAAAAGAAAAAGCACCCGGGTTCGGATGCTTTTTGGGGTATGGTGAGCCATTGGAGAATCGAACTCCAGACCCTTTCATTAAAAGTGAAATGCTCTGCCAGCTGAGCTAATGGCTCGGTTCACAACTACGTTATTATATCAAACACGAGCGCATTTGTCAATATCTAAAATCGAAAATTTCGAAGTTGCCGGCAAAAATCAGAAATTCTTGTTTACATCCTGATAAAGCTCATTTGTGAGTATCTCCGCATCGTCGCCGACGAATGCCTTTGCGGCTTCCTCGTCGCCCTGAAGCTTCCACATGAACCACGCCACAACATAGCCGTCCTCGGCGGTATTGGTGCTTCCGTGGGCTGTGTCGCATCTTCTCATCATCAGCTTTTCGCCCGAAATCTGATCATAAATGTCAGTAAGCCCCTCGAGAGTCACGACCCAGTCGTCTCCGCCTCCTGCTCCCGAAATGAGCATAATCGGTGTTTCAACCAGCGAAGCATCGTAAGACCACTCGAGTGCAGTCGCTACCGGCTGATTTGTCGGAGACAATGCCACAGCGGCTTTGTAAATATCCTTGTGGTCGGTGTCCGTGATGGCGTTTATAACCCCGACACCGCCCTGTGAATGACCGACGATTCCCACGTTGTCGAAGTCGACTTTCTGGTAGAAGATGCTTGTCTCGCCCTCGTCGTCTATGTAATCATTCAGCAGTTCCAGATGTCGGACGCACATTTCCGCTCCAAACGCATTCCACGAATAGGTTTCCTCCGTCGATATGACAATGAAGCCGTAGGAAGCGTAAAACTGCTGCTGTGCCTTTGAATAAGAGCCCTTCCAGCCTGTACCGTTGCATATGACGATAACGGGATATTTCTTGTCGGAGGTCTCGAGCTCTGTCGGGTAGCTTATCATATATTTCTCGAAAATCTGCGTGGTAGTCTGTTCGTAGTAAGACGTTTCGTAAGGACCATCTTCAAGATATGCGGCTTCAATAGCCCCGCCAGTTTCGATGCTGTCACGGTAGTTGTCCTTAAGAGAGCCATCCAAGTGAGTAATCCAATAGATAAAGATGACTATCAGGATGACGATTACCAAAACGATGATTCCTATTACTTTCAGTACTGTTTTCATGGGTTTTCCTCCGCTCTTATCTTGACAACCCGCCTCAGCAGGTGTATAATGTTGATGTAGCAATTGTACCATCAAATTCTTCTCAAGTCAACAGCCTTGTCGAAAATGGCGCAAATAAAGGAGATTGTACCATCATGAGGATGAATAATACAGACAGAAATTCTTACGTCAAGACGCAGATTACAAACGCAATGCTCAGGCTTCTCAGCGAGCGTGAATTTGAAGAGATTTCGGTCTCGGAAATTACCGAACGGGCGCAGGTCAGCCGGAACTCGTTCTACAGAAATTACTCGGACAAGGAGGACATACTCCTGCAATATGTCCGTCGGCTTCTTGGCGACTGGCGAAAGGATAACGATGCGGCGGTCACGGGCTCAAACGCTGAAATGTTCGGAAGCCTGTTCCAGCACCTGAGCGACAATAGGGAGTTTTATATGCTCCTGAGAAAGCGAAACCTCTTCCACCTCTTTCTTGATGTCCTTTTGGAGCAATCCGGTCCGAAGCCGGAAATGGACAACACATGGGCATACATCACCGCATTTCTGACCCACGGCACTTTCGGGTGGATTGAAGAGTGGGTAAACCGAGGAATGCAGGAGTCGGGCGAAGAGATGACGGAAATGTTGACGAAGTATGGTATGAAATAGGCATGAAAATGCACCCGACCGACGTCAGGTGCTTTTTTCATTCAGAATTGCATGCTGATTCTCTCAAAATCAAAGCCAAGTGCCGCAAATGCCGCAACAAACATTATCGCACCGACTACAACCAGAATAGTTGCCGCCACAAGCCATTTTTTAGTATTGTTCATCATACAGCCTCCCTCTTGACAAACCATGATTTAATGCGAATAAGCACCCATTTGGTCGCTCTCATAGTACCGATTGTGAGATATTTGCAACCAAAGAAGCCAAAAATCGCAAGACCGACTAACAGAAGCCCCGCTCCGAGCATAGAGACTGCCGAAATAATCGCTCCCTGAACCGAGAAAAATCCCAGACCGAAAACACCGCAAAGTGCTCCGAGCACAAATGACAATTCCACTGCCCAGAGGGCGACAATCACGCTCCAGATTGCGGCGTAGACGGAAATAATTACCGCAAACAGTGCCACCAGCAGCGACAGCCAGATCGGCGAGCCGAGGACTATCAGAAGAATTCCCCAAGCCCGGAGCGTGTAGTTCTTTTTCACCTTTTCCCTGACGATAGTCGTAAGCGGGACTTCCGAAAGAATCTGGGAGACGATTTCGTCGATACTCCCAAGTTCATTAACCGCCTGCTCCTCGGTCAGCCCCTCCTCAATCCGGTCGTCGATCATCTCGCTGTAGAAGCTCACCCTCTCGTCAGCGTCAATCTGCGGAATCCCCGAAAGCCGGAGTCGGAGCTTCTCCAAAAATTCACTTTTCCCCATTTTCATTTTCCTCCTTGGTTATAAACTGATAGATTGCAAAAATCTCTTTCCACTCGTCCTTGAACTCGTCGATGCGCCTGAGCCCATTTTCGGTGATGTGATAATATTTCCGGAGCCTGCCGTCGTGCTCGACATTCCTGACCGTCAGCATTTTCGCCGACTCAAGCCGCTTGAGAATGGTGTAGAGAGTGGACTCGGACAGCCTGATATATGGCGAAAGGTCCTTGATAATCTTGTACCCATAGGAATCCTCGCCCTTGATAGCCGCCAGCACGCAGACGTCCAGAAGCCCTCGTTTTAATTGTGTGTCCATAGTATGCCTCCTCTTGTGATATACATCATATCACGAAGTATCGGGGATGTCAAGGGGGAAATAAAAAACGGCAAAAATTTTTGCCGTTAAGGGTTGGGTGTTAGAAAAGAGGATAAAACATAATGCATATAAATGTCCGCTATTTGTTTGATGTTCATCCTTTACTCTGATGCCGCCTTTATTTCATACTCGAGCGAAGCTTCGCCGTTGGCAGCGGCGGGGGATTTGATTTCGATGGTGCTGCCGGCGTTCCACTTTTCTGCGATAAGGATGTCGGAAAGGGGGTTGATGAGATTCGTCTCAATCATGTTGCCGATGCCTCGACCACCGTTGCTGAGGTCGGAAAGTGCCTTACTAAGAAGATAGGCTCTGTACTCATCTCCGACAGTCAGTCTGACACCCTTTTCGTGCTCGAGATTCTTCGCAATAGCCTCAAGCTTCATATCAAGAATTTCTGCCGCAGCATCCTCTCTTATAAAATCAAATACAACAAAGTTGTCGCCGATTCTGTTAAGAAGCTCCGGACGCTGGATAGTATACTTGAAATAATCCTTGATGATGCCGAGTAACCTCAACTCAATCTCATCATAGCTCATATCCGAAGTTACGGTCTGGAAGCGCTCGCCACTGTCAGGGTCTGTGCCGACAACGCCAATGTTGCTGGTGAAGATAATCAACGCCTCAGAAAAATACATCGTCTCGCCGGCGGAATCGGTTATTCTGCCATCCTCAAGTATCTGAAGAAACTTATCCAGTATAGACGGATGTGCTTTATCAATCTCATCGAAGAGAAGAACGCAGAAAGGCTTCGCCTTGATGGCATTGGTCAGCTGACCGCCGTCGCTATAGCCTACATATCCGGGAGGCGCACCGAGCAGCTTCTGGTCGGAATGAGGCTGCTGGTATTCGCTCATATCAAACCGTGTGACAAAGCTGTCATCGCCGAAAATGAACTCTGCTATTGTCTTTGCCAGCTCCGTTTTACCGGTTCCTGTAGGACCCGCAAAAAACAGAACGCCTTTAGGTCTGCTGGAGGAGCCGCCCTGAATGCCGGTCATGCCGAGGCAGGCACGGCTCAGAACACTTGAAGCTTTGTCGACCGCATGCTCCTGACCCTTTACCCTTTTCGAGAGGAACGACTTTGTGTTTTTTACTCTCTCTTCGTCGAGCTTATCCCATTGACTTTCGGTTTCACCATATCTGAACATCTTTACAGCATCTTTGATTTGCCGCACAGAATACTTTTTCTGCCTGCACAAAGAAAATATGCCAAAGATCTCCACAAGCGTCATTCCATCAGTAAGAGAGACAAATTCGCTTTCTGCCTGCTTTCTTTCAGCCAAAGACAGCAAAGAAGTTCCCTCGAGGCTATCAAGTCTTGCAGAAACAACCGCCTGACGGACCTCCTTTTCAGGTCTTGAAATTGTGAGCGTGCGGACATAAGGGTTGTTGAGATAAAACCATGCAGGAATGTCGTTCACTTTCTCGACAATGAGGAAAAGAAGATTGGTCAATGGCTTCTTATCCCGCATACTGAGTGCCTGCGTCGGCGTTCTCGATGCCAGCATCAGCTTTGTGAAGTGCTCAATTTCCTCGTCGGAAAGGTTGTCGGGAGAACCTGCAATGGTATTCGCCAGATCAAAAATCACAGCCGTCGGTCTGATGCTGTTTGCCATAGCCTTTCTTATACTATCGGTAGCACTGCAGATGGAACGTGAGGACTTCTCATCGGTTGAGACATTTCTATAGAATGTTGCAGGCATTTCGGAAGCATAGGGATTCGTAAAGCCGTCGATTCTGTTATAGAAGACAATAGGATCATAGCCCACCTCGTCGAGATAGCGATGCAGATACTGAGAAAGGCTTACCGGCTCGCAGGTCTCCTCGTCCTCATAAATCCACGGCTGTAAATCGTGGACGTTTCCCTCTATTATGAAAGTAGTGTTGATGTCTCTGTATACATCAAGATCCTTCTGCCATTTTTCGGCTTGTATCATACTGAGCACTCCTTCCTGACAACGAGGGTGAGCCTGAGGTCACAAAGCGTTATCGTCGAACCTTCTGCCACCAACTTAGGTGTATTTTTTTCTATTCTTTCTCCATCAACGAGCGTTCCATAGGTGCTTAAGTCCTGAACTATCACCCCGAGATTTCTGCGTGGAATCACCCTGATATGCTGCCTGCTGACAGATGGATAGTCACAGAGAAACTCTGCTCCTATTCCTGTTCTGCCTACTATCCCTCCCTCGTCAGGGATCGGTATCTCCGTACCGGACAAAAACCTGAGAGCATACTTTGCGCTGCCGGCAACAAAGCTGTCGCCTGCATTTATGTCTGCCTCTTCATCATGAGGCTTTCTGGCGTTATCTAATAATTCCTGAACCTTGGGATCGTTCTCGTTATATGTCTGAAAATCCACCAATCTTCGTCCACATGAAGGGCAGTTATCCGGAAAGCTCAGCCGCTTTTCAAAAACTATCTTCTCGCCGCATGAACATATTTTGCAAAAGCTCATTTGTCAGCCTCCATCTCTGCTCTCTTCTCCAACAGATCTACGAGAGCATCCCTGCGGCTGAGATTCAGACGACCCTGTTCGTCAATTTCGATTATCTTTACAAGCACCATGTCACCGATCTTGACAACGTCTTCGACTCTGTTGACTCTCTGCATATCCAGCTTAGAAATATGAATGAGCCCATTGTAACTGGGAGCAATCTCGACAAAAGCTCCGAAATTCATGATGCGGGTTACTTTTCCTCGACACATCATTCCCACTTCGGGGATGAATTCTTTCGGCTCGGTTTCATCTATTACCTCTACCTCTTCAGCGGGGGTAACACACTCTTCATCGGGCATGACCTTATCTAACTCAGGGTCGGCAGATAGCCGATGCCCACAGTAATCGCAAAATATAGCATCATCCCGGTTTTCTGTTCCACAAAAATTACATTCTTTCATTTGTCAATCCTCCGTTGTGCGAGCTTTGAGCTCTGATTTTCTTGCTTTTTTCTGTTGCTTGTTTTTCTTGGAATCCTGCAGGTCGTTCTGAGAGCAGATTGTGTCCATAGATGCCGGTTCGACATAGATATGATTGAAAATAATGCCTTTCTCCAAAGCCAGTTCTTCCACCTCACGATACATCGAGCAAACACTGTTTGCGCTGGCTTCAAGGGCACGCTTCTGGTCGAGCGAGCCTTCTTTTGTCTTCGCTATAGGCTCAAACATGATGCCGGAGTCGTCCGCACCCACAAATACATCGCACAGTGGCTGACCATCGACAGAAAACAGCTGACCCTCGGTATGATCCAAAACAACATGGTCTTTTAGCGAGCAACCAAGCTTATTCATGATTTCCTCAATGGTGCTCATGATATAGGCATCCTGCTTCTGCTTTTCTGCAACAGCCATCAGTCGCTTTGTGGTACTTGATACTTTTTCGGGAAGCGTTTCAACCGGCTCCTCTCCGACTAACTGGCATAGGGCGCAGTATTCGTAATATTCATTCTCGAGCTTCTGATAATCTACCTTAGAGCAGGGAGTACCGCCCTGAATATAGCTCTGTATCCGCATTTTAAGATACTTAAGCTTGTCTTCAATGTCCATTTTCTGATTGCTGAGAGTTTTTGAGGTTTCAAGTAAAACCCGTTCCTTATCCAGAGCGTCCTGTTCGGTAAGAACAGCACGGTCATCAATCGAGTCAACCAGCTTCTCTATTTCCTGTTCAAGCTGTGATGAGAAGATATGGTTCTCCTCAAGAAGTGAAGACAGATCAAGAACAGTGCGGGATGGTGCAGCCTGCTCATCACGCAGTGCTTCTCCGATGCGGACCTTGCATATAAATCCGCTGACTCCCTCATCATCATTTGTGACTGTAACCTCCATATTTGATGAACCGGAAGCCACAACGCTGTTTTTATGCCCTTCAAGAAGCTGTGCTCTAATCTTGTTGATATTTTCCATCAGCTCGGCTTTGAGCTTCGCCTTTCGCATAGCCTCAAGCTGTGCTGTCGAATAATAGCTACTCACAATCTTCACCCTCTATATGTATACTTAATCTTAATCTTAATCCTATAATTCGCCCATATGCCTGAGCTCTTTTTCGTAGCCCATCCTGTAGAACCACGCCTTGAACTGGTCGGAGGAAATCATCCAATCGATCTCTTTTGTAGAGTGACCGGCGATGGCAGAAATGAGAGTGTCCAAAGAATCAACAGTCTTTCCAAAAATATTAATGCTGGACTTTCCCTGAAGTGCAAAGCAAATTGTGCAGATTGCGGTCATATCTGCATTTGAATTCTTTTTGATGAGCTGCTCAAGCCTGTCAACCTGAGCCTGATCATACTGCATTTCTCTCAGATAGGCGACCAACATTCCGGAATACAGAAACTTCACGGCAATCTGGTCTCTTCCGGAAGCCAAAGAATTCACATAGCTTGGAAGGTCTTGATATTCCTTGCCACAATAAAAGATTTGCGGCGAGCCCTTTTCAAGCAAAAGAAGGAGTCTGAATACAGCAGCATCTTCATCGTGCAGAAGCACAAGCTGGCGAATTCCGGAAGATAATTCCTTGTCAAATTGTTGCACAAAATCTATAAGCTCTCTTCGCTTGATAACCTTTTTTGCCTGCTCCCAATGAGCTTTGATTGCATTTGCAAGCTGATGCAAAGAAGACACGGAAAGTGTCTCTCCGTCAAAGCGTCCGAATATAAGCGGCTTTTTGGGACGTTCCTTTACCGGGCGGGCATAGGGATCTCTGCTGACAGGACGCATATATTCGCCCTCGAGCCACCGCTTGACCTCATCATATCCCCAGCGACTCTCTTCATCCTCGATGATAAGCCCTTTGATCAGATTTGAAAAGCGTCCCTCAATCTGGCTGGGTAGCTCAATACCGCTTTCCCATGCCCGTGAAATCTCCTCAACGGACATTCCGGAAAACAGCGAATGTCCGAGAATCATTCTGCAAAGGACCAGTCCGAATGAACCATAATCGTAGGCGGGCGACATTGCTGCGCTCCACAGAAGAGTCCGGACTCTCGGAGCATACTCAGGCGTTCCTCTTGCCACATCAATCAGCTTTCCGTTTGCGTTTGTATATCCGCTGACGCCACAGTCGCCAATTACGACACGCTTTTTGCCGTCAGCGTAGAACAGATTGCTTGGTTTTATATCGCAATGCACAATGCCATGCTTATGCAGTTCATTAAGTCCTTCGTTGATGGAGGGAATAATGACCTCATGGATGCTGGCACTGGTAACTTCGGCTTCCTTCTCTAATGTTCCCTCCGGATAATAATCGTATATTTCAAAATACCTGTCCTGATAATCGCCACACTCAACGACATGTGCAATATTCGGATGTCGGACATTCATCAGAAAGTCCTGAATCTGGGATGATGGTCTCCATCCGTCATGATAGATTTTGACTGCATACATCTTTCCCCATTTTCTCGCCATATAGACATCCGCCTGCTTCCCCTGCCCGCTCATAAGAGAGCTTATGATGTAGCTGTCGGCGATGGATTCACCCGGCATAAGGTGCATAGAAGTATTTGCGCTGACTCCGCTCGGTGCAACTGTGACGGCTGCATCAATATTATTCTGACCGGCTCGTCCGGGAGCCCTTGTTTCATCCGCATTTATCATTTCTTTACCTCCGGGATACCGATAGTCAGCATGCTGTTTCCATACAAAACAGTCTGAATCTCACGTTTGCAGGCGTCAAGACCACGGTATAGCTCGTGATGTCTGAAAACATGAAGCTTCTGGTTCGAAGAGCCTCTTATGCCTATCCCGTCATTAAGCTCGTCGACATAAGGTCCGTCGACTATTACAGCTGAAAGAGCGATAATTCTGTCGACATACCGATCGTGCCTATCAAGCAGCTCATCCATCGTAAAGCCGGTGTAGATAAGAATATCATCGCTTATAAGAGTAAGCTTTTCAATCAGGTCGCAAAGAGCCTCTGCCTGCAGAAAGGGCTCGCCTCCGGAAATGGTGAAGCCATCGGGAGATTTTCCGATACGCCTTATGATTCCGATTATCTCAGCAGTTGACAATTCTTTCCCGGCTTCTACGGACTTAAGCTCCGGGCTGATACAGCCGGGACAATTACGGTTGCAGCCAGCTGTCCAGATTCCGATTCGCTGTCCCGGTCCAAGGGTTTTTACCGGATAATATATTCGTGCGACGCTTAAAGACATAATTATCAACGCTCCGTTGTAAAGTGAGACGAGCAAACGAGTCTTCCTCCAGACACCGTTCCTCCGCAGAACAGGCAATGTCCGTACCTTTTGCGAAGATATATCTCGTGCCCCATCTGCCACTGATTCATTGCATTTACAAGCACATCAGGAGAGATGCAGAACGGTCTTCCGTCTGTGAGAATCCGAAGACATTCTGTCGGTGTCGGTATTTTTCTTGCCAGCTCACTCTGAGACGGAGAACGGGTTTTGGTCACTACATCTGTCTTAAGGAAATCGAGTGCTTTCGACGGAGCAACGGAAAGAAGATTTCCAATTCCCCAACAATAAGGGACATCCTGCTTATCAGCTTCATAGGCATCGATATTGAGAAAAGCATGTGTGCCGATTGGCTCCCTGTGCAGAGCACTTGTAAGTACCTCGACGCTCCCTGTACTTTCATAGCTCAGATAGAAATAATCTCCGCCAAAGAGAGCCCTCCCGCCAAGTCTGCGCTTGCGGATAATCCAGCTGTAACCGGGGCGGCTGACTTCCATGAGCCTTTTCAGATATTTCATATTTACTGCATTGATATATTCCTGCAAGCCGGGATCAGTCGACCATGTCAGGTCTCTCACCTTGTCCATCCCGCCATAAAGCATAATGAGATATACAGCAGTATTTGCGGTCTGCTTCAGCACTTCGATATAGTCCATTATGTCTTTCTTTGGCAGAACCGTTATGCTGTCAGTGAAAGGCTCAGGAGAACGGAGAAGTCCCACGCAGAGGGACGCCTCGTTTTCTATCATTTCATTGGTCTGACGAATGCTTTGCAGCGTCTGCAATGCGTCATAGGGATTGGCTCTGAGCTTGTTTATAAGCTGTTCTCCTCTATCTCTCATAGTCCTTCCGATGCCAGAATAGAAGCTATAATCATCGAGAAAGCCCTCCAGCCTGATAACGTCATCATCCTGTGTGATCGCATCTTCATACAGCCTATTCAGTTCGGCATCGTGTCCATTGGTCTCACGGCGCAATATATTCAAAAGATAAATTACTTTCTTTGCATCCATTCCGCTTCATCCTTATCCGTCATTTGTCGTACTGCTGCAGTATCTGAGCAAATGCTATATATCTCGGGTCGTTCGGAGAGTATGACAGAGCTAAGCTGATATGCTGCAATGCTTCGATCCTTTCGGTTTCTCCTCTTCCGCCACTCAAAGCCAGAATTGCCAGAAGAAATTCCCTGTCTCCGCAGTAATTCATTCTGGACAGACTCCGACTCAGCTTGGGGCTATTATATCCCGAGCCGCCTTTCATAGTCAGCTCATAAATGGCGTCAGACATTGCCGTTTGGTTTGACGCCATGAAACCGGCGGTATTACTGTCAGGAGCAGGTTCTTCCGTTACAGTTATTTTCCTGCCTCTTGAGCGGAGAATATCCCGGGCGGTGCTATTTTGCTCATATTCTGCGGCAAGAGTGTAGCACTCCTTAAGCAAGGATGACTCCATGCTGCCAAGATTGTCAGAATCTTTCATTTTTTCATCCTCCATAACAAGCAAGCAGGAGGGAGCGACTTCCCTCCCGCTGTCTGCAGTCAGATTTTTCTGTTATTGTTTATTGTGCTGGTGAGCTGCCTCAGTGCTGATTCCACTTTCCCTGCGACTGCAGAAGCACTTGAGTGCACAAGGTATGCTCCAATAATTCCGCCGATTATAAGACATACTCCAATAAACCACGCATTAAAGATACAAAAGACAATGCCGACAAAAGAAATGATCAGCAACCAAAAAGATTTTGTCTTGTCCATGCTTGCTTTTTCAAAGGCATTATTTCCTAATCTTGTCGCTTCTTTGCACAAATCTGCGTGAGCAATGGAAATCTCGCTTTCGCACCTGTTGATTGCGCCTTTTGCTTCCTGAACTGTCATTTATAATTCCTCCTTTATTCACTGATAGCCTTTTCATACGCTACTGAATATCTGTCTATCCATTCCTTTGCAGGGATGTCGTATGGACGGAAATGAGTGTTTCTGACATCGTTATTGATGTCCATATACACTGCGCTCTTTCCCTTTAAGTTCTTTGAGGGAGCTTCCGAGACAAGATTATCCATCGAATCGTCATCAAGGTCATATGCGATGCGCTTGCCAAACATTCCGTCGTAGCTGTCGCCGAGAATGTTTTCTATGCTCCTGATTCCCTCGCCCCAGACGATGCTGCTGACGCCTAACTTCGGACCATATGTGAGGATTCTCTGAAACTTCTCTAACGTACTCAGACCGTCGCTGTCATCATCATAGATTCTGTGAGTGCGCAGCTTTCTTGCTCTGTTGATGCCAAAGAACATCAGGAAAAGCCGATCAGAGGTAGACTTTCTTCCCTCGGAGCGTGCCATGACCTCATCGTACACAGTATTTATCATGCCTTCAATATCACCGACGCCGGTGATTCCAATCTGATTCTTAAAGCTGTCCCTGAGATACCTGAAGTCACACTCATCATCCGAAATTTCATCGGCAAACAGGTCTACAATATAGACAAGCTTATTCCTCTTGTCGTTTTCGGAATGAAGCTCCTCGTAAAGAACGCTCATGGCTGAAAACTCAAACAGACTGAGAGCCATCTTTTCATCTCTTGTTACGATAAGAAGATTGTCGCTTTCCTTTGGACGAAGCTCGGAAATAAACTGAGTCTTCTTGCCAAAGCCTTGTCCGAGAAGCAAGCCGTAGCTGTCCGAGGAGCTTGTCAGAGGCTGAACGGTATCCGGACCGACATTTATCAGCTGGTTGAAGCAGTTATAGTAGTTGTCCTCTGCGTTTGTCAGCATGATTCTTGTATTCAGATTCTTGTAAAGCTCAGCAACGGCGGGATCTCTGTAGTACTCATCCAGACACTCCAAAAGCTTCTTGCGTTCTTGCTCTTCGAGGTAGCTTACCTGGAAGAAATTATTGGCAGACTCCACGCCTCCTCCGTTATTGTAAATAGCTGAACCCGCATCATCATCTCGCCGCAAAACCTCGGCAGCGGTGTTATCGCTGCTCAGGATAGATGAAATGCCTTCTTCAGCACCCTTTATCGCAATGCGGATTGACATCTGGCTGAAATATGCTTCAAGACCAGAACAATTACGGAAGTCCTGACATGCAAGAATCAGATGAATTCCCATCGCACGTCCCTGCATTACAAGCCTGTTGATGCAGGAAAGACAATCAGCACTTATCGAGTCACTTTCATCACTCTTGCGGAACAGCTCCTGTACTTCGTCGAATATCAGAATCAGCTTAGGAATTTTGGGAACGTCCGAAAGCTCAGAATAGCCGTTAATATCTGATTTGCCATAGCGGCTGAAATATTTGGTTCTCGTTTCAAGCTCATTGCAGAGCTCTTTGAGCACATTAAGACCGAATTCACGCTCACTGTTCAATGCGACAACACGAAGCGATGGAAGCCTGTATTGTGTATATATGTTGAACTCAACACCCTCCTTGAAGTCGAGAAGATACAGCTCCACTTCATCCGGAGAGTAGCTTATCATTGTGCTCATGATGAGAGTATGCAGAAGAGTTGATTTTCCGGCACCGGTTTTGCCTGCTATAAGCGCATGGTGCTCGGTGCTGCCGCCGCCTCTGCCCAAAACCATCTTGACAACATCGTTGGCACCCTTGATACCCAAAGGAATGTCAATCTCATCATGATTTCCCGTAAACCAGTTGTTGCTGTCATAGATGTCCGACTTAAACATATCCTCAAACTTCTCTATCTTTCCACGTCTGCGGTCAATTTCATCGCTGAGCAGGTACAGGATGTTGTCCTTGTTTTCTAAGACATCGGACATGTCATCCAACTGCAGGAACAATCCCTCATTCTTCTCTCCTACTAATAGCAACTTTTCGCCGATGGCTCTGGTTTCAACTACACTCTGAGATATTTCAGTAACCAGAGTTTCATTTCTCTGCATCAGCTTGCCGAGTTCCACATCATTTGCACAGATAAGCACACAGACACCAAGAGAAGCACTGTTTCTTACGATGGCATGAAGGTCTTTGAGTGCGGTATCGTTGAAGCCGGTCGGGAAGTCGGTGATTGCAAGCACCCTTACAGCTTCCTTTTTCAGTCTGCTTTCCTTGTCGGTGCCATATGCTTGGGTCATATTTTCGAGTTTCTGGCGGAACGTTGCTATGGCGTTCTCGATGTCACGCTCCTTGCTCCAGATTTTTGTGTCGATGATTCTGGAGGCATTGGGACCCTTTGCGAGCCTTGGAATATCGGGAAAGCTTGCGCCCATCTCAAGCGGGTCGATCATCGTTGCTTCAAGCTTGCCTGCCGGGAAAGACATGAACAGCTTCAGAAGAAGCGGTTGCATCATGTTCTGAACTGTCGTTCTCTCATCTGGAGAGTAGCGGATCATGAGGGATATTCCATCGTCAAGGCTCTGGCTGTAGGGAATTCTGACTGTGTATGAACCGGCTTCTCTTCTGCCGAATTCATCCGCCTGAGTCTCGACGGCTTGTATAACTGTCATATCATCCTTGCTCTGATTGGGTATGGAGCAACCGATAGTTCCAAGCATAATCTGTTCTGGAATCAGATCACGGCACTCATAGCGAGCTCCATTGAACCTTGTGGACATAACTCCCTGAGCATAAGCTTTGATTGTGGCTTTATTGAAGCCGGAAGCGATGTCGGCACGGCGATCTTCGCAGATGCTTCTGTTTTTGGCTTCAAAGCTACGCTCTGTCTGTTCATCTCTTTCGATCTGCTCACGGCGTGCCTTGTCAATCTTTTCGTTTCTTACTCTTTCAGCTTCGGCAATGCTGCACTCGCACAAGGCTTTATATGCGTTGATTTTCGCACCGATAGCCTTCTGCACTTTATCATTTGCTTGGCGAACGTTGGTCAACGAATAGCTCACAGCACCCCTGACCTCAGAGGCGTTTTCGGGCATATTCGCCTGAAAGATCTCACAGCCCTGAACAACGTTATTGGCAGCGGTGCGTCTGGTTCCTGTTAAACTAACATTTCTGTCGCGCTCTTCCTGACATTCTTTCTTTTCAGATTCGCATTCTCTGTTTGCACTCATGACTTCCGATTCATAAACTTTCTGGCTCTGAGCCTTATTCCGCTCATATTCCTTGCGTGCATTCGCAAGCTCCTGTCTGAATGCAGAGGTATGCTGCCTGAGTGCCATAAGCGCAGTGGTTGCCTGCTTGTGACCATAAGGCATGTCCCGCCAGTTCATCCAAGGGCGAATCGTGTCATCGCCAGCAACACTTACAGATCTTCCAGCCACAACATCGGAATTCAGAACGGACGAAAGCACATCCGCAAACTCAGCCATAGTCTCACTTCTGCCCTCATCGCCTGCAGACCCGACAGACGCTTCGGGAATATGCACAGCCGAATCTGGCTTCACAATATCAGATTCCGCAACCGAAACCAGATAGACCTCGCCCGACGAGCCAATCCCAACAACCTGAACACGAATATCGTCGCCCACTTCCATGCCCTGCTCCTGCACAGCATCCCAGATAATTCCGACCACACCGGGACTAACCTCAACAAAAGCCCCATACGGTGCAAAACTTCTGATTGTGCCGGTCAACAGCTGACCAACAGAAAGAACTCCATTCAATTCGCTCATAATAATACCTCTTTCCTGTAAATTTTTAGTATATCATAATGCTTCTTCTCAATCGAAATTGCCGTCGACATGAAGTGCCCGCACCGGCAGATAATTACTGATTTCCTTTTTCTCTTCAACAGCTTTCATAAGTGCTTCCAGATATTCATCGGTAGTGCAGGCATAATCGCTCGGAAAAGGCGCATATCCAAAAAGCTCCAAATACTTAAGATTATACGGTATGCATTTATCTGCGAATTCCATTGAATTCATTTTCTGATTCCTCCTAATCATTGATATTGTAGAACTCATTGTACTGCTCATAGATTTTCGGAAAATAGGTTTTCAGGAAATCCCTTGATGTGCTGTTGTCAAGGCATCGGATTGCGCCAATCTCTGCATATATTTCGCCTCTTCGCATTGAAGCACCGCCGTCGGGAGTACGTATTCCGTACCTGTCTATACCCATCCAATAGCTATCAGAATGAGTCCACACAGGAATTCCCTTTTTACAAAAGCCGGCAGTTATTTCCTCGTCATTTCCATTCTCTCCGAATACCGCAAATATCAGGTCAGAGACAGCCTTATCCTTAGCCGCACAAGAACCGCTGATTGCATCACTTAGCATCTCGTTGAATCTTTTACGCCCTTCAGGAGTTGATCTGTTCATGCTGGCTAAATCCGCCTCAACTGCTGATACAAACTCTGGCTTGTTTGAATCCCATCCCCTTTGGTGATCCAAAAAATGAGATAGTTCATGCGGCAACGTTTCCTGATATTCGCTATCGTCAGCCTGATCATTCATGAATACCTGCTGCAAGCTCGGAGAATAGTACGAACAGTTTTTTGCCCACTCACCCTGATCATTGAAACCATAGCCGCTGTCAGTGATTGGCTTGACTTTATCGGCACACTTATTCAATGCCTCAACAATTTGCCGGGGAGCTTTTCTGAATGCACGCTCAGCCGCTTTCTCACGCTTAAGTGGAATCTTGCCCTTAAGCGTTGTCGTCATAAGCTCATTTTTCGCATTGATTTCTGCTGCAAGTTCTTCAAAATCCGGCACCTTGTGCTCATACAGGTGATATGTACCGTCTTCGCAGTCGGCGGAGAGGATTTCTGTGTACTCCTTGTCGTATTCTGCGATAACTGCATTCATTAAAGGACCGTCAGCGACGCCCTTGTCACGAAGGTCGTCACGATAGATTTCGAGCATATTGTCGATGTATCTTCTGCCCTCATCCCAAATCTGTTGAGGCGACTTTTTCCGGACCATCTGTCTTTCCGGCTCTTTCTCAGCTTGCTGCTTCTGACAGAGCAGGATGTTTTGCATTGCGTTGAGAATTGCTCTCTTTTCGTCTATCGTCAAGCCCGGATTTTGGAATTCTCCTATCAGCTGATTCATATAGCCGGAGTGCCCGTTTTCGTGTAAGGAACTGCTTCCGGCTGATATATTTCCGGCTTCAGCACCGGTTATACCGTCATTTTTTTCGTCAGGCTGCAACGAACTCATCCTTGAGCCGACTATACCAGTACCACTGGCACCATCATCATGCCATGGCTCACCCGTCACCTGACTCTGGTCTGATAGCGATGCCGAAGAGCCTCCATGATAGCTTTGCGCAACCCCGTTCAGATCAAGGGTGGAATAAGGTGTCACTGTCCAAGGGTTTCCGATACCGCTTCCGCCGACCGGCACATGCTCCGCAGTAGCGTTGATGCCCATGCTTTCAAGGAGTGCTACTCTTATATCTTCCGCTTCATTCAGCCTTTCAGCCATGCCTTTAGTGAGCTCAAGCGAATCACTGCCAAAAGCAGAGCCTCCTAACCGCCCAAGCTTTTGCAGATTACTCCGTGCTGTTTTGCTGTACTGTTCTATGCTTTCGACATGTTTTTTCTTGTCACTGTTTATTTTGTCAAAAGTGCCCTGTGCCACAGAGAGAGCCCGCTGATTCGCCTCCAGCTTGTTCTGGGCTATTGAAAGCTGAGCCTGAGCCTCACGAACATCGCCCTTAGGATTTCCGCTTTCGTCAGTCTCGCTTGCGGCTGCTAATTGCGCTCTGGCAGCAACAACTGCACTGCTTGCGGACGCAACCTGATTTCTGCAAGCTTTGACCTCACGCTCAGCTTCATTACCTTTCTCAATCAGCCCTTCAGCAACTTCTCCGAATTCCTTGAAGCTTTTTGCCATGGATGCTCCTCCTGCCTTTTATCATCCGAAGATTCTTGACAAGCTATTTTTGAGATTTTCGATTTCCTGCAAGTCTTCCCGAGAAATTCCTTCGACATCGGAAATAATGTCTTCGTATTCACCTGCACTGGTTTCAAGCTTATGCGAACCGGTTTCAGCGGCTTCTCTTCCGATTTCGGATACATGAGACGCTCTTTCAAGGCTGGAAATACCAGAGCGGACATTTCCAAGCTCGCCGCTTGCCGTCTGGGACACATCCCTGCTCTTTTCGGATATTTCCCTACCCTTTGAATCTTCTACCTGTTCAGAGAATCCCTCGTCAAAGCTTCTCTGATACTCACTTCCCGTTTCGGTTACACTCTCAATGTCTTCACTGTCCTGAAGCTCGATGCTCTCAAGAATTGCATTGATTTCATCAGCCTGCTCGTTCATCTCACTACCAAGCTCTATGGCTTCTCTGCCGGTTTCCCTGACCTCGCTGATGCCTTCGTTAAGCTTTAGTTTAAATCCGCCCATAGCGCACTCCTTTACTAATCCAGCTCAGTCAGTTCTGCCGAGCCATGTATATTTATGTATGAATTGATTGTAAGCAAAAACTCATTGTTGAGCTCATTCAACTTGTCTATTTCAGATTTCATGCTCTTAAACGCTTTCGAGCCTTCTGCAGCTTGGGTTACAATCTTGTATAGCTTCAAAGCGGTTTCGGCAAGCTCACTCTGCAAAAGAACAGTCTGAACCAGATTCTTCTCCGGAATATCAAAGCGTTTCCAACGCCCATTTTTAAGCCTTTCCAAAGAGTAAACCCAACCGATTATCGTATCTATCAGTCTGACGGCTTCACTCTCCTTATCTTCATTATTCAGACATTCTCTGTTCGCCCGCTCAAGCGTACTGTAACGATCATATAACATATCTGTTTGCTCATCGCTGATTACAGTTTTTCCGAGTGCAATTTTTCTGAATTTTTCATTAAGCCGGTTCATCTCAGCGACATTTTTGATGACAGCACTATACCAGCTCTTAGTCTCATTCACTTTGGGGCTGAGATCTTCAAGCATACGGAAATACTTCTTGCCGATGATCCTGACGCTTGACTTGTTTTCCTCCAGATAACAAGGATTATCCTTGAGTTTCTTGCAAAGCTCTTCGTCGCTCTTATGGGTGGTGTCGCCACTCCATTTCCTGATGCGTATATTGAACGGTCTCATCAGATCCTCGTAGAATATCAACGCTTCGCCAACAGGGAAAGTAGACATCTCTTCAAGCTGCAGCTGACTTGCCGCCATTGTGCTTCCCAAAAGAGAACGGTCATCAGCTGAGGTTATTTTCAGACCAAGCTTCAAGCCGGTGTTTTTCAGCACCTCCGATGCCATGACAGATGGCAGTTGGTCTGCAATCACTATGCCTTCTTTAAGAGCACGGACCTCAGCGAGCATTTTCACTATGAACTCAGTCGCCGCTTGCTTAGGGTCTGCATCAACACCGGGTTGCTTTTCCGATACCGGACCGATGAGATTGTGCGCTTCCTCGATGAAAATAACGTGTCTGACATCCTTGTCAGTCTTGGGATTTGCTTTCAGGGTTTCCCGTATCAGGGAGCAGAGCATGAGCGTCAGGAAGTTTGCAGGACCTGTACCCATCGACTCAAGCTCGATAATTGCGGGAACCTCAAGCCATTTCTCGGGCGGGAAGGTCGACTCCGGAACATCGAAAACGTCGCCCATTTCACGCCTCAGGAGGCTTCCGATTCGGACTTTCAATGCCGATTCAAGGTTGCCGCTGACTTCATCGCTGTATTTGGTGCTCTTCAGTTCCTGTTCAAGTCTTCGATATAGCATCGACATCGTCGGCAGACGCTTTTTATTGATTCCGTCTTTGTCCTTTTCTTCGCCGGTATATCGATGCTCAGGTATCCATCCGAGTTCCCTGTAAACCGCTTCAATGGCGGTATCAAGAAGGAACGGCATCGGGTTATCAAGCTGGAACGCTCCCTCGAATACCGAGCACAGCCGCCTGATATGCTCGGCGACAAGAGTTCCTTTCGGCATTTCGAAGGGATTTATATGTAAAGGAAAGCTCATATCCGCATTCGGAGAGAACAGGTAGACCTCGCTCATTTCCGGATCGTTGAGAAGAGCTCTGTACTCCTGCTTTGCTGGCTCGAGCACTAAAAACGGAATCCGGTTGTCCTTATTCTTCCAGAGCGATGAGGTGATATGATGCATGGTATTTGTTTTACCGGAACCGGGAACGCCGGAAATGAACGCATGCTTAGGCAAAAGCTCCAGTGGAAAGTTAACATCATATCCGTTGCGGTCCTTTCCAAGGCAAAGAGCATCCTTGCTACTTAGGAACTGAGGTGCAGTTTCTTTTGGAAGCTGAATCGTCTCTCCGTCATACAGAGCCGGAAATCTGAAGAACGGAGCGATTTCTTCAAGAGAAAAGAGCGTCGGCAGATAGTTCAGATTGATTCCGACAGTGTCCTCCCGGCATATGATAAGACCGGGTCTTCCTTTTCTCATAACCGCTCTGTCTCTCAAATTGTCGAGTGAGTCAACTTCGCCGTACAAAAAGCTTAAGGGAGAAAACCTTGACGTAAATGTGGAAATGCTGTATTTTCCTTTCAGCAGGCTTTCTGAGCCGGCTGCATCGAGGATTGATGCGGCGTCCTCACGGTTGTTTGCGAACACCATGATATTGGAAATGAAATGAGGAGAGGACTCGTATTTTTCAATCATATCCTCGTAATTATCGAGTACATCCTTGCCATCGTAATCACGCTTCGTTCCGCTGCTGCGGTCATCCTGCCTCTTTCTGAGAATGTTCATCGGCTTGCGGAGTGCTTCACGAAGGGAACCGCTTCTCTCAACGGGATACAAATCCACCCTGTAGAGCGCAGTCTTACTAAGTGAGCCCATCATCCTGCACATATCGTAGAGCCGCCCGTCGTCGTTCATATCCCATTCACGCAGAATATAATAATCGTCGCCCTCACCGCTGCCTGCGGGGAGAAGAGTCTCGGTTTTCGTTAAAAAACTACACACGCTGAACTCCGGCTGTGGAATTCCTTTGCTATTGAAAAATGTGTCGAGTGAAGCGGGAATTCTTTTACCATTACTATCGGTTTCAGCTTCAAGTTCTTCAAATCTGAAGAAAGCAGACAAAGAGGAGGATTCAATCATCGCCTGAACGTTTCGCATGGAGTCCTCATTGCCACGTATGAGCAGTAAGATATTGAGCCGTTTTCCGGGAGTGTCTTTTTCTTTGTCCTCCGGCTTCAGATACAGGTAAAAGATGTGGTATGACAACCCAGACACAATGCCAGCTCTGTTCAGCTGACGCAAAAAGGAGATATGCTTTTTGATAACGCCGTCGACACCGTTTTCTTCAAACGATGAGTATTTATTCAAAGTCAGATCAGGCAGTTGCTTGATCGTATACCAACATTCCGCCATAACGATTCACGTCTCTCCTTCTTCCTTGGATTTTCAAATAAATGTGATTTGAAATTCACAAATCTCACACAATACTTGTGTACATGATACCATGTTTATGTTGTTTGTGTCAAGCATTTTTCGACAATAAATTCCGCATTTGTGCCATTTTCATGTTTCACGTTCAGGCTATCAGATTCCACAGACAATACCACTGGTAGACAAAGTCACGAAATGATTCCGCAAGCTGCCCCGCCAGAACAAACAAAAACCCCTTGCAATCTTTCAAAATATATGCTATTATGATGATAGTGAGACTATCAATTTGAAAGAACGACTATCAATTTGCTTGAGAAAGGTAATAGAATGGGTAATACAAAACTTAAAGATGCTGAAAACAGGTTTATTATAGAAACGGCTACGAGGATGTTTCTGGGGTCGTCGATTGACAAGGTGACGATGGCGGACATTGCCCGTGAGGTCGGGGTCGGCGAGGCTACGCTTTATCGGAGATATTCAACCAAGCAGCGGATTGTTCTTGAGTGTGCGACGTTGCTCTGTGGGGAGGTCTATTCCCGCTTCAAAAAGCCTGCCGATGGCAAAAACGGCTATGAACAGCTTGAGCAGTTTTACAACACGTTCCTCGAAATTTTCGAGGACAATCCGCAGTTCTACGCATTTATCTATCGCTTCGACGTGATGATTGCAGACCTGCCAGAAAGTGAACTCGGCTCTTATGAGAATGAAATCGACAACTTCCGTTATCTGTTCCACGACGGTTACACGGCGAGGCTTCGGGACGGGAGCGTTCGGGAAGTGGACGAACTGCCGTTTTACTATTCGACGACCCATGCGCTTCTTAACCTCTGCAAAAAACTCACCTGTCAGGGCGAGCTTATCAGTCAGGACAGGACTATCGACAAGGCTGACGAGGTCAGAACACTTATTGATATAGTACTCTATCGTCTGCAAGCATAACAGACGTAAAAATAATCTCTAAAACGGAGGAACCATTATGAAACGTGTATCCAAGAAAATCATGATCTATTTCGCTCTGGGGCAGCTCGGGTGGTCGATTCTTTCGGGAATCATCTCGAACCTTTTAGTCAATTTCTATCTCCCCGATGCGACAGATTCGGTCATGCAAAGCCATCTTTTCATCACTCAGGGTGTCGTCTTTCTCGGACTGACGATTATCGGAATCATAACCGCCAGCGGAAGAGTATTCGACGCTATAACAGACCCGCTTATCGCCTCGGCAAGCGACAACTGCCGTAGCAAGCTCGGCAAGAGAATCCCGTTCTTAAGGGTTGCGGCACTGCCTTTTGCCTTGGTCACCGTTCTCATCTTCTGCTGTCCCGTGAACGGCGTTTCATGGGTGAATACGGTCTGGCTGGTCGTCACGCTTCTCCTCTTCTATCTCTGCATGACAGCCTACTGCACGCCTTATAATGCGCTCATCCCGGTTTTAGGCAAGCACCCTGTCGATAGAATGAACATCTCGACATTCATCTCGATTACATACATCTTAGGCATGGGAATCGCATTCTCCGGCAAGATGGTCTGGCAGGCGGTCTCCTCGGCTACAGGGCTTGACATAATAGTTTCAGCAAGAATTGTCTTGGGCGTAATGGCTGTTATCGCACTCATCTGCATGTGGATTCCGGCATTTCTCATCGACGAGAAAGAATACACCCGTGACAGTGCGCCAGTCGTCAGCGAAAACGCTTTCAAGTCTCTCGGCAAGACCTTCAAAAACAAAGAATTCCGTGTGTTCGTCCTGTCTGACATTCTCTATTGGATAGGCATCACAATTTTTAACACCGGCTTTATCTACTATGTCGAGAATCTTCTCAAAACCGATAACTATCTGATTCTTTATATTCTGATGACGTTTGTGGCGTTTGCGCTCTATATCCCCGTCAACAAGATTACCCAGAAAGTGGGCAAAAAGAAGATTGTTATCGCCGGATTTCTCCTGTTTGCGTTTGCGTTCTTCGTGACCACTTTTGCGGGCAAGCAGATCCTTATCCCGAACGAAATCTTCGGAATGATTATTGCCGTTCTCGTCGGTATTCCGATGTCTATCTTGGGAGTTGTCCCGCAGGCGATTGTTGCCGACATTGCTGAGGCTGACGAGTACAAGAATAAGGAAAACCACGACGGAATGTTCTTTGCCTCAAGAACCTTTGCATTCAAGCTCGGTCAGAGCGTTGCTATGCTCATATTCACCTCTGTTGCAACCATCGGGCAGTATACCAACGACGCAGGCGAGACCGTCAGCACAGGCGCAGGGTACAGAATTACCCTCGCAATCTCACTCGTCTTCTGTCTCTTAGGCGCACTGGCACTTGTCTTCTATAACGAAAAGAGCGTCCGTGCGGAAATCGCCGAGGGTCAGAAGCATCTTGAAGAAAAGAGTGCCGAATGATGGATTTCGAGCTTATATACTCGTTAAACGGTGAAAGGCACACGGTCAGTTCAACTGATGAGAACGTCGAAATCAAAGCAGATTCCGGTAAGAGAACCACCGTCACCGTGACGGCAAAAGTCCCGATAACTCTTCTGTCGGCGACAATCACCATGCCCTATTCATATAGGAAGAATGAGCCGATTTTCGTCAACGGCTATCAGTCGTGGACGGACACGAAAGAGTTTCTTGCCGGTGAAAGCCTGAAAGATATTCGGAAGCTCCCGAAATTTCTTGTCAATGCGTTCGCCTTTGACGGCTACGGCGACAGCGGCTTCAAGGACTATAAAAAAGGCGTCCTGCACGGCTATGACATCAGCTATGCCGAGAATATCTTTATCGGCTCGTTCAACTATCATGAAGCCTACCTCATCATCAATCACGATGTCAAAAGCAATCAGATAATTCTCGAAAGCGACGTTGCGGGGCTTAAGCTTGAGGGTAGCATCTGCCTGTTCGACTTCACCACCGACAGGGACTATTACTTCTCGAAGTTTCCCGAAAAGCCGATCCGGAACATCCTCGGCTACACCTCGTGGTACAACTACTATGAGAATATTAACGAGGAGAAGATTCTTGCAAACCTGTCGGCTGTAGGTGAGCCGTTCGAGCTCTTCCAAATTGATGACGGCTATGAGACGGCAGTCGGCGACTGGATGTCTGTGGACAGTGAGAAGTTCCCGAACGGGCTTGAGCCCATCGTCAAGAAGATTCACGAGAAAGGCTTGAAAGCCGGAATATGGCTTGCGCCTTTTGCCGCAGAGAGCGAAAGCGAGGTCTATAAAGCTCATCCCGACTGGTTCTTCTCATATAGATCCGGCAGTAACTGGAGCGGATTCTATGGGCTTGATTCCGAAAACGAAGAGGCTATGAAGTATGTCGAGAAGTGCCTGAAATTCTACTCGGATATGGGCTTCGATTTCTTCAAGCTTGACTTTCTGTATGCAGTTAACCCAAGAATTATCGGAAGCAAGACACGGGCGCAAATCTCTTCCGAAGCGTATTCAAGAATCCGAAAAGCCCTGCCCGACAAGCTGATTTTAGGCTGTGGCGGGATGATCCTGATCAGCGAATGTTTTGACTATCTCAGAATCGGTCCCGACGTCTCGCTCAAATTCGACGATGTGTGGTACATGAAGTTTATGCACCGGGAGAGAATTTCGACGAAGGTGACGATTCAGAACACAATCTATCGCTCTTTCCTCGACAAGCGATTTTTCGGTTGCGACCCGGACGTGTTTATTCTTCGGGACGATAACAACAGCCTCACCGACAAGCAAAAAGAAGCTCTTATCACCATCAACGCCCTTTTCGGAAGCGTTATGATGACTTCGGATAATGTCGGAGACTATGATAACGAAAAGAAAACTCTTTTTGAGAAAGCTCTGAATTTAAGAAACGCCACCGACAAGAGTTACTGCCGTGTAGGTGACTTCGTCGAGATTTCATATAAGCTTGAGGGCAAGACACATAATCTAAAATACGACACAAAGCGAGGGATTTTATATGAAAGATAAATGTTCGGTTATTTTCGGAAACGTGATGCCGGAAAAAGCAGTCAGAAAGGCTGAAAAGAACAAGGCGAAGTACGTTAAAAAGTTCGGCGACGACAGTAATGCCGACTACAAAATCGCCCTTGAACCGATTCCGACGCTGTCTGGAATTGGCGTGCAGAATATAGTTTTCGGGGATGAGAACGCCAAAATGCCGGAAAAGCCGATTATTATTAGCAATATCCGCATGGGCTTCGGGCACTATAGAATCGCCATCGCGATGGCATCCTGTGCAAGAGCCTTGGGCTTTGACCCGCTCTGGCTCGACCTTGCTTCGTTCGATGCAACAGGCTCGAAAGTGATTCGCTCGCAGAACGACCTATATTCCCTTGCCTCCCGAATCAGCCAGAAAAGCAAGCTTTTTGACAAGCTCATTTGGGAGCCTATGAACTGCGAGGGCTTCAAAAAAATCACCTATAATATAGGTGACCAGAAAAATTCTGAATTGTTGGTGCCGATTTTCAAAAATATTGACAAGACGACGCCGTATATTGCCACCCACGCATGGTGCTCACAGGGCGCAATTCACGCAGGAATGACGAATGTCGTCAACGCCATCCCCGACAACTGGGCGATGGGGCTTCACCTCTCGGAGGGCGCAATCCACACGGTGCAGACCAATTTTGCCTACTACGGCTATAAGACCCTCGGCGGCTTCGACAAGAAGGCTCTCAAGGGCATGGGCGACAATGATATTAAGATGGTCGGACACTATGTAGACCATGAGATGGTTGCAAACCTTGAACAGGACAACGAATCAAGAAGAAAGAGACTCCGTGACGGCGAACCTTATCGAATCCTCATGACGGTCGGCGGTGCCGGTGCAGGCGCAGACCTCTTTGTCAATATGATTCGCCACCTTATGCCGTATGTCAGGGAGAAAAAAGTCGCCCTGTTCGTCAACTTCGGCGACCACAAGGCGGTCTATGACATCATTTCGGAAAAGCTCCCCGAGTTTAAGAGTGAGGCTAAGACCTACTTTGACGAGTATCCGAAGCTCGTTAAGCTCACAGAGGATATGAGAGATTCACATATCGACGGCATCCACTGCTTCTGCAACTCGAATATTTTCGAGGCTGTTTATGCCACGAACCTGCTGATTCCCGTCACAGACCTCCTCGTCACCAAGCCGTCGGAGCTCGCCTACTACCCGATTCCGAAGCTTATGATAAGGCACATCGGCGGGCACGAGGTCTATGGAGCAATCCACACTTCAGAACTCGGCGACGGCACGCCGGAGTTTGAGAAAGATGAGGATATTCTGAGAGCTCTTGATAATCTCATTCGGGATAAAGAACTTACACTCCACATGCTCGATAATATCGACAGGCTCAAGGCTCAGGGCATTTATGATGGGGCGTATGAGTGTGTGAGGTTGGCGGAAAAGTGAAAAGCATAGCCCGGCATTCGTGCAACCACCCCGTTAAGTATATTCGGGCGGCGTGGGGTTGATGAGGGCGGAGGACGCAAAAAAGAGCGACGGGTGTCGCTCTGTTGCTGTTGAAATAGTTGATTATTTTCGTTGCTATTCCCTCCTGAATCCTGATTTATATATTGCAGTCAGTATAGCAAATCATGTTGGGAAAAGCAAAATGGTTTTTATCAAATGAAGTCGAAGGGTAATCCAAGGCGTGTCAGCCAAAGTGTTAGAAAAGCCCTGCAAAATTAGACAAAAAGGTAAAAGAAAAAGCTCGAAAACGGCTTGCCTTCGAGCTTTATAAGGTGGTGGAGCATACGGGATTCGAACCCGTGACCTCCACACTGCCAGTGTGGCGCGCTCCCAACTGCGCTAATACCCCAGTACTTCCGATATAATAGCACATCTCAGCGCAAAAATCAAGTGCTTTTTGAGAGAAATTTGCGGCGGGCAGAAAAACTTTTGTGGACAACTATATGAACTTTCTGAGCACCCTCCCAATATCATCATCAATACAAACCGACTGCTTTTCAATCTGCGACGGGCAGGCGGCATCGCCGTAGTTTATGCAGGCATAGGTGGCTTTCGGGTTCTTAAGGGTCATCTGCCAGAAAGGGTATTTTATGATGGCGGGGGTGTTATATCTATTGCGCACCACTTAAACTCAAATCCGCATTATGCTTCTTTCGCCGGTGAAATTTCGGTTTCTACGAGCATTTTTCGGTATACTGCTCAACCAGTGCGGCGAATTTCTTTGCTTCCCTGTTCTGTGTCCACGTCTTCGTTGACAGCAATAAAACACACATCATTTTCCGGAAAAATCACTTCGGTATAGTATCCGGTTTTCAGATAATCACGACCCAATCGTAAGAGGCCCTTTACGACAATCGTCCCTATTTTCCTTTCTTCCACAAGTGTTTTGTATAGAGGTTTGAAAATATTTTTTACTAATCCTGAACTGCATACTTTCTTTGGTACATGAAATAGCAACAATTCTTCAGAAGATGCAAATTTTATCGTTCTTGTTCTGTACTTCGGTATGACCCGTGAATTTATCAAAAGAGATGTCCGGGTGAAAAGAACCGTGAAAAGGCAATCAGGTTGGAGAAAGAAGCCTTGACCTCACCAAATTTTCGTGATAAAAGTCATTGACTTTGAGTCAACGACCTGATATAATGTTCTAAAAAGGAGGCTTGATTATGGGCAAACGTCAGATTGGGGCTATGCAGACAAGGCTGAAAATCATAACAGCGGCGGAAAAGCTGATTAAGGAACGGGGATTTGAAAATGTGACGATTGACGAAATCGCCGCAGAAGCCGGTGTTGCAAAAGGAAGCTTTTATACCTACTTCAAGTGCAAAAAAGATGTAGTCGGCGAGATTGCAAAATCCAATTTCATCGAAATGCAGAAAAAGTCGATGGAGATTCCGGGAGACGTGTGCGACCGGCTCGCTTCATTTCTTTGCGATTCCATGAGATACATTGTAGAAACCGGTGTGAAAATCTCTCAGCAGTGGATTAAAAATGTGGTCGAGCCGGAAAACGAAGGTGGGAAAAACAAACTGCTCTATGACAAAAGCGTTCTGAAAGAAATCTTATCGCAGGCGGTAGATCAAGGAGAGCTTGCAAAAGAAACACCCGTGGAAAATCTCACAGAATATATTGTGGCAGAGTATTATGGAATCGTATTTTGTTGGAACCTTTTGGACGGAGCATTTGACCCGACCGACTTGATTGAAAACTACTGCCACGGACAACTGAATGATTCATTGGAAAAGTACAGGAGCAAAACCGCTATTGGCTCAGAGGAGTAAGGTGATTTCTTATGTACAACCCACAACTTGAAACATTTATCCGTGTTTCGGATGCCGGAAGCTTCAATAAAGCGGCTGAGGAATCGTTTATCACTCCGACTGCTGTCATCAAGCAAATGAATCTTCTGGAAAGCAATCTCGGTATAAAACTTTTTGAACGAACACATCGTGGACTTATTCTCACGAGCGCCGGAAAATCCCTCTACCGTGACAGCAAGTACATAATCCAGTATTGCAAGGATTCCGTCACCCGTGCGAAGAACGCCATGCAGGAGGACACGAGCGTTATCCGGCTCGGTTCATCCCCGACAACTCCCGTTCAGATTCTCATTCAGCTCTGGTCGAAAATCCAGACCTATTGCCCCGACATAAAATTTCAGGTTGTCCCCTTCGAGAATACGCCGGAAAACGCAAGAGAGATATTGGCGAATCTTGGACAGAATATAGATGTTGTTGCGGGGATTTTTGACGACACGATGCTGAACCTGAGAGAGTGTGCCGGCACTGAACTGTTCCGTGAGCCGTTCTGCTGTGCTGTTTCCATCCATCATCCGCTTGCTTCAAAAGACAAGCTCTGCATCGAGGATTTATACGGAGAAAACATGATGCTCATGCACCGTGGATGGAGCCATTATGTTGATCAGCTTCGCGATGAAATCTGGAAGAATCACCCCGAAATAAACATTGTGGACTTCGACTTTTACGATGTGGATGCTTTCAATCGCTGTGAAAACGGCAACTATGTGCTTCTTTCCATCAAGGGCTGGGAGAACGTCCATCCGCTTCTCAAGATGATTCCCGTTGAATGGGAACACAGCATTCCCTATGGAATCCTGCACTCTCAGCATCCGTCAAAAACCGTGGAACGATTCTTGTCTGCGGCGAAAAAAGCGGCGGCAGATATGGGGCAGTTATAACCTAAAGGTTAATACTGAAGAACAAAACGAGACTTCTCAGGAGGTCTCGTTTTTGTTATGCTTATAGCAGAAACGGAGGAATCAATTATGAACAACTTCATCTACGAAAACAAAACCAAGGTTTACTTTGGCAAGGGATGCATGAAAGAGTACCTAACGAGCATATTGAGAGGTTACAGCAGAAATGTCCTGTTGGCATATGGCGGCGGGTCTGTGAAACGTAACGGCGTTTATGACGAGGTGATGGGTTATCTCTCAGACGCAGGAAAGACGGTAACGGAGTTCTCAGGCATTATGTCGAACCCCACCTACGAAAAAGTGCAGGAGGGCGCAAAACTTGCAAGAGAAAACGAGGTTAATCTGATTCTTGCAGTTGGCGGCGGTTCAGTCATCGACTGTTGCAAGATTGTGTCGGCACAGGCTAAAACCGAGCGGGACATATGGGAGATGGAATTTGACTGCCGCACCTACCCCACTGAGTTTATCCCCATGATTGCCATCGTCACGGCATCCGGCACCGGAGCCGAGATGAACAACGGCGCAGTCATCACAAATGAGGAAAGAAAGCTCAAGGCGGGAATGCTCGGCGCACAGGCGGATATTGCCATGATTGACCCCACATACGCCCTATCTTTGCCGATGAGACAGGTGCTGTCGGGTGCATTTGACACCCTGAGTCATTGCATGGAAACCTATTTCGGCAAGCCCGGCTCCGGCAACCTTTCGGACGAAATCAATGAGACAATTATGCGCTTGGTTATCCGCAATATCCGTGTTCTTCTTAAAGACGAGGGCAATATGAATGCAAGAAGCGAGCTTGCTTGGGCATCCTCGATGGCGGAAAACGGAATCCTGAAAATCGGCAAGGTCACGGATTTTGAATGTCACCAGATGGAGCATCAGCTTGGCGCTTACACCGACTGCAACCACGGAGCGGGCTTGGCTGTTCTGCACCCGGTTTACTATCGCCATATCTATCAGAGCGGACTTCCGAAATTCGCACGGTTTGCCGAAGTGGTCTGGGGTATTTCGTCCGAAGATAAGACCGAAGAAGAACTTGCGAAGTCAGGCATAGAAGCACTTGCAAGCTTTATCCGAGAGATAGGGCTTCCGACCACGCTTCGGGAGCTTGGCGTGAATGAAGACACCGACCTGAAAGCTATCGCCGATTCCTGCAACTGTGTTGCCGGTGCCTATAAGAAAATGACCCACGAAGAAATATTAGAGATATTCAAGGAATGTTATTAAGGAGGAACTTGAAATGAAAAGATACGTCACAATAATATTGGCAGTTCTTTTGACATTGACCGGATGTGCCGAAAGCTCCGGCACTGTCTCAGAAACGAATGCCTCCGATAATTCCGTTGATCTGAGTTCAGTGACTTCGGAGACATCTGGAAGTGATACTTCGGAAGAAGAAATTGCATCAGAAAACGGTGTCAGTACCATTTCCGTAAGCTTTGAAAATGAGGACTCCGGATTGAATCTCAGTGGAATCCTGTTCCTGCCTGACGGATTTGATGAAACCAATCAATACGCCGCCGTTGTTGTGACCGGTCCTATGCTTTCGGTAAAAGAGCAGGCACAGAGCATTTACGCCGAGAGGTTGGCGGAGAACGGCTTTGTCACGCTGGTGTTTGATTACTCCTATTTCGGAGAAAGCGAAGGAGAGCCGAGACAGCTTGAGGAGCCGGACATCAAAGCAAGCGACATCAGTAGTGCCGTATCCTATCTGCAATCTCTTGATTATGTAGACAGTGAAAATATTGGCGGTCTTGGCATTTGCGGTTCCGGCAGCTATATGCCCTATGCGGCTATACAAGATGAACGAATCAAGGCGGTTACATCCGTTGTTCCCGCTACAACGATGTCTTCCATGATCATGATGTCTACAGAGCAGGCAGAGGCGGATCGTGAGTCATATGAGTCCGGTGAAGCAGACCCGACCTATATCGACCTGATGCCGAGGGCGTATGCAGAAGGTGCGGCTTACTATTATAATGAAGAACGCGGATACCGGGATAACTGGGACAATCATGCGGTTTCATGGAGTGAGCTTTCGTGGATAGATTTCCATCCGGAAGAATTCATCTCAGAGCTTGAAGCACCATATCTCATCATAACCGGCGAAAACGCATGGTCACGTTCCGGCGCGGAGCAGCTCTACGAAAATACCACATCAGAAAAAGAATTTTATGTGATTGAGGATGCAGGTCACTTTGATATGTATGATCTCGAACCATACGTCACAGAAGCACTGGATTATATCGTGCCGTTCTTTGAAAGCCACCTGAACACAGGAGCATAAAAGCAACTAAGCCGAAAAGACAAAGGACAGTCGCCAAAGGGTTCGAAGCCGGTAATCAGCAGTTTCTTTTCCATCATTCCTTTTCCTTGTAGTACAGCATACAGTGACAGTATCCTTCAAATTCCGGATTGGCGCATTGCTGGCGGAACTCCTGACATACACACTTATTCTCCGGAATACGCTCTCTGCGGCAAGGGCAGTAACCGCCGTTCTCCACCAAGCCCTGACGGATATGAGCAACGATCTCCTTGTCCTCATTCAATCTGATCTTTGCCATAATGTTCTCCTCCTTATTCGTACAAAAGCTTTGCCATGAACTTGTTTAGTTCCTTACGCTCTTTGTAGCCCGAAAACTCCGCCACCTGCTGACCGTTACGATAAAAACGAACGGTGGGGACAAACTGAATATTCAGTTCTTTGCTGAAATCATACTCCTCATCGGTGCACATGGTGCCAAAGTTGACCACAGCCAAATCGTCAGCCAGCTCATGGTAGATGGGTGCCAGCATCTTGCAAGGACCGCAATGGGTACCGAAAAAGTCGATGACCGCATAGTCAGATGCGATAAACTCCTGATAATTTTCTTTTATAATCTTTTTGATTGCCATCGTTACGCCTCCATGAATTGCTCGACATACTGTTCCAAAAACCGTGATGCCTCATTACCTATGGCGAACTCCTTTGGCAGGGAGTCACCGGCAAACTGGCGCACCTCATCCTCTGTCTTCAAATCGCTGTTCATTTCTGAGATCAGCTTCCAGCCATCAGCGCAGACAGTCTCGGCATCCAGCCCCGCCATCTTCTCCACAATCCATGTGTTCAGCACATACATAGGGTAGCTCTCCAAGCGCATTTCCAACAACTTTTTCTTTACGCCTGCTTCGGTGGGATTCAGCACATCCTCGTCTAGCATCACAAGGCTCACATTGTCCATGCCGCCCATGCTTTTAAACTGACAATCCACCATATCCTGACAGAATGCGTGTGCCTCCTTCTGGTCGATTTCCAGTTGGGAGTTTTGCAACAGCAGGGATTGGATGTGTCCGGCTGCCCCTTTGATAAGTTTTTCCCTACGCTCCTTTTCCGTGGTGTCCCGATACCAGCGAATGAAGTCAGCCACTGTAGTTACACCCTCAATCTGTTCCAAGGCAATCATGTCATCGCCGATGGTCATAGGCTGGCGGCGGACGATACGCAAAACGGTCAGGTTTATCTGCATCCCGTCGATGTTGGCGGTGACGCTGTCTTCCACCTTTGTACCAAGAACAGCGTTTTCCAGAACAGCGGGAGCGATACCTCTGCCCGGAAAGATCAAAAGATTCTCCTTATTCCACTGTGCAGCGTTGCTCTCACTCCGACAGACAACGCTGTCATAAGTCTCGACACTATTCACATCAATTTCCTGAGCATGGCTCTTGGCGATAGCCTCCAGACGATGCTGTATCTCGTCATCGTGTACTCGCCAACGGGTATACTCCGCCGGAAGCTGATACTTGGTATAATCCCACAGGGTAGTTACTTTAGATTTCATGGTCGCCACTCCTTATTTTGCTTCTGTAAATTGTAGGTCAATGTATTTTTTATAAAGCTCACAGGTCTGATACAGCTCCGCATGGGTGCCAGATGCCTGTACACAGCCATTGTCTAACACGACAATCTGATCTGCATCCAGAATAGTACGCAGGTTGTGAGCCACAATTACCGCCGTCCGCCCTATCACCATCTCGTTGATGGAGGACTGCACCTGAGCCTCGTTTTCCGCATCTAAGTTGCAGGTGGCTTCGTCCAACAGCAGATAGTCCGGCTCCCTGATAATCATGCGGGAAATAGCAATGCGCTGGCGTTCGCCTCCGGAGAGCTTGCCGCCCAACTGACCGATTTCTGTGTCAAGACCATCAGGCAGCTTCTCGATAAAGTCATAAGCATGGGATAGCTTGGCGGCGTGAATCAGTTCTTCATCGCTAACGGGGCGATCCAGCCCGTAGGCTATGTTCTCTCGGATGGTGCCGCTGAGCAGTGAGCTATTCTGCTGAACATAGCCTATGGCATTGCGCCACTGATCCAGATGAATGTCCTCTACCGGCGTATCGCCAAAGCGAATGGTTCCGCTACTGGGCAGATACAGCCGTTCCAGAATACTAAGCAATGTGGTCTTGCCGGCTCCACTGGGACCAACGATGGCAGTGGTCTTTCCGTTAGGGATGGTAAAGCTCAAATCCTTCAGCACCTCCCGATCTTCATAGGAAAAGTTCACATGCTCCAATACGATGTCGTCATCCGACTGTGTAAATGGAACTGTCCGCTCCATCGGTTCATCCTCCGACAGCATCAGCTCACCAATGGTCTGGGTGGCACCCTGCACATCCTTGAACATATAGAAGATTGAGATAATCATAAGCGTGAAGGCATATACATTGTTGCCTTGTATGAACATAGCCACCAAGTCGCTCTGGGTCATGGTGTCGTTTTGCACCATGTGTCCGCCCATGATAAGGATGATGGCGAAAATCATAGCTTCGGCGAGATACGCAAAGGGCTGAAAACCGCAGTCTGCCAGAGCATATTTCATCTCTGCCCGATAGTTTTCCTTAGCCGCCTCATAGCACAGATCAATGTCCTCGTCTTCCATAGCGGCTCCTTTTACACGACGTACAGCGTTGAGCCGTTGGGTGATTACGCTGGTGAAATCGGCAAATGTAGTCTGCTTTTGGGCGGAAGTTTTGAAGCGCAACTTACCCGGTACGATTGTAATAAAGGCAATATAGGGTATGATAGCGCACAGTAATAATGCGATGGTGAGGTTCTTGCTCAGAATTGTGCCGATGACCATAATCAAAGTAAAGACAAGATAGATGAGCTGTAGCACATTGGTCAGGAAAGTGGATGCCTGAGTGGTGTCGCTGGTAACACGGCTTATGAGGGACGATGGAGCCTGCTTTTCGTATTCCCGCATAGGCAGGCGAATCAACTTGCCCCAAAGGCGATTCTGGATATTCCGCTCTGTATAGTAGCCAGCCCATGTGACGGAAGCACTATATGCGGCACCAAGCACTACATTAAATATGGATAACAGCACAAAGCTGATGAGCAGTCCCGTATCAAAAATCTCGCCAGCCATAATTTGAGCCTCAACCTCCGGCAAGCCGGCTGTCAGACTACCGATAAAAAGGGATACAACCATGTTACCCAGATACCATAGCCAAGGTACATTTTTGTGAAGCACCCGACGGATGGGGCTCATCTTTTTCAGGTCAACGGTTTTCATTTCCGCTTCATTTTTTGCCATAGAAACGCCTCCCTCTTATTGGACAGCAGCCGGAGCTGTTGTATCCAAGATTTTCTTCAAGATCTGATACGGCTGACAATTTTGCCGCATCTCATCCTTACCGCCACATCCGGCTACCACGCCGTCTTCGAGCATAATAATCTGATCGGCACGCTCGGCGGAAGAAATGTCGTGTGTGACCATGATGGTGGTACGACCCTCCATCAAGTGCTTCAGGGCGGTCTCTACATTAGCAGTGGCATCGGCATCCAGATTTGAAGTAGCCTCATCCAGCAGCAGGATTTCAGGATTCTTCAGCATGATGTTAGCGATGGAGATGCGCTGCCGCTGACCGGCAGACAGTTTGCTGCCCCGCTCGCCCACCTGTGTGTCCAGTCCCTTTTCACAGGACATGATGAAGTCATAAATATCCGCACTCTTGCAAGCCTCCAACATCTGCTCATCGCTCAGCTTGCCTTCAATGCCGTAACTGAGGTTTTCCCGAATGGTGCCGCCAAAGAGAATACTCTCCTGCGACACATAGCCAATGTGTCTGCGCCAATCTCTCAGAGAAAGCTCTGAAATGTTTACGTCCTCGCCGAGGGTGATTTGACCGCTTTCCGGCAGATAGAACCGCTCCAAAAGCCCGAACACCGTTGATTTGCCGGCACCGCTACGTCCTACCAATGCCGTCATCTTCCCCTTGGGAGCCACGAAGCTGACATCTTTCAGAATAAGATCCTTATCATAGCGGAAGCTGACATGATCGAAGCAAATATCCTGCGCTCCGTCAGGGATTGCCTTTGTGCCGTGATCAGCCTCGCCTTCCTCGGACATGATTTCTGCCATGCGGCTGGCGGCACCCTGCACCGTCTTGATTCGTTCCCAATAGTCAAAGAGCTGGGTCACAGCACCGATGAGGTTATTGGAATAGAGATAGAATGCAATCCAGATAGGCAGGTCGATATAATTCTGGGACACCAGATAAGCTCCGCCTACCACCGTGATAATGGTGTGGAGTACACCCTCCATATTGGTCATTATGTAAATACCACCAACAGCAATCACATAGCTACGCTTGGCTTTGTAGAGTTCCTCAATATTCTCGCGACCCTTTTCATCCTCATGCTTCTCTTTGACAAACACCTTAATCAGCGGCACATTAGCAAGTGCCTCTGCCAGATAACTGGTCAACTCAGCAATACGGCTCTGGATGCGGCGGTTCCATTTGAACTGAATGCGACCCTGTAAGATAGTGATGAGCAGAATCACCGGAATCAGTATTGCCTCAAACACCACAAGACGCCAGTTGTAGCCAAAGAGCAATACCATCGTGGTGACCAGTGTGTAAACGGCAGAGGGGATATATGGAATCCCACTGGACACAAAATCACTAAGGGTCGTCGTGTCGTTGGTAGTGCGACTGATGAGGCTGTTGGTCATGTACTTATCATAGTAAGGCATGGGCAATCTTAGCGTTTTGCGAATCATGGACTCGCGGAAACGCAGTGTAGTCTTTGCCTTAGCCCATGCGGTCACATACATTCTTATCGCTGTAACAAATGCCTGTGCCACAAGTACCAAGATCAATGTCCGAGTGATTTCAGATGAAATGTTGCCTGCCATAATCTCTTGAGTAGCGTTAGGGAATTGAAGTGCCAGCCAAGAAAACACCAGTGTTACAACTGTTACAATAAGAATTGCCATATACGGCAATTTCGTCTCTTTGAGCAGAGTGATAAACGGCTTCCATTCCTGCTTTTTTTGCGTTGGGTCTTTACTCATGAGACCACCTCCTGTATCCTTTGTTTTGATTTTGGGATATACCCAATCCTAATTATGTTAAATATAAAGAATAAGCGACTTCTCTTCAACTGATTTTGATGATTGTGCCTGAATGGGTGCGTTTTTTGTCGGTATTTTGTGCGATTTTATGTAATAGATAGTATTCTTACGCCTTGTTCTGCCAGACACTGTCGCAGTTCGCCATATTTACTACGACTCAAAGGGATAGGTTGCTTGATTCCTTGCAAGATGATGTTATAGGAGTTTTTCCCTTCGTCCAGACCAATACTGCAGATGGCATCCAGTCGAACAATAAAGGACTGGTGGCAACGGAAAAAGCCGTAGGATGTGAAAATACCGTCCAGCAAAATCGGCAGGAATAACTGCACGATATGCCAAGGCTATTGAAAATATTCTTTACTTTTCCTAAAATAAAGTTACTCGAAAAATTATACTACGTTAAAAAGGAGAACACAGTATGAAAAAGAAAACCGGTATCATTATTGCCATCGTGGTCGCCACGGTCGTGGCAATTCTGGCAATTGTCCTCTTCGGCGGTCGCAGATCCGCTTCTATCAACACCTCTTCAGTGAGAATGTAGCCTATGCCGGTTTGTCTGATGCAATCAATCTGTGTGCTTGAGAAAATAATTTGTATCTATATCGGGTATAGCAATCGGTTAATGGAGAATTTTTAGTATTTACATTCCCCATATCCTATATAAAATAAGCATAGCAAAAAAGAGACCTCTTGAGAAGTCTCTTTTTGTTCATAGGTTTTTACTTTGGGGTTATAACTATAGCCGGATAACACCTATGTCCTACTGCATTTTCAAGATAGTTTCCAGCATATACAGGTTACAGCTGCTCCAATACTTTTCCGATGTCATCACTGATGCAGATAGATTTATTTCGTATTTCACCCGGCGCATAGGCTTCATTGAGGTTTATGCAGGCATAAGTTGCATCAGCCCACTCGTGAACCATTCGCCAGAAGCTGAATTTTATTATACCGGGCGTGTTCATACCCGTTCCCAGTTCAAGAAATAACGTTTTCATGTTCCGGTGTCTCCGCAGAAATTCCGAATACCTCTCCGCCGCCTGATGCCAGCCCTCGTCCTCGACAAAAGTATCGTCACACCTGAGATTCGTCGTCATAGGCTTGCCGCAGACGGGGCATTTCGGGACGAGCTCCGACGGGATTCGCATATTTTCCTGCGTTTCCATCATCTTTTTAATAACTTCCTCGTTATCATAGGTCTTCTGATGGCAAGGCTCGGAGCATTGGAAAAGACCATAGTCGCCCTGAGTGTAGAAGAGCCGCTTCTTGTCGAAGCCGGCTTTCTGGAAGCAGTGGTCGACGTTGGTTGTGAGGACGAAGTAGTCTTTGTCCTTGACAAGCTCAAACAGCTCCTGATAGACCGGTTTCGGGGCGTCGGTATACCTGTTTAAATAGATATTCCTGCTCCAGAAAGCCCAGAATTCCTCGAGAGTTTCATAGGGGTAGAATCCACCGGTGTACATGTCGTGGAAGCCGTATTTTTTCTCGAAATCTGAGAAATTCTCCTCGAAGCGTTTGCCGGAATAGGTAAATCCCGCAGAGGTCGAAAGCCCCGCTCCTGCACCGATTACGACTGCGTCGGCGGTTTCAAGAGCTTCCCTGAGCCGCTCAATCTGCTCCGAGGAGCTTTTTATAGATTTTGAGATCTGTATCTTTAAAGACATTGAATATCACCTTTATTTCGCTGTGGGTCTGGGCCCTGTACTCCTCAACCGTCCTGATTGCAATCTCCGCTGCCTCGTCGTTCGGGAAGTGGAATTCGCCGGTGGAGATACAGCAGAACGCGATGCTCCCTACTCTATTTTTATCTGCCAATTCCAGACAGGAACGATAGCAGGAAGCAAGCTGCTTCTTATCTTTCTCAGTAAGACGCCATCCGACAATCGGTCCTACAGTGTGGATGACATAGTCGCACGGGAGGTTAAAAGCAGGAGTTATCTTGGCAGTCCCGGTCTCCTCCTCGTGCCCCTGCTTCTGCATAATCTCGTTACAGGCGAGCCGAAGCTGGATTCCCGAATAGGTATGGATGGCGTTGTCAATGCACCCATGGTTTGGAGCGAAGCACCCGAGAAGTGCCGAATTCGCCGCATTCACGATCGCTCCGCACCGTAGCGTGGTTATGTCTCCCTGCCAGAGATAGATTCCATCCCGGACAGGCGCGAGATCCCGTATATCTGTAATCCCTTTCCTCAAAGTCTCTTCCCGAAGATATTCGTCCTGAATCTTTAAGAATTCATCGCTTATCGGCTTCGGAAGCCGGACATTGATGAGTGCCCGCAAGAGCCGCTTCTGGGAATACTCGTCCCCGGGGATTTTGTAGCCCCGGTACTGCGGCTCTTCTGCTAATAGCTCTTTTATGAGGTGGATTCTGCGGTCGGATTGGGTCATGACAACGCCTTTCTTTTACAATTACTCTCTTACTACAGAAATTCTCTCCTGAATATGGCTGCCGGAAACGATCTCGTCAACCATTGCTACAGCATAGTCAGCATAGCTGATGATGCTTTCGCCTCTCGAATTGAGAACGAGCTCTTCACCGCCCAAGATATACTTTCCAGACTTCTCGCCATCTGCCTGAAAATCTCCTGCGGGGCTTACATATGTCCACTTGACGTCAGAACGCTCACGGAGCTCTCCGAGAGCCTTTGCCATTGCTGCTGCGAGCGGCTTGAAGACGTCAGGGAAATCGGGTCCGTCAGAGACGCAAGCTGTGTGCTCAGGATTAACATAGAGGCTTCCTGCACCGCCGACTACCAGAAGTCTTGTGTCAGTTCCGCTGAGAGCGTCGCAAAGAACCTTCAAAGAAGTGCTGTGCATGGGAAGGGTGTCCTCAGTCCATGCTCCGAAGGCATCAACAACTACGTCGAAGCCCTTGAGGTCTTCAGCTTTAAGATCAAAGAGATTCTTGTTAAGAACATTCTTGGCATCGGTCTTGTTCTCGCCACGGACTACTGCTGTTACGTCGAGTCCTCTTGCTACTGCCTCATTAGTGATAAGCTTACCTGCTTTTCCGTTTGCACATACTACTGCGATTTTCATAATTGATTACCTCCGAAAAATTAAGTATTATTGTTGTAACCTTTTTGATTACAACATGAGTATAGCACATCACAGTTGTAATGTCAATAGTTACAACAAAAATTTTTGAAGAAGTATAAAATCGGCTACCTGAGTAAAATAAAAGTCCGGAAATCAGCTTCCGGACTCTTTTTTTATGCAAATTTTGGTGTCGTCATCAATATATGCTTGACATTGCCCACCGATTCTGCTATAATATTTGGTGGACGAAGTCAACTAATATTGGAGGCACAAGCAAATGGATATGTACGCAGAGGTGTGCAATAAAATAAGAGCGTTCAACCGCTTTTATACTGTGCATATGGAACTATTAAGCGATGGCTATCTCGGCAGTGAATACTCTGTAACAGAAACAAGAGTCCTCTTCGAGATAAAGAACCACAGCGGATGTCTGCAAAGTGACATTGTAAAAACTCTTCATATTGACAAGAGCTATCTGAGCAGAATAATCCGGCGTTTTTCGGAGCGTGGACTTGTGGAGAAAAGTAAATGTGACAAAGATAAAAGAGCAGGCAAACTCACGCTTACTGAACTCGGAAATGTGGAAACTGAAAATCTGATTGCATTGACGAACAGTCGGATTACGTCTCAAATATCGGGGTTAGACCAAGGCGAATGTGACGCTTTGTCAGCCGCACTCGACACGGTGATTTCAATTCTTGGAAAGGAGGAGTGCTGACATGAAAATTATTCCGTTTGAAGAACGTTACAGGCAGGATTTTATTGACTTTAATACAGATTGGATTGTTTCCAATTTTGGCTTTTTAGAGGAACACGATAAAGAAACCTTCGATAAAATCGATGAGGAATTACTAAGCGGTGCGATGATTTTCTTTGCCGTGGAAAACGATATGGCTCTTGCCACCTGCATGGCAATGCCGATGGAAGGGACGACATGGGAAATCTGCAAACTCGGCTCAAACAAAAATCTCCCGCACAAGGGCGCAGGAAGCGCAGTATTCAAGGCTTGTATGGACTGGGCACTTGAGCATGGCGCACAGCGATTATTTATTCTCTCAAATAGCAAGCTGAAGCCCGCCCTGCACATTTATGAGAAGTTCGGTTTTAAGGAAATCAAGCTGGACAACTATGAGTACATCAGGGGCAATATCGCTTTTGAGTATAAAGTCTGAGAAAGAACGCTCAGCTTCCGGACTCTTTTTCTATGCATATTTTCGTATCATTGACGACATCAGCGACGGTTATCTCACGCATTTTGTCCTCCATCGCTTGCTGAATCATCATGAGCTTATCGTCAAGGGCTGAATGGATATTTCTGCCGACAGGGCAAGCCTGACTCGGGTTTTCATGAAAATGAAAGAGCTCGCCGCTCTCTACACACTCAACTGCATTGTAGACGTCGAGGAAAGTTATCTCCTCAAGAGGCTTCGCCACCGACGCTCCCCCACTGCCTCGTGCTACGGTGATGAGTCCGGCGGCTTTGAGCTGTTGTAAGATACGACGGATGATGACCGGGTTGACGTTGATGCTCCCCGCCAAAAACTCGCTTGTGGTTTTGTATTGGTCTTTGAACGTCTCGATACAGGTGAGGATGTGAATAGCTATTGTGAATCTGCTTGAAATCTGCATTTTATAGATGCGCTCCTTGGGGTTTTATGAAAATATTATAGCACAAGTCGGGTGTAATTGCAAGGGTTACAATGCCGAAAGTGAAAAGTTGCGAGAATCCAACACAAAAACCGTCGATTCGCCATTTGTGGGGTTGAATTCTCACGGAAAATCGGGTATGATTAGCCCGAGGTGATGATATGAATCAGGTCAAAATCGGAAAATTTATTGCAGAGCTTCGCAAAAAAAGCGGTCTCACTCAGGAACAGCTTGGCGAACGGATTGGTGTTACCAATAAAACAATTTCCCGTTGGGAGACCGGAAACTATATGCCAAGCATTGATATGCTTGAGGTGTTGGCAGAAACCTTTAACGTCAGCATAAACGAGCTTCTTGCAGGCGAGGTTCTTGACGACAAAAGCTTCCGTACAAAAGCTGATGAGAACGTCTTGAAAATTGCACGCTCAGAAATATTCTCAATCAAAGAGAAAAGCGACTACTGGAAGAAAAAGTGGAGGAAGGAGCATATTGCGGACTTCGCTATCTCGGCGGTGATTGCTCTCGTCTTCCTGATTGCGGCACCGATAATATTTGAGGAGCCGATGATGTCTGCCTTAACGCCGATCGTTGTGCTGATTGAGTACCTCGTTCTCAATAACCGGATGATGGGCTATGTTGAAAAGCATATGTATGATTGCGATGAATAAATAAGTGGGACTGATTGCTCAGTCCCGCCTATTTTTTATCCACTCTACCGTCTCCCTCAAGGTCTCCTCAATCGGTCTTGGATTGTAGCCGAGTTCACGGCTGGCTTTATCATGGCTGAAAAGCCCGTTGCTTCCAAGTGTGTAGGTGGAGTAAGGGGTTATGAGAATCGGGGAGCCGGTCGCTCTTTCTATCCTTTCGGCAATCGGAGAAATCAGGCGGACGAGCCAGAGAGGGGCAGTTAGCTTGGGGGCTTTTCTGCCTGAAATATCGCTTAAGATCCTGAACAGCTCTTTTATGGTGATGAACCTTCCGGAAAGAATATAGTTTTCGCCCGGTCTGCCATTTTCGATACAGCTTATGACGCCGTCGGCGACATCACGGACATCGACGAAGTCATAGCCTCCGGTCACCGCACAGGGAAATTTTCCGTTAACGAATGCCCTGATTGTTTCAGTAAGATAGCCGCCGGTGGTGTCGTCCGGTCCTATAATTCCGGATGGGTGAACGACGCTTGCGTTCAAGCCCTCTGACGCCGCCTGCAGGACGAGAGCGGTTGCTTCGGCTTTGGTTTTAGCATAATTCCCGACAACGAGCTCCGGCGAGAAGTCCTTTGTCTCTGTCATTACAGTACCTTTCGGGCTTTCGGGAATAGCATGAACGGAGCTGACGTGAATGAGCCTTGAACCGTCATATTTCCTGCAGAAAGCGAGGATATTCTTCACCCCGCCGACGTTCACATCATGCATGTTTAAGGTTTTGCTCTGGATGGAAATGACTGCGGCGCAGTGGATGAAAACTATTCTGCGACCGTTTGCCAGAACTGCAAGCTGCTCAAGAGTCTCCGGCTTCGTAACGTCTCCCGAGGCATAGGTAACTCCGGGAATAAGCTCGGAGTTATCCCCGGGAAGCTTCAAGCCGATGACCGTCTTCTTCTCAAGCAAGAGCTTTTTTGCAACTGTGCGCCCTAAAAAGCCGGTGATGCCGGTTATGATGTAGACATATTCCATTTCATGAGCCTCCGGAATTGACTTCTTGCGGATGATGTGTTACAATTGTCTCATATAATTCAACTGTATCACAATGGAACCGTCAAAGTCAATTATCTGGCGCATGGAAGAAACAAACTGACCTTAAATGTATCAGATGGAGGTCAAAATGAACCGACAAAAAGAGCTTAACGAATTTGTAAAGGACTGCCTGACGCAGGCACTGTTTGAACTGATGAATGTAAAGCCATTCGACGAAATTTCTGTCACTGAGCTGGTTGCAAAAGCCGGAGTCAGCCGGGCTACTTTCTACCGAAATTTCGGGAGCAAGAAGAGCGTTATCGAGAAGTATCTTCAGACACTGATAATGGAGCTGAATAAAGAATCCCAATCAGCTGACGACTGGGAGACATTTTCCGTCTCGCTTCTCAATCACTTCTACGATCACAAAGAAGTCTATCTCCTCCTGTATCGTCAACATATGGCAAATCTGATTTATGAAGAAATCCGGTGGTCTATGAAGATAAATGACGATGAGGACAACGTCGAATGCTACAAAAAATCCACAATCGCCGGACTCGTTTTCGGAGCGGTGGATGAGTGGATTCGCCGTGGGATGAAAGAAACTCCGGATGAGATTCTTGCGATGGAGCTTGGGGTGTGACGTTCAGGATAGAAATAGCCCGACAGGATGCATTTCTCGCTGTGATGAAGCACAGGAGAACGGCATCTGCCGGGTCGATTATATTTTGATTTTTCAGAATCAAGTCAGAACTGATTTAAGCCATTCCTTGATTTGCTCAACATTAACGTTAGCGGCTTTAGCTATCAAATCTTCAGATACGCCAGATGCATGTAAACTGATTGCCATCTTCCTCGCCTTAGCCATCTCGCCTTGCTCAATTCCTCGCTCCATTCCTCTCTCATAAACACCTTGGCTCAGGTTGCACATTGTGTCCAGCTCCTTTCTAAAGTCG
>JAJQBX010000017.1 GCA_021203065.1 Oscillospiraceae bacterium
GATAGCCTTTAATCAGTCCGCTGCAGTCGTGCACCCGCTTTCCGTACTGGCTCTTGAAATCGTCAGCCGTGTAGTAATCGGGGTACTGCTTCTTCTTTGCAGACAAGAGCGAGGCGTTCGCCGTCTGCCCATAGGTTCCGTACCAGTACGGAAGCCCCACCTGCGCCTTTGCGTATGCTACCAGTCCTGTGTTCGTTTTCGTTGCCATGCTCAATTCCTCCTTTTAGTTAGCCCTTGGCCTCGCTGTCATTGGTTTCATCGCCATCGACGTTGTCACTGGGTTCATAGACAGTATCCAAACTGGCGAGGCTTGTCAGCACAGATACCAGCCCTGCAACAAAAGCGACGCTGAGCGCTCCTAGCCAGTCAACCTCACTCACTGCGGCACCCACGCCAATCGCCGCTACCAGAGACTGACAGAACGTCTTGACCGCTCTAATTGCCGTGTTTTTCCAAAACTCCTTACTCATTGTGATTCCTCCTTTTGGTTGATAGTGTCTAAAGCTAGATCTTCTAAAAATTTTGTGTACTTGCTGTTGGCAGATTTGACTGCCGCCAGCCCCTTCTCAACCTCCCCGTTGGCACGTCCGCTCTGGAGCGCAAGGGCGATGCCCACTGTCAGATCACTGTTTGCTGCAATCATCTGCATCTGGAGCCTTGCCTCCTCGGTGCGTTTCTTCGCGAGATTTTCTTCCTGCCGCTTTGCTTTCAGTAGCTTGTTTTCCTGCGCTGCCACAACGGCGCAGATAATCGTTGCAGCGGCGGTAATTAGTGCACAGATGATGTTAACCACGCATTCCACTTCCTCCCCTTAGAAATTTGCGTATAAAAAACGACTGCCCAATCTGACAATCGCCTGTTCTCAGATTATATATTTTATGTCTGCTTCGGGAGATACTCCCACAGCCGCATATCCTCCTGCCCCAGCGACCATATACACATTCCTTTCAGTCCCCAGCGGTACGCCGCCTGGTTTGCCCAGTAGACAAGGCTGTCCACATCCTGATAATACAAAATGGAAAAGCCGTCTGCGTCGCCGAGGAACAGTCTGGAAATCCAGATGTTGATGTCCTTCGGAGTGATAACAGCCGTGTAGTCGTTGCCGCAGACCACATCGGTCATGGTGTCGGAGTGGAAGAAGTCATAATCGGAGGAGATGCTCTCGCTCCGGGTAGCGGATTCCTCCACATCGGAAGTCAGCGTGAACACCTGAAACTCCTCATCCCAGGTGGCATTGCTCCGCTCGATTCTGCCGAAGGTGGCGGATGATCCGTCCGGCATGGTTACGTCAAAGCACTCATAAGGCTCATACGTCCAGGCATCCCCCAGACGGATGAGCTGACAGCAGACCTTGCTATCTGATTGAAGTCCGGCATAGCCGCTCACATCGCTGACTGTTGCCGTGAACCGCAGAGTGTTGCTGCTTGAAGAATACACGCGCACCTTCGTCCCGCGCTTGCGCATCTCAATGGTGTATATGGTTGGATTGTCCCGCAGGTCAGCTTTTGCCGTGGTGGAGAACGAGGTGTTGTAGCTGTCTTTCAAGGCGTTGCCCTCATACAGCTCGATGCGCTGGCTGTCATAATTGAAGCAGCAGAACAGCGAATCAAGGAACACACCAGCCTTGCCGGAAAAGCCCGCCGGGAAGATAATCTGCGCACGGATGTGCAGGTCGCCAAAGCCGCTGTACTGCCAAGCGAACTGCCCGTAGCCTTCCAGCTGGGAGTAGGGCCTGCTGGAGGTGCTGTTGGGGGTCTGCCACACATCCCATTCGCCGGAGAGCGTGGTGAAATAGCCGGAGAGCAGTCCGTCCCTGAAATCCTCATACCAGATGAGCGCCGAGTCCGGCTTCCTGCGAAGCATTTCCAGCGTCAGCTTAAAGCCTGTGTCGGGTCCCACCATATCGCCGTTCACGTCCATAAACTGGCGGGGAGCAAGGGTAAAAGTGGCATCTCCGGCAGTGGGGTACTCCTCAAATGCCGAGCAGACACAGAAACCATAAAACTGCGCACCCTCCACATCTACGGATGCCACAATGGTGTGTTCCCCTGCCGATAGTGCCACTCCGCTTTTGAGTGTGATCCAGAAGGTTGACCTCCAGTAAGGCCACCACAGCCTGTCCTCGGAGAAATGAACGGAAGAACCGTCCAGCGACACATAGATGGCGTTCTTATCCCAGAAGGGATAGCAGAGCCGCACCGCCACATCATAGGTTCCAGCCGTGTCAATGGTAAAGGTGTAGGTTACCGAGCCGCTTTCGCCCAGCGTGACATAGCCGTCATACTTGGTGATAACGCCGCTGTAGGAATCGTAATCATCGCCGGAGCGTTCCACGGCCACCTCTCCGAACGAGGTGTGCTGCTGTTTGGCGTATGCTACGAGATAATTCCTGCCGTTATACGTTCCACCCATTTGGGGGTAATTGTAGTCTGTAGCGTCCTGCCCTTCCATGAAATCGTACACATGAGGAAAGGCATAGGGAACCATGTTATCGTTATCCCAGTATGCCACGAAGGGAATGAACGGCTGCGGAGGGGCATCGCCCGTGAAGTTGTATTTGCCTTTCAACCAGTGCCTTGCTGCATAATAAGTCTGCGAAATACCCCGATAGGTCATGCCCATGTTTTCTGGTGTGTCATGGATACGCCAGTTCCGACCGTAGGCAGGCATACCGAGGAACACCTTTGACGGCGTCATGACTGTGACGGCATAATCGTAAATACCCTCCAGCCAAGAGCGGGGAGAGACGGGACCCGGTGCAGAACCGGCCCATGCCATGCCGTAGCTCATGATGGCGGCGGTATCGCAGTAGTTGTTTAAATCCCCATAGACACACCAGTTTTCACCGCCGACCGAACCGTTGACCGAAGTCATACCCGGCAGGCAGATGTTCACGAACTTGGTTCTGTCGTAGGCTTTGACGGCATTATAGATATTTTTGAACATCGCCGTGCTTGCCGTTGCCGTGGAGTAATCGTTGCCGCCCTCCAGGTCGATGTCGATGCCGTCACAGAAATCATATTTCTCCATGATGCGCACAAGCTCGGTCAGGAAGGTATCCTGCGCACCGTCCGTATTGTCCCGCAGAGCTGCAAAGATGGAGTTGTACCCATCGTTGGAAACAGTCAGCAGCCATGTGATGTGCGGCCACTTGTTGATGTATGTCCGCATGGTGGAACCAGTGGCAATTGAAACGCCGGATTCATATATTTCTCCGCTGGCATTGACCTTAAAGGAGAACAGCCCAATCTGGCTGATTCGGTCGCCGTAATCACGGAGCGCCTGATACATTCGTGTGTTGTCCATGTATGCCCAGACCATTATCTCTTTGCCTTTGAGTAAATCCATCAGCGTTTTACTCCTTCCTGCATCTGCTGGATGGTGTACAGCACCCGTGCTGACTTCCTATCCTCCAGCGTCACATTGTGCTTGGAATCCCAGGCGGCGCTGTACTGATAGAAGCCTTTCTTTGCAAAGGTGTTGCCGTTCTTCGTGCATTCCCTCGCAGTGGCAAGCAGAGCCACATCATCTCCGGCGGACATTGTATCTGGAAAGGATACCTTGTGGCCGCCCGCACCTTGGGACAGCTCCACACTCCCCGCCGACATATTATCCTTCGGGTAGAGGTGGATATCCAGTCCGGCGGACACTTCTCCGAGTGTAAGTAAGACAACGGTGGCCTTGGAGCGGACGATGCCGTTAAACCAGGCGTCTTTGTCGTAGTCATAGTAGCCGTCATTCCAAGTACTCATCTCGGCGAGATAGCCGTCTTTGGTACATGGCGCATATCCCGTAATGGACGGCCCTTCCTGTAGCATGAGGTCGGTGATCCAGAGGGTGCCGGCGCAGTCCGTAATGGTAGGCTTTACGGTCACCGACACCACCCGTTTATCCTCTTTTTTGTTGATGGCTTCGCCAAGCCGGATGAAGGTCGGCATTAGCCGTCACTCGTCCACTGGATTTCTGACGGGTGGCCTACCCACCCGGTTGCGAGGCTCCCGTCCTGGAGCATGATGTCCGTTATATAAAAACTGCCCGTGCAGCTGGTGACGCAGACACGGACGGTTATGGACGAGATACGCTGGGAGGAATCCTCCGGCGTAATCTTTGCCGTTGTCTTTGAAAAATATGCCATGACTCCTCCTTAGTACAAATCAATGAAGTGGCTCTCAGCTGTGCCATCCTCATATTCGATAACCACTTCAATGCCCACCTGCGAGTCGTCAGAGAGCTTCTCCAAACTCTCCGAGCCAATCTGCGCCGAGATGGTGTAGGAGTCGCAGTTGGCGGGGTAGACCGTCTGGCTCATGCTCTTGGTGGCACCTGCCGTTCCCTCCGCCTTGAAGGATGCCGTGCCGCTGGCTCCGTTTTCCGCATCGGCTTCAAAGCCGGAGTTCGTCCAGTAAGCCATATCATTATCCGCTCTGGAATTGAGCAGATGATTGAACGGCACAAGGCTGGCGAGATCCGTGCTGGACACATCTCCGACACCCGACAGCCCCTCCACCGCATCGGCTAACGTATCACCAAGGTTCTTGAGCGTGGTCGATAGCTCCAGCACCGTGTTCCACGGCTCCTGCAGGTTGTATTCCCTGCGGACGACTCTGGTGGTGACCGAAATTCCCAGGTCTTTATCCTCCACACGCACATAATCACCCAGCGCCCATGATTCATGGGCATAATCCGTCAGCACCGACAAATCCATGGCGTTCAGCACATAGGAAACATTCGGCTTGCAGTAATCGGCAAGCCGCATCCTGGCGTACTCCAGCATCTGATAGGGATTGGTGAATGAGGAGCAGTCCAGTGAGGAGATACGAACCTCTGAGGAGTATGTGAAGTCCTCTACATAGGCCTTGCCATCGTTGATGTCGGCAAAAGTCATACCGTCCGCGCCGTAGGCATACAAACGTGTGACAAGGCTGGTGGTGTCGATTGTCCGCTCGATGTCCTTCATATTTTTGCGGTAGGAAAACAAAGCGCCGCTGTCCGTGCCGCTGAAAGTGTAGAGATGCACCAGCCGATTTGGACAGTCAAATACCAAGTCCCCGCCGTGCAGGTCAGCTACCTCACGCAGGATGGAGAGCGCGTTCGTTTCAGAACAAGTCCATGTCCGCAAAGTGGAAACCGTGACCGTGCCCACGTGCCATTCCGTGCCCTCCAGCGCATAGGCCATCGCTTCCGCAGCGGTTGCCGCGTCAAATTCCTTTTCTTCCTTGCGGACGCTGTAGGCCAAATCATAGAACTCTGCCTCAGCATACACGCTGGTGATAATTGTGCCGTCCGCGCCCCTGGTGTCCGTCACCGTGCGGATGATATAAATATCCCCCACAATCTGGATTTTCTTCTCGTTATCGATATAGCTCCGCTTGTCGTCCTGGAACGGGATGGAGAAGGACAGCGTATCCTCACCGTTGACTTCACCTGTCAGAATGATGTCGTAGGCGTTCTCCAGCACAGCCTCCCACGCGCCATTGCTGTCCAGCACCACAGGTCTTGCGTAGCCGAGCTTTTCATATGCCGGTCGCGCTGTGTTACCAGGCGGTTCCGTCTCCCCAGGCGGTTCCGTATCCCCAGGCGGTTCCGTATCCCCAGGCGGTTCCGTATCCCCAGGCGGTTCTTCTTCCCCATAGAGCTGGATGCCTATTATCTTTGGTGTCTGGCTCGTGTTCGTGGTAGTGAGCGTCATGCGGAATCGGATGTATGCGGCATTGGGGGATTCCACCTCACCATTAGCACCGACATCCACCCAGTCGCTCCATGTTTCCAAATCACCTGAAGTAGAGGTCTGTATATCCGTGACCGCAGTCGTGCCGGAGACATACTCGCAGGAGACGGTTACCTGCCCGCTGCCATAGAGATTACATTCCACCGCTCTCGTATACAGGATGCCACTTGTTGGGTAGACACCATCCACAGCGCGGAGCGTGACATTGGGTGAGTCAGTTAGCGCGTCCACATCGCCGCTCGTGACGCCGCCGTTGGCAAGCAGCCCCGCAAGGAAATAGTTCTTCAAATCCTCGGCGGTCAGTTCCGAATCCACGTCCAGGAACCAGTCGTCAAAGAAGCCTGCGTAGTAATAGGTGTCGGCGTGCATTCCCCAGATGAGGTCTGCCGTGCAGGAGTGGTTCAGCGTTCCCGTGAAGGTCATCACATCGGAAATCTGTACCGTGCCTGCGTTCTTGTCACCGATTACATACCAAGCCTTCCTGTTACCCGGCTCGATAACTGCGGCAACGAAATACCACACACCGCTGTTCAGCTGATAGTCCGAGGAGAGCGTTTTATCCAAAATTAGGCTGCCGGAACTGTCATACAGCATCAGCCTGGGTCTGCCGGAGTAAAGGGACAGATACAAAATCGGTTGCCCCGGACCGTATCTGGTATTAAATATCGGGCAGTAGGTGTTGCCCACCGAGTAGATGGTAGGGTTCATCCAGCCGCCCACAATGATGCGTTCACCGATATTCTCAAAAATAGAGCCGTCGTTCTCCACATACAGATAGGACTGCTCCGTAGTCGGACTGGAGATATTGATTCTGGCACAGTTTCCTTTCTGGCTTCCCGTTAGATTGGCGCGCGTGCCGCTCCAGTTGATGAATTTTAGCGACCGCCCACAGCCGGAGGAATCGGAAACGCTGTCGTTATCGTCCACCGTACTTTCATTGAACCGCCACAGACCGCTCTTGGCATATTCTGCAGGGAACTCACCCGTGAAGTCCGGCTGTGTATTTAATATCTTTTTCAGTGCCACCGCTCATCACCTCCATCTGCTTTTTGCCTGAATGGTCAGACTCGTAAAAGTCGCATTGCCGCATTCCACAATTACACTGTTGTCACCAACCGCTAAGGTCGGAAAATTCAATTCCTCGATATATGGCAGACCGTTTCGCAGGATGTTGCCATCACTGTCCGTCACATAAGCTGTCATCTTATCCGTATCTACCACAAAAATCTCAGCTGCCGTGAGACCCGCACCGGCGATTTTCAGTTCCGAATTGTTGGTGGTGATGGTGATATGGCTGCTGGAACTGCTGTCGATCGTGCCCCGCAGGAGATAAACCGGATCGGAGCTTGTGTTGCCAAGTTTCCTGGTGACTGTATCCGCTCCTTCTTTTGTGATTTCAAAGACCTCATCGTCTATAGCATATCCAAACGGGTCTGGGCAAAAGAAGGTCAGGTCAAATTCTGAGGAGTGGCGCGCCACTTTGCTAAAGGCCACACCGGCCTGAAGCCTGGCGTAATACACCCGCTCCGGTTCGGTATCAAGGATGAGCGCGCACACATCCCTGTCGGGGTTCAGCCAATCCACGACGGCATCCTTTGCCGCAAGGAGTGCTGCGTCCGTTTTCTTTGGGGGGATGAGGCAGGATATATTAATAATCCGCTCGGAAAGAGTGCTGCCCAGGTCAAACAGCCCGTTCTTTCCTGCAATCTCTATGGTATAGTTGTTTAAGTCCGGCACACGGTTTTCCGTCGTCATTTTCGTAAGGACGCCCATACTTTTGGATGTCGTTCCGTTAAACACAAACCCCATTTTTCATCTCCCCCTTAAGTGTATCCGTTGGCACGGCGGGTGGTCTGCAGCTGTCGGTAGAGCTGCTGGGATACCTTTCGGATATCCTCCTCGCTGCGCACGTTCATTTCCTTGATTTCAATCAGCGGACCCGTTGTGGGTTCGCCGCTTGCCGCCGAGCCAGAAGATGTGGAAGAAGTGCTGTTCCCAACGGACGCTGCGGTAATCGTTGCGGTCGGACTGATGGTCATATCAGACGCCACACCGGCCATTGCTCTTTGGATCATGCCACGGCTGCTCTCTATGCCCTCGGCGAGCTGCCCAATGAAGTCGGGCATCCACTCGTCGAAATCGGTCAGCGGACCCTCATCCGGCACGGAGAAGTGCAGGAAGGATTTAATAGTGCTGGCAACGCTGGAACAGGCGTCTCTTACCTTGCTGATACAGCTCTTGATGCCATTGACAATACCGTTTATGATATCAGCGCCCCAGCTGAAAGCGGAGGACGCTAGGCCTTTGATATAGTTGACCGCCGTGTCAAAGCCGGATTTTACTGCGCTGTAGATACCGGACATCGCAGAGGAGACTCCGCTTTTGATGCTGTTCCAGATGCTCGACACCGTACTTTGGATGGAATTCATCGCGTTGGTTATAATGCCTGTTATGCTGTTCCAAACGGAACTTACTACCGAGCTGATAGCATTCAGAACCGTGGCAATCACAGATTGGATAGCATTCCAAACGGTTGTGACCACGGAGCTTATCGCATTCAGCACTGTTGTGATAACAGAACTAATAGCATTCCACACGGTCGACACCGTGGAGTAAATGGTGTCGAAAATCGTAGAGAAGAATGTGCTGATTGCCGTCCACACCGTAGTCGCCACTGTCTGTATCCCGGTGAGTATGTCGGAGAAAAAGCTGCTGATCCCGTTCCAGACATCCTCGAAGAAGGTCTTGATGCCACCCCAGCATTCCTCCCAACTTGTACCGAACCAGCCCAGCACCACGTTTACAATGCCCTTGATGGTTTCCAGCACGGCAGAGAGGATGCCCGCGATGCCATCCCAGATGCCGGAGAATATCTCCTTGACACCTGTCCATGCCTGTTCCCAGTCCCCGGTGAAGATGCCGATAAAGACATCCAGCAGACCGAGGATTACATCCAGCACCGTGCTGAGGACGGTGGAAATAGCCGAAAAAGCACCCTCGAATACGGGGGCCAATAGGTTGCAGAATTCCAGCCATATATTTTTGAGGACCTCCACCACATCTCCGAGTCCTTCTAGACTGATGCCCAGGTCGGCAAACCGTTCTTTGATGCCATCCACAAATCCGCTGATGGTTTCCTTGATGCCGTTCCAGATGGATGTTATCTTTTCACGGAACTCCTCATTGGTGTTCCAGAGGGTGACAAAGGCCGCAACAAGAGTGCCGATAACAGCGACAACGGCCACCACAGGAGCGGAGATGCTGCCGATGGCAGTCACCAGATGCCCCATCGTGCCTGTGCCGGTCTTGGCGTGGTTCACAATTTTCAAAATGCTCGTTCCGAGGGACGAGAAGCCCTGCATCGCCTTTCCAACCGCGCTTATCGTTTTTCCTATTACAATGAGCAGCGGACCGATAGCCGCCACCAGCAGTCCCACCTTTACGATGGTTTGCTTGGTGCTATCATCCATGCCATTGAACTTATCCACCAGATTCTGAATCCAACTGACAATGTCCTTGATGGTCGGCATCAGGATTTCGCCAAAAGAGATGGCAAGCTCCTGTAACTGCGACTTCAAAATGGTGAGTTGCCCGGACAGGTTGTCCTGCATAATCTCCGCCATGGTTTCCGCCGTGCCATTGCAGTTTGCCAGCCCCTCCTGGTATGCCTGGAAACTGCCTGTGCTTTCACCAAGGACAGTCATGAGTTCTGACTGCGCTGTTTTCCCCGCTACCGTATAGGCGAGATTCGCTTTTTCTTCATCGGTCAAGTCAGCCCAGATGCCTTGCATCCCGGAGAGGATGTCGGAGAGGGAGGAGACGTTGCCCTGCGCGTCATAGACCTCAATGCCATATTCGGCAAGCATATCCGTACAGCCGCTGGTGTTGTTGCCGAGACGGGTCATGATAGAGGACAAAGCCGTGCCAGCCTCGCCGCCTTTAATACCCGCATCCGCCATAACCATCAGCGCTGCAGTTGTCTCATCCAGACCGTAGCCCAGCTGGGTGGCGGTCGCCGCGCAGTTTTTATAAGCTTCACCTAACTGCTCCGTGCTGGTGTTACTGTTGCTCATGGCATACGCCATTTTATCCACCAAAGTGCTGGAGTCAGCGGCGGTCAGACCGAATGCGGACAGGTAGTCCGTCACAATGTCCGAGGCGGTTGCCAGATCCATCTCAGATGCGGCGGCAAGGTTTAAGACACCGTCCAGGCCCTCAATCATCTCTTCTGCCGACCAGCCTGCAAGACCCATGTAGGACATGGCTTCTGCCGCCTCGGTCGCGGAGAACACGGTGGTCGAGCCAGCTTCTCTCGCCGCCGCCTCCAGCCGTTCCATATCGCCCTCAAGGTCGGTCGAGGACGAACTGATAAGTGCTTTGACTTTGCTCATAGCCGACTCAAAATCCGCCGTGGTGGTCACTGCCGCCGTGCCGAGTCCAACGACGGCGGTAGTCACACCGAGCATCTGCTTCCCCACGCCTGAGATGGAGTCACCCACCGACTCAAGGGTCTCGCCGGCTTCGCCAATTTTGACGAGAGCCGCATTGGACTCCGCCGCCTGGTCGGCCAAGGACTTAAGCTTTTCCTCCGTCTCTACAATCTCGCGTTGGAGAGCATCATACTGCTCCTGGGTGATATCACCGTTTTGGAGCTGTTCGTTTGCCTGCTCTGCGGCAGTTTTTAATGTAGTCAGCTTTTCCTTTGTCTCGGAGATAGCTTCTGTCAGAAGCTTCTGTTTCTGTGTCAGCAATTCCGTATTGGTGGGGTCGAGCTTTAAAAGGCTATTGACATCTTTTAGCTGTGACTGCGTTGATTTTATTTCAGAGTTGACCGACTTCAATGCGGTCTGCAGCTTGGTAGTATCGCCGCCGATCTCCACAGTAATGCCCGCGATTCTGTTTGCCATGTGACCCCACCTCCTTTGTTAGAATCTGTCCATCTGCTCCTGGGTAGCCACCGCAGGATAGTTATACTCATCGTTATGGCTTTCCACGAACATATCGTTGACCATGCCGATGGTGAGCAGATCAAGGTCACGGATTGAAATTCCAAGCTGGACGCACCGCAGCAGAAAGAGCGGAGTCGTTATCTCTCTGCTGCTTTTTTGAAATTTTGCTTGGACTCCGCCTGCGTCTGTGTGTTCAGCCCCCACAGTTCAATGAGCTGCGGCAAGACCTGATAGATGCTGAAGGTGTTAAACTGCTCCAGCCATTCGTCAGGGGAATCCGGCACAGACGGGTCAGCGTGCTTTGCCATTACCCACGCCAAGTCCTCAAACATCTCCAGGCTGAACATGTCCAGGTTGCTGTTCTCTTCATCGCCATCGCCCACACTCTTTTCGAGGGAGCGCAGGTCTTTGTAGATATCCCTGCCGAACTTGATGCGGTAAATTCTCGGAATTGCCGCGCTTGCGCGGAAGGTGGTATTGATGCCGTCAATGTTGATTGTCTTTGTTACTGCCATGATAAAATTCCTCCATTCATAGAAAGAGCGGAGCTTAAAGCCCCGCCCTCAGTCAGATTAGCCCACCGGGTTCGTGTCAGACTCTGTTCCTCCAGACTCTGATCCTGCCGTGAGGGACGTTGGCACATAGACCTCGTCGAACCAGTTATTGTAAGTGGTGTCATCAATGTCCTGCCCTGTCTTTGCCTTGACATACCCGCTTGGCAACGGCAGCGCGGTAATGGTCAGTGTGTCTGTCTGCGGCTCTCTGGTGTCCTCCGTGGTCGCGCTCTCAATGGTTGGACGGGAGCAGGTGCAGTTGTACAGCACATGACGGGTCTTGTGCTGGTCGCCGTTGAACTCAAAGAGAAGAGCAAAATGCTCCACCTCCACATCGGACTGCTCCACCAACACACCTTTATCGTCCTTCGTCTCGTGGAGAATGTCCGTCAGGAAGCTCTCCGGGATGAGCGCGATCTCCAGATCCCCGCTGTAGCCGTTGTTCGCAGCCAGCACCACATAGATGGAATCATCTGCGTACCACGGCTCGGATTCACCCTCCGCATCCAGCGACAGGTTGACTGCGCCCGGAATGCGGACGGGAGTGTCAAACGTGGGGTCCGCGCCATTGTCACTAAAAGTGGCCTTAGCGTAGTAGACATTTTTTAGACCGAACTTGACCGTATTCGCTTTGTTGGCCATAACTTTTTACCTCTCTTTCAAAAATATAGCCCCTACACCATAACGGTATAGAGGACTTCGTACAGTTTCTCGGATTCAATCCAGACCTCGGACTTTTCATAATAAAGCTCATTTTTGGTCAGGATTTCCTCTATTTTTTCTTCCAAATCCGGGTCTTTGTAATTGGTGTAGACCTCGATGTCCAGTTCGTTCGCGCTAGTGTATACGATATTGTCCGCTCCGAAATTATCCGACCTCGGATACAGAAAACAGATAAACGGCGGGTTCGGCGACTCGCCCTCGGCAAAGTGGTCGTAGGCATAAGAGATGCCCATACTGTCCAGCATTGCCATTACTTCTTCATGTGCCATAGGCATCACCCTTTCAGAGCGGATTCAATCAGCTGCTCCAGCATCTCCTCGCCGTTTTCTTCTGCCGGTGCGATATGCGGATAGGCTTTCGTCCTGCCGCCGCCACGGTTGGCGTGTCCCTTTTCCAACAGGTGTGCCAGCTGGTAGCGGTTCTTGGAGTAGACGGTCATCTGCAGGCTCTGCGAATCCTCCGACGTTTTCTTGGTCGTCCAGCTTTTCGCATAGGCACCCGTGTCAACGGGAGCATTCGCTGAGATTTCCTTTTTGACTGCCGTGGCTGTTTTCTCCACAGCAGCTTTCATATCCTCGGCGGCAAGGTCGGCATACTCCTGCAAGCCCTCATTGATGGCATCCGCCATCTCCTCAATGCTCACTTTTTTCGTTGACATCAGCTGTCCCTCCGTTCCTTTTCACAGGTGATTTTCAGGGATTTGTGCTGGTAGTTCATCCTGTCAACAGCCGTAATGTTGTACGGCTCATCCCGGAACATCACCCGATAGTGGGTGTTATCCAGGTTGGCAAGCTCGGAGCAGTAGCGGACTGTGAACACCAGCTCGTCATCCGATACGGTAATCCCCGCAGCCTGCTGTTCCTTCTGCTGGTAGCTGGATGCCGCCGCATAGGTATAGCAGGGGAAATAATCCGTCCACTCGTTTTTGTGGTTGCCCACAGAATCGACTGTGACAGAATTTTTCTGGATGGTGAGCCGCTCGTTCAGGAGTGAGATTTTCACAGTCACCACACTCCTTCCCGAATGGCAAAGAGCAGGGAGCGGAGCGTGATGGTGAGGTCGTGGTGGTCAGCTTCTTCCCGGTGTTCGTAGAGGTACCCGATGGAATACAGAATCGCCACCTTTATGATTTCACGGATATGCGCCAGCTCATCTGTAGAATAGAGTTCCTGTTCCTCATCGCTGTCACAGTCACCGTCCACCACAGCCCACTGCTCATCGGTCAGCCGTGCAACATCCGCGCACAGCCTGCAGGCGGAGGACAGGAGGACGCCGATAAGACTGTCGTCATCTGAAGTGTCCACCCGCAGGTAGTTCTTTGCTTCATCAAGCGTAATCAGAGCCATACGGCATCCTCCTTTCGTCGTCGCAAACTCCATATCATTCGTTTCCGTGCAAGCACGAAAAGCTCATTCATTCCGTTGCTCCTCCTCTCCCCAAAAAGTCATACGACTTTTCGGGGAATCCCTGTTATTAGCCTGCGGCAGTCGTGCCGATGGTCAGCACCTGAACCGCCTCCGGCAGGAGCAGCTTGCCGTCCACACGTTCCTTCGCCACATAACCGATCATGCCGTTGCCAGCGAAAAGCTCACGCAGCTCCGCAAAGGAACGGGTGCCGCGGTCGCCGATGTTGTAGTAGCTGTAGTCACCGAAAGCAATGCCCGTGGTCGGAGCATAAGCGGAAGTATGAACCGCATAGCCCAGCACACGGTCAGGCTCACCTGCCTGATAAGACGGCTGCCAGATATACGCACCGTTGTTGTCCTTCAGCTTGCGGATAGCCGCAATGGTGGCATCGTTCATGATGAAGGACGCATTCTTGCGGTACGGACGCTTGAGGGCATACACCAGGGAGATAAGGCTGTCAGAGTCCAGCTCATCCACGGAATCGAAAGCGGTAGCCGTGGTAAACAGGCCGGTCGGCTTTCCGGAGCCGTCCCCGTTCAGGAAAGCGTCCTCCTCAGCATTGGCGAGAGCCTTGCCAAACTGGGTGGTGATATAGCCCTCCAGGTTGTAGGCGTTGTCGTAGAGCAGCTCCTCCGTCACCTTGATTGCCACATGTAGCTTGTAGGCGTCCATCGTGGTCTGGTCGAAGGTAGCGTCGCCCCAGGTCAGCTCACCGCCTTCCTCAATCCACGCCGCCGCAGGCTTGTTCGCCGCGAGGTTGATACGGTGCAGGCCGCTGGTGCGGATGATGGTGGAGAGCCTGCGCATGATGTTCTCTTCATCGAGGATGTCAATCAGACGGCTGTCCCATTCCTCCGGCACCAGGTAGCCACCGTCCGCATCGACACCTTCCTGGAGGGCGTTGCTCACGTGCTTGAAGTTGGAGCGCAAAGCCGCAAGCGCCGCCATGCGGTACTCATCGGATGCCCTGCCGGACTTCTTCTTGTCCGCGCCGCCCGGAGTCCCCGTGATGGGGTCACTGGTGGGCTGGGAAAGCTGCTTCTCAATCTCGGAGGCTCTCTCCAGACGGGAGATTTCCTTGCCCAGGTCGTTGATTTCGGCTTCCATCTTATCGTAGATTGCGGAGTCCTCCGCAGAGAGGGTGCCGTTCTCGGCACGATGGGAGTCAAGGAATGCCTTGGTGTCATTCCATGCCTTGTTGCGCTTTTCACGCAGTTCCTTGATAGTCATAATAAAATCCTCCTTAAAAGTGGTTTTTAATCAGATTCAGCCGCTCCAGCAGTTCGTCTGCCGTGCGGCTGTTTTCAGTGGGTTTCTCGATTTTGCAGTGCTGCGCCAGCTTCTCCATGAGGGAATTGGTGACGCTTGCCCTGGAATACACCATGCTGACCTGTGGGATTTCGATGTTCTCTGCGTCGGAGCGTTTCATAATCTCATCCGCAAAGCCCATCTCCACGGCGCTGTTGGCGTCCATCCAGGTTTCCGCATCCATGAGGTGTGAAATCTTCGTGCGGGACATCCCAGTCTTGATTTCGTAGGCGTTCATGATGCTTTCCTTGACCTCGTCCAGCATGGCGATGGCTTTCTGCATCTCTGCGGTATCGCCCATCGCAATGGTCGCCGGATTGTGGATCATCATCATGGACACGGGAGACACCAGCACCTTTGTGCCAGCCATAGCAATCACGCTGGCTGCGGATGCCGCGATGCCGTCAATCTTGACTGTCACATTGCCGCGATAGTCCATGAGCATATTGTAGATTTGAGCCGCCGCCACGCAGTCGCCGCCTGGGGAGTTAATCCAGACCGTGATGTCGCCGGTGCCGGAGTTCAGCTCGTCCTTGAACAGCTGGGGCGTGATGTCGTCATCAAACCAGCTTTCGTCAGCGATTACGCCGTTTAGATACAGGGTGCGTTCTTCGACGGTTTCCTGTGTCGGCTCCGTCTCCGGTTCCTGTGCCGGAATCGTCTTCATCACCGTCCGGGTCTTCCAGTTCCAGAACTTCTTCATCGGAATCTTCCTCCTTTCCGCCGCCCGCCGCAAAGATACCGGCATCGGCTAATTTAGTCATGTTGCCGTTGATAAGGTACAAATCGCCGCCGTCCTCGGCAGGAATGCGGTCGAGGTTCTCAAGCTCACGGATGTCGTTGGCGCTCATCCAGCCGTTCTGCCTTGCCGTGGCATAGCCGCTCATGCGGCTCTGGTAATCTCCACGGAGCAGCCCGTCCACATTGAACTTGGCGAAGTAATCCTTTTTCTCATCCTCCGAGAGCAGCGCCCTGCAGATGCCCTGTTCCCAGCGCACTAACCACGGCTGGAGGGAGTAGGTCACGAACTCCAGCGACTGCTGTTCGATATTGGAGAAGGTCGAGTGCTCCAGGTCACCAATCAGGTGAGGAGGCACGCGGAAAATTCTCGCAATCTCAGAAATCTGGAACTTTCGTGTGTCCAGAAACTGCGCTTCGTCAGGGCTGATGGAGATAGGCGTATATTTCATGCCTTCCTCCAGCACAGCCACCTTGCTGGAATTGCCGCTGCCGCCGAAGCCTTTATTCCACGCTTCACGCACGGCGTCCGGGTCTTTGATAACACCTGAGTATTCCAGGATGCCGCCCGGTGTGGCGCCGTTGGCGAAGAATTTCGCCCCGTATTCCTCGGTTGCGATGGATAAGCCGATGGCGTTCTTAGCCACAGCGATAGGGCTGTATCCAACTAAGCCGTCAAAGCCAAGTCCCGGAATGTGCAGCACCTCAGAAGGGCTCAGAACGGTCTTTTTAACCTGCGGCGCATCGTCGTCGCTGATGGTGTACTCGTAATAGAGCCGCCCTTTATCATCACGGCTGACCGTCATGCGGTTGGGCATCAGCGGATACAGTGCCACCACCTCGCCCTTGCCGTTTCTGATAATCTGAGAATAGGCATTGCCCCAGAGGAGCAGGTGGCACATCTCAGCCTCCCGATACACAAAACTGCTCATCTCAGGGTTCGGCTCATCGTGCAGCAGTCTGTAGAGCGGATGGTCGAGCGCCTTTTCCTTATTGCCATCGCCTGTGTATTGATACAGGTGGAGCGGGAGCTGCGCCACCGCCTCCGACAGCACTCGGACGCAGGCATACACTGCGGCCACCTGCATACTGGATCGTTCGGTCACCAGCTTGTTGGATGAAGAGCTACCGAAGCGGAACATCCATGTGCTGCCTGCCGTGCTGTCCTTGGGCTTATCCCTCGCCTTGAACATACTCGAAAAAATACCCATAACTTTTTATCCCCCAATCATATAAACAAAATGCCGCGATGGTTATATATGCTGTCGTCCGGCTCACTTCCGCAGCGTATCGCACGGTCGAGCGCCATGACAGTTGCCACCGCGCCGTCGATTTTTTCTGTACTTTTTTCCTTATCCATTTTGATGTTGCCTGCAGGGTCGGTACGGACGAATACGTTGTCCATGTTCCAGCGGAGAACCGGGTGTCCGCCGTGTGCGATTTTCTCCTCCAGCACCAGCTTCATCAGTTCCTTGGTCGGTGGGGACATATCTTTAAAACCCTGCCCAAAGGGAACCACGGTAAAGCCCATGCCCTCAAGGTTCTGCACCATCTGCACAGCACCCCAGCGGTCAAAGGCAATCTCACGGATATTGAACCGTTCGCCCAGCCGCTCGATGAATTTCTCGATGTAGCCGTAGTGAACCACGTTGCCCTCCGTGGTCATCAGCACACCCTGTCGCTCCCACACATCGTAGGGAACGTGGTCACGGTTGACCCGTAGCGTCACATTGTCTTCCGGTATCCAGAAGTACGGGAGAATCATATATTTTTCGTCCTCATTCCTCGGCGGGAACACCAGCACGAAAGCAGTGATGTCCGTGGTCTGAGATAAGTCCAGACCGCCGTAGCAGATACGCCCCTCCAAATCGTCCTCATCCACACGGAACGCGCAGGCATCCCATTTCTGCATGGGCATCCAACGCATCAACTGCTTCACCCACTGGTTCAGGCGAAGCTGCCGGAAGGAGTTCTCTTCGCCCGGGTTCTGCTTTGCCGACTCACAGGCCGCCTTGACCTTGTCGATGCCCACCGTAATGCCGAGAGAGGGGTTTGCCTTCTTCCAGACCTTCGGGTCTGTCCAGTCCTCGTCCATGGATGCGCCGTAAATGACAGGATAAAAGGTGGGGTCGATTTTTCGTCCCTCCAGAATGTCCAGCGCCTTCTGGTGCGTCTCGTAGCAGATGGAATTGGTATCTGTCCCCGCCGTGGTGATCAGGAAATAGAGCGGCTGCATTCTGGCATCGCCGGAGCCTTTGGTCATAACATCAAAGAGTTCTCGGTTGGGCTGGGTGTGCAGCTCATCGAACACCACGCCGTGTATATTAAAGCCGTGCTTGGAGTAAGCCTCTGCCGACAGCACCTGATAGAAGCTGTTGGTGGGCTGATAGATAATCCGCTTCTGTGAGGTCAGGATTTTGACACGCTTCGACAGCGCCGGACACATCCGCACCATATCCGCAGCCACATCGAACACAATCGTTGCCTGCTGGCGGTCGGCGGCACAGCCATACACCTCGGCGCGTTCCTCTCCGTCCCCACAGGTGAGGAGCAGAGCAACTGCAGCGGCAAGCTCAGACTTGCCTTGCTTCTTCGGTATCTCCACATAGGCTGTGTTGAACTGCCGGTAGCCGTTGGGCTTCAGGATGCCGAAGATGTCCCGGATGATCTGTTCCTGCCAGTCGATGAGTTCAAAGGGCTTTCCCGCCCAGGTGCCTTTGGTGTGACAGAGACACTCAATGAAGCTGACCGCGTAGTCGGCGGCGTCCTCGTCGTAGCGTGAGTTCTTTGCCTTGAACTTGGTGGGCCTGTATTTTTTCAGTTTCCGCATTGCCACATGAACCACCTCCCAGGGCAATAAAAATAGCCACCCGTGGGTGACTTCAATAATCTATGTGTACGAGAGACTTCAAGCCGATGGGCTTCCGTTCTCCGATGTTTTCGTTTTTCTTAGGCTCTTGCCACATCCACCAGCCATTCGGCTTCTTTGTGGGCTTCGCCTGTAGCTATCTCAATCACGCTACTGTCTTCGTCAATGTAGTGCAGCCCTTTGCCGACCTTGATAAAGCGTACCTCTTCGCAGCCCTTGATGGCAGCGCGGTAAATGCATCCCGTGCGGCTCTCGCCGTCGTAGCTCTCGCCGTCCCAGCCGTTGAAGGTAAAGGTGACGCGCTCCTTGGTCTTGGTGAAGAGGGCTTCGTTGTCCTCTCTGGAAAGAGCAAGTGTGTCGTGGTAGTGTTTGCCGCACTTCGGGCAAATCCTAAAGCCAGTTGTAATGGTATCTTCCTTCATGGTCAATTGCTCCAAAGAGTGACCCCGCCGGCCTCACGGGTTTTGTTCAGGTCTATGAGCCGCTGATTTCTGGAGCCGCGAAAGCGAAGGCCCACCTCTTTTTTCGCCAGGATAAAGGGGCCGTCCACCAGTACGTCCAACATCGACAGTATATCGTCCGTCACCTCGCACCGAGGGTGACTGCCGGGGCGCAGCAGGTCTTCATAGAGGAAACCGGTGAAGGCCCAGATGTCCTTTTTCGGAAACCATTCCCGCACTCTTTTCAGGAAGGGGATCAGTGCCCGCTGGTTTTCCGGCTCAAAGGGGTCGCCTCCCAGGAGGGTCAGGCCGTTTATGTAGCCGGGGGCCAGCATACCCAAGAGGGTGTCCTCCGTCTCCGACGTGAAGGGCTGGCCGTAATGGAAGTCCCAGGTCTCCGGCTGAAAGCAGCCCTCGCAACAGTTGGTGCAGCCGGAGACGAACAGCGCCACCCGCACGCCGATACCGTCTGCGATGTCGCAGTTTTTGATATTGCTGTAATACATATGTAATCTTACAGGTGCAGCACCCGGTCTTTAATTTCCTGTGTGCGGCCCTGATTCCAGAACTGGGTGCCGATATAGCCGCAGGTACGGCGGGCCACGTTCATCTTGTCCTGGTCAGTGTTGCCGCAGCGGGGACAGCGCCAAATCAGCTTGTTGTCCTCCTCCACGATCTCTATCTCTCCATCCCAGCCACACACCTGGCAGTAATCGCTCTTGGTGTTCAGCTCGGCATAGATGATATTGTTATAGATGAACTTCATGACCTGCAAAACGGCCTCGAGGTTATTCTGCATATCTGGCGCCTCCACATAGCTGATGGCGCCGCCGGGGGACAGATGCTGGAACTGGGCCTCGAATTTCAGCTTGGTAAAGGCGTCTATCTCCTCTGTCACATGGACGTGGTAGGAGTTTGTGATATAGCCCTTGTCCGTAATACCTTCGATGATGCCGAAGCGCTTTTGCAGGCACTTGGCGAATTTATAGGTGGTGGATTCCAGGGGTGTGCCATACAGACTGAAGTCGATGTTGTGCTGCTCCTTCCACTTTTTGCAGGCGTCGTTCATGTGAGTCATGATTTCCAGCGCGAAGGGTGTGGCCTCCGGGTCAGTGTGGCTCTTGCCGGTCATGTACTTCACGCACTCATACAGCCCCGCATAGCCCAGGGAGATGGTGGAATACCCGCCATACAGCAGCTTGTCGATAGGCTCTCCCTTTTGCAGCCGGGCGCAGGCCCCATACTGCCACAGGATAGGCGCGGCGTCGGACAGGGTTCCCTTCAGCCGCTCGTGGCGGCACATCAGCGCCCGATGGCACAACTCCAGGCGCTCGTCGAATATCTCCCAGAATTTTTTCATATCCCCGCCGGAGGACAGGGCCACGTCCGGGAGGTTGATGGTGACGACGCCCTGGTTGAAGCGACCATAATACTTCGGCTGATTGGTTTTCGGGTCAACATACGGAGTTAGGAAGCTGCGGCAGCCCATGCAGGTATAGCAGTGGCCCTCGCCGTTTTTGTCGATCTTCAGCTCCAGCATTTTCTTTTCGGAGATATAGTCCGGCACCATCCGCTTGGCCGTGCATTTGGCGGCAAGCTTCGTGAGATAGTAATACTCCGTTCCTTCCTCCACATTGTCCTCTTCCAGGACATATATCAGCTTGGGGAAGGCGGGCGTGACCCAGATGCCCTGCTCGTTTTTCACGCCCTGATAGCGCTGAAGCAGCGTCTCCTCGATGATGACAGCGAGATCTTTCTTCTCCTGCTCGTTTTTCGCCTCGTTCAGATACATGAATACCGTCACGAAGGGGGCCTGCCCGTTGGTGGTCAGGAGAGTGACGACCTGGTACTGGATGGTCTGCACGCCCCGGCGAATCTCCTCCCGAAGACGCTTTTCCACGATGTCGTCCACCTGCTCCTTGGTAGGGACAACGCCAAGGGAGCTAATCTCATTCCGCACAATGCTGCGTATTTTTTCCCGGCTGACCTGGACGAATGGGGCCAGGTGGGCCAGAGAAATGCTCTGGCCGCCGTATTGGTTGGAGGCCACCTGGGCCACAATCTGCGTGGCAATGTTGCAGGCAGTGGCAAAACTGTGAGGCCGCTCGATCAGAGTGCCGGTGATGACCGTGCCGTTTTGGAGCATATCCTCCAGGTTCACCAGGTCGCAGTTGTGCATATGCTGGGCGTAATAGTCCGTATCATGGAAGTGGATGATGCCCTCCTCGTGGGCCTGGACAATGTCCGGAGGCAGGAGGATGCGGTTTGTGATGTCGCGACTGACCTCTCCGGCCATATAGTCCCGCTGGGTGCTGTTCACCACAGGGTTTTTGTTGGAGTTTTCCTGCTTTGCCTCCTCATTGTTGCACTCAATGAGGGACATGATGCAGTCATCCGTGGTGTTGGATTGACGCACCAGGGAGCGGGTGTAGCGATAGGTGATATACTGCTTGGCCACCTCATAGGCCCCATGGGCCATGATTTGCTGCTCCACCATATCCTGTATCTCCTCCACCGCAGGAGAGCGGCCCAGCTCTACGCAGGATTTCTCCACAGAATCCGCAATGTGCCGAATCTGGGTGGTGGCCATGCACGCATCCGGCGACACCGCACTGTTGGCCTTGGTGATGGCAGCAATGATTTTTTCAATGTCAAATACGACTTCTGACCCGTTTCTCTTTATAATCCTCATCTTTATTACTCCTAATTAGTAGACAGCCGAGTGGATTTATCCTTTTAATCGCCCAGCACTATCATAGTTTTCCACCCCATATTGCTGGCATAACCCCAGTTCGCGATTTGGATTCT
>JAJQBX010000022.1 GCA_021203065.1 Oscillospiraceae bacterium
ATTATATCACACGTTCTTGCTCTTGTCAAGCCCTTTTTTCAAATTTTTTTCGAAATTTTTTGCTTGACTTCGAGGGTGCTGCCATTTGATTTCCCCGAAAGAATTCCGTCAGGAATTCTTTCCGAGACAGCCCCGCAGGGGCTTTCTCGTGGACAGCTTTAATAATATATCACATCCGGATTCGATTGTCAACCCCCAATTTTCACTTTGTCGAAAATTCGACCTTTTGCACAAAATTGCGGCTTTTATATGGTCAACATGCACAATCAGCCGCCCATATATCATCCACTATATCCATTTTCTTTCAGGAATTATCCCGTTTTCGTGCGAAATACTAATCCCAAAAGCAAACGAAAGGATACATCAATATGAAATCTATCACTTCCAAAGTCAGAACACTATTTATAATGGTTATAGCATTGGCACTCACCCTCACCGTTACTGCGGCTTCGACCGTCGGAGGAGGTCTTTCTTACGGACTCAGAACCGGCACGTCGGAGGCTCTCTCCAAAATTGGCTCTGAGGGCGCAGAGGTCACAGCGATTCAGGAGGCTTTGCAGGAGCGTGGGCTCTTCTCAGGAGAGATAACCGGCTACTACGGCACCAAGACCCAGACCGCTGTGAAGCGTTTTCAGCAGCAGAAAGGCTTGACAGCTGACGGAATTGCCGGTCCTGAGACGCTCGCCGCACTCGGAATCAGCATCGGGACTATCCCGGAGGCAACCGAGTCGAACATCAATCTTCTGGCGCAGATTATCTCCGCAGAAGCAAGAGGCGAGCCGTATGAGGGACAGGTCGCAGTCGGCGCAGTGGTCTTGAACCGTGTTGAGCACCCCTCATTCCCCGACACAATTTCGGGAGTCATCTATCAGGAGGGCGCATTCTCGGCTGTCGACGATGGTCAGTTCTGGGAAGCGGTCGAGGACTCCTGCTACGACGCCGCCCGTGACGCCTTAAACGGCTGGGACCCCTCCGGCGGAGCGATCTACTATTATAATCCCGACAAAACGTCGAATGCGTTCATTACGTCACGACCGGTGATAACGAGGATCGGGAATCACTTATTCTGTTCATAACCTCTCATAGAACGCAAAAGGCTCCCCTGTTAAGGGGAGCTGGCTGCGACGTAGTCGCAGACTGAGAGGTGCCGCGACCAAAGGGAGCGACGTCGCCGTCAGGCGACAATTACGCATTACGCATTGCGAATTACGCATTACTTCTTAAGCTTGATCTCCTCCGCCACCATGCTGACAAACTCATCAAGAGCCATGGTGGTGGTATCAGTATGGTCACGGCGTCTGACGGCTACACTGCCTTCCTCCTGCTCTCTGTCGCCGATTACCAGCATGTAGGGGATTCTTGAAACCTGAGCTTCCCTTACCTTGTAGCCGGTCTTCTCGGCACGCTTGTCGGCGGTGCAGCGGATGCCCCTTGCTTTGAGGGCTTCGATAATCCTGTCGGTGTAGTCGTTGTTTCTGTCGGTGATCGGGAGGACTCTTACCTGCTCGGGAGCGAGCCATGTCGGGAACTTGCCGGCGTAGTGCTCGATAAGAACGCCCATGAATCTCTCGATTGAGCCGTAAACAACACGGTGAATCATTATCGGGCGGTGCTTCTGACCGTCTGCGCCGATATACTCCGCCTCAAACTTCATCGGAAGCTGGAAGTCGAGCTGAATTGTGCCGCACTGCCATGTTCTGCCGAGGGAATCCTCGATGTGGAAGTCGATCTTCGGTCCGTAGAATGCGCCGTCGCCCTCATTTATAGTGTAGGGGAGGTTCATCTCCTCCAAAGCCTGCTTCAGAGCGTCGGTTGCATGCTCCCAGTCCTTGAGCTCGCCCATATGATCCTCAGGCATTGTCGAAAGCTCGACTGCATACTTGAAGCCAAATAAGCTGTAAACCTCGTCGATGAGTCTGACAACGCCCTTTATCTCGTCAGTGATCTGGTCCTCGGTCATGAAGATGTGGGCATCGTCCTGAGTGAAGCATCTTACTCTCATAAGACCGTGGAGCTCGCCGCTCTTTTCGTGGCGGTGGACAAGTCCGAGCTCGCCGATTCGAAGCGGCAGATCTCTGTAGGAACGGGGCTCAGACTTGTAGACGAGCATTCCGCCCGGGCAGTTCATCGGCTTGATGGCGAAATCGGTGTCGTCGATGACGGTGGTGTACATATTCTCCTTATAGTGATCCCAGTGACCGGAGGTCTCCCAGAGATGACGGTTGAGGATCATAGGCGTCTGAACCTCTACATAACCCTCACGGGTGTGGAGCTTGCGCCAGTAGTCGATGAGCTCGTTCTTGATGATCATGCCGTTCGGGAGCATGAACGGGAAGCCGGGTCCCTCTTCGCTCAGCATGAAGAGCTTCATTTCCTTGCCGATCTTGCGGTGATCACGCTTTTTAGCCTCTTCAAGCCTCTGGAGATACTCCTCGAGGTCCGCCTTTGAGGTGAACGCTGTGCCATAGATACGGGTGAGCATCTTGTTCTTCTCGCTTCCACGCCAGTATGCGCCGGCGACGGATGTTAATTTAAAAGCCTTGACCTGAGAGGTGTAGGTCACGTGAGGACCGGCGCAGAGGTCGACATACTCGCCCTGCTTGAAGAAGCTTAGCTCCTCGTCCTCCGGCAAATCGTTTATGAGCTCAATCTTGTAGGGCTCGTTCATGTCTTTCATCAGCTTCAAAGCTTCTGCTCTCGGAAGAGTGTATCTTTCGAGCTTGAGGTTCTCTTTCGTGATCTTCTTCATCTCGACCTCGAGAGCGTCGAGATCCTCCTGAGAGAAGCCGCCCTCCTTGTCAAAGTCGTAGTAGAAGCCGTCCTTGATTGACGGACCAATAGCAAGCTTTGTGTCCGGGAAAAGCCTCTTTACAGCCTGCGCAAGAATATGCGCCGCCGTATGCCGAAGCGCACCTCTGCCGACCTCGTCGTCAAAAGTATGCTCCTCAATGTGCCCATCGTGAAAAATTACTTTCATTTTATATATTCCTCCTTGAAATATTATACAGTGATAAAACGCACTTATGGCTCCCCTGCCAAGGGGAGCTGTCAGCGAAGCTGACTGAGGGGTTATCCCCAAGTATCAAAAACGCCCCTGTTCTGACATAATTCTGTCAAAACAAGGGCGCAGTGCGCGGTTCCACCTTGATTTATCGCTCATGACTTTGCTTGCAAAGTCTCGTCCCATATCGCAGGACATACGGTGAGCTCGTCACTCACTGCTCCGGGGCGGTATCCCAGTTCCCAAGCCGCTCCCCGCTTTCACCACTCCGCAGGGCTCTCTACGCCGACCAAAGACAGGCTTCCCCATCAACGCTTTACTTTCTATAGTGTAGCACCGGGAACGGGATTTGTCAAGAGAAATTTTGCATCAAAATCCGAATTTTAGTTTCTGAATTATATTGACAAGAGACAGATTGTATGATATAATGTCGACGGTGAGAGGCAGTTACTCTTCCCTGTGAAGGGAGGTGGACGCTAATGGAGATTATTTCTATAATCCTAGCAGTCTTAGCTTTGCTCATGACAGCTTTTTCCATTGGTTACACTGTTGGTCGTAACCAAAAGAGATAACCGCACCTGACTACGGTCAGATACGGCTACAATTTTCATCGTATTTATTTACCTTGGGGAGAGTAACCGCTGTCTGAATTGCCGTTCAGGCAGCCTCTCACCATCTTTATTATACCCTATTGCTATTGCTTTGTCAATAGCTTTTTTATTTTAAACAGACTATCGGGCGGATAATATCCGCCCCTACTACCTCATCTCTCTTAAAACTTTACAAATCA
>JAJQBX010000035.1:0-8592 GCA_021203065.1 Oscillospiraceae bacterium
GATTTGTAAAGTTTTAAGAGAGATGAGGTAGTAGGGGCGGATATTATCCGCCCGCGCCAAGTCGATGTCGTAAAAAAACGGGCGGATATTATCCGCCCCTACATAATCCACAACAATTACGAATTCCTAACCACATTCAACCCTTTCCCCTCAATAATCTTCTTATAGTCCTTATACGCCACATCCTGATCCAGTCTTGAGGGGTAGACGTCTCCGAGGACTTCTGACGAGGAGTATTGCCAGATGCCTAAGACCGGGTGGGTGTAGAGGGCTTTGCGTCTTTCCGAAGACGTGTAGCATGCGAGCCAGACGTCGAAGTGCCTGAGTTTATCCATGTCGAGGTAGTTCTTGATGAAGTTCGCATAGGAATAGAGCATCGCATAGCAGCCGGCATCCTCGATTTCGGTGAGGAACTTGAGAGCAATGGCGGTGCATTTGGCTTTTCCCAAGGCTTTCTGCGTGCCGTCCTCGATGTCGTAGACTATCGGATGAGTGAGCTTTTTGCCCTTTATCCACGACAGCATCAGCTCCGCTTCTTCGGAGGCTTCCTCCTCTGTCGTGGCGTAGCTGTATAGATATGCGCCTACCGACAAGCCTGCGGCTCTTGCTTTCGTGTAGTGGGTGTCGAATGCAGAATCCTTGCCCTTAAGGCTTCCTGCTTTCGCAATAACAAAGCTGTAGCCGAGGTCCTTCAGTGCTCCATAGTCCATCTTTCCGGGCGACTGATATTTTGAAACGTCAATTCCTTTGTATTCGCTCATTTGTAATCCTCCTGTTCGTCTTTATCAGAATCTTTTCCCGATCCTGTAATGTTCTTTGAAATGGTTATCGCCGCCGTCAGGATTCCCTCAACTCCACTGCATCCCATAACGCAGGTGATGAGGGTATCAGGAACGGCGTCTTTTATATAAAATGTCACAATCATCGCTATTGTGAATATTCCCATGAAGCCTCCCAAGATGATGAGTATCCGATCTGTCGTCCCGAGAGGCTTTTTCTCTTTTTTGCTTCTCATCTGTGTGCCTGCTGGTTGAGGTATTTGTCGAGCTTGTCTTTGGCGGTAGTGACGGTGTGATTCGCTCCAAGCTGTCCCAAGCCGTCGAGGCAGGCGGAGAGAGCAAAGCAGATAAGTGTGTTCTCCTCCTTGATTCTGAGGATTTCCGCCGCCTGCTTCTTCTGGCTCAGGTACCACTTCACAATCGAAACCGCCGCACCTGCCGCAACGGCAATTGCCGAGATAACAGACCCGATTTTAATGATTGTATCAGCCATTTTCCCTCCTTAACTGTCGGTTGGAGACGGGGCACTCAGTGTCAGCTCCGACCAGAGCCCGTCCTCGTCAAAGTGGATGGTCTGGGAGGTGAGAGTGAATTCGCCTATTTCGCTTCCGTCCGGCTTTGTAACGAGAACCCTGTCAGACGGCTCAAGAGCCGGATTGCATCTTGTCTTAAGCTTGAGCTCAAAGCGTTGGTTTTTGGACTCATAGTAATCCATGACCAGAATTCCCGCACCCGCCTCGTAGATGAAGTCGTTAGTGAGAAACTCCGCAAGACAGCCCCTTGTGTATGTTCCGCAGGTGGCGTAAAACGTTGAGCCCTCCTCATTTTCTCCGGAAAGCTCGACATAATCGACATGGCTTCCCAGCTTAAGACTCGAATACTCAAGAACGCTTCCTGAATCTATGGTCGCAGAATATCCGGTTCTTCCGGCGATTCTCTCCATGTGAATCACTCCGTCTCTTGCAACCCAGATTGACGAGAATCCTGCCGCCTGAGCAAGAGTAAGGAGGCACTCACGCTGAGTATCAACCGTAGTCATCATCCTCGGATAGACGTAATAGCCCAAAATCGCCTCATCGCAATAAATATCCAACCCGGAAAGAGCTCCGGGAGCATTCTCCACAAGGTATTCAAGAGTCATAGGAGAGCTCACATAAAGTCCTGTCAGATACTTGTCCATATAGGTCTTGACCCTGTCAGAGCCAACTATGCTGACTGTCAGTCCGAGGTCCTCCGTGTCGATAGAGTCGATATAATAGATGCCGACGGGAATATATTCGCCGTTGATTCCTATAAGAACCTGAAACCGCACCCCGACATAGTCGGTCTTAAGAGAGGCAAACGACAGTCCCAAGCTGTCAACAGCCCTCAGCTTAATAGAGCGTGATGGAAAGCTTTCTGTCGTTATGTCCAAGCCCTCGGTGAGTTCAAGACTTATCACATCCTCTGTGCCAAGGCTCAGCTCAGAATAGTCGTCAAGAAAGTTTATCCTGACGCCGATGCTTCTCACCGCAGCATCCGGGTCATAGGTCTCAGAATAACCCTGCATTTACTCCACTTCCTTTCCTGTCGCTGTAATTGAGACTGCGCACCACTCGCTCACTCCCTCGTCGTCGAATTCGTATGCTGTAATTTTCGGAATGTCAAAGAGAAAATCAGCTGTTACGCTCCCCGAAACATAGGGGTATGTCACGCTTAAAAACGGCGAAGCTTCAATCATCATAACAAGTGCCTCCGCCATCGTCCTCGAAAGCCGGACGTCGCTTACACTGAGGGTAACCTTGATGCCAATAACATCCAAGACTGTCGTCCCGTCAGTAGCAGTAGCCACGCTTCCCATTCTCTCTTTCGAGACGGAATAGTCAGTTCCAAGAGGCAGGATGACCGTGGAAGAGCCGTCGGTGATGGTAAGAGACCCGGAAACGGTTGTGGAGCTTGAATAGTCCTCGGCTTTGAACTGCCTGAAAGAGAATGTCGCCATTTCAGGAGACTCCCCGGTATCTTCGCCGGTAATCTCGAACGTCTCCCCGTCCGAATCCCTCCTGAAAATGTCGCCGTAGCTCAGATCTATGTCGGGAGAAACGGTAAGCGTGTACTTTCTTACAAGCCGGGAATCCTCTTCTGACGAGCTGTTTAGGACAAGTGCGCCTGTGAACGAATAGTCATCAGTATAGCTTGTAAGAGTATTCCCGGAGGAATCGGTTTCTGTAGAGACTGTGAGCTTCGAAAACTGCGTCGAAAATATGTCTATAAGGCTCATCAGATCTTCCTCCACTGGTTGAGTCTCGAGGCAAACACCCTCTGCCAGCTTCCTGCGGAAGAGTCCTCAAGCTCATAGGAATAGCCGCCAAAGCTCTCTTTCTTGTAGGGCGACGGCGACGCCATGTCGGACGCCATATACTCTTCTATCTCCTCGCAAACTGTGAGGAAATCCTCAGGAGGGTTCATAAGCGCAATGTCGCCCGAAAACTCTTCGTCGGTGAGGGTGTCGTCAGGATAGATATGAACTGCGTCGTTATACTTACTTCCCCAGATGAGATAGTAGCCGTCTTTCATGAAATCGGCGTTGGTGAGTTCTCCTCCCGAAATCGTGAAGTTCCCAGCATGAACCTCGGTTATGAAATAGTTTTTGATATGCCTTAAAACAGCTTCAATCATGCTTTTCTCCTTCTTTCCCGCAGGGTGAGGAGCTTACTCCCCACCCTGATCCAAAAAGCCTCTTATTCGGTGGTGCAGATGAGCACAGCAATCTGTGTCGGGTCGGTGACCTTTGCGCCGTAGACGTGAAGTCCCTTGACGGCGTCGGCGAATCTCTTTTCGGGACGATATGCCGTGGTCTCTAAAATCTGCTCCGCATAGGTGCAGGCAGAGGGGACCAGTGCCGTGACATAGTAGCTGTCGCCCTCGGTGTAGCAGTTGTTCGACTCATAGATGTCAAAGCCTGCGATTCTTCCGATGAAGCCGCTTCTTGTGGTCTCTTCGCCCATGCTGCCGGAGCCGGTGAAGCGGGAGTCCTGCAGAAGAAGTGCATAGACATCGGGAGGAAGCACGATGCTTCTTTCCTCGTGGGGGACGTTATTTTTATCCATGATGAGTCTGAGAGATACGATATAGCTATAGACATTGTCGGCTGTGAGAGCTACGGGAGAATCGCTTCCGATGATGTTGGCGGAATCTGCTCCCATGGCTATGCTTTCAAGGATATATGCGTCAGCAACATCGCTGAGTGCATATGCGCTTCTCTCCATCGCCTTGTCCATAACGTCGCCTGCCGCCTGAGCAGAGTCGACATTGTCGATCTGGAAGTTGAAATACTTCGCCTGATCAATATCAAGAGTGGTCTCGCTGAGGGACAGCTCTTCGGGATCATCTATCTCCAAGCCCTTGTCGTAGTTGGAAACGGTTATCTCTCCGATGGTGTTGATGTGCACGCTTGCGCCGCACTGCTTGATTTCGCCGTCGTAATCTCTGTTTACAAGGTTGCCGGCGACGTGAACCTTTTCAAGAGCACCAAGGAGTCTTGCGCTCCAGAGCTCAGGTATGAATGTAGTGATTGCCATGATTTTTTCTTTCCTTTCTTTTAGTCAGTTGTTCCAAGCGACTTTATTATCGCCTGATAGTTTTCGTTGATTTCCCTCGGAGACATTCTTCTTATATCCTCCCGGGAATAGCCTGTGTCGGACGAATTTGCAGGAGGCGAAGCCGTTTCTGCGCCGCTTATGAATCTCTTCGGAATAAATCCCGAATACTGTTCACTTATTCCAGCCCTGACAGCCTCTTCGTCCACAAGTGCGCCGCTTTCGTCAAGAGAAATACCGTCGAAATCCGTAACCTGTAAAATAGGCTTCACACAAACCTCCGGAATGTGAAGTTCTCTTAACATTTCCGTCAACGCCTGCCTTTTAGCCTGCATCGACTTCTCTCTTTCGAGTGCTTCGTATTTCGTCTGATAGTCACTTAGCGTACTCTTGGCGGTATCAAGCTCAGCTTCAATCCCTTTAAGTCTCTCGTTTTCAGCCTTGTAGCCCTTGAGAGCCTCGACAGTTTCCCAGTGAGCCTTGATAATCTCCTCAGCCCGCTCATCCGTAATGCCCATTTCCTTGAGCATCTTTCTTGTTAGTGCCATAATTTTTCCTTTCTATGTAATTTCTTTTACATGACTGATAAAGTAAACGGCGAAGCCGTCATTGTACATTGTACATTGTACATTGTACATTTAAATTCCCAGTGCTTCCGCACACAGTGCCTTTATTGTCTCATCGTCGAACAGTCCTCGGAGCAGCAAAGCCGTCTCAACTCTTTCCCTCTCCGTCTGCGCTTTCTCATACTCGTTGACGATGGTGTCACGCTTGAAGGTGCAGGTGTCCTCCACTCCTATGAGCTTCAGAAGCCCGTGAACGAACTTGAGGACGCAGTATTCAAGCATGTTCGAGTACAGGTTCATCGGCTCATATGCCGCTTTTATTGCAGTTGCCGTCGAAGTGCCGCCCGAAACGGTATCAAGATTAAGGACCATGAAGTCCCGGTACATCTCGTTTTCAAGCCTCGTGAGCATCGCTTCACGGCTTTCGTAGGGAATTTCCGTCGTGTGGGACTCAGCCTGAGCTCCGTCGTCGTCGATGACCGCCGCCTTGACAGTTTTCATGTGCTCGATAAACCGGGCAAGGTCAATGTCGTCCATACCTCCTGCGTTCGAAATTGTCCAGTAGATCATCGAAGCGTCGTCAATGTCGTTTGCAAAGCCCGATTCGATGAGGTCGTAGCAGTCAATCTGCCGCCTGAGCCCCACTATCCCCGACTGCTTTCTCGGCGAATAGAGCGGAACTATCGGAAGCTCAGGGTAGTTCTCTTCAAGCTCGACATCATCGGAATAATCGGAGCTGATAACCGTCCTCTTATAAGCCCTTTTCGGCTTCATGACGGTTATCTCCTCGCCTCTGCGTCTGATGTATTCTGTATAGCCGTCAAGCTCATAGAGCGTCAGCCTTAAAGGCTTGTCAATGTCAAGCTGCCAGAAGCGGATTCCAGCTTTCAGCTCGCCCGTCTCTTCGTCGTAAAGAGGCACAAACTCCTCCGCACCGAAAATCTCAACCCGGTCATGGTTCATGAATCCATAGGCAACGCCGCCGTTGAGGGCATCTGTCAGAGCCTCCTGCAAAGCATGGTCAAAGGAATTGCCGCCAAGAAGCTTCTTCGTGCCGTCATGCTCAAACCTTGCGCCGTATCCAAGAAGATACTGAACCGTCTGTGTGACAAACCGGAAGTAGACGTTCGAAGCAAGGCGGAAGTTCGCCGAATAGTTATCGGGAACTGCTCTTCCCGAAACGGTGTAGAGAAGCTTCCGGTATTTCGTAATGGTGGGGTTCTCGTTACGCCAGTAGGCGAGTGCGTCGATGGTGTCACGGTAGGTCTTAGACGTCTTATAGTCCGCAACCGCACCTATAAGAAGCTTTCGCAGGAGTTTCTCCTGCTGCTCCCTTTCCCCTTTCTTTGCCTTTTCCAGATCCTGAAATGTATACAATATATCTCTCCCTTTCTCTTAGAGTAGCCTGAGCCCTGAAAGCTCAGACTCGTTTCTTTTCTTTGCCAGTATTGTCGACGAGAAATATCTTATCTCGTCCATTGCATGGTCATTTTCTTTGATGACTTTGTCATTCCCCGACTTGTCGTCCCAACGGTAGAGCGAGAATTCACGCAGAGCGTTTTTGCAGCTTCGGTGGATTTTCAGCTTCCCCGACTTCATAAATCCTGCCGTCAGCCGGATGCCGTTCATAACGTCGTTGTCGGCTTTCTTCACTCTGAATCTCCCACGCTTTCGAATGAGGGTTATGAAGCTCGACGCCGACGGGTCAATTATCACGTATCTTATTGGCAGGTCTCCAGCAAGTGCTTCGAGTGCAAGATAGTAATCCTCGTCGGTTAACTGCTTCTTCTCCGCTCTTCCGTCGTAATAATACTCTGCGATTCTCGTTGCAACGCCGTCTTTCAGGCACCACAGCCCCATCGAACAGGGATTCATCGTCCCGTAGTCGCAGGAGATGTAGTATTCGCCAAAGCTTGGAACTTCGTCTGTGATGTAATCCTCGCTCATCTCATAGACCAAGCCCTCCGCCAAGACCCATCTGCCCTCGATATATCTTTCATAGAAAGCACCCGAGTAGTAGCTCTTATAGCGGTCGATGATTCTCTTTGAGAGTGACGGGTTGTCCTCAAGGCAAAAGTGCAGATAGAGGACGTTCCGCTCATCGGCTTTTAAGATCCACTCCCGGTAGAACCAGTGCTCCGGGGATTCGGGATTGCAGGAAAACCACAGCTTCGAGCCCTCAACCGAGCATCTTGCCACCGCCTGAGAAACAAACGACTTCGGCATCAGTGCGACCTCGTCGATGAGTGCGCCCGCAAACGTTCTGCCTTGGATGAGCATGAAGCTCGACTCGTCCTTTCCTCCGAACACCTCGAACAGGTTTCTGACGCTTCCACAGGAAATCTCCATCACTTTTGAGGAGGGCTTCCACCTGATGTGGTACCTCTTGTTTGAATAGCTCATCGACATGAACGGGAGGATTATATTCTTGATCGCTCCGTCGGCGGTCTTCCCGCAGATTCCGAACCGCTGTCCCGAGAAGTTCGCCATCGCCCAGTCTACAAACGCCACCGTCATCACCGAGGTTTTCCCGGAACGGATTGCGCCGTCGCAGATGAGTGCGTCGTAGTCCGACTCGGAAAACGCAAAAATCTTTTTCTGCTTCTCACTGAGCAAGCTTTCACCCCTTTCTTCACTGCGGCTTGTCGCTCTTCAAGTCCTTTACCAGCTCCAGTATGCTCCTGCTCAGAGGATCATCCAAGCCGGTGGAGCTGTCGTTCTCCACAAGGAAATTATCCGAAAGTGAAGAAATCGCCCCGGTGAGCTGGGAAACACTCGCATCTTTAAGCTTTTTCTCATCGTTGAGAATCTCGAGGCACTTCTCTATAATTTCGCTTGCCCTGAGTCTGTTAGAATCGCTGATGTCGCTCTTACCCATATTCATCCCTCCGTATTTCATATATTCCTAAAAAAGTACTTGACAACCGGGAGAAAAGCTGATATAATATAGTTGTGTGTTTTTGATAACATTCATATTTTTATTTCTCCTTTTTTCTTTTCCAATCTTGAAACAAAGTCGTCCTCGGGGCGGCTTTGTTTTCTTGAGCGGCTTCGTTCTCCTAAACGGCTTTGTTCCCTTTTTGGCTTAGTTCTTTGAACGGATTGTCACTAAGAGCTTCCCCAGTCGGAACAGCAAAACAAGCTTTGCAAAGAAACTTTGTTTCGAACGGAAGTTCTGAATCTAATGATACTCACAAAATCCGATTTGTCAATAGGAATTTTCAAAAAAATCTCCCGCAGTCCGATTTTCAGGACTCCGGGAGCAAAATGAAATAAATTTGCAAAAAAGGTCTTGACAACCCCGCAAAAATAGCGTATAATATCGTAGTTCGATTGAGGAGGTATCTCCCGAACGTGTAAATCAGCCACGGAGAAGTCGCCTAGCCCGGTTTATGGCGCACGACTGGAACTCGTGTATGGGTTGAAAGCTCATCGAGGGTTCGAATCCCTCCTTCTCCGCCAAATAAAAAATGCCCCCAATTTGGGGGTATTTTTATTTGATGGATGTTGTGAGGGTGAGCACACTCGAGAAAATTGCCACCAATAAAGAACAACAAATTTGCGCTTGCTGAAAACAAAAAAGAATTTAAATCTTGTGCTCACCAAGGCAATTTTCGACGCCACGCCGCAGGCGTTGCGTCTGGGTTCAGAATCCCTCCTTCTCCGCCA
>JAJQBX010000035.1:8602-19269 GCA_021203065.1 Oscillospiraceae bacterium
TCGACGCCACGCCGCAGGCGTTGCGTCTGGGTTCAGAATCCCTCCTTCTCCGCCAAATAAAAAATGCCCCCAATTTGGGGGTATTTTTATTTGATGGATGTTGTGAGGGTGAGCACACTCGAGAAAATTGCCACCAATAAAGAACAACAAATTTGCGCTTGCTGAAAACAAAAAAGAATTTAAATCTTGTGCTCACCAAGGCAATTTTCGACGCCACGCCGCAGGCGTTGCGTCTGGGTTCAGAATCCCTCCTTCTCCGCCAGAAAAAATCCCGCTTAAAGCGGGATTTTTTCAACTAAATCCGTCTTCGACGGAAGAAATCACTCCGTGATGAAATCGCTGATGCGATGAAATCCTCTTTCGGCGGGATAAGGACGGATTTAATTTCATCGTTTGCAAGGCAAACGATTTCATCCGAAACGAAGTTTCAGATTTCACCCGAGCAAAGCGAGGATTTCATCAAATCTTTACTTCATCCTCAGCCCATCCTTGAACGCCTCGCCGACTCTCTCCGTTACTTTGTAGTATCCATGAGTATACGGATCAAACGCAATCGCCGAAACTTTCTCAATATCTACTTTGCCGTCGGTCAAAACTGCCTCATCAGCCGTAGTGTTCACAATCTTACCGATAACTCCGCAGCCGTACTGGTCGTCCTGATACTCGATAAACTCGCACTCCATGCAAAGCGGGAACTCATTGATGATGGGAGCGTCGACCCTTTCGGATTTCTTGGCGGTCAACCCGCTTTTTGCGAATTTGTCCGGCACCTTGTTCCCCGAAACCACTCCGAAATAGTCCGCCTCGACCACATGCTTCGAGTCAGCAATACTGACGGTGAAAGCTTTTCTCGCCTTGATGTTCTGAACGGTTTTATGGGTCTCGGTCAGATTGAGGATGATATAGTCCCTCTCAAGCATCGTTCCCCAAGCGGCGTTCATAACGTCAATACTGCCGTCCTCATTGTAAGTCGCAATCATCAGCACCGGCATCGGGAAAATTGCCTCAGTCGTCTTTATGTCTCTTCTCATAAAATTAATTCTCCTTAGGGTGTTGTCTTTCGACTGATTATATGGTATCATATATGAGTAATAATTTCAAGTACCCACATTTTTTGTAAGGTACTTTATCGGAGGTAAGCTATGGGTGACAGAATAATAGAAAATGCTAATTTCGAAGAAATCGAAGATGAATACGATGCTCTTGTCGCCAAAGAGGCTTACGAAGAATACAAGAAAGACCCTGAAACCTATTCACTTGAAGAGATCAGAAAGAGCCTCGGGATATAGGGTTCAATCGCCTTTTCAAAGTGAGCCTGAAAGAATAGGAGAACCACTATGAAAGCCTTAATAGTAATCGACATGCAAAACGACTTCATCGACGGCGCACTTGGCACTGCGGAGGCGGTCGCTATAGTTCCGAATGTGAAGCGCAAAGTTTCGGAATATCTCAGCTCTGGTGGGACGGTCATCTATACCCGGGACACTCACACTCCTGATTATCTTTCCACTCAGGAGGGCAAAAATCTTCCCGTAATTCACTGCGTCAAGGGCACTCCCGGCTGGGAGATTGCGGATGGGATTTATTCGGACGGCTGCAAAGTGGTCGACAAGCCGTCTTTCGGCTCAGTTGATCTTCCAAAAGTGCTTTCCGAGATTCCCGACCTTGAGTCAATTGAGCTCATCGGGCTCTGCACCGACATCTGCGTTATCTCGAATGCGATGATCCTGAAAGCAGCTTTCCCGGAGGTTCCGATAACGGTTGACTCTTCCTGCTGCGCCGGAGTAAGCCCTGCAAGTCATGAGAATGCCCTCAAAGCCATGGCGGTATGCCAGATAAATATTGTCTGAGCATAAAAAGTCCCGTACCTCACTCGGTACGGGGTTTTCTTATAAGAAGCCGGATTGTTATCATGAGGACAAAAGCATACATCGCTCCGCCAGTTACAGCGGACAGTGTGAGCATGCTTTCGGCAGAATCCATCACCATGATGAGAGTATTCTGCAAGGACAGCACCGACACAATCGCATCGATAAGGCTTATCGCCCGAAGCTCCGAGATTAAGATATTCCCCGAGAGCTTTTTCTTTTTGCTCCCGAAGTTCACCGACGCCATCACTATCTTATAGGTCGTATAAGCCGCCATCGCAATTGCCGGGATGAGGGACATCTGAACCGGCTTCTCGAACTTCACCATGAGTGCTATCGGGCAGATGAGAGCGATATTGAGAAGCAGTAAAAACGCCGAGCTTATCAGGAATGTCCGAAGCCGAGCCTTGTTTTTGTTGTCCTGCGTCCTGATTTTTCTCTCTGAAAGGAGGATTATTCCCCGTATGACAGCTAAAAGCATGTAATAAATCGCAATGCTCCCATGCCAGAGTGAGCCCTGAGTGATTCCAAGATAGCCATTGTACACGGCGAACAGCACCGTAATCCCGAAAGACAACCACGCTCCCGAAAATGTCCTGAATTCATAATCGGTGCGATATTTTCCTATGAAGCTATTACCCATACCTACGCTCTCCTTGGCAGGACACAGTCCTCAATCACAGCGGCTATCTCTTCAACAGAATCCCGGCAGTCATTCATCAGCCAACGCTTGACTATCGCCATGATGCCTTCTATGTAGTAGTCGATATAGTATCTATGGCGTTCCTTGGGAATATCGAACCTCATAAGAATCGGCTCGATAACCCGATTTTTCAGGTATTCATATTTCTCGTCAGCCCGAACGGCATAAGGATTTCGGAAAGTCGCCCGATATACAGCCTTGTTGTCTTTTATAAACCGAAGATACGGCAATAACTGCTCCTCATTAATCAGAACCAGCTCGTTAAGTTCTCTGTCCGGTATTTTATCGGAGAAGTGGCTGTCCTCGCCGAGATACTGCGAAAACCTGCGGTCTATCATCTCCGCCGTCTCGTCGACTAAATCCCCGATAGTCTCATAGTGAAGATAAAAAGTCGACCGGTTGACGCCTGCCCGCTCGCAGATTTCCTTGACGGTGATGAATTCGAGGTCTTTCTTTTCAAGAAGCTGGAGCAAAGCCTCGTCCATCAGCAGGGCGGTATTGAAATATTTGCTTTCAGACTTGTTCATACTCTCTCCGCCCTTTCAAAAATTCTTTACTCCGCCTTGTCGCTTATCTCTTTTGCAAGCCGAAGAATGTCGGTGGCATACTGCTTCTTGCCGCTTTCCAAAAGCTTCTTGTATATCGGATAGTTGACCCCAACGCCGATGATACCGACAACGCCAACGATTATTCCAAGAACCATCATCGCCGTGCCGCTTCCGATGACTCCCATAGCAAGGCACATCCCGACGCCAAGCACTAAAGCCATGATAACCCCGAAAGTATAGGCGAAGATATTAGCCTTTGACTTGGCTTTGCGGTCAAGCTTCTTAAGTGCAACTATCTTACTGGTGTCCTTAGGTGCATAGTCCTTTGCGATTGATTCCGCAACAATTTTGTCTGTGTTCATTATAAAAGTCTCCTGAACATTATTTCAGCCTCGGCTGATGATTTTATTATAGGAGATTTCCCCCGGGAACGGAACAACACGGATTTAATTTTGTGTTGAGTTGAGAATTTAAACCGCCGACGCTTCGAGAAACTTTTTCAGAACCGCTGTCGGGGAGTCGCTCTTGTAAAATAATCCGTAAGAAAGGCTCTTCGTGTCGCTCAACGGGACGCATTTTACCCCGCTGAACTCGATTTTCGGAGTTATCGTGAAACCATAGCCCGCTCGAACCATCGCCAGAGTTGCGTGAAGATTCTCGCACATATATGTCTTCTCGGGAAGTATATGGCTTGCAATCTGCTCCTGAATCTGAATCGCCTTTGACGGCAGGGCGTTACAGAGGATTAATTCTTCGGAATAGAGCTCGCTTTCGGATATTTCCGACTTTTCGGAAAGAGAAAAGCCATCCGGCAAGGCACAACATATCGGAATGTCGGCGATTTCCCGATAACTGACACCAGAGATTTTCGGAACGTCGTCCCGAAATCCGCAGAGCACATCAATATCTCCCTGCGAGAACAGCGACAGAATCGACCGATGCGGAATAACTTTCACAAACGGGTGAACCTCCGGCATGCTGGCTCGTGTCTTAGTCAGAATCTTTCCGAGAAGATCCAGATCCGCTTCGCTCCCGCAACCTATTGTCACGACCTGTATGCTCGAACCGGCACTTTTCGCCGCCTTTGCCGTCGCAATCTTTAAGGTATTTACAACCTTTTTTGCGTCCTCCAGAAAGCCGACTCCTGCCGGAGTAAGGGTGACGGTGCGGGTTGTCCGAAGAAAGAGCTTCACGCCAAGCTCTTCTTCGAGAGAATGAACCTGCCTCGAAACGGCTGACTGGGTCATATTTAGCACCTCAGCCGCCCGGGCGAAGTTCAGGTTGTCCGCAACCTGTATAAAAGTTTCAAGCTGTTGTGTATTCATAGTATACCTCGATTATTGCGTTTTCATCATTGATAATACCATATATTCACTTCAAAATCAAGTCCCACTGTGCTATAATAATCCTGTAAAAGATAAAAATTACTTTGAAGGAGGTTTTATATGACACAAAGTGTCTCGACTACCAATGCGCTCAAATACGAGAAGATTGGTAGGCTGATATTGAAGTATAGTATCCCCAGCGTCATCTCAATGGTTGTAAACGCCCTCTATAACATTATCGACCAGATATTTATCGGTCAGGGCGTCGGCTACCTTGGAAACGGTGCGACAAACGTAATTCTGCCGTTCACCATAATTGTAATTGCCTTTGCTCTTCTTTTAGGAGACGGTGCAGCGGCATACCTAAGCCTGAAATTAGGAGAAGACGACAGCGAATCTGCCGCAAAAGGTGTGGGAAACGCCATCTCGATGACGTTGATTATGGGAGCTGCCCTCTGTGCAATATTCCAGATTTTCCTTAAGCCCCTCTGCCTCTTGTTCGGAGCGACAGAAGACATTCTCCCCTATGCCATCGACTATGGCAGAATAATCTCGTGGGGCGTCCTCTTCGCCGCAATTGACTCGTCTCTGGCAAGCATTATTCGTGCCGACGGCAGTCCCGGCTACAGCATGGCAGGGCTTCTCATCGGTTGCATAACAAACCTCATCTTAGACCCCATCTTAGTTTTCACTCTTGAATGGGGAGTCAAGGGCGCAGCTCTCGCAACAATCCTCGGTCAGATTCTCAACGCCATCTTCTATCTTGCATATATTCCGAGGTTCAAGAGTATAAAGCTCACCCGCAACAGCTTCAGGCTCACAAAATCAACCATCGGCAAGACCTGTAGCTTGGGGCTTTCAAGCTTCATCACCGAAATCGCACTTGTCCTCGTCATGGCGGTAACAAACAACGTCCTCGTCATCTACGGTGCAAAATCCGTATACGGCTCGGATATTCCTCTTACGACCATCGGCATCACGATGAAGGTCAACCAGATTATAACCGCCATAGTATTGGGTATGGCGACCGGTTCCCAACCTATTTTAGGCTTTAACTACGGTTGCGGACAGAAAGAAAGGGTAAAAAGTGCATATAAACTCATTCTCAAAGCGGCGACAGTCATCCTGATATTGGCGTTCCTCGTCTTCCAGCTTGACCCAATGATTATCGTAAGCCTGTTCGGCTCGGAATCGGAGCTCTATAACGAGTTCGCCACCAAGTGCTTCCGCATCTTCCTTTTAGCGTGTCCGCTGAACGGCGTCCAGATGATCAGCGGCGTATTCTTCCAAGCCATCGGAAAGCCCAAGCAAGCCTCGGTATTGTCCCTCGCAAGACAGGTAATCTACCTTCTGCCGGCAACGATAATTCTACCCATATTCCTCGGTGTGGAAGGCGTCCTCTGGGCAGGACCGGTAGCCGACATCCTCGCATTCCTGACAACTCTCATCTTGCTCAAGAAAAACTGGGAAAGAGTTTTCAATGGCGAACCGTTGCACCACGCAGATTGAAAGCCACCAACTCATGATAGCTTCTCTACTACCCCTCCAAGTTAGTAGTTATATAGCCACATAATACCACCCGCCAAGCCCGAAATTGTGCGGGTGGCGAACTCTCCTGAAAAAGTCCGGATAGAACCTGCCTATCCGGACTTTTGTCTTTCTTCCATGCACTTCAAGTACGCCGCCGACGCCCTCGAGAAGACCTGATACTTCTTCCAGACAAAATATAAATCCGACTCCCACTTGGGGTATACCGGCTTGAAGCAAAGCCCGCTGTCGCCGGAGGTGTTGATGAGCCTGTCAAGCCCGATGAGATAGCCCAAGCCCGATTTCACGAACTGCGAAGCGTTATAAATCAGGTCGTACTTGAGGACGATATTCAGCTCGTCCTCATTTCTTTTCAGCCAGCGGAACATCTCGCCGGTTTTCGAAGCCTGCTGGGAGACGATAAGCGGCTTGTCCCATAAATCCTCTGCGGTGATATAATCTTTTCCGGAAAGCGGGCTGTCGTTCCGCATAAGGACGCCCCAAGTATCTTTGGTCGGGAGGCGAATATAGTCATACTTTTCAAAGCCCGTAGGCTCAGCGACAAGAAGCCCGAAGTCGATAAGCCCCTTGTCGAGCCTTTCGGCAACCTGTTCGCCGTCGCCGGCATAGATGTGATAGTGGATATTCGGGTGCTTTTTCTGGAGCTCACAAGCGGCATCCGCCAGATAGGAAATCGCCTCCGACTCTCCGCCGCCGATATAGACATCTCCGCTGATGTCATAATCGGAAGAAATCAGTTCGTTTTTCGTCTTCTCCATCAGGTCTATAAGCTCCTCCGCACGACCTCTTAAAATCATTCCGTCGTCGGTAAGTGTCACTTTCCTGCTCCCACGGATAAATAACTGCTTACCAAGCTCGTCTTCAAGGTCTTTAATCGCCCTCGAAAGCGGCGGCTGAGTCATATGAAGCGTCTCGGCAGCCTTTGTGATGCTCTCTTCCCGGGCAACCGCCAAGAAATATTGAAGCGACCGTATGTCCATCTGAATCCCTCCTTGCATCTATTCTATCACAATAAGTCATACTTTTCAAGTATTGATTGCAATATAATATGCATATTTGATATTGTGTGAAGCTCATGCTATAATAGAATTGACCCAAAAATATTGATATGGAGGTAAAAGCGATGAAGAAGTTTATTGCAATATTTCTCTCAGCCCTGCTACTCACTTCCTGCGGCGCAGAAGCCGTTACGGAGGAGCAAACCGACGCTGTCAGCAATGCTACAACAACCACAGCCCCCGAAGAAACTGAACCGGCAGCCAGTTCCGAAGATCTCGAATCAGAACCCGAAGCCGAAGCAGAAACCCCCGAAGCCTCCGGAAGCAAAATTCTCGTCGCCTACTTCTCCTGCACCGGCACGACTGAGCAGATAGCCGAGTGGATCGCCTCTGAAACCGGCGCAGACCTCTACGAGATAGTCGCCGCCGACCCATATACCGATGAGGACTTGGCTTATTACACCGGAGGGCGTGCCGACCAAGAGCAGAGCGACGATTCAGCCCGACCCGAAATCTCAGGCTCAGTTGAAGATATTTCGCAGTATGACGTCATCTTCCTCGGCTATCCCATCTGGCACGGGCAGGCACCTAAGATAGTCTACACTTTCCTTGAAAGCTACGATTTAGAGAATGTGACGATAATCCCGTTCTGCACATCCCACTCAAGCGGCATCGGCTCAAGTGCCGAAAACCTGCACTCGCTCGTCTCAGACACCGTCACTTGGGACTCGGGCAGGCGGTTCTCAGGAGATGCAACAGAAAGCGATGTTATCGAGTGGATTGAGAGCTTGGATTTACCCGAAAGCGATGTAAGTGAGGTGTCCCAAGTGGGCGTATTTAACTTTGAAACGAAGACAGTTTTACTAAACAGCGGCTATGAGATGCCGATTGTGGGGCTCGGAACATACAGCCTTTCTGACGAGGAGTGCGCCGTGTCTATAGCGGCACTTCTCGAAGCCGGAGGCAGGCTCATCGATACCGCCTACATGTATGGCAACGAAGCCGCCGTCGGTGAAGCTATCCGCAACTCCGACGTCCCTCGTGAGGAGATTTTCGTCATAACGAAGCTCTATCCGACGCAGTATTCAAACGCCGCCGAGGCTATTGACGACGCACTTGAGCGAATGGGGCTCGATTATATCGACATGATAATCCTGCACCACCCGGGAGACGGCGACGTCGAAGCATATCTTGCTCTCGAACAGGCAGTCGCAGACGGAAAGGTTCACTCAATCGGGCTTTCAAACTGGTATATCGAGGAGCTTGAGGAGTTTTTGCCGCAGGTAAACATCACTCCGGCACTCGTCCAGAACGAAATCCACCCATACTATCAGGAAAACGACGTCATCCCCTATATCCAGAGCCTTGGAATCGTCGTTCAGGGCTGGTATCCTCTCGGAGGGAGAGGTCACACCTCGGAGCTTCTCAACGATGAGACGATAGTAGCAATTGCGGAAGCACACGGTGTCTCATCGGCGCAGGTGATACTCCGGTGGAATCTCCAGAAAGGCGTAGTCGTAATTCCCGGTTCAAGCGACCCCGACCATATAAGAGAAAACCTCGACCTGTTCGATTTCGAGCTGACCGACGAGGAGATGGACGCCATCAACGCCTTGGACAGAAACGAAAAACACGACTGGTATTGACGTATTTCACCCGTTTTTGCTATAATAGAATCAACAAAAAATATTACAGGAGGCATTCACCATGAACGATTTCATTTTCCACAATCCAGACAAGGTTTACTTCGGCACGAGCCATCTTAAGAATCTGCCGGCGGAGCTCAAGGCTTTTGGCAACAAGGTGCTTTTGGTCTACGGCGGCGGCTCGATAAAGAAAAATGGTCTCTATGACGAGATAGTTTCCCTTTGCAAGGAGGGCGGCATCGAGCTGTTTGAGCTTTCCGGAGTTGAGCCGAACCCACGTCATTCGACCGCCAACAAGGGCGCAGAGATATGCAAGCGTGAGGGAATAGACGTTGTGCTTGCCGCAGGCGGCGGCTCAACAATCGACTGCGCAAAGGGCGTTGCGGCTGCGGCTATGACCCCTGACGGCGACGTCTGGAAGCTCGTTTCCGGAGGAGTCTGGGTAACAGAAGCACTCCCGGTTGTCGCAATTCTCACAAACGCCGCTACCGGCTCTGAGATGGACGCATGGGCGGTCATCTCCAATATGGAAACTAACGAGAAGATAGGTCTCGGCGGCTCGGCACTCATCCCAAGAGTCGCTTTCGAGAACCCCGAATACAGCTACACTCTTCCCTATTATCAGACCGCATGCGGAGCTTTCGACATCTTCAACCACGTCCTCGACAATTACTACCTCGCCGGCACCGCCACTTTTGATCTTCTTCTTGAAATGCAGGAGGCGGTCATGCGCACAGTCGTCAAGTGGACACCGGTTGCGATATGCGAACCCGAAGACTACGAGGCAAGAGCCAACCTGATGTGGGCGTCCTCGATGGCACTCAACACCATCCTCGATGGCGGAACAGTCCACGGCTGCGCCTGCCACGCAATGGAGCACGAGCTTTCGGCTTACTACGACATCACCCACGGTCACGGGCTTGCAATCCTCACTCCCCGCTGGCTCAGCTATATCTTGGATAAGTCGACCGCTCCCGCAATCCACCGCTTCGGCGTAACCGTTTTCGGAGTTGAGCTGGGACTCGACCCGATTGACGGCGCAAAGAAAGCCATCGAAGCCTGCTCGAGATTCTGCTTTGAGACCTTGGGCTTGAAGCCGAACTTAAGCGACTTGGGAATCGATGCCACCCACTTCAAGGCAATGGCAGAGCACGCCTGCGCCGGCGGCGTCATCACCGGACCCAAAAATCTCACCCCCGCCGACGTCGAGAAGATTTACGAAATGTGCCTGTAATCCAGACACAGTATAATTAACAAACCCACTCCGGAAAAATGCAGTTTTTTGCAGATTTCCGGAATATCAACCCGCTCATAAAGCAAAAACCGACCGAGGTCGCCCTCAGTCGGTATTTTTTGTATTGCTCAAATCCACCTCAAGCGGCTTGTCAATGTCTCTCCCGACATATCCGCCATTTTTCTTTCTTTGCCGGACACACTCTGTAAGGAGATATTCAATCTGCCCGTTGAGGGAACGGAAGTCATCCTCAGCCCATGCGGCAAGGGAGCTGTAGAGCTGCTCCGAAATCCGGAGCGGGATTGCTTTTTTATCAGCCATCTATCCATCATCCTAATCAGTATAAGCTGCCGGAGTTCACAACCGGCTGAGCGTCGTGATTGCCGCAGAGGACAACGAGGAGGTTCGAGACCATTGCCGCCTTTCTTTCGTCATCAAGGTTCACAAGTCCGCCCTCGTTGATTCTCTCAAGAGCCATCTCGACCATGCCGACGGCTCCGTCAACAATCATCTTTCTTGCGTCAATGATGGCGGATGCCTGCTGACGCTGGAGCATGACTGCCGCAATCTCGGGAGCGTAGGCGAGGTAGGTGATTCTCGCCTCGACGATTTCGAGACCTGCATCGTCGACCCTCTGCTGGATTCTGTCCTTGATTCTTGCGGCGACAATCTCGCTCGAGCCACGGAGGCTTCCCTCGTCAGCAATGCCGTCACCGGTGGTGTCAACATTCGGAGCGACGTCGTAGTACCTCATCTCTCTTAAAACTTTACAAATCATTTGCTTTGTGGTATAATAG
>JAJQBX010000027.1 GCA_021203065.1 Oscillospiraceae bacterium
AGCACTTGTACCCGGTTGTTAAAATGTAAAGTTTTAGATGGGATGAGGTACTACATCTATACCATCGCAGTGGGTTTCGGACCAAGAAGCGATTTTTCGATCCTCTTGTCTTTAGCACCAACAACTATCTTCTGCAGGACGACATTCTGATCCATGCCGTAGATGCGGAGGGTGTGCTCGCCGGCGGTGAGAGTATGGAGATACTCGGCGGTTCTTCCTGCACGCTGGATGGTGTTGTCCCATGCGGAGCTTGAGCCGGCTATGTAGCCCTTGCCCAAGGTGTCGACAGCCTGAATCTCTCCCCCGTCGATCTGCACGCCGATGTTGAGATGGTTGCCGTGGTCAAAGGAGAGGTTGCAGTTCTGACCGACATAGAAGGTGAACCTGTACTCGCCGTCAGTCCCGACTGCAAAGCTGTAGTCAAGCCATGCGCCGTCGCCGGCATTGAAATTCTCCGAAAGGACTGGAAGCATCTTCATAGAGGATCTTCCCTTGCCGTAGCCTAGAAGCTCAGTAAAGCTGACTTCGCCGTTTTTGGATAAGCCGCTCGCCGCAAACTCGTTCGAGTTCATGACGGTAAAGCCGTTTTCGGGGAGATGGAGCTTCGGGAGGGTGCAGTCGCCTAAGTCAATAACCTTTGCCGATACCGCAATCACAACGGTATTGAACTGCGATTTTACGGTGACTGTTCCGGTCTTGCTGCAGGAAAGCTTATCCCAGTCTATTGAGACATCGAAGCTGGTGTACTCGTCATAGCTGCCAGATTTCTCTCCGCCAATCAGGATGAAGTCGTCTGAGGGGATAATCTCGTAGCTCAGCTCTCCGATACCGGCATTGGTGAGATTTACTGTGTAGTTCTGCTTGGCTGTCGATTCGAATACAGGGAGAACCGGAGGCTTCTTCTTTGCCTTGTTGTCACGGTAGCCCCTCACCTCCTCCGGGAGGTCGACTATCATGAGAGGCTTTTTGAGCGGATGAACGGTGTGGGGGATGATTTTCATCGCCGATTCGGTGTTCCAGCTCGCATAGTTCATGTGGGAACGTGCGGTGACACGACCTAAGATCTCATCGTGGAAGGTCTTCATGTAGTCGGGTGCTGCGAGCATGATGCCATGCCACTTCGAAGTGCCGCTGAATTCCTCGCCCAGTGAGCAGTATTTCTCCGAAAGCTCCTCATCGTAGCTAAGATACTTCTCGATAAGCCTTGCCAAGGTGTTGGCAACAGTCGAGCCACGGACACAGTAGAGCTTGTTGAGTGAGTATAAAATCATGATTCTCACGACGTTTGCGCTGGCAACAGCCGGATAGTAGACCATCTGGTAGAACGGGATGTAGCATTCGGAGCTCTCCGGAATCTTCTCCATCAGGTCGTTTGCACGACCGATAATGCTTTCTGCAAATTCAAGCTTTTCCTGAGCCTCGCCGTAGAAGAGAGGACTGTAGCTGAATTCTCCCTCACTCTTGAGCGTCTCCGGCTTGCAGACGCCGTTGAGCCATGTGTAGTCGTAAAGAAGCGATGCGATTTCGTCAAGCTCATATTCCCCGATAGTCTCATCAGCCGAGAATGTCTCTTTTGCCCAAGTCTTATAGTAATTGTCGCAGTTATTGGGGGCTGATGAGCCGTAGGTCTCGTAGTCATAGGCGAGATTCATGAAGTACGAAAGCGGAAGCTCCATCGGTCGGATGTCGCCGACGTTGACAATCCACGCATCGTCGATTCCGTAGTCATAGGCTGCGGTGAGATTCTCCCATGCACGCTGAAGAGGCATTGTGTTTATCCACATAGAGGTCTTGGGAGCTCCGACATAGTCGAAGTGATAGTAAAGTCCCCAGTTAAATCTGTCGCCCTCGCCGAGCTCCGGCAACGTTCTTAAGTATCCGTTATTGTCCTCGCAGAGCATGACGATTCTGTTTGTATCTGCGCCCAAAAGCCCGGTAACGTCCGGGTCATCCCTGAGTCCCTTGCCAAGAGCGGCTTTTGGGTTGTCACGTGAGCCGCCATACCAGCAGTTTTCAACCTCTTTATAAACAGCCAGCAGTCTCGGAGCGTTTTCAACTCCGTGATTTGAAAGAATTTTATCCTGAGTCCGAAGAACTGCCTTTAAAAGCTCGATATTTTCCTCAGTTGTGAGAGTGTGATTCTTGTCGTCGATGAGAACAGAGTCGTTCTCGCCACGCATGCCGATTGTGAACATGGTGTCGAGTCCGCCGTTGCGGTAGATTGCGTCGCTCCAGAACTTCTCGATGTTGTCAGGGTTCAGAAGATAGTTCCAGACCTGCTGACCCTTGTCGGTCGCAATTTTCGGGTCACGGTAGGTTATCTCGCCCTTCCAGTAGGCTTGGAGCTTGCCCCACTCCTGTCCGCTTCTCGCCATCGGCTCGTGGTGGGATGCGCCCACTGTGACGCCGTATCTGTCGGCTAAAACTGCGTTTGCAAGAGTCATCGGGTACTCTCCCGGCTTGAGATAACCGGGCTTTTCGGTGGCGGTATCGGTCTTCGGCTCATCGATCGGGGCATTCTCATGCCCCGGCTGGTCGCAATACATCAGCCCGCCCAATTTGTGGTGGTACTTCTTTTCGAGCTCATAGAACTTCGTGTCCGGCTTCACGCCCTCCATGCCGTCAATCGAGAAGTCGTTCGACCACATCGCAGGCCACATATAGTTGCCCTTGAGGCGGAGTATAAGCTTGAAGACCTCGTCATAGAACATGTAGTTCAAGCCCCCGAAGTGGCTGTCTGCAAAGCCGTTGAAGCAGGGGTTCTCGTCGTTCATGAAAAATCCACGGAAGTTGACCGACGGACGCTTGGAAACGGTTTCGAGCTCAGACACTTTTACGGTGAGGCTCTCAAGCTTCTTCGGCTTGACATCCGCCCACCATATCCACGGGCTGACGCCGAAAATGTCCTCAGTGATATGGAAGATGCCGTAAATCGCACCTCTCTTGTCAGAGCCGGCGATGACAACCTTGGTTCTTTCGCCATCCCGAAGAACCTTGATCTCGTATCTTTCCCAGTCGGGCGACTTGAAATCGCCGTTTGATGGGGATATTGCCCAGTCTACGCCCTGAGCCCTGATGATTTCATCCGAAACAAGACCAGCCATCAGATAAACACCCGTCTTCGGCTCTTCATAAACAACCTCCGGACGACTGCCGCATAAAGCCTCGACGTCATCCGCATAAGCCTCAGCGATAAGCGAAAGCCCATCAAAGGCTGAACCGGACTTATCCACATAAATCGGAGCCGCACCTTTCGCATCAGCCAAAACAATATTTATATCATTAGAATTCATGTTCATTCCTCCATAGGTAAAGTAACCTATATTAATCGAGAACATTATACTATAGCTTACACCGAGTTTCAAGTCAATTTTATATGTTTTTTAGCAAAATGTTTGTCGATGCGAAATCTTGGCTCTCCCTCTGGGAGAGCTGTCAGCCCAATGGGCTGACTGAGAGGGCGCACGAAGTGCGGTCGCCGCAGGCGACAAAAAAAGAAGAGCCACCTTTCGGCGGTTCTTCTCTTTCTGCGGATTGTAAACGCAACCCGTAGCACAAAATTTATCTGAGGGCAAAGAAATTAGCAGATTTATGTCATGCCACGCTGTGCTTGACTCTGTCGCCGACCTCGGCACGCTTGGCGTTGTTGAAGCGGTCGAGAGTTCCGACAAGATAGCCGGTGATTCTTCTTATTCTCTCAAAGTTGGCAGGTGCAAAGTGATATTCGATGTCGATATAATCACCATCGGGACGAAGAGTCATTTCGTCGATTACCTTGCCTTTGTTAATGCTTTCCGCACGTGAAACATACTGAGAAATCTCTTCCTGACTGAGTTCTCCGCCGATTACATTTACTTTCATTTGACTTCCTCCCTATCGGTATTTAAACCCATAAATCTTGGGCTCGTATTCTATGATAACACAATATCTTGAGGTTGTCAATAGGGAAATGAAAGAAAATGCGAAATTGCAGTCTCTTCGCAACTGTGCGCCTCCCGCCGGTCGGCGCACCCCTCCACCACCGGCTTCGCCGGCGGTCCCCCTCCCCTTTCAGGGGAGGCTATTTGTGCTCTTCCGGAAAGTTACAAAGAGGCAGAAAAAGGCTCCCCTGCTAAGGGGAGCTGGCTGCGCCGCAGGCGCAGACTGAGGGGTGTGCCCACCGCAGGTGGGCACTCGGCAAGGCGGCTTCAGTCGCCGCAGCCGACATTACCCCATAATTACATTTACCGTATGCTCCGTCCCACTCTCAAACACCGGCAGAACGTTGCCCGAAAGCCGGACGCCGTCGCAGACGATGGATTTTACGCCCTTTGAGATGTTCTCGGGGTTGCGGACGTCGATGTTATAAACACAGCCTCTGAATTCTCTTCTCACGGTGAATCCGTCCCAGTCGGTCGGGATGCTCGGGTCAATCCGGAGTCCGTCCCAGTCGGGAGCGATTCCCAAGATATACTGCGATATAGCGACGAAGTTCCATGCCGCTGTGCCGGTGAGCCATGAGTTCTTTGCTTCGCCGACGACGGGAGCGTCTCTTCCCGAAACCATCTGTGCATAAACATAAGGCTCGGTCTTGTGAATCTCGGAGATGTCCTCGTTATAGGCGGGGGAAATTCTCGAATAATAGTCAAATGCTCTGTCGCCGTGACCGACATATGCCTCGGCGCAGATTATCCACCCGTTGTTGTGGCAGAAGACTGAACCGTTCTCCTTGTAGCCCTCGGGGAATGAGCCAATCTCGCCGTATTCGACATAGTATCTTGAGTATGGAGGATAGAGGAGAACCAAGCCCTGATCGCATGAAAGGTATTTGTTTACGCTTTCGAGAGCTCTCAGATCCTTGCCCGATTCTGCACCGATTCCAGCCATGACCGCAAAGCCCTGAGGCTCGATGAAGATTTTGCCCTCGTCGCACTCCTTACTTCCTATCTTTCTTCCGAAATCGTCATAGGCTCTCACGAACCATTCGCCGTCCCAGCCGTAGTTGAGAACTGCGTCAGCCATCTTCTTCATGGCGTCTTCTGCTTCCTTGGCGTCCTCCTCCAAGCCACGTCTGCGGCAGATTTCGACATAGCCGGGGATGGTGAAGTTGAAGAGTGCGGCAACGAAGACCGATTCGGCTACCTTTCCGTCCTTGGAGGTGGTTGTCTGGAAGCTCTCGCCAGATTCGGTCGAGAAGCAGTTAAGGTTGAGGCAGTCGTTCCAGTCGGCTCTCTGGATAAGCGGCAGACCGTGAGGACCTAAGTTCCCGGCAACACGCTTAAAGCTCATCTTGAGATGGTGAAGCATCGACTGAGCCTGCTCCGGGTCATTGTCATAGGGGACGCTCTCGTCAAGGATTGTCCAGTCGCCGGTTTCCTTTATATATTGAACGGTGGAGAGAATCATCCAGAGCGGGTCGTCGGAGAAGTTTCCGCCGACTTCGCCGTTGCCTTTTTTGGTAAGCGGCTGATACTGGTGATAGCAGGTTCCGTCGGACATCTGGGTCGACGCCAGATCTATGATTCTTTCCCTTGCTCTGTCGGGGATCTGGTGCATGAAGCCTAAAAGATCCTGATTCGAATCTCTGAAGCCCATTCCTCTTCCTATACCGCTTTCGAAGTAGGATGCGGAGCGGGACATGTTGAATGTGACCATGCACTGGTACTGATTCCAGATGTTGACCATTCTGTCGACCTTGGTCTCGGGAGTGGTGACGGTGAACTTCGAAAGAAGCTTGTCCCAGTAAGCCTTGAGTTCTTCGAGTGCTTTATCTGCCTTTTCAGCAGTATCAAACTTGGCAAGCATTTCGTGCGCAACAGCCTTGTTGAGGCTACCGTCCGGCATGAATTTATTGTCAACAGGGTTCTCGGCATACCCAAGAACAAATACGAGATCTTTCTCCTCGCCCGGTTCGAGACTTACTGCAACGCAGTGTGAAGCGACCGGTGCCCAGCCGTGGGCTACAGAATTACGAGGCTTATTCTCAAAGACTGCGTCCGGCTTGTCGAAGCCGTTATAGAGCCCCAAGAACTTCTCTCTGTCGGTGTCAAAGCCGGAGATGGGAGCGTTTACCGAGAAGAACGCATAGTGGTTTCTTCTCTCACGATATTCGGTCTTGTGATAGATGGTGCTTCCCTCAAGCTCAACCTCGCCAACGCTGAAATTGCGCTGGAAGTTGTTGGCGTCGTCGTTTGCGTCCCAGAGACACCACTCGACGAACGAATAGAGGTTGAAGTCTTTCTTCCCGCCAGAAGTGTTCTTGAGAGTAATCTTATGAACCTCGCCATTGAAGCCTACGGGAACAAAGAATGTCTCAGATACTTCGATTCCGTTCTTACTACCATTTATAATAGTATACCCCATACCGTGGCGGCAGGAATAGCTGTCGAGGTCAGCTTTCACAGGAGACCAAGACGGACTCCAGACATCTCCCGAGTCGTTGATGTAGTAGTATCTTCCGCCCATATCGGCAGGTGCATTGTTATAGCGATAACGGGTGATTCTGCGGAGTCTTGCGTCACGGTAGAAGCAATAGCCTCCTGCAGTGTTCGAAATCAGCGAGAAGAAGTTCTCAGTGCCAAGGTAATTTATCCAAGGCCACGGAGTCTTAGGCTCGGTGATAACATATTCTTTTCTTTGGTCGTCAAAATAACCGAATTTCATATCAGTCGTTCCTCCTGTTCTTAGGAAACCCCTCAGTCAGCCTGCGGCTGACAGCTCCCCTTTCAGGGGAGCCTATTTGTGCCTCATGCAACCTCTCGATAAAGGCAGTTAAAGCCTCCCCTGAAAGGGGAGGGGGACCGCCGCACAAAGTGCGGTGGTGGAGGGGTTCTCCCCCAATTATACTCCATTTTCCCCCTCTTGTCCATATCTCCCGAGGCATTTTTATCAAAAAATGAATAAAAAATCGCCTTATGTGCAAGACTAATCCTGCACCGGTTATACAATCGGGGAGTTCTTAATATTAAGGAGTGAGTGATATAAAGATACTGGACAGAATCGCCTTGTTTCTTCTTATCGTGGGAGGCATCAACTGGGGACTGGTCGGGATATTCAAGTTCGACCTTGTCGCCTACCTCTTCGGCGGCTCGGCAGCGATTATATCGAGAATAATCTATATAATAGTAGCCGCCTGCGCCGTCTGGTGCGTGTCGCTTTATTTCAGGAATACGAGGCTGATAGAGGAATAAATACGTTGAGGCAAGCCTCAGCGTACAGAGCCGTTCACCCGGATCGGGTGGGCGGCTGATGTTTTTGCAGGAAGATTATTGCAAAATTCAGTTCTTTGTGGTACTATATATAAGTAAATGAAGGGAAAAGAGGTACCAAACAATGCTACTCACATTCAATTGGCGGACACTTTTGCCGAATGGCAGCTATGACATCTTGGACGAATCAGGAAAGGTGGTCTTTAAGGTCAGAAGAGAGGTCACTCTGGAGCAGTGCTTCAAGATGTTCAATTCAAGCGGCGACTGTGTCGGGACTATAAAGAAAAAGCTCCCGGCACTCACACCGAGATTCGAAATCTACTTGGGCGACGAGGCGTCCCTCATCGGTATCGTCTCAAGATACTACAGCATGTCGACACCGGATATAAAAATCGATTTCGACGGATGGCATACCCATGGAAGCTGCGCCGACTGCAGGTATGACATTCTTGACCGGGACGATGCAACGGTCGCCGCCGTTGCAAGAAAGCCCAGCCTCATGACGGAGGAGTTCACGGTGGATATACGCAATCCGCAAAAGAAGCTCCCCGCCCTGCTGCTGATTCTGGCACTTTATTCGGTTTTGGGATAGGGCGAAATGGATTTTATGAGGAAAGGTGAAATTAATGAAGCTCCTTTTTAAACCGAAAATATTTTCGTGGACGGCTCGCTACGATATTTACGATGAAGCAGGGATGACGGTCTTTACGATAAGAAGTCAGATCTCTTGGTCACAGTGCTTCAAGATGTTCAATTCAAGCGGCGACTGTGTCGGCACAATCAAGCTCAAGATCCCGACAATTCTCCCGAAATATGAAATCTACTATGGCGACAAAAAGACCTATGTCGGTTGTATCAACAGAGAATTCGACCTGCTTGCGCCTCGGTTCAACGTCGACTTCAACGGCTGGCATGTAGACGGCGACTTCTTCGGGCTGGACTTTGACGTCATCGACAGCTCCGGCACAAGAATCGCCACCGTCTCAAGGGATGCCGTGAACCTCCCGAATACTTATGTAATGGATATATCCAACCCGCAAAACCAGCTTGGAATCGTCATGGTGGTTATTGCAATCGTTATGGCGAGAGGGTTGAGGGTGTGAGGGATAGATGATGACTGCAACCAGCTTAAATATTATCGACTCTACAGTAGATTGGAGGAAATAAAATGATTGACTTTGCAAACATCGGAAAATACAAGGAGAACAACCGGATTGAGGCGAAGCTGTCACTGGGCGGACTTCCTCAGAGCATCTGGGAAACCTATTCGGCATTTGCCAACTCCCTTGGTGGAATTATCCTTTTGGGCGTTGAGGAATATCGGGATAAATCTCTTCATACAGTCGATCTTCCCGCTCCCGAAAAGCTTATTGCTGAATTCTGGGACATAATCAACAACCAAAAGAAGACAAGCGTAAATGTCCTTTCCGCAAAAGATGTGACCATTGAAGAAGTTGACGGTAACCGGATTATTGCGATTCGTGTTCCCCGTGCCCAGAGAAACGACAAGCCGGTTTATATCGGCGACAACCCCATGACAGGAAGCTATCGCAGAAATGGTGAAGGCGACTACAGATGCACAAAAGAAGAGGTCTTAGCCATGATGCGGGACGCTTCCTACAAAACTCAGGATATGCTTGTTTTGGAAGAGATGGATCTGGACGTTCTCGATAAAGACAGCATCCGCCGCTACAGAATCCGGATGAGGACATATCGTCCCGGACATGTCTGGGAAGAGCTTGAAGACAGTAGTTTTCTTTACAAGCTGGGTGCTGCCGGTCGTGGCAAGGACGGCAAACTCCATCCGACCGCCGCAGGGCTTCTGATGTTTGGCTATGAGTATGAAATTGTAAAAGAATATCCAAACTATTTTCTCGACTATCAGGAACAGCTCGATCCCCGTGCCCGCTGGACAGACCGGATTGTATCGTCTTCCGGCGACTGGAGCGGAAATATTTATGATTTCTATTTCCGTGTCTACAACCGAATCACTCAGGATATAAAAGTACCGTTCAGTCTGACTGATGGAAACAGGATTGATGACACTCCTGTGCACAATGCTCTTCGTGAAGCACTTGCAAATTGCCTCATCAATGCTGATTATTATGGCAGACAGGGCATCGTCATCGTCAAAAAGCCGGATAAAATCACTTTCTCCAACCCCGGCGGCTTCCGCATTGACGTTGAAACTGCCATAAACGGCGGCGTTTCCGACCCGAGAAACAGTGCTCTTATAAAAATGTTTAACCTTGTTGATATAGGCGAGCGTGCCGGAAGTGGCATCCCAAATATCTATAATGTCTGGAAAAAGCAGGGCTGGTCTGTGCCTGAAATCTCTGAAAGCTTTGAACCTGCACGAATCACCCTGTTACTTGAAGTGGAAAGCATAAGTGGAGAAGAAAAACCGGCGATAAAAACCGACGATAAACCGGAAACAAGCGAAAAGCCGGCGATAAAAACCGGTGATAAACCGGAAATAAGTGAAAAACCGGCGATAAAAGCCGGTGATAAACCGGAAATTAAGGTCAGCAATAGAATTATCGCCGCTCAAAAGCAAACGATTCTCGAATATCTCACCAGAAATGTCTCTGCCAAAAGCAGTGAACTTGCCGAACTGGTAGGGGTGAAATCCTCACGGATAAGAGAAATTCTGAACGAGATGGTAGCTGACGGCATTGTCGTCACGGAAGGCTCAAATAAAAACAGAACCTACCGCCTGAAAAGCTGACCCCCACCAAAAAAGCCGCCTTTTGTGCGGCTTTTTCCGATTTGCACAAAAACGGTGGGCGGCTTGTCCGGGGATATATGATTTTTACTTAATTTCCGGAGGAATTTAAATTTTTGGCTTGACTTTAGTGGCGCATGGGTGTATACTATCTGATATATTGGCATATTGGGATTTAAGCGAAATTTTATCCCGTGGAAGAGTTCTGAAGCATTTAGGGGGAGTCACATGGCTTCACAGTCACAAAAAAACGGAAGTAAGGATTACGTTGAAATAGACCTTATGCGCCTCTTGAAGGCGGTCTGGCACAACGCTTGGGCGGTTGTTCTGTCAACGCTTGTCTGCGCCGTTATCGCATTTGCATATGTTACATTGGCGGTCACTCCGCTTTATCAGTCAAAGGTTCTGATGTACGTCAACAACAGCTCGTTCAGCGTTTCAACCTCGAGCGTCAGCATTTCGTCTGGTGATATTTCCGCATCACAGAGCCTTGTCGCTACCTACGCAGTTATCCTCAACACAAGAACGGTTCTGAATCAGGTTATTGAGGAAGCCGGACTCAGCTATTCCTATGGAACGCTCTCCGGGATGATTTCAACCTCGTCGGTCGACGACACCGAGGTATTTCAGGTTGTCGTCACGAGTGCAGACCCTGAGGAGGCTGCTCTCATCGCAAACACCATCGCCGAGGTCTTCCCCGACGTTGTTTCCGACATAGTCGAGGGCTCTTCGGCAAAGATTGTTGACTACGCAGTTGTTCCGACATCAAAGAGCTCCCCGAGCGTCACAAGATACACAATGATGGGCGCACTCATCGGATTTGTCTTAAGCGTCGGCGTCATCGTTGTACTGGAGCTTCTTGACACCCTTATCCACGACGAGGATTACCTCCTCACCAACTACAAGAACATCCCCGTTCTTGCCTCCATTCCAGATATGGACGCCACCGGCAGCTCCTCGAAGAGCGGCTACTACAGCGGCTATTACGGACATGATTATTCGAAATCGGGAGGTAGCACGAAATGAATGTAAAGCGTCCCGAAAATATTCAGCCAGCAACGCCCGAACAGCAGAGAATCGGCACAAACCTGAGCTTTGCTGTATCGGAGGCATATAAGCTTCTTAGAGCCAACATAATGTTCAGTCTGCCGAACGACGGCGACAGATGCAGAGTGTTGGGAATCACAAGCTCCCTTCCGTCGGAAGGAAAGTCGACGACAAGCCTTAACCTCGCATGCTCGATTGCAGAAACCGGAAAGAGAGTCCTCGTTATCGAGGGAGATATGAGACTTCCGACAATGTCGAAGCGTCTCGACGTTCCGAAGACTCCCGGTTTATCGAATCTTCTTGCAGGTCTCTGCTCAGGAAACGAGATTATCCACCATTCAGGCTTGGTTGACGGGCTCGACGTCATGACCGGCGGCGACATTCCCCCGAACCCGAGTGAGCTTCTTGGCTCAGAGAGAATGGCAAAGGTTGTTGAGGCTCTTTCAAAGGGCTACGACTACATCATCTTCGACCTGCCGCCTATCTCGTCAGTTTCGGATGCCTTGGTCATCTCAAATCTTATCGACGGAATGGTTGTCGTCGTAAGAAGAGACTACTGCGACCAGCAGACTCTTGCCGAAACGGTCCGGCAGCTTGAATTCCATAACGTAAAGGTTTTAGGCTTTGTATTCACCTACTCCGAGGTTCTCAAGAAGAAGTATAAGAAGTACAAGAAGGGCAAGGGCTACGGCTACGGAAAGGGCTATGGCTACGATTACAGCTATGGTCACAGCTACGAAGCCGCCGCTGACGCCAACAAAAAGAAGTCAGGAAAATGATCGATTTCCATTCGCACATTCTTCCGGGAATCGACGACGGAAGTAAATCTGTTGAAGAGAGCTGCCAGATGCTGAGAACATCGTTTTTGCAGGGCGTCTCGCAGATTGTCGCAACTCCCCACTTCTACGCCGAGGACAATTCACCGAAAAGGTTTCTTGAGAGGCGCAGGAGAGCTTTTGAAAAGCTTGAGCCTCATCTTGACTCCGACATGCCCGAGATTTTCTTGGGTGCTGAGGTAAAGTATTTCGAGGGAATTTCGAGAGCTGAGGACGTTGGGCTTCTCAAAATCGAGGGCACGCCGCTTATCCTTATCGAAATGCCGTTCATGACTTGGAATCAGAGAATGGTTTCGGAGGTCGTGGAACTGGCGTCCGCAAGACGGACAAAAGTCATCATCGCCCACGTCGAGAGATATTTCCGTTTTGGTGCGGAGAGGTTTTTGCCGGAATTCTACAAAAACGGCATTCTCATTCAGGCAAACGCCGAGAGCTTTGTCGGAGGATATTTCGCCACAAGAAAGGTCATGAACATGTTAAAAGATGGCAGAATTGACATCTTAGGTTCAGATTGCCACAACATGACCAGCCGTCCGCCGCTTATGGGGGATGCAAGGAAAGAAATTTCTAAAAGAATCGGCGATAATATGCTTGACAAATTGGATGAAAAGGCGTACAATAGTCTATATTCGGGAAATATTCAGCATGTGACTGAGGTCTGAGGCGGTACGGTCTGAGACGGTGCGGTCTTAGGTGACGTTGTCTGAAGCAACCCGGATAGTAAAAATGGTTTTCCCGTCCCGACGCAAAAGCCGGAGCGTGAATATATAGATTTGTATTTTTTGGAGGGCTAAAAACATGAACAAATTTATGAAAATTGCACTCGCAGTTGTGCTCGCAGCTGTAATGTGTGTATCGGCAGTTGCTGATGCAGCTGTTCCGAGTATCGCACAGAAAGCTCAGCCGACATTGGTTGACTACACTGTATATGATGCAGATGGCAACGAAGTAAGCGTTACCGGTTCTATCGTCGTAACTCCCTATCTTCTGAGATCCAACCTTTCCACCGAAAAGATTGATGACATCGAAGCCGCTTATGAGCAGCTCATCGGAATTTCCGACCTCACCGATCTTCTTTCTCAGGTTCCTGACGGAACGGTTGCACTCTACCTCTTCGACATCTCCGCTTATGACGAGGCTGCTACCTACATCAATGCTGGCGGTCACGCAATCGTAACTCTCGAGTGCGATCTCGGCGATGCTCAGACAGTAGTTGTTCTTCATAACTACGAGGACGATCTCTGGGAAATCAAGGATTCAACCGTTATTTCCAGCACTCAGGTTCAGGTAACCATCGACAGCTGTTCACCGTATGTTGTCGCTGTAAGCGATGACAGCAGCGTTGTAATCGACGAGCCTGTTGAGGGAACTGTTATCGACAGCGGTGTTGACGTAAGCGGAACTGCTTCGAGCGTTTCCACAATGCCTTATGTCGTTGGCGGCGTTGCCTGCATACTTATCGCTGGTGCACTTCTCATAGTTGCAAACCGCAGAAAAGAAAAATAATAGGGCGGAAACGGTATGAAGTTCAAGGTAAGAAAAAACCTTGTCAAGGTTATTCTTTACGTCTTGTGCATATTCTTTCTGGTACTTGGTATAGTGCTGCTGCTGAACGCTTGGGAGCAGCAGTACTATTCTTATACCCCCGAGGAGGATTCGGAAAGCACACAGACCCAGAGTGCCGATGTCGAGTATAACGGTGTGAAGTATAAGCTCAATCGCAAGATTGACACTGTGCTTTTAGTTGGCGTGGACAAATATCTTGCCTCAACCGATTCAAACACCTATGTCAACACCGAGCAGGCGGACTTCATCATGCTCGTCGTCATCGACACCGAAGAGGAATCCTACAAAGTTCTGCACATCAACCGCGACACAATGACCGACGTCCAAGTCTTGGGCGTAACGGGTGCTGTCGCTTTTACTAATTATGAGCAGATAGCTCTTGCGCACACCTACGGCTCCGGTCAGGAGGACAGTGCCGAGAACACGGTAACCGCCGTATCCGACCTCCTCTATGGCATCGACATCGACCACTACATCACCGTCACGATGGACGCAGTCGCAATCATAAACGACTCTGTCGGCGGTGTGACTGTCACCGCTCTCGACACGATAAACGACGACATCATCGAGGGCGAGGAGATAACACTCCTTGGTGACAACGCCCTTGCCTATGTAAGAGCGAGAATCGGGCTTGAGGACTCAACCAATCTTCACAGAATGGAGCGTCAGGAGCAGTATATGAAGGCTCTGATGGAGCAGTTCAAGGCTTCCTGCGATGAGGATTCCAACTTCGCTCTTGATACAGCACTTGAAATCACACAGTATATGGTCTCCGACTGCACGGTAAACGAGATTGTCGACATCTACGGAATGATGGGCGACTACGAATTTACCGATTATCTCACCCTTGAGGGCGAAGCTATAGTCGGTGACGAATACATGGAGTTCTATGTCGATGAGGATGCCCTTTACGAGCTCTACCTCAGTCTGTTCTACACTGTGATTGAATAACAAAGAGGACAAGAATTTGAAGATACTTTCCAGAATCAAAAGTAAGCTTCCCTTGATAATTTCGGCGGCGATTGTTTTAGCTACACTTGCCGCCTTATTTGTGTTCTCCGGTCAGGACGGGGAAGAGTCCTCCGCAACAAGCGGCGTGATTGTCGACTTCGTCATGAAGCTCTTTAATCTCCCCGACGACACCGGAACGCTGAACACGGTGACTGTGGTCATAAGAAAGCTCGCCCACTTTGCAATATTTGCTATCTTAGGCGCAAGCCTCTATGCGTTCACCTCTTCCCTGCTTCTCTTAAGACCGTATATCTCAACCCTGATTGTTGGGCTCACCGCCGCCATCCTGAATGAACTCCAGCAGCTTACCTCCGCCGGCAGAACCGCCAGCCCCCGAGACGTAGCGATCGACTTCGCAGGAGTGCTTGTGGGAAGCGTAGTTGTGTGGGGGATTATGAGGCTGATCCGGCGATAAATCCGGCAACACAGCCCCTCAGTCGCCTGCAGAGGTGCGCCGACCGCAGGGAGGCGCATTGCCGCAGAGGCTAATTTATAAATATCCTCGGCACTCTCTGCGAGATTCCGCAGACTATTTCGTAGCCTATTGTGCCGGTGAGCTTTCCTATCTCGTCGGCGGTTATCTCTTCTTCGCCATCTCTGCCGATGAGGGTTACTGTGTCGCCGACCATGACATCCTCTATGTCGGTTATGTCTATCATCAGCTGATCCATGCAGACTCTGCCTAAAATCTTGGCACGCTTGCCGTGAACGATAAGCTCGCCTCTGTTGGATAATAGCCTCGGGCAGCCGTCGGCGTAGCCTATTGTGACGGTTGCGACCCGAGTCTCACGCTCGGTCTTATACGTCCTGCCATAGCCAATCGTAACTCCCTTGGGGAGTATTTTTATTTGTGAGACTATCGATTTCAGTTCCATAACCGGCTCAAGCTCGACCGGCATATCCCTCGAAATGTCCGGCTTCAAGCCATAGAGCATGATTCCGAAGCGGACCAAATCGCTCCTTTTATCGTAGTGATACATAGCACCTGCTGAGTTGAGGAAGTGGAGCTTATCTATAAGTACAAGACGCTTTTTCAGTTCATCCCTGACCCTGCACACCGTCTCAATCTGATGGTTTGTAAACTCAATATCCTCCGGCTTTAAGCTGTCGGCGACCGGGAGATGGGTGAAGAGCCCCTCAACCTCCAAGCCTTGGGTTCTGACAATCTTTTCAGCGTCGTCTGCGATTCTTCTGATGTCGTCGCCGTAGTTGAGACCGATGCGGTTCATTCCGGTGTCGACTGCTATATGGCATCTGACCCTCTCGCCACGTGGCGCATTGAACGCAAGCTTTTCTGCATATTCGAGGTCTGTGATGGTCTGGATTATGTCGTACTCAATAAGCTCGCCGGCATCCTCGGGAGGAGTATAGCCTAAGATGAGGATCTCACCGCTCACGCCAAGGTCTCTTAGCTCCTCGGCTTCGACAATATTCGATACTGCGAACCAGTTGATTCCTGCGTCCTCAAGCCGGGGGATTATCCCCTCACAGCCGTGACCATAGCAGTTTGCCTTGACTGCGCACATTATCTCGCAGTCGGGGTCTATAAGACTCCGACATTTTCCGACATTTCTTTCCAGCCGGTCGAGGTGGATTTCAGCCCACGCACGTCTTAACCCTTCGTTTTTCATATATGCTTCCTCCTTGGAAATAGGGGTTATAATCTGATTTTCTTCCCGAAAAGAACGCCCGGGAAGACTTTTTAAAAGAATTTCCGCAATTTACTTGCAAAAAGGTCGGTATTATGGTATGATTTTTATTGTAGCATGCAATATCTATGAGTATGTTTTGGGGGAAATATATGAAACAGCCAAAAGAACCAATAGTTTACAGTTACAATCCACCAATTATCACCGACAGAGCCACAACCGCCTGCTTCTCGGGGCATCGTCCGGAAAAGATTCCCTTTCACGACGATGAAGTGAGAATGCGGATGCTCATGGCGATGTTTATTCAGCGTATATACGACGCCATCGACGACGGCTACCGGACATTCATCACCGGCATGGCTCGTGGAATCGACACTTGGGGAGGCAGGGCTCTCTATGCCCTCAAGCACAGCTACCCGGAGCTCAACCTTAAGATGATCGGAATCTCTCCGTATAAAAACGAAATTACAACTCTTGGTGGTCTCGATACGTATTACTACGGAACTGTCCACGACGGCTGCGACGAGATGTATTATCTTTCGGAGGACTACTTCCCGGCTTGCTACCACATCCGCAACCGCCTGATGGTGGACCATTCGAGCAGAGTTATCGGAGCTATATACGACTACAAGAGCGGCACCGGGAATACAATAAAAGAGGCAAAGCGTCAGGGGCTTGAGCTCGACATAATAGATCTCAACACCTGCGAATACTTCAGATAACCGGTCGCCCGTCATAACAATTATACGGCATCCGGAATGAAATTGCAATAGCGGATTAGGTCGAAATAAATTTCACAGGTTTACTACAGAAAGACGGTGGTCTATATAAAAAAGCGTTCTTCACAGGCATCGGTTGTCATTATTTATCTTGCAACCATGCTTATATGCTTGGTTCTGTTCGGTTTTGCCGCCGTGACGCTCCTTGATATATTCGTCACTCAGCCTGCTCTCGAGGCGGAAGCCGCCGAAAGCGGAAGCGACAGCTCCGAAGAAGAGGAAACGGTCGACTATTCTGAGGCAACCGAAACGATTCTCTTTGTCGGCGCAGACGGTCAGGATATAAACGCCATAGTTCTTCTTCGGGTCAATCCGGAAGAGGGCACAATTGCGATAGTTCCCGTCTCGAAATACACTCTTTCCTCTGTTGACTCGACAAGCGGAACTATTGAATATCTCTTCGAAACAGGCGGCATAAGCTATCTCAAGACCGCTGTCGAGAACGCATACGGTCTTACTTGCGACAAGTATATCAAAATAACAAACGACGGTTGGGCTGAGCTCTGCGAGTACACAGGCGGCATGACCAGCTACGTCTTCCCGGAGGATCTCTACTACAAGGACGAGGAGACGGGTGACCTGACGAGCTTCTCAGCAGGAAACTCAAACCGCACCCTCTGGGGCGACGATATAAGAAGAATCGTCACCTATCCGCTCTATTCAAACGGCGAGCAGACGAGGGTTCAGGTCATCGGCGAAATCGCCGTCGCTCTCATAAACGACGCTTTCGACACCAATTCAGAGAACATGAAAGCGAACATTCAGAATATCTTCAATACTATATACAATAACTCCGACACCGACATCACTTCAAAGACGTTTGCAAGCGTCCGTGACGCCTACGAATACATGCTTGAAACAGCCTCCTCCCCTGCGACCTACCGCATGCCAAGAGGAGAATGGAACTCAAGCGGCTATTTCGTCCTTGACGACGAAGCGGCGGCGGAGATTCAGGAATACTTCGGACTGACATCAGTTTTGGAAGAATAGAGGTGCAGCTATGGAAAACAGAGTCAAGGTAAGAATAATCGGGAGGGAGTATACCCTTGTGACGGAGAATTCGCCGGAGTACACGGTGGCTCTTGCGGAGAAGCTTGATGCGCAGATGAACTCCATGCTCGCCGTCAAGAATACCCTTTCGGGCATCGATGTCGCCATTCTGTCGGCACTTGATGCCATGGACGAAGCGCAGAAAGCCTCCGAGAATGAGGACAGCATGCGCTATCAGCTCGGCGAGTATGTCACAACGGCGAACCGCTCGAAGCAGAGCTATGATGCGGCAAAGCGTGAGATAGCCCAGCTCAAGAAGCGAATCGAAGAGCTCGAAAAGAAGCTGAATGAAAGCAGTCTCTTCTGATGGATAGCATTAACACTAAACCGGAGCTCTTAGCTCCCTGTGGAAGTATGGAGTCGCTATATGCGGCTCTTAAATCCGGGTGCGACGCCGTCTATATAGGAGGACGTCTTTTCTCCGCCCGACAGAACGCCGAGAACTTCTCGCATGAGGATATTCTCGATGCTGTGGGAGTATGCCACCGGCATGGCGTGAAGATATATCAGGCGATAAACATCGCCGTTTTTGACAGCGAGATTCCTAAGCTTTTGGACGAAATAAAGTTCGCATGCGACTCAGGAATCGACGGGCTCATCGTTCAGGACAGAGCGGTAGAACGAATCGTACGTGAATCCTGCCCAGAAATGCCTCTTCACGCCTCAACGCAGATGACTCTTCACTTTTCCGACGGCGTCCTCTGGGCTAAGGAGCATGACTACTCGAGGGTTGTCCTCTCAAGAGAGCTGAGCCAAGATATTATCAGGCATCTTTCGGGCTTGGGAGTTGAAACTGAGATTTTTGTCCACGGTGCTCTTTGCATGTCCGTTTCAGGGCAGTGCTACTTAAGTGCGATGATCGGCTCTCGCTCGGCGAACAGAGGGCTTTGTGCGGGAGCTTGCAGGCTCCCTTTTTCATCAACAGGAAAGCCCCGGGACAAGTATGCCCTCTCACTTAAAGACCTGACGCTTATAGAAGACGCAGAAGAGCTGAACGAAATCGGCGCATCTTCCCTTAAAATAGAGGGCAGAATGAAGCGTCCGGAGTATGTCTCTGCCGCAACCGGCGAATTCAGGGCTGCTCTTGACGGCAAGGCTTACGACTATAATCTTCTGCGCTCTGCTTTCTCAAGAAGCGGCTTTACAGACGGCTATTTCCGGGGGAAACATGATTCGGATATGTTCGGCGCACGCTCATATGAGGACGTCACCGACATGACATCGTCGCTAAGCCTGATTCACGAGAAATATAAGTCCGAATTTCAGAGATTTACCCTTTCGATGAGCCTCACTATCAGGCGGCAGGAAAATGCCGTGCTCACGGCTACAGACGGCGTTGAAACAGTCACCATTATGGGAGCTGTCCCGCAGGAGGCGATAAACCGTCCCCTGACGCCAGAAGCCGCCGCTTCACAGCTCGGGAAGCTTGGCGGAACGCTCTACCGTCCGGGAGAAATCACCGCAGAAATTGAGCCGGGGCTGATGCTCCCGCTTTCGGAGCTGAATTCGCTTCGGCGTCAGGCGGTCGAAAAGCTCGACAACCTGCGGCAGGAAAAGCTGACTCTGAAAAAGCCGTTTACCCCCGCAGATTATCTCCCCGAAGCTTATGAAATGGCGAAGAAACAGACAAAGTGGTGGGTTTCGGTTGAAAGGATAGCTCAGCTTGAAAAAGTTAACTGCGACCGGGTTATAATTCCCCTGTCGCTGGCAGAAGAGTATGTTAACGCAGGCTATGACCCTAAAAAAGCGATTCTCTCGCCTCCCCGGTTCACGCTCCACGCTGAAAAAGTGGAAGCGGAGCTTACAGCCGCAAAGGCACTCGGCTTCAAAACAGCCATGGCTTCTAATTCCGGATATGTCCGGATGCTCCCGAGGCTCGGGTTCGGGACGGTCGGCGGCTTCGGGCTGAATATAACCAACTCGCTTTCTGCGGATGAATACGCCCTCGACGGGCTCAAGGCTCTCACCCTTTCATACGAACTGAAAGCCGCACAGCTTAACGGCATCAGGGCGTCAGTTCCCAAGGGCGCAGTACTCTTTGGCAGATTGCCGCTTATGGTGATGGCAAACTGCCCGATAAAAGCCGAAACCGGCTGCAAAGCCTGCTCCCACAGTCTCACCGACAGAACCGGGACAGTATTTCCGGTCACCTGCCGGATGCGTGACGGCGAGGATTATAACGAGCTCCTCAATTCGAAAATCCTCTATCTGCCAGATAAGCTCAGCTATTTCAACATAGATTTCGGGATTCTCATGTTTACTGATGAGAGTCCGGAGGAAGCGAAAGAGATTTTGGAGGACTATAGGTCCGGAATTTCTCATAGGGACGGGAGAGATTATACTAATGGGCTCTATTTCAGAGGAGTGCTGTAACATGGAAAGACTTAACCTGCAAATAAAAAAGCTCCGTCCGGGAGCTATTCTGCCGGAGGCGGCAACAAGGCTCAGTGCAGGGCTCGATCTGCATGCATGCATTGATGAGCCGCTCACAGTTCCTGTCGGCGAAATAGTGACCGTCCCCTGCGGGATTGCGGTCTGCCCGGATTTATCTGACGGAAACGTCGTCATGCTGGTCATAATCCGGTCTTCTTTGGGACGAAAGCACGGGCTGACGCTTGCGAATTCTGTCGGGGTGATTGATTCTGACTACCGGGGCGAGATCCTTGTCCCCATCATAAATCACGGGAGCGAGGACTACTCGTTCCAGCCGGGTGAACGGTTTGCCCAGCTTGTGCCGCTCTTTGTTCCGACGTGCACTGTCACGGAGGCTGAGGAGCTCCCCGATTCAGAGAGAACCGGCGGCTTTGGCTCGACCGGGAAAATTTAAGGAGGATACTATGTTCAGATTTGCCATCATGGGTGCCGGGCACATCGCAAACAAGTTCTGCGATGCCGTCAGGCGTATAGACGATGCAGAAGTCGTCGCCGTCGCCAGTAGATCTGGCAGGGCGAAAGACTTTGCCGAAAGAAACGGAATTTCAGAATATTTCAACGATTATTCCGGGATGCTCGAAGCAGTCAAGCCCGACTGCGTCTATGTTGCGGCGACGTCGAATGCGCATTATGAGCTGAGCAAGCTCTGCATTGAGGCGGGCATTCCCGTCTTATGCGAAAAGGCGATGTTTTTAAACAGTAAGGATGCCCGGGAGATCTTCGCTCTTTCCGAGAAAAAGGGAGTGTTCGCCATGGAGGCGATGTGGTCGAGATTCCTGCCGGCTATTGTGAAAGCCCGGGAATGGGTTCATTCGGGAAGAATCGGCGAGCCGGTCTACGCCACTTCAGCAATCGGCTTCAAGGCGGAGGAGAACCCCCTGAATCGCTACTACTGCAAAGCTCTTGGCGGCGGTGCGGCATATGATCTGACCGTCTACGACTATGAAATTCTCACTTTTCTTATAGACCGCCCCGCAGAGGTCGTCTCTTCTCACGCTGTAAAGACCGAGGACGGGGTAGATCTAACCGACCACATTCTTCTTAAGTTCCCGAAAGAGGGTTTTAGGGATTGCCTCGCCGTCTGCGAGAGCACATTTCTTGCAAAATTAGATGAGAAGATAGTCATCTACGGCAGTGACGGCAAGCTCGAAATCCCCCGACCGCACTTTGCGACCGACTGCTACCTCTATGACGCCGGTTTCAATCTTATCGACAGCTTCAAGGACGACGTCACCGAAAACGGCTTTGTCTATGAGGCGATGGAGGCAATAAGGTGCATCAGATCCGGGAAAATCGAGAGCGAAACTGTGCCGCACAGCCTGACTATAGCTTGCTCTGAAATGTTTGACGAATTATAACTTTCCTCAGCCCCACCAACGCCCCCACGCACGGGAACACCATCAGTCCGTTGAAGATGTCGCTTATCTTCCATGCGGCGGAGAGGCTTACGACTGCTCCAAGAAAAACTGCTGCTGTGAGTGCGATTTTATAGAGCAGGACCGACCTATCTGAGAGATATTCTGCAGCAGTCAGCCCTATTTTCGACCAGCCGATGATGGTTGCTGTGGCAAAGCCTGCGGTGCAGAGGGCGATTATGCTGCCGGAAAAGCCCCCGAAGACGCTTTCGCAGGCGGCTGAGACGAGGAGTGCGCCGTCAAGACCGGTTTTCAGTGCTCCGGAAGAGAGGATTGCAAGAGCCGTCAGGGTGCAGATGACGAAGGTGTCAACTATCACCTCAAACATGTTCATAAGCCCCTGCTCACGTGACGTCAGGTCGCTTTCAGCGTGGATGGCGGCGGTTGTTCCCAAGCCTGCTTCGTTTGAGAAAACGCCCCTCCTGAAGCCGACGCTTACAGCCTCTTTGACCGAAACCCCGACAGCCGCACCGGCGACGGATTTTAAGCCGAATGCCGAGCGGATTATTTCAGAAAAAACTCCGGGGAGCTCACCGAAATTTGCGACTATAACCGCAGCGACTGCGAATATGTATATAACCGTCAGGATGGGCATGATAACCGAGGAGGCTTTCCCGGTGAAATCCCGTCCCGAAAAGAGGCATGCGGCAGTTAATCCTGCAAGGATAAGCCCGACAGAAACTGTGCTTATCCCCGATTCTGAATTTACGGCTTCTGCGGCGGAGTTTGACTGAACCATTCCTCCCATCCCGAATGATGCAAGAACGGTGAAGAGGGCATAGAGCTTCCCTAAGAACTTTTCTCCCATTCCGTCCCGGATAGCATACATTATTCCGCCTTTTTTGCCGTCACGATACTCTATACTTAAAACGCCCTCGGCAAACGAGACAGCCATCCCGAGGAATGCCGACACCCAGAGCCAGAATATAGCTCCTGCGCCGCCGAGGGTGATAGCCGTCGCAACGCCTGCAACGCTCCCCGTCCCGACAGTTGCGGCAAGGGAGGTTGACAAAACCCGGAAGCGGCTCTTTCCGCCGCCGGAAAGGCTTTTGCGGACAGCCTTTATCATTTGTCCCAAGCACCTGACTTGCGGAAAATGCAGATTAATAGTATAATAAATTCCGACGGAAATTATCAAAGCAACCGTCGGCAGACTCCATACGAGATCATTTAGCTTATCAAGAAAGGGCATAGAAATCCTCCTTTTGCAGGATTTTATATAGAACCAATTAATGCCTCCCCTGAAAGGGGAGGTGGCACGAAGTGCCGGAGGGGTTACAGATGCGAAAATATCAACCTAAGCACTCGGCTTTAATCGTCATAGATGTCGCTATAGTAGTTTTGGCGGCGATACTCACCGGTTTCACGGTGGGGTATTTGTCCAACCATAAAATTATTATGACGCTTCTTTTATGTTTATTCTGGCTTATAGCGATTCTCTTTGCAGCGGTTTTACTGCCTGCCTACTTCTCACGCACTGTTATATACATCTCCCCCACCGAAATTTCTATGAAAACAGGCATAGTCTACGCAAAACGCCACTACATGCGTGCCTCCGCCGTCCAGTACGTCTCTACAATAACGACCTTCATGTCGAAATACACCGGGCTCAACTTCGTGATATTTCGGGCGATGGGAGGCACGATGGTGCTGCCGTTTTTAGGGCTTAGCGATTTGCATGAGATTGAAGATATGATGAGGAATTGATCGCCTGCGGCGATGCGCCGACTGCGTGGGCGCACCCCTCCACCACCGCACTTCGTGCGGCGGTCCCCCCTCCCCTTATCAGGGGAGGCAATAGCATCCTCTCACAAAAACTTTTGAAAGAAGCAATTATGGCTCCCCTGTCAAGGGGAGCTGGCAGCCCGCAGGGCTGACTGAGGGGTTCTCCCCCTACGAAAGAAGATGACAACCACGACTGAAAGAACTGTCAAGCAGCATCCGCTGAAATTATTCTCCTATACCACAAACTATTTCTGGCTTCTTATAATCCCTCTCGTAAGAAGCCTTTATTCCATTTCCCTTGATGTCGATTCGCTTCGGGTGTGGCTTATGGGTACTTGGATGGATCTCTTGGTCATCGGGGCAATTCTTATATTTGCATGGAGGCGGTGGGAGCATGTCTATGTCCGGTTCGACGACAGGAAAATTTCCGTCACCAAGGGGAAGATATACTCCACCTGCGACGTCATCTATTACGACACTATAAGCTCCCTGAGCGTCAACCAGACTCTTTTTCTCAAGCTCTTCGGGGCTTGCACCGTCACGGTAGGGACTAATGCGGGAGTCATAAGCCGGGCTTCCGACAACATTTCTCTGACTCTGAGAAAATCCGACGCCGACAGGCTCTATGCAAGGGTCAAGAAGTCGAGAGCCAAGAGCCTCCGCTATTCGGTCACTCCGAACAAAATCAGGCTCATACTCTATTCGTTCATCTCGTCGTCGACCCTTTCGGGGACGGTGGTAATTCTGGCGTTTCTCTATGAGACCTCAAGAATGTTCGACAGAGAGGTTGAGGCTCAGCTCATCATGGACACGCTCAGCGACGTTGTGAACAGGGCTTCTGTATATGTCTCACCGGTTGTTGCAGGCGTTTCTGTGGTCATAATTATCGGGTGGCTGGTCTCGTTTATGACAAATATCTTTAACTACTGGAACTATTCCCTCACCCGCTGCTCGGACAGCTTATACATCAAGAGCGGACTTATCGAGAGAAACCGGCATATCCTCACCCTCGACAAGATAAACAGCGTCGACCTGAGGCAAAACCTCATCTCGAAGCTTCTCAGGATTTCCTCGCTCCACTGCGACTGCGCCGGCTACGGCGAAACGGGGCGTGCGGAGACCTCGGTTGTCATGCCGATTGCAACTGAGAGGGAGGTCAACTCCGCCGTCGTCGAGATTTTCCCGGACATTCCATCAGAATCGGTCTATCACAAGCCGAAGCTGGATTTAAAGCCGACCTATCAGAGCTATTGGATGTTCTACTATGCGCCGGTTGTGCTTGCGATACTGCCACTGACGGCATATTTCGTTCTGTTTGCACTCTTCCCCTCTTGGCGTTCGGTCATCAGAGTAGGGCTCATCGTGGCTGAAATCCCTGCCCTCTGGCTCGCCATCGTCAAAACTCTCGCCATCTTCAAAACCGGCATCGCAGTCAACGGCGACTTCATCACCATGCGCTACTCAAAATTCTACACCTTCCACACAACAGTCGTCCCGAAGGACCGGATAGTAAAAGTGATAATAAAGCAGACCTACCTCCAAAGCCTTACCGGCAACTGCTCCGCAGTCATCTACACAGCATCATCGGGAACTTCGAAGCACGTCATAACCGGTCTGAGGCTCAACCGGACACTCGGGTTCTTTGAGAAGAATGGGGTGGATCTGTATTTTGAATAATGCGTAATGCTTAATTCGTAATGCGTAATTACTCCCCGCTAAGTGCGGGGATTTTTTAAAGCCTATTGACAAACTCATCCTGCCGGTGTATAATATCTTTAGTGGGAATTCCCACATAGGGATATTTACAGGAGGCGATTTTATGGAATCTGCAAGAGAAGTCGTGAGAAACTACGACGTCCACATCGACAGCAAGAAGAGGGTCACTCTGCGTGGTGCGACTTATCACTACTACAACGTCAAAGAGTATGAGAACGGCTGCATTATGCTCGAACCAAGGGAGCTGGTTACGCCTACGGCAATCGGTGGAATGACAGAGGATGAGATTTACAATGAAGTCATGAAGGGTCTGAAATCAGCTGAAAGAAAGATTTATACTGCGGATGAGGTTGATGAAATTCTCAACAGTAGGTACGGAATATGAAAGAAGAAGTTAGCAAGTATAGCATCAGATATTCAACTGATGCTATGAGGGATATTGACGAAATCTACAACTATATTTCCAAAAAGCTTTTTGCCAGACAATCTGCAAGAAGAATAGTCAGGCGTATTCGGGATCAAATCAGAGCTTTGAATGTGTTTCCCGAAAGACATCCGTTGGCTCCGGAAGAACGATTGGCAACGATAGGGCTTCGCAAGGTTTCGGTTGTAAATTTTGTGATTTACTACAAGGTGGACGATGACGCCCTGACAGTCACAATTGCAAGAATCATGTACGGCGGCAGAAATGCCGAGAATATCATTCGTTCGGAAGTAGATTAAAATAGTCCCGCATTAGCGGGGCTTTTCTTCCCCCGACGTTCGCACCGAATTTGGTCATTTTCACGAAAAAAACGCCTCTATTCACAATTTAGTAACACACTGTGGCTGAAAATATGCTACAATCTTTGTAATAGTCGATAATTGCGCTTGTTTATATTGAGCAAGGCAGTTTTGCTCAGTTCAAAATCTTATGAATCAGGAGAGAAAACCATGTCCAACAGACTTTTTCAGGGTATAATTCAGCGGATGCAGGAGGTTATTAAGTGCGAAGTCGGAGTTATTGATTGCGACTCCCATATTGTCGCCTGCAGTGATTCCTCTAAGGTCGGTTATACGAACGACCTGATCTCCTCGGAGCTGAGCGAATCATACGATTACTTCATGCGTGACGGTTATACCTATATGCCCATCGGCGGCAAGGGTGCGGCTGAGTTCTATGTCTTCGTTGAGGGCACAGACGAGGAAGCATATAAATACGCAGGACTTCTCTGCATCAGCCTCGAGAACGTCCAGCAGCTTTACGACGAGAAGTACGACAGAGGCAACTTCGTCAAGAACGTCGTCCTTGACAACATTCTTCCGGGAGATATTCCCCTGAAAGCCCGGGAGCTTCATTTCAACTCGAACGTTCCGAGAGCGGTATTCCTTATAAGAATCATCTCGACTAACGACATTTCCGCTTTCGACGTCATCCAGAACCTGTTCCCGGACAAGACGAAGGACTTCACCTTCACCATCAACGATCACGACATTGTCCTTGTCAAGGAAGTGCGGTCTCTTAACGACCCGAGCGACCTTGAGAAGCTTGCATATTCGATTTCCGACACGCTTCTGAGCGAGTTCTACACCCGTGTCAACATCGGTCTTGGAACGATTGTCGACGACGTGAGAAACCTTGCCGTTTCGTTCAAGGAAGCCCAGATGGCACTTGAGGTTGGAAAGGTCTTCGACACCGAGAAGAACATCGTCAGCTACGAAAATCTCGGCATTGCAAGGCTTATCTATCACCTCCCGACAACCCTCTGTGAGACATTCCTGAAAGAAGTATTCAAGCGTGGCTCTATCGAGTCTCTCGATCAGGAGACCCTCTTCACCATCCAGAAGTTCTTCGAGAATAACTTAAACGTCTCCGAGACCTCCCGAAAGCTCTTCGTACACAGAAATACGTTGGTTTATCGTCTCGAGAAGATCAAGAAGCTCACCGGTCTCGACTTAAGAGAATTCGACCACGCAATTGTATTCAAGATTGCACTGATGGTCAAGAAATATTTAACCGCAAATCCTGTTAAATTCTGATTAGAAAGAAAAGCCGCAATTATTTGCGGCTTAACTGACGCATTAACTACGGAGAGAATCATGGTAGAATTCAAAAACGTCTCATACACTTATCCTAACGGGCAGCATGCGTTGTCCAAGGTTAATTTGGATATTTCTGACGGCGAGTTTGCCTTTGTTGTCGGTGCGTCCGGCGCAGGCAAGTCTACGCTTATAAAGCTCATTTTAAGAGAGCTCACCGCCACTCAGGGCGATATTCATGTCAACGGGTTTGACCTTAATAAGCTCAAGCCAAGAAAAGTCCCGGACCTGAGGCGCACCATCGGCGTCGTGTTTCAGGATTTCCGGCTTATCCCGAACCTGACCGTTTACGACAATGTTGCGTTCGCACTTCGTGCCATCGACGCACCGATGAAGTATATCCGTTCACGTGTTCCCTATGTCATCAGCCTTGTAGGTCTTGCGCAGAAAGCGAAATCCTATCCTAATGACCTTTCCGGCGGCGAGCAGCAGAGAGTTGCGCTTGCCCGGGCACTTGTCAACGACCCTCAGCTCATCATCGCCGATGAGCCGACAGGAAACGTCGACCCGGCAAGAAGCTTTGAGATAGTGGATCTTTTAAAGGGCATCAACGCCTGCGGAACTACTGTCCTGATGGTCACCCACCAGCACGACTTGGTCCGCTACTTCGGCGGTCGTATCATAAACATCAACACCGGCGAGATTGTCTTTGATGAAGTCATAGGAGGAGCAGATGAGGCCTAACAGCGTTAAATACCTTGTGGGGCAGGGCTTCAGAGGTATATGGTACAACAGAATCAACTCGTTCGCCTCGCTATGCATCATCACCATTTCCCTTCTGATGGTCGGAATTTCGGTGCTATTGGGCGTAAACATCAACGAAATGATCGGCGCAATTGAGGATAAGAACGAGGTCGTCGTCATCATCGAGGACGGAACACCCGACAACAACGTGACTCTCTTGGGCGAACAGCTCGAAGCTAATGACAACATCTTCGAGGTCACTTTCTACTCGAAAGAAGAGGCATGGGAGAGCATGCAGGAGGGCATGACTGACGAGGAGAAGAGTTTGTTTGAGCTCATCGAGGACAATCCCCTCCCCGACTCGTATAAGTGCCGGGTTTCCGACATCACTCTTCTTGACGAGACGGTTGCGGAGATTGAGGAATTATCCTCCGTCGAAAGCGTCTCTGCGTCGACAGACTTTGCGGCTATTCTCATCAGTATCCGAAACATCGCAGGAATACTCTTCACCGCTCTTACTGCAGCTCTGATAGTAGTCTGCTTCGTAATCATTTCGAACACAACCCGCACGAGCGTCTATGCCCGTCGGCGTGAAATAAACATCATGCGCTATGTCGGCGCATCAAAGAGCTTCATAAGAATCCCGTTCTTTGTTGAGGGAGTTGTCTTAGGCGCACTGTCATCGGTAATCGCCTACGGTCTTACGTGGGTCGCTTATATCAACGTCTACGAAACTCTTTCAAGCGACTTCGAAATCTGGACGATATTCGGCGTAAACGGACTTGTTGAGTGGGCTGACATCGCCATCCCCACCGGCATAGCCTACATCGCCGCAGGCGTCGTGATTTCTGCAATTGGCACAGTATTCTCAACGAGAAAGCACTTGAATGTATAGCAGTTCGCTGATGCGACCTGCGAAAGTTCGGCAAAGCCGAACTTCCACCCCCTACAGGAAGGACTTCCTAAATGAAACATCGCACATTTTTCAAACGCTTTAATATTTTTCTTACTGCCTTGGTTGTCGGGCTGACGGGGATACTTCTGTCAACCGGAACGGCAACTGTCACTCATGCCGACTCCTCTCAGGAGGAGCTTGAGGCAAGACTGAGTGAGATTGCCGATGAGATGGACAAGCTTGACGAGAAGATTGACGCCATGCAGGACGACATCGACAAGGAAGAGGAATATCAGGAATCCATCGACGCTCAGATTGAGACCACCGAGGAGTACATAAGAACCCTCACCGATCTTATTTCAGAATACAACTCCCAGATTGAGGAGCTTGAGACTGAAATCGCTGAGCGTGAAGAGGACATCGCCGCAACTGAAGAGAAGATTGCCGCCGAGGAGGAGGAGATTGACTACAATGTCGACCTCTATTCAAAGAGGCTTCGGGCTCTTTACGTCTCCCAGAACGACTCTATTGCGAGTATACTTCTTGGCTCGAGCGACTTTTTCGACATGCTCATGAGAGTTGAGCTTATAACAAGGGTTGCGGAGTATAATAATAATCTCATCCAGACGCTACTTGATCTCAAGGAGAGCTATGAAAACGACAAGGCTGACCTTGAGGACAAGATTACTGCCCTCGAAGAGGCAATAGCAGAACTCGACGACAAGAAAGCCGAGGTCGAGGACAGGAAAGCTGAGTGGGAAGAGGAGCTCGACGCTCTTGAGGAGCTTTATGCCGAAAGCAAGGCTCAGATAAAGGCACTCGAAGCTCAGCAGGCTTCCTATGAAGCGAATAAGGACGCTCTCGAAGCGGAGCAGGACGAGATTCAGGAAGAGATCGAGCGTATCATCCGTGAGAATGCCCGCTCTGAATATATCGGTGACCTTGAGCTTGGCACATTCCTCTGGCCATGCCCGGGATACTACACCATCACCTCCGGCTACGGCTACCGCTGGGGCTCGCTCCATGCGGGTATAGACATCTCCGGCTCAGGCATCATGGGCGCAGAGATAACAGCCGCCAACTCCGGCTATGTTCTTACAGTCTACAACGGCTGCACCCATAACTACGGAAAGAGCTCTTCCTGCGGCTGCGGAGGCGGCTACGGCAACTACTGCATAATCGACCACGGCGGCGGATATGTCACCCTCTACGGTCACGCCACCGAGATAATCGTCAGTGAGGGCGACTATGTTTCAACCGGCGACGTCATCGGCTACGTCGGCTCAACCGGCTACTCAACAGGCGCGCACCTCCACTTTGAAATCCGTGTCGACGGCGAAAGAAAAGACCCGGAGAGCTTTAACCTTATCAAATATTGATTGGAAACTGATTATGAGACTATACTTGGATAATTGCTGTTACAACAGACCATATGATGACCAGACACAGCTTCGCATATCTCTGGAAACGCAGGCAAAGCTGTTTGTGCAGGAGCAAATCAAAAATGGCACAATCGAGCTTGTAACTTCATATATCTTACTATATGAAAACAGCGAAAATCCGTATGAAATGCGAAAGAAGTCGATTCTTGAGTTTGTGCAGGGCAATTCCAGCGTTCATATCGACTATGACAGAGCGGAAGAGGTTGCACTGAAAGCAAAAGAAATCATGGCAACCGGCGTCAAGATGAAAGACGCTTTCCATGTAGCATGCGCTATTTTGTCGGAAAGTGATTACTTCCTCACTACAGATAAACGACTTCTGAAATATGAGACAAGTGAAATTGCAATGATGAACCCCATAGATTTTATTGAAGAATTGGAGGGCTTATAAATGACGAACAACACAGAAGTTATGAATAAAGGCATCACATGCCTTCTTGAGTCGTTGGGAACAGTAGAGACCGAGCAGTTCATCTCACTGATCATCAGGGAACAATTCGACTACACCGAATGGCAAAAGAAAAGATTTGATGGCGTAAACGCCAGAGATTTCAATGCCGCAGCGGTGACTTATGCAAAGAATAATCCTCTGCGGGTAAACCCCTGATAAACTACTACGCATTAACACTAAGGAGAGAACGCAAACCTTATGAACAAAAAAATATCTTTAGGTCTCGCCATCTCTCTTATGGCGATTGCGGCGGCTCTGACGTTTATTATTTCTACGAGCTATTCTGTGAGCCTTTATAACAGCCTTATTTCTGACGTTCAGGAGAGGGCTGAGATGTATACTAAGCTTGAGCAGATCGATACCTATGTCCGTTCCTACTACAACGGCACTATCGACGAGGATGAGCTTATCGAGGCTCTTGCGGAGGCTTATATCGGGGTTCTCGAGAACTCCTCGGCTGAATATTACGACGAAAACGAGTATGAGCTCTATTTGGAGCACGTAAGCGGTACACATGTCGGAATCGGAATCTATTTTGAGGACGTCGGCGGCTGCCCGAGTGTGACTGACATCATTCCGAACGGTCCTGCAGAGGCGGCTGGAATTCAGGTCGGCGACAGCATCATCGAGATCAACGGCTATTCTGTCCTCGAAATGGGCTACGACTGGGCATACTCGATGCTGACAAGCGAAGCCGGCACTCAGCTGACGCTCACCGTCCGCTCCTCAGGAGAGGACACGAGCTACTCCCTCACCACCGTCCAGATGACCGTTGCGACGGTAAGCTCAGATTCGTTCGACGGCTACGGCTATATCAAGGTGACCGAGTTTTCTGAGATGACCTACCGCCAGTTCATTGCGGCATATCTGAGCCTTCTGTCCGACAGCTCGACCACCGGCATCATAATTGACCTTCGGAACAACTCCGGCGTCATCTTCGACCCTGTTTTCAATCTTCTGAATGTTCTTCTGCCGGAGGGATCAGTCCCCTACATTTCGACCTCCCTTGACGGGACACAGACCTCTGGCGACCTCACCGACGGCACAAACACTCCGTCTGTACCGGTTGTCGTTCTCGTAAATTCGAGAACCTCAGGTCCTGCTGAGCTCTTTGCTGTAGCACTCCGTGACGGTCTTTCAGCCACGATTATAGGAAACACCACCGCCGGCTCAGCCCAGCTCACATCCGTCTACAGCTTATACGACAGCACCGCCATCAGCATCCCGACAGCGACCCTCTCAGGACCGCTTACCGAATTCTCCGGCACAGGCGTCAAGCCCGACTATGAGGTAATCATAGCAGCCGACCTGAACTCAGATCTGAAACTACTCGATGAAACCACCGACAGTTGCATCAAGAAAGCGATTGAGGTGCTTTCGCAGAGCTCAACTGCAACGGTTTCGGATGATGACTGATGTCAATGCGTAATTCGTAATGCGTAATGCGTAATTGACAGAACCAGACTATGAAAAAGCCTCCCGTGACGGGAGGCAATTTTGTAGGGGCGGATATTATCCGCCCGAAAAACACTGATACCAAAGCAACGGGCGGATAATATCCGCCCCTACTTGTTTCTAAGTAACTTCGCTTTTAAAATGGCAAGCTGTGTCTTGCTGTCCGGAATTTCGCCTCGCACGACCATCTCAACTGCTTCATCAAACGGTATCTTCACCACGTCGATGAATTCGTCAGGGTCTAATTTCTGCTCGCCGAAATCAAGTCCCTCTGCCAGAAACATGTGGATTATTTCGGTGTCATAGGCGACTGTCGGGTATAAGTGACCTAAGTATGTAATCTTCTCAGCCGTTGCGCCGACTTCCTCCTTGAGCTCCCGGATGCCGCAGTTTATCGGCTCTTCGTCGCCCTCACGCTTGCCGGCGGGAAGCTCCAACAAAACCTGCTTAAAGGGATACCGGAACTGCCGGACGAAGATTATTTCACCCTCATCGGTCAACGGAAGAACGCACACGCCGCCGTTATGCTCTATGACTTCACGATAGCTCGTCCTGCCGCTCTCGAGGAGAACTTTGTCACGCCGAAGCTTCACAACCTTGCCCTCGAAGATTCTCTCCGAGGACAGGGTTTCTTCATTCAGATGCTTTGGGATCTCATTACTGATAACCGCCATATCAGTCCTCCAGATAACGGATTACTGCAACGACACGCCCAATAATGGACACTGAGTCGGAGATAATCGGCTCCATTTCGTCGTTTTCCGGCTGGAGGCGGTAGTGACCGTCTTCCTTGTAGAAACGCTTTACGGTGGCGTCCTCTTCGTCTACGAGGGCAACGACAATATCACCGTTCTCAGCTGTTGAGCACTGCTCTACAACAACGGTGTCGCCGTCAAGGATTGCCGCATTGATCATCGATTCGCCTCTGACTTTCAGGGCGAAGAGCTTGCCGTCATAGTGCTTTGAGGAGGTGAAGTTGAGGTAGCCCTCAATCTCCTGAATAGCTGTAATCGGAACTCCGGCGGTGACTGTTCCCAGGATAGGGACTTTCTGACCTCTTTCCTCTCCTACGAGCTTGAGTGCACGGTTTAGGTGCGTGTCAGGCTTCACGATAAGACCTGCATCGGCAAGCTTCTGAATGCTTCTGTGGACGGTAGAGGTTGAGGGGTTGCCGATTACCTTGCAGATTTCACGGACGGTGGGCATAACTCCCGCTTCCGCACCCTGCCTTATACATTCGTAAACCGCTCTGTCTCTGTCATTAAGTTTGACCTGTTCCATCGCTTTGTTCCTCCTTTAAAATTTTTGATAGTTTATGTGAGACCTTGTAGATGTCTCCACAGCCCATAGTAATTACGAGGTCGCCCTCTCTTATCTCCGACCTCAGAAACTCCAAGCATTCCTCGAATGTCGGAGTCAGAACGCACCCGTCAATCTTCGCCGCTAAATCGGCGGCTTTGACGCCATAGGTGTTCTTCTCACGGGAGCCCATAATCTCGGTGAGAACCACCAAGTCGGCAAGCTTCAGCACCCTTGCAAAGTCGTCCATAAGCGTATATGTTCTCGAATAGGTGAACGGCTGGTGCACGGCGATGATTCGCTTGAATCCAAGCCCCTTTGCCGCCTGCAGTGTGACCTCTATTTCACGTGGATGGTGCGCATAGTCGTCGGCAATTGTGATGCCGCCTGCTTCCGCAAGCTTCTCAAACCGCCTCTCTGCGCCCTTGAATTCTCTGAGACCGGCAATAATCGCCTCATCGGAAATCTTAAGATACCTGCACGCAGCAATCGCCGCAGTGGCGTTCAAGACGTTATGCTTACCGGGAACATGAATCTCTGCGTCGAAGAGCTTCTCGTGCTTATAATAGACGGTGAACGTCGTCAGAAGCCCCTTTATCTCGTTTATGACCGGGTAATAGTCGTTATGCTCATCCCAGCCAAAGGTGATCAGGTCTTTGCCGGTGACGCCCGAAACGGCTTCGAGAGTGTTGGCGTCGTCGCCGTTATAGATGAGGCACTTTGAGGCGTTTTCTGCGAATTTATGGAACGAGGCTTTCAGGTTATCCATCGTCTTGAAGTAGTCGAGATGGTCGGCGTCGATGTTCAGGATAATCGCAATATCGGGATAGAGCTTTAAGAAAGTGTCTACAAACTCGCAGGACTCGCAGACCATCTTGTCGCCGTTTCCGGTACGCCCAGAGCCGCCTATCGAGCGGAGCTTTCCGCCGATGACACAGCCGAAGTCCTCGCCCGCTTCTCTCATAATCTCTGCGAGCATCGATGAGGTGGTGGTCTTGCCGTGAGTTCCCGAGACGCAGACGGCATTAGTGTAGCTCTTCGTGACGAGCCCCAAAAGCTCCGAACGCTCCAAGACCGGAACGCCGCTCTCTTTTGCCGCAATCAGCTCCGGGTTGTCGCTCATAATAGCGGCAGTGTGGACAATGAGGTCGGCTCCCTCAATGTTCTCAGCCCGTTGCCCCATGAATACGGGAATTCCCATAGCCCTGACCTCAGCCAAGGTCTCAGTCTCATTATTATCCGACCCGGTGAGATAAAAGCCCATCCCATGCAGAATCTGAGCCAACGGAAACATCCCGCTCCCGCCGATGCCGATAAAGTGTATGTGCTTCCTTCCCGCAAGGATTGAGTTGCGGGTGAGGGAAAAGTTGTCGTTCACTGAAGCTTTCACTCCTATCTCTTGCGAAATTATGTTTCGCTGATTGCTTTTTCCGCTTCCAAAATTGTATCTAAGTACGCTTCTTCTACCGGTGAAAGTGTCTTCTGCTGGTACTTTTTATATTCCGACTCAGCTTTTTGCATTGCTTCGGTGTGAGAAATTTTGCCGTTATCCGAAAGCAGAGGTCTCGAGCCAGAGGTAAGAATCATGTCGAGCTGATTAATGTAATCACTCATATACATCGGTCTGTGCTCAATTGCATTGATTTCTGCAAAGTCGAAATATCCAGAAACGAGGTTATTAAGGATCTTCAGCTCATCTTCATCAAGGTAATTTTTTGCAACAGAAATATCTTTTTTAAGGGGAAATCTTCCCGAAAAGCTTCGTAGACCCATAAAAGGCTGTCCTGCATCGGCTCTTTCATATATAACTTCCGCAGCGGTGTGACCATGAGCGGCATAATGAAGCTTGTTCTGAACTATCTTGAAAAAGTGAATTGATTCCTCACTTTTAGGGTCATAATCGACAGCAGTTGCATACAAATCAAGAACCTGTCGATAAAGAACCTTTTCAGAGGAACGAATATCCCTTATGCGTTCCAGAAGCTCTTTCCAGTAAGCTCCTCCGCCATTGCCCTTGAGCCTTTCATCGTCCATTGTGAAGCCCTTGAGCATATATTCTTTCAACCGTTCGGTAGCCCACTTGCGGAAGTGCGTGCCGACAATCGATTTTACACGATAACCTACGGAGATAATAACATCGAGATTATAATAATTAATCCGGTACTTTTTGCCATCAGAAGCAGTTGTCAAGAATTCCTTGACAACTGAATCCGGAGAAAGCTCTCCATCTCTGAAACAATTATTGATATGCAGACTTATATTCTGCTTGGATGTATTAAAGAGTTCCGCCATTTGCGCCTGAGACAGCCAAACCGTATCTCCATCAAGCTTGACATCCAGATGAGTTAACCCGTCTTCTGTCTGGTATACTATTATCTCTCCGTAATCTCCGGTATTTCGATTCTCTGACACGTCTTATCCCCTTCCAACAAAAGTTCACCTTAAGTATATTACATTTCGCCGGAAAAATAAACACCTTTTCGGGATTTTTCTCAAAAAAATTTCTTTCAGGGGCTGATTCTGGCTTTTCTTTGGTATAAAATCCCGGATTTACGGCAAGAATATGGGTAGTTTAAATTTTGAAAGGACAATTTGCCATGACAATTACGGGTATCAAGGTTCGTAAGCTCATCCCTGAGGGGAAGCTCAAGGGAATTGTGAGCGTCACATTCGACAATTCATTCGCCGTCCACGACATCAAGGTCATCGAGGGCGACAACCGCCTCTTCGTCGCCATGCCATCACGCCGTGACGACTCCGGCACTTTCCGGGACATCGTCCACCCGATTTCAGCCGAAGCCAGAAATCAGATGGAAAGTGAGATTCTTGACGCATATTATGCATCGGTGCACGGGCAACTGTAGGGGCGCACTTAGTGCGCAAAAAGCCGGCTGATTATGCCGGCTTTTCTCAGACGATGTGTCCACGTGCCTTTTGGGCGACACTTTTGTCGTTATCATAGGACAACACGGCATCCGCTCGGTCTATCTCCACCCACTTGATGTCGGCAATTTCGTCCTCTTGGGGGACAAAGTCGGTGTTCTTTGCCTTGGCGAGGTAGTAGACAACCGTTTTGTGAGTCCCCTTTTTCGGGGAGTAGGACACCGTTTCCCGGAAGGTCTGGTCTATGATGACCTCGATTCCGGTCTCCTCCAATATCTCACGCATGGCTGTTTCAATCTCCGTCTCGCCGTCCTCAACATGACCCTTCGGGAACGACCAATGCCCGCTGTTTATGTGCTTTACAAGCAGTATTTCCGTGTTTCCATGAAACTTGCGCCAGACAATCCCGCCGCACGATTTTTCATGAAGCATACTGGTCCCTTCTGCACGCCAAAGCGTGCGTAATTTCTGTGTTAAGACTATTGTACCACAAAACAACCGGATTTGCAACGGGGATTTAATAAAAACAGGAGGACGAACTCTGAAAGTTCATCCTCCATGGGTGTGCTTTTTCAACGTTTCCTGTTATACTGAATATCAAGTGTTGTCGGACAAGACTCAAGTGTTGTCCTCGATGTACTTGACGAGCTCGCCGACGGTCTTCATTCCCTCGATAGCTTCGTCGGGAATTTCCATATCGAACTCATCCTCAAGTGTCATTATAACGTCGACAACATCGAGTGAATCTGCGCCGAGGTCCTCGAAAGTGGAGTCGGAAGTTACATCCTCAACATCCATATCAAGCTGGTCGGCAATTATTCCTGCGATTTTATCAAATACCATAAAAGTACCTCCTCAAAATAGATAAGCCTTTATAAATAAGCCTACGATTAGTTTAGCGTGTATGAGCCTGTTTGTCAATAGGTTTTTCAGAATTTTTGCGGGAAACCCCTCAGTCAGCCACTTCGTGGCTGCCAGCTCCCCTTTCAGGGGAGCCTATAACTGCCTCCCCTGAAAGGAGAGGGGAACCGTGCGAAGCACGGTGGAGGGGTCACATCTTCGCTCTGTCCTTTGCCCTCTGAATATTCGAAAGTGTCTTCTTGCGGAGTCTTATATTCTTCGGTGTGACCTCGACCAGTTCGTCATCTGCGATGAACTCAAGGCTGTCCTCAAGGCTCAGAACCCTTGGCGGGATGAGACGGAGTGCATCATCGCTACCAGAAGCACGGGTGTTGGTGAGGTGCTTTTTCTTGCAGACGTTTACGACTAAGTCGCCCGGCTTCGGGGAGACGCCAACAATCATTCCCTCATAGACGGGTGTTCCCGCTCCGATAAACAAAGCTCCTCTTTCCTGTGCATTATAAAGACCATAGGTGACCGCTTCGCCGGTTTCGAATGCGACGAGTGAGCCGTTAGAACGCCTCGGGATGTCGCCCTTATACTGCTCGTAGCCGTAGAAGACGGAATTCATGATTCCCTCACCCTTGGTGTCGGTTAAAAATTCGTTACGGTAGCCGAAGAGCCCTCTTGCAGGGACGTGGAAAACAACCCTCATCCGTGAGCCCATAGGCGTCATCGAGACCATTTCGGCTTTGCGTGTGCCCATCTTCTCCATTACTGCGCCAACCGACGTCTCGGGGACGTCGACAACGAGCTCCTCGATAGGCTCGCAGAGCTTGCCGTCAATCTCCTTATAGAGGACTCTCGGCGTCGAAACGCCCATCTCATAGCCCTCACGGCGCATGTTCTCGATGAGAATCGAAAGGTGCATCTCGCCACGACCAGCGACCTTGAATGAGTCGGTGGAGTCGGTCTCCGATACTCTCAGGGAAACGTCCTTGAGAAGCTCCCTGAAGAGCCTGTCTCTTAGGTGGCGGGAGGTTACAAACTTGCCCTCACGTCCTGCAAAAGGCGAATCGTTGACGGAAAATGTCATCTCAACTGTCGGTTCGCTTATCTTGACAAAGGGAAGTGGCTCGAAGGTGGCTGTATCGCAGATGGTGTCGCCGATGGTGATATTCTCAATTCCGCTTATGCAGACGATGTCGCCGACGGTCGCTTTCTCGGCAGGAACTCTTTCAAGACCTGCTATCTGATAGAGCGTCACAATCTTTCCACGATAGGGCTTCTTCGTTCCGTGGTAGTCGCCGATGGTGACCTCCTGATTTACTTTTATACTTCCCCGCTCAATCTTTCCAATTGCGATTCTTCCGACATAGTCGTTATAGTCGATGGAGGAGACCAGCAACTGCAGCGGCTCTTCCGGCTCGCCCTCGGGAGCTGGGATGTACTCGAGTATTTTGTCAAAGAGCGGCGTCAGGTCAGTTCCGGGAACGTTCTCGTCCGCAGAAGCAGTGCCGTCTCTTCCCGAACAGAAGAGAATCGGGGAGTCGAGCTGCTCGTCGGAGGCGTTTAAGTCCATAAGTAGCTCATAGCACTCGTCGATTACCTCGTCGATTCTTGCATCCGGACGGTCGATCTTGTTGATGACTATGATGACCCTGTGTCCAAGCTCCAAGGCATGCTGCAAAACGAACCTCGTCTGCGGCATCGGACCCTCTGCGGCGTCGACAAGAAGTATTACTCCGTCAACCATCTTGAGGATTCTTTCAACCTCACCGCCGAAGTCGGCATGACCGGGGGTGTCGACGATGTTGATCTTCACGTCCTTATAGACAACCGAGGTGTTCTTTGCCAAGATGGTTATTCCCCTCTCACGCTCGATGTCGTTAGAGTCCATAACCCTCTCGTTCACGACCTGATTTTCTCTGAATGTACCGCTCTGCTTGAGCATCCCGTCGACCAAGGTAGTCTTTCCGTGGTCAACGTGAGCGATTATAGCGATGTTTCTCAAATCATTTCTAATCAATTTACTTCCTCTTTCCGATAAAGTGTTTTCTTGACCAATGATATTATATACTGTTTGTCGGGGAAAATCAAGAGGCAGATTGCTTAATTCGGAATTCGGAATTATGAATTCGGAATTTTGTGAAAATAAAAAATGGCTGTTGACAAAGCAGCCGGGATGGATTATAATATAGATAGTGAGAGGGTTGCCTGAAGTACGAATTCAGGCAACGGTTACCTTTCCCATAATTCACAGAACTATGTTCCAAGTAGCCGCGCTGAAGACTCAGGCGCGGTTATTTCTTACGGCTTTCGCCAAGGTCAATACCTAACTTGATGGCAGTTAAAACGAGAAGTAATAACTGAATGGATTGTGCAATGTCCATCGAGGATTCACCTCCCTTCGCAGGGAAAGAGTAACCTCCTCTCACCACGGTTATTATACCATACGTTCTCCACACTTGTCAACAAAATAATCCAAAAATATATAAAAGTCCCTCATATCTGAGCCTGATGTGGGGGACTTCTTTTGAAAACATGCTAAGTGCGATTCCTTTCGGAAAGAAGCTCTTATACCTATAATACAAATCGGGGAGCTGTTTTATTGCACCCCGATTGCATTTTTCTGAAAAAATTTTTTGCCCTTACGGGTTCACTCCGCAGGTCCGACCGGTTACTCTGTCAGAAGCTTCATGAACTTCTGGTTCTTCTCGAGTATCTTGAAGAGAACTACCCCCAAGATGCATACGCAGACGAATTCGCCGGCGGCTACTTCGATGGCGGAGAGCCAAAACGGCAGTCCTGAGAACCAGTAGAGCTCCAACCCTACAATTATGCCGTTGAAGATGACCGGGAAGATGGAGGCAACATAGATGTTAGGGCTATGAATCATGCAGATTACAGCCAAAACTGTCGCCGCCGTTCCGAAGACCATATCGACAAGCCCCACGGTGCTGAAAATATTTGCAATCAGACAACCTAAGGTAAGCGATATGCCATAGTCCTTTCGGTAGAAGCAGAGTAGCATCAATGCCTCGGCAATCCGAAACTGGATGTTGCCATACGACAAAGAGCTCAATGCCACAGTAAGTGCGACATAGATAGCCGCCACTACCGCTAATTTCACAAGTCGGGAAACGGATAAGTTTTTCATTTTCAATTACTCCTTGTTTTTTATCCGGGTGGTTTTCAAGGTGACACCCGTATTAAATTTTTTGCCGCAAAAAGTCCACTTGCAAGGCTTTTCACAGCCTGACTATTATAGCCGATAATCCGCCGGTTGTCAAGTCTCTTTCTTGACAATATTACGCCGGCATGCTACAATATTAGCATGAATGGAGGTAGAATTCATGAAGAGACTTTTTTCTGTCGTTATTGTTTTTGTATTTGCACTCTCGCTCGTCTCCTGCGGAGCTCAGGACACCGCTTCCGCAAGGGTCTACGTCGAGGGAACGAGCTTTATGGTTAACGGAAACGAGCTCTGGATTAACGGCGTCAACACTCCGTGGATAAGCTGGAACGACTTCACCGGAAATATGGACGAAGAAGCTTGGGAGGAGACATTTGCGCTTTTAGCCTCCGACAACATCAACTGCACCAGAATCTGGATCAACTGCGAGGGCGAAAGCATCGTAAGCCTCACCTCAGAGGGCGAAATCATCGAGATCAATTCCGGGCACTGGGAAGACCTTGATAAGCTCTTTTCTCTTGCCGAAAAGTATGAAGTATACGTCATGGCGACGCTTCTTTCGTTTGACCACTTCAAGGGCAGCAGCGGCGAGGACTGGCAGGCTCTTGTCAACAACCACGACATGGCGGATGCTTTTGCTGAAGCCTATGTAAAAGAGTTCTGCGAACGCTATGGCGACTGCGAATATCTCTTCTCTATAGACATAATGAACGAGCCCGACTGGGTCTATGAAAACGAGGAGTGCGGAAACGTGGAGTGGGAGAATCTTTCCTACTTCTTCGGGAAATGCGCCGCAGTTATCCACGAAAATTCCGACATCTTAGTCACCGTAGGCTTGGGAATGATTAAATACAATTCCGACAACTATAACGGCAACATGGTCTCTGATGAGTATCTATATGAACTCACCGGCGACGAGAACGCCTACCTCGACTTCTACAGCACCCACTATTATATGTGGCAGGAGCCCTATTATGGCTATCCCTGCACCGTAAGCCCCACGGAATTCGGGCTTGACGGAACGAAGCCCTGCATAATAGGCGAGACCAGTAACGACGACGCCGACGAATGTGGGCTTACCCTTACAGAAAAGTATCAGGCATGCTACGACAACGGCTGGAACGGAATAATGGTGTGGATGGAGCCGTCATGGAACGACGACACCGGCTGGTATGAATATGACCTGACCGAAGAGGCAACCAACGCCATGGCGGACTATATCGGTGATCTGATTTATCCCCTTTCGGTTGAGACAGAAGAATAACTGCTGTTTAAAAGAAAACCGGTTCAGAGCAGTCTGAGCCGGCTTTTTTGTCCCCAAAAAGGTTGCCCCCAACCAATAAAATGCGCAGTGGTTGGGGGCGAAAAAGAGAATGAAAAAGAATGGAATGAAACTTTCTTCGGCTAATTTCAGTCGGTTGTGGGCTGGTTAAGCTCGCTTGCCGTCTTTGCCGCCGAATCACGGACTACTCCATAGATAGAGTCGTGGATTTCCTCGGCAGTTCTCGTGTCGACGAACTTCGGGGGCTCATACTCCACTGCGTCCTCCGGCTCATCGTCAACAATGGGAGCCAACGGAGTTACGTTTATCGGCTTCATCACAGGACGGGCTGAGGGAGCGGGCTTATGGTCAGCTGTGTGCTCGGCAAACGCTTCGTTGCGGACAACCTGAACGTTATTATAGACCTGCATGCCAGTTCCGGCAGGGAGAAGCTTACCGATGATGACGTTCTCCTTAAGACCAAGGAGGTGGTCAGACTTGCCCTTGATGGCGGCGTCGGTGAGAGCCCTTGTTGTCTCTTGGAAGGAAGCGGCTGAGAGGAAGCTCTCGGAGCTCGAGGATGCCTTTGTGATACCCTGAATGACCGCAGAGGTTGTGATGAGTCTTGCATCGGTATCGCCGGCGTCGATCTCCTCCTGAATCTGGGCGTTCATTTCCTCAACTTCATTTCTGTCTATGAGCGAGCCCGGAAGAAGATAGCTTGATCCCGGATCTTCGACCTTGACCCTACGAAGCATCTGGCGGGTGATGACCTCGATGTGCTTGTCGTTGACGTCAACACCTTGGAGTCTGTAAACCTTCTGAACCTCGGTGATGATGTAGTTTCTGACCGCCTCGGACCCTTGAATTGCAAGGATGTCGGACGGATTCTTTGAGCCGGCAGTAAGAAGATCTCCTGCCTTGACCTCGTCGCCCTCCTTGACCACAATGCGGTAGTCCCAAGGAATTGAGTACTGCTCAATCTCACCGGTTTCAGTATTCGTGACAACTATTACACGGCTTCTCTTAATCTCGTCGAAGCTGACGACGCCATCCGTCTTCGAAAGGATTGCTGCGCCCTTCGGCTTTCTCGACTCGAAGAGCTCTTCAACTCTCGGAAGACCCTGAGTGATGTCCTCAGCAGATGCAACACCGCCGGTGTGGAAGGTTCTCATCGTGAGCTGTGTGCCCGGCTCGCCTATCGACTGTGCGGCGATGATACCGACAGCCTCGCCGACAGAAACGACGGTTGAATGGGCAAGATCCATGCCATAGCACTTGGCGCATACGCCACGCTTCGACTTGCAACCAAGTACAGAGCGGATTGCGATTCTGTCTTTACCGACAGAGTTCAGATAATTGATAACTGTTACAGCATCGTCGTGGGTCATGAGCTTGTCGCTTGACATCACGACTTCGCCGGTTGCCTCGTTGATAAGATCCTCAACGAGGAATCTTCCCACAAGTCTCTCGTCGAACGGCTCTATGAGCTCGTTGCCGTTCTTTATCTCGAATACGTCAATTCCCTCGTGAGTTCCGCAGTCGTCCTCAGTAACGATGACGTCCTGAGAAACGTCGACAAGTCTACGTGTAAGATAACCTGAGTCAGCGGTACGAAGAGCGGTATCGGTAAGACCCTTTCTTGCACCTCTTGAAGAGATGAAGTATTCGAGTACTGTAAGACCTTCACGATAGTTGGCTCTTATCGGCATTTCGATTGTTGCACCGGAGGTGTTCGCAATAAGTCCTCTCATACCTGCAAGCTGTCTTATCTGAGCAAGAGAGCCTCTTGCACCTGAGTCGGACATCATGTAGATGGGGTTATACTTATCCATATTATCCTGCAAAGCGGTGGTTACATCTTCGGTCGCCTGAGTCCAGATGTCGATGAAGCGTTTTGACTTCTCAGCTCTCGAAATAAGACCACGCTTGTACTGCTTGTCAATCTTGTCAACCCTGCTGTCAGCGTCGGCTAAGATGTCCTTCTTCTGAGGCGGAATGACGGCGTCGCTTACTGCAACGGTGATACCCGACTTTGTCGAGTACTTATAGCCCATCGCCTTTATGTTGTCGAGCATTTCGCTCGTCTTTGTAGTTCCATGCTTGCGGAGGCAGTGGTCGATGATGTCGCCAAGCTGCTTCTTCTTGACGAGGAAGTCAACCTCGAGCCCGAACATCTTCTCGGGGTCTTTTCTGTCGACATAGCCAAGGTCCTGAGGGATACTCTCGTTGAAGATAAGTCTTCCGACGGTGGTGTCTATAATCTTTGAGCACTCCTCGCCGTCGACCATTCGGGTTACTCTGACTTTAATCTTAGCCTGAAGTGACACTATTCCCGCCTGATAAGCCATCATAGCTTCGTTGACATCACGGAATATCTTGCCCTCGCCCATTTCTCCGTCCTTGACAAGCGTCAGGTAATATGAGCCCAAGACCATGTCCTGAGTAGGAACGGTTACCGGCTTGCCGTCTGCGGGCTTAAGGAGGTTGTTGGCTGCGAGCATCAAAAATCTCGCCTCAGCCTGAGCCTCAACAGAAAGCGGCACGTGAACGGACATCTGGTCGCCGTCGAAGTCGGCGTTGTATGCTGTACAAGCAAGCGGATGGAGCTTCAAAGCTCTTCCCTCAACCAAGACCGGCTCAAACGCCTGAATACCGAGTCTATGAAGAGTAGGCGCACGGTTAAGGAGCACCGGGTGACCCTGAATAACGTTTTCAAGAGCGTCCCAGACCTCGTCTGTGCCCTTTTCGACCATCTTACGGGCAGATTTTATGTTGATCTGCGGGTTGGTGTCGACAAGACGCTTCATTACAAACGGCTTGAAGAGTTCAAGTGCCATCTCCTTAGGAAGTCCGCACTGATACATCTTCAATTCCGGTCCTACGACGATAACGGAACGTCCCGAGTAGTCAACACGCTTGCCGAGTAGGTTCTGACGGAATCTGCCCTGCTTGCCCTTTAACATATCGGAAAGCGACTTGAATGCACGGTTGTTAGGACCTGTAACCGGTCTTCCGTGTCTGCCGTTGTCGATAAGTGCGTCAACTGCTTCCTGAAGCATTCTCTTTTCGTTTCTTACGATGATGTCAGGAGCATCGAGCTCAAGCATTCTCTTGAGTCTGTTATTACGGTTGATAACTCTTCTGTAGAGGTCGTTTAAGTCACTGGTGGCGTATCTTCCGCCATCGAGGGGAACCATAGGACGAAGATCCGGAGGAATAACCGGAACGACGTTCATGATCATCCACTCGGGCTTGTTGCCTGACGTTCTGAACGCCTCGACAATCTCGAGCCTCTTGAGTAACTTTATCCTCTTCTGACCCTGAGGAAGATCCTTGAGCTCAGCCTTGAGCTCATTTGAAAGTGCCTCAACGTCGATCTCACTTAGAAGCTCCTGAATAGCCTCTGCGCCCATCTTGGCGGTGAACTTGTCCTCATAACGCTCCTTGGCGTCCTGATACTCACGCTCGGTAAGAATCTGCTTCTTGACGAGTCCGGTGTCGCCCGGGTCGGTTACTATATACTTTGTGAAGTAGAGAACTTCCTCGAGTCTCTTTGAGGAGATTTCAAGCATCTGTCCGATTCTTGACGGAGTTCCCTTGAAGTACCAGATGTGGGAAACGGGAGCAGCAAGCTCGATGTGACCCATACGCTCACGTCTTACTTTGGCTCTTGTTACCTCGACTCCGCATCTCTCGCATATCTTGCCCTTGAAGCGGATCTTCTTGTACTTTCCGCAGTGGCACTCCCAGTCCTTTGTCGGACCAAAGATTCTTTCGCAGAAAAGACCGTCTCTTTCAGGCTTCTGCGTGCGGTAGTTGATGGTTTCGGGCTTTGTTACTTCGCCATGCGACCAGCTTCTTATCTGTTCTGGCGAAGCAAGACCGATTTTTATAGAATCAAATACGTTAAATTCCAAAATGCAAACCCTCTTTACACTATAATACACGGAAATCTAAAGCTTTCCGTGGGGAATTCCCGAGAATTCCCCCGTGGCAAAAGCCTTAATCTATGATGTCGTCTGAATCAGAGTCCTTGACCGAGAAGCCCTCAAAGCCGCTGTCGTCGTCGAGATCGTCGTCCTCGTCCTCGAAGTCGTCGTCATAGTCGCTGTCGACATCGCCGAAGTCGTCGAGCTCGCCGTCAGCTACCTCGCTCATTCCGTAGTCGTCCTCCGGCTCACTTACCGGCTGAGGAATGATGTCGTTATCGTCCTCGAAGTTCTGCTTGAGGTCAATCTCGTTTCCGTCAGCGTCCATGACTCTCACATCGAGTGCAAGCGACTGGAGTTCCTTTACAAGAACCTTGAACGATTCGGGGATACCCGACTGAGGAACGTTCTGACCCTTGACTATAGCCTCATAGGTCTTGACTCTTCCTATCGTGTCGTCCGACTTGACGGTGAGGATTTCCTGAAGAGTATAGGCTGCGCCGTATGCTTCGAGTGCCCAGACTTCCATTTCACCGAATCTCTGTCCGCCGAACTGCGCCTTACCGCCCAAAGGCTGCTGTGTTACCAGCGAGTAAGGTCCTACAGAACGTGCATGGATCTTATCGTCAACGAGGTGGTGGAGCTTGAGGTAGTACATTATTCCGACGGTTACACGGTTGTCAAAGGGCTCACCGGTTCTGCCGTCATAGAGGGTTGTCTTTCCGTCCTCCGCCATTCCCGCAAGCTTGAAGCACTCACGGATGTCCTCTTCGTGTGCGCCGTCAAATACCGGCGTCATAACCTTCCAGCCAAGCTTCTTGGCAGCCATTCCAAGATGGACCTCCAAGACCTGACCGATATTCATTCTTGAGGGAACGCCAAGGGGATTAAGAACTATGTCAAGAGGCGTTCCGTCTTCAAGGAACGGCATATCCTCCTGAGAAAGGATTCTCGAAACAACGCCCTTGTTGCCGTGTCTGCCTGCCATCTTGTCGCCGACGGAGATCTTTCTCTTCTGAGCGATGTAGCAGCGCACCAGCATGTTTACTCCGGGCGAAAGCTCGTCGCAGTTCTCAGGCGTAAATACCTTGACATCGATGATGATGCCCGATTCGCCGTGAGGAACTCTTAGCGAATTGTCCCTTACTTCTCTTGCCTTTTCGCCGAAGATGGCTCTGAGGAGTCTTTCCTCAGCGGTGAGCTCAGTTTCGCCCTTAGGAGTAACCTTACCGACGAGAATGTCGCCGGACCTTACTTCTGCGCCGATTCTGATGATGCCGTTTTCGTCGAGGTCCTTAAGAGCGTCTTCGCCGACACCGGGGATGTCCTTTGTGATCTCTTCCGGTCCGAGCTTTGTTTCACGGCACTCGAGCTCGTATTCTTCGATGTGGATTGATGTATATGTGTCGTTTCTGACAAGTTTTTCGTTCAGAAGAACAGCGTCCTCGTAGTTATAGCCCTCCCATGTCATGAAGCCGATGAGGGCGTTCTTACCTAAGGAAATTTCTCCGTTGCTGGTTGCAGGACCGTCGCCTATAACCTGATGAGCGTCGATTCTCTCGCCCTTTTCAACGATGGGTCTTTGGTTGGTGCAGGTTCCTGAGTTACTTCTCTTGAACTTAGTAAGCGGATAGGTGTGAAGCTCTCCGCTGTCCTCTCTTACGACAATTTCGCTTGCGTCAACTCTTTCGACAACGCCGGCTTTGTCGCTTACAACAGCAACACCCGAGTCAAGGCAAGCCTTATACTCCATACCTGTTCCCACTATCGGGTTCTCGGTGGTGAGAAGCGGAACTGCCTGACGCTGCATGTTTGCGCCCATCAGAGCACGGTTAGCGTCGTCGTTCTCAAGGAACGGAATCATGGCTGTCGCAACAGATACGACCATCTTCGGAGAAACGTCCATGAAGTCGATATTCTCACGGTCGATTTCCATGATCTGATCACGGTATCTGCCGTTGACCTTAGCCTTGGCAAATTTGTTGTCCTCTGTCAGGGGTTCGTTCGCCTGAGCTATCATGTAGTTATCCTCGACGTCGGCGGTCATATAGACAACCTCGTCGGTTACGACTCCCGTAGCCTTGTCAACCTTGCGGTAAGGTGCTTCAATAAAGCCGTATTCGTTTATCTTTGCATAGGATGCAAGATAGGATATAAGTCCGATGTTCGGTCCTTCAGGGGTCTCGATCGGGCACATTCTGCCGTAGTGGGTGTAGTGAACGTCACGTACTTCAAAGCCTGCTCTGTCTCTTGAAAGACCGCCGGGACCCAAGGCTGAGAGTCTTCTCTTATGGGTGAGTTCAGCAAGCGGGTTCGACTGATCCATGAACTGGGAAAGAGGAGATGATCCGAAGAACTCTCTTATCGCCGCAGTGATGGGGCGGATGTTTATAAGAGCTGTAGGCGTTACAGTTTCGATGTCCTGAGACTGGATGTTCATTCTCTCACGGATGACTCTCTCCATTCTCGCCATACCGATTCTGAACTGGTTCTGGAGGAGCTCTCCAACGCAGCGGATTCTTCTGTTGTCGAGGCGGTCGATGTCGTCGACATTTCCGACGCCCTCACAGAGATTAAGGAAGTAGCTTATCGATGCCCAGATGTCCTCGATGGTGATGTGCATGGGTATCAGCTCTTCACGGCGGGACTTTATCTGATCAATAAGCTCGTCGTGGCTCGAAGCCTGCTCCAAGATTTCCTTTAAGACTGTGAACGAAACCTTTTCGTTGATGCCAAAGGGCTTGGCGTCAAAGTCGATATAATCGTCGATATTGACCATGCCGTTGCCGATAACCTTGACCTCGACATGCTCGATCTTATGGGTGACATCGCCGTTTGCGTCGGTTATCATTTCCCTTTTCTCGACGTCGATATAGACTTCCTTAGCACCGCTCTGCTCGATCTTGGCTGCCAGTTCATTTGTCACCAGCTCTCCTGCATCAGCGAGGATTTCGCCGGTGAGAGGAGCGACAACCGGTCTTGCAAGCGAGTAGCCGGTGATTCTCGAAGCGACGCCGAGCTTCTTATTATACTTATAGCGACCGAATCTGCAAAGGTCGTATCTTCTTGCGTCGAAGAAGAGGTTATTTATGTGAGTGATAGCTGTGTCGACCGTCGGAGGCTCGCCCGGGCGAAGTCTGCGGTAGACTTCAAGAAGACCCTCCTCGGTGTTGTTTGTGGAGTCCTTCTGGAGCATTGTTTCGGAAAGACGGGGGTCGTTGTTGAAGAATTCGTCAATTTCCTGATTTGTGCCGATGCCCAAGGCTCTTATGAAGGTGGTGATCGGAATTTTTCTGTTCTTGTCGATTCTTACATAGACGACGTCGTTTGAGTCCATCTCATACTCGAGCCATGCGCCTCTGTTCGGGATGACTGTTGAGCTGAAGAGGTCCTTTCCGACCTTGTCCTTCTCGACTGCATAGTAAACGCCCGGAGAACGGACCAGCTGAGAAACTACAACTCTTTCCGCACCGTTGATGATGAACGTGCCAGACGGAGTCATTAGCGGGAAATCGCCCATGTAGATTTCACTGTCCTTGATTTCGCCGGTTTCGAGATTATGGAGTCTCGCAGTTACACGAAGCGGTGCTGAATAGGTGGTGTCCCTCTCCTTGCACTCCGCAATAGTGTATTTCGGCTCTTTGTCGAGCCTGTAGTCAACAAAGCTCAGCTCGAGCGTTTCGTTGTAGTCCTTGATAGCGGCTGTGTCTCTGAAAACCTCCCGAAGACCATCTTCCATAAACCACTTGTAGGAGGTCTTCTGAATGTCGATAAGATTCGGCATTTCGAGTACTTCATCGATCTTCGCAAAGCTCTTTCTGACAACGTGCTTGCCAAGCTGAACGTCCTTGACATTGACCATTAGCTTATCACTCCTTGAAAAGTACTTGTACTGTGTTTGCGCTGACAGACTTAAAAAGCCGCCCTTTCCACCCAAAATCAATTCTGAAAACCGCATTTTTGTGCCATTCACATGCGTTTTATGCAGTTTGCACAAGCCCTCAGCCGATTTTCAGCAAAAGTTCGTGAAAAAATTACGCCCATTTTGGGGCTTATTATAAAAAGGCGTCTTTTTAGCCATTATGAATCAGTATCATAGTATACACTAATTGGAAGCACTTGTCAAGCCTTTTTCGAAAATTTTTCAGACTTTTTTGGGGAATAAAAAAAGACTGTTGACAAAACAGCCGGGGTGGGGTATAATAAGGGTGGTAAGAGAAGAAGCAACGGACTTCGTCCGTGACTTCGCCTGAACTGGCATTCAGGCAATGGTTTCTCTTCCCAACAAACTAGTTATCGAAAAAAGTTGCCATGCCTGACTTAAGAGAGTCAGGTGTGGTTATTTCTTTTGGTTACTACCAACAGTGTAACCAATAGAGAAAGCGGTCAACAGCAATGCTATGACTTCCAATACGATGGACAAGATCTCCATTAGCGTCACCTCCTCTCACGAGGAAAGAGCAAACCGCCTCTCACCGCCACTATTATAACACACGTTCCTACAGCTGTCAACAGAATTATTCGAAAGTGAATGAAAAAGCCACCCTGAGAGCTCGGGGTGGCTTTGATTATATCAGTTAATGCGGGTCAGATACATAATGTGATCCAGTATTCCATCAGAATCATATGCTGTAATCTTTTCACCAGTAACGTTGCCATCAGAATCATATTCATATTCATGTTCATATGAATACCTCGACTCGTATGCCATTATGGCACTTCCGTTTAAATCGTACTCATACTCCTCCCACGAACTGACACTGCCATCTTCATTATAACATACTTCCTTGACTAAATTCCCGCTTGTATCGTATTCGTATTCATACCAACATTCTACATTTCCATCAGAATCATACTCGGTCCACTTTGTCTCATTTCCATCTGAATCGTATTCAGACTCACACCAATAATCAACGCTCCCGTCTGAGTTGCAGTAAACAATCTTTATCTGATTTCCGTATGCATCATATTCGTATTCTTTCCAGTCATCAACGCCGCCATCAGCATAGTTTACGACGCTCTTTATCACATTGCCGGCTGAATCATATCCATACTCATACCAGCAATAAACACTTCCATCATAGTAATATGTCCTCTTTATCACATTGCCATCTGAATCGTATTCAGATTCATTTATAGTCTGAGAACTGCCATCAGAATCATATCTGGTCTGTTTTGTCTCATTGCCTCTGGAATCGTATTCAAATCTGTATTCATACCACCACTCAACGTCTCCGTCCGAATTGTAACTTGTAAACTTTACGTTATTACCATCTGAGTCATACTCATATTCATACCATCCGCCTGAGTCAAACCATCCGCTATAATCATACGAATAGTAAGTATACTTTGTCACGTTACCGTTTGAGTCATACTCGTATTCCTCCCCATAAACGTCTCCGTCTTCATAATATTGGACACGCTTTGTTTCGTTGCCATACGGGTCATATTCTATCTCATATACGTCACCGTCTGTATAGTAACCCATAATCTTTGCATAAGTGCCATTGGAATAATATTCAATTTCATACTGAGAATACAGACTCCCATCTGAGCTGTATTCCTCCATAACAGTCATCCGAAGAATCGGCTCAGTTTCAGCTTCATCTGCCTCTGGCTCTTCATCCTCCAATGTGGATTCTTCTTTTGTCTCGTTTTCCTTCTGCTCTTCTTGCGTTGTTTCCTCGCCGTATAGAGACTCGGAGAGCTTTTCGATGTGTCCACATGCCGTGAAAGCGGTCATCGTAACCGCAATCGCCAATAAAACAACTAATAGCTTTTTCATTTTTGAAATCCTCCTTTACATGCAAATTCTAACATGATTTCAGCCTGATGTCAATCAAAAATCGAAACATTCAAGGGCTTTTCTGAAAAATTTTCCACCTCCCTGCAATAATCCACCTCCCCAATGTGTATTACATATAGAAACCCCAATTTCAAGAAAGGCGTGAACACTATGAAAAGAACACTGATTATTATCCTCACTCTGGCTCTGGCGGCGATGACGCTTTGCGGGTGCGGGGCGAGCTATGCTGCCGACTCGGCTACGAGCGAAGCTGGCTCGTATTACGACTCCGATTTCGGTTGGTATGAGGATTATGATGTCGAGGAGGCTGTTGTCGAAGCCGCCGAATCCTCCTCCAGTTCCGTCTATGATGATTCGGATGTGGAGTCGTCCTCCCGGAAGCTCATAAAAAATCGCACGATGGACGTGCAGACGGTGGAGTATGACCAGTTTATTTCCGACCTCAAGACCTATGTCAGCTCTTTCGGCGGATATATCGAGAGCTCCTCCGAGTCGGGGAACTCCTACTACTCAAGCTCTCTTCGCTACTCCGATTTCACAATCAGAATTCCTGCTGACTACTACGACGAGTTCGCCGAGGCTGTCGGCAGCATGGCGACGGTGACATATAGCTACGAGTACGTGAACGACGTCACCTCGACCTATGTCGACATCGAAGCGAGGCTCACGGCACTCGAAGCGGAGCGTGACAGCTTCCTCCAGCTTATGGAAAAAGCCGAGACTGTCGAGGAAATCCTCCAGATTCAGAGCTATTTAACAGATGTCAACTACGAAATCGAGTCGTACACCGCCAGACTTAACACCTATGACGACCAGATTTCCTACAGCACTTTTTATATCTACGTAAGCGAAGTGAGACGCATTTCAACAGAATCGAGCAACCCGACAGTTTTTGAGAGGATTAAGTCAAATCTAAGTGACAACTTCTACGACATCGGCGAGGGCTTCAAGGATGCGTTTGTCTGGATTGTCAGTGCGATCCCGTATATCATCCTCGTCGCCGTGCCTGTTATAATCGTTGTGATTATTGTGAGGACGGCGGTGAAGAGGTCGAGGAAGAAAAAGCAAGAAACAGAGGAATAACCCCTCAGTCGCCTACGGCGACAGCTCCCCTTAACAGGGGAGCCTATTTTTATTCTCTCAAAAGTTTGTTAAGGATACAAAAAGCCTCCCCTGAAAGGGGAGGGGGACCGCCGGCGAAGCCGGTGGTAGAGGGGTCCGCCCCACAGGGGCGGCGAAGTGCGACTGAGGGGTGCGTCGCCCGTAGGGCGACAATTACGCCTCAATATACTTCTTAATCGCCTCATCCAGCTCCGGGAACTCCCTTTTGATGGAGACAATCTTCCCATCCTTGATGAAGCCGTGCTTCGACTCGGCGGTGGCGCAGATTTTTCCGGTGTTTCGGTCGAACATCTCGTATGCGATTATCATCGAAACGCCGGTGTAACGCCTGACGCTCACCCTGACCTCAACCAAGTCGTCATACATGACGCTTGATTTATAGTCGATCGTCAGGGAGACGACGGGGGAGACGATGCCGTTTTCCTCAACTGTCTTGTAGCCAAGACCCATGTCGTCCATCATCTCGATACGTGATTCCTCCATCCAGTGGATGTAATTGGCATGGTGGACGACGCCCATCTGGTCGGTCTCGTAGTAGTGCGCTTTTCTTAAGTAAGTGTAAACCATCTTTCGCCTCAGTTCGTGAACGGGATGCAGGGCTCGTATGCGATTCGGATATTCGGGAGCTTCTCGAGAGTGGTGTAGGAGTCTATAGCTCCGCTCTCATTCTCGCCGCTTGCAGGAGGGCAGAAAATCTTCATGCTCAGCTTTGTTTTCCCGTCAAGATGATTCTCATAGAACGCCGGCATCAGGTCGACATACTTGGCTTTCGGCGACTTATAGAACCATCTGCCGTTAAGCTCAATCATCATATTCTGCTCATCATCCTCGTCGAACCAGAGCTCGCAGAAAACGGGGTCCTTCTCGAATTTAATGGAGACAGCGATTCCGTCTGCATCCTCCGAGCCGCCCCAGCGAAGAGTCATGGGAAGCTTCACTTCTCCCGAATAGCTCATCTTCGGCTGATACCAGTCCTCGTGGATGATCTTCTTGTACTCCGCCATCAGCGGCTGCTCGATTCCTACCTCCGGGTTGTTCGGGTCTTCAAGCTCAAGCCCAAGCCTTCCTCTGTCTCTGAACTGATAAAGAGCAAAGCCCTCGATCCATGTGGCTTTCTTATCTACAACCATGTCGCAGAAGTGGCGCATGATTTTGCACTGGTCATATGGACCGGTGACGTCGCCGTCGGCATTATGCTCGCTCATCACCATCGGCTTCACCATGCCGGTGGATTCTTTGTATCTCTCATAAGTGTCCTCAAGAGACTTGTAGACCGTCTCCGCTCCTGTGTAGCCATAAGAGCCTCCGCCAACCTCTGCAATATCATATGGCCAGCCCCAGTGAAGAGCCATATACTTGTCAATAGACCAGATGTCGGCTTCCTTGGCGGCTTCCATGAACTCCTCTTCTTTTTCGAGCTTGCCGGTTGCGGGGTCATAGCACCCGGCGCAGAGGATTGTCTTTACATTCGAGGCGTATTCGTGAATGATTTTAGCGAACCGGGCGAAGAAAGCCCCGACCTCGGCATAGGTGCACCTTTTGTTGAAAGAGAACCAGTTGCCGGTCGCTTCGTGGTTGATTCTTATCATCAGTCTGCCAAAGGGCAGGAGGTCCTTTGCAATCGCAATCAAATGCTCGTCACTGACGTGGGGGTCGATTGTGAGAGTGAGAATTACGTCCTGACCGTGGCGGCGAATATCCCTCATCTGCTCGAAAACGGGGGCATCTTTTGAGCCGTTCAGTCCGCCGCCATAGGGGTAGTAATCGTCATAAGGGAAGCCCCAAGCGTTGGTAGTGTCCTTTGAGGGGAAAGCGACGCTCGCCCTTACTGGAAATCCCTCGTCAAGGGGATAGTAGCAGTACATGAGATTGACTGCCCTGTGAGGTCTCCCAAGCTTATTTAAAATGTAGTCCTGATTCACATATTCTCCACGCTCACTGCCGTTACTCAGATCTACTGAGCAGTTAGCCTTGCCCATATGTACGCCGTATATTTTATAATCTGCCATAAAAATCACCCAATCCTAAGTTTTAAAATCTTAATACGAGTATAAAGCATTTAAGGGTCAAAGTCAACAGATTTTTGGGCTTAACTTATGTAAAATTCGTGAGGAAAATGTCGAAAAAGAGGTTGAAATTGTTTGTGAAATGGAGTACTATAATGTAGTTTGGAGGTGAATGTGATGTTCAGGATAAAGAGGGGCAGTAGCTCACGAACCATGGACATGACTACGGGGTCGCTTTTGCCGAAAATAATTCGGTTTACTCTGCCGCTTATGGCGATGGGAATGCTGCAGCTTTTATATAATGCGGCGGACATTGTTGTCGTCGGGCACTGGGGAAGCGACAATTCTCTTGCGGCGGTCAGCTCAACAAGTGCGCTTATAAATCTCATCGTCAATGTTTTTATGGGTCTTTCCGTCGGAACGTCGGTTGTAATCTCCCAGCATTTCGGCGCAGGGGAGATGAAAGACGTCAGCGAAACGGTTCACACCTCGATTGCAACCGCCATCGTCTGCGGAATTGCAGTTGGAATTTTCGGGTTCTTCGCCTCACGGCAGATGCTTATATGGATGGATTCGCCCGACAACGTCATCGACCTTTCGACCCTCTATGTAAAAATATACTTCATCGGCATGCCGGCAAACATGCTCTATAATTTCGGTGCGGCGGTGCTCCGTGCCGTCGGCGACACGAAAAGACCTCTTTATTATCTCACAATTTCCGGAATCGTAAACGTAATTTTAAACCTCATCTTCGTCATCGGCTTCAAGATGGACGTTGCGGGAGTCGCACTTGCAACAATAATCTCTCAGGTCATCTCGGCAGTACTCGTCACAATCTGCCTTATGCGTTCTGACGGGGCTATAAGGCTCTACTTAAAGAAAATAAAAATATACCCGAAGAAGCTTCTTGAGATAATCAGAATAGGGCTTCCTGCGGGAATTCAGGGTTCGATCTTCTCCATTTCAAACGTCATCATCCAGTCGTCCATCAACTTCTTCGGCTCTGCGGCGATGGCTGGAAACGGTGCGGCATCGAACATCGAGGGCTTCATCTACACTGCGATGAACTCGGTCTATCAGGCGGCGATCACGTTCACCGGTCAGAACTACGGTGCGAAGCAGTACAAGCGCATCAAGACCATCGCTTTTGAGTGCATGGGCTTTGTGGTTCTCGTCGGCGTCGGCTTGGGGCTTCTTGCAAAGGCTTTTGACACCCAGCTCTTAGGAATCTACACCGACAATTCTGAGGAGATAGCTTTCGGAGTCGTGAGAATGTCGGTTATAATGTTTACTTATTTCTTGGATGGCACGATGGACACCCTTGTGGGACTCCTGCGAGGCGTCGGGCACTCGGTTCTTCCGACAATCACGACGATAATGTTCGTCTGCGGCTTCCGGCTTATCTGGATAAGCACCTACTTCGCCCAATATAAAGCCGCCCACCTCGACGACCCGGCTTCCTGCTTAAGAATACTCTATATGTCCTATCCCATTTCATGGCTGATGGCGACTTTGTCGCATCTTATATGCTTTGTGGTCATCTATAGGGGGATACTTAAGAAGAACACAAAGAGACTCGCCTGACGACGATGCGCCGCCTGCGGCGGCGCACCCCTCAGTCAGCTTCGCTGACAGCTCCCCTTAACAGGGGAGCCTAAATCCGCTAATTTAGGGCTTGACAGGTGAAATCTTATGTGCTATAATAATTGACGGTCTTCGAGGTGTGGCTCAGTTTGGTAGAGCGCTACGTTCGGGACGTAGAGGCCGTGGGTTCGAATCCCGTCACCTCGACCAAAGAAAAAGCCGGCTGAACGCCGGCGTTTTCAAGAGCTGTCCTATATGGGCAGCTTTTTTGTTGACAATAACTGAAACGTGTGTTATAATGCCTTTAGCAAGAGAGCGAAAAAACGGCTTGATCTTCGATAAAACTATTGGAGGTGACCGTTATGACGATTTTTGAGATAGTCTCTACGATTATTTCTGTAATAAATCTGATTGCGGACATTTTCTTTAGAATCCTCGGCTTAAAATCCGGGGATAAAAAGAAATAGCCGCGGACTAAACTGATAGGGACGGCTGATTTCCAAATTTGGTGCAGGCTCAGTATCTGCACATTTTAGATCGAGCAGGAACTGTTGGAGCGGTTCCGCTCTCTTGCTTATATTATACCCGATTTCAGATGTGATGTCAACATCTTTTTTTAATTTTGCAAAAAGCCGCCCGATCGGACGGCTTTTTATTTATTACAGTACCCTTACCCTCGTAACACCCTCGATGCTCTCAATATCCTTGACAGCGGCGGTGGTGTCGCCGGTGATGTCGAGCATGGTGTATGCCCAGTCCTTCTTCGACTTGCTGGCGACATTCTCGATGTTGCAGCCGTCGGCGGAGATGAACGAGGTTATCTGCGAAATTATCGCCGGGACGTTCTTGTGGATTACGCAGAGAAGATGGTCTGCGGTCTTCGCAAGCTCGCATTCGGGGAGGTTAACGGAGTTGTGGATAGTACCCTTTTCGACATAGTCAATAAGCTGGACTGCCGCCATATATGCGCAGTTGTCCTCCGATTCGGGGGTCGATGCTCCAAGATGAGGAATAGCGACGATTCCGTCATGGCAGAGAAGCTCATCGTTCGGGAAGTCGGTGACGTATGAAGAAACAAAGCCGTTTTCAACCGCTTCGATGATGTCGGCGGTGTTTACAAGCTCGCCTCTTGCGAAATTGAGGATTCTGACGCCATGCTTCATCTTTGCGATGGATTCTTTGTTGACGGTGTCCTTGGTCTCCGAATTGTAGGGGAGGTGGAGCGAAATATAGTCCGCCTCAGAGAATATCTCCTGCAAGGTCTTTACGACTTTTACTGTAGGCTTCAAGCCCAGAGCCGCATTGACAGACAGGAACGGGTCGTAGCCGATTACGTTCATGCCAAGAGAAAGTGCCGCATTCGCCACCTTTGCGCCGATTGCCCCGAGTCCTACAAGACCAAGGGTCTTTCCGGAAATTTCGGGACCCGCAAACTGCCCCTTGCCCTTTTCAACGAGCTTTCCTACTGCGTCGCCCTGACCCTTTAGGGTCTTAGCCCAGTCGATAGCGGCTGGAACACGACGGGAGGAAAGGATAAGTCCTGCCAGAACGAGCTCTTTAACGGCATTTGCATTTGCGCCGGGGGTGTTGAAGACGCAGATTCCCGCTTCGGAACACCGATCAATCGGAATGTTGTTTACTCCTGCGCCGGCACGGGCGATTGCAAGGAGCTTGTCGCCAAATTCGTATTCAAGCATGCTCGCCGAGCGAACCATTATAGCTTCGGGATTTGAAGCTTCCGAGCCTACAGTATACTTCTCCTTGTCGAAGCAGTCAAGACCGGAGGGAGAGATATTATTTAAAGTCAGAACGTTATACATTTTCAGCCTCAAACTTTCTTATGAACTCTACGAGCTTCTCTACGCCCTCATAGGGCATAGCGTTGTAAATGGAAGCTCTCATTCCGCCGACGGTTCTGTGACCCTTGATGTTGATAAGACCTGCCGCCTTTGCCTCTTTGACGAACTTTGCGTCAAGCTCGTCGCTTCCGGTTACGAACGGGATGTTCATGATTGAACGGTCTTTTCCGGAAACGGTTGCCTTGAAAAGCTTCGAATTATCCAAGCAGTCATATAAAAGCCCCGCTTTCTTCTCGTTAATCTCCTTCATAGCCTCGAGTCCGCCCTTTTCCTTGACCCAGTCAAGAACCAAGCCCAAGATATAGATGCCGTAGGTCGGGGGAGTGTTATACATAGAACCGTTGTCGGCATGAATCTGGTAGTTGAACATTGTGGGGGTGATGTCCATGGCGTTGCCGATGAGGTCTTCACGGATAATTACAACCGTCAGACCCGCAGGACCCATATTCTTCTGCGCACCGGCATAGATAAGTCCGAATTTACTTACGTCAACCGGCTCAGAGAGGATGCAGGAAGACATATCCGCAACTATCGGAACGCCCTTTGTGTCGGGAAGACTGGTAAACCTCGTTCCATAGATAGTATTGTTATAGCAGATGTGGAAATAGTCAGCCTCGGGGTCGAGCTTAGCCTCATCAATCTCCGGAATATACGAGAAGACTTTGTTCTTTGAAGAGGCAACCGCTGTGCACTTGCCGTAACGGGAAGCCTCCTGATAGGCTTTATTCGCCCACTGACCAGTGATGACATAGTCAGCCTTGTTGTTTTTATTCATCAGGTTCATGGGAACCATTGCGAACTGGCTTGATGCGCCGCCCTGCAGGAACAAAACCTTGTAGTTGTCGGGGATAGCCATGAGCTCCCTGAGCTTTGCCTCGACACTGTTGATTATCTCGCCGTACTCCTTTGAGCGGTGGGACATCTCCATAACCGACTGACCTGACTCGCCATACTCGAGCATCTCGTCAGCCGCACGCTTTAAAACTTCCTCCGGGAGCATTGCAGGACCCGCACTGAAATTATAAACTCTCATTAATAACACCTCTGTAGCCGACAAACGCCGGCGTAGTCTGCGGTATCGTATAAAATACCGTCCTGTATATTATACTCCACCCGAGTACAACTGTCAATTGTACAAACACAAAGAACTTTTACCACATTAAAACGGAGAAGTGGGCAAAATGACGAAACCCATCACTCAACGCTGAACTCCTCCGCCACGCTGCTGAGAAGAATATCCTCCTCTGTGTGCATGATGGTGTAGCCGTCGTAGTAGACCGAGTAGATTCCATCGTCTGCGAGGCTTTCGAGCTTGCTTTCGTCCAGCCCATCAGAAATATAGGTGTCGATGATTTCGAGCATCAGCTGGGTGCAGGTGGAGCTCTCCGAATAGAGAACCAAATCTGCTGTCGCCACTTTGCAAAGACCGTCATTAGCGTCGATATACGGGTTTCTCGTGTCGCCGCTTTCGTATGAGTAGTAGTGCTGTGAGTCAAGAGACTCGATTGCATAGTCATGAACGAAGACGAAGCTTTTTGCGCCGTCATAAATCATGTCGGCAACAGAATAGACGGTGCTTCCCTGCCTTGAATAGAGGGTGTAGGAAAACGCAACGTCATACCCTCCAAGATTTCTTGCAAAGCCGTCATAGCTCGCTATCATACCTTGAGTGTAGCCGTTTTCTATCATAATATCCGAAATATAGTCGACTATGAAAGCGTTCGTCATCCACGAAAAGTCGATAAATCTGTCGATGCCGTTCTCTTCGGCGAAGCTTAAGTACTCGTCTGAAACGTGCAGAATAATCTTGTTATCGCCCAAAAGCTCAATATAGACGTGCTCGTCTTCGCTTGCAAATTCAATAACCTCAGAGAAATACTCAGCCTGAGCCTCATTCAGATACGGGTCATACTGCTCCGCTTCCCAGTCCTCGCTCGAGAAGAAGATTCCCTGATACTCGTAATAAATCGGAGCTAAATACAGCTCTCTTCCGCCAGACTCAACCATGGTTTCAAGAGCTGAGTAGAGCACCTCGTCGACAGTGATTTCCTCATTCGGGTGGTTATTGATATAGTATACGTTATTGACGCCATCGAATTCCATATTGACGTGGAAAAGCTCAAACGCAGTCTCGCAGGCGTCGCTGTAGAGAAGAACCAACGCCTTTCTCTCTGTTGTTGCAGATTCGCTTCCTCCGCCTATGTTATACATGAATGTCAGTTCGGAGGCACAGCTCAGGTTGTCCTCGTCCGCCTCAACCTCCTGCCAGCCCTCGGTTGTCGAGAAGAGCTGGTTGAAGCCATAGATAAATGATGTTGCCGCAACCATTATAAGAATTACAACTGCGGCAATCCGGAGTCCCAAGTGCTTATTCGATACCTCTATGTCCTTGGGCGGAGTATAGCTATCCTTTCTTCTGCTTTTCTTGCTCATAAAAATTCACCCCGAACTTTTTCGAAAAATACTCCGACCCGTCCGAAAATTCCGGACGGGTCGGACCTACTACTAAGCGTATTTGCGGTTTCTGTCGTTTAATAGTGTCAGATAATTGCCAGAAGCAACATCAAAAGGAAGAGGAGAATCAGAACTCCTATTACCACAAAGCCAACAATAGCTCCCTTGCGGCACATCTTCCAGTTGCGGTAGTGCCTGAGCTTCTTGAATATAAGACCCAAGATGATACCGATAATCGGCAGGAAGAACGAGAATATAGCATATCCCTTGGCACCGGTGTCGTGGATAGGAGCGTTGAGGAACTGCTCCTCTGCAGCGGCATCCTGTGCGTCAAGCTCCTTCTCGGTGGGCTCATAAACTTCGCCCTCCTCGAGGATGGTTACAGACTTGATTACCTCATTCTTCTCACGAAGTGCCCTGTACTCCTCGATCTCCTTTGAGTTGCCATAGACAAAGTGATTGTGACCGATGTCGGCAAGATACGGCTGCTCCTCACTGTAGTCATGGATAGAGGGATCGTAGGTGTATAAGACCTTGTTCTTCTCAAGCTTCGGGTCGGGAATCGGGATAGCGGAGATGAGCGAGTGAGTGTACGGGTGAAGCGGGAAGTTGAAGAGCTCCTCCGCATCCGCAATCTCGACGATGTCGCCCTTGTAGATAACGCCGATTCTGTCGGAAATGAATCTTACGATTGAGAGGTCATGGGCGATGAAGAGGTATGTAACCCCGTCGTCCTCCTGAAACTTCTTCATAAGGTTCAGAACCTGTGCACGGATGGAAACGTCGAGTGCAGAGATAGGCTCGTCGGCTACAACCAGCTCCGGCTTCATAACCATTGCTCTTGCCAAGCCGATTCTTTGTCTCTGACCACCGGAAAACTCATGCGGGTAACGGGTGAGATGCTCAGGAAGAAGTCCTACCTCCTTGATTATATCCTCGACCTTCTGAACTCTGTCCGCCTCGTTTTCATAGAGGTGGAAGTTGTAAAGACCTTCAGATACGATATAATCAACTGTTGCACGCTCATTGAGAGATGCGGCAGGATCCTGAAATACCATCTGGATATTTCTTATAACCTCACGGTCGAGTGAATGGGGGATTTTGCCCGAAATTCTTACGCCCTTATAGAGGATTTCGCCTGCGGCGCAGGGATTTACTCTGATAACGGCACGACCGATTGTTGTCTTGCCTGAGCCTGACTCACCGACGAGGGAGAATGTCTCGCCCTTGTAGATGTCGAAGCTCGCATTTTTGACCGCCCTTACGGCGTTGTCGCCCTTACCGAAGGTAATATCGACGTTCCTTAGCTGTAGTAACACTTCTCTGCCGTTCTCGTCAATAGGACCTTGCTCCGGCAGATGTGACTGTGTTGCGCTGAAATCTTTATTTTTTGCCAACGTCTACACCCCCTATATGTTGAATGCTCTGATGAGCTTGCCGTGAATATCCTCGATAGCCTCCGGCTTTTCCACCTTAGGCGCATCGGGATCGAGTAACCACGTCTTTGCATAATGAGTCTCGGTGACCTGATACATCGGAGGCTCTTCAAGGGTGTCTATCTTGAGGCAGTAGGGGTTTCTCGGTGCAAACGCATCGCCGACAACCTCATTATAGAGCGACGGAGGCGTACCTGTTATAGAATAGAGCTTTGTGTTTCTCTGTGTGAGCTGAGGAAGACTCGACAGAAGTGCCCATGTGTAGGGGTGCTTCGGGTCGTAGAATACCTCTTCAACAGTTCCGAGCTCAACTATCTGACCGGCGTAGAGAACTGCTACTCTGTCCGCAATGTTAGCAACAACGCCCAAGTCGTGGGTGATGAATACTATCGTGTAGTGGAAGTCCTTCTGGAGGTCCTTGATAAGCTTCAGGATCTGAGCCTGAATTGTAACGTCAAGCGCAGTTGTAGGCTCGTCGCAGATGAGGATCTTCGGCTGGCAGGAGAGTGCAATTGCAATAACGATTCTCTGTCTCATACCGCCAGAATACTGGAACGGATAGTCGTCGAATCTCTTTTCAGGGTTCGGAATACCGACCTTGTGCATGAGCTCAAGTGCTTTTCTTCTTGCCTCAACCTCGCTGCAGCCCTGATGCTTGATGATTATTGATGTAATCTGCTTGCCGATTGTGATGATCGGGTTCAATGATGTCATAGGGTCTTGGAAGACGGTTGCGATTCTTCTGCCTCTGATCTGCGCCCAGTCCTTACCGAACTTGACGTTTGCAAGGTTAAGTACGCATGTGCCGTGAAGAGCTTCATCAGTCTCATCAAGATATGCTACTCTGAATGCAACTGTGTCGAAGACTGCGTTTCTTGCATTTTCGTCGTTAAGGTCGACGCCAAACTTCATCGCTTTCTTAAGAGCCTTGAGAAGATTATTGAACAGACCATAACGCTGTCTTGTACCGTATCTTCCGATGGAGAGGCAGATTTCCTTTGCAAGGATTTCGTTTCTTTCTATCGTTTCCTCGGAAATAGAACCGGATATTTCAGACTGATACTGCGCCTTGAGCGAAGCCATCTTCTCGTTGTAGCTTGAAAGATAGCTTGCATCAGCCTTGGAAGCCCTCTTGTGCTCAGCCTCAAGAGTCTTGGATGCAGCTCTGAGCTTCTTGATTTCAGAGTCAAGGTAGGAAATCTTGTTGCTTAATTCCTTGATTTCTGCCTTGTCCTTCTTCGGGTCAAGGGTCTGCTTTAAGTTGTAAGCGTCGGTGCGGTCGGCAATGAGATCCTTCTCCTTTGCCTGTTCGTCGTTCAATTCAGCCGAGCTTAAGCCCTCACGACCTCTTTTCTCAGATTCGAGTTCCACAATCTTTTTATAGGTCTCAGCACCCAGCTCGAGCTTTGAATACTCGTTGAGCTTGTTGTAAGCCGTGCTCTCAAGCTTCTTTATGCTCTGAGAGAGCGCAACGTGGGTGTCGGAAAGCTCAGGGTCGTTGAAGATGATTTCGCCGCCGCTGATGTAACCGTTCTGGTCGTTCATGCCGGTGAAGCACTTTGTGAAAACAGACTTACCGGAACCGGACTCGCCGACTATCGCTATCGACTCCTCTTCGTAGATGTCGAGGGAAATGCCTCTGATAGCGGTCAGCACTCTGCCTCTTACCTTGAACTGCAGATGCACGTCCTTGGCGGAGAGCAATACTTTCTTATCATTATTTTCCATTAAGCTTCACCCCCGTCACATATGAGTTCTCGGGTCGGTAGCGTCGCCCAGATTCTGTCCTACTACATAGAGGACTATTGTGATTATGGAAACTACTGCAACAGGGCACCAGAATTCCCACTGCCAGCCGGGAGTTACCATTGCAACCTCGGCGTCGTAGATAAGGCGTCCCAAGGACATATCCGACATACCCATTCCGATGTAGGCTAAGAATACTTCGTAGGAAATGTACGAGGGGATTTCTGTAGCTGCCAAGGTAACGATAACGGAGGTCATGAACGGGAGAATGTTCTTTATGGCAATCTTCAACGTCGACGTTCCCAAGCACCTTGATGCAAGGTTATAGTCACGGTCTCTTATAATTACTACCTGCGTTCGTATGAAGTATGCAATTCCTATCCATCCGGTAATCGTAAGAGCGAATACCATCGTCCAGAAGCTTGCAGTGAAGATCATAACCAGAACGGAGATGAGGAGGATATACGGAACGTTGCCGACGATGTTGTAGATCGGGATCATAATCTGGTCGAATCTCTTTGAGAAGCCCCAGACTGCGCCGAGCACAACGCCTATCGTCATGTTGATAAGTGCGCATATGAATGCGAGCGAGACGGATATTCTTGCACCGTACCAGATGGCATCAAAGGTGGACTGTCCTGACGAACCTGTACCGAATATCCAGTGGATGCTGAAGCCGAACTTCTCGATTGCCGCAAAGGGCGTCAGATGCTTGGCTGTGGCATCGGTGAGGTTTGCGAACTTGTCGTATGTGGTTACCGCAGGATAGAGATAGGTAAACAGAACTATGACTCCGAGCAAACAGAGGATTACTATGTTTATCTTCTTGCGGAAGAAGACACGGAAAACAGAGTGCCAGTAGGAATAACGCGGTGCGGTTATTCTTTCAGCTTCCTCCTCGTTGTTGTCAACATGCGCAAAGAGCTCTTCCTTTGAAAGACCATACTTTTCAGATATTTCAAATGTTGTCATATTCTATCACCGCGCTTTCGAAGTAAAGTTGATTCTCGGGTCTACGAGCGACATCAGTACATCTCCCAAGATAAGTGAGATAACCGACAGCAAAGCGTAGAAGAGAGTGACGCCGACGATGACCGAGTTGTCATAGGCGTTGATAGCCTTGGTAAGGAGGTTACCAGCACCCGGCACTGAGTAAACACGCTCGGTGATGATGGCACCTGTAAGTGCTCCGAGGACTGTTCCCGGAATACCGTGTACAATCGGGATGATTGAGTTCTTTAAGATGTGACCACGGAAGATTTCGCCCTCGGTAAGACCGCCTGCACGGGCAAACTTGACATAGTCGGAGTTCATCTGGTCGATCATGTAACGTCTTATCCACTTCATCAGACTTGCGATCGACGGCAAAGCGAGTGAAACGATAGGCAAGACGTAGTAAATCGGCGTCGCTATATCTATCATGAACGTCGTCGGGAAGCCGAGCTTTCCGCCTATTGCCTTGAAGAGGAAGATATATGCGAGCGAAGGAACAGCAATCATGAAGATGATATAGACAGTTCCTAACTTGTCGAAGAACTTGTCCTTATGCTGCGCCATGAGTATTCCAAGCGGAACACCGAAGAGGTAAGCAAGAATTGAGGATATGATACCGATTACGAATGAGTATCCCATTCTTGACATACCGGTCTTGTAAGATATTGTATTTGTATAGTTATCGGTGTATCTTTCCTGATAAACGGCATTGTTGTCAAGGCTTCCTGACACATAGGTAGCAGTGTGGAGATTATCCGCACTGTCCTCAACAAGTCCTGTCGGATAGATTGTCTCCTGCTTGACGTAGCTTCCCTGCGTCTGCGTCATCGTCTGGATGATGTCAATGCCCTGATTTACCGAATAGGAAACACCAAGGTTTATCGTGATGAAGTTCTGATGAATGAACGGGAACTGATCGTCAAAGTAGAGTAAATACTTGTGAGTCGTTCCGTTTCCTATAATCGCCGGTGAGAATTTCTCGCCGCCATAAACGGGGTCGTACCATGTGAATGTAAGCCCACGCTCACCGACATCGTCCTCAACCGTGTGGATGTTGTCGACTGTAAAGATGCTTGTAAGATATGTCCAGAGTCTTTGGAGAACCGGGATATTCTTATAAGCGAAAAGCTGCTGTGTGCCACCGGATACCAGCCTGTTCTGAACTACTACTGCGTTCATTCTGACAACAGTGTAGCCCTTGCTTTCGTAGTAATCGGTGAATTTCTGAACGTATTCGGAAACAGCTTCCGAGTCGTTCTCTGCGGTTCTGCCGAATGAAACAACGCTTGATCGGGTGTCTTCGTCGATTTCGCCGTTGTTATAGAGTTCGTTGATGTAATCAGAATAGGTTACGTAATCGAGGTAGCCATACTCCTCCCACTTCTGATACATATAGGTTGTTTTGGTGTTACTGCTCTGCTTGGAGTAAAGAGTATCAGACGAGAATATCAATTGCCTGTCCATGAGGGTATAAATCAGGATCATGACTATCGCTACGACTGCTATGACAGAGAGCAAACCCGTTACTATTCTTTTTATAAGATATTTTGCCACTTTGTCCACCTGTCCTTACATAGGAAACAGCCGCCGCTATTCCCCATTTTTCGCACTGCTATTAAACAGCACCAATTATTCTGTCGGTTTATCTTTGTCAGAAATCCCCCAAAAGCCTTGACTCTTGGGGGATCGTTTCTGATTTAAGATTTAAAGCTTTGCTTGTTCAGATTAAATTGATCTGATTCCTACAGTCAGGATTAATAACCGTAGATACCGAGGTCCTGCAACATAGAACCATCGCCGTAACGGTAGAGAGTTCCGAGGTAGGTGGAAGGATCACCGAAGTCAGGACCCCAACCGGACATTGTGGAGAGGTTGTAGTTAGCACCGTAACCACCGTCGAAGTAGTAGCCTGCCCAGAGGTAATCGGTTGTGCTGGAAGCGGTGAGGAGGTCGATAACAACCAGTCCGCCAAGAGCTTCCTCGATAGAGGTCTTGAGAACCTGTGCCATGTTGACAACGATTTCAGAGGTGTTGTAGGTAGCATACTCAAGGTGAATCGGGTTGTCCTCGTCGATTACGATACCCTCAGCAGCGAGCTCTTCGATAGCAAGCTCGAGCTCCTCAACAGCAGCCTCAACATTGTACCAGCCGTCGAATCCGAAGGACGAATTGGTCTCGGAATCCCAAACGGTGATTGCTACGCCGTCAGCATCGAGCTGATCCTGAACAATCTGACCGTAGTAGGTGCCTGCAGGATAAGTAACGGAAGTGCCGTTGATCTCAACAGTGACTTCTTCCTCGAGGGATACGAAGTTACCGGGAGTGTAGGAGTTGGAGAGGTTAGCAGCAGCAAGCTCATCACCAACAGACTGAGCTTCCCAAGAAACTCTGTCAAAGCTCATAACGATTGCTCTTCTGAAGTGAACGTTGGTAACTGCAGCGTTGGTTCTCTCGAGTTCCTCATCAGAGAGGGAGGAAACCATTACAGTAGAGTCGTTCTGGTTGGAAGTAGCGATTCTCCAGAGGTTGATCCATCCACAGTAAGAAGTGGTAGATGCCTCAGTGGTGTAGAGGTAGTCATCGGATGAATAGCCGGCAGCAAGTGCGAGCTGGAGAGCAGCACTGTTAAGACCTGCGGAAGCGGTCAAACCGGATACACAGCTGTTGTAGGAGAGGGTGGAGTCGGTACCGTCGTTGTAGAGCCAAGTAACCTTCTTGAGGGTTACGTTCTCTGCATTCCAGTAGCTCTCGTTAGCAGTCCAAACTACAGTGTTCTCATTGGTGTACTGAGTGAGGAGATATGCGCCGTTGTAAGCGATAGTCTCGAGGGAAGTACCATAGAGGTAGTCGGAAGCTGAAGCATCATACTCAGAACCGAACTTGCCGCCCATGGACTCATAGTAGCTTCTGCAAAGAGGAGCGAAGATGTTGTAGGTGAGCATAGTCTCGAAGTAAGGAACTTCGGTCTCAAGGTGATAAACCAAGGTGTAGTCGTCAACAGCCTCGATACCAACCTCAGAGAAGTCAGTGATCTCGCCGGAGAGGTACTCGGAAACACCGGAAATAATGCCTTCGAGGAGGTACTCAGTACCAGCCTGAGCATCGAGAAGGTGCTGAAGTCCAGCTACCCAGTCGTCAGCGGTGACGTCTGCAACATATCTGCCCTGATAGTCAACCCAAGTTGCACCCTCACGGATGTGGAAGGTCCAAGTCAGACCATCGTCGGAAACTTCCCAGCTCTCAGCGAGTGCAGCCTGAAGGGTTCCTTCAACGTCATACTGTACGAGGCTTGAGAGGCACTGTACGAGCGGCTCGAAGTCTGCAGAACGGTATGTAGCAAGAATGTCGAAGGTCTGAAGGTCGGATGAGTAGTACCAAGTAGCTTCATCGGTGAAGGTGTAGCCCTGCTCGGTGAGGTAAGCGGTAACTTCCTCAAGGTAGGTGCCAGTTCCTCTGAGCTCTTCCCAGAGTTCCTTGCAGTAGTCTCTGTCAGCTACAGTGATGAGATCGGTAGTAACGAGATAGGTCTCGTATCTGTCGGAATCCCAGCCCCAGTTAGCATAAGGATAAGTGTGAGCTACAACTCTTGACATAGCGTAGTTAACGCCAGAGTTCTGAGTCGGATACAGTGTAGCGGACTCAAGGAGCTTAGCCTCTGCGATTGCAAAGAGTGCATAACGGGTGGAAAGATCGGATTCCGCGTTAGCAGCCTCATAAGCTTCCTCGAACTCGCCGAGTGCGTTCTTATAAAGAGCGTCAGACAATTCAGCGTATGCCTCAAGGTCAATTTCGCCGTCATCGCCGTAGATATTAGCGGCAAGAGCAGAAATTACTGAATAAGCGCTCTCTTCGGATTCTTCGCTGTCACCGGTATCATCGGTAGCAACGGTATCGTCGGTGCTGGAATCTGCAGAATTGGTAGTATCAGTATCAGTAGAAGTGCTACCACAAGCAGAGAAGCAGGAAAGAACCATTGCAACAGCTAAGATCATAGCAAGTAGTCTTTTCATGTTAGATTTACCTCCAATAAATTTCGTGCGGACGCCTTATTCAGCCCGACTTTTGTCAAGCTGTCAGCACGACGCCCGGACGTGCTTTCTGAATACACTATTATAATATCAGGCGCATGCGCCACGCTTAGTACACGCCGCACCAATGTGTATTCCCCGTGTGAGATCAGCTCGGTCAATTTAAAACGTTGAAGTCAGCCACAATTTGTGACCGCCACGTGTTGAAAGACTTCACCTATCTTCACGATTGTTTCATTATACGCCTTTTAAGTTCACTTGTCAATAGAACTCGCAAATTTAGGCGATAAGACAAAAAACGCCTTGAATTTTTCACGTCGTTTTGGACAATTTGAAGAGTCTGACCGCCGAAAAGTAAGCAAATCTGGAAGTATTTGTAAAGAAAACATAAAATCCGTCATGACGGACAGAAAGTGAAATAATTCATATTTGCCCAAGTCACGACGGAGTTTTGTGAGATTTTTGCAAGTTTGGGGAGGGGATTATTCATGGGAAATCTCCTTAATCGTCTTCCCAAGCTTGTGCTCAATCGTCAGGACATCCGGAAAGATAAGCCCCGACTGACCTTTATGTACAAGTGCAATTACTTTTCGGGCGGATCTGCCGAGCTCTCTCTCAAAAGCTCCATCGACTCTGACCGGAACGCCGTCCTTGGAGTTTATATACTGGCTTTCGAAATACTCTTCGGTTGTCGGGAACATATTCTGAATCAGAAAAGCACTGTTGCGTCCAAGGACCTTTCCAAAAAGAATGGTGTCGCACCTGCCATATCTCTTTCGCTTGCTTTCGGCAATTTTCCGATACTTTTCGATTTTGGAGCTTATGGGAATGACCCAATAAAGACCGGTTTTGCTGTCCAGATAGGCGTAGTAGCAGGGACGATTGTGCTCAAGCCCATCCTCTTCTGCCTTGTTCGGCATCAGAAACGGGTCAGGAAAATCGGAATAGAACTTATCAGAAATAAAGTAGAAACCACCAGCAACTGGATTTTCGACCATTTTGCCCTCCGAAAACAAAAGGCTGTCGGAAAAGTCCAACAGCCAAAAAATTTGAACTCGACCTTGTTTATACCGGAATATCGAGTACCGGTACACATTTGCGCTCGACCTTATTTCAGTTGGGTATCGAGTACCAACAAACATTGAACGCTTGGGTTCACTTATATTATACCCAATATGAGCGGAATTGTCAACAGCTATTTTAATTTTCTCAGAATTCCGGCGCAGACCTATAGTATAGAGAATAGAGGTTTGCCTCTTCTTGACACCAACCCCCAACCCTGCTATAATACTTGTAGTCAGAATCCAACACTTGTTCAAATCAGGAGGTACAAAAATGCTTGAAACAATTCAGAACATATTGGGCTTCGGTGTCGGGGATTTTACCATCGGGGGAATCCTAAATGCAATCATTATTCTGGTCGTCTGCATACTCGTCATGCGGATACTGAATTCGGTTGTCGGGAAGATGCTCGACCGCTCAAAGCACCTTGACAAAACAATCTGCGGTTTCATAAAAACTGCGGCGAAAATTCTTCTCTGGATACTTACAGTAATCATCGTCTGCGACAGCTTAGGAATCTCCACCACCTCGCTTGTAGCTCTCTTAAGCGTTGTAACCTTGGCTCTTTCACTCTCGGTCCAGAACATCATGTCGAACCTCTTCTCGGGGATCACTCTTCTTATAACGAAGCCATTTGGCGTGGGGGACTATGTCGACATCTCTGGGAAATCGGGAACGGTCAAGAGCGTCGGGCTCTTCTATACTGTCCTCGACACGGTTGACAACACGGTTGTGAGCATTCCGAACGCCGATGCGACTGCGGCATCAGTTCTCAACTACAGCCGTGAGCCGAAGCGCAGGGTTGATTTCAAGTTCACCGCCTCCTACGACTCGGAAACTGAGGACGTCAAGGCGGCGATCATGGAAGCAATCAATTCGGATGAGAGAATCCTCAGAGATCCCGAGCCATTCGTCAGACTCAGCGGCTATAACGCCTCGGATATTGAGTACACCGTCCGTGTCTGGGTCGAAAGCGCAAACTACTGGGACGTCAACTTCAACATGTATGAAAAAGTCCGTGAAACCTTCAAGTCCCACGGAGTTCAGATGGCGTATAATCAGTTGGATGTACACATGAAGTAAACTTCATGGTGAAATGAATTTCATGATGAAGTGACAGGCTCGCCGCATGGGTCTGTGGCGACGCCGCCCCTGCGGGGCGGACCCCTCAGTCAGCCACTTCGTGGCTGCCAGCTCCCCTTTCAGGGGAGCCTATTTTTATTCTCTCATAAGTTTGTTAAGAAAGCAAAAAGCCTCCCCTGAAAGGGGAGGGGGACCGCCGGCGAAGCCGGTGGTGGAGGGGTCGGCGAGCCCGCAGGGCGAGCCGCTTCGCCGCAAGCCGACTGAGGGGTCCGCCCCACAGGGGCGGCGAAGCCGGTGGTGGAGGGGTCGGCGAGCCCGCAGGGCGAGCCGCTTTGCCGCAAGCTGACTGAGGGGTCTGCCGCAGGAGACCGGGTATCACATCAGCCTCTCCGCCGCCGCAACCTTAACCGCCACAACGAATATCTCCATCGCTTTCTCCAGCTCGTCAAGAGACGGGTAGGAGGGGGCGATTCTTATGTTTGTGTCCTTCGGGTCGATGCCGTAGGGGAACGAAGCTCCTGCGCCGGTCATGGTGACGCCTGAGTCCTTGCAGAGGGCTACTATCCTCTTCGCAGTTCCCTCAGGACCGTCGAACGAGACGAAATAGCCGCCTTTCGGGTTGCTCCAAGAGCCGATTCCAAGAGGCTTGAGCTCACTTTCAAGAGTGTTGACAACGAGGTCGAACTTCGGCTTCAAGATGGCACGGTGCTTCTTCATGTGCTCCATAATTCCGTCGTAATCCTTGAAGAATTTGGCGTGACGGAGCTGGTTGAGCTTGTCGTAGCCAATGATCTGATAAGCCATCTGGGAGCGCATGAACTCCATATTCTCCTCGCTTCCGCCGACAGCGGCGATTCCTCCGCCGGGGAAAGAGATCTTCGAGGTCGAAGCGAAGATAAGGGGCATGTCAGGCTTGCCGGTCTTCTTGCACTCCTCAAGGATGTTGAGGATTTCGGCATGCTCGTCGGTCAGGTCGTGGACGCAGTAGGCGTCGTCCCAGTAGATTCTGAAATCGGGAGTTTTCGGATTAAGGTTTGCAAACCGTCTCACAACCTCGTCTGAATAGACGACACCAGTAGGATTGGCATACCTCGGTACGCACCAGATTCCCTTGATGTCCTCGTCCTCCGAAACGAGCTTCTCGACCATGTCCATGTCGGGACCGTCATCGAGCATCGGGACGGTTATCATCTCCATCCCGAAAGCCTCGCAGATTGCGAAGTGTCTGTCATATCCGGGAGCGGGGCAGAGCCACTTGACTGTTTTTCTGTGACACCACGGCTCGGGGCTGCCCTTTACTCCAAGGAGCATCGCCCTTGCGAGCGTATCATACATGAGCTGCAGGCTCGAATTTCCGCCGATTATAATTTCATATCTTCCGACGCCCATCATCGGCATGAAGAGACGCTTCGCCTCGTAGATTCCGTCCAAAACGCCGTAGTTACGGCAGTCGACGCCGGTTTCGGAAATGTGGTCGCCGTCGAGGCAGTGGGTGAGCATTTCATTTGAGAGGTCAAGCTGCTCAGGGGAGGGCTTTCCTCTTGACATATCCAGCTTCAGACCAAGTGCTTTGTAGCTCTCAAGCTTCGAAAGCTGTTCTTTATAAAATTTTTCAAGATCACTCTTTGAAAATTCGGATAGCTTCATAACTTTATCCTCCGTAAAATAATTCTCTCACAATTATATGCCCCGAAAGCAAAAATTGCAAGTTCTTTTATCGAGAACTTGCAAAATTACTCCCTTATGCACATAAAACCGGGCGTTTTTGGGGAGATTATAAAACATTTTGACCGGAGAAGTTGCAGACGCCTCTACAACATCTGCGCCATGTATAGTGGCAGGTGCAGAATTTCGTCCTTCATCATCACGTCGCCGGAATAGAGGATGTAGGGCGTGCCGAGCTGATGGGAAAACTTATGACGGAATTTATCGAGCGATGAATGTGAACGATAATTGCCCGATTTGACTTCAATCGGGGAGATTTTCCTGCCATCAGCAATCAGAAAATCAATTTCCATATGATTCTCACGGTTTTCGCTGTCACTGCGGGAGTAGAAGTAGAGCTTGTGCCCGTTCGCTCTCAGCATCTGGGCAACAGCATTCTCCATAATCATTCCCTCGTTGATGTCAAGCTTGTCGAAGAGAATTGCTTTATAGAGCTCGTTTGCGGTGAAATCCCTGTCCATAAATGTCTGCGTCACAAGAAGACCGGTGTCCGCCATGTAGCACTTCTGGGTGGAGTAATCCGCACTCAGTGCAAGCCCGACATTCGGGTCAGTGCAGTTGAAGCAGGTGTTGACAATCATCGCCTCGTTAAGCCAGATGAAAGAATCCTCATAGGTTCTGAACCGTGCTTTCTTGCCAAGAGAAGAAAGCTTGTACTTCTTTTCCTTTTTGGAAAGCTGTGCAGGTATTCCGTCAAAAACGGCATAGACCTTGTCTTCATATCCCGGAGCAAACTTGGAGACATCCTCCCGGTAAAGCCTCAGAATCCTGCGCTTTGCCTCGTCGGAGGCTTCGAAATTCTTGCCGTCAATATATTCAAGAACCGACTGCGGCATTCCTCCGACAAGCACATACTGCCGGAAATCGTTCATGATTTTGCGATGAAGAGCCTGCCCGAGCGGCTTTCTCTTTTCAAAGCACTTTCTGACAAGCGGCATCGTTGCCTCATCGCCCATCGCCCAGAGAAATTCCTCAAAGTCGAGCGGGAACAGCTCGATATGCTCCTCTTCAGACGGAATTATAATATCTTCGGTGTTCTTTTTGAGGCGAATCAGCGAGCCGGTCTCAACATAGTCATATCTGCCGTCAGCGACAAGATACTTGATAAGCTGCCGGGCTCTTGGAAACTGCTGAACCTCATCAAAAACGATGAGCGTATCTCTCTCGTAAAGCCGGGTTGAATAGAATGCGCCGAGCTTGGCAAAGAACAGATCGAGGTCAGAGCTGTCGCTTTCAAACATATCCAGAATATCTTTCGGCGCATTTCCGAAATCGATAATGATTGAGCTTTTGTATTCCTCACGGGCAAACAGCCCGACAATATAGCTCTTTCCGACACGCCTTGCTCCGTCAATCAGCAAAGCAGTCTTCCCACAGCTCTTTCTTTTCCACTCAACCATCCGGTCGTAGATCTTTCTCTTAAGCATCTGCGCTCGCCTCCAGTCTCATCTTTTTCCTATATTATAACCCATCATGCACGAAAAAGCAAGTTCAAAACATCAGAAATTGCACGAAAAAGCAGGTTGAAACGCTCAGATTTGCACGAAAAGGCAACTTACACGAATTTCCTTGCTTTTCCCGCCAGATACAGCGGCAGATTTGTGATTCCGCCATCGGTTCTTAGGTTTCGCTTTGAAAACCGGATAGCGTGTTCCGGCTTCTGGTCGGCAACATACTTCTTGAAAGACGGTGCGGATTTATCTTCGCCGGCTTTTACTTCCACCGGAATTATCTCCGTGCCGTTCTGAATGACGAAATCAATCTCGCTCGACTTGTCGGAATAATACCTCGGTTCAACCTCGAACTGCCCCTTGAGTTGTTGCAAGACATAGTTTTCGGTCAGTGCGCCCTTGAACTGGTAGTCGGACTTGAGGAGGATCGCACTATTGTCGATTCCCGCCATGTGCTTTAGTAGCCCTGTATCGAAGACAAAGAGCTTGAACTGGTCTAATTTGTCGAACGCCGACAGCGGATGCTCCATCTTCGAGACGTTATACAAACGGTTCAGCATTCCTGCCGACACAAGCCATTCGATAGCTTCCTCGAAGTCTTTCGCCCTGCCACCCTCACGGACAGCACCATACATAAACTTCTCGTTCGGCTTGGCAAGCTGGGTTACGATGCTTCTGAAAACCATCAGAATCCGCCCGCTGTTGACCTTGCCGTTATGCTTCGAGAAGTCGTTTTCGTAAACCTCAATCAGTTCCCGCTGAATCTGGCTTATCTTTGCGGGGTCTTTATACTTGACCCAAGAGTCAACGCACTCCGGCATCCCACCGATTATGAGATAATTGTTGTAGGCTTCCAGAAGCCGGTTGTGGAAAATCTCCTCAATCTGTGTGCCAACCTGAATACTATCATAAAAAGAGAACAGCGCAGGGTCAACCGCTTCCAAGAACTCATCGAATTTGAGCGGATAAATGTCGAGTAGGTTAACCATTCCGACTGGATAGGATTTCGGCTGTGCCAACAGCGTTCCCAAAAGGCTTCCTGCGGCAATCACATGGTACTCGTTCGCCTTTTCTTTGAAGTACTTGAGACTATTGAGAGCCTCCGGACACTCCTGAATCTCGTCGAAAATAATAAGCGTCTTCTCCGGGAGAATCTTCTCGCCTGCAATCAGTGAAAGAAGCTCGATAATTCTCTGTGGGTTCTTGTTCGCCTCAAAGATGGATTTCAGCTCGTCTTCCTCATCGAAGTTGAAATAGACGTAGCTGTCGTAGTAGTTCTGCCCGAACTCTTTCATGAGCCAGGTCTTGCCGACCTGTCTGGCACCTTTCAGGACAAGCGGCTTGCGGGTCTCGCTTAACTTCCAGTTTATCAGGTCTTTGATTGCATTTCGTTTCAAAAAAATCACCGCCTCATAAGCTCTGAGAATAGTATAACACTTTTTCTGGACTTTTACAAGGCGGAAATCACATTTTTTCTGACTTTTTCAGGCGAAAAATCACACTTTTTCTGATTTTCGTCACTGGCGAGGGTCTACACCCTGTCCACCATCTCGCTCTTCTCCTCAAGCTCGAGCTTGCGTTTGACCGTCGAGAGCTTTCCTATGGCGAGGCAGGCGAGGTAGCAGAGCGGCGAGAGGAGTATAGTCTTTAAATGGCTCGGAATGAGGCGGTATTTGAGGACAACCTCGTAGCCCTCATAGTCCCATATCACATAGAAGAAATAGTAGTCGATGTATAGATATATCAGGCAGGTCGCCAGCGTCAGTGCGAAGTAGTTTATGATGTTCTTCCTAAGGAACTGGCGGAACATTCCGCTGATTATCCCGCAAAAAAGGCAGAGATAGAGCCCTGTGAAGCCAAGGAGCTGCCCCGTCGCCATGTCTATCAGGATTCCCGAAACCGCACCGATTATTGCCGACGGCACTTCCCCTTCATAGCAGGCAATAGCTGTCGAGAACGGGATGAGCATCAGGGCTTTTGCCGAGCTCCCGTCGCCTGAAACCATCTGGCAGTAGAAGAATATCAGCGTCAGCGAATAGAAAATCCATTTCAGGACTATCCGGAAATTCGGGGAAAGACCGGTGCTTTTTTGCTTACTCTGAGCTTTCATCTTCGTAGCCGCTCCCCTTTCCCTCAAAGTCAACTATAACGTATACGCTCGTAAGCTCGCTCGGGTCGACAGTGGGCGTGATGACGGCTGTCCGGGAAAGACCGCTCGCGGTAATCTCCGTTTCGCCGACAGTTCCGACGATAAGACCGTTCGGAACGAGCCCAGAATAGCCGGAGGTTACGACGATGTCGCCCGCCTCCATCTCGCAGTCGAGCTGGATATAGATCATCCGAAGAGTTCCGTCAAGAGCCAAGGTATAGCTTCCCTCGGTGACTCCCGTCTCGCCGGTCTCGACGCAGTAGACTCCCAAAGAAACGTCGTTTGAAAGTATAGTTGTGACCTTTGAGTAGGTATATTCAACCTCGGTGACGAAGCCAACGATTCCGTTCGCCGTCACAACCGGGTCGTAATACTCGATTCCGTCCTTAGAACCCTTGTCGATGAAAAATGAGCCGTAGACGTCGTTGGCAGTCCTACCAATAACCTTGCAGGGCTCGGAGAACTCGATTCCCTCGGTTGATTCTGCAAGGCTGACCATCTCCCGAAGCTGCTCGTTCTCCTGCTTTACAGTCTCATAGTCCGCCATCTCGCCGGTGAGGCGGGCTATCTCCTCTTTTAACTGCTGATTCTCTTCGTAATACTTCCCGGCATTGACGAACATGTCGATACGGGTGGTGACCCAAGTGGAGATGCTCTGCGAAGCCGACTGGAACGGCTCAAGAATAGTCCCGAAAGCGGAGCTTATCACACTCCCCGACGCCACCGCCGCATAAATCATAATCCCAATCATCAAGGCGGCAATACAAAGTATGACCTTGAACTTGGTGCTGGTGAAGAAGTCTTTCATTTGTATACCACCTCCTCTGGTTAATTCATGTAGGGGCGGATATTATCCGCCTGCGCTCGCCCTGTGGGCTCGCGCACCCCTCCACCATGCTTCGCATGGTCCCCCTCCCCTTTCAGGGGAGGCTTTTTCTGCTTCTATCAGAAGCTTCTGGGAGAAGCAGTTATAGGCTCCCCTGAAAGGGGAGCTGTCGCCGCAGGCGACTGAGGGGTCGGCGAGCCCGCAGGGCGAGCGGCATCGGCGAAGCCGACCATTGTACATTGTACATTGTACATTGTACATTCAAAGAATTACTTCCCTAACCGTCCTCTGCACACCCATCCCCATCTTGTCATAAAACGCCTTTGCTTGATCGTTTCCCTCCCAGACGCAGAGGATGAGGTTGTGGCAGCCGGTTTCTTTGGCATAGGCTTTGGCGAACTCATAGAGCTTCGTTCCGATGCCTTTGCCACGGGCATTTTCATCGACGCAGAAGTCTTCTATATAGAATGTCTTGACTTTTGCGAAGTTTTTAATGACGCAGAAGAGATGCCCGAGGACCTTGCCGTCCTCTTCGTAGACGAAAACCGGTGCGTTCTCGTCGTTAAAGAGCTTATTGAGCTCTTCCTCGGTGAACTTTACCTGCCTCTGACCATAAATATCGGGGCGAATCTTCTGGTGAACAGCTCCCACCTGCTCAAGAAGCGAATAGATGGCAGGGGCGTCGGATATTTGTGCTGGGCGAATCATTATTTACCTCCAAACAAAAAAGCGGGACTCAGCCCGCTTTTTACTATTTTGCGTACTCTACGGCGCGGGATTCTCGGATTATGTTTACCTTAATCTGTCCGGGATAGTCCATTTCCTGCTCAATCTTCTGAGCTATTTCTCTGGCGACAATCACCATCTGGTCATCGTCGACCTTGTCAGGATAGACCATTATCCGCACTTCTCTGCCCGCCTGAATTGCAAACGATTTCTCAACGCCGTCATAAGAGGAACAAATATCCTCAAGCTTCTCGAGCCTCTTGATGTAGTTCTCGAAGTTCTCGCTTCTCGTTCCCGGTCTTGCAGCCGAAATGGCATCCGCCGCCTGAACCAGAGCCGCTATTACTGAATGGCACTCAACATCGCCGTGGTGAGCCTCGATAGCATGGATAATCTCGGGAGACTCCTTATATTTGCGGCAGACGTCGACGCCTATCTGGACGTGAGAGCCCTCAATCTCGTGGCTGAGAGCCTTTCCTATATCGTGGAGAAGTCCCGCACGTCTTGCGAGTGTCGGGTCAACTCCGAGCTCGCTCGCCATCATTCCTGCAAGGTGCGCAACCTCAATCGAATGGTTGAGGACGTTCTGGCGATAGCTCGTTCTGTAGTGAAGTCTTCCTATAAGCTTGACAAGCTCGTGGTTAAGACCGTGTACATTAGTCTCGAGGACAGCTCTTTCGCCCTCCGACTTGATGACCTGCTCAACCTCACGGCGAGCCTTGTCGACGCACTCTTCAATCCTTGTCGGATGGATTCTGCCGTCCTGAATAAGCTTTTCAAGCGACAGCCTTGCAACCTCTCTTCTGACAGGGTCGAAGCAGGACAGGGTGATAGCCTCCGGTGTGTCGTCGATGATGAGATCGACTCCGGTGAGCTGCTCGAGAGCACGGATATTTCTGCCCTCTCTTCCTATAATACGTCCCTTCATCTCCTCGTTGGGAAGCGGGACAACAGAAACTGCAGACTCGGAAACCTGATCTGCGGCGCATCTGGCAATAGCCAGCGAAATAAGCTGTCTTGCCTTTGCCTCGCATTCCTCCTTTGCCTGAGATTCGTAGCTTGCAATCTTTACTGCTTTTTCGTGAATAAGGTCGTCTTCAAGTGATTTTAAGAGATATTCCTTTGCCTGCTCTGTGGTGAAGCCGGAAATTCTCTCAAGCTCACCAAGCTGGCTTTCCTTTACCTTTTCAGCCTCGGCAAGCCTTGATTCCGCCTGCTTCAGCTTACGCTGAACGTTTTCGTCCTTTTTCTCGACAGCTTCAAGCTTTTTGTCGAGGGTTTCTTCTTTCTGCTGAACTCGTCTTTCCTGACGGGAAACCTCGGACCTGCGTTCCTTCAGTTCCTTTTCGGTTTCCATGCGATTACGGTAGATTTCGTCCTTGGCTTCAACAAGCTTCTCTTTTTTCAGAGATTCAGCCTGCTTGCCGGCTTCTTCTACAATTCTCTTCGCTTCTTCTTCAGCAGAACCGATCTGCGCTTCAGCGATTTTCTTTCTATGTTCAATTCCCATGCGGTAGCAAATAGCACCGCTTACGCCTGCTCCAACCGCAAGGGCAATAACACATAAAAGGATCGTAACTGGTAATGTCAACTAACAACTCTCCTTTCTGAGTATTTTATTCGGAGAAACAGCCCCAGACCCCACTTGCGACAAAGTCGGAACCTTCAATCGTCACTCCGTTTTTTAAGAAAGAGATTCCCCCACAGTCCGGGGAAAACTCCGGAATCAACAAGGCAAGCAGCTGGCTTTTCCCGAAAAAGCCGGTCTTTCATCCCTGCCAAAGTTTCATATGGATCGCACGGTTTAAGAGCATCCGCACGAATACAGCCCACATACTCTTTTATTTTATAATAGAATTCCGTTCATGTCAAGAGTTTTTGAGGGGAAATGTTGATAAGTTTCTTCCTCCATTCCCATAAAACACGATTTGACCCTTGCCAAACGGGGGATTTTATGCTATTATAATGGTGGCAGAGAAAATTCTGCATTGGGGGGTAACCGTTATGGACTCAGATTTAAAGAACACACTCATGATGACAGAAGAAATGAGCACCCAGTACGACACTCTGGCAAAGAACATTTTGGCGAGGCGGAGCGTTCTGTCGCACATTCTAAAGGCGACTGTGGAGGATTTGCGTGATGTTCCTCCGGAGGAGATTGAAAACCTCATAGACGGTGAAATCTATGTCGGAAATGTTCCGGTGGATGCTGGTCTTACGAATAAAGCGAGCGGCGACAGGGTTGTCGGTCTCAACACCGTTCAGGCAGAGCAGTTTGAGGGAATGGTGGTCTACGACATAGTTTTCTATGTCAGAATCAAAGATGAGCGTTCAAAAATCATCATCAATATTGAGGCTCAGAAAGACGAGCCGAGTGGGTATAATATCCTGAACCGGGCAATCTTCTACGTAAGCAGGCTGGTGTCATCCCAAAAAGAGCGTGATTTTACAGGCAGGAATTTTGACGACCTCAGCCGGGTTTACTCAATCTGGATCTGCATGAACATGGACAAATGCATCTGGAATCACGTCCATCTCACAAACGACGCAATATTAGATGACCACGACTGGAACGGCAAGCTCGATATGCTTAATATCGTCCTCTTGGGACTTCCGAAGGAGCTCCCGCCGCAGGACGAGAGGTATAAGCTTCACCGGATGCTGAGCGCACTTTTCACATTGGGACTGACATCAAACGAAAGAATAGATATTTTGGAGAACGAGTACAGCATACCAGCTGTGCGTGATTTCAGAGAGGAGCTGAACACTATGTGCAACTTAGGACAAGGAGTTTATGAGAGGGGCATCGAAAAAGGAACGGAAAAACTTCGAAAAGATCACAAAGCAACAGCAGTGTATTTGCACAGTATTGGCTTAGATATAAAAACAATTGCAGAAGCTGTCAGCGAAACACCAAAGCAGATTAAGGAATGGTTGATGGAAACTCTTTCATAAGGGAGCTGAACACTATGTGCAACTTAGGGCAAGGAGTTTATGAGAGAGGAGAAGAGAGAGGTCTCGAAAAAGGTCTTGAAAGAGGAAAGAAAGAACAAGCAAAAGCGTCTGCGATCAAGCTCTACAGAAAAGGCTGGTCGCTGTCCGAAATTGCCGAGTTTCTTGACTGCAGCCTCGAAGAACTCGGTGTTTGGCTGAAGCTGAGCTGAACTTCTTAAAACTAAACCCATCCGCGCATCCCGCAGATTATCATTTGCGATAGTTTGCGGGATTAAAAACTCCCCCTCAACCCGCAAGTTTTTACCTGAAACCCGAAAAAACTCCCCTAAATCCATAAGTTTTTACCCGAAATCCGAAAAAACTTTTTTGGGCTTCGATTTTCAAAACTTTTTCGATTTTAGGTATTGACAAATCGGAAACTTTTTATTATAATAGACAAGTCGCAAATGTGGCTGTATAGCTCAGCTGGCTAGAGCACTCGGTTCATACCCGAGTTGTCACCGGTTCGAATCCAGTTACAGCCACCAACGGCCCGTTGGTCAAAAGGTTAAGACACCGCCCTTTCACGGCGGAGATATGAGTTCAATTCTCGTACGGGTCACCATAATGAAAAGAGCATCCCATGTCGGGGTGCTCTTTTTTTGCTATATCTGATTTGTTTATGCGTTATCAGAAATCCTCAAACGAGAAGACATATGCATTCTCATAGTCGGTCTGATAGTACACAGTAACGGTGAGATTGGTGATGTCATAGATGCATGTCCACTGCGTTTTGCTGTTTTCTGTCTGAGCGACCTCTGACATGAGCACGGTGAGCTCTTCAGCGGACATGATTCCACCGTTCTCTTCATAGGTCTCGGCAAGGGTATTATAGCGTTCATATCCTCCGCCGAAATCCCAGTCGCCCTCTGTCAGCATGAAGTTCGTGCAGTAATTGCTGTCCACAGTGACCAGCTCGCCGTCAACATATTCAATTACGACAACGTCGCCGTTTGCATCGGCAATCTCAAAATGATAGCAGCTGTTTGCGGACGAATGCATGTCATACTGGCTGAGAAGCTCGATCGCCTCGTCAACAGTCGCTGCCTTGTCTAAAAGAAGCCTGATTGCGGTTGTGGTCGTGATGTCATCAAGCCCGTTGTCCTGCTCTGTGCAGTCAGTGTCCAACTGCATAACGCTGACGCAAAGACCCATCTCGTTCATCCCGTCAATCGGGGCATAAGGTCCCGCAAGAGTCGTTATACTGCTGATAAGTCCGCTCGGCAGATTGTCTGCGCTGTAGCCTATGTAGGCGAGATTCACGAGAGAAATCGAACGATAGCCGTCGTCCGGCTCGGTGTAGAGAACCATTGCAGGCGAATCATACATGTCGAAGTTTCTTCCGAAGAGATAGCCGCCGTCCTCAGACTCCACTAAGATAGTGCTGCACCCGAGGTCGGGAATGTCAAAGTTGAGAGGAATTCCCTTAAGAATCTGACTGACGACATAGCTGACAACCTCCGAGTCGGTGGAAGCTCCGCCCTGCTCCAAAAATCCGTCAAAGCCATAGTCGCCGTCATATGTCATGACGTAGAGATTCTTGCCGTCAAGCCGTTCAAGAGAAGAAAGCGTCTTAAGCTCACTATGAAAGACTATTGCAACCGCAATCACCAGCACAAGAACAACGACAACAATTGCGATCAGTATTCCCAGAAGAATCTTCTTGGGAGTAATTTTATTGGTTTTTGTCATAATACCTCCGAACTGCCGGTCACGCCGGCAACACGCCACAAATGCGGCAACTCAATCGCATTGTGAAGCTCACAGTGAACGAGTATAGCACAGATTCGCCGCTTTTGCAATAGTCAATATCCACAAAAAGCTCCCCAGTTGTCGGGGAGCCGTTATACCTACGCATTATTCCTCAATCGATTTCTTTCATTCCCTCATAGAACGTAGAATTGACAACGCCGAAGACATAGTGGTGGATGGCGGATTTGTAGCCGATATTCTCATCGGTGAACCTGTAGTTGCCGTCAACGGTGTCCCATGTGACGGTGTTGTTTTCGTCGACCGAGAACCAGTGGGTTTCGCCGTCAATCTCGAAGCTCAGGGTCATGATGCTCCCGGCGTGATTGCCTTTGATGAGCTCCTTGTCTGTCGGCTCGGTGAGATACTCCAAAGAGTAGTACATCGCCAAGATGGAATTCATGTCCGCATAGTCTTCAACAAAGTTCCAGCTTGAATAGTCCTCCTCGAGATACTCGGCACTGATATACTCAAAATCCTCCGCAGTATACGGCATCTCAACCGTCACGCCGGCAGTCAGCGAGTCAGCAACTTCGCTTACAGCAGAATAGCTGTCGTCATCCTCCAAGACGAAAATCTCGACAAGCTTGCCGCCATCCTTGAGAGTGATTTTGTAGTAGGAAGAGCCAGCCAAGACCCCATCGTCGCTGCCGGAAACGCTCTTTAAAGTCTTTGCGGCAGTGAGACTGGAAACGGCATAGGCGGAATACTCTCCGTCACCGAAGTATTCAAGAAGCGCATAGACCGCTTCCTCCTCGTCGGTATCAACGGTATAGCCGTGGGTAAAGTTCTCAAGAGCGGTGAAGTAGTCAACGCTCTCGTCGGTGAACCTATAGTTCCCGTCTGCTCCGTCCCAAGTGACGGTGTTATTCTCGTCGACGGTGAGATAGTGCTTGGTGGCGTTATAGTAGAATGTGAAGCCTCTGGTGACGCTTCCGGTGAGCTTTTCGTCGGTCGGCTCAGTTATTTCCGGGAGGACGCAGTACATCTCAAGAAGAACCTCGATGTCGCTCTCGCTCTCCATTATGAGGTTGTCCTCTTCGATGCATTCCTCGGAATAGTAAGTCCCGACGACATACACCTCTCCCGATTCAACCAAAGCCTCCGCAGAGTAGGGCTGTTCAAATTCGTTCTCACTGATTACCTGCAGAATAGTGTCCATCGGGTCTGCAAACGGCACAGCATGCACCGTTTCGGAGAACTCCCCGCCGATTTCAACCTTGAAGTCGTAGCTTATGTCGTTCGAAAGCCCGGTGATGTTGACCTTGTGCTTCGAGGTCGTCCCGGCAAGCTTCCAAGAGTCTGAACTCGTCCGCTTCCAGTAGACCGAGTAGCTCTCCTCGCCGGCGTCCTCCCAAGAAAGGGTGACCCTGCAGTCCCCTGCGGTGCAGGAAAGAGCCGCCTGCTCCTCATCGGCAAACGCAGTCAGGCTGAAACAGCCTATCAGCATCAGTCCAGCCAGTATTATCGATAAAAGTTTCTTCATTGCGATTCCTCCTGAATATAGTGTTCTATTACTAATACACTTTTCGGGGGCGGATTATTGCACTTGTAGAAAAATTTTTATCTTTTAGGGTCACGTTTTCTGCACTGATAGAAATCGAGCTTCTCCTTGACGTTGTCGGGGATGTCTCTTCCTACGGGGCAGACGACGGCGTTTGCCATTCTGTCGGCGAATTTCTGGATGAATGCGATGTCTTTCTCCATGTTCTCCGGCTTGATAATGTCGATAGTGTCGTAGCGGTTGTGGATGGTTGCAGTGCTCGGTCCTGCAAGGCGGGCGAAGCTTACTGCCGGAACGCCCTTATCGGCGAACGGGGTTGAGTCGCTCGAATAGACGTCCTGATTGACCTTGATTCCGAAGCCGGACTCGAGTCCAAGATACTCGATATAGCCGACGAGCTTCTCCTCAGTCGTGCAGCAGGCGATGAATCTTCCCATAGTAGAGCCGATCATGTCCAAGTTGATGCAGAGGTCGATCTTCTCGAGCTCATCCTCGTGCGCCTCGCAGTAAGCCTTTGAGCCGAAGAGACCTCTTTCCTCGCTTCCGCACCAGACAAACCTGAGATTATTTCTGTGAGGAGTCTTTGCAAAGTGCTCAGCAAGTGCCATGATTCCAACAGAGCCGGACATATTGTCATATGCGCCCTTTGAAAGGACAACCGAGTCATAGTGAGCGGTGAAGATGATGGTTCTGTCTGTCTCGCCCGGAAGATCCATAACGACGTTTCTGCTCTCGCCCTCATATTCGGTCTGATCAATGGTGATGGTAGCCTCCTTGGGGCTTCCCTTCATCAGCTTTACTGCGTCCTTGACGTTGATGTTGACGCCGAGGATTTTTCTACCCTTGGATACATAGGTGCGGAGTTCTCTTTTATCAATATCGTGATCCTGATAGTGAACGTCTCCGGAATAGGTTATGAACCCGACTGCGCCTCTGCCGACGATGTCCTGATAGGTCCAATATCCCAAGTAGCCGTCGGTCATGACAATCTTACCCTTGACGCCCAAGAGGCTTGCCTTGTCGGTGTTCGGAAGATAGACGAGAGGCGCAGTAACACTGCCGCTTCCCGAAAGTGCATAGCCGGTGCAGGGAATCTCCTTGCCGTCGATAACGAGCGATGCCGAATGAACGTCGCCAAGCTCAGTCTTGAACGGCTCGATGTGGGCATCTCCGCCAAAAGCAGCACAGCGGTCTTTTATGTACTCAGCGCACTTAAGCTCCGCCTCCGTACCTCCGACACGGATATATTCCGTGTCCTTAAACATTTTCATGATTTCACGTTTGGTCATTTTTCGTGTCTCCTTTGTAAGTTGCATTGTCAGCTACACCGACCGACGGCTTACGCCGTCGCCCTCTCAGTCAGCTTCGCTGAAGTTCGCAAGCGAACTTCTTCGCTCACCCCAGAGGGAGAGCCAAGTAACTGCCCTCCGCAAATCTCGGCTCCCCCTCTGGGGGAGCTGTCGCCGCAGGCGACTGAGAGGGCGCACGAGCGCAGCGAGTGCGGTCGGCATAGCCGACTTGGCATAGCCGACTCGGCATAGCCGACAATTTCTTCTTTAATTATACCCCTATCTTTCCGAAAATGCAACCCACCTGTTGAAAATCCCGTCCAAATATGCTATACTATTTTAGATTACAAAGAGGTGATATGATGGAATTGCAGGAAAAGGCTCTTAGGATAGTTGAGATTTTGGAGGAGATTTACCCCGGGGCGCAGTGTTCGCTTGAGTATACGAAGCCGCATGAACTGCTGATTGCAACCCGGCTTTCGGCGCAGTGCACCGATAAACGGGTCAATATGGTCACCGGTGCGCTTTTTGAGAGATTCCCGAGCGTTGAAGCGTTCGCAGAAGCCACTCCCGAAGAGGTCGAGCCGTACATACGCTCATGTGGGCTGTATCACACAAAAGCCCGGGACATTGTCGCACTTGCGAAAGCTCTTATGGAGAACTACGGCGGCGAAGTGCCCGATACGCTCGAAGAGCTGACGGCTCTTCCCGGAGTCGGCAGAAAGACCGCCAATCTCATCATGGGCGACGTTTACCACCAGCCCGCCGTCGTCACCGACACCCACTGCATAAGAATCTGCCGCCGCCTCGGTCTCACCACCTCCGACAACCCCTATAAAACTGAAATGGAACTCCGGGCAATTCTCCCGATGGACCGGGCAAGCGATTTCTGCCACAGGCTCGTGAATTTCGGGAGGGAGACATGCACGGCGAGGAAGCCGAAATGCGAGGGATGCCCGCTTAAGGATGAATGCGAAATGCGTTGACTCCGGCGAAACGGCTCGCCCTGTGGGCTCGCCGACCCCTCAGTCAGCTTCGCTGACAGCTCCCCTTGACAGGGGAGCCATAAGTGCGTCAATCAACGTTAATACTAAAGGAGAAATTTCTATGAAACCACTTACCACCGTCCTTTTCGACCTCGATGGAACGCTTCTGCCGATGGATCAGGATGTGTTCACGAAGTACTATTTCGGGCTGCTGGCACGGAAGCTTGCGCCGCTGGGGTACGAGAAAGAGAGCCTAATCGCCGCCATCTGGAAAGGCACCGGCGCAATGGTTAAAAACGACGGTTCAAAAACGAACGAGGAGGCTTTCTGGGACACATTCACCGCCATCACCCGTCCCGACGCACGTGATGACATGCCGGTGTTCGAGGATTTCTACCGTAACGATTTCCAGCAGGCAAAGGCAAGCTGCGGCTTCAATCCCGACGCAAAGAAAACGGTCGACGAGATAAAAGCGATGGGGCTTCGTGTCTCCCTCGCTACAAACCCCATCTTCCCGGCAATTGCAACCGAGTCGAGAATCCGCTGGGCAGGGCTCGAGCCGGGCGATTTTGAAAAGTACACAACCTACGAAAATTCCCGCTTCTGCAAGCCAAACCCGAAGTATTTCGAGGAGGTCTGCTTGACCCTCGGCGTCGACCCGGAAGAATGCCTGATGGTCGGAAACGACATGGACGAGGACACCCCTGCAGCAACCCTCGGGATGAGGGTCTTTATCCTGACAGACAGCCTGATAAATAAATCCGGCAAGAGCCTTGAGGATTTCCCATGCGGGGGATTTTCAGAACTTCTTGAATACATCAAAAAAATCTTGAACAGGTGACAACATGGACGGATCAAAACATAGTTCCCACATCCTCCGTCGCTTCATCCCATACCTCTGGAAATACAAATGGCTGATGATTTTCGACCTTTTCTGTGCCGCACTGACTACTCTTTGCGACATCGTTCTGCCGAAGATGATAAGCTATCTTACGAATGCGGCGGTGGATTCTTCCATTATCCTGACTGCTGAAAGCGTTCTTAAGCTTGCAGGGCTCTATATCGTCTTAAGAATTATCGATGCGGCGGCGAACTTCTATATGTCATCGACAGGGCATATCATGGGCGTCTATATTGAGACGGATATGCGCACCGACGCTTTCAGGCATCTGCAACGCCTAAGCTCCACATACTATTCCAATACTAAAGTCGGAACGATAATGGGCAGAATCACGAACGACCTTTTCGACGTGACAGAATTCGCCCACCACTGCCCGGAGGAGTTCTTTATCGCAGCCATCAAGCTTGTGGCGTCGTTTGTAATCCTCTGCGGGACGAGTATAAGCCTTACCGCAATCATTTTCGCCTGCGTGCCGCTGATGGTGGTCTTAAGCTTCTTTCTCAACAAGAAGCTCAAAGCCATCTTCTACAAGCAGAGGGTGAAAGTGGGCGAGCTCAACTCCACTATCGAGGACAGCCTCCTCGGTCAGCAGGTCATCAAGACCTTTGCCGCCGAGGACGAGGAGGAAGAGCGTTTCGAGAAAAACAATCAGGAATTCAAAGCCGTCAAAAAGAAGAGCTACTATATTCAGGCTACCTTGAACACCTCCACCAGAGTTTTCGACGGGATTATGTACACGGTTGTGCTATTGGCTGGCGGCTTGTTCTTGGTGAACGGCAGAATCAACGCCGGCGACCTCGTCGCATACGTCATGTATGTCGGGACGCTCATCACCACCATCCGCACTATTGTAAATTATCTCGAGCAGTTCCAGCGTGGAATGACCGGAATTGAGAGATTTCTTGAGATTATGGACACTCCCATCGACATCGCCGACAAGCCGGATGCCCGGGATCTGACAGTGAAATCGGGCGAAATCGAGTTTAAAGACGTCAGCTTCGAGTACCCGGACGACCACAACAAGGTTTTGCACCATGTCAATCTCAAGATCAATCCGGGAGAAAAGCTTGCCCTCGTCGGACCGTCAGGCGGCGGAAAGACGACCCTTGTCAGCCTTATTCCCCGTTTCTACGATGTGACCGACGGCGAAATCATGATTGATGGGCAAGACATCCGGGATGTGACCTTAAAGAGCCTTAGAACCTCCGTCGGCGTCGTCCAGCAGGACGTATATCTTTTCAGCGGAACAGTTGCGGAGAATATCGCCTACGGAGACTTTAATGCCACGAGGGAAGACATCATCAAAGCCGCAAAGCTTGCAGGAGCTGACAGCTTCATAAGTGAGCTCAAAGACGGCTACGACACCTATGTCGGCGAGCGAGGCGTCAAGCTCTCGGGAGGACAGAAGCAGAGAATCTCGATAGCAAGGGTGTTTCTCAAGAATCCCCCGATTCTTCTTTTGGACGAGGCTACAAGTGCCCTCGACAACGAAAGTGAAGTCCTTGTCGGAAGAAGCCTCGATCGTCTTTCAGAGGGCAGAACCACCCTCACCATCGCCCACCGGCTCACCACCATCAAAAATGCCGACCGCATAATTGTCTTGGGCACGGACGGCATCGAGGAAGAGGGCACGCATGAAGAGCTTCTTTCCCATGGCGGGCTGTATTACAGATTATGGAACGGGCTTATCGAGGGGGAGACGATGGGGAACAGGGCTTAGGGGCAATTGGTACTTGCTAAACAGGGGATTTTGTGATATTATAGCTCTATTATTAGTTGGTATTTCCGTCCGGCATTGCATTATCTAAAGGAGATTACCCATGCTAAAACGCACCTTTGAAATCCTCCGTGTTGTATTCACCATCGCCCTTGTTGTGGTGGCGGTTGTTTATGCGGGGATTAAGCTCATGAAAATCCAGATTGTCGACGGGGAGATGTATCTTTCCCTCTCGAAATCCTCCACCACCGCTGAGAAGACGGTCTATGCCGCACGTGGCGAGATTGTTGACCGTAACGGCGTCCTGCTTGTTGAGAACGAGGTTTCCTACAACATTATCATCGAATATTCTTTCTTCCCGAGCGACAACGAGACGCAGAACGAGATTATTTTGGCTGTTGCGAAAATCTTGGAGGAGGACGGCGTTGAATGGATTGACGAGACGCCGATAACTTTTGAGTCGCCATATGAATTTTCTGACGACGCCACCGATTCGGAAATCTCGAAGATAAAGGACGAGTTAAGGCTCAACAGCTACGCCACCGCCGAAAACTGCATTGACCGGCTCATCGAGAACTACGACATTTCGGACGACTACACCGACGAGGAGAAGCGGATAATCGCCGGAATCAGGTATCAGATGCTTATCGGGGACTTCTCCGCCTCGATTGACTACACCTTTGCAACAGGCGTCCCCGTCGAGACAGTCTCAAAGATAAAGGAGCTTGCAAACGAGCTCGAGGGCGTCGACATTGCGGAGAGCTATGAGCGTGTTTACGTTCAGGGAGACGTCGCTCCGCACATCGTAGGCTATGTGGGACCCGTGTATGCCGAGGAGTATGAAGAGCTCAAGGCGGACGGCTATCTCATAAGCGACACTATTGGAAAAAGCGGAATAGAAAAAGCCCTCGAAAGCGTTCTTCGGGGGACTAATGGCACGAATATTGTGACCGTTTCGAGCGACGGAACAACGGAGGAATCGGTCTCAGAAGAGGTCGAACCGGGCAACACCGTCATGCTCACAATCGACTCCGAGTTCCAGCAAGCCTGTCAGGAGATTCTGGACACCCACATAAGCTATCTTCGGGACGGGGTTCTCACCAAAACCGACTCTTCAACCGGCGAGGAGCTCGACTTCTCCGACTGCGAAGCGGGTGCAATCGTTGTCCTCGACGTCAAGACCGGAGCCGTCTTGGCGGCGGCAACAAGCCCGAGCTACGATATAAACGACCTTCTTGAGGACTATTCATCGGTTCTCAACGCCGACGGCTCGCCTCTTTATAACAGAGCGTTTGACGGGCTCTATCGCCCCGGTTCTGTCATGAAAACTGTCACCGCAACTGCGGCACTGGCAGAGGGAATTATAGACATAACCACAAAATACACCTGCTCAAGGCGGTATAACTATCTCGACATCACCGTCAACTGCACCGGCTCGCACGGCTCGATAAACGTCGTGACCGCCATCCAGAAGAGCTGCAACATCTTCTTCTATCAGGTGATTCAGGAGGTCGGGCTCGACCTGTTCTTGGAGTATGAAGCCGCCTACGGTCTTGGAGAAGACCCCGGGCTCGAAATAAGCGCATCGTCAGGCTATCTTGCAAGCCCCGACACCTTTGCGGACCTTGGTCTTGAATGGACCTCGGGACAGCTTCTTCAGGCGGCAATCGGGCAATCGGAGGTAGCTGTGACTCCTTTACAGATGGCGGGAATTGCTCTTACTATCGCAAACGGCGGAGTGAGATATAAGCCGTATCTCGTCGACTCCATCTGGGACTACAACATGACCGAATGTCTTTCTGAAACTGAGCCGGAGGTCGCCTATGTAATAGATGCCGACTATGACGAGGTCTTTGCACCGATAATTGAGGGAATGATTTTAGCGGGGGAGAACACCACCTCCGCAACATACTACGCCTCTAACGAGACGAACGCATTCTTGGCACAGTTCTCGACCGACGCCCTCCCCGAAAGTGTCGCCATCAAGACAGGAACGCCTCAGGCTAGTAACACCGCCACCCAGAACTCGACCGTCATCGGCTTCTACCCCGCCGACGACCCGGAAATAGCTTTCGCCGTCGTAATCGAAAACGGCGAATACGCCAAGTACACCGTCAGAAAGATCATCGAAGCCTACTACGGCTGGACAACAGAAGAGGTCGACCTTGGGAATGGGATGATGGAGAGTGTGATTGTGACTGAGTAACCCCAGCCGCCTCCCTCCGGTCGGCGGACCCCTCAGTCAGCTTCGCTGACAGCTCCCCTTTCAGGGGAGCCTATTTTTGTTCTCTCAAAAGTTTATTAGAGAAATAAAAAGCCTCCCCTGAAAGGGGAGGGGGACCGGCGAAGCCGGTGGAGGGGTCGGCGAGCCCGCAGGGCGAGCCGCTTCACCACAGGCGATGGAGCGATTATTCTTCTTCACTCCAGAAATCGCATCCTACCATATACCACTTTCCTCCGGTCTTGAGGACGAAGCATTCGAATTCGATGTCGCTTTCTGAAAGCGAGCCGGAGAAGTTGGCGTTGACGTAGACGCCATAGACGTTGGTTGTGTTGATTGAGCTGCCGTAGATCTCCTCATAGCTTTCGGCGAAGTAGTCGATATACTCGTCATCGGGACGGGTGGCTTCTCCGAAAGTAAGGGTGATAGTGACGTCCTCACCGAATTCGTCAAAGACGTCGTAATAGAGCTCATCCATGTACTGGTACTCGGAATACTCGAGGTCCTCCCTCTCCGTCTCATAGTCAGAGGCAATCGCTGATGGCATGGTGTCGACATAGGACGAGAAATCCCTGTCCGCAATGGCGGTGAAATACTGGGAAATGACATCCTCATACCCCGTCCCCACTCCAAACAGCGAGTTCCGGAACACAAACAGAAGCAAAAGCACCGCCACCACAATAATCGCAATGAGAGCATATAGCTCTTTTTTTATGGACTTTTTAGACTCCATCTTGTGCTCCTTTCAAACAATTACGCATTACGAATTACGCATTAAAACTCAATCTTACTACTGATATAATTCTCCAGCTCCCCTATCGGCATTCTCACCTGCTCCATTGTGTCTCTGTCACGGACAGTGACGCAGTTATCCGTCTGGGAATCGAAGTCGTAGGTGATGCACCACGGAGTGCCTATTTCGTCCTCACGGCGGTAACGCTTGCCGATTGAACCGGTGTCGTCGAAGTCGATCATCAGCTTCTTCGAGAGATCACTATAGACTCTCTCAAAAGCTTCGCCTGAAAGCTTCTTCGAAAGAGGAAGCACCGCCGCCTTGTAGGGGGCGACAACCGGGCTGAGGTGAAGTACTGTTCTCACGTCGTTCTTCTCAGCGTCGATGACCTCTTCATCGTAGGCTTCGCAGAGAAGAGCCAAGACCGTTCTGTCAAGACCATAGGTCGACTCTATGATATACGGGATGAACTTCTCGTTGGTTTCGGGGTCTAAATATTCAAGCTTAGTGCCACTGTACTCCTGATGACGGGTGAGGTCGTAGTTGGTCCTGTTGTGAGTGCCGTTAATCTCGCCCCAGCCGAACGGGAAGAGGAATTCAATGTCGCATGCAGCCTTTGCGTAGTGCGCAAGCTTCTCGTGGTCGTGGAATCTTAGGTGCTCTGCGGGAATTCCCAAATCCTCGAAGTACTTCTTTCCGAACTCCTTGAAGTAGTCGTAGAGCTCGCCGTCTGTGCCCTCCTTGCAGAAGGTCTGGAACTCCATCTGTTCAAATTCAATGGTTCTGAAAGTGAAGTTGCCGGGAGTTATCTCGTTTCTGAAAGCCTTTCCTATCTGTCCTATCGAGAACGGGAGCTTTGCACGCATCGTGCGCTGGACGTTAAGAAAGTTGACATACTCGCCCTGAGCGTTTTCCGGTCTAAGATAAATTATATTCTTCGCATCCTCGGTGACTCCACGGTAGGTCTGGAACATGAGGTTGAATTCACGGATGTCGGTGAAGTTGTGCTTGCCGCAGTGGGGGCAAGGGATGTGGTGCTCCTTGATGTAGTCAAACATCTCAGCTTTCGTCATTCCGTCGGCATGAGCATTCGGGTCGAAGTCGTCGATGAGGTTGTCGGCACGGAAGCGCATCTTGCACTCCTTGCAGTCAAGAAGCGGGTCGGAGAAGCTTGCGACATGTCCGCTCGCCTCCCACACTCTCGGGTGCATGAGAATGTCTGCGTCGACCTCATAGCTGTTTCTACGCTCCTGAATGAATCTCTTTCTCCATGTGTCCTTGACGTTATTCTTCATTCTTGCGCCAAGAGGACCATAGTCCCATGTATTAGCCAAGCCGCCATAGATGTCGCTACCGGCGAATATAAACCCTCTGCCCTTGCAGAGAGCCACAATTTTGTCCATAGTCTTTTCAGTATTGTCCATATTAATCTGCCCTTTCGAGAGGTGATATTATTTCGAGACTATTGTAGCGCATTTTGTGTGGAAAGTCAAGTAGGGGCGGATATTATCCGCCCGAAACATCGTCTCAATCCGGGTACTCCCATAGTACACAAAAGGCTCCCCTTCTCAAGGGGAGCTGGCTGCGCCGCAGGCGCAGACTGAGAGGTTCCGTACCACCCTCCCGCACCCGAACACATACATCCCCTCGGGATTGACGGGGGTAAAAGTGCTGGCGGAGTAGGAGATTATCCGATCGGCGGGCTCTATCAGGATGGGGAGGCTCTCCGGGATGCCGGGGATTTCCGGCGATTCGCTGTCAGAAAGCCCCAAGTATTTCAGGTCGCTCCGAAGCAAACATATTCCCAAGCCAAAGAGCTTACTTACAGGGATGTGGCAGTCGGAGAGGATTTCTCTGCCGGCTCTTAAACCCTCAGAAATGATATACTCGCCCGTCGCATTTTCGGGGAGATTTATAATTCTGTGGGACAGGGTGTCGCCCCTGATGGTGCAAAGACCGACGCTTAAGATGTTGGCGTAGAGCCCCGCTCCCATCGCAAAGCCGTAGGAGATGTCGACGTCAAGAAGCTGATTTCTCCTGCCCTTGCCGGGGGTGTTTTTGTAGCCGCTTTCGTAGAGGATTCCCTTTTCGATGAGCTCAACCGTCACTTCCGTTATGAGCGAGCTTGAAACCGAAAGCCGGCGAGCCATCTCTGAGCGGGACATTGCGCCCTCACTCAGGATGAGCTCAATCAGTCTCGTCTGTGTCTTTTGCTTCATTTCTTGTGTCCTTGGCTTCCTTTGTGGGGAGCTTCTTTGAGTCCTTTGGCTTCTCCTCCGGCTTCTTCGGCTCAGCTCTCTTTATCTCGAACCAGAATGTAGAGCCCTTGCCGACTTCGCTTATTACTCCGAAGCGGTAGCCGTGAAGCTCCAATATCTCCTTGACTATCGAAAGCCCCAAGCCTGTTCCAATTACGTCACGCTTGGTGCGCTCGCCTCTGTAGTAGCGGTCAAACACTCTCGGGAGCTTGTCCTTTTCGATTCCGACGCCGAAGTCCTGAACCTCGATTCTGACAGAGGTCTCCTGATTTATCTGACGGATGATAATCTTTCTTGAGTCGCCCGAGTAGTTGACGGCGTTGTTGATGAAGTTGTACATAACCTGTCCAAGCTTCTGCGTGTCGCCCCAGAGGGTGACCTCCTCGTCCTCCTCGAAAACGAACTCATAGCCCTGCTTTTCGGAGAAGATCTGGTATTTCGAGAGGATTTCATCCAAGAATTCCTTCGAGGAGAATTCGGTGCGGTTGATGTTCGAGCTTCCGCTCTGGAGCTTTGAGAGCTCCATAAGGCTGGAAACTAAGAGCGAAAGGCGGTCGGTCTCCTCAATTATGACGTTAAGGTGCTCCTCACGCTTTTCGGGGTTGTCGCCCGAAAGATCCCTTATCATCTCGGCATACGCCTTTATCATTGTCAAGGGCGTTCTCAGGTCGTGGGAGACATTCGCAATGAGGTCGTTTCTAAGCTCCTCAGTCTTAGACATTTCGGAAGCGGCATAATTGAGCGTTTCCGCAAGCTCGTTAACCTCCGCATATGAGCCCTCGGGGAATCTGACGGTATAGTCCCCAGCCGCAAGGTGGTGTGCAAGAGCGGTGATATTCGTAAACGGGCGTGAAAGCCTCGAGGAGAGCATGAGGGTTATGATAAGAGCTATGAAGAATGTGACGAGTGCGATTATCACAAACTGCTCCTTTATAATCTCGACGGTCGAGGTTATCGGCTCGAGCGAGGCGTTTATGAAGAGAAGATAGCCGCTTGAGCCGAGTGCCGGCTTTTCGAGGACTTCTCCATAGACAAGCTCTGTAGTTCCGAACCGCTCGTTATTATTGGTGATGATAATCTTCTGGTTGTCGGAATTAAGGAGCTCGTTTCGGTACTGGAAGAGGAGGATATTTGTACTCGCAGTCAGAACCGAAGAGCCCATATAGTCGCTCTGGGCGATGACATTTCCTGCCCAGTCGGTGATGATTATAGCCATGCCGTTCTCATAGGCGATCTCTTCGATGAGGTCGTCGGAAGCTGTCGGGTCATCAGCGTCGAAAGCCGCCGCAATCTGCGCCGCAGAGGAGATAATCTTGCGCTTCTTCGAGATTTCGTAATAGTCGCTAAGCGATACCACCTGAAACAGCCAGATGAGTATAAGGATAACGGCTGTAAATACGGAGAAATACAGCCATATCGTTGACCGAAGAGTCGGTGCTTTTTTGTTAAGGTTCTGGGAAGAGTGCTTACCCGCCTTTTTTGCCTTGGGCAGGCTCGTTCCCAAGCTCTGATTACTTGTTGATGTTGTCAAACTTGTATCCCATTCCTCTCAAGGTGACAATCAGGTCTCTGTATGGACCCAAGCTGTTTCTGAGCATTTTGATGTGGGTGTCAACCGTTCTGTCGTCGCCATAGAAGTCATATCCCCAGACCTCTTCAAGAAGCTTCTCACGGGACATTGCGATATTCATGTTCTTCGCAAGATAGAAGAGGATGTCGTACTCCTTAGGGGTCATCTGCGCTTTCTTGCCGTCGATGATTACTTCACGTGCGGCGAAGTTGATTTCGAGTCCCTCATACCGAAGAACATCGACAGAATCGGGGTTCTTCCGTCTCTTGATGGCAACCTTGACACGAGCCATCAGCTCTTTCGGTGAGAAGGGCTTCACAACATAGTCGTCGATTCCCACTTCAAAGCCGAAGAGCTTGTCATATTCCTCGCCACGAGCTGAGAGCATGATGACGGGTGCGTTTGAATATTTCTTTATTTCCTTGCATGCGGAATAGCCGTCGAGGCGGGGCATCATTATATCCATGATTATGCAGTCATAGCCGTGCTTGGCGTTCTTGACCTTTTCGATAGCATCCATGCCATCAGCGGCTTCATCCACCTCGTAACCCTCAAACAGGGCGTATTCCTTGACGACTTCCCTTATCTTCTGCTCGTCGTCGACAATTAAGATTCTTGATACATCAGCCATTTTAAAACGTCCTTTCAGGTTTTAAGCAGACCTACTGATTAATGTCTGCTACTATTATAATAGCGGATAAATGTGTCGAAAGTATGAAATTTTACGGATAGTTCAATGTTTTATCCCAAGAGGTTGAAATTTCGGACGGGAAGTGGTAGAATTAGAGATAGAAATGGAGTTGATACCAATGAAAATCGGCTTAATCGTCGCCATTGCCCGGGAGATTGAGGCTATGCTCTCGGAGATGGGCGAGCCGGTCAGGGAAGAGACGGTCGCAGGTATTGCGGTCAGGGAATATAGCGTTAACGGTCATGAGCTTTTCGTCGCCAAGAGCGGTGCGGGGGAGATTTATGCCGCAGGGGCGGCGCAGATGCTTATTTCGCACTTCGGGGTTCAGATGCTCCTCAATTTCGGAATATGTGGCGGGCTCACGCCTGACATGTCGCTCTGCAACACAGTTATAGTAGACAAAGTGGTTCATTATGACTATGACATCACCGAGCTTGACCCGGTTGAAATCGGGCAGTATCCCGAATATCCGGACAAGTTTATCCCGGCTGATAAGAAGCTTACCTCCCTTGCAAAAGAGGTCTCTCCGGAGCTCCGGGAGGTTATATGCGCTTCTGCTGACAAATTTGTCGGGAATCCGGAGAGGAAAGCGGAGCTACACCGGCTCTATAACGCCGAGATATGCGAAATGGAATCGGCTGGAATACTTCTCACGGCGAACAGATGCGGAGTGCCGGCTCTTCTCATAAAAGCCGTTTCCGACAGCGCAACAGGCGGAGCGGAGGAGTTCACCGAAATGGCGAACAGGGCGGCGAGAGTCGCAGTTACAACGCTTTTAAAAATCATAGATAAATTAAACTGACGGGAGGATTTAAAATGTTGACATTAGGCGACCGCTTAAAGGCGGCAAGGAAAAAGACGGGGCTTTCGCAGATTGCGGCGGCTGAGGCTATCGGAATCGGGAACAAGTCCCTTTCACGCTACGAAAAGGGGGACTCCACGCCCAGCCCGGAGGCGATACAGAAGCTTTCAAGGCTCTATAACGTCTCGACCGAATATGTCCTTGGGCTGACCGACGTGATGGGCTCGTCCTCCGACAGCTCTTCAATCGCCGGCTACAGCGAGACTATTGTCGGCATGACCGACCACAAAACCTCTGCCAAAAAGCTCCTTGACTTTATAGGAACGAGCCCGTCAAGGTATCATGCGATTGCGAATATCACAAGGCGGCTTTCGAACGAGGGCTTCACTGAGCTTCACGAGGGCGAGAAGTGGAATCTCGAAAAGGGCGGAAAGTACTTCGTCACAAGAAATCTCTCTACCGTTGCGGCTTTCAAGGTTGGTTCGGGTAATCCCACAAGCTTCAATATCATCAGCTCCCACTGCGACAGCCCTACTTTTAAGATTAAGCCAAATGCCGAGATGGAAACCCTCGGACACTACATCCGGCTCAACACCGAAAGATATGGCGGAATGATAATGTCCACTTGGATGGACAGACCTCTTTCGGTTGCCGGGCGTGTGGTCGTTTCGGAGGGGAGCTCTCTTAAAACCAAGCTCGTCGCAATAGACAAAGATCTTCTTATCATCCCGAACGTCGCAATTCATATGCAACGTAATATCAACGAGGGCTTCACCTTCAATCCTGCCGTCGACATGGTGCCGCTGATGGACAGTCTCGCCTCTAAGGGTGAGCTCATGAATCTTGTCGCCGAAAGCTCAGGAGTAAAGCCGAAGAGCATCATCGGAAGCGACCTCTTCCTTTATAATCGCACCAAGGGAACGGTCTGGGGAAGCGACGGGGAGTATGTCTCGAGTCCTCAGCTGGATGATTTACAGTGCGCCTATGCCTCTATGCAGGGCTTTTTGATTGGAGAGAACCCCGACACCATTTCTGTTCTAAGCGTTTTCGACAACGAAGAGGTCGGAAGCGGCACAAAGCAGGGCGCACGCTCCAACTTCCTCCGGACCGTCTGTGAGAGAATCGCTTCGGCTCTTGGACAGGAGCTTAATGAAATGCTCCCCTCGAGCTTCGTTATCTCTGCGGACAACGCCCATGCAGTTCACCCGAACCACCCGGAATATGCCGACCCGGTGAACCGTCCTTTCATGAATCAGGGCATCGTCATCAAATATAACGGAAACGAATCCTATGCAACAGATGGTATGAGCGAAGCGGTCTTCAAGCGTGTCTGCAAATCGTCTGGTGTCCCCACTCAGACATTCTCAAACCGCTCTGACCTCCGTGGCGGCTCGACCTTAGGAAACCTCTCCACCAGCCAGCTTTCAGTGAGCACAGTTGACATAGGGCTTCCTCAGCTCGCCATGCACTCAAGCTACGAAACCGCCGGCTCGATGGACACCCTCTATTTCGAGAGAGCCTCAGCGGAGTTCTACAGGACAAAGATAGAGGCGGTCGGGAACGGAGAAGTGATTGTCAGGTAGGGGCGGATAATATCCAACTGAAAATGTGCGAAATTTGTAGTACCTCATCCCATCTAAAACTTTACATTTTAACAACCGGGTACAAGTGCT
>JAJQBX010000004.1 GCA_021203065.1 Oscillospiraceae bacterium
CTAACCGAAAGGTTGTAATCGTTTTCGGCAATTTTTTTGTTCTCTACCGATTTGGCCACGTAATCAACATCCTCTTTTTTATCAAAGATTTCAATAATCTGCTGGATATGTTCCTCTTCCAGTATGTTGTTTTTTACTACTTTCTTAAAGAATTCCTCCCCGCTGGCATCGATAAACTGGGTTGTGTTTTTTTCTTTATGCTTGGACAGAATCAGGATATTTACGGCAATATCCGTTCCAAAGAAAAGGTTGGGAGCCAGGGAAATTACCGTCTCTACAAAGTTCTGATCCACCAGGTATTTACGGATCTTCTGTTCGGCTCCGCCCCGGTAGAAAATCCCGGGGAAACAGACAATGGCTGCCCTCCCCCTGGCAGAAAGGTAATTGAGGGCGTGCAGCACAAAGGCAAAATCCGCCTGGGATTTGGGGGCCAGCACACCGGCGGGGGCAAACCGGTCGTCCCCGATAAGGGTCGGATCGTTGCTACCGATCCATTTAATCGAATAAGGGGGATTGGAGACAATGGCGTCAAAAGGTTTGATGTCCTTAAAAGCCGGATGTATCAGGGTATCTCCCAGTGCCAGGTTAAACTTATCATAGTTGATGTTGTGCAAAAACATATTCATCCGAGCCAGGTTATAAGTGGTGTAGTTGATCTCCTGACCGAAGAACCCCTCTTCAATGATGTGGCGGTTAAAATAGCTTTTTGCCTGTAAAAGCAGGGAACCTGAACCGGCGGCCGGATCGTAAATCCCGTTTACCGAGGTTTGTTTGTGCATAGCCAGGCGGGCGATGAGCCGGGAGATACACTGGGGGGTAAAAAATTCCCCTCCCGATTTTCCCGCGTTAGCGGCATAATTGGAAATCAGAAATTCATAGGCATCGCCAAAGAGGTCGATCTGGTTATCTTCAAAAATGCCAAAATCCAGCTCCCCCACCCCTTTTAAAACAGCCGCCAGACGGCTGTTTTTACCCTTTACACTATCTCCCAGACGGGTACTGGTGGTATCAAAATCAGAAAATAACCCCTTTATATCCTCTTCAGAGGGACAACCATTGGCCGAATTTTCAATGGCATTAAAGATGGTTTTCAAATCGGTATTAAGGTTGGGATTGGTATGAGCGGTTTTGACGATATTGACAAAAAGTTGACTGGGATAGATAAAATACCCTTTTGTCTTTACAGCATCCACCTTTAGTTCCGGCGTGATTACCTCATCCGGTAAGTTTGCATAGTCAACGCTATCATCACCCCCTTCCATATAACTGACAAAATTCTCACTGATAAATCGGTAGAAGAGTGTTCCTAACACAAACTGTTTAAAATCCCATCCGTCTACCGAGCCGCGCACCTCATTGGCTATTTTCCATATCTTGTTTTGCAGTTGGGTCTTTTGTTCTGTACCTGTCATTTTATTGTTTTTTTTATTTAATTCTTCATTTTATTTCACTTCCTCGCGTAGATCCACCAGGGTTTTTTTGTTGTATAAAAAGTATTTAGGACCCTGATAAGCACCCGATGGTACACGTTTTTCTACGGGGATAAATTCCCGAGTAAAACCCGACAGTGAATATATCCTGCCTGCATATTCAATGGTTTTCTTCCCTACGACTGTTACCTTTTCACCGGTGGGTATAAAAGTTAACTGTTCACCCGGTTTTATACCTACCATATCAAAAGTAAAAGGTGGTGATTTAAAAGGAAATAAGGAATCAGAATGGTTTCTATTCTCTTTAGGAATATACATCTTTTCTTGATAACATTGGTCTACTACAATATGATCAGTTGTTTTCAGTTGTTTTTTTATTTGATAGAAGGTTTCCAGGCTGTTACCTTCATAATATTGTTTTAAGAGGTTGACGGTTCTTTTATGGTTGGTTTTTATGGCATCAAGGTCCCATTCGTTATGGGTTATAAAAATATAATTGGTGTTTGCCCTGGATTCAATGCTACTTTGGTATTTTTTTCTTTTTTCATTAAATGAACTATTGCTTAATGAAGAATTTAAATTTTTATCAATTAATATTAGATTTCCCAATTTATGAACCCATTCTTTATGGTCCTCCGGATCAATGTTCCATTTCAGCGCCTCTATCCTTTGGGGCATCAGGTGTTCAATTGAAGGGGATTTTCCTTTGTTACCATATTGAAGAATGGTATTGGTTCCACCCATCAATATATCCATTTTTAATAAAAGATAACGCGTTTTGTACATTTGTGTACCTATACAAAAACCCCAGTTTTCATTTTCCAGTTGTAAAATAAAATCAGAAAAAACAATAGGTTTTTTTGTTGATAAGGTTTCATCAATAAAATCATATCGTAAACAGCTATTATTTAATAGCTCTTCTGTTGCTTCGCCAGCCGATATCTCCCCTTTTTGTGTGGATTCAAAAATATTATCAATCCTACGAAGTATAATAAATATTCGTGTTTTTATCTCCGCTTGTCGTCCAAGTAACCACATTATAGATAGTAGATTATCTATTTTTATTATAAAATCCATAATATGAATTTCACCAAATCGCTCCCTGTAATGCATCAGGGGTATTAAATACTGGCTGCCAAATGTATTTGACAGGATGAAATTTAAATTATAAAATAGCGCGGAAGTTTCTTCTATACTGGTATATTTATTAAAATCGGTGATTTTGTTATAATGATCAACATATTTTTCTATAAAATCCAGCATAGGTTGTCCTTTTGATATCTCTTTTCTATTAATAACTTCAAACCCCTTTAATATGGTTTTGTTTTCTTCATTTTGATATTTCATCTTAATGTAGACCAAATCCATCAGAAAACTACTAAAACTATTATAGGGGGCGGAAATGATATTTTCAAAATCATCCCATTTTTTCGCATAACGTTTGCGTAATTCGTCATCTTTTATTTCTCTTAGATTTTGGGCTTTTATTACATCTGATGGTTGCAGTTGCACCCCACGATTATTTATGACCGTAAATAGATTATAGGCATCATCTAAATTATTAGAAGTGGAAAGATACAGAACAAGCACTTTATTGGATAGATAGTGTAAAAACCTATATATATATTCCTCTTTCTTTTCGTCTTCAATTTCAGCGAGCTTATTTTTCCACCAATCTTTTATCACTAAAATACCCGACGCCATATTTCGCAAGGATATATTCTCCTTTGTAGAGCTGGAAATGGCTTTTAATTCTTTTTCCAACAAAGTACCCCCATCCTCTATTAAATATTTATGAAAAAAATCCTGATCATTTCTTATTTGAAATTCAATCCGGTTTCGTTCTGGGATATTATTATATTTATTTTCCTCCTGATGAAGTCTTTCTTGAATGGTACTTTTTCGTCCTTTGGATTCTTCTTGAGTAGAAGTGGGTATATCCCTAATCACCGCCTGAAGTAAAAACAGCGTAATAAAGCGTTGCTGTCCATCCAGTATATCGTAGCATAAATATTTATCAATATTAGAGCCAGAGTTTCCTTTTACCTGATAGGCGTTCCATACCATGCAACCTAAAAAATATTCTTTTTCCTTATTTTCTTCCATTACCCCGCTAATATCTTCTAATAAAGCTCTGATATCTTTTTCTTCCCAGGAATAAGGGCGCTGGTATTCGGGAATATTATAAAATTGAG
>JAJQBX010000023.1 GCA_021203065.1 Oscillospiraceae bacterium
AGCCTTTTATCGTCGGAAAAAATTACTTAGGCTGGAAAGCCCATTATACGCACGAGACAAAAACGTCCTACATACCGGAAGGATACGCCACCTATAAAACGAAGGTATGGTAGGAGGTACTCGCTACCATTGAAAAAGACTGGAGGGAGACCAGGCGGATAGAATTTATTCGGGCTATCACCCCGAAAATGATAGAAAACGGTTCGGATACCACGGAAGAGGAGGTTCTACAATATTTTGAAGATAAATACAGTAAAGGAAGGGAAAGAATAAGTCCCTTCCAAGACGATTTAATAGATTTTTAACTCCAGGTGGTTTAACACAAATCACCTGGAGTTTCTAAGGGTTTAAAATAGTTTAAAATGGATGTGATATTACATCAACCAAAAACGATATTATTAATTAATATAACTGGTAAATTATGAAAAAATACGTCGCAGAAATGATAGGAACAATGATTCTTGTTCTTATGGGGTGTGGCAGTGCAATTTTTGCCGGCGGAACGGCTGATACAGTAGGCACCGGGGTTGGAACAATCGGCGTGGCGCTAGCTTTTGGGTTATCTGTGACTGCTATGGCATATACTATTGGTAATATATCAGGGTGTCATATCAATCCGGCTGTTACATTGGGAATGCTTTTATCCAAAAGAATAAGTGGCAAAGATGCCGGAGTGTATATGGTGTTCCAAATAATCGGAGCCATTATCGGCTCTGCTATCCTTTACATACTCGTATCCACCGGAACACATGACGGACCCACCGCCACAGGTTCCAATAGTTTTGAAAAAGGAATGATGTTACAGGCATTTATGGCGGAAGTGGTGTTTACCTGTCTTTTTGTATTGGTTGTGCTCGCTTCTACAGATGAAAGGAAAGGCGCGGGAAATCTTTCCGGCCTGATTGTTGGTTTGACGCTGGTGTTAATACATATTGTATGCATTCCTATCACTGGTACATCGGTTAATCCGGCACGTAGTATAGGTCCGGCGTTATTCCAGGGGGGCGAAGCCTTATCTCAACTGTGGCTGTTTATTATTGCCCCACTTGTGGGGTCGTTTTTGGGATTTGTTATCCAAAAATGGATTATGAATAATAATGCATGATCTCCTTATTATAAAACCTTATTTTTAACACCATGTATATCTCTTGACTGGTATTAGTATGTATAGGATTACAATTTAAATAATCACTAAAATGTTTTATATCTCATATAAGCCTCGTAAACCTAAATTATATTTATTTGTAATATATGCAATAATTATAACGCTGTTGTCATGTTCCGATGATAAAGATTTATATGAAAATGAGAGAATATGGAATAATGAAGACATAGAAATTACAGACGAGGAGGATGAAACTATTCCTCAAATACCCACAGATTCAGGTGATCCGGGTGATAATCCATTGATAACTAATTCACAAAACTTGGATATTACTGCTCTTAGAATTTGTTTTTCATCTGATAGTATAATGATCGAAAATCCCTATTCGGAGGACGTAGTAGTAATAAATGAATCTGATGGACACGTTATTATTAAAAACCAAACAGACGAGGAGTTAAATTATATTCTATCGGGAATTACAGAAAATGGCTCGGTAAAAATATATGGAGAGAAGAAGTTTAATTTATATTTGAATGGAGTAGGAATAACTAATCCGAATGGGGCAGCCATTAATAATCAGTGTGGCAAAAAGGCAACCGTTTATCTTGTGGATGGAACAACAAACCGCTTAATTGATGGGGAAGAATATATTTCGATAAACGATGAGGATATGAAAGGAACTTTCTTCAGTGAAGGTCAACTTATATTTGAAGGAGGTGGCACACTGGAAATACGTGGAAAAAACAAACATGCCATCTGCAGCGATGATTATATCCAAATCTCTTCCGGAAATATTTGGATAAAAGAGGCTGCGAGTGATGCAATTCACGCAAATGATTATGTATTGATTGAAGGAGGTATAATTACCACGCGTTCTATAGGAGAAGGAATCGAATGTGAAAAAGGATATGTGGAAATATTGGGCGGTACAGTTGAAATTATAACTATTGGAAAGAAGGGGCATGGAATAAAAAGCAAAACGACCACCCTGGTTAATACAACGGGAACAATAAATATTACTACATATGGAGATGCATCTAAGGGATTTAATAGTGAAGAGGATATGGAAATTATAAACGGAACCATTTATATCCAAACAGCCGGCGATGCTTTTTGGGAGGAGGAAGAAGCGGATATTTCTTCATGTGCGGGAATTAAATGTGATAAAAACCTGAATATCTATAGCGGTGATATTACGATTATAAGTGTAGGTTCCGGTGGAAAAGGAATAAATATTACAGGTGATCTGAATATATATAACGCAAATCTTATTATTTATACAACAGGTGACCAGTATGTGTACGATCGGAATAATGATACAGCCGCAAAAGCCATACGTGTTAAAGGTGATCTTATTATATATGATGGTGTAATAAAAATACGAACCTACAAAACAGAAGCAGAAGGACTGGAAAGTAAAAGTAACTTTGTTATAAAGGGAGGCAACCTTGATGTTAGAGCATATGATGATTGTATTAATGCTGGAACCCATATTCAAATTGATGGTGGATATATCTATTGCCTTAGCTCTGCAAATGATGGAATTGATTCAAATGGAACCTTAAGTGTAACCGGAGGCATTATTGTTTCAGCCGGAACAACTTCTCCGGAAGCCGGAATTGATTGTGATAATGGTGATTTTGAAATAACTGGAGGTATTATTATTGGTATAGGTGGAGATACAAGTACACCTACATCTAGATTATGTACACAACCTTCTGTTGTATTTAAAACATCTTCCAATATCTCTACAATATATATAGAATCTGATAGTGGCGAACAGGCACTTGTCTTTAAATTGCCTGTTAACTATAGCAGAAATATGGCTGTATTATTTAGTAGTCCGGAATTAAAGTCTAATACCAACTATACGATCTATACCAATGGCGATATTTCAGGTGGTAGCAATTATTTCTATGGAATTTATACCGGAGCTACTTATAGTAATGGAAGTTCTGTCGGAACATTCTCTACCAGTTCGATGGTCTCTTCTGTGGGAAGTAACTTAAACAGACCTTTTTAAGTACGGCAAAAAACTGCTTGCCGCTCAACTGCTTCCCTTTATCGTTATGGTTGGCTATAATCGCATGAACTTTGCCAGTAGTACGTTCTTTTACTCCAATTACTGGAGTTTTAGATATTCCGCGATTTCTTTTGGGTTTATTGCCCTCATCATTTGAGCAGTTATTATTCTTGCGAGGTTTACCGCCTACATAAGTCTCATCAATCTCCACAACAGCCTCGAAAGTCTTCTTGTGTTCTTCTTTCTCCATCGCCTCACGTATCTGATGAAACATGTGCCAAGCAGACTGGTAAGAACCCATACCCAACTCTCTTTTCAACTGCAAAGCGGTATATCCTTATGGGAAACAATAACGAGATTCATAGCATACAACCACATGCGCAAATCAAGATGCGTATTCTCGAGTATCGTACCTTTTAAACCAGA
>JAJQBX010000024.1 GCA_021203065.1 Oscillospiraceae bacterium
CCGCCGGAAGGTGAACCGGGCGAAGGCGGAGGCGAAGGCGAAGACGAAGACGAAGACGAAGGCGTCGAAGGCTCCGAAGGAGAGGGTAGCGAGCATGATGAGGAGAGCTCCGGGACTCAAACAGAGAAGTCGGAAGAGCAAGTTGATGACCAGGGGCAAACTAAACCAGAGCCGGAACAGGTGGATAAGTCAGAGCCGGAACAGGTGGAGCCAGAACCTGAGCTAGAATCAGAGCCTGAATCTGAACCTGAACCCGAATCTGTGAAGGAGGGAATGAATGAGCCAGACTCCAACGAACCCGAGTCCGAGCCAGACTCCAGCGAGCCCGAGTCCAAACCTGAACCCACAGTCGATACATCCGTGGGCGAAGAAGCGCATAACGAAGGCGGCGATACGGGAGAGCAGGAAGCTAATGAAGTATCCACAACCAAAGCAAGAGTAGTGAAGGAACCTGAACCCGAACCCGAATCAGAGCCAGAGAACCAAAGAACCGAAACTCTATCGAGTTTCGCTCCAGTTGCTGAAGAAGAAGAGGAACCAGATATAATTAGCCCGTCAATCATAATCACTCTTGGCGAGGATAAACCTGCTATAGGTGTAGCTGTGCCTATTACAATCGTAGCGACTGACAATGTGGCTATAACTAATATTACCTGTACTATTGATGGCAAAAAGAAACGCGCTCAAACGTCAACAGGTAAAGGTACACCTATAGCCACAAGCACCTATACCTTTACCCCTGAGGAGGCGGGTGATTATACAGTTATTGCTACAGCTACCGATAAGGCTGGAAATAGCATTGAGGCGAGTGAAGTTATTACAGTGGCTGAAGATAAAGATACTGAAGCTATTAACTTTAATGCTGGACTAGAGTAAGAAATGGCGAACAATATTTGTTGTGCAACCTATTGTGGAGGTGGAGCACGAATTGAATGTTCGTGCGCGTGCTTCTGCTGTTCCACATGGTGTTGCGACAGTGCCGAATGCGGTGGCGGGCTGCTCCTGACCTGCGGCTCGACTGGATGTCTGTGCGACTGTAACGCTTTCTGTAATAATACAGCCTGTTGCGCTGGTGGCGCCATTAGGTTGGGTGGCCAGTCCTGCCTAATAGCGGCGGGCAATGGCAATGAGAGTAGTGACTGCCTCACCATCGACAGCAACTGCTCCCAATATGGTGGTGGTATTTATCAGCAAGGTTGTTCATGTACTTGCCTGCAAAACTTTGAGATTAAATGTAATCAAGCTAATTGCTATGGTGGTGGGTTCTATACACAAGGTTGCTCATGCTTTGACTTGTGTTGTGGTAAGTTTGAATGTAACTGCGCTAAATACGGTGGTGGTATTTATGCTACGAGTGCTTGTAGTGGTTGCGTTTGCTGTGTGGATTTCTGTTGCAATTGTGCAGATAGCAATGTGAGCGTTAGCTTTGATAGCGCCGCAGCTGCCGTAGATGAGAGTAGCAGTTCCTGCTATGGCTCCGGTGGTGGTATGCGCATACAGTGCGGTTCCAACGTTAATGTCAACGACAGCTGCTTTACCGAGAACTGCGCCGGTATGTTTGGTGGTGGCATGTTTGTCAGTAACTCCTGCGCGTGTCTCTGCAATGTGAACTTCTGCTGCAACTGTACCGCTGGTTTTGGTGGTGGCCTGTTTGTCCAGACTTGTTCGTGCGCCTGTTTTGAAGGGTACACCTGCTTCAAGGATAACCACGCTAATTCCTGCGGCAACTCATGGTTCCTCTCTGGCGAAAACATCTGCTTCCATATTGCCAGTGGCTCGTGCATTGAAGACCATGACGGTGGCGGGTCCAGCCAGATTGATATATACATGGCGCAGGTTTGTTGCAATGCTGAAAACCGGTACTGCTGCTGCTGGACTGAGGCGGCAACCGCCCTTAGCCGGACGCGGAGTGTGGGCGGTGCGTTGCAAGAGCTGGCTGAAGCGGATGCAGCTAAGATTATTATTGATGGCACCTACAAAGCCTATGGCGACTACTCTGAATTTGATGGCTGCTTCATTGTTAATAATGGTGGTCTGCTAACCATGAATGAGAATACGGTTAAGGAATCCAGCTTAAAAAAAAAGTGCCTTGCTCCCGTTAGAGTCGCTCGTCGTTTCACCGGAAAATTTCTCTTTGTCAACAAACTAAGGTGGAAGACCGGGGAGGCAAAGATAACCTCATCTGGAATGAAGGTTGATGATAAGACGACAGGAACTACAATAAAGGTTGGGGCAATAGATAAAGAGCTGGGGATGAAGAAAGCACCAACATCCTTGCCAGCTTTAAAGAAACGATTGACGACGAGGCCGACGACAGGAGTGTGGTTTAGTAAGAGTTTCTAACGAAGCGAAGGAGCTTATTATGGAATGCAAAGATGGCAATTGTCCCGTGACGGGGATGAGTGTGCTGGAAGAGAGGGTGGAAGCTGTTGTCTGGAGTATCATGTCTGGGAATAATGCATGCGGCACGTTGCTTGACGCTGCGGCCAAAGGTGATGCTGAATATTTTAGGCCATGTATTAGGGCCACGCTGAGTGTGTATGATGATGAACTGAAGCAAGCCAAGGCTGATAGGGATGCTGCTTTGAAAGATGCTGAACTGAAGAGGTTTGCATTGGAAGCGGTGATAAGTAATTGTGACATCTCGAATCCGGTGGTCAAGGAAGCCTTACGGAATGCTTTACCAAATCATCCGTTGCTGGGATAGGAGATAGGGGTGGAAGTTATTAAAGAAGGTATGCCGATTGTACAGGAATTTAGTAATTACGGCCTAATTGGCCTGGCATACCTTAGTTTGTTTACCCTTGTTATTATCGTCCTCTGGGGGGGATGGAAACGAGAACAGCGCTACATGGATGAACAAAGGGAAATGCGGAAGGTGCTAGCTGAAAACACGGGCATCTTGACTGAGCTGGCTATTTATATCAAAAACATTAATGGTGGTAACAAGAAGTAGCTATTTGGTTCTGTTGTTCTCTTAGTGCGAAGCAAGGCCCAGCTTATGGCTGGGCCTGTTTTTATTCCCCCGTACTCCCGAACCCGCCTCCCCCTCTCTCTGTATCAGCCTTGAATTCCTCTTCTGTTATCGGGGTTAAGTCTATTACTCTGGTTTTCACAATAGCCAACTGCGCTACTCTCTGACCATATACCAAATCAACTCCGCTTCTTCCTGCGTTGTGCAACACTATTCCAATTTCCGCACGATACCCCTCATCGATTATCCCTGGCGCATTTAAAACCTGAATGCCATCTTTCCATGCCAAGCCAGACCGGGATAAAATGTACGCATGATAGCCCTTGGTCAACTGAAGTTTGACGCCTGTCTTAGCGAGGCATCTGTGACCCGGAAGAAGGCGAAGGTTACCGGTCGGCAGGTCAGGTTCGCTCGCGTCAATATAGCATCGTGCTTTCAAATCGTAACACGCATCCGAATCATGAG
>JAJQBX010000014.1:0-50049 GCA_021203065.1 Oscillospiraceae bacterium
TAAAATGTAAAGTTTTAGATGGGATGAGGTAGTAGGGGCGGATATTATCCGCCCGAATATTCTCGGCGACCCGCAACGGGCGGATAATATCCGCCCCTACAAATTGTAATCATACATAGTATTTATACAATCCGTAATATAAAAGAGGCACTCAAAATGGATTCAAGTATCAATTACATGGGAAAATTTGATATTGTCGTCATCGGCGGGGGGCATGCCGGGATTGAGGCGGCTCTTGCCCCTGCACGGCTTGGGCTGAGGGTCGGGATCTTCACCATCACCCTTGACGGCATCGCAAACATGCCCTGCAACCCCTCCATTGGCGGGACGGCTAAGGGCAACCTCGTCAGGGAGATTGACGCCCTTGGCGGGGAGATGGGCAGGGCGGCGGACGCCACCTTTATCCAGTCGAGAGTCCTGAACCTCGGTAAAGGTCCTGCCGTTCACAGCCTTCGGGTTCAGGCGGACAGGGTCAAGTACCATATCTATATGAAGCAGGTCTTGGAGCGTGAGCCGAATGTTGAGATCAAGCAGGGCGAGGTGACCGAGATTCTCACCGACAGCTCGGGGGCAGTCTCCGGAATAAGAACCAAGCTCGGGGAGATCTACGACTGCCGTGCTGTTATCGTCGCTACCGGCACTTACCTTGGCGGAAAAATCCATGTCGGCGAGTCGAACTATGAGAGCGGTCCGGACGCAACTTTGCCGGCTAAAGAGCTTACTTTATCACTTAAACAACTGGGAATTTCCATCCGCCGCTTCAAGACCGGAACGCCCGCAAGAGTCCACAAGAGAAGCATCGACTTTTCCGTCCTTGAAAGGCAGGACGGCGACGAGCACATCATCCCCTTTTCGTTCGAGACAAAGGGAGAGCTTAAGAATCAGGTCTCCTGCTATATAAGCTACACTAATTCCGAAACCCATAGAATAATTTTGGAGAACCTCGATCGCTCGCCTCTCTTCTCCGGGAGGATCGAGGGAGTGGGTCCCAGATACTGTCCGTCCATCGAGGACAAAATTGTCCGGTTCTCCGACAAGCCCCGCCATCAGCTCTTCATCGAACCGATGGGTCTTGATACGGATGAATATTACCTGCAGGGGATGAGCTCGTCTCTTCCTGTAGATGTTCAACTTAAATTTTTAAGAACGATAAAAGGTCTTGAGCATGTAGAGATAATGCGCCCGGCATATGCAATCGAGTATGACTGCTGTGACCCTACTGAGCTTCTCCCGACTCTTGAATTCCGTGAGCACCCGGGGCTTTATGGTGCAGGGCAGTTCAACGGCTCATCCGGCTATGAGGAGGCGGCGGCTCAGGGCTTGGTCGCCGGAATCAACGCAGCCCTCAAGCTTCAGGGAAGAGAGCCGATGATCCTTGATCGGGCATCCTCCTATATCGGGACTCTCGTTGACGACCTCGTCACAAAGGGCGTCACCGACCCTTACCGGATGATGACCTCCCGTAGCGAGTACCGTATTCTTCTTCGTGAGGACAACGCCGACGAGCGGCTCACCCCCATCGGTCACGAAGTCGGTCTTATTTCGGACGAGAGATATGAGCGGCTTCTTGAGAAAGAGCGGTTGATTGCGGAAGAGGTTAACCGCCTTGAGCACACCAACGTTGCCCCGAGCGAGGCTCTCAACAGCTATCTTATATCGAGCGGCACTGAGCCCATCTCGAACGGCACGACCCTTGCGAAGCTCATAAGAAGACCGCAGGTGAAGTACTCGGGGCTTATCTGTGCCGATAAAAATCGCCCCGACCTCCCCGATGAGGTCACCGAACAGGCTGAGCTTCGGATCAAGTACGATGGCTACATCAACATCCAGCTCAGGCAGGTGGAGGAGATGCGAAAGCTCGAGGTAAAAAAGCTCTCGCCCGACACCGACTACACGAAAATTTCGGGGCTCAGGCTGGAAGCGGCAGAAAAGCTCCAGAAGAGAAAGCCCTTAAGCGTCGGTCAGGCGTCAAGAATCTCCGGCGTCAACCCGGCTGACATCTCGGTTTTACTCATCTGGCTCGAGAAAAAGAGGAGGGAAGAGCATGGCGGCAATTGACGTTTCGAGGCTTAAAGCCGTCTTTTCGGGGATAGATATGCCCCTTTCGGACACCCAGACGGAGAGTTTTGCAACATATTCTGACATGCTTGTTGAGAAAAACGAGGTCATGAACCTGACAGCCGTCACCGACTCTGAGGGCATCATCATGAAGCACTTTGCGGATAGCTGCCTCCCCCTCAAGATGGTTGATGCTCCACGTGGAGCTAAGCTCATCGACGTCGGCACGGGTGCAGGTTTCCCTGCTATTCCCATTAAAATAGTGCGTGAAGACCTCCGGATAACGCTTCTTGACAGCCTCAACAAGCGTGTGAACTTCCTGAAAGACGTTTCCGCCGCCCTGAATCTCGGTGCCGAGTGCATTCACTCAAGAGCCGAGGACGGCGCAAGAGGTGTTCTACGTGAAACATTCGACCTCGCCACCGCCCGGGCAGTCGCCCGCATGTCAGTCCTGAGCGAATACTGCCTCCCGTATGTCAAGGTTGGCGGCAGGTTTATAGCCCTCAAGGGCAGTGATTGCCATGAAGAGATCGCCCAAGCAGAGCCGATTATAGCTAAGCTGGGCGGAAAAATCGGGCAAGTGACCGAGTACACCCTCCCAAGCGGCGACGGGAGGACGCTGATTGTCGTCGAAAAGGTGAAAAATACTCCCCGGGAGTTTCCGGGGAGGGTGGTGAAGTGAACCTCTCAGTTACGCCTACAGCGTGCCAGCTCCCCTTGATAAGGGGAGCCTTTTTGCGTTCTAGGAAACTTTGTACTATTACAAAAGCTTTCGAGAGAAGATTACTTAGAGGTTGCGCAAAACCTCGAATCCTCCCGATAAATTCCTCTGGAAATAATCACATCTTTATGGTAAAATAAGGAATAGAAACCCAGACTTTACTATAAGGACGTGATAATATGGCAAAAATTTTCCTGCCTAAGAAGGAGAAAATTGCGGCTAAGGTTGTTGAGATCCCTTGCGAGGCTATCGCTCCGAACCCTTATCAGCCGAGGAAGACGTTTACGAGGGACGAGCTTATGAACTTAGCGTCGAGCATCAGGGCGGATGGGATTCTGCAGCCGCTTTCGGTGCGGGAGACCGCAACCGGGTATGAGCTGATAGCAGGGGAGAGGCGGCTTCGGGCGGCAATGATTGCGGGGCTCGAGACCGTCCCATGCATAATTATCGACGCCAGCGACCGGACTTCGGCGTTACTTTCTCTTGTTGAGAACCTCCAGCGTGAGGACCTCAGCTTTTTCGAGGAGGCTGACGCTATTTCAAAGCTTATTGACCTCTACGGCATGACTCAGGAGGACGCCGCCTACCGCCTCGGCTATGCGCAGTCAACCCTTGCCAATAAGCTCCGGCTTCTCAAGCTGACCGCTTCCCAGAGGCAGATTATCACCGAAAATGGTCTTACAGAACGGCATGCGAGGGCACTTTTAAAGCTTCCGACCGACGAAAAGCGGGACGAAGCACTCAAAAAAGTGGTGAAAGGCAAGCTTAACGTCGAAAAAACGGAGGCTTTGGTCGAATCGATGCTCGAATATGACAAATACTGCCAGCGAATCCGCAAAGGCTCAGCCGTCCTCAAGGACGTCCGTCTCTTCATGAACACCGTCAACAAGGCAGTAGAGACAATGCAGATAGCCGGGGTGGATGTGAATGTCGATAAAAGGCAGTCGGAGGAGTATCTCGATTACTATATAAGGATACCGTTGAAGAGATAAAAAAAGTTCCACGTGGAACATCCAAAATAAAATTTGTCGAAAGTAGTTGCAAACTCCGAAATTTGTGCTATACTTAATATTAGGGACGTGAGGAAACCTGATGGATAGGGGTGCTGACTCACGCGAAACTAATATGTAAGGGAGCGTATCATGGGGAAAATTATCGCCGTATCAAATCAGAAAGGCGGAGTTGGGAAGTCGACTACCGTTGTTAATCTCGCCGCCGCACTCGGCGGGAAAGGAAAAAAGGTGCTGGTCGTCGACATCGACGCTCAGGGAAACACCACAACAGGGCTTGGAGTGAGAAAGCGAGCCATCACCGAAACGGTCTATGAAGTGCTGATAGGGCAGTGCAGGGCAATAGAAGCCATAGTTCCGACAGCGTTCAAGGGCGTTTCGCTTCTGTCATCGGCGCAGAAGCTTGCAGGTGCGGAAATCGAGCTCGCAGGGGTTGAAAACCGGCTTATGCGGCTCAAAATGCAGCTTCTTCCGGTCAAAAATGACTTCGATTTCATCTTGATAGACTGTCCGCCGTCGCTCAGCATCATAACTCTCAACGCACTTGCCGCATGCGATTCGGTTCTCATTCCGATTCAGTGCGAATTTTATTCGCTTGAGGGCTTGGTTCAGCTGATGGACACAATAAAGCGGATCAAGGACGGCTACAATCCGTATATGTACATCGAGGGAATCCTCTTCACAATGTATGTCGGGCGGTATAATCTCACCGCACAGGTGGTTTCGGAGGTCAAAAAGTACTTCCCGAACGACATCTATGAGACGGTCATTCCACGGAACGTGGCACTTTCCGAAGCTCCGTCTCACGGAAAGCCCATCATGTACTACGATCGCTCTTCAAAGGGCGCAGAGGCTTACGAAAACTTCTGCATTGAGTTCCTTGAGAGGGCTAAGAAGAAAACCGGTCAGACCTACGGAAGAAAATCTTAACAGTGGGAGGGAAGATTTATGGCAAAGGTTAAAGGACTCGGAATGGGGATGGACGCACTCTTCACCCAGAACGAAACGGAGGAAAAGCAGCAGAAAACCCTCAGACTGACGGAAATTTCGCCGAACAGGGAGCAGCCGAGAACCGATTTTGACGACGAAGCACTCTCGAAGCTCGCCGACTCAATCAAGCAGCATGGCGTTCTGCAGCCGCTTCTGGTAAGACCGCTCCCGACGGGAGGCTATCAGATTATCGCCGGAGAAAGACGATGGCGAGCAGCACGCATGGCAGACTTGGATGAAGTCCCCGTCGTTATAAGAGACATGGACGACAAGGGAGCGATGGAGCTTGCACTCGTCGAGAACCTCCAGCGTGAGAACCTCAACCCGGTTGAAGAAGCCTTGGGCTACAAGGAGCTCATGGAGAAGTGGGGCTACACTCAGGAGCAGGTCGCTCAGGTTGTGAACAAGTCCCGTCCGGCGATTGCGAACTCGATAAGGCTTCTGAGCTTGGATGAAAAAACTCTCACCATGGTGAGAGAGGGCGACATCTCAGTCGGTCACGCAAAGGTCCTCGCCGGAATCGAGAACGAAGAGCTGAGAGCTGAGCTCGCCACTCAGGTGAAGCGTGACATGCTCACTGTCAGAAACTTAGAGCAGCTCGTCAGAGCAAAGGTGACGAGCAAAAAGCCGAAGAATTCGCCGCAAAAGGAGACATTCCTCCGTGAAATCGAGCTCTCCCTCGAGCAGACCACCGGCAGAAAGGTCACCGTCACCGGCAAAAACGGCAAGGGAAAGCTGGAAATAGAGTATTACTCGGAGGAAGATCTGGCGAGGATTGCGAGGGTACTTGAGGGTTTAGGGGAGTAAAGCAGTTTTCCTGCGGAAAACTGGCGACTTTCGCCTCCGGCAAAAGTCGCACCCCTCAGTCAGCTTCGCTGACAGCTCCCCTTATCAGGGGAGCCACCCCTCAGTCGCACTTCGTGCGCCAGCTCCCCTTTCAGGGGAGCCTATAACTGCTTCTCCCAAAGGCTTCTGATAGAAGCAGAAAAAGCCTCCCCTGTTAAGGGGAGGGGGACCGGCGAAGCCGGTGGAGGGGTGCGCCGACCAAAGGGAGGCGCGCAGTTTGCTGAAAGCAAACTGCACTTGCACTGATGAAAGAAAATTTTGAAAGGAAAGACCACCAATGATAGACATAAAATTAATCCGTGAAAATCCGGAGTTGGTTAAAGAGAACATTAAAAAGAAGTATCAGGACGAAAAGCTTCCGCTTGTTGATCAGGCGGCGGAATTAGACCGTGAGTATAGAGCCGCTATTACCGAGGCTGACTCGCTTCGTGCACAGAGAAACAAGCTTTCGAAAGAAATAGGCGGCTTGATGGCTAAGGGCGAGAAAGAAAAGGCGATGGAGGTCAAGGCTCAGGTAACAGCTCAGGCTGAGAGACTTGCTGAACTCGAGGGACTCGAGGACGAGCTTCAGGAAAAGCTCCACAAGATCATGATGGTCATCCCGAACATCATCGACCCCTGCGTCCCTATCGGCAAGGACGACTCTGAGAACGTCGAGATTGAGAAGTTTGGCGAACCATTTGTTCCGGATTTCGAAGTTCCTTATCACACCGACATCATGGAAAAGCTCCACGGAATCGACCTTGAGAGCGCACGCCGTGTCGCAGGAAACGGCTTCTACTATCTGATGGGCGACATCGCCCGGCTTCATTCTGCGGTCATCTCCTATGCAAGAGACTTCATGATCGACCGGGGCTTCACCTATTGCGTCCCGCCTTTCATGATCCGTGGCGCAGTCGTCGATGGAGTCATGAGCTTTGCCGAAATGGATGCGATGATGTACAAGATCGAGGGCGAGGATCTCTATCTTATAGGCACATCTGAGCACTCGATGATAGGAAAGTTTATCGACCAGATTATTCCGGAAGAGCAGCTTCCGCTCACACTCACAAGCTATTCGCCCTGCTTCAGAAAAGAGAAGGGCGCACACGGCATCGAGGAAAAGGGCGTATACAGAATCCATCAGTTTGAAAAGCAGGAAATGATTGTCGTCTGCAAGCCGGAGGAGAGCCCCTACTGGTTCGACAAGCTCTGGAAGAACACCGTCGACCTGTTCAGAAGCCTTGATATTCCGGTAAGAACCCTCGAGTGCTGCTCGGGAGACTTGGCTGACCTCAAGGTCCGCTCGCTCGACGTAGAGGCATGGAGCCCGAGGCAGAAGAAGTACTTCGAGGTTGGCTCCTGCTCGAACTTAGGCGACGCTCAGGCAAGACGCCTCAAGATCCGTGTTAACGGCGAAAACGGCAAATACCTCGCCCACACCCTCAATAATACCGTCGTAGCACCCCCAAGGATGCTTATTGCGTTCCTTGAGAACAACCTGAACGAAGACGGTTCAGTCAGAATCCCCGAAGCCCTGAGACCTTATATGGGTGGGAAAGAGGTTATTAAGGGATGAATTAAGCCGAAAACCGATTCTTCTCGCTTTTTCAAATTTTCTTAGAAAAACGCTTGACATCATGCGTAAAATCGCATATAATAATGATGACAGGACTCCCCGCACCTCTCACTTAGTGATGTGTCCCAGGGGAGACGTTTTTATAAGCGGACGTGAACACGAAATGACAGTAAATACAAATTCATTGTTGCCAGCAGTTAAGTCTCCAAAAACTTATGAAGAACAAGTTGAGATTATCAAAAGTAAGGGCTTTGTTGTTGAAGATGAAGAAAAGTGCATCGATTTTCTTCATAGAGCAAATTACTACAGGCTGTCGGCTTATTTTTTACCATTCAAAAAAGAAGACGGAACATATCTTAGCGACACTAATTTCAGTAAAGTACAACGTATATATGATTTTGATTGCAGGATGAGAGCGACTCTGTTTGAATGTATAGAAGAAATCGAATTATTTTTGCGGACTCAGTTATCTTACGAGATGGGACATAAATATGGTGCGCTTGGTTATTTGAATCCGGATAATTTTTCGGACGATCACAATAGTGAAAAGTTCAACAATAATCTGGAAAGATGCATTGAAGCAAATAAGAGATCGTTAGTTGTGAAACACCATATCAAAAGATATTCTGGGCAATTTCCTCTTTGGGTAATTATTGAATTTTTCTCAATGGGCATGTTGTCATACTTTTATTCGGATTTAAAAACTCCTGATCAAAAGCATCTTGCTAGAATTATGTATTCGACCAATCCTGCATGCTTAAAAAGTTGGCTCAGGTGTATTACAGACCTTCGAAATTTGTGTGCACACTCGGCACGATTGTATGCATGGATATTTACTGCCGCTCCGAGAACGGAGAAGAGAATGAGTTACCAGTTAGACCGTTCACTTTTCTCACAAATTATGGTTTTGAGAGAGTTGTATCCAATGAAAAATCGTTGGAATTCAACTGTTGCCGCCGAAATATCGGCTTTGGTAGACGAGTATTCGGAAGATATTTTGCTAAGACATATAGGATTTCCTGAAAATTGGAGAGAGCTGTTATTTTTCTGAAAGGCAGGCTAACAATGTACAAAAACGTAATAGACATCCGCCGGGAGGTTTCGCAGGAGGACTTGCAGGTTCTTATGTCCATGGCGGACAAGGCTTTCGACAACCGAGCCGGAAAGGTTGAAAACTCGAGCACCTCGCCCTATCGCCTCGTCTATCAGGGTGGGGAGAGGGAGTATGGGTGCCTGAATCTTGGCATGCTTTCTCTCTGCGGAATCAAAGGCTTCACCGTCTACGTATCCGACTGGAACTGGATTGATGAGGATGAGCCGGATGAGAGTTGCGATGTTCTTGAAGAGCTGTCAATTCCGGTGAGGTAGATTATGGCTAAAGCGAGAAAGCAGATAACCTTTGACCTCGACACCGAAGCCTTGAAAAAATATTATCCGGTAGACAGCTGGAATAACGGATACGATGTGATCAAAAGACATATGAGAAATAACGGTTTCTTGTGGCTACAGGGTTCTACCTATGCATCAGAGAAGCCTATGTCCCATGTCCGTGTGCAAGGAATTCTCAATGAGTTGATAAAGGAGAATCCTTGGCTCAACAAATGCATGCGTGATTGCCGAGAATCAAATATCGGCAAGGAGCATAACCTTAACTACATGTTTGATAAGGAAGCTGAGGTTAAGACGAGGGAAGAGATGAAAGGAACAAAATATTATGACAAAATCCCTTAAGCAAACCTATGCCCCATACTTCACCGTCGGGGCGGCGGTTTCGGCTTGGTGGCTCCCGGAGGCGAGCGACGTTATCAAGGCGAACTTCGACACAGTCACCTGCGAGAACGAGATGAAGTATCTCTTTATCCACCCGCATGGCTATGAAGCTCCCCGGGATGTCAACCGGTTCAACCGGGGCGAGGAGGATTTCCGTCCTGAAATCACCGACAGGGAAAGCCTTGTTCACCCGTCTTTGGTTGTGGACACCTCGGGTGCTGACAAAATTGCGGACTTTGCCCGGGAAAACGGGCTCAATATACGTGGACATAACCTTGCTTGGCATGCTTCGTACCCTTGGGGAGTGTTCGAGCAGCTTTCTCCGAGCGAGCTCCGCTCAAATTTGGACGAGCACTTCAAGCTGATGGCTGAGAAATATGGCGACTGCTACTGCTGGGACGTCGTCAACGAGGCTATGAACGACCGCAGAGAGGGGGACGACCTCCGAAACAACGTCTTCCGTGAGAAGCTTGGCGACGACTACCTGTTTGAGCTTCACGGTCTGGCGAGGAAGTACTTCCCGAACTCTCAGCTTTGCCTCAATGACTACGGCGAATTCCGCCCCGACAAGCGGGACAGAATCATAAGAACCGCCATGGCTCTCAAGGAGCGTGGCTTGGTCGACGTCATCGGGCTTCAGTGCCACACGAATATCGGCATCCTCAGGCGTGGCTTTGACGAAGTCAGAAGAGGGCTCGATCTCTACGCCAAGACCGGTCTTAAGCTCCACATCACCGAGATGGACGTCGGCTGTGTCGACTGGCACGAAGGACCGAGGGATATAACCCCCGAAATGCTCTCGCAGGTCGCAGACGTCTACGAGAAGTATTTCGAAATCTTCAAGGAGTACTCCGATTACATCGAAAACGTCACCCTCTGGGGCGTCTCAAACAAGCACTCGTGGCTCAACAATATGGGTCCACACGAGATGAGAGGCAAGAACAAGCCGCTTTTGTTTGATGATGAGTATAATCCGACTGAAAGTCTCTTAAGGCTTTTGAGAGAGTAAAAAAAGCCTCCCCTGAAAATGGGGAGACGAGTTCGTAAGCGAACTCGGGACCGCCGGCGAAGCCGGTGGTGGAGGGGTGCGTCGACCGCAGGGAGGCGCATCACCGTAGTGACAATTAAACCATCACCTTAACCTCCTCCGACCGAAGAGTAACCTCTTCTCCGGAGGATTTTTTTACGACAAGGCGGGCTTCGTTGTCGATGGAAAGGGCAGTTGCCTGATAGGCGTCGCTGCCGTCGAGGGGGTTCACCGTGACCGACTTCCCGATGAGAACCGAGCGGCGGCGGTAGTCGGAAAGAAATCTTCTGCCATGTATTTGATAAAGTCGTCTATTGATATTTCCTAAGATGTCGATGATGATCTGACGCCTTATAAGCGGGTCGGGCTCATAGGGGAAAAGGGTCGTAGCGGTCTTGGCAAATTCCTCCGGGAAGCCGTCATCGGGAGGGGAGAGGTTCACCCCGACGCCTATTACATAGAACCGGTCGCCGCACTCGTCGACCCCCGATTCGGTCAGAATTCCGCAGACTTTTCTTCCAGTAAAATATATGTCGTTTACCCATTTTATTCCTATTGGTCTTGGGGCTCTCGCCTGCAGTGCGTCGGCAACTGCGCATGCAACTGCCGGGGTGATAAGCGTCGTCTCCTCCGGCTTCAGGTCGGGGCAGAGGGGATAGGTGGATGAGCGGACATTTGCGTTCACCCGAGCACCCGGGCGGATGAGCGTTGAGAGATAGAGCCCGGTCGGAGGGCTGTAAAAGCTTCTGCCTTTACTCCCTTTTCCGGCAGTCTGTTTCCGTGCGACAACCGTCAGCCCCGACTTCGCCCCACGCCGACCCTCCTGCATAAGCATATCATTGGTGGAGTCGACCTCCGGATAATGATAAATGAGAAATCCTCCGCACTCGAGCGGCTTGTTCATAGCTTTTCTCATGATTGATACCTCAATACTTGTTGTATATATTTAGGGTAGCTATACTTTGAGTATTTGATTTGAAATATCGCCCGTGATTACTTGCGGGCGATATTTTGTGATATTATACTTAAAGTAGAGATATTAGTTCTGCACCGAATAGTTCGGGGCTTCCTTTGTGATGAAGACGTCGTGCGGGTGGGACTCCTTAAGACCTGCGCCGGTGATGCGGACGAACTTTGTCTTGGTTCTGAGCTCGTCGATGTTGTGGCAGCCGCAGTAGCCCATTCCGCTTCTTAAGCCTCCGCAGAGCTGGAAGATTGTGTCGGAGAGCATTCCCTTGTAGGGGACTCTTCCCTCAACTCCCTCGGGAACGAGCTTCTTTGAACCGGTCTGGAAGTAGCGGTCCTTAGAGCCTGCATTCATAGCTCCCAAGCTTCCCATGCCTCTGTAGACCTTGAACGAGCGTCCCTGATAGATTTCGATCTCTCCGGGAGCTTCGTCACAGCCAGCCAAGAGCGAGCCGAGCATGACCGCATTTCCGCCAGCGGCGAGAGCCTTTACTATGTCTCCCGAGTACTTGATGCCGCCGTCGGCTATGATAGGAATTCCATACTTTCCAGCGACGCATGCGGCGTCATAGATAGCAGTTATCTGGGGAACGCCAACTCCGGCGACGACACGGGTGGTGCAGATAGAACCCGGACCGATGCCGACCTTGACGCAATCTGCGCCCGCTTTTATGAGAGCTTCAGTGCCCTCGGCGGTTGCAACGTTGCCGGCAATGACCGGTGTATTGGGAAATGCATTCTTGACCTTTTCTACGCAGCTTAAAATATTGTGCGAGTGACCGTGAGCGGAATCGAGGACCAGACAGTCGACTCCGGCGGCGACAAGTGCGCCTGCTCTGTCAAGAACGTCGTTAGTGACTCCGATAGCCGCACCGCAGATAAGTCTTCCCTGAGAGTCGGTTGAGGAGTGGGGATATTTAACTGCTTTTTCAATATCCTTGATAGTTATAAGACCCTTTAAGTAGCCCTCCGAATCGACGAGAGGGAGCTTCTCAATCTTGTACTTTCTTAAAATCTCCTGCGCCTGCTCAAGCGAAGTTCCGACAGGAGCGGTTACGAGGTGATCCTTTGTCATGACGTCCTCAATCCTTGTTGAGAAGTCGGTTATAAACCGCATGTCACGGTTTGTGATAATTCCGCAGAGCTTTCCACGGGCATCGACGATAGGGACGCCTGAGATGCGGTATTTACTCATCAGGTCGTTGGCGTCCGACACGAGGTTATCGGCAGATAAAAAGAACGGATTGACGATTACGCCATTCTGGGAACGCTTAACCTTGTCAACCTCATCAGCCTGTTTTTCAATAGTCATATTTTTGTGGATAATTCCCAAGCCGCCCTCACGTGAAATGGCAATCGCCATCGCAGACTCGGTTACGGTGTCCATAGCAGATGTGAGAATCGGGACATTAAGATGAAGCCCCTTTGCAATATCAGTCTCCAAGCTGACAAGATTGGGGGTAACGTCCGACTCCGCCGGCACTAAAAGAACATCGTCAAAGGTAAGTCCTTCTTTTCCAAACTTTGCTTCGTAATCAGATTCGTGCATACAGTCTCCTCCTCAAGTTAGTTGATATTTAGAATACTCTATCACAAATTGTGTAAGTTGTCAAGAGGAGGAGGGCGGGAAATGGAAAATTGCAGGGAGAAAGAAGCTCTCAGTATACTTAAAATTTTGCAAGCATTTACTTGCAATTGCTTGCAAAGTGTGGTATAATATAGAAAACTACAAAAGGAGATGAATTTAATGGCGAATACAACTGCTGTTTACGCAAGAATTGACACAGAACTCAAGGAAAATGCTGAGGGAATACTGGCAAAATTAGGAATCACCCCGTCAGGAGCAATCCAGATGCTTTATAGTCAGATAGTGTTGCAGAACGGATTACCGTTTGAGGCGCGTATTCCGGCAAAGAAGCCGTTGGATATTAGCAAGATGACGGAGGAAGAGATCAGCAACGAAGTCTTAAAAGGTCTGAAATCAGCAGAAAGTAGGGTTTATACTGTGGATGAGGTCGATGAGGCACTCCATAGTAGATATGGAATATGACAGAAGAAATCAGCAAATAAATGTCAAGGAGTAAATTCTTAACCCACATTTAACACCACTCCCTCCCGGAAGTATGCTATAATGTAGCCATGCTATTACATAGCCCACGGAAGGGAGTTTTTATATGGAATCGAAATATATTACGTTTCGAAAAATAGTGTTGAAAATATACAGGATGTAATTATGTAGGGGCGAAAATCGCTCCCTCCGGTCGCGCCCTCTCAGTCTGCGCCTACGGCGCAGCCAGCTCTCCCAAAGGGAGAGCTGGGAACTGCGGACGAGACACACTTGGCTCCCCCTCTGGGGGAGCTGTCAGCGAAGCTGACTGAGAGGGCGACGGCAAAAGCCGTCGGTCGCCGTCAGGCGACATCATTGATACATCCCATTACACGACAAAAACGCATAGAGCTGCTCGCCGTGCTGCTGCTCCTCTGCCTGAATGTGGTTGAGGAGGTGGCGGGCTTGGGGGTCGGAGAATTCGAAGACGGAGGTGTCGTAGAGGGCTGACACGTGCTTCTCCATGGCGAGCATGTCGGATGCCAAGAATTTGTCGATGTCCGAGGACCTCGTGTCCTTGTAGCTTATCTTTTTGCACCAGCCGTTGTTCTCGTTCTTGAGAATCCCCTCCGGAACAGTCGGAACGTTTCCGGAAAGCAAGCTCGTGACGGTGTCGTAGTGGTTGTGCTCCACCTGCGAAATGCTGTCGAAGAGCTGCTTGAGTTCGCATGAGCAAGCCTCCCCAGAGTACTTCGAGTACTTCTCCCAGCAAAGCTTCTCCTGATCTTTCAAATCCTTTAATAGTCCAATTTCTTTCTGTGTTAAAGTCATGCCAAAATCTCCTTTTAATTAAGATGGGATTATTATGGCATGATTTTTTGGGAATATACGCCCCGGATTCGCAAATCTGGCTACGCCTCCAGCTGTCTTCCCAGAAACATCGCCGCCGTCTGCGCCAATGTGAGCTGCAGAGGCGTCCCTTTGGTCTGGGACTCGGAATTAAGGAAGCAGACCGCACCCGCAATGTCGCCCGAGGCGATAATCGGTGAGACGGCGAGAGCGTTTTTCGGGACACCCTCAACCGGCAGAATTGCCTTGCCCTCCGTGTCGTAAACCCAGCTCTTGCGGGTCTCAAGGAGCTCCTCCAAGCCCTGCGAAATCCTCCGCTCGGCATACTCTTTTTTCTGAACGCCAGCCGTCGCCACGACGTGGTCACGGTCAAAAATGACGACCGGCGCAGAGCCAAGCTTGTGGATAACGTCCGCCGCCGAAGCGGCACTCTCGGTCATCTCGCCAACAGGCGAGTATTTTTTGAAGATGACCTCGCCCTCGCCGCTTGTGTATATTTCAAGAGGATCGCCCTCACGAATCCTCATAGTCCGCCGGATTTCTTTGGGGATGACGACACGTCCTAAGTCGTCAATCCTCCGAACAATTCCCGTCGCTTTCATAGGATCAGTCCTTTCTTAATAGATGTGATGCTATTATTTGCCGAAAGGGCGGGAATATACAGCTAATCCGCAAGCCAGCCCAGAATCTCCGCCACCGTCAGCTCCCACTGCTCTTCCTGCGAGATGCTTGCTTCGCCGTCGCCAGCTTGCTCGCCGTAGCTTCCGAAGCCGGCGTGGTTGCCGCCGTCGATGACTATTTCGGTGTAGTCGGTGGAGTAATCCCGCCCGGCTTCGAGGCTGTCCATATTGAGAACGCCATCCTCACTGCCGTAGATTGAGAGGGTGGTGAGGTCTCCCAAGTCGCTCGTCGAATAGGATGCAAACAGGATGAGACCGTCGAGCTCATCAAGATGGTTCGACGCAAACGACGCCGCCATCGCTCCTCCCAGAGAATGCCCGCCGATATACCAAGCTTCATAGGAAACATACTCGGACATAATCGTCTCCGCCTTGTTCATCCCGAAAAATGCGAGATTGAACGGCATTTCGACGAGGAAGCAGTCGACGCCGTTCTCGGCAAGGCTCATCATGAGTGGAGCATAGGCGGTATACTCGACCTTTGCGCCGGGGTAGAATATGAGAGCCACCTCGTTCCCGCCGCAGAACCAAATCCCGTCGTCAACCTGAATCACCTGAACGGTGTCGGTGCTCGAAAGATATGCGTCCACATCGACGGCGTGGTAATAGTCGTTGACGTACCAGACGAAAGCGACTGACAACATGGCGACTAAAACGACGATGACGATAAGGACTATTTTGCCTGTGGATTTTTTGGATTTTTGAAGAGTGGATTTCATGGTGTCACCTGATTTCATGATTTCTCTTTCCGGAGGCTACATTCTCTCCCGACAATTCTCCTTGAGAAAATCGGAGATTACGATTTCGTCCTCTCCCTCATAGTACCTGACGAGGAGCCTCTTGAACTCCGGGACTGCCTGCTCGGGAATCACGAGGAAGCCGCCGCCGTGGGCAATGAGATAGTGGTTTGCGAATATCACCGAAGCCCGCTTGTTGCCGTCAAGGAAAATCTGCGTCTTCATGCAATATAGGCAAAGCCTGATTGCAATATTGACGGCTATGTCATCACTGTCGGCAATTTCACGGATTTTATCTTTTACATCAAGCTCAATCGGCAGTGGCGGGACATAGGAGCTTCCGCCGATTGTGACGGGTACGCCTCTGATACGTCCGCCATCCGCAAAGAAACCCTCGTTGACGAGCCGGGCGATGTGGCTGAGCATATAGTAATCGGTTCTGCTCGCGATAACGTCTCTGTCAAGAATGAACTCCCAAGCGTGCTTGAGATTCAGAATCTTTTGGACGTCGGTTGCGGTCATCCCGGAAACGATGCCGCCCTCGATGATTTCCTCCGTCTGCGGGAAGGAGGTCGCAACTCCCTCAAGAACAGCTTGGTCATAGATGTTTCTTTTCATGTTCGCCCGGGCGAAGTCGATATTTCGGAGGACTTCTGTGGGAAGCTCATCCTCGGAATATCCCGCTTCGGCAAGCTGTTTCTCGATTTTCCGAAGCTCCCGACGAATTTCCCGGGCTTCCCTCGAATTTCGGAGAAGAAGGTTATAGAGCTCGTTTGTGTACGAGCCGACATAGGTCGATGTCAGTTTTCCCGCAACCCGCTTGCGGACATAAAGATACTTCCCGCCGTCACGCTCCTTGATTTCCGGCGTGCCGTCATAGGGCATAAGGTTGAGTCGTGCGTTTAAATCGGCTCTGGTTCTCAGAAGCTCCTGAATCTCATCATATTGTGGTGCCATACTTCCATCTCCTTTGGGGAACATTTTGTGATTTTATGATAGCATATTGTTCCCCAAAAGTCAAGAGGTATACCCAAACCTCCAAACAACCTCGACACTCTTCCCATCATACACCAGAACTTTTTCAATAGCGTCATAAAGATGCTCTCTTAATTCTTCGTCGGTCAGGGTGGAGAGGCGGCTTCTATTCTAGTCTTGCTTTTTTCGCTCTGACATGGTATACTTACTGAGGCATTCGAGTACAAATCGGAATTTGAGGACAATTTCTTATGTGTTTAGTATGCGATAGAATCAGTATGATTAAAATGGGACAAACAAGACGGCATTTATTCGGTGGCTTGGTTAACTTTGAATTAAAGGTTTTGGAACAAAAGGACTTTTAAAGTTTGTATAAAAATGAAAGGAATTTTGATATGAATGTTATTTGGTCAAAATATATTTAAGGTACTAATACATTATACTACTCCCGCAAATTACGATTTGATGATCTGTTTGAGCAACAGTACAGACAGCTTTTTGATCTGGACACAAGCCGCACTTTGAAAGTCATGGAAATAGGCTGTGGTCCCGGAGCTTTAGCAGGAGCGATTCATCACTGGTATCCCAATGCTGAAATTACCGCTGTTGACAGAGATAGCGAATTTATCCGGTTTGCATCAGAACACGAAGACGGCATATCTTTCATGGAAGGAGATGCCACCCGGCTCCCCTTTGATGATGATACTTTTGATGTGACCATTTCAAATACGGTAGCGGAGCACATAGAGCCTTCCGGGTTTTATGGGGAACAGCTTCGAGTATTGAAACCGGGAGGAAAATGTCTTGTGTTATCCTCACGGAGAGGTATCAACATAACTCCTGCTTGTGTAGAGGAACTCAATGATTTTGAACAGGCATTTTGGGAAAAGGCTAGAGAATATGATACATCGTTTGAAACATATTCCGTTTGCAAGTACCCAATGAACGAAGCGGAAATGCCGATAGCTATGGAAAAGTATGGCTTCCGAAATATAAGAACAGGGTATGCAACGATTGATTTGACTCCTGATAATCCCGGGATCAGTTCCCAGCTTGCCTGCGATATGATAAATGCAGAACGCTATTCCACTTTGGATAGAATAGACTCTGTATTTGGGACAATGCCGGAACATTTTAACGCCCGGGAAGTTGCTGAAATGAAGCGGCTCGCCAACATGAAGTACGATACAAGAATTGAACAGTATAACCGTGGAGAGAAACAATGGGACACCAATGTTTCCGTAATAATGGTGATACAAGGAACAAAATAAGGAGTTACGAGAAAGATGGAGCAAATTCTGATTGACAGTGATGGAAATATACTTGAGTCTATTGATAATATAAGCGAATCAAGGCTGATTGAAATGCCAACCTATACGCACTGCCTTGCTATCCCTAATATAAATCCTGTCAATCAGGCTGACAACAACGCTACGGGTGAGCGCTTGTATATTCTCATACTGCCTGAACTGTGCGAGCCAGCCCTGCTGATTCGACATTCCGCTTTCAATGCTGTTCCGGTCGCCGATGAGCTGAGAGATTACCGCCTGCGCCAAAAGAGATGAACGCCATTCGCTCCCGAAGGGCTTCGGGTGTCGGTCTGCATTATTTCCTGAACCAAATCGAACTGAGCGGATGAAATAATCGCCTCGTGGGCGTTCTCCGTCCTTGACCACTCGCTTTTGTCCTTGAGCATGGTTTTCTTGACCTTGTGATTCGGGGTCGTGGTCTTTCCTTGGAGAAGCGTGCCGGTGTAAATCTCGTTCTTGAGAATCCGGTAGATTGCGACCGCACTCCATAGAGCCTGCGGCTTTGTTTGGAAGACGGTGCGTTGCTTCGAGCCTTTTGATTTTTTGTACTCGATAGGGGAGAGAACCCCGCTTCGGTTCAGCCTGTCCGCAATCTGTGCGGGAGACATCCCCTCAAGCTTCCACTTGAAGATGTCCTGAACGATTGGCGCAACGTCACGGTCAACTATCAGATGATTCTTGTTCTCCGGGTCTCGCATATAGCCATAGACAACCCGACTTCCGACGAACTGACCGCTCCGCCTTTTTGCGTCGAGATTGGTTCGCACTTTGATTGAAATATCCCGGCAATAGGAGTCGTTGATAAGATTCTTGAACGGCAGAACGAGGTCGTTTGCGCCCGAATCGGGGCGGGCGTTGTCGTAGCCGTCGTTAATCGCAATGAATCGAACGCCGAGCGTCGGGAAAATCTTCTGGAGATAGTTGCCGGAGTCGATATATTCACGCCCGAAACGTGAAAGATCCTTCACAACGATGCAGTCAATCTCTCCCGCCTTGACCGCTTCCATCATCATCCGGAACTGCGGACGTTCGAAGTTTGCGCCCGAATATCCGTCGTCGCAGTATTCCCGAATCACAGTTATCTCCGGGCATTTTTTGAGATATTCCAAAATAAGTAGCCTCTGGTTCGAGATACTGTCGCTCTCCTGTTTGCCGCCTTGGAATGCAAAATCGCCATCTTCCTTTGATAATCTCAGGTAGATGGCGGCTTTGTAATCTCTGTCAAGAGTTAATTTCAGCATAAATCGCCACACCTTTCTTTTTTCGTCGGAAAACTGAAAGGGCGGCGTTCCACTGATTTTGTCCACAATCATTATAACAGAACCGAGCGGAAAAGTCCAGCCTTTCTTTATAAGAATCATTTTCCAGACGGCAAGTCAAAGACTCGCAATGAGGTTTATAAAATTGTCGTTGATGGTTTCCGGCGTGTCCGCATATGAAACCCTGACCACCGTGTCGCCGACCCTGAACATATAAGGGTTCTTGATCTGCTCGACATAGGATTTCATCCGCTCCTCCACCGGCTGTGAGCGGTCAATCCTGACATCCCTGATGTCCACCAAAGAATCAAGAAGCTCGCCCCGCTTCTCATCGGGCTTCATAGCCATATAATCAACTCCTTTTGGATTAGTTTGGGCAGGAGACTGGGGTTGTATTCGGAAAAATTTGGTTTTAATCTATTCACCCAACACCTCAATAGCTTTCTGCATATTCGCCTTGCGGTTGACTTCCCTGAAATTCTGCCCCTTGAACTGAACCGGAATGCACACCTCCAAGATGCGGTCGTAAATGCGCCGGTCGTCCAAGTCTGTTGCGGCTTTCATAGCAGAGAGAGTGATGTTGGTCGTTACAATCATCGGCTTGCCTGTGAGAAGACGGCGGTTGACCACATCGAAGACGCATTCCTTGCCGAAGCTCGTGCTTCTCTCCGCTCCGAGGTCGTCAAGGATTAGAAGTTCGGGGCGCATCAACTGCTTCATAAAGTTCTCACGGTCATCCCCAAAGGTTCCCTGTATTCGGTTGACTATCCCGGACACTGCCAAAAACTTAACGGCGACTGACCTCTCAATCAGAGCATTTGCAATGCACCCTGCGGCGTAGGACTTGCCCGTCCCGACATCTCCGAAAAGAAGAAGCCCGATGCCATTGTTTCTGAAAGCTTCCCATTTGTCCGAATAGCTCTTGGCTTTGGATAACTGCGGAGTCATAACTGCGGCGTTCTCAAATCGCCAATAAAAGGCGGGAATATCTTTGAAAGCCTCAGACCGTAGTTGAGATATACGCTCTATTCGCTCGGCTTCCTGTTGTTGGGCTTTATGTCGCGCCTCTTTTTCTGCGGCACATTTGCAGAGAACAGGATAACGGTCGGAACTACCGAAGTGAGACCCTTCCGGGAAGAACGCCTCCTTCGGCGTGTGGCACTTTCCGCAGTATTTCAGCCCGTCGGAAGCTATGTAGTCATCGGGCGAACTCTGCGCCTCGTTTGCTGTTTGCATAATGTCGGATAAAACAGAATCCATATTCATAAACATTCTCCTTGTTCGTAAGTAGTATTGTAATCGTAAGCCTTGCCGTTCTTCGGCTTGCTGTCTTCGTCGAGCCATTTGCGAATGGTGACGTAGTGATTCGCATAATGTCTGCCGCTTGATGCCATGTAAGTGGACAGACGGTTGATGTATTCCGAATACCTGTCGGGATATTCGGCTTTGAGCTTGTCCATCTCGTTACCTGAAAGAAAAACATTCTGGTAGCAACCGTATTGGGAGCGGCTCTCTCCTCTGTCTTTCTTATTACGGTCTATATACTCAGTTTCATTATTACTTGAGGGTAGATTTTGCCCTTCCTGAAGGGTAATTTCTTTCCCGTCCGTGGGGTAGAATTTACCCGCCGGTTGGGTAGTTATTTGCACCACATCGGGAAGCTTTAAGTAGATGAGGTTCGCCCGATTCAGCCCTTGCCGTACTCGTGACAATAACCCTGCATTTTCAAGCTCGTTAAGAGCATTCTTGACCGTCTTTTCGCTCCGGTTTAAATCCTCGGCAAGCTCCTTGATGGGATAAACAACGTAAACGCTTCCGTCTTCCGAAACCCAACCGGATTTTTGCGAAAGCATGGTGCGGCTCAGAAGTAAACCATACAAGAGCTTTGCATTTATGGAATACTCACCCGCAACAATGAACCGTGGCAGAGGTATGAACGGAGGCAGAGCGGTGTCCTTCTTGAAATATGTCATTTGTCACGTCCTCTCTACCACAGAATCTCTTCTTGCCGTGTCTTTTTAACTTCCTTTTCTTCCTGCGGCTTCAAAATCGCATCCACATTAGCGCAAACCGTTTTCAATTTCTGCGTGTAATCGTACAGGTAATTGTAAGTGTTCTGCTTTGCGTCCCTTCGGATAGTCAGACTTTGCTTTTCTTGTTGCAACGTCTTCATCGAAGGAATCTTGCCGTCAGGATAACGATTTTTCAGGAACCTCACGGCATTCTCGTAAACCGCAATCTCCGACGAATGCGCTTCACGAAACTTCTTCTTGTTTCTCGCATTCAGCATCTCGCCGAAAACTTTTTTGTTTGAGAGATACTGCCCCGTGTAACGGATAACCTCGTTGATGTCCTTCAGCTTGTCCTCGATTTCTCGAAGCTCTTTCTTCGCCTCGATTCTTTTGGAAAGAATCTCGTCGTAAGAGTTCTGGAGAGCTTCCCTCGTATCGAAGCCGTTTTGCTGAACATAAACGACAGTCTGCGCCATCTGCTTCAGGTTCGTAAGTTTAACTTTTTGCGCATATGCTCGGCTCTGCTGAGCCTTGACGTTGTCCTGTAAGTCAACGACCAATCGCAAATCGGATTTCAGGAAGAATACTTCGACATAGTCGGGTGGCGAATCTCCGAAAATTGGATCAATCCAAACTTTGTTTGCGTTCTCCTCAAACAGCTTCATCAGATGCTCTTTGCCGTAGTTCGTCCCTAAAGCACGCTCCGTTATGTTCTTGTTTCTATCAGGGTGGAGATAAGAGTAGCGGGATTTTTTATCCGTGACCTGAATCGAATACTTTTCCGAAAGAGCTTTCTGGAATTCTTCAAATGAGCGTGATGTTTTGGAGACATCCGCAATCGCATCTCTGAGAAATTGCTTTTGCGTCTGGAAGACAGTATTTGCCGGAGTGAGACCAAATTCGATTACTTCTTCATTCTTCTTGTCAAGCTCAGCCTGTCCTTGTTGCTTCGCCCAATACTCTCGCTCAGAGATTTTGTTTTCGGACGGAGTGAGCAAGTCAACTTGATGAAGTCCTTCTCGCTCGCAAATCTCCATCAGAGATTTCTGCATATGTGTGAGCAAGCTTCTCGTCTGATGGTGCTTAAACCCGGCTTTGCAATCGCAAGGTCTCTCCGTAAACTCTTGAGGCTCGATGTCAAATTTGCGGAGACTATTTAGAACAATATGCACATGAATATTGCCACTGCCGTTGTGTCCGTCCATATGAGTACAAACCAAAGTCTGATGACCGGGAAAATTCTTTTTTGCAAACTCCATGCCGAGCGACTGCGCTTTCTCACCAGTCAGTCCGCATTCGGATTGGTCAAGCGGGTCGAAGCTGATGATGTAGTGGTGCGCCTTTATTTCGTCCGGTTTCTGATTCTTGCGGAATTGCTCGTTAAGCTCTCGGCACTCTTCGGCATAGGTGAATGGGTCGCAGTTGATGCCGTCGAGGATGTAGTCCCGCCTTCGCACCATGTTCCCGATTTCATCAAGAACCGGCTTCATCGTGAATCCGTCATGCTCGAACAAGAGATAAGTGAGGGCATCGCCATAATTGGCGTTTTTACTTGTAGCGTGCTTTAAGATTGCCATGGACTTCGTTCACCATCCCCGTCACGTCAAGCTGAATTTTGAGAACAGCATCAAGAGCTTTTTCCAACTCGGCGGTAACTCTCTGCGAGTGCAGACCTCCCATGTTGAAATGCTTCGCAATCTGATTGATGTTGCTTGCGATGTTGCTGAGAAGCAGGCTGATGCGTTTCATTTCCTCCCGAATGTCCGGGAACTTGGCAACAATCTCGTGGGTGATAGTGAGTTTCCCACCGAAAATAGCTTTTCGCATATACTCGGACATACCAACGCCCGCCCTCTCCGACATCTTTTTGATCACCTCGTACTCCACGTCCGTCAAGCGAAACGCAACCCGGTGCGAGTGAACTAAGTCCGCATCTTCTTTTGGTCTTGCCATAATCGCTTTCACCTCTTTCGTTTTGCCACCGGCAACCGGCTCGCCGCTGTGACTATTTTTAATAGGAACCAATCAGCAAAACTTTTCAGTTTTGCGTTAGTCGAGGGTATGGGAAATCGAAATTCCCATCAAGATGTCAGGGTAGCAGTTCTCAGAATTGAGTTACTGTTCGACCGGGCGTATCTTGCTTTGGTTTCTTTTGCCCTTCACTAACACAGACAAGGGAAGGGGTTCGACAAGTCGTTTTTGAAATTTTCAAAAAATTTTTGGAGCTTGCGTTTTGTCCCCTCACTAATACTGAAAAAACAGGGGTCCTGACAAGCTGTTTTTCAAAAAATTTGCCCCTCACTAATACAGATTTCAGATGCCTCTGGACAAGCTGGTTTGAAAAATTCTTTGAAAAAATTTCGGCGCAGATAAAATAATGCCTTTGAGGTCATGAACATAAAACCTCAAAGGCTTGATTTGTTTTCAGCGGTGTTGTATAATATTTTGTGAACAGTTTTACACATTGGGTGGAATCCAAAGAAGAATAAACGGAGGTCTGATTATGGCGACAGATAACAACAAGGAACGTGATGAACTTCATCGCGCGATATGGGCGATAGCCGATGAACTGCGTGGAGCGGTTGACGGATGGGACTTCAAGAACTATGTTCTCGGAGCGATGTTCTATCGCTACATTTCAGAAAATCTCACTGCTTACATAAACGAGGGCGAGATTGAAGCCGGTAACCCCGACTTTGATTATGCAAAGATGCCTGACGACGAAGCCGAGGTTGCAAGAAAGGACCTCGTCGAATCAAAAGGCTTCTTCATGTTGCCGGGCGAACTTTTCTGCAATGTCAGGGCGAATGCGGCTAATGATGAGAACCTCAACGAAACTCTCGAGAAAGTCTTCCGCAACATTGAAGAATCGGCGAAGGGCACCGATTCGGAAAACAGCTTTGCCGGACTTTTTGACGACTTTGACGTCAACAGCAACAAGCTTGGCAACACCGTCGCCAAGAGGAACGAAAGGCTCAAAAAGCTTCTTGACGGCGTCGCCGCCATGAATCTCGGCTCGGTGAAAGACCACAACATCGACGCTTTCGGCGATGCCTATGAATATCTCATGACCATGTACGCTTCGAATGCTGGAAAATCCGGCGGCGAGTTCTTCACTCCCGCTGATGTTTCCGAGCTCCTGACCCGTCTCGGCACGGTTGGAAAGAAGACCGTCAACAAGGTCTATGACCCTGCGTGCGGCTCCGGCTCGCTCCTTCTGAAAGCGGAAAAGGTTCTTGGCAAGGACGCCGTTCAGGTCGGGTTCTACGGTCAGGAAATCAACATCACCACCTACAACCTCTGCCGCATCAATATGTTTTTACATGATGTCGGCTTCGACAAGTTCGACATCGCTTGCGACGACACTCTGACTCACCCGCAGCATTGGGACGATGAGCCGTTCGATCTTATTGTCTCGAATCCGCCCTATTCCATCAAGTGGGAGGGCGACGAGAATCCTCTTCTCATCAACGACCCCCGATTTTCGCCTGCCGGAGTTCTTGCGCCCAAGAGCAAGGCGGACCTTGCCTTCATCATGCACAGCCTTTCATGGCTCTCATCAAGCGGAACTGCCGCCATCGTCTGCTTCCCCGGCATCATGTATCGTGGCGGAGCCGAGAAGAAAATCCGCCAGTATCTCATTGACAACAACTTCGTCGACTGCGTGATTCAGCTTCCCGCAAACCTCTTCTTCGGCACGTCCATCGCCACCTGCATCATGGTTCTGAAGAAGAACAAGGTTGACAACAACACGCTTTTCATCGACGCCTCGAACGAGTTCATCAAAGTCACGAACAACAACCGCCTCACCGACGACAACATAGAGCATATAGTCAGCGCATTCACCGAGCGCAAGGACAAGGAGTATTTCTGCCATCTTGCTTCCTACGACGAGGTCAAGGACAACGATTACAACCTTTCAGCTTCTACATATGTAGAAGCGGAGGACACCCGGGAAAAAGTGGACATCGTGAAGCTTAATGCAGAGATAGAAGAAATAGTGGCTCGTGAGCAAGTCTTGCGGGATGAAATCAACAAGATTATAACAGAAATCGAGGTGTGAGTATGGCGGACAATAAAAATGAAATTTCAATCCGCAGTTCTGCGGCGGAATATCTGACGTTTGTTGCCTCGACAGGCGACAGTGACGAAAGCATTGAAATGCGGTATGAAGACGAGAATATCTGGCTGACACAGAAGATGATGGCGGCACTATATAGTGTCACGGTTCCCGCCATCAACCAACATATCAAAAAAATCTACGAAGACCAAGAGCTTGCTCCTGAGTCAACTATTAAGAAATACTTAATAGTTCAAGACGAAGGTGGCAGGAAGGTTTCCAGAAATACAGACCACTATAACTTGCAGATGATAATAGCCGTCGGCTTCAAGGTGAATAACGAGCGTGCGGTTCAGTTCCGCAAGTGGGCAAATTCTATCGTCAAGGATTACACAATTCAGGGTTGGGTAATGGACGAGGAGCTTGCCAAGCAACACGCATTGAGCGAATTTGAAAAGTACAGAGTTGTGCAGGACAGGCTCTACGAGAGCGACTTTGACCGTTTTATTGAGGAGTGCAAAGAAGATGACCAACCTTGACCAGCTACTAAAAGACCTTTGCCCGGAGGGGGTAGAGTATAGGAAATTAAATACAATATGCGAAATCTATGATGGCACGCATACCACACCTAACTATACAGACAGTGGTGTTCCTTTTGTAAGCGTTGAAAATATAAATGATTTGTATGGAACGAAGAAATATATTTCCGAGAGCGACTACAAAAAATATAAAATCAAGCCTCAAATCGGTGACGTGTTTATGACACGTATTGGCTCTATAGGAACATGTGCCGTTGTGGATAGAAATGATGATCTTGCTTATTACGTATCTCTTGCTTTACTCAGACCTAATCCAGAAATCATCAACAGCAGGTTTCTAAAGTATGCCATTGAAAGCAAACAGGGAAGAAAAGAATTAAGAAAAAGGACGCTTATTAACGCCGTTCCTATAAAAATTAATAAGGATGACATTGGCTTGATAATAATCTCCGTCCCTCCCCTCGAAATCCAGCGTGAAATTGTCCGAATATTAGACAATTTCACGGAGCTAGAAGCGAGGAAGAAGCAGTATGAGTACTATAGAGACCAGCTACTGACTTTTGAACCCTTAGCGGGGGGAACTGCGTTGACGTTCGGTGGGTCAAGCTCGCTGAAATCGCAGACATTGGAACCGGCAGTAGTAATACTGACGAAGGGCTTGAAGAAGGTGTATATCCGTTCTATGTTCGTTCTCCTGAACCATTAAGAAAGAATGAGTACGAATATGATGAAACAGCCATTATAACAGCCGGAGACGGTGTTGGCGTTGGCAAAGTATATCACTATGTTGAGGGAAAATATGCTTTGCACCAAAGAGCCTATCGGATTCATATCAACACGCCTGAAGTCATGCCGAAATATTATTATCATTACATGAAGTCGGCATTTCTTCCGTACATACAAAAAACCATGTATCAAGGCTCTGTTGCTTCGATTCGCAGACCAATGCTGAATGAGTTTCCTGTGCCTGTTCCGTCACTTGATGTTCAAGAGCGTCTTGTCAATGTCCTCGATAACTTCGATGCTATTTGCTCTGACCTGAACATCGGTCTACCGGCAGAAATAGAAGCTCGCAAAAAACAATATGAATTTTATAGAGATTGCCTCTTGACATTCGACATCAAGTCTGCGACAATCTTTGACAGACAGACAGACAGACAGACAGACAGACAGACAGACAGACGGGCTGATTAGGCTCTTCTTGTATGTTTTTGGTGTTGCAGAAGTTAGGCTGGATAGTATCTTTGAAGTTAAGGGTGGATATACGCCTTCAAAATCAAATAAATCCTTTTGGGAAGATGGTACTATTCCGTGGTTCAGAATGGAAGACATCAGAGAAAACGGGCGGATTCTAAACTGTGCAATCCAAAGTATTAACGAACGTGCAGTAAAAAAGGAGCCGTTCAAAGAAAACTCAATTATAGTCGCTACATCTGCCACCATCGGAGAACACGCATTAATTACGGTTCCGTTTGTTTGCAATCAGCGTTTTGCTTGCCTTACACTGAAAGAGGAATACAAAGATATAGTAGACATAAAGTATATATTCTACTGTTGCTTTATCTTGGATGAGTGGTGCAAGCAAAATGTAAATGAGGGCAATTTCGCTTCTGTAGATATGAAGCGACTCGGAGAATATACATTTTGTATTCCGACAATGCAAGAACAGAAACGTATCGTCTCCATCCTTGACCGCTTCGACGCTCTTTGCAACGACATTTCATCCGGTTTACCGGCGGAGATTGAAGCTAGGAAGAAACAGTATGAATACTATCGGGATAAATTGCTGACTTTTAAGGAGATGTGAGTATGCCTTATTTTAATATCGTGGCGACTACTAATGAAGATACGGTGGTGACTTCGTATGAGCCGGTGAAGGTTCGGTCGGAGCAGTATCAGAGCGAGGCGGCTTTGGAGAAGGAGTTTATAAGACTTCTTTGTGAGCAGGGCTATGAGTATTTGGATATCCATTGCGAGGAGGATCTGATAAAAAACCTTCGGCAGAGATTGTCCGAGCTGAATAGTTACGAGTTCAGCGATACCGAGTGGGACAGATTCTTTCACGACTGCATTTCCAATCCGAATGAGCATATAGAGGAGAAATCCCAAAAGATTCAGGAGAGCAATGTGCAGGTTCTGAAGCGTGACGATAACCTCACGAAGAATATCACTCTTATAGATAAGAAGAATATCCATAATAACCGCCTGCAGGTCATAAATCAGTATGAAGTGGGTCAGCAGCAGGGCGCAAAGTATGATAACCGGTATGATGTGACTGTCCTTGTGAACGGTCTGCCGCTTGTGCATATCGAGCTGAAAAGAAGGGGCGTGCAGATTCGGGAAGCTTTCAACCAGATAGACAGATACCAGAGAGACTCTTTCTGGGCGGGGAGCGGGCTTTTTGAGTATGTGCAGATTTTCGTAATTTCCAACGGCACAAATACGAAGTATTATTCCAATAGTACACGCTTCAATGCCATCAAGGATGCAAAATCGGGAAAGACCAAAAAGGAAAAGACAAGCAATAGCTTTGAGTTCACCTCTTTCTGGGCAGATGCGAATAATAAAATCATCCCTGACCTGATTGACTTCACAAGGACGTTCTTCGCCAAGCATACTATTCTTAATATCCTGACGAAATACTGCGTCTATACGTCCGAAGATACGCTGATGGTAATGCGCCCGTATCAGATAACGGCGACCGAGCGGATTTTAAACAGGATTGAAATCGCCCATAATTATAAGAAGTATGGGGACATTTCTGCGGGCGGATATATCTGGCATACAACCGGCTCGGGAAAGACACTGACCTCTTTCAAGACCGCCCGGCTTGCCTCGCAACTGCCCTATATAGATAAAGTCATGTTTGTCGTTGACCGTAAGGACCTCGACTACCAGACGATGAAGGAATATGACCGCTTCGAGAAAGGCTCCGCCAACAGCAACTCCTCGACAGCTCTTCTGAAAAAGCAACTCGAAAATGACGAATCGACCATCATAATAACCACAATCCAGAAGCTTTCGAACTTCATAAAGAAGTATAAAGACCATCCCGTCTATGACAAACAGGTGGTTATCATCTTCGATGAATGCCACAGAAGCCAGTTCGGGGATATGCACAAGGCAATCGTCTCCAACTTTAAGAAGTACTATATGTTTGGCTTCACCGGCACGCCAATCTTCCCGGAGAATCTTCCGAGCGGCGCAAAGGCTGAACTCAAGACCACAGAGCAGATTTTCGGCGATAAGCTCCATACATATACAATAGTGGACGCCATCAATGACAGCAACGTTCTGCCTTTCCGTGTCGACTATGTCAAGACGATGGATGCCGAGCCGGATATTGACGACGAGGACGTCCGGGATATCGACCGAAAGAAAGCTTATGAAGCCCCCGAAAGAGTGAAAAACGTAACGAGCTATATCCTTGAGCATTTCGACCAGAAGACCTATCGGGGAGATAAGACCTATGTCTTCAACACGCTTACGAATATAGCCGATGTCGCTTCCTCGGAAAACGGCAAGGTCGATGAAATAAAGCAGAAGCAACGCCTGAGCGGATTTAATTCGATTTTTGCGGTTTCTTCCGTCCCGATGGCAAAGATGTATTATGCCGAGTTTCAGAAGCAGATGGAGGCGAACCCCGCCAGAAAGCTCAAGATTGCTGTCATCTATAGCTACGAAGCCAACGAAGAAGAGGTTGACGGAATCCTCGGCGAAGAGAACCCGGAGGACACTTCTGCATTGGAACAGAACGACCGTGATTTCCTCGAATCGGCGATTCAGGACTATAACGAGATGTTCAAGACGAACTACGACACGTCAAGCGACAAGTTCCAGAACTATTATAAAGATGTTTCTCTTCGCATGAAGAACAAGGAGCTTGATTTGCTTATCGTAGTCAATATGTTCCTGACCGGCTTCGATGCTACAACGCTCAATACGCTGTGGGTGGATAAGAATCTCAAGATGCACGGTCTTATTCAGGCTTTCTCAAGAACCAACCGAATCTTAAACAGCGTCAAAAAATACGGCAATATCGTATGCTTCAGAAATCTTCAGAAGAGGGTTGATTCCGCAATAGCTCTCTTCGGAGACAAGGAAGCCGGCGGAATTGTCCTCATGAAAAGCTTTAAGGACTATTTCGAAGGATATGTTGACGATGAGGGAGTGCATAAGCCGGGCTATGTCGACCTGCTCAGCGAGCTGACGACGCAGTTCCCTCTGACAGAGCCGAAAATCGAGGGCGAGCAGAATCAGAAGGACTTTATCGCCCTGTTCGGGAATATCCTCCGCATGAGAAATATCCTCTCGTCGTTCGATGACTTCGTCGAGAATGATCAGCTTTCCGAAAGAGACCTGCAGGATTATCTCGGACGCTATCAGGATCTCTATGACGAGTGGAAACCCAAGGGACCAAAAGGAGAAAGTGCGGATATTGTTGACGATATTGTTTTCGAGGTCGAACTTATCAGGCAGATTGAAATCAATATCGACTATATTCTCATGCTTGTCAAGCAGTATCACGAGACAAACTGCACCGACAAGGAAGTTCTCGTCACCATAAGAAAAGCTGTAAACGCCAGCCCCGAGCTCCGCAGTAAGAAAGCACTCATTGAAGCTTTCATCACCGAGGCTAACGGAATTGATGACGTCATGGGCGGCTGGAATGCCTTTGTAGCCGAGCGAAGAGAAAACGATCTTGTTCAGCTTATCAAGGAGGAAAAGCTGAAGCCCGAAGAAACCCGGAAATTCCTTGATACCGCTTTCCGTGAAGGCAGGATTAAGACCATAGGCACCGACATAGATAAAATAATGCCACCTATAAGCCTGTTCGGAAGTAGCAACCGAGCCGAAATAAAGCAGAAGGTCATAACCAAGCTACAAGCCTTCTTTGAAAAGTATTTCGGAATCGGTGGGAATTCATAATCTTTTGGGAGGATATTATGCCTGATACGCCTACTACTCACATGAAAAACTGGCAGAAGAGCAAGCTCGTCTTGCTTGTTGAACTGCTCAGGCGGGAGTCGAGTCCCGAGAGACCGCTCCTGACGCCGGAGATTTGCGCCTATATGGAGAGCCTGGGCATTCCGTGCGACCGGCGTGTCGTCGCCCGTGATGTTCAGGCTCTCAACGAAATCGGGATTGTCGTCCACGAAGTCCGCATCGGGAAGTTCAAGGGCTATTACATGGTCGGCGACAATGTCCCGAAAAAGAAAAAGAGCCGTAGCCCACGGGACGAAGTCAGCTTCACGACTGCGGAGCTTAAGCTTCTTATTGATGCCGTGCAGGCGGCAAGCTTTGTCACGGAGGAAAAGACCGAGGAGCTTATCGACAAGATTGCCTTGCTCGGAGGCGGTCGGCGGGCGGAGCTTCTCAAAAAGAACAAAGTGCTTTTCAACACCAGAAAGCACTCGAACGAGAACGTCTATTCAAATATTGATGCTCTTGAGACCGCTCTTCTCAAAAAGAAGAAGGTCGTTTTCAGATACTATGACCTCGACATGAACCACGAGAGAGTTTACCGCCGGGAAGGGCATCACTATGTCGTCGAGCCGATTGCGCTCGTCTTCAACGAGGACAACTACTACCTCAGCACCTACAGCCCGAAGCACGACTCGACCGCCAACTACCGCATCGACCGCATGGAAGATGTCGAGATTCTTGAGGAAAAGATTTGCGAGAAGGCTTCGGAGCTTCGTGCTTCCATGTCGAGCTACACCGGTCAGGTCTTCAAGATGTACGGCGGCAAGCCGAGAACCATCACTATCCAATTTGACCCAAGCCTTGTCGGTGTCGTCTATGACCGCTTCGGCGAGGATACCGTCATGAAGCAGAGGAAGGATGGACAAGTCACCGCAAGGGTAAAAGTCCAGCTTTCCCCGCCGTTCTGGGGCTGGCTGTTCCAGTTCGGCAAGCTGATGAAGGTTACCGTGCCGAAAGAAGTGGCGGAAGAATATAGTGAGAGGCTGAGGGAGGCACTTGAAGACAATTCTGAAAATAATTTTTATTAAGTCACAAACCTACGACATCAAAATCTTGTTTTTTGTCGAAGGCTATGTTATACTTACCCCGTAAGACAAATTTAAACAAATTTCAAGGAGGAAAATAACATGAAGTACACACCTGCAGAGGCTTCCAAGCTTTTAAGAACGTTGACCGAGGAACATGACAATTTAGCGGCTCGTGAACGCTCGCTCGACACCTTCGGGGCGTTCGCCAACGAGGATCTGGACACTGTCCGCCCCGACTACGATTATGCTGAATATCAGCGTGAGCTTTCGGAGCTTGAGAGAAAGATCCGTACGGTCAAGCACGCAATTAACGTCTTCAATGTGACGACGGTTTTGCCTGATACCGACGGCATGACGATTGACGAGGCACTTGTCTGCCTCCCTCAGCTTTCGGCAAGGAAGCGCAAGCTCGCCGCCATGTCGATGAGAGTCCAGAAGGAGCGCCTGATGAGTACCCGTACAACCACCGCCGCCGTCTCCGAATTCAAGTACGCTAACTACGACATCGCCGAAGCTAAGTCCGACTACGAGCGCACCGTTGCCGAAATCACGGCGATTCAGACCGCCCTCGACCTTGTGAATAATACCGAGACGTTTGAGATTGACATCTGAGTAAACTTTCCGAACACAGCCATGAGCCCCAACTATCTTAAAAGAATATGGGTTACGGTTTATAGTAAAAGTAGCTGTCTGAAACTTTTATGGTTGTTGAAGTCAGAGTTTAAAGTTTGAAGTTATTGTTACACCATCATCCGATTGGTTTTGAACACTAATAATTTCGGCTTCGGCTGTGTTGAAAACTTGCGCTGCTGTTTTGCAGGAGCATGCTCTCCCTGAAGTTCGGTTTTAGGGGGGGAGACTAAGAATTTATTTGAAATTAACGAAAGGCAGGCAAATATACTATGCGTACAGAGAGCAGACAACTTACCGAACTGATGAAATATGTTGAACAAGGAAAATCACAACTTCCTGATTTTCAGCGTGGTTGGGTATGGGATGATAATCGGATTATTTCACTAATTGCAAGTATTACAAATGGCTATCCTGTTGGAGCAGCTATGTTTCTTGAGTATGGTAATGAAAACATTCGCTTGAAATATCGTCAGATAGAGGGTTCACCTGAAACTGATGCGGTTCCTGACGAGCTAATATTGGATGGACAGCAAAGATTGACATCAATATATGCTGCTCTGTATAGCAGTCACCCCGTAAACACCAAAACAGAGAAAGGACAAGAAATCCTACGATATTACTACATAGACATTGCAGATGCCTTAGATTCCTCTAAAGACCGTAGTGATGCCATAATCTCGGTTCCTGCTTCTAGAGTAGTCACCTCAGATTTTGGACGAAAAATTGATTTGGATATTTCAACTAAGGAGAAAGAATACGAGCAGAAGAAGTTTCCGTTAAATATTATTCTTGACTTCATAAAGACATCTCAATGGATTCAGGGCTACCAACAGTATTATCATTATTCCCCGGACATTATGGAACAGATAATTCGTTTCCAAAACGAAATAACGAACAAGACAATGAATTACCAGATTCCAATCATAGTTCTTGATAGAGATACCCCTAAGGAAGCTGTATGCCAAGTCTTTGAAAACGTAAATACCGGAGGTGTTTCACTTACTGTATTTGAACTGATTACAGCTATCTTTGCTATGGACGATTTTGCACTAAGGAGAGATTGGGACTTTCGTCGAGATAAATATTTTAGCGGAGATATTCTTTCTTCAATTGAGGCAACGGACTTTCTTACAGCTTGCGCTTTATTGTCATCTTTTCAGAAAGGCGGCACTGTAAGTTGCAAGAAGAAAGACGTTTTAGCTTTGTCTCTGGATGATTACAGAAGAAATGCTGATAGCCTTTCAGAGGGGTTTGTCGAAGCTGAAAATCTTTTACAACAAGAGCGAATTTTCTCTGCCAATGACTTGCCATACACCACTCAACTTATACCTCTTGCTGTTCTTTGTACCTTGCTTTCAGAAAACAATTTCGTAAAAGTAACAAGTGTTAGGGACAAGTTAAGACAATGGTATTGGTGTGGAGTTTTTGGGGAGCTATATGGCGGAGCTAATGAGACTCGTTATGTAAATGATGTTGTCGGAGTCATGGAATGGATTTCTGACTCTGAAAAGGTTCCTAAAACTGTTCAGGAATCGTATTTCAATCCGCTCAGACTTTTAACTATGCAGAGCAGGCAGAGTGCCGCCTACAAAGGAGTGATGGCACTAATTTTGAAAAATCACAGTCGTGATTTTATCAGCGGAAGCGAGATGGACTTCACAAGATATAAGGCTGAAAATATCGATATTCACCATGTTTTCCCGAAGAATTATTGCATTTCTAAAGACTATCCAAGAGAAAAATGGAACTCTATTGTCAATAAGACTCCGCTTTCATACAGTACAAACAGAGAAATTGGTGGAGTTGCACCGAGCGTATACTTAAAAAAGATTGAAAGAAAGGGGCAGGTTGAATCTTCTGTGCTTGATTCATATTTGGAATCACACTGGCTTAATGTGAAGGATTGCAGAGAAGATGATTTTAACAGCTTTATTGTACACCGGGCTATTAGTCTTTTGGATGCAATTGAACAGGCAACAGGAAAAAATATAACTGGCAGAAGCAGTGAGGAAGTAATACGCAACTTCGGTGCGTCACTCTAAAGCTCAAACGTTGACTGATATCTTTAAAGGAGGTCACCCCAATGCTCGGCACCATAATCGGCGACATCGTGGGTTCAATCTACGAGTTCAATAACATCAAAACAAAATCCTTTCCGCTGTTTCGCTCCGACTGCTTTTTTACCGACGATACGGTTATGACGATTGCGGTGGCGGAGGCGATTATGAACGGCGGGGAGCGGGACGACTTCATCGACTCCATGAAGAAATACGGGCGGATGTACCCAGATGCTGGATACGGCGGGAATTTCAGAAAATGGATCTTCTCTGAGAATCGAGAACCATACAACAGTTTTGGAAATGGTTCAGCTATGAGAGTATCACCATGTGCTTGGATGATGAATTGTGGGTTTACAGCACGCACAGGTATGTGGCCTTCCAATGGCAGGAGAGGCGCAAAGCTGTCTGCTGAGGTAACGCACAATCATCCTGAGGGAATCAAAGGCGCAATGGCGACAGCGGATGCAATTTTTATGTGTCGCTACTATTTTGGCGGATACTATGGAGATTACGAGGAACCCATCAACAATAACCCCGCAGAATGCAAAAAACGTATCAAGGAACACATCGAAAAAGAATATGGATATAATCTGAGCCGCACCTGCGACGAGATTCGCCCGACTTATGAGTTCAACGAAACCTGTCAGGAGACCGTCCCGCAGGCGATTGTCGCCTTCCTCGACAGCACGGATTTTGAGGACGCCATCCGCAACGCCATCTCCCTAGGCGGCGACAGCGACACCCTTGCCGCCATCACCGGCAGTATCGCCGAGGCGGCTTATGGGGTTCCGGAGTGGATAAGGGAGAAGGCGCTTTCCTACCTGGATGAGACGTTGCTCGACGTTTTGGAGAGATTGGAGAAGAGGGTATATCTAAGATGCTAATGGAAGTTTATTATGAGCATTATCGACAGAATTGCAAAGGAGCATACTGGGAAGAAAGAAAAAGCTTGCCTTATATGGTCTTGGAGCGAGATAAAGCGAAGCAGGAAGAATTTAAAGAAATTTTGAAAAGAAAAGGCTTCCAGTGTGTAGCTTGGAATGATAGTTATTCGGGTATTCTTGTTAATGTAGAGCTGAAGCGTTTTGGAATGATCAACAGAGCTTGTAAACATTCTTGTGTTGACGATAGGAATTACAGTATTGACGAGTTTACGGTGGAGATACTGGGAAGCGCAACAAAGAAGCTGTACGCCGAATAAGAGGAAGGAGTTCGTAATTTCATGGTAAAAAACTCGAATGAAGATATTGCGCCGACTATTTCAATAAAAGCAAAAGAGAACTGGAGTTGGAGTAAAGAAGAGGCAGAACTTTTGACAAGGTTAGGCTATGCCTGTGAAAAAGGAACATTCGTTGAACAAGATTACAAAGCTGCTCTTCAATTTTATCAATTAGCAGGAAAAGCAGGGGACAGTCAGGGACTTTCAAATCTTGCCTGGATGTATCAGAATGGATTGGGAATAGAGAAAGATGTCCAAAAGGCTATAGAAATCTATGAAAAAGCAGCTGATGCTGGCAATTCGACAGCAATGATAAATCTGGGCAACATATACGAATATGGAGTGTTAGGAGAGCCGGATTATAAAAAGTGCTTTAAGTGGTATAAAAAAGCAGCTGAATCCGGTGATAAAAAAAGGACTCTTTAATTATGCAAATTGTTATCACTGGGGGTATGGAACCAGAAAAAGTTACAAAAAAGCTTTTCCGATTTTCAAACAGCTTGCGGATGAAGGATATGAAGGTGCGTGTTTCTATGTCGGATTATATTATCAGAATGGTCTTGGAATGGCGAAAGATTATGAACAGGCAAGACGGTATTACAGGCGTGGAGTACTGGCGGATGACGCATATTGTTTTAATCAGCTGGGCGTAATGTATGCGAAAGGGCAAGGCGTAAAAAAAGATATTAACGCTGCACTGGATTATTATCAAGAAGCTGCCAGATTGGGAGATTGTCTTGCCTATACAAATATAGGCTGGTTTTATGAGAATGGAGATATTGGAGAAGTCAATATAGAAATAGCAAAAAAATACTATAAGACTGCTGCTGAGCAGGGAGAAGAAAATGCTCAGGAGGCACTAAAGCGCCTTGGTGCAGATGAGGAATATAATGCTTCTCAAACAGATGAACATTTTAGGGCGGAGAGTCAACCGAAGAAGAAATATTACCTGATTAATGGTTCTCTTGTCGGGAAAATGGAGTCCGGGAGATATTACCTTTATCAGGACGGAGAATGGAAAGCTGATGATAAATGTGAGATTATGGACAGGCTTCATGGATATGATCCCTCTGAACCGCCGGATTCGCCATATAGTTTTGGAAACTCTTCTATTATGAATGAAATTCGAGAAATCTCAGAAGAAGAAGCTCAAGAATTCATTCAGAAGAAGTACAGTGATGCGACTTGATTACATGGTGCGTCTATTTCACACTGATATGAGGAGGTAACAATTATGCAAATCAGAAATTCCAGTCCTGACGGCAACAAGGTTTTCTTTCTTGAGCCTGAGGAAAAAGGCGAGAGTCACGTTATCATGCACACGCTACATTGGAATGAGCCATCTGAAGTCGCAGGGCTTCTTGCAATGAACTCTGACAAGGAGATGGATCTCGGAGTGGAGCTTGTCATCAACGAGACGGACGACCGAAGCTTTATGGTCATCCACAATCCCCGCATAGACGTGCCATACCCGAAAGTCTTTGTTGCAAGGCACATAACCGACGATTTCGGCAACAAGATTATTATTGATGTGGAAGATGACGACCTCGACGTTATCCCGTTCATCAGAGACAGATACCTCACTCTTGACGAGACCATAGTCGTCCCGCTGATTCTGAATCCTGAATGGGACGGAAGCAGGACTGACCTTTTGAACGACCTTGGTTGTGCATACGAAAAAGGCACTATTTTCGAGCAAGATTATACCGCCGCCTTCAATCTCTTCAAAATAGCCGCTGACAAGGGCGATGAGACAAGCCTATATAATCTTGGGATGATGTATCTGCACGGCGAAGGTGTCGAAAAGGATATTCAAAAAGCAATAGAAATGTTTGAAGCCTCAGCCGAAAGGGGCGACGCTGATGCGATGTATAATCTTGGACAAATATATGGTGACGAGAATCAAGAGGTCTTTGATTACAGCAAAGCGTATAAGATGTTCAAAAAGGCGGCGGATATGGGAAACGAAGACGGAGAGTTTGCTCTCGCTGTCTGCTACTACTATGGATACGGAACCCCTAAGAATTACAAGAAAGCTTTCTCTCTGTTCAAGAAGCACGCAGATGCAGGAAATGGTAAATCCTGTTCTTACATCGGTTGTCATTACAGATACGGGCATGGCGTTGAGAAGGACTATGAACTCTCTAAAAAGTATTTTCGCAGGGGATATATCTACGGCGACAGCTATTCAACTGCTGAGATGGGGATTATGTATGAAAACGGAATTGGCGTAGAAAAGGACCTGAACGCCGCACTTGACTACTATGCAGAAGCCGCTGAAATGGGTGAGTCTTATGCTATCGAGGCTCTTAAAAGGCTGAAAGGAGAGGAAGCTGATGATTAAAAATTCTGACCCGAACGGAAACAATGTGTTTATCTTGGGACCTGAGCCGGAGGGAGAGAGCCATATTATCATTCATAGAATGAGCTGGGAGCATTTCAGCCCGACTGCGAAGCTTCTGGGGCTTGAAGGAAGCACAGGTAAAGAGGTCGGTTATGAATATGTTTACGATACCAAGGATAAACGCTCCTATATGGTCTTCTTCAACTACAACACATATAAGCCCTACTCGAAAGTGGCGGTTGCCAAGTGTTTGAAAGATGAGGAGGACAACGATATTCTGATTGATGTAACGGAGGACGACCTCGATGTAATCCCTCACATCAGGGAAGATTTCCTTACAGCCGCCGATGTCCCGACAATCCGCCTTAAGTTCAACCCAAAGTGGGAGGGAGAAAAGTCGGAGCTTATCAGCGATCTTGGAGTCGCCTTCGCGTCCGGAACTATCTTTAAGAAAAATTATGACATTGCCAATAAGTTGTTTCAAGTTTCATCAAGAGCCGGAAGTCTCGTCGGAACAAGAAATTTAGCTCGTGTTCACGCTATCGGTTTGGGTGTAAAGAAAGACCCGCAATTCGCCGAGGATCTCTATAAAATTCTTGCCGATGAGGGCGATGAAAAATCTATGATAGCTCTTGGCACCATCTATGAATCGGATGACTTAGGCGAGCCGGATTACAAGGAAGCTTTCAAATGGAATAAAAAAAGCCGCTGATTGCGGAAACCAGACGGGTATAATCAAAACTGCCTTCAACTACTATTATGGTCGTGGCACCCAGAAGAACTATAAGAAAGCGTTTGCTCTTTTCGAAGGTCTTGCAGACAGAGGAGAGCCAACCTGTTGCTATCAGGCGGGTCTTTGCTATCAGAACGGACAAGGCGTTGGGAAAGACTACGCCAAGGCGAGAAGGTACTACCGCCTCGGAGCCTCTGCCGATGACGACCTTTGCCTATTTAAGCTCGGTGAGCTTTACGAAAAAGGTCTCGGTGTGAAAAAGGATATGCATGCAGCATTCGAATATTACCATCAGGGAGCAAAGCTTGGAAACCCTGCATCTCTTGCGAAATGCGGCTGGTTCTTCGAAAACGGCTATGTTGTAGACAAGGACATAGACGAAGCTATCGGACTTTATCAGCTTGCAGCGAAGAAGAATGAGCCGAGTGCTATCGAAGCACTCAAGAGATTAGAAAATAATCAGAACAGTGAGGAAACCCCATGAACACTGACCACATTAAGCGCATTTTCCAAAACTACATAGAAAACTTCGAGCGCACGAACAACCAAGAGCATAAAGAATATGTCAAGTGGACAGTGACCGGAAAATTCCGCAGGCTTATGGATGATGCTTTGTCGAAAAGCGGAGCGGATTTTGCCGAGGCTCTGAAAGAGGTCAAGGCGAATACATGGATAATGATTGACAACGGGATGATTCAGCCGTTCAACGGGTTGGTTGAGTTTGCAAGGCATGAGCCGGATACCGTCCGTCAGATGTTTATCGACCTGTATTCCGACTATGGCGGAGACCTCCACGTTCTTGAAAGAAAAATCAGTGAATTTGCCGCCAGAAGCAACGAACTTCTGGACAAGTATAAGCCGGGAAGCTTCCGCTATAAGCAAGATTTTCATGCAGTAATGGGTTATCTGTTCTTGTATGAGCCGGATGTTCACTATATGTATAAGAGTACGGAAGCCCGTGCATTTGCAGATTGTATAGAGTTTTACGACGACTGGGATTACGGCTTCAATGTCAAACTCGATGTTTACTACAGAATGTGCGACTTGGCAATAAAGCAGATCAATGAATGCCCCGAACTTCTTGCGACTAACCAGAGCAGATATGAACTGCCGGACGGTGCCGACTTTGCTCCCGATGAGAGCAAGCATCTTCTTCTGTTCGATATTATCTACTGCTATAACACCTACGACCTTGACAAAGGCATAGAATACAGTCGCCTCAATACGGTTGAGAAAAAGCTTCGTATAGAGAGACAGAACAAGGCGAAAGAGTTGTGGCTTGACTATGAGGAAGCGGCTAAAAAAGAGCAGAAGCTGTGTGAAAAGCTTGATTTTGTGAAGTCTCATCTTACAGAAGGCACTGTGCTATACTATAAAGTAGGAATCGGGTATCTGGCGAAATATCAGAGGAGAGTCGTCAAGTCGTGTGATAATGAGTGCATGATTGAAGTTACCGATGATACCGGCAATGTATCTAAGTTAAATGCTCCGCATATTTTCTCAAGTAAGTTAGCGAAGACCGACGACGGCATTCTCGAAAGTCTTGCTGAGACCGAGGAAAACTACTGGAAAGATTTATACGAGCCTCAAAATGTCTATAGCAGAGTTAAAAACGCTGAAAAAGCCTTGGAGCCTTACCGTGAGTATCTTTAATCTATGTAGAAAGGACGTATCCCCATGACAGAAATCATCACCCAAGAAAACCAGAAGCTGAACGAAGCCATTATCTTTGCTGTGAATCAGCACGCAGGACAGCTCCGCAAGGGCACAAGTAAGCCCTACATCGTGCACCCTGTTGAGGTCATGCAGCTACTCTATTCAATGAAGGCGGACACTAACCTCATGATTGCCGGACTTCTACACGATACGGTTGAGGACACCGGTGCGACTGTTGACGAAATCCGTGAGCGTTTCGGCGAGGACGTTGCCACACTTGTGGCGGCACACAGTGAGGACAAGTCGAAGACTTGGCTTGAGCGCAAAACCTTCGCCATTGAAGAACTGAAAACCGCCGACAAGCGCCTCAAAATGCTCGTCATGGCGGACAAGCTCTCGAATATGCGAAGCATCGAGTCGGATTATAACGAAATCGGCGATGAGCTCTGGAACCGCTTCAATGCGCCGTTCGAGAAGCAGCAGTGGTACTACACCGGCATCAAGGATGCCCTTTGCGACATGGCAAACTATCCCGAAACCGCAAAGTGCTATAGTGAGATTGTGGGGATCTGGGAAAGGATGTTCAAATAATTTTCGAAAAATATTGCAATTTCAACCGCAATGTGCTATAATGTAATCACCATAAAGAGTGTGCGAGGGACAAGCCCGTTGACCACACAGCAACCTGCCGATTGGTAAGGTGCTAAAGCTTGATTCGATGGGACGACGGATAGAATTTCAGCTCTCATCGAAACGATGGGAGCTTTCTTTGTGGGAAAATAATCTTACAAGGAGTGTTAAAAAATGAGAGAAGGAAGCATTACAACAGGAAAAGTTTACTATGACACGGGAGAACTCTATTTTGAAGGAACATATTATAACGATTACTGGTGCCAAAAAGAGAGATGGCGACCAGTTGATCTAATCAAAGGAACGGCATATTTTAAGAACGGTAATAAATATCGTGAGGGGTATTTTCAACGAGGTGGACTGCTTGTTGGAAGGGAATACTATGAATCCGGCATACTAAGGTTCGATGGAATTTTTAATGATAAGGGCGGCATCCTTGATGTGACAAAGGATGTTGAACTGATTGAAACTTATCAGAAATTCAAGGACAAATACCATCCTATCCGCTACACTGACTCATACTATGGTCCCATTTTCCCTCTGTGTGGAAGATTCTATTCTGAAAAGGGCGAATTGTTATTGGACGGGAACTTCAGAGTCAGACTTCAAGGTGGCGTTGGCTATCCAAAGGTAATATCTCCTAAAGAGTACGGAAAGTTGGGGTGATATTATGAAAGAGAAAAAGAATAGAGCCGAATGGATTCAGTACGAAGGCTTATCCGAAATTGACCTGAAGAGGGTTGAAAGAGGCTTGCAGGAGTTCTTCGAGAATCCTTATTGGAAAAAGCACTACGAAAAAGCTCCGTCAGACATTTGCAGGGAGTACATAGCCTTGGGATTTGCGAGGAGCGTGGACTTTTTCGATTGCAAAACGGACGTTGATAACAGCGGTCTGAAACGGCGCAAAGAGGAACTCACCGCCTACTTTGACATCGAGGACTGGAGGTATACCATCATCAACGCCGGTCACTATATGGCGAAGATAAATCTCTGTAAGCAGATGGAGGAATACTTCCCCGGTTGTGGCAACTCGAAGTTTATTTATGGGATGGAGTAAAAAAAGCAGCCGGGGTTCCGGCTGTTTTATATCACGTTATCGGTCTGCCTTCTGCCCAAGCTTTGCGAGTTTGTGACTTTATAAAAATAATTTTCGAGACAGCATATGTGGACAATGAATTGCAATTATCTAAAGAAAGAATGCGTGGGAAAATAAAGAAGTAACCTGAAAAATTTCTCAATCCCTCTTGCAATTCGATATAGAATCCTGTATAATAGAAGCACAAGTTTTAAGACTTTAAAGTAGAAAAGTGTAGACAGAAGACAACTCATCCAAATTACAGGAGGACACAACCATGAAAATGACTTATCACCGCAAAGGGGACTACCTGTTCCCGAACCTCAAGGTGATGCAGGAAGAATCGGCAGCAATCGGGAAGTACGGAATGCTTCGAGAGACGTATTTGCGGGAAAATCACCCTAACTGGTACACAAGCATGACACTGACTGGAAAACTGAACCGACACTTGGCAGAAGTCGAAACATCGGCTCAGGAGATGATGGAGACGTTGATGCCGAAACTGCTTCAGAAGTATCCGGCTCCCGACAAGTCGAAGGAACAGCTCCAGTGGGTAGCGCATATGAACAATCTGACGGCGATGGCGGAAGAGACTGTTTTGGCGGAGGTGGTGTATAACTGATTATTACAGCGGGTAGTAGTTCTGCAACATACATTGTTATTGAATGGAACACATGGGGGCAATACGTCATCAAGTTCAAGATCTGCTTCAGTTACCAGCGATAGGATGACAGTTTCGATGTCTACCACTAATGCAACGTCAGTGAGAGCTACGATATACTCTTATTAGGTAAATGGTGCCGGAGAGGGTGCCACCAAGCATGATGATAAAGACTTTCTGTGTAAGCATCCCCGCATATTAAACTGCGAAAGCAATTTCATAATGCAGAACTCTTCGCATCTGTTGATACTTTGCAACTTTTCGTATTTGATGTAATGAGTTTTGCAATAAATTTGTCATCACTGAAATAGCCAACGTAGCTACAGTCTTTTTCTGCATAGAAGTTTCCGTATTTTTCTCTTGATTTGTTATCTTCACGGCGATATTCACACATTATCCAGACTAAGTTTTTACCATCTCTTTTCAACGAACTCAGCAATTCGTCTTTTCCTACGAGTAAGTGGTTTTGGCGTGTACGCCACCTTCCACCTGTGAGAAAGTACTCTGCTTTTATATTTCCCGCGGAATCTGAATAGGCGTAACCAATAGAATCAGATATATTCAATATACTTCTTATCGGCAATGATGGCAACTCGTAGCTTATTTCACCATACTCAAAAGAATGTGAGAGACCGTGATCCACCGCAGAATGCAAATTAAGATTTGGAAAATTTTCGACTTCTCTACTATCATAATGCTTTTTCCATGGGAACCAGCATATTTCTTTTGGTGTGATATAGCAATAGGAATCCACACCACCGTCCCACTCAGGTGGGAGGGAAGATTGAATGAATTTAGAATTGTTATCACAAATCGCAGAAACAAAAGATTGCAAATTGTCATCGCTTACTACGACTGAGTTGATAAATATGGATGTTTCCACTCCTGCCGTACCGCAAAAACAAGAGTATGAGCTAAGAGCTAATAGCAAATCGGCGTTAACTTTGTATTGTTTGCCTGTATTATCTATTGTAATCCACTTTTCCCAATCAAATGATGGCGAATTAAGCACAGAATCGATTACTTTTTCGCAAGTATCGTTATCTCCGTCAATGATTGCAACAGATGGCTCTGGAATATGCCAAGGTGTGTCTTCTGAAATATTGTCAGGATCAATTTGCTCAATGTCTTGAAGTGGAATTGCAAAATTGTCTAGCAAACCATAATCAGTTATGTATTCCGGTGAGCCGTCGTTCCAGAATAATAATCTGTCAGACAAAAAACCGTGCATGAAGTTTCTGAATTGCCAGACATACTTTTCACAAACCGTCATGAATTTGCTTTTTTCGCCATGGGTGGCAGGGTAGTGTCTACGACTTATTGCAATATCAAGCCCATAAATGGGTTCGCCTGTTTTTTCATCAATATCGTTGCTGTAGAAGTCTTGCTCATTCCACCCCATTTGTTGAATGTAAGCATATGCTGCGGCAAGTATAAATTGTTCGGGTTTTATATTTTGATACTTAGGATTGTCAGAAACTACCTTGGCTATCAATTTTGAGAATTGGTCTCCGTCGCTATATCCATATTCCGTGAATCCACATGCGAAGCGATCGATAAGTACATATCGAGCTAGATCATATTCAATAGCATGATAACCTGCCATTCGCGTCCCAGAGAGTGCATTTTCGTCGAGATTTAGATTGTAGGTATCAGAAAAATAAGGAGGCATATACGAAGAAACTTCTTCATCGCTATATATGCCAATAAGAACGGCTTTGCGGAGAATGGCAATAGCATAATATCGAATAGACACATCTATATTTTCTGATATTTTTGCTGGGGACAAAATATTTTCAATCACCCACTCTGAGGCATTTTTAACTAATTCCTTGTCTGCGCTGCTATGTACTAGGCACATCAGAATAGAAAAAAGATCGCTTTTTATTTGTGGATCATTTACACCGGAAAACTTAATAAATAACTCATAGAATTCATAGGGAACAGATTTTGCCCATTTCATAAGGCTGTTTCGACAATATTGTCTCGTGCTATTGTTTACAGTCGAAAGTGCCCAGGCATAAACCGAAGCTAATCCATTGCTGACATCGTCTTTTGTTAATACGAATTCACCTTCAAGAGTCAACGATTTAGAAGTGTACCATTTTGCACCTACAGAATTTGCTAAATATCCATGAGCAGACCAAAGTAAGTCACGCTGAGCTGGTTTTGCAAAAGAAAACAAAACTTCATCAAGGAGTGAGACACCAAGAGGATGACCAATGTCTCTTGACAAAGGAAAAACAAGCTTGTTTGTTACAGTTATTAAGTTATCGGCATTCTCAGACATAAGTGCGAATAATTCATCTTTATACAGTTTGCCACTGTCATGAGAGGTATGACGCAATGCAAAGTATTTAATGGCAGATAGCTCCCAATCGTTGATTACAGAGGAAATTGTCGGGTTTAAAGTAATCAAATAATTATACTTTTGCATTGAAAGAATAGACAGTGTGTATATAGATTCAGTTTGATCATTGGAGTACTCAGTAAAATCAATGTATCGAGGGTGTTGGCAGTTATCCAGAATAATGGTAGCCATCGCGTAATCAAAGTATCCTTGTATACCTGGTGTATAAAAATATTTATCAGGATTTAATCCACGCCCGTACTCACAGGATGAAGCCAGAATTCCGTAGATTTCCATGTGCTCAGCAAGTTTTTCTGCGGATTTTTTGTCAATATTGAGCTCTGAGGTAATATGATTCAGCAAAAGAGATCGCTCAATTTTTGGACAATATAGAAACTTAGCAGACAGGGCATTGATGGATCTGAGTACGTATTGATTTTCTTTGGCGAATCCCTCTTTTAAGCTACACTCTTCTTCAATCAGCTCAATCTTTTTTCTCAATAGTCCCGTTAAGGATACATCGAAATTATTTGTAAATTCTACTGTCTTATTACTGTTAAGCTCACAGAATAGTCGTAACGATAAAGGTGTTGTCAAGGCAAATTTTATCTGATTATAGTCTTGGGCTTTGATGTTATAAGCACGAATGTAACTGTCAAAAAGCTTGTATACAGGTACTTCTCCATAGCTGGAAATATAAACTGTTTCAATATTATCAGGTATGTGAGAAAACACATTGGGTCTTGAAGTAAAGCAAAACCTTATTTGAGGATATTGACTGGAGATAACTGAAGCTTCCTGGAGTCTATCCAGCCACTTTTCATAAGGCAGACACTCATCGAGAGCATCTATAATGATTAAAATCTTCGGCGTTATTTTAATTTCACTTTCAACTTGTCGGGAAAGAAACCGCCGACGATGAGCCATTGAAGTTAAAGCCTGCCAGATTTCATTTTCGCTCCAATTTGAAGATAATCCAAGAGTAGATATGATAATGTCTTTCCAGGAGGATTCCTGCGGAATATTTCTTGCACGAATTATAATCGGAATATGAAGCTTTTCTACTAGCAGTTTTTCGGCTGTAGCAGCAACGCCGTGAGTTTTGCCGGTTCCTGGTTCGCCCAAAAACAAAATAGGAGAAAGACTCAATGAGATATTAAAATCTCTTATTAACGCATAGAAGTCGATAGAAGATAACTTTCGAAGATATTTAATCACATCAGAAGTATGGAAATAACGATCAGACGACCAGTGGGATTGATTGATGTCGTCAATGATGCTATCAAAATCAATTTGACAGACATCGTCATCAATTGGTGTTGATAGAACAGAATCGTTTTCGATTTTTTGTTTGGCAGAATTACAGGTAGTCAAAAGCCGATCGACTTCTTCTACGATTTCTTGCAAGCTCTTCGACAAATTATAATCTTCGTTCTTAATTAGCGACAGTAAAGAGGTTGTAGTAACGATAAAATTATTACATAAATCTATTGCATTATTGACATTGTTTAGTAGCGTCTGCCTTTGCGTATACTCTCCTAAAATCAGAGATATGTTGGAATAGATCTCCCCAAAGGTGTTTAGACCAGGAAAATATTTTGTCTTAAGCCAACTCTCCTTGCTCTTTTGAAATGCAGATGTTATTACTTCATCAGATAGCCCAGAATTATTAAACCAGTACTTAACAATTCCCGCAGAGGTTTCTTTTTGTAACTCGTGCAGAATTCGTGCTTCACTCCATAATTCGATTTCGAGGCGTGGATATTTATTTTTCATGTCATTAACGAGATTATCCCACCTCTTAGCTTCCGTGTTTTGTCCCTTTCCGGTATCCGATGAGAGATCTCTGGGGATACAGACAATATAACGGGCTATGTCAGAACGAATCTTCATCGCTGTATCAATAGATTTTCTAATCTGATTGATTTGGCTGTTTGAAATGCTATAGGGAAACCATTTTGCCTGTAAACCTATGATTGATCCATCATTGAGAGCGACATAAGATTCTACGCCTCCGTCTCCCCCTGAGCCATTGACAAAGTAAAAAGAATCAATGCTTGTTCCATATTCAGATGAGCACCAATTTTTAAACATTTGATTACAGAGCATTTCGAAGGCACTCTCAGAGGATTCGTTGTGAGTTTCAAATGTAGACCAGTTCATGTTAGTTCTCCTTAGGGCTTGCAGTTGAAGTTGTAATCACGTTACTTTCATTATTGTGAAGTCTGAACTAAAATAGAATATGTAACGTACAAATTTATTATAGCATCAACCTTTTTGAATTGCAACCATTGCTTGACACAATGTGATGAATCAAATTGTCATAAGTCATAAAGAAAAGACAAGAATGATAGTAATTTGTTATTCATGAAAAAGCACCTCATTATGAGATGCTTCAATCATTGTTCGAAAAATTTTAAATTACTATGCCACACCGTCCAAATATCCGCCTAACACCACTCATAACCTCTCCAAACTCCAAATCCCCGACATATAAGTTAACTGATTCGATGTTTTTATCACGTCAACACCTCCACATAATTTTTCATTTCCTTCTCGATGCCGAACAACGCCGCATACTTCATCAGCCTATTCAGCTCTCTGTCCCTGCTTCGCATATATTCCTTCATAGCAGTCTGAAACGTTTGCGAGTCAATATCGTCATGATAACGGACAATATCGCAGATTGTGCGTTCACGGTCGTATGCCGCCACTTCATTCCCCATATTCGTCTTGACGCTACTGATTCCGATGTCGAACACATCCGACTTCACCTGATGAACCTTGACGCCCTGCTTGCGAAGATGCGTGGCGTTATATCCCGCTCGAACAGTAACTGTAATTTGTGGCTCTCTGTCTGTCATATCATGAAGATACAGAGCCGATTCGTGCGAGAAGACGACTTTTTTATTTGTAAGAAACAGGATATAGTACTCATCTCTCCACCCATCCTGGGAAAGATAAACGCCGTGAGCTACACGCTCCATTCCGTTGTCTTTGACGAACTGAGCGAGATACGTTTTTGAGACTCCCGCCGCAACAGCATCGGATGTCAGCAGATACCCGTTGTTCTGTTCGACAAGATTTTGAAGCTTATCTTTTGCAAGCATTTCATGTCACCCTACTTTCTCGCTCTCATTATAACATATAGGAGCGAGAAAGTAAACAGGTTTGAAGAAAAATCTTTGTCGTATCACCACTATTCCTTATGTAAATCAAGCGTCATCCCCCGCCACCAATCCCAATTCCTCAGACAAAATCAATGAAACGTCGCCGAGGGGTTCCGACTTGGTCTTATTATAACGTAATCACCAATCCTCCTCACAATTCCCGTCGCTTTCATAGGATCAGTCCTTTCGGTAGTTTTCTGATTGCCAGCCTTTGCTTGGCAAATCAGTGCTATTATTTGCCGAAAGGGCGGGAATATGCGTACTTTAATTCCAACAACTATCGTATAAATTCCTGCAAACGGTTGAAAAGAGTAAAGTGTTTGTGATATAATTAACAACAGAGTTTTATGAAAGAATCAACCCCATGTCAATCAGCAAAAAGCTTGAAGTTATATACCACAACGGTCAGCCGGATGGGATTCGCTCCATCCGCCATCCCCGCCACCAATCCCCGTACAACCTCCCTCGCATCACCAATGCCCCAAACCCGGTTGACAACTCCGCCATGATATGTTACAATATCAACATATAGTTTGGGGGGACCGGGTGGAGTGCCGTGTAGCTTGGAATCTCTTTCGGTTCGCCGGAAGAGATTTTGTTTTGCGGAAAATCAGGATGAAATACTATGAAATCAAGGAAAATATTTGCTTTAATTATTGCGGCTGTGATGATGGTTCAGATGGCGGTGTCGCTGTCTGCGAGCTATTCTGGCGAGGATGCCTTGAGTGGCATCAATCTTGAGGTCTACAACGAGCTGAAAGCGGTGATTGAAAGTATTGCCGACGGCAGTGTGTCGTCGACCGTCATAGAAATCGAGATCAGCTGTAGCACGGCTTCCCTCGGTGTGTCTCAGATCATCAACGACAGGACGATGGAGGTTGCGGCGAACGCCTTTGCGGAAATGCTCGACCTGAATCTGATCATCAGCTACCTCATCTATGACTGCCCCTATGAGCTTTATTGGATTGATAAGAGGGCGGAAATATATGCTGAAGAGGAGTTTTCCGGCATGGGCTCGACTCTGATTGTCACGATTTCGATGACTTTGCCGGTCTCGACCGATTATCAGGCAGGAGGCTCGTCCACAACCGTCGACTCGTTCAAAGTTGCTTCAGCCAAGACGGCAGTCAAGTATGCTCAGTCTATTGTGAAAAAATATGAAAATTATTCCGACGAGGAGAAGATAGTGGCGTTTAAGGAGACTATCTGCGATCTGGTTTCCTATGAGACCAGCTATAAGAGCTCCGATTATGGCGATTTCTGGCAGCTGGTTTATGTATTTGATCAGGACCCGGACACCAATGTCGTCTGTGAGGGCTATTCGAAGGCATTCCAGTATCTCTGTGACCTTGCCGGTATCGACTGCATCACCGTCACCGGCACCATGACTGGTACAACGGGCGCTGGGACTCACATGTGGAATGTCGTCTGCCTCGACGGGGTAAACTATCTCGTCGACGTCACCAACAGCGACGACGGTGTCACCGGTCAGAACGGCGGACTTTTCATGGTCTGCGCGAGCGACGCCGAGTCGAGCGATTCCTCCGGCTACAGCTTCACCGTCGGCTCAAAGACCATCACCTATGCCTACGACAGCCTGACGCTGCAGCTGTTCCCTTCAAGCTACCTGACTCTCGGGACTGTTGATAAGACGACTGATGAGACGGTTGAAGAAACAGCCCCGGAGCACACTCACACTCTTACCAAAATCAGCGCCAGAGACGCCACCTGTACTGAAGACGGCAACATCGACTATTGGTACTGCTCCGGCTGCGACACTTATTTCAGCGACAAAAATGCTGAGACCGAAATCGCCCTCAGCGATACCATTATAAAAGCAACCGGCCACAGCTACGAATCGACAGTGACCGCTCCTACATGCACCGAAGGCGGTTACACAATCCACACCTGCTTGAAGTGTGGCGACTCTTACACCGACAGCGAGGCGGAAGCTCTTGGTCACGATTATATCTCCGAAATAACAACCGAAGCCACTTGCACCGAAGCCGGCGTCAGAACCTACACCTGCCAGGGATGTGGCGACAGCTACACCGAAGAAATCGAAGCGCTCATCCACGGCATAGATGAAG
>JAJQBX010000014.1:50149-93697 GCA_021203065.1 Oscillospiraceae bacterium
TGTGGCGACAGCTACACCGAAGAAATCGAAGCGCTCATCCACGGCATAGATGAAGCCGTCACCCTCATATACTCTGTCTGCTCGTTTGTTGCAACGGAGATTGTCACGCAAGGGATGGGGGCAACGGTGAAGGAGGGGGTCTGGGGAGTGGTGATGAAGGTTTTGGAGATTTTGATGTGAGTGGGGGGGACAGGATTGGCTCAATGGTGCCTACTGTATCAAGATATTTCGCCAGATTGCCATCGCCGTTTGCCATCAGGAATTCTTTAGATGACCTTGGGACAATCCTGCACCTCATCGAAGATGATGAGCGTCTTTTCCGGCTCGATCTTCTGCCCACTGGCAAGCATTTTGATATATGGTATAATTAGCTTTAAAATCGATATAAGGAAAGGGAAGATTATGGACATTTATGAAAATCTGAAATCGATTGAGGAAAAATTGCGGCGGGTCGCAGAGAGGAGTCGGGGGATTATTCCATACTCGACCGTTGACGGGCGGTTCGACGACACTTCCAAGGGCGGCATCTGCTGGTGGACCAACGGCTTTTTCGGCGGGATGATGTGGCAGATGTACCACTTCACCGGCGAAAAGCTCTACCGTGAGCTGGCTGAGGAGATCGAGGAGAAGCTTGACGAAAACTTTATGATTCCGTCCGGGATGGACCACGACAGCGGCTTCAAATGGCTGCCGACGGCGGTCGCTCACTACAAAACCGACGGTAATGGGAGGTCCTTTGACCGCGGACTTATTGCGGCGGAGAATCTTGCGGGGCGGTTCAATCCGAACGGCAGCTTCATCCGTGCATGGAACGATTCGGGCGACGGCTCAAGAGCGGGGACGGCAATTATCGACTGCATGATGAACCTGCCGCTTCTCTATTGGGCGACTGAGGTGACGAATGACCCCCGTTTTTCGCAGATCGCAACCCGCCATGCCGATATGGCGATGGAGCATTTTATCCGTGAGAACGGCTCGGCGATCCATATTGGAATTTTCAACCCGGAAACCGGTGAATTTCTCCGCTCCGACGGCGGTCAGGGCTATGCCACCGGCAGCTCATGGACTCGTGGGCAGGCTTGGGCTCTCTATGGCTTCACTCTGAGCGCACTTTACACCGGCGAGAAAAAGTATCTCGAAACCGCAAAAAGAGTTGCCGACAACTTTATCTTCAGGATGGGTGAGCGCACCGGCATGGGAATTCCTGTAGATTTCGACCAGCCGGACGACTGCATGCGTGAGGATTCCTCGGCGGCGGCAATTGCGGCTTGCGGGCTTCTGGAGCTTGGGAGATATGACGAGAAATATCACGATGCGGCTATTGAGCTTCTTGAATTCTTAACAGAAAACCGCCTCAGTCTGGATGAGGATAACGACTATCTTTTGTGGAACTGCGCCGACAGCTTCTGGAGCAATCGCAGTCAGATGACCCTTATCTACGCCGACTATTTCCTGATTGAAGCACTCCTCAAGCTTGTTGGAAAGGATTTTCCGGTTTTCAGACCGACGGAGGGGATACAATGAGAAAATATTACTATACCGAAGCCGATTTTTCAACCAAAAAGGCGGCGCAGGAAACGCTTCTTAAGCTTCTTGACCCGCTCAAGCCCTTTTACAGCGACGGCTGTGCCCGGCTCGACATCGGCGCAACGAGTGCGCACTATGACAACGAAACGGCTCAGATGGAGTCGTTCACCCGCCCGCTATGGGGGCTCGCCCCGTTCTGGATGGGCGGCGGAGTTGACTGGGGCTTTGAGAAAATCTACCAAAGAGGCTTTGCCTCGGGAACTGACCCCAAGAGCCCCGAATACTGGCGCAGCTGCCACGATTTTGACCAGAAATTCGTCGAGATGGCGGGGCTCGCCTATGCGATGCTCCTCTCTCCCGAAAAGGTCTGGGAACCGCTTTCGGAGGAGGAAAAGGAGAACGTCGCCAGATGGCTCTGGGAGATAAATGAGCACGAATGCTGCGCCTGCAACTGGCAGTGGTTCGCAGTTCTCACAAATCTTGCTCTCAAGGTCTGCGGTAAGCCATACAGCAAGGAGCGGATCGAGTCGGGGCTTGAGATGATGGAGGGCTACTACGACGCCGGAGGCTGGTATTTCGACGGAAACGGCGGCGAAAAGGACTATTATAACCCCTATGTAATGCTTTCATTCGGGCTCATCTACGCCATGTTTATGGAGGACGAAGAGCCGGAGCGTTGCCGGATTTTCCGGGAAAGAGCAATACAGTTCGCCAAGGACTATCAGTACTGGTTTTCTGACGACGGTCCGTCGGTGGCATACGGTCGCTCGCTCACATACCGGTTTGCGCAGTGCTCATTCTGGGGGATGGCTCTTCTCAGCGGGACGGAGGTTCTGCCTCTTTCCGTCGTAAAGGGGATCATCACCCGCCACCTCGCATGGTGGCTCAATCAGCCTATATGCGACAATGCGGGGATTCTCACCATCGGCTACGCTTATCCGAACCTGCAGATGTCCGAGAGCTATAATGCGCCCGGCTCGCCCTACTGGGCGACGATGGCGTTCGCATTCTTGGGGCTTCCCGACGACCATCCATTCTGGACGGCTGAGCCAGCACCGATGCCGGAGCTTGAAAGTCTTAAGTATCTTGAGAACGCAGGAATGCTACTGCAGAGGGGCAAGGGAAATGTGGTTTCGCTCGTTCCGGGGAGGAAGTTCGCCGACGGGCACAGCCACACTCTTGAAAAGTATGCGAAGTTCGCTTATTCCTCAAGGTTCGGGTTCAGCGTTTCCCGCTCGTCGCTCACTCTTTATGAATGTGCGCCCGACAGCACTCTTACCTTCGGGGTCGACGGGATTTACTACCCGAAGAGCGTCACCCTTAGCTCTTCCATAAGCGAAGAGGGGATCACCTGCACGTGGTCGCCGGTAAGGGGAATCAAGGTTGAAACCGAGATCCGTCCGACTGCGCACGGTCACATCCGGACGCACAAAATCACAAGCGAAATCTCCTGCAAAGCCTACGACACCGGCTTTGCGGTTACTGCTCCCGAAGCCTGCACCGTAGCTTCCCTCAGAGGCGATGGAAAATCGGAAATTCTCTATTCCGACCCGAACACCAACCTCATAAACCCGAAAACGATGATCCCGATGGCGGTCTATGAGATAAACGAGGGAACTAAGATTATTGAGACAGAATTTTGTTATTTATAGGAGGAAGATATAATGGATATTCGTTATTCCGCAAATCAGCGTGATTTCAAACGTTACACCACAGAGGAGCTTCGAAACGAGTTTCTCATCCGGAATCTTTACCAGCCGGACAAGGTTGTTTCCGTCTACAGTCACGTCGACAGAATGGTAACCCTCGGCTGCATGCCGGTAAGGGAAACAGTTCCGATAGAAAAAGACATGGACGTATGGCACTGCTTCGGGACGGAATTCTTCCTTGAACGCCGTGAAATCGGAATCTTCAATATCGGAAACCCGGGCTCGGTGACGGTTGACGGGACGGCTTATCACATGGAAAACAAGGACTGCCTCTATGTAACAAGGGGAGCGAAAGAGGTCCTTTTCTCGAGCGACGATGCCGATTCTCCCGCAAAATTCTACATGGTTTCAGCACCTGCACACTGCTCCTATGAAACAAGGCTGATAAAAATCACCGACGCCGCAAAGCGTCCTCTCGGCTCAGCCGAAGCCTCCAACAAAAGGGTGATATATCAGTTTATCCACCCGTCGGTTCTCCCCACCTGCCAGCTCTCGATGGGGCTCACCGCCCTTGAGCCGGGAAGCGTATGGAACACGATGCCTGCGCACACCCACGAGCGGAGAATGGAGGTCTACACCTATTTTGACATCCCTGAGGGAAACGTCGTCTTTCACATGATGGGCGAGCCGCAGGAAACAAGGCACATCGTCATGCAGAACGAGGAGGCTGTCATCAACCCGTCATGGTCGATTCACGCAGGAGCGGGAACGAGTAACTACACCTTCATCTGGGCGATGGGCGGCGAAAATCAGGCGTTCGACGACATGGACAACATCGCCATCACCGACTTAAGATAGGAGACTGCTATGGAAGATATTTTGAAAAGCTTCTCCCTTGAGGGGAAGGTTGCACTTGTGACCGGTGCAACATACGGAATAGGCTTTGAAATTGCGGCGGCATACTCGAAAGCGGGTGCCAAAGTCGCCGTCAACGGGCACAACAAGGAGCGTCTTGAGAAAGCCGTAGAAGAGTATCATAAGCTCGGCATAGAAGTGAAAGCTTATCTTTGCGACGTGACGAATGAATTCGACGTCGCCGAAATGGTCGAAGAAATCGGAAAAGACCTCGGCACAGTCGACATTCTCGTCAACAATGCAGGAATGATAAAGAGGATTCCGATGTGCGAAATGTCCGCCACCGAGTTCCGGGAGGTAATTGACGTCGACCTGACAGCTCCGTTCATAGTTTCGAAGGCTGTTCTTCCGGGAATGATCGAAAAGGGACACGGCAAAATCATCAATATCTGCTCGATGATGAGCGAGCTCGGGCGGGAGACCGTTTCCGCCTATGCGTCCGCAAAGGGCGGGCTAAAAATGCTTACAAGAAATATCGCCGCCGAATTCGGCGGGTATAACATCCAGTGTAACGGCATCGGTCCGGGCTATATCGCCACTCCCCAGACAGCACCCTTGCGTGAACCGGGTCCTGACGGCAGTATGCACCCGTTCGACAGATTTATACGCAGTCGCACCCCTGCCAACCGCTGGGGAACGACAGAGGACCTCACAGGACCGGCAATATTTCTCGCCTCCGACGCCTCCGACTTTGTCAATGGACAGGTGCTGTATGTCGATGGGGGAATTTTAGGATATATCGGGAGGCAGGAGAATTGATGAAAGTAATTATAATCGGCGGCGTAGCCGGAGGCGCAACTGCGGCAGCCCGACTCAGAAGACTTGACGAAAAGGCAGAAATTATCATCTTCGAACGCTCGGGGTTTGTTTCCTATGCAAACTGTGGGCTTCCCTATTATATCGGCGGCGTCATTGAGGATGAAAGTGAGCTTACCCTCCAGACTCCCATGAGCTTCTTCCGCAGATTCCGGATTGACGTCAGGGTTCACCATGAGGTCACTGCGATTAATCCCGATGAAAAGACCGTATCGGTCACGAATCTTGAAACGGGCGAGAGCTTTCTCGAGAGCTACGACAGGCTCATCATCTCGACCGGCGCAAAGCCGTCTTTGCCGGACGTTTACGGCGTGAATCTCGACAGGGTTTTCACACTCCGGACGGTCGAGGACACCCTTAAAATCCGTGATTTTGTTGAAAAGAACCGCCCACGCTCTGCCGTGATGGCTGGAGGAGGGTTTATAAGCTGCGAGCTTGCAGAAAATCTCCGTGAGATGGGTCTGGAGGTAACCATCGTCCAGCGTCCAAGGCAGCTGATGAACCCGTTCGACAGCGACATGGCGTCCTTTATCCACTCGGAAATGCGAAGGCATGGCGTCCGGCTTATGCTTGGGCGTACAGTCGAGGGCTTTGAGAAGACTCCCGGCGGCGTCAGCGTCCTCATAAAGGACTGCAAGCCGATTGAAGCGGACATGGTCGTCCTCGCAATCGGCGTCACTCCCGACACCCATCTTGCCCGTGAAGCGGGAATCAAACTCGGAATCAAGGGCAGTATTATCGTTAATGAGCGGATGGAGACGAGCATTCCCGACATCTATGCCGTCGGCGACGCTGTTCTGGTGAAGAATTTCGTGAGCGGGCAGGACACGCTCATCCCTCTCGCAGGTCCTGCAAACAAGCAGGGGCGGATTGCCGCCGACAACATCCGCGGAATAGAATCAGGCTACAAGGGCAGTCAGGGAAGCTCCGTCCTGAAAATCTTCAACCTCACCGCCGCCGCAACCGGTCTTAATGAGACTGCGGCGAAGAAAGCGGGCTTCGACTGCGACAAGGTCATCCTCTCTCCGATGAGCCATGCCGGCTACTATCCGGGAGGAAAGCTGATGACGATGAAGGTGGTTTTCGAGAAGAAGACCTATCGCCTCCTCGGTGCGCAGATTATCGGCTATGAAGGAGTCGACAAGCGTATAGACGTTCTTGCGACCGCTATCCGTGCCGGAATGAATGCGGTTGACCTTAAGGACCTCGACCTCGCCTATGCTCCGCCCTATTCTTCCGCAAAAGACCCGGTCAACATGGCTGGCTATATGATAGACAATATCGCAAACGGCATTGTAAAGCAGGGGTATATTGAGGATGTAAATTCCCTCCCCCACGACGGAAGTGTGACTCTTCTTGACACAAGAACTCCGGGAGAATTCGCCCGTGGGCACATCGACGGCTTCATAAACATCCCGGTCGACGACCTCAGGGACAGGCTTCCGGAGATCAGCAGTGAAAAACCGGTCTACGTCCTCTGCCAGAGCGGTCTTCGGAGCTATATCGCCGCCCGGATTCTTTCGGGAAACGGCTTTGACTGCTACAATCTCGCCGGCGGCTACCGCTTCTACGACGTGGTGATGAATGATAGATATATGGCGGACGCATCTGCCAAATCTGATATGGTCGCATCACCACAATAAAACTAAAATAATTTCACGAAAGCGAGACATCACTATGACTACTCAACACATCCCATTTCGCTACGACTTTGTCGGGAGCTTTTTGAGACCATCGGCTTTGAAGAAAGCACGGCTTGACTTTGCTGACGGGAAAATTTCCCGGGAGGAGCTCACCTCGGTTGAGGACGAGGCTATCCGGGATCTCGTTTCCAAGCAGAAAGCACTTGGCTACCACGTCATCTCCGATGGCGAGTTCAGGCGTGCTACATGGCATCTCGACTTCATGTGGGGGTTCGAGGGCGTCGGTCACTCTCCTACGAAAACAGGTCTTCCGTTCCACGACGAAGCGGCGATGCTGGACGACACTTACCTCACCGGGAAGGTCAGGCTTTCTTCTCCTCACCCGTTTGTTGAGCATTTCAGGTTCTTAAGGCAGTTTGAAGACGAAAATACCGTCGCCAAGCTGACAATCCCCGCTCCTGCACAGTTTTTGGAGCAGATGATCATGCCCTTTGCGGCTGAGAACACTGCCAAGTACTACTCAAGCTCCGTGGATCTCATGGAGGACATCGCCGCAGGCTACAAGGCTTTCATCAAGGAGGTCTACGCCGCCGGCTGCAGAAATCTGCAGTTTGACGACTGTTCGTGGGGAATGTGCTGCGACCCGCTCGCAACCCTCTATTTCGGCACTGACGAAAAGGGCTTGCAGGACGTGATGGAGAAGCTCCTTAAGATCAACAATATGGCAATTGAGGGGAAGCCGGAGGATCTCAGAATCAACACCCACGTCTGCCGTGGCAACTTCCATTCCACATACGCAAATTCCGGAGCATACGATAAGGTCGCCTCCACACTCTTTGCCCGTGAAAACGTCAACGCCTACTATCTCGAGTTCGACGACGAGCGTTCCGGCGGCTTCGAGCCGCTTAAGTCCGTTTCCGGCGACAAGATGGTGGTTTTGGGTCTTATTACAACCAAATCCCCCGTTCTTGAGGACAAGGAGACGGTCATCGCCCGAATAAAAGAGGCGACGAAGTACCTGCCACTTGATCGCCTCTGCCTCAGCCCCCAATGCGGCTTCGCCTCCTGCGAGATAGGAAACAAGCTTTCAGAAGAAGAGCAGTGGGCAAAGCTTAAGCTCGTAAGAGAGATAGCGGAGGAGGTTTGGGGGTAAAGTCTCTGTTACATACAAAGAAAGTGAAGTGACTGAAATGGAAAACGCTCAAAATGAGATAGTGATGTACGAATCCTCCGATGGAGTGATAAAACTTCCGATTCGGGTGGATTATGGAGAGGAAACGGTGTGGCTTAATCGTTCACAGATAGCGGAACTTTTTGATCGTGATGTTAAAACCATAGGCAAGCATATCAACAACTCCTTGAGTGAAGAGTTAGCTGGTTTACCAACTGTCGCAAAATTTGCGACAGTTCAACATGAGGGCGACAGAGATGTAGTCAGAAATATTGAGTATTACAACTTGGAAGTCATCATGTCCGTCGGTTACCGTGTAAAATCCAAGAGAGGCATTGAGTTCAGAAAATGGGCAAATTCCGTTCTGAAAAGCTACATAATGAACGGCTATGCCGTCAACAATAATCGTATCAAACAGCTCGGAGAGGTGATACGGATTATGAAGAGAACGGAGCAGTCGCTCGATGCCAGACAGGTTCTGTCAGTTATCGAAAAGTACAGTGCCGCTCTTGATATGCTTGACGACTACGACCATCAGACAATGAGCCGTCCCAAGGGCAATGATTCCGTCTATGTTATCACATATGAAGAATGCCGGAAGATTATAGATGAGATGAAATTTTCGTCAGAATCAGACCTCTTCGGCAACGAAAAGGACGATTCCTTCAAAGGCAGCATCGGCAACATATATCAAAGCTTCGGTGGACAGGATCTGTACCCGAGCATCGAAGAAAAAGCCGCCAATCTTCTCTATATGATCACGAAGAATCATAGCTTCTCGGACGGAAACAAGCGAATTGCCGCAACAATGTTCCTCTACTTTCTCGACAAGAACGGCGTCCTGTTTGCCGGGGGCGAAAAGCTTATAGATGATCACACTCTCGTTGCACTCACAATTCTTATTGCTGAATCGAAGCCAGAGGAAAAAGAAATGATGATCACTGTTGTGATGAATTGCATTTGCGGAAAACAATAAACCTGACTGACATGCTTTGCTACGTGACCCCACCCAGCAGTGGGGTCATTTTTTATGCCTATTCACAAACTATAGCTGGGAAGAGGCGACGATGGGGGGGAGATGGCGGGAGGATTGTAATGAAAATTATCCTGAAAATTTTAATGAAAGTGCTTGCAATATCGTTGTGACTTGTGTATAATAGGATTAGTAACGAAAGAAGGTGTTATTATGCAATCGGCAACCAATATTGCTAAGAGTCTTGTCCCGATTTCGCAGTTCAGCAAGGGTCAGGCTTCGAGGATTTTCGACCGTCTCCACAACGAATCTCAGCTTATTGTCCTCAAAAACAATCAGCCAACCGCTTTTATTCTCTCTCCTGTGGAGTATGACCGGCTGACTGAGATTGAGGAGGATTATGCACTCCTGCTTGAGGCATATGACAGGCTTTCGAAGCACGAAAACGAACGGGGCATCCCCTTGTCCGAAGTGATGGAGCATCTGGGCATTTCCGAAGAAGATTTGAATGAAGTGGGAGACGTGGAGATTGAATGAACTGGCAGATTGAATTTCTCCCGGAAGCTGAGCGAGATATGAGCGAGCTTGATGGTTCTGTCAAAGCACAGGTCATCAAGGGCATTGTGAGAGTCAGCCAGAATCCTCTTCCACAGAGCGAGGGCGGATACGGCAAGCCTCTTGGGAACAAGGGCAATCTGAATCTGACTAATTTACTCAAGATAAAGTTCATAGACATCGGGATTCGGGTGGTCTACAAAGTGATACGGGAAGACACAGTTATGAAAATTCTTGTGGTATCTGCCCGCACAGACGAAAAGGTCTACAAGGAAGCCGCCAAGAGGCGAAAAGAGTACGATTTATGAGAGTTGGCACTCGCAAGTGCCAAAATTAAAGCTCCTCTGACAAAGAGGAGCTTTTGATATGTCATTTTATCTTCGCCCCACCTCAATCGCCTTTTGGGGGCAGAGCTCTTGGCAGCAGAAGCAGCCGATGCACTTTGAGTAATCATACACAGGGGGCTTGTTTCTGCCGTCACTGAACGTTACCGCTTTGCCGGGGACGGGGCAGTGGTCGACGCAGACGCCGCAGAGGACGCACTTTTTCTTGTTTATAACCGGGCGTGAGGACAGCCGGTCGATGAGCTTCAAGCCCTTGAACTCCGGATGGGCTTTCGTGCAGATGATGTCGAAGTCGGGTGCGGAGTATTTTTCTGCAAACTCGTCGAAATCTATCGGATGAGTGCCCGATTCGTCGGTGAGGAGGATGTCGATTTCAGTCTTATCCATCGTTCCCAAGCCCATTGCGTCGCCTTGGAAGTTGGTCGGGACTTCTGCGGGGTCGACTCCAATAAGATGGCAGAAGACCGAGTCGATTGCGACCGGGTCGGTCGAGAAGAGAAGAAGCTTCATCGGTCGGGGGTTTCCCGCTCCCGGACCGTTTCCCTCCATCGCAACAATTCCGTCCATTATGTGAAGCCTCGGTCTGACACAGCGGTGGATGTCCACAAGCATTCTTGCAAAAAGCGAAGCGTTCGGATACTTCACATGCTGCAAAGCCTTACGATGCCCGCAAATGAGCCCGAACGGGTTCTTGACGGCACCGGTTATTAGCATCAGTGCATGCGTTTTCATCTTGCAGACGTTGATGATGGCGTCCGCCTTGACGACCTCTTCCGCAAAATAGAATTCTTTTTCGGTCATTCCGTCCGGGAATTCGGTCTTCACTTCTTTCGTCATCGGGACAAACTGAGCACCATATATCGGCTCGCTTCTGTCAATCTCGAGCTTGTCGGCGACCTTTGCGCCCGTTCCGTTTCCGGGGGAGTCGCCATAAACAGTATCCCTGCAGCCGTAATCCCAGAGAAGCCGTAGAACTGCCCTCAGAACCGCCGGATGGGTTGCAACTGCGCTGGCTGCATCTGCGGTCTTGAGAAAGTTCGGGTTTACAAGTATGCTTTCGTCCTTATTTACAAATTTTCCGATGCCGCCCAAAGCGTCTACTCCTTTACACACGGCATCGTAAACCGTCTCCTCGTCGTAGGTGTCACATACGACTATAGAGACCTTTGAATGGTCTTCCATATTATTTCCCTGCCCTATAAATTATTTTGAATAAACCGTCTTTCCTCCGATGACGGTATAGACAACGTTGAGATTTTTGTCGAGGATGGTGAAATCTGCCCGGCAGCCCGGTTCAATGCGTCCGAGGTCTTCCCATCCCATCATCCTTGCCGGATTCTCAGTAAGCCATTTTGCGGCTTTTTCAAGAGAAATTCCGGTGAATTTAATTATGTTTTTAAGAGCCGCCGCCATCGTGAGAGTGCTTCCGGCTCTTGTGCCATCGGGGAGCTTGGCGTCGCCGTTTTCAACAATAACGTCGTTTACGCCCAATTTATACTTTCCGTCCGGCATTCCTGCAGCCATTATGCTGTCGGTGATTGCGACCATCTTATCATCGCCCTTTATCTTATGGAAAAGGCGGACGGAAGCGGGCACTAAGTGCCTGCCGTCGCAGATGGCTTCACAGTAAGCGTCGCTTTCCATAATTGCGCCGAAGATTCCCGGCTCGTGCTGGTGGAAAAGCCTCATTGCGTTTCCGACGTGAGTGCCCGAGACTGCGCCCGCATCGATACAAGCTATCGTCTCGTCATAAGTAGCTCCGCTGTGACCGAGTGCGACTTTGATTCCCTGACCGGCAAGCCACCTTGTCAGCTCCACAGCACCCGGGATTTCCGGAGCAAGGGTGACATAGGTTATGTGCCCATTTGCGGTTTCTATGTACCGCTCAAAGAGCCCTTTGTCGGCTTTTTTCATGAGAAGCTCTTCCGGCATTGCGCCTTTGTATCCGGGCGAAAGGCATGGACCCTCGAGGTGAATTCCCCGTAGGCTTGCGCATGATTGCTCACTTTCGATGACTTTAACTGCTTCCCGGATGGTTTCAAGGGTCGTATCCGGGGTGTCCGTAAGAATCGAGCACTGCCAGCTTGTCACTCCCTGAGTGGCGAAAAAGGTCGAAATTTTTCCAAGCCCCTCTGCCGAAGCACCGTTTACGTCCACACCTATTGCGCCATGGGTGTGCAGGTCGATAAAGCCGGGGAGAACATAGAGTCCCCCAGCATTTATCTCTTCGCCTGAGCTTTCATTGTCTGAAATTCGACCTTTTTCGACCCAGACGTCGCAATGCGACCACCCGTCCGGCTTGAGAACCATGCCACCGGTTATTTTCATCACACTTTTTCCTCAAATGGCAGCTCTGCCGAAACGTCACCCGAATAGATGACCGCATCCATGTGCTTCTGAAGAAGTGTTGCCGGGAAATCCGGGCTCATTTCGCCATATGCCGCATGCCTGAGAACCGCCTTGTGCCAGTCACGGAAAACGCCAACCCTTATCTTCTTCGAGGCAAGAATCTGCTTCATTCCGAGGGTTATCGCCTTTTTCGGCATCGCGTCAATAGCTCCGCCCATCTCCGAAAGACCGTTTGTCAGCTTCGTTTCAAGCGAGAGCTCGACGATTCTTGTCGGGAGCTCCATGAACTTTTTCAGCTTCATTTTCGGCATCGGCTCGTTGAAAGCTATGTGCCCGTCAAGACCGATCCCTGCGATGCAGATGTCTGCTCCGCCGAGCTTTTTGAGAAGATAGTCAACTTTTTCGGGGTCGCTCGGGTCGGGGAAGATTCTCTGACTTTCCGGCATGAGAAGCTCCGGATTAATCTTGTCATAGACCTCCCGCTTCATGTAGCCACGGAAGGAAAGGGGAGAATCGATGTCGATATAGGTGTTGTTGTCGTTGAGATACTCGTCCATATTGATAAACCAGCAGTTCTTGAGAGAGATATTCTCCTCGTTCACCTCGTCAACGAAGTACTTGTACTGTCCGGTAGGACCCACCGGGAGGATGAGAACTGTGGGCTCTCCCTCCGGGGTGGCGTCGATGGCGTCGATCATCTCGACGGCTAAGGTTCTGAAAACTCCCTCGGTGGAATTCATCGTGTATATCGTGATTTCCGGGTTCTTTTCAAGATCCTCTTTTGGTATTGCGTAGTAATCTTTAGAATTCATCGTCATTCTGAAAGTGCCTCGGTCATGATGTCAAATGCCACATAGGTTGATACTTCGCATGCATCGTCCTCTTCTATTGTGCCACCGGAGAGCATTGCATCCTGCTGGAGCTGATAGTAAGCCTCCATAGAGCCGTCCTCGATCGCTTCGGAAATCATGTCAGCGGTGTACCATTCGCCGTCGCCACGCTGCTCATAGGCGGTGTCATAGTCGGTAGCGCACTGGGTTGCAACCAGCTCAGCCACATACTCATAGTTAGCCTCGTCGGCGGCATAGGTCATGCCCTTTAAGAGTGCTCTTACGAACTTGACTGCAACCTCCTCGTTCTCTTCGAGATACTCAGGGGTTACTATCCAAGAAGCTATTGAAATGGAGGTGTCTGAGAATGTCGAGTTGTCGCAGAGAAGCGTGCAGCTTTCGTCCTCTTCAAGGATGGTCAAAGATGCAGGCGACCATACTGCGCATGCGTCAACTGAGCCTGAGAGCATTGCAGTTACCATGGAAGTAGAATCCATGTCCATTGCGGTGATGTCGTCCATTGTGAGTCCGACGCTCTCAAGAGCCAGAAGAAGAATGGTCTCAGAGGAGGTTCCGCTTGAATAAGCGACCGTCTTTCCTGCAAGATCCTCAAGAGAAGTTACGTCCGGTCCGCCGATGACTGCGTCAGCGTTTCCGATGTGGGACATGCAGATGATGGTGGCGTTGCCCTGAACGCAGAGCTTGTGTGCGCCGTTTCCGATGTAGCCGAAGTCGATTGAGCCGCCCTCCATAGCTGCGATGATGGTGGGTCCGTCTGCAAACTCAACGAGGCTTACAGAAAGCCCCTCTTCCTCGAAGTAGCCCTGATCCATTGCCGTCAGAACGCTCCAGAGGGAAGCATAGTTCGGCATATAGGCTACGCTGAGCTCTATAAGCTCGGCTTCTTCCTCTTCGTCATCCTCAACAGTGTCGACAGTGGTGTCGGAATCGACCGAGGCATCGCCTGTTGAATCATCATCGGTTGATGTGCTGCCGCAGGCTGTGAACAGAGCTGTCAGCATCATTACTGCGAGCAAGAGGCAAAGTAGTTGTTTTATTCTTTTCATAAGTATACTCCTTAATGGATTTATTTCAGCCGCAGAATACGGCTAATAAACTAAAGTATGTCCGAATAGACCTGCTTCCAGGCGTTCATTCTTATCTCGTTGAACTCGGGGGTCATCTTCAACTCCTGAGTTCTCGGATAGGGGAGGGGAACGTCGATGGTGCTCACAATTCTTCCCGGGTGGGTGCTCATGACGACTATTCTCTGAGCCAAGAACACCGCCTCCTCTACATCATGGGTGATGAAAAAGCAGGTTTTACGATCCTTGTTCCAAGTCTCGAGCAGATCGCTCTGCAGAACCATCCTCGTCTGGGCGTCGAGAGCTCCGAAAGGCTCGTCCATGAGTAAAACCTCCGGCTCTGCGGCGTATGCCCGGGCAATTGCTACCCTCTGCTTCATTCCTCCCGAAAGCTCCTTGGGGTAGTGGTTGGCGTAATCGGAAAGGTGAACCCCCTCGAGATATTCCATCGCAAGCTTGTCCGCTTCCTTGCCCTTTATCCCTCTCATTTCGAGGGCGAATCTGACATTCTTCTTGACTGTAAGCCAAGGGAAGAGTGCGTACTGCTGGAAAACAACTCCTCGCTCAGTTCCTGTTCCCTCGATGGGATTTCCGTTGCAGTAGGCAGTTCCTGATGAGGCTTCGGTAAGACCTGCCAATATGTTTAAGAGAGTCGACTTTCCACAGCCGGACGGACCTACGACGCACAAAAACTCGTTGTCGTAGATGTCAAGGTTTATATCCTCCAGAACGAGGCTTTCGCCGTCACGGTTCTTGAAAACCTTGCAGACGTTTTCAAGCTTAAGCTTCACATTTCTCTCTTGTCCTGCCATCTGGTCAGCCTCCTTTCCAAATGACGGATGCCTGTTTCAATGAGCATTCCTATGATGCCGATTATGATTATGTAAAGAAGCATCGGAGCGGGCTCAAAGCTGTTGCTCAAGGACCGTATTCTCATTCCGAGTCCTGCCACAGCTCCTGTTGATTCTGCGGCGATAAGAGTTGTGAGGGCAACCGATGCGCCAAGGCGTACTGCCGTCATTATAAATGGAAGCGTCGCCGGGGTGATGACCCTTATGAAGATGTCACGGTCGCTTGCGCCCAATACTTTAGCCGCCTTGATGAGAGTTTCGTCGACGTTCATTACTCCCTGATAGATTGTGACGCACATCGTTAAGAAGCACGCTATTGTGATGACTATAACCTGAGGTCTTCTTCCTACGCCTGCGCAGATTACGATAAGCGGAACATAGGCAAGAGGAGGGATGTTACGGATAAACTGAATCCAAGGGTTCAGAATCTTTCTTACAGGCAGATACCATGCCATGAGTATGGCAACAGGCAGTGCCAGAAGAAAAGCGATGATGAAGCCCAGACCCACAGAGATAAGACTGCTCGAAAGGTCCTTGAAGAATACTCCTCTGTCAATCATCGTCTTGAGGCTCGCCATCGTCTCAACCACATTCGGAAAAGCTCTCGACGTCGCCGGAATTATCGACAGGACATACCAGAGAGCCATCGCAAGTATCAGCGAGATGAGAAGCCATACTCTTGCGGGAATCTTAAGGAGGAAGCTATGAAGCCGTTTGTCCTTCTTTTTTTGTTTGTCAGTTGATTTTGCCATGAAATTTACCTCAGTTATATGTTTGCCTTAAGGGAAGCTATAGTCTTTTCTTTGTAGCTCTCCACTCCCGGCTGGTCAAACGGGTTTACCCCGAGTATTCTTGCCGACAGGCAGCAGGTATACATGAAGAAGTAGAAGAGCTCCCCGAATGTGTACTCGTCAAGCCTTGGAACATCTATCTCGAAGCAGGGGAAACGCTTTGAATGGGTTTCAAGAGTTGCCCTGAACGCCGCATTGTTGACGTCATTTACACTCTTTCCGTCAAGGTATTCAAACCCGTCAGGAATGTCGGTAAGATCAATTTTTCTGTCCTCGGAGCTTGGTACATTAAGGAAAGTTTCAAAGAGAATCGGCTCTCCCTGCTGGATGTACTGACCGATGGAATGAAGATCCTCGGTGAATGAACCGACGACAGGATAAAGACCTTTGCCGTCCTTTCCCTCCGACTCCGCAAAAAGCTGTGTCCACCACTTTGAGAACCGCTCGAGCGACGGATCGAAGAACGAGAGCATTTCCATCTTGTAGCCGTTCTCGTAAAGATAATTTCTTGCCGACGCAAGCCTGAGGGCAGGGTTACTTTCGGAGGTGTCCTGAAGCGTTTTGCGCATAGCACACGCGCCGTTCACCATCTCTCTTATATCAAAGCCGGCAACAGCAAGCGGGAAGAGTGCGACCGGAGTGAAAACAGAATATCTTCCGCAGACATCGGTTGGAAATTCGAGGAAGCAGAAGTCGTGATTATAGCAAAGCTCTTTCAGGTCGCTGCCCGGAGTTCCGGTGCAGAAGATGTGGTAGCTATACTCGTCGCCATACTCTTTTCTCAGCTGAGTTCTCAAAGCCCTGAACCATAGCCCCGGCTCGAGGGTTCTGAAGTTCTTGGCAATCAGGTCGACATACATTCTTTTTCTGTCGATCCGCTTAAGAAGCGAATTCATCTCTCTTGCGGAGTAGTTGAGCCCTACCCACTCTATTTCGACGCCCGATTTACTTCCGAAGCAGTCATAAACAGCCCTTGCAGCCCTGTTTGAGCCTCCGACGCCGATCACTATAAGAACGTCGGCGTTCTGCCTGACGGACGAGGAAAGCCATTCGCAGTCCTCAAGCGTTTCGTCGTAATTCTTGAGCAGCCATTCCGGGGGATTCCCCGAGTCGAGATACTTAAGATTTTTCCTTGTGAGTTCATTCAGCTTTTCTTCACTGAGGATTCCCGAATTATCGTGAAGTGTGAGTGTCATATTATATTTCCCCTTTCGCCCTCTTCCACATAAGCTGGTATTTCAGCATGCAGACCCCGTCGCCATAGAGCTGCCAGTAGTTCCCGGGAGTCTCGAAATAGAGGGTGTTGCCCCTGTCCATAAAAGCAGTGGACGGCATTTCTGAGTAGAGAAGCCGGTGGTCTCCTATCGCAAGACCCTCTTTATCTGCGGTAAGCGTTCCCGATTCGATTTCCGTTCTCACATGGTCGGGGGTGATTCTGTATAGCTTTACGTTATTGTCAGTGAATGTAATATCGCCTGAGTCGTATCTTTTATCAAACTCTTCCTCCTGCCAGCGTGACCAGTCACGGACGTTGTCAAACGGGAGGTCGTAGTGCTTGTCAGTGCTATGAAGCCAAGCATATTCGTCGTATATGCCCTCCATCCCGCATTCGCACCAGAAGCGGTCCTCTTTTGTGTGAAGAGTGGAGACGCCACCGCACTTCGGGCAGATGAAGAGGTGGTTTTCAAGACCCTCGGCAAGACGCTCGCCCACGTATCTTTCCGGGTTTTCCCTCTGCCTTTCATAGGCGTCCTCGTATATATCCCCGTCGACGAGCTTTGAAACCTCTTCGCTCGACATGCCCTTGAGCATTTCCGGCGAGTAAGTCCCGACGACACCGGCTGTGATTTTGCCTTTGCGGATGGTTTTAGCCCATCTCGGCTCGGCGAAGTAGCCGCCGGTTATCTTCATCGTGATAAGCGTGCACTTGCTCTGCTTGATGAGCTTTCCGAGGGCAGGGGTTGTCGGCATTGTTACGCCGTCTGCGCTTCTGTGACCCTCCGGAAACAACAAAAGACTACCCCCGTTCCTTATGCGGCGAAGCATTTCCTTGACGGAACCAATATCCGTCATGCCTTTCGCCCGGTAAACGGGATTGAGCAGTCTCATCTGAATCTTGCTAAGAAAATTTCCACGGCTTAAGTGCTCGCTTGCGACTATGTAGACGTGAGTCCTGACGACGTTGTAGGCGATGAAAAGGTCGGTCTCTGTCAGGTGGTTCGAGACGAGGATAAACTGTTCCTTGGGCTTCAGCGGCTTTGTAGTAAACTGACACTTGTTTTTTGCGATCATATACAGAACAGGCTGAGCCACCCCGAAGATGACCCTGTCCCGTTTCAAATTATTACTGTTACTGTCAGAACTGCTCATAATGGTTTTCCTTCCGCTGAAAGTCGTTTCCAAGAAACAATGCAATATCCCGTATCTGTCCCGGAAAAATACCCCACTTTGATAAAACAGAGTACAAACCTGCACTATACTATATTAAATCTGAAAGAAGATTTTGTCAAGTGGTTATTGGGTGAAGATTATGATATTTGGGGAGAGTATTGAAGTCAAAGGTAATCCCCTTGACTAATCACAGAACTTGTGGTAAAATATAAATGCAGAAGAAGCAGGAGAGGAAATGATCAAAATGGGCAAGCCGGATACAGCAACAAGGGAATATATAAACGATTCCAGTGTGTTTGCGGACGTTTTCAACTACTTCATATATGACGGCAGAAAGGTCGTAGACCCGAATAATCTCGAAAAGCTTGACGCCTCAACTCTTCTCACTGTTTTTGGTAAGACCGGCGACGAGGAAACGATTCAGAGATACAGGGACGCCTTGAAGAAAGCGACTCTAATGGTAGACGACAATGCGGCATATATTGTCCTTGGAATCGAAGCGCAGACCAAAGTAGATTATGGAATGCCGATAAGGACATTTTTGTATGATGCCCTCCAATATGACAGTCAGGCAAGAGGGTTAAAAGCCGCTCATAAGAACTCAGGTGACAAGCACAGCGAAGATGAGTTTGTTTCCGGACTTTATAAGGGCGACAAGGTTCTGCCGGTAATCACCGTCGTAGTCCACTTCGGCGCAAAACCTTGGGATGGGGCGACAAAGCTGAGTGACTTGTACGACTGCAAGCATAAAGAAATTCTGGAATTCGTGCCGGAGTACAGGATGAACCTGATTGATCCGGCGGGAATGACGGATGAAGACTTTGAAAAGTTCTCAACAAGTCTAGGCAAGGTCTTAAAATTCATGAAGCTGTCAAACAGCCGGACAGAAATGAAGAATCTGATGGAAACGGATGACGATTATAGTCATATAGACAGAAACGCAGCAAGAGTGCTGAAAGAATGTGCGAATATTTCGCTCGATATTGATTCTGATGAGGAGGTAATTGATGTGTGCAAGGCATGGCGAGACGAAAGAGATTTAGTAGCAAAAGAATCTTCTATTAGATCGGCTATTGATACTGCTAGAAGGTATGGTATTGCGAATGATGAGATTTTAGCAGACATCACTGCTCAGTTTAGCCTTACTGAAAAAGAAGCTGAGACATATCTGCTCAAGGAAAGTGCTTGACCCCGATAATTAAAACTGCCCGGACGATTTTTGAATGGAAATCGTCCGGGCTTTTTTGTACTCCTCCCCTCACATCCCCAACATTGTCCCCATCAACACCTGTTGACTTTCGCTTGCCTATGTGATAAAATAAGCCTTAATGTCGGATAGTGTCGGTTTGAGATAATATAATCCGACAAAGCTTCAACATATGTTGGATAATCGCCCGGAGGGGCATTTTTTGGAGGCGTAAAATTGGCAGATATAAATATACATGAGCAGGCACTTCTTCTGGGAATCGACGTCGGGTCGACTACCGTCAAGGTCGTCGTGAAAAATCCAGATTCGGATGAGGTTCTCTTTTCACGGTACTTAAGACATAATGCAAGGCAACGTCAGACCGCAATTGGCTTACTGAAAGAGGTTTCGGAGAATTTTCCCGGCAAAAAATTCCGTGCAGCGGTCTGCGGCTCGGGAGGAAAGCCGGTGGCGGAGGCGGCGGGAATCCAGTTTATTCAGGAGGTCGTCGCCAATGCGGCGGCGGTCAAGAAGCTTTACCCTGATGTCCGGACGGCGATTGAGCTCGGCGGTCAGGACGCAAAGGTCGTTTTCTTCCACAAGGACGAGCACACAGGGGAGATTATGACCTCCGATATGAGAATGAACGGCAGCTGCGCAGGCGGAACGGGGGCATTCATTGACGAAATAGCAAAGCTCTTGGGCGTCAGAACGGAGGAGTTCGAGGCTCTTGCCGAAAAGGGAAGGACTGTTTTCGACATTTCCGGGCGTTGCGGAGTTTTTGCAAAGACGGACATTCAGCCGCTTCTCATTCAGGGCGCAAAGAGGGAGGACATTGCACTTTCAAGCTTCCACGCCATCGCCAAGCAGACGATAGGCGGACTTTCGCAGGGTCTAGAGCTCAGAGCTCCGATAATCTTCGAGGGCGGACCTCTCACGTTTAACCCGACTCTCATAAGAGTTTTCGCCGAAAGACTGAATTTGTCGGATGGGGATATAGTAATCCCCGAGCACCCGGAGACCATCGTCGCCTACGGCACTGCGATCGCCGCAGAAAAGCTTTCGGGGGACGAGGCTTTCACCGCAGAGGAACTCATCTTAAGGCTTGAATCTGCAAAGGACAATTCGGGGGATGGCGAATCCGCACCTGCATTCTTTAAGGACAAAGCCGACAGGGAGGAGTTCGAGAGCCGGCACAATGCGGAGCTGAGAGACCTCGAAGCTCCCATAACCGAAAACGGAGTTCTCAGGATATACATCGGCATAGATTCGGGAAGCACCACCTCGAAGCTTGTCTTTATGGACGAGCATGAGCGCATCGTCGACAGGTTCTATTCAAACAACAACGGCGAGCCTTTGCGGGTCATCTGCAAGGGTCTGAGTGAACTCGAGGACAAATATGCCGAGCAGGGAATCAAGCTTGAAGTGTTGGGCGTCGGCACAACCGGCTATGGCGAACAGCTCTTTGCGAGCGCATTCAATGCCGACTATCACATAGTCGAGACGGTTGCGCACTCTCAGGGGTGTCTGAAATACTTCCCCGACACAGATTTCCTACTCGACATAGGCGGGCAGGACATGAAAGCCATCTGGATGAAAAACGGAGTCATCACGAATATGACCCTGAACGAGGCTTGCTCCTCCGGCTGTGGGTCGTTCCTTGAGAATTTCGCTTCATCCTTGGGCATCAAAGTCGAGGACATTGCGGAGTCGGCTTTCCGCTCCGAGCATCCTGCACACTTGGGAAGCAGGTGCACCGTTTTCATGAACAGCACTATCATAAATGAGCAGAGAAACGGCAAGCTGCCTGACGACATCATGGCTGGTCTCTGCCGGTCGATAATTGAAAACGTATTTACGAAAGTAGTTAGAATCTCGAACACCGACGAGCTCGGGAAGCGTGTTGTGGTTCAGGGAGGGACTTTCCGCAACTTTGCGGTTCTCAAAGCGATTGAGGATTACCTCGGAAAGAACGTCACCCTCTCCCCATATCCCGGAGAGATGGGAGCCGTCGGTGCGGCAATCCTGACAAGGCGGAAGATGAAAGGGAAGTCTCACTTCATCGGGCTTGACGCCGTCAGAAGCTTTGACTATACAACCGAAACGGGCGTCGCCTGCCCACATTGCGCAAACCATTGCAAGCGCACCATCACCCGCTTCTCCTCCGGAGGTGCATGGGTTACCGGAAACAGGTGCGAGCGTGGCGCAGAGCTTGAGGGCTCTGTTCCGCTTGAAAAGCCGAAGAAAGCCCCCGACATGTTCCTTGAGCGGGAAAAGCTCCTCTTCAGAGACTACGACTGCACGCCGGTATGCGAAGAGAAGAACGTCACCGTCGGCTTGCCCCGAGTCCTTGAATTCTGGGACAGCATGCCTTTCTGGAGCACATTTTTCAAGGCTCTTGGCTATAAGGTGAAGCTCTCCTCGCCAAGCTCCCGTGGCATCTATGAAAGCGGAATTTCGTTCGTCGCTTCCGACACAATCTGCTTCCCGGCGAAGCTTGCGCACGGGCATATTGCCGACCTTGCCGCAAAGGGCGTCGACAGAATCTTCATGCCCTATGTCATGCACATGCCGCCGGAGGGAGTCGACAAGCAGAGCCCATACGTCTGCTCGGTCGTTCAGGGCTACCCGATGGTTGTGAAGAATTCGCAGAATCCCGCTGAGAGATACGGCGTCATTTTTGACACCCCCATCTTCCACTGGTTCTCAGAGAAGAACCGCCACACGCAGATATGCGAGTATGCCGTCAGTGAGCTTGGAGTCTCCGAAAAAGAAGCAGAGCAGGCTTTTAAGCAGGCAGAATCGGCGATAAAGCTCTTCCGCAAGACTCTTACCGACAGGGCGACCGAGATAATGGCAGATGCGAAGCGTGAGGGCAAATTCGCCGTCGTTTTGGCAGGAAGACCCTATCACACCGACAGATTCATAAGCCACGACATTTCGAAAAAGTTCACAGAAAAGGGAGTGGCAGTACTCACCGCCGACAGCCTCCCGGGCTTGAATGAGGTAGATTTACATAACACGAGAGCCGAAATTACAAACGACTTCCACACCCGCATGCTCGCCTCGGCTGTGATTGCCGCAAGAGAGCCGGAGCTCGAATATGTCCAGCTTGTAAGCTTCGGTTGCGGGCACGATGCGATTCTCTCGGACGAAATTATCCGGATTATGACCACAACGAGCGACAAGCCGCCGCTTATACTCAAGATTGACGAGAGCGATGCCTCCGGTTCACTTGGAATCAGGGTTCAGTCGTTCATCGAGACGGTCGAAATCCGGAGGAATCTGCACCTCGACAATCCCCCGAAGCCGATTCCCGAGCCCAGCCCGGCTAAGTTCTACAAAAAGGACAAGAAAATCCGCACTCTTCTCATCCCGAACATCTCCGAAGAGGTCTCGATACTCCTCCAAGCTATCTGCGAAAAAGAGGGCTTTATGGTGAAGACCATCCCGATAGGAGGTCCTGCCGAAATCGCCCTTGGAAAGAAGTATGTCCACAACGACATCTGCTTCCCCTGCCAGATGGTAATAGGCGAGCTGATAGGTGAATTACAAAAGGGCAACTATAAGCAGGATGAGGTTGCAGTAGGCATGGTCAAGTTCCAGTGCGACTGCAGAATGTCCCACTATGCGGGTTTACTCCGAAAAGGACTCGACAGCGCAGGGTTCACCGAAGTGCCGATTCTTACCACCGACGGCGGCGACTCAAAGGACATGCACCCGGGAGTGTTCCTCCTCGGCGTCAGTGCCGTCCTCGAAGCGGTCTGGGTGTTCATGATGATGGACATTTTAACAGACTTAGCCCGAAAGATCCGTCCTTACGAGATCAACCCCGGCGAGACGGACAGGGTCTACATGTCCTGCATAAACAAGCTTGCCGACGGCATAAAAAAGAGCATCAAGGAGGCAAGGGGGGTCTTTCCCGAAACTGTTGACGACATGGCGAATATTCCCTATGACAGGTCTCATCTCAAGCCAAGGGTATTCGTCACCGGCGAGCTCCTCGTTACATATCACCCCGGCTCGAACTTCCATATCGAGAGGTATCTTGAGCAAAACGGCATGGAAGCGGTCTTCCCGAGGGTGACAGACCAGCTCAGAAAAGACTTCTTGGCGACGATGAGCGAGATAAGCGACTTCGGCGCGAACATCTTCCCCTATCCGTTCGCAGTTGACTTTCTTTTCAACTACGTTCAGGACAAGCTCGAGAAGATCGCCGTCCGGCATCCGCTCTATGAAAAAGTCCACTCGCCGGATAAGCTCTACGATAGCGTCAGCGACATAATCCCCAAGACCTTAAGCTGCGGCGAGGGCTGGCTTATGGCGGCGGAGATCGACCACTACGCCGAAAAGGGCGTCAAGTCGTTCATAATCCTGCAACCTTTCGGCTGCCTCCCGAACCACATCTGCGGCAGGGGAGTCATCAAGAGCCTCAAGGACAAGCACCCTGACATCTCGATCCTCCCCCTCGACCTCGACCCCGACACCAGCCTTGCGAATGTTGAGAACAGACTGCAGATGCTGATAATGAATAATGGGTGAGCGCACGCCCTCTCAGTCGCCTTGCGGCGACAGCTCCCCCAGAGGGGGAGCTATTTTTTTATGCTATTTATACTATTGAGAGACTTTTTTCGAAAAAACAGTTGACAAGGGCGGGGGGGTAAATGGTATACTTGTATCAAGTGGGAGTATATGCGCTTGAAATATTTGATAGAGGAAAATACTATGAACAAAAAACTTTTATCCCTGCTGATTGCCCTTGTGATGACGGTGCAGCTGCTGCCGTTGTCGCTCTTTGCTTCTGACGAAGAAACAGAAACATACATTTCGGAAGAAACCTATTCCCTCTCCGACGTCTCCACCGCCGACAACGACGAGCTCTTCGAAGGCTACGTAGAACAGCTCTTCGGCATCTCCTCCGACGACGGCATAATGCTCACAGCGACGTATACGGGGGAGGATGCGTTTAAAAACGACAGTGTAAATCTGCCGATATACAGAGCTTTTAAATCCGCTATTTCGAGTATTGCCAACGGGGATGTAACGTCAACGACTGTCACCGTTACTGCAACTTACGCTTATTCTGATCTTGGCACAAGCAATCTTAATGACGCTTGGACAGCATTTCAGTCTGCTTTCAATTTTCAGTCGATTCTCAATTATCTCGTCTATGACAATCCTTACGAAATGTACTGGTTCAAAAAGGATGAACAAACATATTGTTCTTACGGTGCTTCCGGTGACGGAACGAATATTACTGTTACAATTACCATTCCATTTTATGTAGCTTCTGGCTATCAGGATTCTACCGCTACGTACCCATATTATACTATTGATGCCTCAAAAGTCACTGCCGCTAAAAAAGCTGTTGAGAACGCACAGGCAATAGTTACGAAGTATGCCAACTCCGGATATACTGACTTGCAGTTGCTTACATACTATAAAAATGAAATCTGTGATTTGGTCACTTACGAGAACAAATATAGTAGTTACTCCTATGGCGATGTCTGGCAGCTAGTTTACGTCTTTGACGGGGACGAAGATACCAACGTCGTCTGTGAGGGATATTCGAAAGCGTTTCAGTATCTATGCGATCTGAGTGGGCTGGAGTGCATAACCGTTACCGGGTATATGGGCACAGCATCATCGCTGGGAGGACATATGTGGAACGTCGTTTATCTTGATGGGGTTAACTATCTTGTAGACGTTACTAACACTGACGGAAACGGCATCGGTAAGGATGGCGACTTGTTTATGGTCTGTGCTGATGATGCTTCGAAGATTCTTGACGGTTCGGAAGCTACTACATACACTCTTGATGGAACTGCGACTACTGCTTACCATACTGGCTATGCTTTTCTTATTGGCAGTACAACTGTTACATATGTATATGACTCTTACTCCCTTGCACTTTATCCTTATGAAAGCTACCTTGCCTTGGGCTCTAAGTACTATGGCAGGGCTCTGACGTTGGATGGGGAGATTGGGGTTACTTATTACTTCCAGCTGAGTGGGGTTGAGAATCCGGGTAACTATTACCTGATGGCTTCTATTGGCGGTACAAGTAGCTATGCGCAGTACACCGCCGTTGAATCCAAGACTATTGATGACATCACCTACTGCAGGTATACTGTATATGTCAACCCGACGCAGGTGAGCTCCGATATATATGCTTATCTCACCAACGGGTCGGATACCGTTTCTATCGATACATACGATACATATTCGGTCTATGATTACTGCGAATATGCAATAACCACTACCGGCTGGGAGGATGAAAAGACCGTCTGCGAGGCGGTGCTCAACTATGCTTACTATGCAACGGTGTATGCGGGAAGTAGCAGTAGTTTGCAGAGTACACTGAAGAGCATAGACAGCACTTGGACAGATCCGATTTCATCAATCGATGTCAGCGGTCTGAGCAGCTACGCAACTACCTCTGATGGCGTTGATAAGACGCTTGTACTGGGAAGCGGCGTTTATATCAGGGTATACGTGGATGATGCTTCGGCAACTTATACCGTTGATGGCGAGGAGCTCGAAGTAGTGACTTCGGGAAGCACTTCCTACGTCGAATTCAAGGTTTACGCCAAGGAGATGTACAGGACGTTTACGATTCTTAAGGATGGTGCGACGTACACTACCTACAGCGTATACAGATATATTTACAATATCTGCACTGGCACGGTTGGTGAAAATGGCATAACCTCAGAACTGCAAAACCTCTGCAAGGCTATTTACGACTACGGCGAAAAGGCGAGAGCCTATAACAACTGGCTATAATCGGGGAGGGTGATACCATGAAGAAAATGAATTACGAACCGTTCGAGATGGATATTATCCTGTTCGGCGAAGATGCTTGGACGCTTGCTGCTGTTGGCAGTGGCGGTACTGACATGCCGATTATGAGCAAGATAGAGCAGGCTATCGCCAATGCATATAATCCCGATAACGAATACGGCGACAAGTGAACACTGAACACTGAAACTGAAAAGTGAAAAGGAATGAAGAAATGAAAAGAGTTTTGCTCTGCTTTTTGGCGGTGACTATGCTTCTGACCGGTTGCGGCAACCGGATTTCCAGCGAGACGGACGGATATGAGACGGAGGCGACCACGGTCCCTGCCGTAACCACCGCTCCCGAATCCACCACAGCTGAGACAACAGCGGTGACCACCACTACTGCAGAAGAGACCACCCCTGCCACCACAGAAGCCACCACAGAAGCGACCACCGAGGCGACCACAACCGCCTCCACTACGGCTTCAACCACGGCTTCTACAACCGCTTCCACCACAGCCTCCACAACCAAGGCGACCACTCAGACAACAGTCACCACTACCACAGCGGCGACTACCACCACTGAGGAAGAGGTTGTGCTTGATGAGTCGGATGAGGACGAGGTGGTTCTTGACGAGAGCGAAGAGACATCGATGATTGTCACAACGGTCTATTCGCCGATAGTGATCCCGTCGCCGGTGACAACCACCACGGCGGCAACCACAGCCACAACCACCACAACTGCAACCACTACAACCACGACCGCCACCACCACCGACGGAAGAATAGTTCTCCCGGTAGATCCGGTGGGATGAGGGCTTGACTTTTCCTTAAGCTTCTGCTATACTAAGAGTAACTTTCGGATTAAGGAGGAGTCGGCGGTATGGGTGCTTCTTTAGGGGTTGTCGCTTTGGGAGAGAAAAAGCGTCTTTTTGCCGAGGAGTATCTTAGCTCCTGTGGCTTTGAGCCGTCGTGTCCTGAAAACTATATAATCGTCCCGGGTCTTTGTGATGTACATGTGCATTTCAGAGAGCCGGGCTTTTCATATAAAGAAACAATCCGCTCTGGCTCTCTTGCGGCAAAAGCCGGAGGCTATACGACAGTTTGCACCATGCCGAATTTAAACCCCGTTCCCGACAGCCTTGAAAATCTTAAGGTTCAGCTTGATATTATAGAGCGTGACGCCGCAGTGCGGGTTATCCCATACGGTTCAATCACCAAGGGCGAGCTTGGAAAAGAGCTTTCAGATATGGAAGCGATGAGCCCCTATGTCTGCGCATTCTCCGACGACGGTCACGGAGTTCAGGACGACGGGATGATGGAGGAGGCTATGCTGAGGGCTAAGAGCTCAGGCAAGCTCATCGCCGCCCACTGCGAGGACAATTCTCTTCTTACCGGTGGCTACATCCACGACGGGGTCTACTGCAGGGAGCACAACCACAAGGGCATCTCCAGTGCCAGCGAATATAAGCAGATTGAGCGGGACATCAGGCTTTCAGAAAAGACCGGTGCCAAGTATCACGTCTGCCACATTTCAACAAAAGAGAGCGTTCAGCTCATCCGTGACGCCAAAAAGAGCGGCGTCGATATTTCCTGCGAGACAGGACCGCACTATCTCGTTTTGTGTGACGAAGATTTGCAGGAGGACGGCAGATTTAAAATGAATCCCCCTCTTCGCTCAAGAGCCGATAAAGAAGCCCTGATTGAGGGTGTTATTGATGGCACAATAGACATGATAGCCACCGACCATGCGCCGCATTCCCGGGAAGAAAAGTCAAAGGGGCTTGCGGGAAGTGCCATGGGCATAGTCGGGCTCGAAACAGCGTTCCCGGTTCTCTATACAGAATTAGTCCGACCGGGCATCATAACGATTGAAAAGCTTATTGACCTGATGTCGGTAAATCCAAGAAAGCGTTTTGGCATCAATGAAGACCCCGGCTTCGCAGTCTTCGAAATAGCGACGCCCTACACCATCAACCCCGACGAATTCAAGACAATGGGACGGGCTACACCGTTTGAGGGGAGAGAGGTTTGGGGGAGATGCGTTGTTTGCAAAACTGTGTAGTTGCCTGCGGCGACTATTGGCTCCCCTGTCAAGGGGAGCTGTCAGCGAAGCTGACTGAGGGGTGCTATTTTCGGCAACGTCGAAAATAGCCGGTTTGGCGAAGCCAAACCGTGTTGCCTGCGGCGACGCGCTCGCTGCGCTCGCGCACCCCTCCACCGGCTTCGCCGGTCCCCCTCCCCTTATCAGGGGAGGCTATAACTGCCAAAGGCAAGAAACATACGAAAGGACAAAAATATGACCAACACCATCTACAAAATCCTTGAAAACGAAAAGATCGCCTCAAAGACCTATCGCATGGTCTTGGGCGGGGACACAAGCGGAATCCGAAACCCCGGGCAGTTTGTGAACATTAAATTGGAGGGGTTCTATCTCAGACGACCCATTTCCGTCTGCGATTATGACGAGAAGACCCTGACCCTTATCTACAAGACCGTCGGGAACGGGACTGAATTCATGTCGACGCTTCCTGAGGGAAGTGATCTCGATATTCTTTCTGGCTTGGGGAACGGCTTTGACCTGAGTAAGAGCGGAGATTATCCGCTTCTGGTAGGCGGAGGAGTCGGCGCACCGCCGCTCTATAATCTCTGTAAAAAGCTTGTCGCAGAGGGTAAGAAGCCCACTGTGGTATTAGGCTTCAAGACCGCTGACGAAGTATTCTATCAGGAAGAATTTTCGGAGCTCGGTGCCCGGGTGATTATAGTCACCGAGGACGGAACCATGGGCGAAAAGGGAATGGTCACCGATGTTATACCGGAGCTTGATTATTCATACTTCTACGCCTGCGGACCGATTGCGATGCTGAAAGCGATGGCAAAGGTCATGAATACCCCGGGCGAATACAGCTTTGAGCAGAGGATGGGCTGCGGCTTTGGGGCATGCATGGGCTGCTCCTGCAAGACGAAGAACGGCTTCAAGAGAATCTGCCGTGAGGGACCGGTTCTTTCAAGCGAAGAAATTATCTGGGAGGAAATGTGATGGCTGACTCAAGACTTAAAACGACACTCTGCGGGATAGAGCTTGACAACCCCGTCATCCCGACAAGCGGCACCTTCGGCTATGGCTGGGAGTTCGCAGAGCTTTATGATATAAATATGCTCGGCACTTTCTCTTTCAAGGGAACTACTATTGAAGAGAGATTCGGCAACCCGACGCCGAGAATTGCCGAGACAACCTCCGGAATAGTCAATTCAATTGGTCTTCAGAACCCGGGAGTTGATAAGGTAATTTCCGAAGAGCTCCCGAAGCTTAAAAAGTGCTTCCATAAAAAAGTAATGGCAAACGTCAGCGGCTTCTGCCTTGACGACTATGTCAGGGCGATCGAAAAGTTAGATAAGTCGGACGTAAGCGATATGATAGGCTGGTTTGAGGTCAACATCAGCTGCCCGAACATCTCCTGCGGAGGCATGAGCATCGGAACTGACCCGAAAGCCTCCTATGAGACGATAAATGCGGTCAGGGAAATCACCAAGAAGCCGATTATAGCCAAGCTCACCCCGAATGTTACCGACATTGTCCCGATAGCGAAAGCATGCGAGGAGGGCGGCGCAGACGGCTTGAGCCTTATAAACTGCCTCTTCGGCATGAGGATTGACCTCAGAACCAAGAAGCCGATCATCGCAAACAAGATGGGCGGCTATTCGGGACCGGCAACCTATCCTATAGCTTTACGTCTCGTTTATCAGTGCTACGACGCCGTGAAGATTCCTATTGTTGGTATAGGAGGAGTTGCGAGTGCCGACAACGTAATTGAAATGATGCTCGCAGGGGCAACCGCAGTTGGAGTCGGGGCGATGAACCTTGTCGATCCGTTCGTTTGCAAAAAGATAATTGAGGACTTGCCCGAAGCCATGGACAAGTATGGAATAGAAAACCTTTCTGACATCATAGGAGGTGCGCACTGATGGGCAAGGACGTCATAATCGCCTGCGATTTTCCGTCGAAAGAGAAGACGCTTGAGTTTTTAGATAAGTTCGAGGGCGAGAAGCCGTTTGTAAAGATTGGCATGGAGCTTTTCTATGCCGAAGGACCGGATATTGTGAGGGAGATAAAAGCCCGTGGGCACAAGATTTTCCTCGACTTAAAGCTCCACGACATTCCGAATACAGTAAAATCTGCAATGAGAGTCTTAAGCTCCCTCGATGTGGACATGGTCAACGTCCACGCCGCAGGAACTAAAGCCATGATGAAAGCGGCACTCGAGGGGATTACTCGTCCCGACGGCACACGCCCGAAGCTCATAGCCGTCACCCAGCTGACATCGACTGATGACAAGGCTTTGCATGAAGAGCTTCTTATCGACCGCCTCATGACCGAAACGGTTCTTACATACGCAGAAAACGCCCGTGACAGCGGTCTTGATGGCGTCGTCTGCTCCCCCCACGAGGCAGGCTTTATCCATAAAGCATTGGGGAAGAGCTTCTTGACCGTCACCCCCGGCGTCCGCTTCGCCGACGGAAATAACGACGACCAGAAGCGGGTTATGACCCCTGCGCATGCAAAAGAGGTTGGCAGCGATTACATAGTTGTCGGAAGACCGATTACGCAGGCGGAGAACCCGGTGGAGGCGTATAGGAGATGCGTTGAGGAGTTTGTGGGGTAAGATATGCAACAGTACAAACATGATTTTATAGAATTTCTGGAGTCCGCAGGTGTTCTCAAGTTCGGGGATTTCACCGCCAAGAGTGGCAGGAAGATTCCTTATTTCATCAACGCTGGCGAGATAAAGACCGGGTTTGAGATTTCGAAGCTTGGTGAGTTCTATGCGAAAACCTATCTTGAGAAGATAGGGGAGAAGAAGACCGTTCTTTATGGTCCTGCTTATAAGGGAATTCCGATTGCTGTTTCAGCGTCGGTGGCTCTTGCGGGAAAGGGGCTCGATTTGCCGTTCTTCTTCAACCGTAAAGAGGCAAAGGACCACGGCGAGGGAGGTACGATTGTCGGATATAAGCCTGAGGCTGGCGAAGAGGTCGTCATCGTCGAGGACGTCATCACTGCGGGAACTGCAATCCGTGAGAGCATGGAGATTCTTTCAAAGCTTGAGGGAATCAAGGTCGCCGCTGTCATCATAATGGTCGACAGGGGAGAAAAGGGCAGGACAGAGGCATCGGCAATGTCCGAAATCGAGTCGGAATTCGGATTCCCGGTATATTCTGTCGTCGATGTATACGATATTATTGAATACTTGGAAGAAAACCCCGCAAATGCTGAGAATGTAGAAAGAATAAAGAACTATCTTAAGATTAACGGAGCGAAAAGATGAGGCATCTTATTAACATTCTGGACCTATCCGTCCGGGAAATCGACAGGCTTATAGAAGTGGCGGACGATATTATAAAGCATCCGTCTGACTATGGCGACGTATGCCACAGTAAAATACTTGCGACTCTATTCTATGAGCCATCGACCCGAACAAGACTCAGCTTTGAGTCGGCTATGCTGTCTCTTGGAGGAGAGGTGTTAGGCTTCTCGGAGCAGTCATCAAGCTCCGCCGCCAAGGGCGAAAGCGTTGCGGACACAGCGGTCATGGTGAGCGGATACTCGGACATCATCGCCATGCGCCACCCGAAAGAGGGCGCACCGATAGTAGCGGCGATGCACTCATCCGTCCCCGTAATCAATGCCGGCGACGGCGGGCACTATCACCCGACGCAGACTTTGACAGATCTTATGACCATCCGTCACGAGATGGGGAGATTTGATAACCTGACAGTAGGACTTTGCGGAGATCTACGGTTCGGAAGAACCGTCCATTCGCTCATTTCGGCGATGTCGAGATATATGGGGATAAAGTTCGTTCTTATCTCTCCCGAAGAGCTCCGGCTTCCCTACTTCGTCAAGGGTAAGTACATCATCGACAAGGGTCTTGAGTACTGCGAAAGTAAATCCTTGGAAGAAGTCATAGGCGAGCTCGACATTCTGTATATGACCCGAATACAAAAGGAGCGTTTTGTAAGCGAGGACGAGTATTTCAGACTTAAAGACTCCTATATCCTGACGCCTGAGAAGATGGCTCTTGCTAAGTCTGATATGATAGTTCTTCACCCGCTTCCAAGAGTCAATGAGATTTCGGTAGCGGTAGACGATGACCCGAGGGCATGCTATTTCAGGCAAGCAAGAAACGGCAGATACATCCGAATGGCACTCATAATGAAGCTTCTTGGGCTCATCGAGAACGACATAAACGAGCCTCAGGAGCAGGGAGAGGAGATAATCACCGACAGGTTCACATGCAGGAATTCGAGGTGCATAACCTCAACAGAGCAGGAGCTCCCGCAGCAGTTCAAGCTGACGGATAAGGAGAATAATATCTGGAGATGCAGGTATTGCGAGACGAGGGCGGAGTAGTGCTCGCTTCGCTCGCACACCCCTCAGTCAGCTTCGCTGACAGCGGCTTGCCGAAGGCAAGTGTCCCCTTTCAGGGGAGCCTATAATTGCCTCTTTGCAAGAATCTATGAGAGGAAGCAAATAGCCTCCCCTGAAAGGGGAGGGGGACCATGCGAAGCATGGTGGAGGGGTCGCTCCGCAGGAGCGGTCGCCGTCAGGCGACAATTACACAGTAGGAGGTAAAGTGATGAAGAAGGTAGGAATAATAATGGGCAGTGACAGCGATTTGCCGGTTGTTGAAAAGGCGGTTGCAGTACTTAAAGAATTGGAGATTCCTTACGAGGCGCATGTTTATTCTGCGCACCGGACGCCTGACGAGGCGACGGATTTTTCTAGGAATGCTGAACAGAACGGGTTCGGGGTTATCATTTCCGTTGCGGGAATGGCGGCGCACCTTGGGGGAGTTATTGCGGCGAACACCACGCTTCCGGTTATCGGTGTTCCCTGCAAGTCGAGTGTTCTTGACGGGATGGATGCCCTTTTGTCAACGGTTATGATGCCAAGTGGAATCCCGGTTGCGACCGTTGCAATCGGAGGGGGAGCGAATGCGGCTCTTCTTGCCGCTGAAATGCTCGCTCTTTCGGACGGGGAGCTTTCGGAGAAATTAAAGGCTAAAAGAGAATCGGATAAGGCTAAGGTTTTGGAAAAAGACAAAGCAGTTCAGGAAAAGCTGCGTTAAATAGAGAGGAGATTTTATGGGCGGATTTTTCGGAGCTATTGGAAACGAATACGCACTTGAGGATGTATTTTACGGGACGGACTACCATTCACATCTGGGTACAAAAAGCGGAGGCATTGCCGCATATGACAGCGTGAAAGGTCTTCAGAGAAGCATTCACCATATCGGGAATTCACCGTTTAGGACGAAGTTTGAGCATGTTTTCAGCGAGATGAAAGGCACATCTGCAATAGGCTGCATAAACGACAGCGACCCTCAGCCGCTTTTAATACGCTCAAGGCTCGGGACTTATGCTATATGCATCGTCGGAATCATCAACAATATCGACGACATAATGGACAAGTACTTCTCGAACACCGGCGGGCAGTTCAACGCCATGACCGGAGGAAAGATAAATTCAACCGAGCTCATTGCGGCTCTCATCAACCAGAAATCCAGCTTTGAAGAGGGCATAGCTTTCGCCCAAAGCGAGATAGAGGGTACTGCTTCAATACTCATCTTAAAGGATGGTGGAAATATCATTGCGGCGAGGGACAAGTATGGAAGACTCCCGGTTTCCATCGGCATGAACCCTCACGGCTACTGCGTAAGCTTTGAGGATTTCGCCTATATGAAGCTTGGGTACACGACTGTACGGGAGCTTGGACCGGGGGAGATAGTTGAGCTTACGCACGACGGCGTCAGCGTTCTGAAAGCCCCCGAAAAGAAGAAGAGAATATGTGCATTCCTATGGTCATACTACGGCTACCCGACATCCTCCTATGAGGGGGTCAACGTCGAGATGATGAGATACCGTAACGGAGAGATTATGGCGGATAATGACCGAAATAGCTGCAATCTCCCCGACATCGACTATGTCGGAGGAGTCCCCGATTCGGGAACGCCCCACGCCATCGGCTATGCCCGGGAAAGCGGAGTGCCGTTTGCAAGACCTTTTATCAAGTATACGCCAACTTGGCCCCGTAGCTTCATGCCGGCAGAGCAGTCGGAGAGAAATACAGTTGCCAAGATGAAGCAGATTCCGGTGCACGAGCTCATCAGGGGAAAGGATCTTCTGTTCGTTGACGACTCGATTGTAAGAGGCACACAGCTTCGGGAGACGGTGGAATTCCTCTATGCCAACGGCGCAAAGAGCGTTCACATGCGCTCAGCATGTCCGCCTATCATGTATGGCTGTAAATACTTGGCGTTTTCACGCTCGACAAGCGACATGGAGCTCATCACCCGCTCCACCATTATGGAGCTTGAGGGCGAAGAGGGCTTTAATCATCTCGAAGAATACAGCGACCCGACAACGGAAAGAGGCAGGAATTTCCGCCAAGCCGTCTGCGACAAGCTTCACTTCTCGAGCTTGGAATTTCAGACACTGGACGGGCTCTGCGAGGCGATAGGGATTCCGAGGGATGAGATTTGTACATACTGCTGGGATGGCAAGGAATAATTCGTAATTCGTAATGCGTAATTCGTAATTGCCGATGGGCGACGAAAATAATTACGCATTACGCATTAAGCATTACGCATTTTATTACATACGAATGGAGAGATATTGATGAATAATTTATCACGTTCCGAGAGCTACGCTGCGGCGGGGGTTGACATTACTGCGGGGTATAAGGCAGTGGAGCTTATGAAGAAGCATATCGCTAAGACCGTTACCGAGGGCGTCTGCTCAGGTATCGGGGACTTTGGCGGGCTTTTTGAGCTCAACACCGAGGGGATGAAGCACCCGGTTCTGGTCAGCGGCACTGACGGAGTTGGCACAAAGCTCAAAATAGCATTTTTAATGGACAAGCATGACACCGTTGGCATCGACTGCGTCGCCATGTGCGTAAACGACATCATCTGCTGCGGAGCAAAGCCTTTATTCTTCCTCGACTATATCGCATGCGGGAAGAACTATCCTGAAAAGATCGCTTCCATCGTCGGCGGCATCTGCGACGGCTGTGTTCAGTCAGGGGCGGCTCTTATCGGCGGTGAGACTGCCGAAATGCCCGGGTTCTATAAGGCTTATGAGTATGATCTGGCAGGCTTTGCAGTCGGAATTGTAGACAAAGAGAAGATTATCGACCGTTCTACCATGGCTGAGGGCGACGTTATCATCGCTTTGCCCTCGAGCGGCGTTCACTCGAACGGCTTCTCGCTTGTGAGAAAGGTTCTTAACGTCGAAACTGCTGACATAAAGACGCCTTTGGAGGAGCTCGGCGGGAAGTCCATCGGCGAGACACTTCTGACCCCCACGAAAATCTATGTCAAGCCGGTCCTCAAGCTCCTTGAGAGCGTCAGGGTCAAGGGAATTTCCCACATCACCGGCGGCGGCTTCTATGAAAATATCCCGAGGAGCATTCCCGATGGGCTCTGCGCACTTATCGAGAAGTCGGCAGTGAAGATTCCTCCGATATTCGACCTCATCGCCGACAAGGGCAATATTTCCGAGCGTGACATGTTCAACACATTCAACATGGGCGTCGGAATGAGCATTGTCGTCTCAAAGGAGGACGAGGGCGAGGCTCTTAGGATTCTTAACGATGCTGGCGAGGACGCTTACGTGATAGGTAAGATTGTAAAGTCCGACAGAAAGATTGAGGTAGTCTGATGCCGGATATGACTCAGAAGACAAAAATAGCGGTTCTCGTCTCCGGCGGAGGGACGAATCTTCAGGCATTGATTGATGCCCAAGGGTCGGTCATAGAAAGCGGCGAGATAGTTATCGTAATCGCCAGCAACCGGGAAGCATATGCACTTGAGCGTGCCAGAAAAGCAGGAATCAGAGGCGAGGCAGTCCCCAAAAAAGAGATGACTCAGACTGAGTTTGAAGCGAAAATCATAGAGCTTCTGGATGAGACCGGAGCGGAGATTATAATCTTGGCTGGGTTCTTAAGCATTCTGTCGGAGGAATTCACGAAGAGATACCCTCGAAGAATTATCAATATCCACCCATCGCTTATCCCGTCGTTCTGCGGGCAGGGATATTACGGCTTGAAGGTTCACGAGGCGGCACTTGAGCGTGGCGTCAAGGTGACCGGTGCGACGGTTCATTTCGTCAACGAGATTCCCGACGGCGGGGAGATTATCCTCCAGAAAGCCGTGTATATAAATCCGGACGATACCCCGGAAAGCCTGCAGCTTCGGGTTATGCAGGAAGCGGAATGGAAGCTTCTGCCCGAGGCGGCGGAAAAGGTTTCAAAAGAGATTATGGACAGTAAGGAGTGCAGGTAAATGGAAATGGACATCTACGAGAAGAAAACAATCTATGACCGGATTGCAGGGAATCCCTATGTCGGAAGAGGAATCTGCGTCGGGCTTTCGCCTGATGGAGCTAATGCGGTTTTCGCCTACTTCATAATGGGAAGAAGCAGCAATTCAAGGAATCGTGTCTTCACAATCAGAGACGGCGAGCTCTTCACAGAGCCGTTTGATGCGTCACTTGTTGAAGACCCGAGCCTCATTATCTATGCGGCGGTGAGAAGCTTTCAGAATAAAGTCGTCGTCACAAACGGCGACCAGACCGACACCATTATTGACGGCTTGAGGCAGGGAAAGAAGTTCTCGGAAGCGCTCGAGTCCCGGCAGTTTGAGCCGGACGCCCCGAACTTCACTCCCAGAATCAGCGCAATGCTCGAATTCAAAAAGTCCTATTCCTATCAGATGAGCATCTTAAAGAGCATCGACGCCGAGGGAACTGGCTGTGCAAGATACACCTATTCCTATCCCGGAAGACAGGGGCTTGGGCACTTCATCCACACCTACGTGACTGACGGAAACCCGATCCCGACATTCCAAGGCGAACCGGAGAGAATCATTATCCCCGGGAGCATCGATGAGTTCACAGACCAGATATGGTCAGGGCTTGACGAGTCAAACAAGATTTCCCTCTATGTTGAGTACATAAACCTGAAGTCCCAGACAAGCGAATTCCGCCTGATAAACAAGAACGAAAAGTGAGGAGAGTCAATATGAAAGAATTTGAACTGAAATACGGCTGCAACCCGAACCAGAAGCCGTCGAAAATATTCATGCATGACGGAAGTGATCTGCCCATCGAAATCCTGAACGGCAGACCGGGATACATAAACTTCCTCGACGCTTTCAACTCTTGGCAGCTGGTAAAAGAGCTGAAAGAGGCTTTGGGACTCCCTGCGGCGGCGTCATTCAAGCATGTGAGCCCGACGAGTGCGGCAGTTGGTCTTCCACTTCCTGAGAAGCTCAAGAAAGCCTGCTTTGTCGACGACATCGAGGGCTTGGACGAATCGCCCCTTGCCTGCGCCTATGCAAGAGCAAGAGGAACGGACAGAATGTGCTCCTTTGGCGACTGGGTGGCTCTTTCCGACACCTGCGACGTGAAGACTGCGCTACTTGTAAAGCGTGAAGTCTCCGACGGAATTATCGCACCAGATTATGAGCCCGAAGCACTCGAAATCCTCCGTTCAAAGAAAAAGGGCAACTATAATATAGTGAAGATTGGCCCCTCATACGTTCCCGACCCGATTGAGCACAAGCAGGTCTTTGGCATCACCTTTGAGCAGGGAAGAAACAACTTTGAGATCAACCGTGAGCTCCTCTCGAACATCGTCACCGAGAACAAGAACCTCCCCGACGATGCGGTAAGAGACCTCATTATCGCGCTCATCACCCTCAAGTACACCCAGTCAAATTCCGTCTGCTACGCCTATGACGGACAGGCAATAGGCGTCGGAGCAGGTCAGCAGTCAAGAATCCACTGCACCCGTCTCGCCGGCGGCAAGGCTGACACATGGTTCCTAAGGCAGCACGACAAGGTCCTGAATCTTCCGTTCAAGGAAACCTTGGGCAGACCCGACCGTGACAACGTCATCGACGGCTATATCAATAAAAACGAAGAGGATGTCACCGCTGACGGAGTATGGGAAAGGTACTTCACCCGTAAGCCCGAGCCTCTTACCGATGCTGAGGCAAGAGAATACTTAGACAGCATCACCGGCGTAAGCTGCGGCTCAGACGCATTCTTCCCGTTTGACGACAACATCGAGCGTGCCCACAGAAGCGGCGTCATGTACGTCGCCGAACCCGGCGGCTCAATCAGAGACGACGTATGCATTGAAAGATGCAATAAATACGGGATGGTTATGGCGTTTACGGGGATGAGGCTGTTCCACCATTGATGTCGCCTTACGGCGACGCCGCACTTCGTGCGGCACCCCTCAGTCAGCTTCGCTGACAGCTCCCCTTTCAGGGGAGCCTATAACTGCTTCTCTCAGAAGCTTCTGATAGAAGCAGAAAAAGCCTCCCCTGAAAGGGGAGGGGGACCATGCGAAGCATGGTGGAGGGGTGCAATTTTCGGCAACGCCGAAAATTGCCGACTTCGCGAAGCGAAGTCGCTTTGACAGAAGTAAAACTTAGAGAAAAGGAGAGCTTTCCATGAATCTATTAATCATCGGCTCAGGTGGCAGAGAGCATGCTGTAATAAAGAAGCTCAAAGAAAATAAAGACGTCACGAAGATTTACGCTTTGCCCGGAAACGGCGGTATTGCCGGGGATGCCGAGTGTGTGAATATTTCGGCTACGGATATTCCGGGGATAGTGAAGTTTGCGATTGAGAACGGGATTGACTATGCTGTTGTCACCCCGGATGACCCGTTGGTCTTGGGGTGCGTCGACGCTCTTAATGAGGCGGGGATTCCCTGCTTCGGTCCTGAGAAGAAAGCCGCCATTATCGAGGGGAGTAAGGTCTTCTCGAAAAATCTTATGAAAAAATACGGGATTCCTACTGCCAAGTATGAAGTCTTTGACGACGCTGAAAAGGCACTCAAGTATCTCGAAACTGCACCGATTCCTACAGTTGTAAAAGCCGACGGCTTGGCTCTTGGAAAGGGCGCACTTGTCTGCATGACAAGGGAAGAGGCGGTGGACGCTGTAAAGACCATCATGGTTGATAAAAAGTTCGGCGAGAGCGGAAACGAGATAGTTATTGAAGAGTTCCTCACAGGTCCTGAGGTTTCGGTTCTCTCGTTCACCGACGGAAATGTCGTCAAGCCGATGGTATCCTCGATGGATCATAAGCGTGCAGGGGACGGAGACACGGGACTCAACACCGGCGGCATGGGTACAATCGCCCCGAATCCCTACTATACAGAAGAGGTTGCGGCTGAATGCATGGAGAAGATTTTCCTCCCGACTATAGACGCCATGAATAAAGAGGGCAGGACATTCAGGGGCTGCCTCTACTTCGGGCTTATGCTGACGCCTGACGGACCGAAGGTAATCGAGTATAACTGCCGCTTCGGCGACCCGGAGACTCAGGTGGTGCTCCCGCTTCTTGAAAGTGATCTCCTGACGATAATGCAAGCCTGCACAAACGGGACTCTTGGTGAGACCGAGGTTGAATTCTCCCGGGGCAGTGCCTGCTGTGTAGTTATGGCGTCAAAGGGCTACCCGGTGGCGTATGAAAAAGGCTATGAAATCACCATTCCCGACGAAGTTGCCCCGAATGTATACGTAGCCGGTGCTTCGCTCAAGGACGGAAAGCTTGTGACCTCCGGCGGCAGAGTCTTGGGCGTCACGGCAACTGCCGATACGCTCCCCGAGGCGATTGAAAAGGCATATGCATTGACTGATAAGATTCATTTTGATAATCAGTATATGAGGAAAGATATTGGAAAAAGAGCTTTGGAGGCAAGAATATAATGGTATACCGAGTATATTCCGAAAAACGTAAAGAGCTTGCGGCGGAGGCGAGAGGGCTTTTAGACGAGGCGAGGACGCTTCTTGGCATAAGCGGGCTCACCGATGTCCGGCTTATTAACCGCTATGATGCCGAAAACATCACATATGATCTCTTTGAGTATGCAAAGAAGACGGTCTTTTCTGAGCCTCAGCTCGACATTGTTTCGGATGAGATTGATACTGATGGAGCTTACGTCTTCGCAGTTGAATATCTCCCCGGACAGTTCGACCAGAGAGCGGATTCCGCTTCGCAGTGCATACAGATCATTTCGCAGGGCGAAAGACCTCTCATAAGAACCGCAAAGGTCTATTGCCTCTATGGTGAGCTGACGGACGAGGACATTGCGAAGATAAAGAAGTATGTAATCAACCCGGTTGAGGCAAGGGAAGCATCCCTTGAGAAGCCGGAGACAATCAACATGACCTATGAGATCCCGACAGAGGTCAGGACTCTTACCGGCTTCAATCAGCTCGACGAAAAGGGGCTTGATGAGTTTGTAAAGAGCTATGGCTTGGCTATGGATGACGACGACATCGCTTTCTGCCAGAGCTATTTCCGCTCTGAAAAGCGTGACCCCACCCTGACCGAAATCAGGATGATAGACACCTATTGGTCTGACCACTGCCGGCATACTACTTTCCTCACCGTTATCGACAACGTGAGCTTTGAGGACAAGCTCTTGCAGGATGCCTATGACGAGTATATAAAGACACGTGAATTCTTGGGCAGAACAAAGCCAATTTGCCTTATGGATATAGCGACCTTGGCGGTCAAGTATCTTCGTAAAACCGGTAAACTCACCCATCTTGACGAGTCGGAGGAGATAAACGCCTGCACCGTGAAGATGAATATCGACGTTGACAGAAAGACTGAGCCTTGGCTTCTCTTATTCAAGAACGAGACCCACAACCACCCGACAGAGATCGAGCCCTTCGGCGGTGCGGCAACCTGCATCGGCGGAGCGATAAGAGACCCGCTTTCGGGACGTGCATATGTATATGGAGCTATGAGAGTGACCGGTGCTGCCGACCCGACAGTTCCGGTAAGCGAAACAATCAAGGGAAAGCTTCCGCAGAGAAAGATTGTGACCACTGCGGCTGCCGGATACTCTTCATACGGCAACCAGATCGGCTTGGCGACCGGAATTGTAGATGAAATCTACCACCCCGGCTATGCAGCAAAGAGAATGGAGATAGGCGCAGTTATTGCGGCAACTCCGGAGGAAAATGTCCGGCGTGAAGTCCCCCAGCCGGGAGACATAGTTATACTTTTAGGAGGAAGCACCGGGCGTGACGGCTGCGGAGGTGCTACCGGCTCTTCGAAGTCGCATACTTTAACCTCCCTTGAAACCTGCGGCGCAGAGGTGCAAAAGGGCAACGCCCCCGAGGAAAGAAAGCTCCAGAGGCTTTTCAGAAACCGGGAAGCATCTCTTATGATAAAGCGTTGCAACGACTTCGGCGCAGGAGGCGTTTCGGTAGCGATAGGCGAGCTTGCAGACGGATTGGAAATTGATCTGAACGCAGTCCCGAAGAAATACGAGGGCTTGGACGGAACGGAGCTCGCTATAAGCGAATCTCAGGAGAGAATGGCTGTTGTAATTGAGCCGGAAAACCTTGAGAGATTTTTGGAGATTGCCAATTCCGAAAACCTGCAGGCTTGTAAGGTTGCCGAGGTAAAGGCTGAGCCAAGGCTCGTCATGAACTGGAACGGGAAAGCTATAGTAAACCTGAGCCGTGAATTCCTCAATTCAAACGGCGCAGAGAAGCATATCGACGCTTCGCCGGCTAAATTACAGGACTATGAGAAGACGGTCACGGGCGATTTCAGGGAGAATTATCTGAAGCTTGCAGGCGACCTCAACATCTGCTCAAAGCGTGGGCTTTCGGAAAGATTTGACTCCACCATCGGTGCAGGAACTGTTCTCATGCCGTTCGGCGGCAAGAATCAGCTCACCCCGATTCAGGCGATGGTGCAGAAAGTATCAGTCGAGAAAAAGCACACCGACACCTGTTCTCTGATGGCATACGGCTACAACCCCTATATCACCGAAAAGTCGCCCTATCACGGAGCATATCTGGCGGTAATCGAATCTGTTTCGAAGCTTGTAGCAACAGGGGCAAAGTTCGACGACGAGGAAGTATATCTCACGTTCCAAGAGTATTTCGAGCACCCGAACAAGGACCCGAAGCGTTGGGGAAAGCCCTTGGCGGCTCTTCTTGGAGCGTTCAGGGCTCAGCTTGAGCTGAAAATCGGCGCAATCGGCGGCAAGGACTCGATGAGCGGAACTTTCGAGGACATCGACGTCCCCCCGACCCTCGTCTCGTTCGCCGTCACCACCTCCAAGACTGACAATATACTGAGCCCTGAATTCAAGAGTGCAGGGCACAAGGTCTACTTCCTGAAGCCCGACTACGACGAAAATAATCTTCCGATAACCTCTTCGCTTCTTGAGGTTTATCAAAAGGTCACCGACTGGGCAAGAGCAGGCAAAATTGCGGCGGCATACACCCCCACATCGGGTGGCATTGCAGAAGCAGTCTTCAAGATGGGCATAGGAAACGGCATCGGCTTCAAATTCGCCGCCACTCCCGATATATTTGCCTATAACTACGGCGCATTTATCTTGGAAGCTACCGAAGATCTTGACGCAGAGCTTCTTGGAGAGACCACTTCCGATGAGGCTATCACCTATGGCGACGAGAGTATTGCGCTTTCTGAGCTCCTGAAGCCTTATGAGGATAAGCTGGAAGCTGTATACGCTTGTAACATTGGCGACGCAGACCCCTCAGTCTCGCTTCGCTCGACAGCTCCCCTTTCAGGGGAGCCTATGAGTGCTCCTGTACAAGCTTCTAAGAGAACTCAAATAGCCGCCCCTGCGGGGCGGACCCCTCAGTCGCCTGCGGCGACAGCTCCCCTTGGCAGGGGAGCCATAAGTGCTCGTCCAAAAGTTCTGATCCCCGCATTTCCCGGCACTAACTGCGAGTGCGATTCGGCTAAGGCGTTTGCGGATGCCGGGGCTGAGCCGGAGATACTTGTTATCAACAATCTTTCGGCAGAGGGGATTTCAAGAAGTGTTGAAAGCTTTGCCGAAAAGCTTAAGACCGCTCAGATGGTATTCATCCCCGGAGGGTTCTCCGGCGGCGACGAGCCGGAGGGAAGCGGAAAGTTCATAACCGCATTCTTCCGTAACGCAGAAATCAAGGACGGCGTTCACGACCTCCTTGACAACCGTGGCGGACTGATGGCTGGAATCTGCAACGGCTTCCAAGCCCTCATCAAGCTGGGACTTCTGCCGTATGGAAAGATTATCGACACTGACAGCAGCTGCCCGACGCTTACTTTCAACGTCATCAATCGTCACCAGTCGAAGATAGTGAGAACCAGAATTGCTTCAAACAAGTCGCCTTGGCTTTCGCTCATGAATGTCGGAGACATAGTGAATGTTCCCATCTCCCACGGCGAGGGCAGATTCCTCGCAAGCGAGGAGCTCATAAGGGAGCTTGCCCGGGACGGTCAGATCGCTACCCAGTATGTCGACCTTGACGGCAACCCGAGTATGGACGTTAGGTACAACCCGAACGGCTCGCTCTTCGCTGTAGAGGGCATCACCTCCCCCGACGGCAGAGTGTTCGGAAAGATGGGACACTCGGAGCGCACAGGCAAGGGGCTCTACAAGAACGTTCCCGGGAACTACGACATCAGGATGTTTGAAGCGGCAGTGAGGGCAATGCGTAATTCGTAATTATTTTTGAATTTTTATTCAAAAGGGTTGCATATTTATGCAAGTGGTGATATAATGGTGCGGTGCAAAAATGTAGTACCTCATCTCTCTTAAAACTTTACAAATCATTTGCTTTGTGGTATAA
>JAJQBX010000031.1 GCA_021203065.1 Oscillospiraceae bacterium
CGCGCCGCCTTTGGCGGCGCACCCCTCAGTCGCACTTCGTGCGCCAGCTCCCCTTAACAGGGGAGCCTTATTTCCGCAACAATTAGGTTTAAATATTATCCAACGCCTGCCGAATATCCCCCACCAAATCCTCCGCACTTTCAAGTCCGCAGGAGAAGCGAACTAAGTCTGAGGGAACGCCGGCGGCGATGAGCTCTTCCTCGTTCATCTGTCTGTGGGTGGTGCTGGCGGGATGGAGGCAGCAGGTTCTTGCATCGGCGACATGGGTCTCGATTGCGGCGAGCTTAAGATTACGCATAAAGCTCTCAGCCGCCTGACGTCCGCCCTTTACTCCGAAGCTGATGACTCCGCATGAGCCGTTCGGGAGGTATTTCTTACAGAGCTCGTAGTCCTGATTCCCCTCAAGGTCGGGGTAGATTATCCACGAAATCCTGTCGTCAGACTGCAGATATTTCGCAACAGCCATCGCATTCTCGCAATGCCTCTTCATTCTGACGTGTAGGCTCTCGAGCCCCAAATTAAGTAAATATGCGCTCTGCGGAGAGGGCGTACTGCCGAAATCTCTCATAAGCTGAGCCGTTGCTTTTGTGATGAATGCGCCCTCGTTTCCGAACTTTTCGGCATAGGTGATGCCGTGGTAGCTCTCGTCGGGAGTGGTGAGCCCGGGGAACTTGTCCCGGTGAGCCATCCAGTCGAAGTTACCTGAGTCGACAATGCATCCTCCGACAGCAGAGCCGTGACCGTCCATATACTTGGTGGTCGAATGGGTGACGATGTCCGCACCCCACTCAAAAGGACGGCAGTTAATCGGAGTTGCAAAGGTGTTGTCAACGATGAGCGGAACTCCGTGGCGGTGAGCGGCGTCGGCAAATCTCTCAATATCGAGGACTCTCAGTGCCGGATTGGCGATAGTCTCGCCGAAAACAGCCTTGGTATTAGGCTTGAAAGCCGCCTCAAGCTCCTCGTCGGAGCAATCGGGCGCAACAAAGGTGAAGTCGATGCCCATCCTCTTCATCGTGACCGAGAAGAGATTGAACGTCCCGCCATAGATTGACGACTCCGCAACGACGTGGTCGCCCTCGGAAGCGATGTTGAAGACGGAGAAGAAGCTTGCCGCCTGACCGGAGGAGGTCAGCATGGCGGCAGTTCCGCCCTCCATCTCGCAAATCTTCGCCGCAACCATATCACAGGTCGGGTTCTGAAGTCTCGAATAGAAGTAGCCGCTCGCCTCAAGGTCGAAGAGCTTGCCCATATCGTCTCCGGTGTTATATTTAAATGTAGTAGACTGTATGATAGGAATCTGTCTCGGCTCTCCGTTCCCCGGCGTATACCCGCCCTGAACGCAGGAGGTCTCGATTCCACGGGTTCTTTTTATCATGTAATATCCTTTCATGATACGGGCGGATAATATCCGCCCCTACATAGTTCTCAATAGTTCTCAGCACTTATGGCTCCCCTTTTTAAGGGGAGCTGTCAGCGAAGCTGACTGAGAGGTTCCTCCTCAGACCTTCTGTCTCCACCCTCTCGGATCTTCAAGCTTGCCGCTCTGGATGCCGGTTATCTCGTCGTAGAGACGCTGGGTGAGCTCGCCTATCTTGCCGCCGCCTATCTCGAAGACCTCTTCCATATAGCGGAGCTTACCGACGGGAGAAATAACCGCAGCAGTACCAGTTCCGAAGACCTCTTCGAGTGCGCCGGTGTGTGCCGCCTCAATGAGCTCGTCGACGGAGACCTTTCTCTCCTCAACCTCATAGCCCCAGTCCTTGCAAAGAGTGAGAACCGAGTTACGGGTGATGCCGGGAAGAATTGAACCGTTGAGCATAGGAGTGACAACCTTGCCCGAAATCTTGAAGAAGATATTCATAGAACCGACTTCTTCGATATACTTTCTCTCAACGCCGTCAAGCCAGAGAACCTGAGCAAATCCGTCGTCATGAGCCTTAACCTGAGCCGCCAAGGAAGCAGCATAGTTTCCGCCGGTCTTGGCAAAGCCGATTCCGCCACGGACTGCTCTTACATACTCGTCCTCGATCCAGATGCCGACGGGAGCAAGTCCGCTCTCATAGTAAGCACCCGACGGGGAGAGGATAACCATAAAGAGGTAGCTCTTCGCCGGAGCAACGCCCAGATGGGGCTCAGTCGAGATTACAAAGGGTCTTATATAGAGCGAAGTGCCCTCGTCCTCCGGAATCCAAGCTCTGTCAACGTCGACAACAGCCTTGATAGCCTGAACGAAGTCCTCTTCGGGGATCTCGGGGATGCAAAGACGGTCATTGGAGGTGTTGGCACGCTTGGCGTTCATATCCGGTCTGAAAAGATAGACCTCGCCGTCTGCGCCCTTATAGGCTTTCAAGCCCTCGAACATAGTCTGACCATAGTGGAAGACCATAGCGGACGGGTCGAGAGACAAATTCTGATATGGCACAACTCTTGCGTCATGCCAGCCCTGACCCTCGTCATAGTTCATGATGAACATGTGGTCGGTAAAGATGTGTCCGAATCCAAGAGGCTCGCCCTTTGCGGGAATTCTCTTCGGCATTGTAGTTTTTTCGATTCTAATGTTTAGCATCAGTATTCACTCCTTTGTATAATTGCAAATGCTATTTGATTAAATTGTAGCACAGAGAAAGTAAGTTGTCAATAGGTCACAAACGCAATATTCAGATCCACGCTTCCATCTATTCCGTCAACCGTGCCGCTTGAGGAGTACTGCCAGAGCTGCAGGTCATAATATAAGGTCGGGGTGTCGGTGTAGCCGGCGAACCACATTGTGTAGTCGTCAACACGGCTGAGGTCGTATTTCCATACAGCCGTTTTCTTGTTGGCATAGATACCGGCAGTATAGCCGCCAATTTCGATTCTCTCGGCGAAAACGAGGAAGTTATCTGTAAGCTGCTGAGGGTCAATATAGGCGGTTCTTGCGGTGTCGCCGTCGGCGTCGATAACTACTTCCCAGTCAAAGAAGATGGGATAGTCGAGTTCATACCCCTCAACCAGCTCAAGGCAGAATTCAGCCTCCTCCAAAGCCTCTTCTGTAGTCAGAGCCTGCGAGAAGAAGTATACTCCAACCTTGATTCCCGCTTCGGTTGCGCCCTTGATATTAGCCTTGAAGTTGGCGTCCTCGTTGACAGAGCCGGTGACATAGCCACGATTTCCACAGCGGATGATTGCAAATTCAACTCCTGCCGCCTTGACCGCTTCCCAGTCGATGTCCCCCTGATAGACGGAGACGTCAATTCCCATGATGGAATAGGTCTCGCCGTCGTCGTATGTAATGTAGCCGGTCTCTTCGTCGACGGTGAAGCACTCTTCGTCATACTCGTTCTTGCCGACTGATGCAAGTGCATACATAAGAATAGGTCCATAATTCGAATCGCTGAGGGTGAAGGTGTCCTCGCTCAGCTCGTGATCATATTCGCTTGTCGGGTCTATGGTCACATACTCAGTGACAACCGTCGGAATCTCGACCGTCTCAATCTGGGTGACAATTGTCCCCTGCTCGGTGATCCATCCGACAGAGACGATAACAACCGCCACAGTCAGAAGTGCGACAACCGCCGTCAGCACTCCGATAAGCATCTTATAGGTTTTGACCTCCGAAGCGTTCTTTTTCTCCGCAGAGCTGCGGTACATTTCAAGCATTTCATTCGGGCTGTCAGCCACCTGCTCCTCCGCAGTCTCCGAAAAGCTGAGCTCCTCAGTTTCAACCTCCTCGCCGGTAATCTCCCGAAGAGCTCTCTCCCTCTCCTCCGCCGTCATAGTTCTCTTGTCCATGTTTCCTCCTTTTAAATAGTATCCAATCCTGACAGTTTTCCCATCTTCCGGCAAAGTTCGACCTTTTTCGACCCGAAAGACAATACCAGTTTACCATACTTCCCGCCGTTTGTAAAGGTGGGAATTATTAAGATTTGGGCAAGAAAAAGCTCCCACACCGGGGAGCTGAACGATTTGGATTGTTTTGTTGACAATTGTAAAAACATGTGTTATAATGTTTCCAGCAAGAGGGTGACGCATAGCCTCCGAACTACGTGAGGGGGTGATAGAGTGTCAGTTTCAGAAGTTCTTGAACTTCTTGAGCTCCTCGCCGTTGTGATTTTCGGATTACTCGGAGTTCGCTCTGATAAGAAGAAATAGCCATTAGCTGAGCTAGTAACAGCCAATCTACACGCATTTTTCCATAGAGGTTGTGCCTTGCTACTGTGCGACCAGTAGTGTCCCTCTTGCTCTTTTATCACATTATAATCCCAAAAGGCTACTTTGTCAATAGCCTTTTTTGTTTGTCCGGTTACATAACAGCTGGTCACACCGTCGTATCATTCCCATTCAGCACATCATGCAGCTCTTCGATGTTCTCAAGGAGCTTGCCTGCGCCGTCTACTACGCAATCAAGAGGTCTTTCTGCAATGTAGACCGGGATGCCGGTTTCCTCGTTGATGAGGCGGTCGAGCCCACGGAGCATAGCTCCGCCGCCGGCAAGGGTGATGCCCGAGTCGATAATGTCCGCCGAAAGCTCCGGAGGAGTTCTTTCAAGAGTTGTCTTGATAGCTTCAACGATGTTTGCAAGCGGGTCGGCAAGTGCTTCACGGATCTCTTCCGAATTTATGGTGATGTTCTCAGGAAGACCGGTTAAGAGATTTCTACCCTTGATTTCAAGCTCTATTTCTTCTTCAAGAGGATATGCCGAGCCGATGGAAATCTTTATGTGCTCAGCGGTCCTGTCGCCGATGAGGAGGTTGTATTTCTTTTTGATAAAATTGATGATCGACAAATCAAACTCGTCGCCGGCAACCCTTACAGAGCGGCTCGTGACTATTCCGCAAAGAGAGATGACCGCAACCTCGCTCGTGCCTCCTCCGATGTCTACAATCATCGAGCCGGTCGGCTCTTCAACCGGGAGTCCTGCTCCTATTGCAGCCGCCATCGGCTCTTCGACGATTGAAACCCTCTTCGCTCCTGCGCCCTCGGCAGCCTCTTTAACGGCTCTTCTTTCAACAGCCGTGACTCCAGAGGGAATGCAGATTACGACCCTTGCCTTGACAAACGGGTTCGAGCCGATAGCCTTTCTTATAAACTCCTGAAGCATGACTGTGCACATGTCAAAATCGGCGATAACGCCATCTTTAAGAGGGCGAACAGCACGGATCGAGCCGGGAGTGCGTCCGATGATGTTCTTCGCATCCTGTCCGACATACTTGACGGCATCCGTCTTTGTGTCGACAGCGACAACCGACGGCTCTCTTAAGATGATGCCCTTGCCCTTTACGCAGACGAGGGTATTAGCCGTCCCGAGGTCTATTCCTATATCTTTTTTAAACATAATAATCCTACCTTTCTCATACTGAGAATAACCACCTAAAGTATAGCACAGTTTTTATGGTTGTACAAGAGGTTTTTTAAAAAAGGGCGTCCAATATCTCCCCTGCCTTGCCGTGGAGGGTGTAATCGGCTCTGGGGTTGGTGACGGTCGGGTTCTTCTCTATGAAAATGAGTTTATTTCCACGGTAGTAGTTTATGAAGCCTGCCGCCGGGTATACAGCGAGGGAAGTTCCTGCGACTATCAGGACGTCAGCATTCTGGATGTAGTAAAGAGCCTTGGTGACTACGTCGTTGTCGAGCGGCTCTTCATAGAGAACAGCCCCCGAACGGACAATCTTATTGCAGTCAGGACAGCGGAAAATCCCGGTCGCACTCATAATATCTTTCATCGAGAATATTCTCCCGCATTTCGGGCAGTAATTTTTATCTGCAGAGCCGTGAAGCTCCAAAACTTCTTTACTTCCGGCTTTCTGGTGAAGCCCGTCGATATTCTGGGTGATAACGGCTTTCAGCTTTCCCTCACGTTCCCACTCAGCTAACTTGAGGTGACCCTTGTTAGGCTCAGCGTCCACCATCGGACCGATGGTCTTGTCACGGTAGAACTCATAGAAGACATCCGGGTGCGCCCCGAAGAAAGAATGGCTTAAGATAGTCTCCGGCGGATAGGCATATTTCTGGTTATAAAGCCCATCAACCGACCGAAAATCCGGCACACCGCTCTCCGTCGACATCCCCGCTCCTCCAAAGAAAACGATGTTGTCGGTGTCAGAGATAATTTCCCTGACCTGATCAAAAACAGCCTGTTCCGATGGCATGATAATAGACATATTAAAATCTCCTCCCGGTAGTATAAATTAATTATACCACAGGAGGAGAAATTGTGCAAGGGGATTAACGCACTTCGTGCGCCCTCTCAGTCGTCTGACGGCGAAGCGGCTCGCCCTGCGGGCTCGCCGACCCCTCAGTCGCCTGCGGCGACAGCTCCCCTTTCAGGGGAGCCTATAACTGCTTCTCCCAAAGGCTTCTGATAGAAGCAGAAAAAGCCTCCCCTGAAAGGGGAGGGGGACCGGCGAAGCCGGTGGAGGGGTGCGCCGACCGTAGGGAGGCGCAAGAGTGCTGACTGAGGGGTTATTCCACCGCCTCCAACCACTCATTCTCGCATTCCTCACCCGGCACTTCTATCGCCAGATGCGAGAACCAGCTGTCACCACCTGCGCCGTGCCAGTGCTTGACGCCTGCAGGGATGTTTACGCAATCGCCCGGGTGCATCTCGACCGGGTCTTTGCCCCACTCCTGATAGTAGCCGACGCCTCCGACGCAGATAAGAATCTGTCCTCCACCCTTTTTTGCATGATGAATATGCCAGTTATTGCGGCAACCCGGCTCAAAGGTGACGTTGAAGACGCCAACCTGCGAGGTCGAAACGGGACATAGATAGCTCTTCCCGCTGAAATACTGCGCATACCCGTCGTTCGGCTCGCCGATAGGGAAGATCATAGAGGCTTCATGAGCGGCTTTGCCGGTGTCTGGTGTTGTTTGTACTATTTCTGCCATTGTGATTCCTCCTATACCTATTTCAAATACTTCCTCAAAAACTCCTCAATCCTGTCAAACGGGATGACATCCATATTGTCATAGAGGTCAGTGTGCACCGCACCCGGGATGATGAGGAGCTCCTTGTTGTCGCCCTTGAGCTTCTTGAATTCATCTTTTGTGAAGTAGCAGGAATGCGCCTTTTCGCCGTGAATCATGAGAACGGCACTGCGGATTTCCGAGGAGTGATAGCCGGTCGGCAGATTGATGAAGCCAAGGCTGCCGGTTTCGGCTCTGCCCTCGTTCGAGTTGGCACTTCTCGGGTGGTAGCCACGCTCGGTCTTGTAGTAGGCGTGATAGTCGTGGAAGTACCATGGTGCTGCCTCAGGCATCGGGTCGGCGACGCCTCCGGGATAGTTGGTCGTGCCACTGCGGTAGTCCTCGGTTCTCTGGGCGTTAAGGTGCTGAAGCATCTGGTATCTTCCATCCTCGTCCAGAGCGTCGAAATAGTCGTTTGCGCTGACTCGGGACATGTTGTACATGGTGGAGGTGACGGTCGCCTTGATTCGGGTGTCCATCGAGGCGACATTGAGAGCCATTCCTCCCCAGCCGCAGATGCCGATGATGCCTATCTTCTCCGGGTCGACGTTCTCCTGAACGCTTAAAAAGTCGACTGCGGCGGAGAAGTCCTCCGTATTGATGTCGACAGAGGTCATATTTCTCGGCTCGCCGGAGGATTCGCCCATGAATGACGGGTCAAAGGCGATGCTTAAAAATCCTCTTGTCGCCATTTCCTGAGCATAAAGCCCAGCCGCCTGTTCCTTGCATGCGCCGAAAGGTCCGCAGACGGCTACTGCAGGGAGCTTACCCTCATAGCTCTTCGGCTCATATAAATCAGCGGCGAGGGTGAAGCCATAGTGGTTGTGGAAAGTCACCTTGCGGTGATTGACCTTGTCGCTCTTCGGGAAGGTCTTGTCCCATTCGGTGGTTAATTTCAGTTCTTGCATAATGTGTGCTCCTCTCTTTAAATAGTAGGGTCGAAAAAGGTCGAAAAAGGTCGAAAAAAGTCGAAATAAGTCGAAAAGTGGGTTGACAACCTGCGCCTATTCTGTTATAATTACATTATAACACCTGAACCTGACTTTAGGTCAAGGACTTTCCCGATATTTTTTTAAGAAAGAAGCAAAAATTTATGAGCAACGATTCTACATATACCATCGGGCAGATTTCGGAGATGTTCGGGCTTCCGATTTCGACGCTCCGATACTACGACAAAGAGGGGCTCTTCCCCACCCTCGAAAGAAAATCGGGCATCCGCAAATTTGGCGAGCAGGAGATAGAGACCCTCCGTGTCATCGAGTGCCTCAAAAAGTCGGGGCTCGAAATCAAGGACATCAAGCGTTTTATGGATCTCTGCGCCCAAGGAAGCAAGACTTTCCCGGAGCGCAAAGCCCTCTTCGAGAACCAGAAAAGAGCCGTCGAAGCGGAAATAAACCGTCTTGGGGCGACTCTTGATATGCTGACATATAAATGCTGGTACTACGAGAGTGCCATGGCTATAGGCGAGGACGCCACCAAAGCCACCAAGCCGGAGGATATGCCGAAAGAGGTAAGGCAGGCGTACGAAAGAGCGCATATATAGAAAATAAGCACCCATTCGGGTACTTATTTTTTGGTGGGAGAGGATGGATTCGTGACCATACGAATTCCGCTTTGCGGAATTCGATGAAAATCGGTTTTCTTTGTCAGCTTGAGATTAGCCGAGTTCTCTTTTTCTTTATAACTTTCTATGCTCTCGACGCCGATTTTCATCCGAGCTCTTCATACACCCACATCAGACCAAATAAAAAACACCCATAAAGGGTGTTTTTCATTTGGTGGGAGAGGATGGATTCGGACCATCGAAGCTGAAAAGCAACAGATTTACAGTCTGCCCCCTTTGGCCACTCGGGAACTCTCCCATATTAAATTCGTGTGGAGCTGGTGGACGGACTTGAACCCCCGACCTGCTGATTACAAATCAGCTGCTCTACCAACTGAGCTACACCAGCAAGCACTCAACAACGTATGCTATGATAACACATCGGGAATCAAATGTCAAGCGTTTTTTGAAATATTTTTTTAAAAAGCACGATGCGGGGCACTTGCTAACCCCGCACCGCAAATTTATCAGAGAAAAAGAATTAACGTAGTGTTACCAAGTCGTGTGACCTGAGTAGCTCGATTCGATGAGGTCGGCTGAACCGATTATTGAAACTGAGCTCTCGCCAACTGAGAGGGCGTAAACTCTTCCGTCGCTCATGACATAAAGGATGCCGTTTGAGAGCTCCGCTCTGCCGAACTCGAATGCGCTGTCAACCTCGTGGGTCTCAACTGTTCCTACAAGGGTGAACCCTGTAGTACCAAGCTTATAAATCGCATAGGTGCAACAGTAATCGTAGCCGTCAAAGTACTTATAGGGCACTCCGATAAGACCGTTTGCTGAGTCAAGATAAAGTATTCTGTTGTCGTCTATTGCCGGACTGTCGCAGTCCTCGGTGGAAACGGTTATCTCCGCTGAAAGCGTGAGCTCGCCGGAATTGTCTATTGTAAGGTATTCCAGAACGAGATAGCCGTTCTCGTCCTCGGTGAATGTCACAAATCCGTCGCCGAAGCCCTGCAATATCATCGTCAGGTCGACGTTGACGCTCTCGATAACGGTGGGACTTGACGGGTCGGAGAAGTCTGCAAGCGAGGCGTCACTGCCTGAACCAAGCTTGACTGTAAGACCGTCGAAGCTTACGCTGGCATATGCGACCGGGAAGTCGACCTCCGAAAGGAGATTCAGATTTTCATCGAATGCGTAAACCGCAGTTATATATCCGCTGTCCGAGCTGCGAAGAGCCGCAACCAGAAGCGTTCCGTCGCTTAAGGTCGTTCCGCCGCTGAGGGCAACTCCCTCAATGGTTGCGGAATAGCTGAACGATGCCGTTCCGCCGGAGAGGGCGAGCTTGTCGACGGAGGTCTCCTCATTTCCTGTGTAGCCGAAGACGAAGACTGCATCCTCCGAAACGACCACCTTTCCCTCAGAGCCCAAGACCGCCTGAACGGATACCTGAGTTCCCGACTGATTTGCTGCAACTCCTCCTACTACTACATAGTCAAGAGTAGAAACGGTTTCGGGGATAAGGATGTTCGTTGCCTCTATATAGAGCTTATTGCCGTTGACGGTATATGACGGCACATAGCTGTCAAGATTGTCGCCGGTAAGCGGCATATTGTGATACTGATCGTAGTTGGTTACGACATATACATATCCGTCCTTGAAAACGGAGTCAAGATAGCTTCCGCTGAACGAAATGGTAGAAGAGCTTGTGATGCTTCCGTCAGTTCCGATGTCGTAGACGACGACCTCGGCTGAATAGCTTGTGACGGTTGTCTCTTCGTCGGCATATACGGTGCTCAGGATGTCCTCGACAACCGAACTCTCGGAAGTCTCGTCTGTAACAGTTGAGTCGGCAGGGATCGAAGCCGGCTCTTCGGTGGTCACTGAGTAGACCGCAATAAGTCTTGAATCAACTGCATATATCTCCTCAAGGACCTTCGTTTCGAAAAGACCGTTCTCGGGGACAGCGTCGCCGATATACGCAAGAGTTCCGCTGTCGGAGAGAATGACCTTGACGGTGCTGCCGTCCTTTATATAAATGATGTCGTTGCAAATAAGATAATTGTCCTCAAGCTCGCCGTCGGTGACGTTCGGGAGGTGGATTCCCTCGCTGAGGGTCACATCAGCCTCAACCTCGGCTTCCACTGTAGTTGTCTCAACGCTTTCGGAGGCACTCTCCCCGGTCGGGCTTGTGGCTTCCGGCTCAGCTGCGGTCGTGACGGAGGCATCAGCCTCGGTGTCAGTACTCTCGGGATCGGTGCTACTTGCATCGCCGGTGCTGTCTGCGCCGTTTTCGTTGTAGGAATTTTCAATCTCGGCGATAGCGGAATCAAGGGTTACCTTATCCTCATCGTCGGCATAATACTTTTTGAAAGTCTTGTGGAGCTCATCATAGTCGGTGGCGTAGCTCGAGCCCTTTGAGTCGGTCTCGACAGTCTCTACTTCACCCAAGTCAAAGTACCTTACGCATCCAAGAGCCAGTGCCGCACAAGCCGCCAGTGAAGCCACGGTCCTGTAAATCCTCGTGCGCTTTGCAGACTTCGTTGAAGTGCTGACTGTGATCTTCTTCTCCGGCTTCTTCGCCTTATCGGTTATTATATCAGAAGAGGTCGGGACTTCGTTTGTGGTAACCGCTATCTCAGACCGCTTTGCAACAGCCGTAGCCGCTTCCGCCTGATGGGCTTCCAAGAACGCAACGATATTTTCCGGCTCAAGTCTTTCCGGCACAGAAATATTCTGCATCATTTCCCAGTAAATACTGTTCTTATTAGCCAATCCCGACACTCCTTTCTATCAAAAATTGTTGTTGCCTCTCAGCAACTGCGCTCGCTTCGCTCGCGCACCTCTCAGTCAGCCTGCGGCTGACAGCTCCCCTTGATAAGGGGAGCCAAAAGTGCTCCTCACAAATCATAATTACGCATTACGCATTACGAATTACGCATTTATTTAATCGCTCAACGCCTTGCGTAGCTTCTGCTTTGCCCTCGCAATATACGTACGGACTGTTGCGCCGTTTATTTCGGTGATTTTACTCACCTCGTCGCTCGTGTAGCCATAGATGGCGTTCAGGGTGAAGCAGAGCTTCTCGTTGTGGCTCAAGCCCTCGATGTGCTCAAGGAGCTCGATTCCCTCATACTTCGCCTCGTTGACCGGGATGTCGTGCATCTCGCCCTCTTCGGCGTCGTCGTATTCTGAGGTGGTGGAGGTGATATACTCCCTCTGACTGATATACTCCGCCTGCTTGCGCTTTATCTTTGCGGTCAGAATCCTGACCATCCAGCCTTGGAAAGCGTCCTCATTCCGAAGATTTTTGATCCCTTGGAACGCATCCAGAACGGCATCGCTCACGGCGTCCGCCGCATCGTCTGCATTATTTAAATTGCAAAGAGCATAGTAATAAAGGTCTTTATAAATTGCGGAATAAAGCTCGCCGAACGCAGAAGCATCTCCCCGTCTTGCACGGGTCACAAGCTCCTTGAAGTCGGATTTCATATATCAGTCTCACCTCGATTCGCTGTAAGATATTATATTACCACTATCCACACAGCCATCAAGGCACAGCTCGCTACTCAAGCTTCTGTATAAATAGTGTCCGAAAAAGCCGATTTTGTTTCAAACGGTTTTAAAAAATTTTTTGTAGCCGTCTGCGCAAACGACTTGCCTGCGGCAAGTCGGCTATTTCAGGCTTCGCCTGAAATAGCACCCCTCAGTCAGCTTCGCTGACAGCTCCCCTTATCAGGGGAGCCATAACCGCTCCTCTCGAAAGTTTCTGTATCAAGACGCTATTGCCTCCCCTGTCAAGGGGAGGTGGCACGAAGTGCCAGAGGGGTGCGCCGACCGGAAGGGCGACCAATTGCACTTAAGCTCATTCCTGTATTATACACGAATTCCCTCTCAATTACAAGACGCTATGACAAAAATCATCACTTTCTACAACCGGTTTCAAAGTCACCGAAAGAGAAAAGCCGGCATGAAGCCGGCTCTCTCAATAGAAACTCAGAATGAGTTACTTCTTATTTAACGGTTACAGACATGTAGCTGCAAGCCTTGAGGGCGGTTGTGAGTGTGCCCTCATACGGAACTGCTACTACTCTTACCTTGTAGGTTGTGCCGGAGGTAAGACCTGTAATTGTGGTGGATGTGCCGCTTGTAACGGTTGCCTTGCACTTGTAGGTGGTGCTTGAGCCCTCAGCGACATATACCTTGTAGCTGGTAGCTCCCGAAACTGCTGTCCAAGAAACGGTGATAGAGCCACTTGACGAGCTGGTTACCGACTTGAGGCTGGTGGTCGAGCTGGTCGACGAAACAGGATCAGTAGCGGTTACAGTCGAAGCACTTGTTGAGCAGGTGATGGTAGCTGTTCCGGAGCTGTAGCCGGTGTTGGATACGATATAGAAGTCGTAGCTTACGCCGTTGTTAAGACCGGAGATGCTTACTGCAGTCTTCTTGGTAGTTCCTGCAGTCTTCCAAGTGGAGCTCGTTGAACGCTTCCAGTAAACGGTGTAGGAGGTAGCGTCGTCAGCAGCAGTCCATGAGAGAGAAATCTTTCCGCTTGTGCCGGAGGTAGCCTTGAAGCTGGTCGGGTAGACGGAGTCGCTCGAAGAGCTGGAGGATGAGCTTGAAGAGCTGGAGGAGCTCGAGGATGAACCTGCAACATACTGGATGTAGCCGACAGACTTATTTCCGCTGGAGGTTACTGCATAGACATATGCTACGAACGAAGTGTTCTTGCCATAAGGAACAGTGTAGCTGTTGGTCATGGAGGCATATGAGTAATCAGTTCCGCCGCTGAGAAGAGCATAGGTTACATAGTAGTAGCTTGCGCCTGAAACTGCATCCCATGTGATGGTGGTGCTTGAAGAGGTGCTCGAACTGATCGAGACGCCATAGGACATTGTGGAGGCTGAGCTCGATGAAGAGCTTGAAGAGCTCGACGAAGAGCTTGAAGCCGAAACTGAAGCATAAGCTGCGATGCCGAGAGAATTTCCATATGCGTCATAGGCTACAACATAGATGGTAGCGGATGAGGTGTTGGCGATCGGGAGAACTGTGCTTGTGCCGCTGCTTACGGTTACACGGGTTCCCGAAGAGCTTGAGCCTATGAAGTAGGTTACTTCATAATAGCTTGCACCGGAAACTGCGGACCAAGTGACGGTCTTTGAGCTTGAGCTGGAAACTACTGTGCAGTTAGTGCCGGAGGTGGTCGTTGTCGACGAAGAAGAGCTTGTCGAGGACGAAGTTCCCGCAACTATTGTGACAGAGCCAACCAAAGTTCCGCTAACAGTATAAACCTGAATGGTGTAGGATGTTCCGGAAACCAAGTTGCTGAGTGTGATAGAGCCGGAGGTTGTGACACCTGCTACTGAGCCGTTCGAGTAAACAACATAGGTTGTGCTCGAAGAAGCGGACCAGTTGAAGGTGTAGCTATAATAGCCTGTTGTCACAAGACCGTTATTTGTGTAGGTAATAGTCGACGAGCTCGACGAAGATGAAGAGCTTCCGGGAACTATGTAAGCATATCCGACAGTCTTACCGGTGTTGGAGGTTACTGTTACATAGTAGCTATAGCCGGTAGTGAAGTAAAGGCTGATAGAATTTGTGGTGGTAGTGGTCGAATCAGTAGAGCCATTAACGGTTACCGCAACGGTATACGAAGTAGCTCCGCTTACAGAAGACCAAGAAAGGGTGTAAGGATAGATTCCGTAGCCGTTGTTACCGGTAGTGGTATAGGTGATGCCACTCGAGTAGCTCGAGCCGGTTGAAGAGCCAGCGGTTATTGTAGCTGTGCCAACGGTAACTGCTGTGCTCGATGTGCTGGATGCATAAGAGTATACAGTTACATAGTATGTAAGTCCGCTATAGAGATAAGGCGAATAAGAGTTGGTAGTGAGATAACCACTATTTCCCGAAGTTCCCGAGCTGGTGGTGTAAACAACTCTATAGTAAGCCGCCCCGGTGGAAGTCCAAGAAATGGTGTAGGAATATCCGCCATAAGTAGAGCTGTAGCCGTTGTTGGTGTAGGTTACAGTACCGGTGGTGGTGCTGGATGAGCTTGAACTGTTGGTCCAAGTACCGGATGTAGCAGCAGTAGCAGCTGTTACAGACGAATAGCAGTAGATAGTAACAGTCTTCAAAGAAGAGTATGCTACAGGAATCGAGAGTTCAGCACTTGTCTGCCTGTCTACTGTACCCGTGGTATTCGATGTAGTGGTGTAGGAAGCACTGTAGTAGCTGTATGCAGTTCCCTTCCAAGTAGCTGTCGACGATGAAGAATCGCCCGTTACAGTGACAGTTCCGGCGGAGTTAGTACTTGTTGACGTGTAGGTAACAGTTGTACTGTTAGTAGCAGTTCCAAGTATTCCATCTGCATCATATGCCTCTACATAAATAATGTAGGTGCCGGAAGCAGTATATGCCTTAGTTCCGGAAGTCGTCGATGAAGAAGCATAGGTTCTTGATTGCAAGGTTCCTCCCGACGAATTGGTGATCGTATAGTAGTAGTATGTAGGTGTACTCTCACCGCTGTAAGACCAGTTAAAAGCGAGGGTATTGCTTGTAGATGTTGAAGCATAAATACTTGCTGTGAAAGTATCATCCGCAAACACCGACAGATTGAGCATAGAGACTGCCATTACTAAGACAGTGACTATTGCTAAAATTCTTTTAGTCATTTTATGACACTCCTTTTTTCGAAAAATTATTTTGATTTCCCCCTTAGGGAGACAGACTCCCTACAGGATACCGAATACATTATAACATCTTTTTCGGGCTTTGTAAACCCCGAATTATTAATTTTCACAAGGAGAAAATTAATTTTTCAGGTTATGGGCACAACTCGAGGGTTGCATTTCCCGCAAAAAGGTGTTACACTTATAATACAAATCAGGGCTCGCATTTATTGCACCTAAGAAAAATATTTTTTTGAGAATTTTTTTGAAAGGACTTGAAAACCTATGACAACTGTAACAAGAAGAGATTTCGGATGCCTTTCCACCGGCGAGGCGGTCTCGCTCTATGAGCTCAAGAACTCGATGGGCGCATATGTCGAGATTATCACCTATGGCGGAGCTATCCGCTCAATCAACGTCCCCGACAAAAACGGCTATATCGCCGACGTGGCTCTTGGCTATGACGATATTTCCGGATATGAGAATCAGGACAAGTATATCGGTGCGCTCATCGGTCGCCATGGCAACAGAATCGAGGACGCAAAGTTCAGGCTCGGAAGAAAGGTCTACACCTTGGGCAAAAACGACGGCAGAAACAACCTCCACGGCGGCTTTGAGGGCTTCAATAAGAAGCTTTGGGATGCCAGTGTCGACGGCGAGAAGCTTGTTCTCAATTACACCTCCCCCGACGGCGAAGAGGGCTACCCGGGAACTCTCCACGTAACCGTAAAGTATTCGTTCGACGACGACTGTGCCCTTAAGATCGACTATAACGCAGTTTCCGAGAGCGACACCATCTGTAATCTTACCAATCACTGCTACTTCAACCTTGACGGTCAGGGCACAGGCTCAATAGAAAATCATTCCCTCAAGATTAACGCCACCCACTTCACCGTCGGCAACTCCGAATGCCTCCCGACCGGCTATGTAGCAAAGGTTGAGGGCACTCCTCTTGACTTCACCGACTTCCACGTAATCGGTGAGAGGATCAACCAGAAGCATGAGCAGCTGGTATTTGCAGGCGGCTACGACCATAACTGGTGCCCCGACGGCGAGGGCTTCAGGCATATGGCAACCCTCAAGGCAGCGAACACCGGAAGAACGATGGAAGTCTGGTCTGACACCCCCGGAATGCAGTTCTATTCCGGCAACTTCCTCGACGGCACTGCCCCCTACGGCAAGAACGGCAAGCCGGTCGAAAAGCGTGACGGACTCTGCCTTGAAACCCAGTTCTACCCGAACGCCATGAAGTTTGATAACTTCGAAAAGCCGGTCTTAAAGGCTGGAGAGAAGTATCATCATGTGACGGTGTATAAGTTCAGCGTTTGAACGATTGCAAATAGGCTCCCCTGAAAGGGGAGCTGGCGCACGAAGTGCGACTGAGGGGTGCGCCGCCAAAGGCGGCGCG
>JAJQBX010000015.1:0-1860 GCA_021203065.1 Oscillospiraceae bacterium
TCATAGTTTTCCACCCCATATTGCTGGCATAACCCCAGTTCGCGATTTGGATTCTTATGGTATCTATTGCCGTCCCATACAAACATTGGCTCACCATTATATATCATTGTGTACCCACACGGGGGGCACACTGCACCCCCCACTTGAGTGGCCTCCAATTCTTTGGAATATCCTGATAAACTCTCCACAGCCGATTATTTAAGCACAACTCTCCATCAGGACATGTGGCTTTCTCCTTGGTAATTCTTTTCGTCTCAACCCTGGCTCCGACAGTCTGCTGCTTCATGGCTTCGATCTGCCTTGCTATTTTTTTCGTTCACGGTACGTACCTCCGTGTTTGTTGTTTTTCCTTTCGATAGTACACATATTCGCTCTAGAAGCGGATAATAGCAAGTCAATTACGGGGCATGTACTACACAATCTTTTTGCGCTGTATCCGCTCCAAAATTGTGTATTTTATGACGGCTCAGAAACCTTTCGGACAATATCCTCGCCGTAGACTACATTCAGGTGGGAGCCGTTGTCCCAGTGCATCAGCAGGCTGCCCGTATCGTCCACGGCAGTGACCGTTCCCATCGTCCCCATAGGAGGTGCCTGCACGTCATCCATCTGCACAAGCTCCACCCGTGTTCCTGCAGGGTACTGTTTCCGTACCCGCTCCACAATCTCTTTACTTGGAAACCGCATGGTCAGCACCTCCGTTCTTGAAAGCGGATGAACCCGTCAGGTTCTTCAGCAGGATTTTCCGCTCGGTTTTGTATTCCGCGCCAATAAAGCCCAGCCGCAGGAGAAAGCAGCGGAAGGCGTACTTCTCATTTTCGACATTTTTCTCGGTTGCCGTGATGCGTTTCTGCTCCCGGCTCATCTGGCAGAGCGCCGAAATGAAGTGGGTGTAAGCCTGCGCCGTATCAGCATTGGGCATCTCGGAAAACCAGGGGAAGGAAACTGCGTCTTCGCCAAGTTCAATCGGAGTGGCGTCAATCCCCAGTGCCTTCTTGATAAGGCCGCCCTTGGCGTCCAGCAGCTTGGTGAGCTTGCCGACCGAAACCATATCGAGCGGAAGCGCCACTGTAAGCCCCACAGGCGCGCTGTGAGCGCTTTTCTCGGGTTCTTCGAATGTTTCCATGGCCCCGCAGTTCTCCGGCGTGAAGCCCCTTTCCGCAAGCCTGTCGAGCAGGTTTTCAATCTCCTCGGAGTCGGCTCGGTCATCAAAGCTGACCGCTCCTGCCTTGTCAATGGTGAAGTAGTCTACTTCGTAGGCGGCAGTGGGCATTCCGAGGTATTGTGGTTTAACCTCCAAAATCTCGCCCATCGCCTTTACTAGTTCCTTGCGGTCTGCGCCACTCACATGGAATTCAAATGTCATTGCGTTTGCCCCCTTGTTTTTCGGTAGTACATATATCGCTCTAAACCGCAGAAATAGCAAGCGGCTCAGGCGGAGAATATGTACCGAATTATTCCGCAGGAAGCTGTGAGTAATACACAATGCCTGAGAGTACAAATGCCACGCACGGGAGCGCTACGCCATTGCCCCACATCTTGTATTCTGCGGAATCGGAGTGCGGGTCTTTCAGCCATTTCGCTATCTGCTTGGAGGTTTTCGGCTTGACCTTCGGGTTGGTGACAAGCCGATGTGTCTCGAACACCTTGTACCAGAAGTACAGTTCCTCGTCTGTCGGTTTCTCCGTTCCTAGGTCAGCGCACCACCAGTCGGGAAAGCCCTGGAGCCTTGCGCATTCCGTAGGGGTGAGCCTGCGGACGGTATATCCACTCTGAACCGTGCCCGGACCCTTTGCCACCAGCGTCGGCTGCAGTTCCTCCTCGATGGATGGGGAGAATTTTGCGTTCTGCCCCTGATTG
>JAJQBX010000015.1:1960-3137 GCA_021203065.1 Oscillospiraceae bacterium
TGTTGCCCTGAATGGAGTAACTCTCCACCACAGCGATGCCGCCCTGGTTGCAGGTCGGACTGCCGCCGCCGATGTCCAGCGCCCTACTGGTTTCCGCTTCGTAAATCCCGGCATGGGGGTTGTCCGAGAGCATGGCATTTGATTTGAAGGAACTGATGCCGTATGCCTGGGGCACAAAGACTGTCTGGTCGTTATTGCATCCCAGCGCTGCCGACTTGTCCTCCTGCATCAGCGCGCCTTTGCCGCCGCCCTCGCAGCCGGAGCGGATTTTCAGCGCCTTTGGTGTGCCTCCAACGACAAACGGCTGGTTGTTGCCGCCTGTGCCGTATGTTGAGCTGACTGTCGGCGCCGTATCGAGCGGACCGGTGTATCTCGTGTCCTGGGAGTGGTTCTCCCACATGGTCACCGCCGCAGGGACAACACCGGCTCTCAGGGTCGGGAATTTCTCCGCTTCATATCCAATCGAGCGGCTGTTCGCCGAATGCTCTGTGCAGAAACCAGCCGACTCTACCACGCACGGCGGATGATGGGCTTCTGCCCTTAAGGTGGAAGTGACGTCCTCAGTCACGTCCATCCGCTCACCGCCCTGGTCGTTCAGGCACGGAACTGGAGATGCCACGAAGGTCTGCATCTGCATATTGCGGGTAGCCATCAGTGCGCCGGACACGCCGCGCAGGTCAATGGTTTCTTCCCACTGGTTGATATGGAACGCTAAGACGCCATCGCCACCTGGTTCTCCAGCGCCAGCCGCAGCACTTCCGGCAGCTCTTTGCCACGCACGGAAGCCCTCCGCAGAATACCCTGACACGCCTTCGGACTCAAATAATATTTTTCCGGCACTCCCGCCTGCAAAATCTGCGACAAGGTAGATGCGTTTTCTTCTCTGGGGGACTCCCCAGTATTGCGTATCGAGGACTCTCCAGGCAAGGGAGCATCCGTCGCCCAGGATTTCTCCTGCGGAAGGCCACCTCTCAGGTCGAGAAACAGATACAGTTTCGCTTTTGACTGAGAGGAGCGCTTCGAGGACGGCTTTGAAGTCCTCGCCGCCGTTTGAGGAGAAGGCTCCCGGCACGTTCTCCCAGACTGCGTATCTTGGATATTTTCCATTAGTCGCACACCTCATTTCTTTTATGATTCGCACAGCTTCATAAAACAGGCTTGAACGTTCTCCGTCCAG
>JAJQBX010000019.1 GCA_021203065.1 Oscillospiraceae bacterium
TCGTGCGTATAATGGGCTTTCCAGCCTAAGTAATTTTTTCCGACGATAAAAGGCTTATACATTTTATCATCCAGGTTATACCGTCCGTAATTTCAGCATCACTTTTAAAGGCCTTTAATTGAAGGTTCAAGTTTCCATCTGCGGCAAGAGAAACAATCCAGCAAAGGCGTCACTTCCCACCTCTCCATCTAAATTTTAAGAAACCTCTTCATATACGATGCTTATAATCGTTAAAGTATATTCACCCTCGGCCCCACCTTCTGTTATATTAGCCCTAAGCATATAGGGAGAATCCGCATCCACATCCACCATGGCAATTAGGGTAATGGCATAACCTCCTGTAAGAAATTCTATATATTCCTCCGGAATCTGGATTAACCCATCTTCATTCATTATCCCTAATGATACCAAATCCATTTGGTAACCATTCACATCCACCGCGGCGGACCAGGTTATACCTTCGGTAATTTCAGTACCATTTTTAAGGGCCTTTAATTGAAGGTTCAAAGTTCCATCTGTGGCAAGAGAAATAGTTCCAGTATAGACGTCACTTTTCTCACCTACATCTAAATTTAAAGAAACCTCTACAATTTCGGCCTCCGTTTCTTCTATTTCTTCCGTTATAACTGTAACCATACACTCAGCCGTAAAACCTCCATCCTCCGTCGTAACCGTAACCGTACACTCGTTATCTTCTTCCGCCTCATCATTTACTGTGATGGTAGCAGTTCCATCTTCATTGTCTGTTAGTTGTGCAATATCTTCATCACTACAACTCCATGTTACCGTCTGGTTGGTAGCATTTTCAGGTGTAACTGTAGCAGTGAACGTATAGGAACCGCCGGGAAGCAGGGAGAGCGAACTAACATTCAGTGAAACTCCAGTAACCGATACATCTTGTTGGGTGTTGTCTTCGGTGTTGTCTTCGTCATCGTCGTCACAGGAGGTAAATACTCCTACAGATAAAAACATTAATAAAGTCGCTTTGAATAGCCAACTTACCTCTTTTTTCATTTTCAATTTCTATTAATTAATATTTTTTTGATGTGTATACCCTTATTGTTGTTATAAGAGACATGCAAATTTAGTAGATAATTGATTAAAATGAATATTTAAGATAAATAATAAGTAAAATTTTTATTTTTTTTTATTTTTTTACTTTCCACTTCCCCTGAATTTTTTAAGCAGCTGCTCCCGGTAGTATGCATACTGCTTCTTGCGAAGTTCTATCTCCCGGGGCAGTCCTTCGCTGATGGAAGTTGTAAGGGTATTAAATTTATCGAGGATGTGGACGATTTCTCTTTGGATTTCAAGCGGGGATGGGAATGAGAAATTAGCCAAGTCTTGGGGGTGAACATAAAATATACTCGCTCCTCTTTTAAGTTATAAATCCAATTTTGATGTTTTAGAAAGAAATAAAATACATACAACAGAAAGAATAGATAAATCAGGTTTATGAGAGAAAGCATCGGATATAAAATGGATTCATTCCAATAGGATACATAACCAGCAGTTCCACTACCCGCTATTGTACTTGGCAGTATAGTATGCAGGTTTTTGTCCTCCGCAATTACAGGAATATCCCCCTCAGTAGTATTTTTGCAGTAATAGTTTCACCTCGTTTAGTTTTTGCCACCTCCCCAGCCTCTTCCATTTTACGGGGGGTGTGCTTTTGTATCTGTTCTAAAAACTTCATCTTTGTATCTGTTCTTCTTCTTCTCTTACTAATTGCTGCAAAGAAAGGAATTTTTTACCTTTTTTCCCATAAAAACCCCCTTCTGTTTATCTTTAGCTTTAACCCCTTTATATTTTACAATTTATTTTCTTTGCCGTTCGGTTTAGGGTGTGCAGCGCCTCCGGGATTTGCTTTCCACAGGCGGCGGAGTTTCTCCCGGTCCGGAATTTTCGTTTTAAGGGCGTTTTCCGGCTGTTTAAGCGCCTTTAACCGGTGCGGGTGGTATAAAGGGTAGGGGCGGCGGTTTTTGAAGCCTCTACGGGCTTCCTTCTCTGTTTCGTCCGGTTCTTCTCCTCCTCCCCCGGAGGGAAGGTGTTTCAAACAGAGAGAGCTCTCCGGGGCTGCCTTGTTTTTTGGTTTCTTGTTTCATTTCATTGCTTTTTAATTTTAATTGTTTTTTCCGCTGTTTTTGCTGTTTTTTGCTGTTTTCACAATTTTTTAAGTTTTAAGCTTATTTTTCTGATTCACAGCAGTTTATAGTTTTTACCGGGAGTCGGTGTAAAAAATGGTGTAAAAACGTTTTTACACCGTAACATACTAAGTTAGAGAGTGTTAGGGGCAAAAATGCGGTGTAAAAAAAAGTCAACTCTTTTTATAAAAATATATATATATCTATTTTTGTATATTTTTGATTTTTTCACTTTTTACTTTTTTGTGTGAAATAGCTTTTTATTTTTTACATTTTTTACACCGAGGGTAATCTATCTGATTTTTAAAAAGTTACGGTGTAAAAAACCTGTAAAAACGGTGTAAAAACCTCTTTCGTTTTTTACACCACCTCTTGGACTAAAAAAGGACATTTCCCCTCTAACGCATCGGGAGCGTCCTCTTTTTCAGCCGTTTTCGCTCTTTTCTTCCCGGATAGCGGCAAGTAAGACATCCGCTTTCAGAAAGAAATACCTTCCTTTGTTCTGCGCCAGACACCCCGGTGCAAAAAGATTCAGTGCCGTGCACACGTTATTAAAATGAGTATTTTTGTCTACTCCTACCGGAGCCGGGTGGCACGCCTTTATCCAGTTTCCGATGTAACCCCGGTGCCCCCGGCTTTTATACACTTCCGAACACCACCTCTCAGAAGATGCGCCTGTAATGACCTCTTCCATTTCTAGGGAGGGGAGTTTTACTATCGCTTCCTGTTTCATCCGGGGATAAAAATCATTCTGCCAATCGTGTAGTCTCTCCTTCGGTACATACACCGACCGCACCCACGCCTGCAGCGCATCCCACAGTTCTTTTTCATCCGTGAGCGCTGTTTTTATTGCCTGATCCCAACCCACAGCATACATGCGCCGGTCTCTTTCTTTGCCAAGGAAATCAGCAGCCATGTTATTGGTAGTTATAATGTATGACTAGTCCTAAATAACCGTTACAGTTATTGGACAAAAATAAAACATTT
>JAJQBX010000008.1 GCA_021203065.1 Oscillospiraceae bacterium
GTTTTACACCAAAACCGAATCGCCATATGCTTGACATATTAAGTGCGTGTGGATATACTAGGATAGTTGAATTGCCAGAAGCATGTTGGTATGAGCGAAAGAATAAATTTGTCGATTGCGTGGTTTCTGTAGCTACACGGCAGAGTTTATTAAAAGCAAAGAAACAATTAGAGAAAACGTAAGGAATACGGTATAATGTCTTAGACCAAGGGATATGGATGCACATATTATCGCGTTAATAAACTTTATTGGTCTATTGAGCGGGCATTATCCGCATAATGAAAGGAGGCCAGCGTGGGAGGCGGCGGCAAGGGTGGTGGGGGGGGCACTGAGTATGTTTACATAGCTCCCGACGTCGAGGATACACCCGAGAAAAAAGCAGTAAAGAGTGTAAGTGCTGGCGTGAATGCGGCGGCGGCGGCACAGCAGGAACGGGCGGCTCGCGCTCGTGGCGTTGCGGCGAGTATCTTGACTAACCGCAATCAGACAACTGGCTCTGGTGCAATGACCGCTAGTTCTACAGGTAATCGCACTCTTGGGTAATCATGGCTATCGATGTAGATAAGCTGGCCTACCGATATGAAGAATTGCGTTCTGAACGCACCAACTGGGAATCCACGTGGCGCGAATGTGCCGAACTGTTTAATCCCGGCCGTTATCGTGATGACACTGAAACAAACGCACACCGCATACCATTAGTCAATCCAAGACTTGTGAACTCTAAAGGTATCCTTGCTATGCGCTCTATGGCATCTGGCATGCAAGGCGGTATGGCTTCTCCTGTCCGTCCGTGGTTTCGACTGGTTGCCAAAGGTGACCCGCAATTTATCCCTGACGGCGTTAACGCATGGCTTGACCGTGTTACCCAGGTCATGACAGCTGTCCTTCACCAATCTAATTTTTACAACGCGACGCACACACTTTACTCTGACATCGGCACCTTTGGCACTGGTCTTTTGGTTGAAACAGCGAATGAAGACGGCATTTATTTTCACCTTGTCCGTTGTGGCGAATATGTCCTTGATATTAACGGCAATGATGAAGTGGATACCTTTTTCCGCCGTTTATATATGACGCCGCGTCAAATACTGGACAGATGGGAACACGCGCCAGACCTCCCCGATTTTATTAAGCGTTCACGTGAACGTAAAGTCATGACAACGGAACGCTATGATGTCATTCACGCTGTATTTCCCCGTACCGATTTTAAACCTGCCAAGCGGCTGACAGCTGAATCTAAACCTTTCGCTAGTGTCTATTATCTGCCTGGGGGGAGTTCCGGCCATGGCGCCGGCAAGGCGTGCATTTTAGAAGAGGGGGGATTCGACATGTTCCCAGCGTTTGCTCCGCGCTGGGACGTGTCGGGTTCCGATGTGTACGGCAGGTCACCAGCGATGGATGTTTTGCCAGACTGCAAGATGCTACAGGCTATGACCACCACGCTACGGAAAACGCAGCATAAAATCGCCGACCCGCCGCTTGTAGCAGACCAATCCCTTCGCGCGACTGGCGTGAAGCTAATCCCCGGCGGCCTGTCATTTTTTGATTCTACCCGTACCGGCACAACTCCTGTCGCGCCGATTCACCAGCCTGAAGCAGCAGCGCTTCAGACAGTCATGACTGCTATACAGGAGGTTGAGCAGAATATTGATGATGGTTTGTATGTTGATTTATTCCGGATGATGCTGGAAGACCAGCGTTCACGCATAACAGCAACAGAAGTTAATGCCAAGGAGCGTGAACGTATTGTTATGCTTGGCCCTGTTGTCGAGCGGCTGCATAAGGAATTATTCGACCCTGTTATTCGCCGTACCTTTGCACTTATGCAGGAATGGGGCGCAATGCCTACGCCTCCGGAAGGGGTTGATGCGCTTGACGTGGATGTGTCATTTGAGTCCGCCCTTGCCCAAGCTCAGCGTCAGGTGACAACCAGCAATATTGAAGCTGGTTTTGCATTTATTGGTCAAGCCGCTGCCGCTGTTCCAGAGATTCTCGATATTGTCGATACTGATGCCATGGGCCGTGCATATCTTGACCGTATCAATATGCCGTCCTCTGTTATCCGTGAGGAGTCTGCTGTCGAGGAAATCCGCGAACAGCGGGCGCAAGCGGCGGCGCAGCAGCAGCAAATGGAGACGATGAACCAAGGTGTTAATCAGTTGGTTGATGCTACCAAAGCTATGGAGAACATGTCGAATACTAATATCTCCGGCCAAAATGCGCTTGAAGCCTTGACCTCTGGATTGGGGGCGATACGGTAATGTCTGTATCAGATATTGGCTATTTTAACGACTATGAATTTCCTGATACTAAACAGGATGAAAACCAGCACGGCATGCTTGTTACAGCCATCCAGAAGATGGGTAAGGAATATGTTGGTCGTGAATTCCTTCGTTGGCTTATGGAAAAGACCAAGGTATTTGAGCAGGAGTTTCCAAAAGACCTAACCCTTGTGGCATGGAATGCAGGACTTCGTACAGTAGGGCTTGAGATTTTATCCTTGTGTTCAGAAGCAAATGTTTTACAGCATGTATTAACAAAAGAGGTAATAGAGAATGAGTGACGAGGAAGACACTCAGGTCCGCATAGCAAATGCCTTGGAACGCATAGCAACTGCTATGGAGATGGAAAATAATTCTGGACCTGTTGAACATATGCCAGCAAGCAAGGGTATTATTAAACCAAATATACAAAGACGGCGTGTAGGGAATATAAACGAAAGAGTACGGAGGGAGACGAGAAATGGCTAGCGTAATAGTTGATTCTGGCGGCGTGACACCTGTAGGTACAGCCAGCCTACACACTGGTGCTTTTGCGGGTACACCTCCGGTATCTCGAACCAGCGGTTCGGCCGGTGACAGTGTCGCGCCGTCTTTTAAAAGAGATAGGTTCAAAAAGATCAATTTAGCCGGGGAGCGTTTTGGTAAACTAACGGTATTATATGAAACTGGTGAGCGAAAACACCGCAAGGTTGTCTGGCATTGCAAGTGCGACTGTGGCAATGAATAGGATTTTTCGGTATCATTGGGACATTAAACGCGCTTTGACGTAGCCGGTGCGTGCTGTATATAAGACTGCATAATAAAGGATATTATAATGGCTGAT
>JAJQBX010000030.1 GCA_021203065.1 Oscillospiraceae bacterium
GCACTTGTACCCGGTTGTTAAAATGTAAAGTTTTAGATGGGATGAGGTACTACAGATGTCGCCCGCAGGAAGGTAATTCCTCATTCCGAATTAAGAATTGCGAATTGTCTATTGACATCTCCCCCTTTGATGTATTATAATAAGCAAGGTTATGTGAACCGCAAACTCGAATTCAACAAGGGGAACGGGGCTCTTGGGGCTTCGTTCGCCAATATCCTATTATATTCTATCATTTTGGAGGGATAATTTTGGCTAAGGTTTTAAACAAGAGGTACACGAGAGATGGTCTTAAGGAGGAAATCGTCAACGTTTTGGACGTTAAGTATGGCATTTCCCCTGAACTGGCTTCCGATAAGCAGCTTTATGAGGCACTCGCTTTCATTATCACAAGAGAGCTTTCCGACAAGCGTCATAAGTACACAACAAACGTTCATTCGGAGGGCAAAAAGCAGGTTTATTACATCTCAATGGAATTTCTGATGGGCAGGTCTCTGAAAACAAACCTCTACAACTTGGGCATGGTAAAGGCGGCTCAGGGCGCACTCAAGGACTTGGGCACAAACCTTGAATCCATATACGATCAGGAGCCTGATGCAGGTCTTGGCAATGGCGGCTTGGGAAGACTCGCCGCATGCTACCTCGACGGTCTTGCAACCGACGGCTACCCGGCAACCGGATATTCAATTCTTTATGAGTATGGAATCTTCCGCCAGAAGCTTGAAAACGGCTGGCAGGATGAGCTCCCCGACAACTGGCTTCCCGGCGGCAAGTGCTGGCTCGTCGAGCACTCCGAGTCCCAGATCGAAATCCACTTCGACGGCGTTCTCAAGGAGTACTGGGACAATCAGTATCACCATGTAAATCTCGAAAACTATACGACAGTTATTGCTGAGCCTTACGATATGTATGTCTCCGGCTACGACAGCGAAGCTGTTTCTAAATTAAGACTCTGGAAAGCCATCAGCCCGTCGTTCGATATGAATAAATTCAACTCCGGAAACTATGCTGCGGCTCTCGGACAGAACATCACCGCTCAGGCTATCTCGAAGGTCTTGTATCCTAACGACAACCATAACGACGGAAAGTCGCTAAGGCTTCGCCAGCAGTACTTCATGTGTGCGGCATCGGTTGCGGATATTGTAAACCACCATATGGCTACCTATGGAACTCTTGACAATCTTGCGGAGAAAGTAGCCATCCAGATTAACGACACACACCCGACTCTTGCAATCCCTGAGCTGATGAGAATTCTTCTTGACGACTGCGGATATTCTTGGGACGACGCATATAAGATCGTTCAGGGTTGCTTCGCTTATACTAACCACACCGTCATGGCTGAGGCTCTTGAGAAGTGGGACAGCGACCTTCTCAAGACGGTTATTCCGAGAATCTTCTCTATCATTGTCGAGATCAACAACCGCTACTGCGCTGAGCTCTGGGAGAAGTATCACGACCACCAGAAGGTCACCTCGATGAGCATCATCCAGAACAACAAGGTTCACATGGCTAAGCTCTGCGTTGCAGTATGCCACCATGTCAACGGCGTTTCCCAGATCCACTCTGAAATAATCAAGCGTGACGTCTTTGCAAACGAGTACGATAACACTCCCGAAAAGTTCACCAACGTCACAAACGGCATTGCCTACCGCAGATGGCTCTATCAGTCGAATCCCGAGCTCTGCAAGCTCCTTGACGACACGATAGGAAAGGGCTACTTAAAAGACGCCAATAGCTTGAAGAAGTTTGAGAAGTTCGCAGACGACCAGTCTGTTCTCGAAAGACTCGCAGAGGTCAAGAAGAAGAACAAGGCAAGCTTTGCAAAGAAGGTCAAGGCTGACACCGGTATCGTCATCAACCCCGACACCCTCTTTGACGTTCAGGTCAAGAGACTTCACGAATACAAGAGACAGCACCTTAACGTTCTCAACATCGTTTCCGAGTATAACAGACTCCTTGAGAACCCCGACCTCGACGTTCAGCCGAAGACCTACATCTTCGCCGCAAAGGCAGCTCCCGGCTACTATCTCGCAAAGCAGATAATAAAGCTCATCTGGTCCTTGGGCGAAGAGATAAAGAAGAACCCGAAGATTCACGAGAAGCTTTCTGTAGTCTTCCTTGAGAACTATAACGTCACCCTTTCTGAGCTCCTTATGCCCGCTTCTGAGGTTTCCGAGCAGATTTCCCTTGCCGGAACTGAGGCGAGCGGAACAGGAAACATGAAGTTCATGCTCAACGGCGCAGTCACCCTTGGAACAAAGGACGGAGCTAATATTGAGATAGGTGAAGCGGCAGGGGCTGACAATATCGTCAACTTCGGCATGACCGTTGACGAGGTTGAGAACCTCAAGCGCAGCGGCTATCGCCCCGAGCAGCTCTACAACTGCGATCCCGTCATCAAGGCGGCAGTTGACAGAGTTGCGGCAGGAATAAACGGCAACCGCTTCGACGACGTCGTTTCCTCCTACAAGCATTCAGACCCGTATATGGTTTTGGCTGATTTCGAATCCTATCGAGCCGCACAGGCAGAGGTTTCGAAGATCTATCAGGATCAGCTCAGATGGCAGAGGATGTCGCTTATGAACATCGCAAACGCCGGCAGATTCTCCGCCGACCGCTCGGTTGATGAGTATGCGAAGAATATCTGGGGGCTTAGCAAGTAACTGAGTTGCGCCCCTTACGGGGCGCCCCCCCCCCCCCCCCGGGGGCGGGGCCCCCCCCCCCGAGGGGGGGGGGGTTTTTTTTTTTAAAAAAATTTTTTGGAAAAAAAAAAAAAAAAACACGAAAAGGGGG
>JAJQBX010000009.1:0-12209 GCA_021203065.1 Oscillospiraceae bacterium
TTCCGACGGTTCGTCTGGTTCACCTTCCGGCGGTTCGTCTGGTTCACCTTCCGGCGGTTCGTGCTGATAAAGTCTCTCTATCTGGCGAAAATAGTTTGGCATTAGTATATCCTTTAAACTAAACCATTATTGTGCTTGCCGGTAATCTCTACCCTGTATTGTATTCCAATTCCAGTCTTCTGTCCACGGGTTCCATGATGGACGGATTAGGAAGTTTTGATCGTTCTGTTTACCAATCCGTTTTTCCATGCGATTCAGATAGCCGGGCTTTAATGCCTCTTGAATACGATACATAACGAGTTGGTTCATTGCCGCACGCATAAACCAGAGATTATTACCCGGCGTGTGACGCCATGCAAAGGAGGCTAATTGAGAGGCGACATCATCGCCATCACGAATACCTTGGACAATATCAAGAAGTTCGTCCGCACTACTGGCTAATGGGCCAAGGGCAGTCATAAGTGGGCCGCCACCAAAACGTGACCGTTCACCAAAGAGGAAGTCACCATAAATCCCCATACCGCCGCTTTGCGCATATGCAGCTACCCAAGTATGGGGGTCGCGCATATCACGGAGGGTTCTGCCTTTGGCCAGCTCCTTAACTTGAAGACTAAACATGCCATATAATGTGCCAACAGCCATCATATTAACCATTGGCATAAATCCAGATTCGCCAGAGAAGGAACTGAACCGCTGGCGCATCGCTCTCCAGAACGTATCTTCACCATAGCCATACACCTCGCGGGCATAGGTGCGTTGCATTTCGGAGATAGTGAAGGATTTAAACTGGCCAACAGAACGTAATGCTTCACCTATAGGTGTTCCTGATGGCAGGCCTTGCCGCATAATGGCACGGGTACGGACATCGGGTGAAATCACAGCATAGGTATTCCTATCCCAGAACCAGCTTGACAGTCTATCGGCTATGTCATTCCGCGCCATACGAATATCGATTGGCGTTGAACTTTGGCCACGTGCATCAAGATATTGCCGTATTACCCCGTCAGGCAGATTCCGAACGCTTTCCGGCGAAAGATAGGCATTGCCGTCCGCTGTTATTTTATCAGCATGGCGGATAACTTCCCACCGGTCAGCATCAATACCAGCAAGGCTAAATACTCGACGCATCTGTGGCTTTAATTCGTCCCACGACTTGGCGCTGTCTTGAGCAAGGTGGTATGCCATCTTGGTGGCCACGCCTTTACGGTGCGTCTGGTCCCATTTTTCCATGCCAGCAAGTTTATAGAATGCATTCTCAACTTTGTGCCATGTGCCCCGCGTTGTGGAATCTTCCACCCGCCAACGCGATTGGAATTCGCGGAGAACATCATCAGCATATGCGCCAAGTCCAGCCCACATCTGCTTCATCTCTTGCGAGTTGTTACCCCAGTACCGGCCCATGTTAGTTATTTCACTGAATAGTTCAGAGAAGTAATTGTGGCCTTGATACCGCAGTTCAGCTGCGGCGTTGGGTATATCGGCAAACTGGCTAAATAGGCTTGTACCAAGTTGCGCAGTGGATATGAGGTCACGCGCAGCTCCAAATGCTTTTGCTATTCGCGGATTACCACTGCGGCTTATCGAGCCGTCCAGCTCCATCATGCAGTTATGGATAAACCCGACTTCGTAGCTTCGCTGGAGCTTATTCATCTCATCCACACGGCCAGCACTACGTAGCCGGTCAAGTGTAACATCGACAATTCGCTTCAGGTTGGAGTGCGCGCTTGGGCCAAGTATCTGCATCATGCCAGTCGCATTGGCTAGATGGTCAAGATTGCTAGCTACTGATTCGCGGATAGATGAGTCGCCATACTTTTGATGATATTGATACCATGAATCAGCGTCCTTGAAATGGATAGTACGTGGTTGGCTGATGCCTGATGCGGTCGAGCCAACAATAGTGCCACGTGCCATAATGGGTTCGCGTGTCCCATCAACGTGATTATGATACCCGGTGGAGAGGTCTTTGAACGCTCCCTGAAGGAATCGTTCGCGGCCATCGGCATCAGTTTCATACCGCCCGTCCGCCGTCTTCTCCCAGTCAAGGAGTGAGGCTATATCGTCTCGCCAGACTTCAAGGCCAGCTTCACGTATCCTGTCCGCATTATGGGTTTGATGGATAATATACCCATCCAGTTTGCCAATAGACGCACCAGCATCATTGGCCCCTGTGCGGGCAATCTCTTGCCATTTATAAATCGCCTTGGCAATATCCATAACTTCAGGCGGACCATTATATCTACCGCGTGGATTATCTATACTCCATAGTGCGCGGGCAAGGTCAAGTTCGCACGCGTCCTCAAGGAACATCCGCTGCGTCGCTTTAGGCAGCTTTTCAATATCAGCCACAAGGCCGGAGATATACCGGTTCCGTTTGGCTGATGCGAGCGCATCGGCGGTAAGCCGTCCTTCCTCACGGAGGAGATTGCTGCCAGCCAATAGAGATGCCACACCCTCGGCCTCTTGGCCTTGGAAGTTAGTAAATACCCTTTCCAACGCAGCGTCACGGGCGCGCCTATTGAGAATTATGGCGCGTTGCTGGAGCAGGTTCTCGCGTACCTTTTGGTCTGTGGCTTGCTGAAGTTTAGAGAGAATATCCTGTAGGCTTAACCCCTTCTGGTGGCCAGCTATTGCGGCTTGATAGAGTTCGTTTATCTGTTCTGGAGTCCAAACATCGTCAATTAAATCCATGCTGATTTCGTCAAGGCTGCGCCCAGACAGAATGCCTTCAGCAATATTCCGTGCCACTTCTGGCTCGGTACTAAGCCGCTGTAGTTCAGTACGGAGTGGTGTAAGTTCGGCATCGAGTTCAATAACCCCAGCTTCGCCAGCACGGACTACCGCGTTTTGGTAATCCGTATCAACCGTATCTGGCTTGATGGTCTCGGTAATATCGTCACCAGCTTCACTCGTGTGGTCGTACGCGTCCCCTGCTTCTGTGGCAGGATTGCGAATTTGGAGTTCTTCCAATGAATACCGGAGTCCATCCTCAATCGCTTCTGGCGGAAGCCGCAGCATATCGTCAAAGGTGCGCTGCATTTCAGGGCTGATTTTTAAACCAGCTTCATTAGCATTTCCGTACACTTCGAGGAACCACTGGCGCATACGGGTAAATACGTCATTCAGTTTCGGATTAGGGGCTTCACCATTCAGAAGGTACCGTTCGCCAGCACGGGCAAACTTTTCTTCCATTTCCACCGAGAGGGGATTGCCTTCCTTAGCCCCGACAAAGTCACGAATAGTATCCCAGTGGGATTTGACATTTGCTGCTGCGTTCGGGTCTTCGGCGGCATCAGCCACCATACGCCGGAAGATATGGAACATCTCATGTGGGGCGGATGTCAGGTCAGTCGTCTGAAAGAAGTCCATAACAGCTTTGCCATCAGGATTCCAGCGAGTGCGGGCACGAACATTGAGCGGTTGCTGCGCGGTTTGCGCTGCTATTGTAATTTGGTTCTGCGGAGCGCCGCCAGTGACACGGGTAGCTTCGTTAACCGCTGCCTCTAGCCTTGGTAATACCTCATTTGCGGCGCGGACCGCCTGAGCACCAATAGCGTCAGTAGCTCCGGCAACTTCATTGGAAACAGTATTAACTAGTGCCCCTACTGCCTGTATAGTTCGTGTCAATTCAGGAGTATCAAGGTTTATCTCACCAGTACGGGCAATATCATTAGCCAAGCGAATAGCATCAGGCGTGGCACTCCGTACAGCTGTATCAATTGCTGCACCAACCCTTTCGTTGGCAATATCCAATACACGGCCAGATACATCAAGGGCTTCACGCGAAACCGGGAGTTGCGTATTCAATACTTCTGCCGCATTCGCTACCGCACGGTTGATGTTAATGCGGGTTTCTGGCGTCACTTTGCTGGTGATTGGTTCTGTGACTTTGACTCTTCCGCGCCGCCCATTAGCTTGCGCAACACCTCGCGGCACCACATAGCCCGCGTCCTCAAGCCGGCGGGCAGCCTCTGCCACTGATATTTTATTTGCTTCGGCATACGACCTGACAGTAAGTTGTTTAGCGTCTGGCGCATCGGCTGGTACACCTTCAACCACATTCCCATCTATGCTAATACGATAATCAACCAATTCTGGATTCGCGCCTGCTTCACTTGTTACACGAACACTCTCTGAAACAGGAGCCTCGGCTACATCGAAGGTGGGTGCATAGCGAGCATAAATATCTTCAACAGCCCGCTTGGTATCATATGCCAATGTGCGGGCATAGGCATCAAACACAGCCGCTGTGGCTTGCGCGTTCTGTCGGACAGCAGTTTCATTAAGCGTTGGATTGGCACGGAGCATTGCTTCGGCTTGCTGATTAGCCCAGTTGTCGCGGAGCTGGATTGTCCGGTCAGTAGGCAGAGTAATTTGCCATGGCTGGCGCGTGCCTGACCAAGCGTTGCGGAGTTCGGAAATTAGGCCAAGCCTGCCGGTAGTCGCGCCGAGAATACCACCAGCAATCGAACCAATGCCAATATTAGCAAAGTAATCCTCTGCCCCATAGTTGGCTTGCAGTATACCAGCTTGTATTGGCGCAACAATACTTTCAGTTATTACATTCCCCGGAACAGCATTAACCGCTGACATGGCTACGCGGGCAACATTACGTGACCAAAAGCCACCCACACTCTGAAGAGTTTTAAGGTATTTAGCATTACCAATAAGGCCAATAGGTATATAATTGGTAGGGTCGGTCAATCCTGCCGCGATACGAGTACCAAAATTTATTGCACTAACAAAATAGCTATCATTACGCGCCAATACATCTTGGTTTTGGAGTTCCCGTTCTTTCTGTTCACAAAGAATATCAAGTTGCTTTTGTGTATAGCCGTAGTTTTTGATAGCCAGATGGCCAGTAAGGCCACGCTTATCCAGTTGGTCAGTTACTTCATCATCCGACAGTCGTTTGGAACCCCAGTCATTGCCAGCCATAAAAGCGTTTATGCCATGAAGCACTGACGAAGGCGCGCCCATACGGATGCCTTCATCAAAACTGGCTTTCACGTTCTCCCATAGCGTCGACGGCTGCGCCTGCGGCACGGTCGCGAAGGGGTTACCTTCGTTCTCCGGGTAGATGGGATTAGGATTATAACTAACTGGAATATATGGCATTACTTAATCCTGTTAGCCTTCTTAAAATCGACGATATACTTATCCAGTTGTTCCTCACTGATATCCTCAAAGCCTGCCAACAAGCGAATAGCCTGTTTCTTGCGAGCAGTAGATATGTCACTCGAAAGTATCTTGACAAGCTCGTTATGAGTTTTTTCCACCTGCTTCCTGTTAGCAGTAACGGCAAATACTGCACCGCCCGATTCCTCATAATCTATGCGTGGCAGCACATCTTCCTGAATCATGTCTGCACCCAGATCCGCTATCATTTCCTTACGGAGTAGCTCCCTATCTATCGGTGTCGGGTGGTAGCTAATCTCGTTATATATCTTAGTTTCTGGCATATGATATTCATTAAATTCACGGAACCGAATTTCACTTACAGCTTTGGCAAAAGTTGCGCCATGCCGCATCTGGGTCTCTATCCATTCTTTATAATCTTGCTTAAATTCCCGCTTGGCATAATCCACATACTCGCGAGTGTTATTGGCGGCGATACGCTGTTCTTCAGCTTCGCGGGCAACTGTTTCGTTGTACCGTGCTTCGCGCTGTGCATCGAGTTCGGAGAATATTTTGTCTCTCATCTCCCACATTTTTTCGCGGTCTTCATCAGTCAGTGCCCTCCGTTCACCTCTTCTTTCAAGCCACGTCCGCCTTGGCTCAAGGGGCAGCATATACCGCGTGGCATCCATGAATTCTTCCTTAGTCATGGCATGGATGTCGCCACCGAAATTCTCGACGCCGGTAAAGATATTACGGGCAAACCCTCGCAGCTCCTCGTTACGATCAATTTTCGGCTGTTCGTCAACCCGCACTTCCTTGGGGGCATTCCGTTCCTTTTGCCAGTTACCCCATGCCTCCCGCGCTGCTTCCTTATTGGAGAGCAAGGCTTCATTCTGGCTAACCCACCGGTCGAAACTAGTGCCTTTGTAATCCGCGCTACGGAGCAATGCTTCCGCTGACGCTACCTGTTTATCGTATTCACCGGACAATGCATATCCGTTCACATCTTCCCATGTATAGGTGAGCGGCAAGCCATCAATGCCACGAAGTGTTCTGCCGGTAGTGGCATCCAAGAGAACTACACCATTTTCACCCTGCGCTGTTACCATACGGAGGTTGCTGGACAGGGTATCGTGGCCAAGGCCCCAATAGTTTTGTTGGCGGGCATTCTGGATAATAGCCACATCATCAGGATGGATGAGTGAGTTTTCTTTGCCGGAAAGAAGGTTTTGCTGGAGTTGGGTTAAGCCGTCTTTAATCTTGGGATATGCTTCATATGTTGCACGCGGCACACGAATAGTGCCTTGGTCGCCTACCGTTATCATCTGGCTAGTCGTCCCGACCAGCATTTCATATGCTTTCGCTGCCGCTTCTTTTGAACCGCTGCCTTCAAGCATATAGCCAAGCGTAAGGTCGCGGCCAACGCGCTGGAGTTCAGCAGCATACGGCGCGCCAGCGACGGTGATACTATTCCCGAACGGCTTGAATGCAGCTTGAACTTCTTTGTCTATTTCAGCCTTCTTTGTCTCCAGTATCGCTTCAGCATCCTTCCGCCAACCCTTATCGAAGTTAGCCATCATGCAGATTTCGATAGCGCGAAGCTGTTCAGGGTCGTTCGGGTCGAGTTCAAGCACTGGGTCAACGCCAGAGGGGATGTGGCCTTCTGCTCGTGCTTGCTGCTTAAATGCTTCCCAGCCACGAGGGCCAAGAGTGTCTCTGATATTACGGAGGGTCTGTACCCTCGCTTCCGGTGTGTCGCCACCTGTAATGCCAAGACATTGGGATTGCACGTACGTTTTCGGGAATAGGCTGGTCTGTATATCGGTATTTGATTGCCGATATTGCTGGTTAAATGCGTCCCGAAGTTTAACAAATTCATTTATCGCCTGCTCGCCGCCATTACCGGATGTGGCAGCAGCAAACAGCTCCCGCGCGCCGGGGAAGTTGTCTATCATATACTGCGCCGGATCATCCTTTAGCGCCTTCTCGCGCCTCTCAATATCTGTTTCAATCAACTTCGCTACGCCCTCGCCATGCGTATCCTTGTGGCCTCCCTTATACTGGCGAAGTTGTTCACGCATATCATAAGAAGACATATAAAGATTGGCATGGTCAGCTATCATTGGCTGGGCATCGATATACTGTTTGTATTCCTCATATTTTTTCCGTGCCGTAACTGTATCGCCATATGCCGCCACGAAATACGCTTCATCCAGCCGGACCCCTTCGGGAATCTCTTCACCGCGGGACATGGCCAACATCTGGTCTTCAACAGCAGTCTGCATTTGGAACTGTTCATCTTTATCAGCAACTTCTTTTTTTGCCTTACCCTCTTTAAGATTCTTTAATACCCGCTGCTTATCCTTGGGGTTCATCACGTCGCTGCCCATTACCAGCTGACGTGTAGCAAGGCGAGCGGCGTCTTCAGAGGCATATGACCCGTAGTTTTTGCCAGATGTTTGATACTGTTCTATCGCTCCATCGGTAGTAACTGGCTGGCCACTGGAATCCACAGAAGGAACGATGGTATACCCTTTTTCTGTGGGGATGGTAACTGTACGAACAGGCGAACTATCCTGTGGCGCACCGCTTACCTTCTCGATATTCCCTTCCTCGGTCCTGCCGTACGCGAGGCTATAATTGGCATTACCGTTCATCAACGCTTCCGCGCCAGCAAAATTGCCGTTATCAATCATATTGATAGCAGCGTCACGATAGGCGGCGGATGTCATGGATTTCAAATTTTCCTCAATAAGTGGCGCAGCCATGCCAGAACGTTCCATCTTGTTCTTGGCATAGTACTTAGCCTTATTAAGGGAATCGATAAACTCTTCAGGGTTGTCGGCATTCGCTGCTGCACGTTCAAGGTATTGTGATATTGATGCATCATCAACATCATCTTGCCATTTGTTAAACTGTGCAGTCTGATATTTACGGACACGCAAATCAGCCTTAGCATCATAATCATCAGCCAGCCGGTTAAAGATATTCCTGACATGCCAGTATTGGCCATCAAGAAGCTGACTACGGAGGCTATTGGCGCGAGTGGCGCGGATGTTATTTATGCCAGAACAGGACCCGCTTACACACCGGCGGCCTGTCTGGATATTTTGTTGACGAAAGAAGGCTTGGCCAAATGAACCCGGGATAGGGTTGCGGGCACGGCCAATTTGCTGGATAGCGTCGGGGTCGCCGGGATTGAGAGGGGGTTGGCCGGTTGAAGTGGAAGCAGTTGCTGTAGCAGGAAGGCCAAAGGTAGACGGGTCAGTTTCTTCGGTAGGACCGACGGTATAAACCTGCTTACATGAACCACCGCTGCAGGCAGTGCCGGGCACACCATTCGCTTCAGGTGTGCCAAACGCCCGTTCTCCCTTCATGGTAAGAAGGCCATTCTCACCTTCAAGGAGTTCGTTCATAGCACGTTCGTATTGGGTGAATAAATCTTGCGCTTTTGTTTTAGCGTAGTTATTTTCCCACATATTGACGGTCTGACCAAATTTGATAAGGTCAGGGCCAATATTACGGCGGCGAAGCGCGTCTTGATTCGCTTGGGCTTGAATACGGATTGCTTTATCGGATTGATAATCATACCGTGCAGACACGCCACGGCCGGAGACATAAACCTCATCTCCACCGCTATACCGGGGAAGTGCACCACCGCGACCTCGTATTGTCATTTGTGCATACGGGGGCATTATGCTCTCTTCTTAACTGGTTCGGTGAGGGCGCGCCCGATTGGCCAGCCAGACTTAACTCGGTACCGAAGGATTTCGCTGTCAATACTAAATTCTCTAGCCAAATCGACAACCAAACGCTCCTGCCCTTGCCACTCCACATACGCCGTATTTTGTTTGTTGTCCACCGGGGTGGTTAACGCTTTTTTAATAGGCCATCCCATTGTATTGATACGTTTTGAAAGCGTCAGATAACTTATACCTAACTCCGCAGCCCAGTCGGTTAAACACTTCGTCTTACCGTCAAAGGTGATTAAATGGTTGCTCCGCTTATTTCGCGCCTGTACTTTCATAGTTGTGAATTCGCAATTGCCCGGCTCATAGTTCCCATCATTGTCGATACGATTTATGGTTAATCCCTTCTGCCAGCCATTAAGGATAGCCCAGCTGATGAATTTTTCAGCATCATACCACTCTTCGCAAACCCTGATTCCGCGACCGCCGTAGTCCCGGTACCCAACGCTATTCGGGTTTTCGCACCGGGCAATTATTCCTTCCCAAATTTTATAAAGCGGGTGTTTATTATCTTTACGGCATAAGCCATGCTTAGTTGCCACCTCTTGTTTATGGCAACCACACGATACAATTTTGCGAGACTTTAGGTGCTCAAGCCGCACTTCTTTTTCTTTACCACAGTCACAGCGGCAAAGAACATACCGATGATTATGACCGCGTTTGCCAGCATCAGCGATAACTGTCAGACGTCCGTATTTTGAAAGGCTCCCAATATCCAGCTCATTAGCCATTGTCCTCTCCTAATAATTCCACCACGTTGTAGTTTGACCGAAAGCATTGCCGATAGACGCGATCCCCCCCAACGCGGCGCTCCACGCCGAACCACTCGCCGAGGCCCGGGTGGAAGATGCGGCATTCATATATGACTGTGATTCTGCGCGAAATGAATTAGCTTGGTTACGGTAGTTCCAGCCTTGGATTTGATAGTTATATGCTTGGTCAATGCCTTTATTATATTCATTGATAGCATCAATTTCGGACAACTGAGCAGTATCAATTGTCAGGTCAAGATTACTGCCAATATCCACAACAGCACCAGACGCTCCAGCCGCTGCGCGTTGGGCGCCAATTGCCTTCGCGCCCTTTAGCCGCATAGACTGCATATTCTCATAACCCTGCCGTGCTTCAGCGCTAGCCTGACTTTCAGCCAGCTTAGAATTCTGCTCTGCCACCTTGGCATTATATTCAGCCATTTGCGCCTGTGCTTCATACGCACTAGCTTGCGCATTTGCCTGTGCCTTGGCATTATTGATACTGGCCATCGTGCCAAGTGCTTGGGAAAATATACCAATTCCAAACATAATACTGCCAAGTGCCATTATGGTGCCTCCCCGAAATCTACATTTGTTGTAATACTCGTCACTCTAAACGGTAGCGGTTGGCTTTGTTTAAGTATAATAGACGTATCAGTATCTTGTCCAGAGGGAAGTATAACATCTATATCGCCAGTAAAGAGTTTACATGGTTCGCCCCAGTATTCAGGAAGGTAGGGAATATCATAATATTCCGCATCTTTCCAGAAGTCTTCATTACCAAGGTCACCCTGTTTTGTTGCAGCATATTGGCCGCCAAGCGACCGGTAAAACCGGAGTGTGGTCTTGCCATAGGCACGATGCATACCAGTGGTGCTGCCAGCTTGCTGTGTATCTGTCTCGACCGGCAGAGGAGAGATAACGGAGTCATAAGGCAAGCCAACTACCACCTTACCCGCTGCAGCATACTGGAGCTCGATACTGCCCTCTTCGCCAACAGTCTGTTCTCCTTCAGGTGAACCGGCATTCAGTACAGACACAGTCTCGCCAGCAAGGTGGCATGCGCCACAGACGGTAGTGGGTGCCGCCTGAACAGTACTTACCGCATTTTCAATTACCACGCCACTATCTACATAGAAACTATCTGCCACATCATCATCTTCTTGCAGCCGTAAGTGCATCCGTTCAAGAAAATACTTTTCCTCTCCCTGAACTTGCCGCGCCACCAGCAGCCACAACACGTCTTCACTTTCACCGCACAACACGCATACTGAAATCACCCTGCCTTTAGTTGTATGCTTTGACCATGCATAGACGTTTTGCTCTCTCATATAGGTGAGACAGAGGAGCACGCCATCATCTCTAACAAGCCAGATATTTGAGCCGGGGGATTGCTGGTATGCCCATTGGATGATTTTATGGCCTTCTACAAGTTCTGGAGCAAGAAGGGAAAGGTCATTCCCTGCATAGCCGTCAATCTCCCAGTTGTAGGCAATCTCACGAATATGCGAGCCAAGGCGTTGTTCGTGGAGAATGGCCGAACCAATGATAAGCGGTTTCAGGTTTTTACTGCCCCAATAAGATTGGGTGTTAATGCGGACATCAGATGGGGTAATGGCCGCGCCGGACGAATCGGCAGTATATTCGGCGCCAGATGTGCCAAGGAAGAGAGAACCAAAACTAGCCATCCAGTGAATATCATCAACAGAGTTTGAACTAACCATATACTCGACAGGGTCGTCATCCTGTAGCGGACGTGATTTACGGAATGATTCAAAGTCACCCGTGCGGGACATGTAGAATGATGATGGTGCATCTTTAGTGCCGCCAATAGTGAGGCGTTGATGGTGGAAAGTTATGGAGCAAGGATTGTTACCTGACTCAAAGGGATTCCAATCTTCCTTTGGGGTGACTGTCATGTCTGGCTCATAGTTCTCATCAACAAAACAGCAGCAGTTAGCATCGCACGCCACACCAATAAGCCCATAATACCCAGCAGAGTCACGGTAGATGTTGTATTCGCATGCGCCAGATACACAGTCCCAGCATACAGTCACATGGTCACCTGCTACCCAGTCCGTTGGATAGCGGAATGTAATGCAACAGGCATTAGAGGGCAGAGATTCAATACCATCACAGTCAACAGCGGAGACTTTGTAGCCGAGGCAGGAGCACATGTTCATGGTGTATGGGCAGCAGTAGCAGCAGCCGTAACAACCAGCACTACTATTCCAGCAGCAACAGCCGCAGACCAGGCCGCAGGTGGCGGTGACACTCACAATATCAGGACAACCAAGCGATTGATTAAGGGATACACATTGCATACACCAACAATAACTGTTAGTACCAGAATCACTAGTACGCAACAACTTATATAATGGATAGCAGCAATGTGCAAAATAGACCACGTCAGCCACTTGTGCGTAGTCTACCTCGCAAAGATGGTTTATACAGTACGGGTTGCTACAACCACTAACACAGCCAACACAACAGCCATTTATTCCGCAATAGACAACGGTACAACCGCTCTGGAAAGCCAAAATAAAGTTATCTTCAGGAGCGGATGAAAATTGAAAAGGCAACAAAT
>JAJQBX010000009.1:12309-13867 GCA_021203065.1 Oscillospiraceae bacterium
AAAGCCAAAATAAAGTTATCTTCAGGAGCGGATGAAAATTGAAAAGGCAACAAATAAGCGCAATTATCTAATGTGGCAATATATTCCATACCCGGACGGCGTTCAATGTCGCCGTGCAGATTGGGAATGACGTTTTCGCATGCCTGCAAAAACGTACCAAACTTCTGAAGGTCATATCTACTTGCTAGTGTTGTAGTGACTAGACCCCCAGTGAAATTATGCCATGAAACCCTAGGCATTAGGTTTCCTTAGCTAATACAGAACTGCAAAAATTCTGCCACTGGCCTTCTTCTTTTTCCGTCATCCTTGTCCTCATGGCCACAACCAAATCATTCAAGGCGACAAGGGTATGCTGGAATCGCTGTACCATAATTGTCTCATACCGTGCAGCATTATTAGCAGCAAGTTCTTTATACTGTGCCCATCCGCCCAGCTCATTACTAAGGCGGGCGGCAATGATAGCGATATCATTGCTGTCCTCCTCAATGCGCTGAACCATACTGGAATTTTTATTGATATGCAGTAGCATTCTTATGCTCCTTTACATTTACAATCTTCCCCGCAATCATTATCGCAATCGCAATCGTCTTCAGCAATACCCTTGGCCTCTTCCATGTTAAGTTTCATATCGAGCATTGCGTCAGTTACTTCCATCAACTTATCCACTGGTACAGCGGTGGAAAGAATGTCACGGTCAACCCACATGCTGCCGTCAGCATTCTTATTATCGCCAAATCGAGCGCACAGCGGGCGCATATGGTGGTTGGTGGTATTGGAAATATTGCCGTGGATTGAATAACCAAACTGTTCAGGGCCAGTTGCACCCCAGATAACCACGCCACTTACACCAACACCAGCTGCCATGTGCTGCAGGCTACTGTCAATACCAATAAAGCCCATGGATACCTTAAGAAGTTCAGGATAAAGCCAATAGGCAGTGTTAAGAACGCAGCATCCACCAAGGTGGCTATACTCCTCATTTACCATGGAGTAGTTGACCACAGCAATATCAGGATGCGCCTTGGTAAACTGATTAATAAAATCCTGCGCCATATTAAGTGGATATGCCCTACGCTGTCCCTGCGGAATAAAGATACGAGGCTGATTGACATCATAAGGCGATTGACCGCCACCGAACTGGACGAGGATAAACTTCTTCTTTGGAATCTTTTTAATAACTTCTTTCGCTTCACGATGCCACTTTTTACACGAATGCCATTGAGGCAATTCACCTTCATATTCAATGCCAAGAAGTTTTGCCCACTCATACAAGAGATGGGTTTTAGCAAATACAAAAGGTGAATAATACGGTTCACGGAAAATAATGTCTGTGTCGCGGGAAACCCTGTCATACAGGCCAGGCTCTTCATGTGAATAGCTAGCCTTAACTTTAGGATGATGACGGAATACATCAGGGTATGCGGTCATCATCTGGACTTCGCCTTTTTCAGCCAACTTATCGATAAGTGCTGTAAAGGCAATGTGTTTGCCAACACCTCCGTTAATCATGTAGATAGCCATTTACTCTTCCTCCGATTTTGTTTGACGTAGTTGTTTT
>JAJQBX010000003.1:0-2867 GCA_021203065.1 Oscillospiraceae bacterium
GCTGGCAATGGTTCGCGTTCCAATGAATCCTAGAGCCATGTTATATATAGAGAGACGTCCGCTGGTGCTGGGCATTTTCCCCTTGCCTTCAAGATACAATTTTTTTCACAAAGATATAGAAAAAAAAATACATTTGTCAATCTTTTTCTTGACAAGGAAGAAATTTTTTTATATCATCTAATTTGGATAATAAATTAACTAAAGCCTTTGCGGCGACTGAGTAAAATGGCTCGCATAACTTTTCGATCTTTTACCGGCGGTGAGGTTTCCTCTTCTCTGGCCGCTCGATATGATCTGCAAAAAGCCGGTACTTTTTTGCAGCTGTGCGAGAACATGGTTGTTAATGCGATCGGCGATATTGAGCGGCGTCCCGGCACGCTCTTTATGGAAGATCTTGGCACGGATGAGGCCTTTCTTCTGCCATTCTCCTTTAATTCCGAATCAAGCGAAAACTACATTCTTGTCTTCTGTGAGGACAAGATTCTTGTGCGGCGGATATCGGCTGGCGAAGGCGATACGCAAGATTTAGCAGCCGAAATTTCTTACAACTCCGCCACGCCTTATTCCTTGGCCGACCTCCCTCGTATTGCCTATGCCCAGGTCGGGGATGTTTTATACCTTGCCCACCGCGATTATCCTTTGCAAAAAATCATGCGCTCGGGAACGTACCCGAACTACACCTGGGCCATTGAAAAGGTTGCACTTAACCAGTCAGTTGCCGCGCCGACAGCTTCCAAAATTTCTGTTACGCGCGGCTATGAATATTATACCTGCGGGAGTACGCGCTGTTGCTGCGAGTACCAACTCAACGAAACTTCTTGTTTTGGCTACAAGGTTTCCGCCGTGGGTTCGGACGAGGTAGAATCGCTGGCGAGTAAAGAGTGCCAAATTCGCTTTCGCTATCCTACCGATTGGATTGTCGGTGACTCTGTGACCTTTTGTTGGACCTGGAGCGGCTCCGGCTCCAAGCCTGAATACTACAATGTCTATCGCGACAGTGCGGGGTATTACGGCTTTATCAGTACGACTTGTTGTGATGTTTGTTGTTTTGTTGACCAAAATTTCGAGCCCGATATGAGCATGACGCCGAAGGAGGACTGGAACCCGTTTGAGGGCGACAACCATCCGGGTACGGTTGTCTTTCACCAACAGCGCATGTGGCTCGGCGGCACAAAGAATGAGCCGACCACGATCTATGCTTCCAGGGTAGGTGACTTTGAGTCTTTTCGTAAATCCCGTCCATTGCAGGATGACGACCCGATTGAATACCAAATAGCTACTGGCTCTATTGACGATATCATGTGGCTCAAATCCTTCGGTAATCTTTTTGTCGGAACGACCGGCGGGGAGTTTACGGCTTCAAGCTCCGGCGCGGCCCTGACCCCGGGGGACGTACAAATCAACCTGCAGTCTTCCTGGGGAAGCCGGGGGGTGATGCCGCTGCTCGTCGGCAACGCTATTTTGCACGTACGCCGCAACGGCTCTCGCGTTATAGAGCTCGCCTATAACTGGGAAAATGACTCTTATTCAGGCAATGACTTAACGCTTCTTGCCCCGCATATGGTGGAGGATTCTCCCATTCGGCAGTGGTGTTTTGTACAATCTCCCGAGCCGCGTATCTGGGCCGTGCGTGAAGATGGGGTGCTCATTTGTTGTACATATATTCGCGAGCAGAACATTTACGCCTGGAGCCGCCACATTACAGAAGGCAAGTTCGTTTCCATTATCTCACTTTGCGGGGAAGAAACGGATGAAATCGTTCTGTTGGTGAAGCGCGAGGTCGAAGGCGCGACGCACTATTTTCTCGAACGGTTCGCCCCGCGTTTCGATGATAACACCGCCATTGAAGACGCGTTTTTTGTAGACTGCGGCGTGGTGATGGATAATAGCCAAGGAGAAAGCGAACTTGAATCTTCTTCCTTGGCTCATCTTGTTGGCAAAACGGTGTCTGTTTTGAATGTCGGCAGTCCGGAGGTGGGACATATTGTTGTCGAGCCGGACGAGCCGGACGATGATGACGATGATGGTGGCAATGATGATAGTCAGCCGGGGGAAACGGTAAACTACTATAATTGCCGCTGCAAAAACCTTGAGTCCACGTAACGAGCAGGGTTTTTGGAGTAATCATGACGGTGTGCGAGGAGAATGAATAATGGCCGATAAAGGCAAACTCACATTGCAATACGGTGTTCCCGGCAAGGTCATTGTCGGGCTGCCATTTACTTCTGTCATGGCTCCGTTACCTGTTGATTCTGAAGGCGATTCCGGCTCAACTGTGGGCCTTCGGCGGGCATTGGGAAAGACCAGCATTCGCGTGCATAGGAGTGTTGACTTTGAATACGCCACGACAAAAAGCGGCTGGCTGGTTGACCGCTCCGCCTATAAAGAGGCCGAGTTTTATGAGGCCCCGTTTCTCCCTGAAAACTATGGAGAACCTGTTCCGCCTTTTAGTGGAACGGTTGAGGTTGTTGTTCCGGGCGGCCAAGAAGAAGATAGTTCGTTGTATATAAAAACAGACAGGCCAACCCCACTTAGGGTGCTTAGTATCACAACGGATATCGATTTTGGAGAAACGCGTTAAAGAAGGAAGATAATATGGCACTTGGTGGGGTAAGCCTTGCCCTTATGGCTGCTGGGACCGCGATACAAACGGTATCCAGTTATAATCAGGCCCAGGCTCAAGCCGCAAATTATCGCACTCAGGCTGCAGCGGCTGAGCAACAGGCCACTATTGCTTCGGCCAATCAACGCCTTGCCGAGGAACAAGCATCTGCCGAACGTAAGCAGGGCTATGAAGAAATGCAGGCCAAACGTCTCGAAGCGGCGCGGATAATCGGGCAACAGCGGGCACAGATGGGTGGGAGCGG
>JAJQBX010000003.1:2967-13485 GCA_021203065.1 Oscillospiraceae bacterium
ATAGCTTCAATTGGAACGACCTGGGGTATGATGACTGACTGGAAGTACACGAACCCCTTTGCATCAAAATGAAGCAAAAAGAAATCATAATTCAGTATATCCCGCGCTTCCCCGAACTACACGAGGCTTTGGAAAAGTTTCGCTTTTGCGTCTTTGTCATGCATCGTCGTGCGGGGAAAACGGTCATGGCTATCAACCACCTGATTAAACAGGCTCTGCTTTGTGACAAGCCCTTTGGGCATTTTGCTTTTATCGCGCCGTTTCGAACACAAGCGAAGAGTATCGCCTGGGAATATGCAAAACATTATACGGCGGTGCTCCCCCGGACTGTTAATGAGTCTGAATTATCAATCACTTTGCCGTCTCGTAATGGCTCGGCAAAAATCCGTTTGTTTGGTGCGGATAATCCCGACGCGCTAAGGGGTCTTTACTACGACTTCGTAGTGATGGATGAGGTTGCTCAGTGTAAAGCTGAAGTCTGGTCGGAAGTTGTCCGCCCGAGCCTGGCCGATCGTGATGGGCGTTGCCTCTTTATTGCCACGCCCCAGGGGCCCAACCTTTTCCGAGATTTGTACTTTTATGCGCAAAAGGAAGAGAATACGGATTGGTTCGCGGCTTCATATCCTGTCACAAAAACGAGCGTACTTGACCTCGAGGAAGTGGAGCGCATTAAGGCCGAGCTGGGGCCGGACGCCTTTGCCCGTGAATTTCTGTGTGACTTTAACGTTGCCGCCGCGACGACACTTATCCCCTTGGCTTTAATCCAAGAAGCCATGAGAAGAGAATACCCGGAGCATATATGGAAGGACTCGCCGTTGATAGCCGGAGTGGACGTGGCCCGCTACGGGGACGACAGTTCCGTCATTACTCTCCGGCAAGGGCTTGTTGTTCATCCGCAGTTGATATATAAGGGATTAAGTCTAACCGATTTGTGCGGGCGCGTCGTCTCGCTTTACAACGAAAAGAACCCCGCCGTGTTGTTTGTGGACGCAATTGGCGTAGGGGCCGGGCTTGTTGATAGACTTAGGGAACTTGGAATACCCGTGGTGGAGGCTCTTGCTTCGGCGCGGGCGATAAAGGCGGAAAAGTTTGTAAACCGGCGGGCTGAAATGTATACAGAGTTGGCGGACTGGCTTAGGGCCGGAGGGAAGCTCCCCGATGATCCTTCCTTGGCTGAAGAGCTTGCCGCGCAAGAATATGAATTTACTTCAACGGGGAAAATGCTGTTGCTTAAGAAAGATAAAATCAAAGAGAAAATAGGCCGGTCGCCAGATAAGAGCGACAGCCTGGCTCTTTGCTGGTTTAACGCCGCGCCGATAACGACCGAAGAATATCATGCGGGGCTTAAGCTTAACACAGAAGCGGACACCGCGTACGAACCATTGGAATACTAAATGCCAGTTTATGAAGGTATGGTTATCAGGGGGCGTTCCCCGAACATTCAGCAGCCACAGCAAAGCGAAGCTCCGTATGTTTCTCGCACGACCGCCCGTCTTGACGATTCTCCCGCCCGTATCGCCGCCGCTGGTTCTATGGCTATTAATCAAGCCAATCAGGATTATTGGCGGAATATGGGCCACTTTGGCGCGGGCCTCTCCACGCTTGGTCGGGCCGGAGCGGAAATCTATACGCACTATTCTGCGGCCAAAGCTGAAGAGCTTTCCACTCTTCATATCCAACAGCTCAATCAATCCGCCTCCGGCGAGAATGGATATCTTTCCCGCCAGGGTGAAAGTTCTTTCTCTGTAGTGAATGAATTTGCGTCCGAAGCACAAGGCTTGCGCGGTGAAGCGGAAAAGCAACTTAACCCCCTGGCTATGCGGCTGTATGAGCGGAAGATGCGCGACTTCACTTCACGCGAGTCTATCAAGCTGCAACAGCACTCTATGAATCAGTTGCGGCTCTTTGAAGATCGCAATGATGATGCGGCAACCGAAAACGCTCTCAACCTGGCCGCGCAAAACTATAACGACCCTGAAGAGTTAAACCGCTGGGTAGGGGAGGCCCTTTCTTCGCAAGGGCGTAAGCTTGATCGTCAGGGATTTGGCGAAGAGGCAAAGGCAGCCGCGTTCAAAGAAATCATCAGCGGCGCGAAGCGCGGCGCGTTTACTATGGCCCTTGCCAATAAAGATATCGGCGGGGCTCGAAGAGTTTTAAACGACGCTTTAGGCAAAGGCGGCAATGCTGTTCGCCCACATCCGCCGCTTCCTGAGGGTGTCGCTATCCTGGCGGAAAGAATAGCCAAGGAAGAAGGCGTTGACTCTGAGCTCATTCAGGCCGTCATTTGGCAGGAAAGTCGCGGTAATTTTAATGCTACATCGAGGACCGGCGCGCGCGGCCTTATGCAGGTTATGCCCGCAACAGCCAAGGAGATGGGCATTACGGACGCTTTCGACACGGAGCAGAATGTCCGTGGCGGTACGAAGTACCTTAAAAAAATGCTTGATACTTTCAACGGCGACGAACGTCTTGCGCTTATGGCTTACAACTGGGGGCCGGGGAATGTCAAGAAGTGGTTGGCGGCGGGAGCGGATCCGGCAAAGATTCCAAACGAAACGTTGCGATATGTTGATTTTCTCCTTGGCTCAAGGCCTTCCGGTGAAAACCAACTGACAACGAAAGACGAAGTCTGGATGCGTAATGCCCTTGCCAATGCCGAAAAACAGCGGAAGGGAGAAAGCGCGGTTGCGTTTACGAACCTTCAGAATGACTTCCAGAATGACGCGTTGCAAGGAAAAGATATTTCAGGGTATCGCAATTTTGCAAAGTCTGAATTTATAGACGCTTACGGCGAAGAACGTGGCGGGCGGGAATATCTTAAGTATACGGAAGCCAGGGAAGCGAATACTCACCTTCGCGATATGAAGGATATGACAAACGAGGATATTTACCACTGGATTATCGATAACCGCCCCGGTGCGGGACCTGGCAGCAAAATCAAGGACTCCGTTTATACATTAGTGGCGAACGCGATGAACCAAGAATTGGCCTCCCGCGCGCAGGATCCCGCCGCCTATCTTATTTCTCGCGATGAAGACGTTGCCAGGGCGCGGGAGGCCATGTTTAATGACATAAATCCCGATAGCGTTCAGGCATACGCACAGGTATCGGCGGCGGCCGCTGGGAAGCGCGGCATGTCGCTTACGCACCTTTTTTCACAAGCGGATATTCTTAATATGGCCGCCACAATGAATGCCTCCAACGCCCCCTTAGATGAACTTGCGCGAATCATGGAAAGCGTGGGCTCCTATGGCCTTGACGTGCAGCGGCAACTTTTCTCCAAGCAAGGGGGAAATCTTCCGGCGACGGCGCAGCACGCGTATATGATACGAAACACCGGTGATGGCAATCGACTGTGGAATGCTTTACGGGATCCCGAATTTGTTAAAAACACCAAGAATGTATTGGGGCTCACGGGCTCGGCTAATACGGATTTTGAAGATCGTTTACATTCTGAACTCGAGGAATTCGCACGAACCTTCGGCTATCATACGGATGCGGCGGTAAGCCTACAGGATTCTGTTCGCGTTCTTGCCCTTCTGTATATGCGAGACGGGAAAAGCGTCAGAAACGCTGTATCGGATGCGGCGGCGCGGTTTACCGACAGATATACCGTTGCCGGTTCTTTGCGTATTCCAAAGGTGGATAGCCAAGGAAAAACAATCAACGCGGCCGCCGTTATGCAAGGGAGTCGCCGCTCACTTAATAGTGTTGCCGGAAATCCCGAAGATATCGAAGAACATCTCTTGCATACGCTCTACCCCGTAAGAGAAGGCGGGAGCCATGAAAAACAGTTGCAGGCTATGCAGCACGATCTTCAGGATAATGGCGAATGGCTGGTTAACGAGGATGAGAGCGCGGCACGGCTTTTTATTCATGGTATCCTTGTTCGCGACAAAAATGGTAAGCCGATAGAGAAAACCTGGGATGAATTTTCTTCCTTGGCTCCCCATTTGACCGACCGCGAAGCGGAGGCTCGTCGCTTCCAGACAAACTGGATGATTATGAGCCTTGGCGTTAAAAACGCGTGGGAGGCTCTTGGCGAAGAATTTGACGAGTCTGTGGCCCCTTGATTATCCCAGGCTTTTCAGGAGAAACCAGTAATGCCCTTCTTCACGGAAACGCCGGAACTTAAGCAGATTGTCCCTCTTTCCGTCGACATATGGGAACCGGGGACGCTCGACTTTTTCGCCAATGGGTTTTTTCATGCTTTGGCCACGAACCCCATACAAGGAGTGCGAAACCTCTATAGCCGGTTTGAACCATTTCGAGAATTGGCAAGCCTTGAAGAGCAGGATCGAATGATAGAAGAGGCGGGGCTGACCGGTGTCATTACCCCCAACGAAGGGTATTCCCGCGAGCACCTACAACTCATGCTGGAGCAAAAAGGTGAAGAAATCTGGAGGCAAAACGTTTTTTCTCGTGCTTCCGGCTTTATCAACAATGCTGCGGGTTTTATCGGTGGATTTGCCGGGAGCTTTATTGATCCCATAAATATAGGCTTCGCTTTTGTCCCCGGCCTCGCTTTCCGTGGCGGCATTTCGGCGTTACGCGCCATTTCCGCGACCCGCGCGGTGGGAACTTCCCTCCTGGCTCGAAATGCGGCTCGCCAAACGGCGATCGCTTCCGCAACCGGTTGGACGCGCGCAGGCCTTCTTGCGCGACAAGGGGCTGTGGAAGGGGCGATCGGCGCGGCCATGATTGAGCCGCTTGTTTATTCAGGGATGACCGCCGTTCAGGCCGACTATTCCCTGGCTGATTCTCTTGTGAATGTTTTCTTTGGCTCCATGATGGGCGCGACGCTCCATCCAGTCGCGGGGATGGTTCATCATTGGCGGCATCCGAACGCGACCTCTGGTTCTATTCACGCCACTGATTGGCACCGGCAGGATTTTGAACAGCGCAATTTTGAAGCACGAATGCGGGCGAATCCGAACCTTGATGAAAGCTTGGCTCGCCAATGGGCGCAGGCCGATGCCGCGCTTTTTGACGCCAACGCCAGGCGGTGGGCTGCCGATACGGGCCGGTCGGTTCTTGATTATTATGAGCGCAACCCCGTGGAGTTTCGCGGTGAAGCTCAGACGCCGCTGGGCTCTAATATGTCTCCAACAGGACAAAGGCTTGAATCTCCGTCTCAGACGCCGCTAGGCTCCGCAGAACCGCAAAGCTCCGCAGGAGCGCGGGGAGCGGTCTCCTTTGACGAAGGGAAGGCTGTCGTCACCTTCTTCCAGAATTCCGATGCGACTACCGCCCCGCATGAGATGTTTCATATTTTCCGGAGGGAAATGGCGGAAGCCGCTCACATGCCCGGCGCGTCTGACGCTATCCGCGCACGCTATGCGCAGATGGAGGACTTTGTCGGAGCAAGGCCGGGAAAGGCCTGGACAAGAAATCAAGAAGAAAAATTCGCCCGGGCCGGAGAGGCATTTCTGATGGAGGGGCGAGCTCCATCTCCCGCACTACAGCCCGCTTTTGACTCCATGAAAGGTTTCTTCCTTGATGTTTACTCAAGCGCGGACGCGGCGGGCCTTGAAATCTCTCCGCAAATGAGAAACGTTTTCAACGACATGTTGACCGTGCCATTCAGTGAAGCGGAACGAAATTTTACCTATGCGGTCGGCGATATTCTGACGCGCGAGCCTGAAGTTCCGATAGCCGCTGAAGCCAAGAGAATAATGCCGGATGCGGAGATTGCGCGGAGTGCCGGAACGCCGGAAGCTGTCGAGCTTCGTGAAGGCATCCAAAATGCGGACGCGGACTTTAATGCATTTGTTTCGCGTGAAACAAATCTTTCAGAGGGCGCACGGAATATCATAGCCGAGGCTGAAGGAGCGATCGCCGAGTCTGATGCCGCGTTGACTCAATTTGATATCGCCGATGCCGTAACGCCAGAAATCCTTGAGGGCGTAAAACGGGGCGAGGCGCGGGAATCTCTTTCCTTGGCTTCTCCCGATGCCGAAAGGCTTAACCCTGAGGACATCACAACGCTCTATGAATCGGCCGTCGAAAAGCGCGCCGCAGGGATGGATGACGGCGAAATTCTTAATGCTATAGCGGAAGAAATTAATAAAGGCCGAATTGTCGAACTTGCCCGAAACCGGGCCTTGAGGTTGCAGCGCAACCGAAACGTAGAAAACTTGGGGTATGTGCTGAATACCTTCAGAGGCAAAGAGGGCGACGGCATCTCGGCCCTTCTTGTTGGCTCTAAATATGTCCGCGAGGGCAGCCACATGTCTGTTGATTCCTTGGGCGTCGGGCTTTCCGGCCAGTATAGAGGAGAGCTCGCGGCGGAATTAAACAGGCTTTCTCCCGCGCATTTCCGGGCCTTTCGCACAAATACCTTGCAGCGGGAAATTGCGCGTGCCCTCTATACCATTAACAATCCTGACGCGTCCAAATACAGCGGCCCCAAAATGGCCATGGAAATCGCCGAAGTGGCATATCGTATCCAGGAAAAAGCCAGGGTAAAAGAAAATCGCACTGGAGCCTGGATTGGGCGTCTTCCCGGCTATATCGCACGGCAAACCCATGACGCGTATCGCATCCGTAAAGGCGGCAGCTCTGCCTGGACGAGTTTTATGAACGAAAACCTTGACTGGGCGAGAACGGCGGATGGGGCATATTTGAACGACATTACTGGACGCGAAGAATTTTTACGCGTTTCGTACCAGGTTATGTCTACGGGCAAACACATTCGTCAAAACACCATGGCGAACGAACTTGCGCGAACGAGCCGCATCGGAAGCGCGGCGGCGCGGGCAAGCCGTGAACGCGTATTCATTTTTAAGGATGCCGATGCCTGGTTTAATTACCAGGAAAAATACGGCACGGGAAAGCTTTCGGATACTATTGTGTCTGGCCTTGACCGGTCTGCCAAAAATACCGCGCTTATGCAGGTCCTGGGACCAAGCCCGCAGGCGGGGCTTGAGAGCTTGCAGCGTGAAGCTACGAACGCGCTTTTAAGGGCGGGCGACGCTAAGGGTGTTGATGCGGTGAATCGTGGCCGTATCCGTAACCAAATGAAAGAGGTTGACAATACCATCAACATTGAGGGGAACCCCTCGCTTGCGCAAGTCGGCCGCAATGTCCGCGTCTTTGAAAACGTAACGAAGCTTGGCGGTGCGGTCATCTCCGCCTTTTCCGATATCCCGAACCTGGCTGGGGCCCTTGCCTATCGCGGCGCGGGTGGCTGGTGCGAAAACATGCTTGCCGCCATTCGCGGGCTTGGTAAAGGACGTGGCAGCGCGGAGCAGCAGCGTATCCTTGCCTCTCTTGGCGTGTACTTTGACTCCACGATGCAGACAATGGCAGCCCGCATGTCGAACGGCGGCCTGGACGCGGGGGGTATTAACAACAGGCTGAACGGGATTCAAAATCTTTTCTTCCGTCTCTCCGGTCTTTCTTGGTGGACGGATACGCAAAAGGCCTCGGCGGGGTTAATGCTTTCGCACGATTTAGCCAGACAAAAAAATAACTCCTGGGCGAAGCTCGCACATAAACGGCAACGCGCTCTTTCGCTCTACGGCATTGATGAAGGAAAGTGGGAAATTATCCGGCGCGGCGAAACGAAGGCGGCAGACGGGCGGCACTATCTGACACCTGACGGCATTGAAACCGTGCCGGATGAAATGTTCGCAAATTACCTACGAAGCCAAGGAAGAGAGGTGACGCCCTCTTCTATCCTGGCTTTGCGAGAAGAAATTCAGGACCAGTTTCGCACCTATTTTTCGGACGGCATCGGTGACGCGGTCATCGAATCTTCCGCCAAAACCCGCGCGATGCTTCGACAGGGGACCAGCGCGGGAACGCTTCCCGGTGAATTTTTCCGCTTCATCACGCAATTTAAAGCCTTTGGTTTTGAATATGCGAACCGCTTTCTCTCGCGGGAAATATACGGTTACGGGGCAAACAGTTTTACCGAAGGGTTGGCGGGGCAGTTTGTGCGTAACCAACATGGCGAGACGGGGCATCTGATGCGGCAGATTGCCGCAATGACGCTTTTCGGGTATCTTTCCCACAGCGTCAAACAATTGGCTGCGGGGAAAACACCGCGTGACCCCGCAGACGCGCGTACATGGGTGCAGGCTTTAACACAAGGCGGCGGGCTCGGTATTTACGGAGACTTTCTTTTTAGCGAATTAGGGAACGCCAAGAACCGGTTTGGCGGTTCACCCCTGACTACCTTTTTGGGCCCGACCGCCGGTTCGTTGGAAAGTTTCTACAATTTGTATGTTGACCTTATGAACGGCGACGCAAAGGCGGCAAATACGTTCCGCACGCTCTGGAGCCATGTGCCGGGGAACAACCTGTTTTACTTTAAAGGCGCATTTGATTATTTAATCGCATATAATCTTTATGAAAGCCTGAACCCCGGCTATATTTCCCGTATGAAGCGGCGCATCGAACGGGAACAAAACCAGATGTTCTGGCTCGACCCAGGAACCTTTGTGAGGTAATAGCATGACTCTTGATACAACGGTTCGCCGCGTCAACTATCAAGGCGACGACCGCACTACTTGTTTTTCCTTCCCCTTCAAGGTTTGGGGCGAAGAGCAGGTCGTTGTTTATTGTTCCGACCCTGCAACGCCTTGGACGGAAACGAACATTACGCAGCAAACGACCGTCACGCTAAACGACGATAATTATGGCGGCGCGGTAATTTTTAAAAACCCTCCGGCTTCCGGCTCAAGCCTCGCCATCGTGCGCGAAGGAAACTTTTTACAGGAGGACGAATATCTTTCTGGCTCTCGTTTTGACGCGCACGAGACAGAAGACCGGTTTGATGAAGACGCCGCCGAGCGACAGGAACTCCTTGACGCTACCGCCCGCTCTATCAAAGTGCCGAACTCCAGCACCCAGACGCCAGAAGAAGTCTACGAAGAACTCTTTTCTGGCGCGGCCCTTGTGAATAATGCCATTACCTCTTTAACGGAACTCTACAATCAGGCCCTGTATTATTACAATCTGACCATGGGGCATCTTGGCGAAACGAGTTATATGCAATCGAAGGAGACCTTCTTCACTGTTGACAAAACACATATTGTTGACGGCGATGATGGTGAAGGCGACTGGGTTCATACGTTTTATGACGGCTTTACGTATTACCCCACGACCCACCAACTTCTTGTTACGGTTGACGGGCTGGCTTTAACGCCCGAAACACATTTTAGTGAAATCGGTAGTTACGGTACCGAGTCCTCACAAATCCGGTTTAAAATCAACATGTACCAGGGCCAGCAGGTTTACATTAAGGCCATGTTCCTGGGAACGGAAGCGTTTAATGTTAAGCTCCAGGAGATGGATGATAAGATTGAAGACGCAAACAATGATTTACAAGACGCCGTTAACACTGCCAATAAGGATTTTGAAAACAAGACAAATGAGTTAAATAGCTTTGTTGAAGAAACAATAAAAAACCTTCAGAACATCGTCGACGGGCTTGACGAAGAAATCGCGCAGGTCGAATCCCTTATTCAAAACGCCCTGGAAATCGTCGGCACGACTGAAAACTGGGAGGCCTTTCAAGATGCAATAGCCGAACTTAACTCTCTCTACGCAACGTTCACTTCAAACGAGCTTCCCACGCAGGGCTATTGCGTGCTTAATTCGGCATACTACGGCGGCTCCTGTCTAACCCTGCCGGGGGATGTCTGTTATTTCAAGGGCACCAACACACTGCACCTCGCCATTGACGGCCTGGTTCTTTCTCCGAAATATTTCGAAGAGGTCGGCGGCTGCATTTGCACGCCGCCCCTGGTTGAAGGCGGCTTGCAAGAAACCGTCTACTATGGCGCGAACTTTGTAAAAATTCCCGAAGGCGTTTGCCTGTATAAAGGCCAAGAACTACACGCCTGGACGGAAAGCTTCTGGGGCCGCGAGGGCTGGGAGCCGGAGGAATATCAGCCGGACATCACTACGCGCCTTTATGCAACCTCTACGTCTGGATGTATTTATTATTCGGACGACCTTGGCAGATGCTGGTCATTCCTGCAGCAGGCAGCAGCCGTCGCAAATCCTGAAGAAGAAAATAGCTCCGCAGGACAATTGCCCGAATGTCTCCAGGGGCAACGGATTGTCGCAACAAGCGATACGCTGTGGGCTTTTGCTTTGCCGGGGGCCGGAGACAACGGCGAGGACAATGGGCAGGAAGATGAAAGCCAGGAAGAAAACGGCGATGAGGGCGGAAACGGCGAAAATGGCAGGCAGGACGACGAGGATAGTGGAAGCGGCAATGGGGAGAGTGGAAGCCAGGAAGAAAACAGCGGCGCCGCTACAGCTCTACAAGCCCTTGCGGCGTCTAAGAGAGAAGCCCTCGCGGCGACTGAGCGAACGCTCATGTGTTCTATGGACGGCGGCTTGACCTGGGATTGCTATATTAAAAATGACAGTGACGGTGATAGCAATAGTAATGGCTGGCAATCTTCCTTCGGCGACCCGTACGCTTTTGCCGCAACCGACGACGCCCTGGTGCTGGCGACCTGTCAGGGGTTGTTCCGTTGCTCTACGGGAGGCACGTGG
>JAJQBX010000020.1 GCA_021203065.1 Oscillospiraceae bacterium
CTGATATGTAATGACCTTTGTCAAGAGGCAATTTGCCCAAAAGCAGGGTCAAGCTGTAAAATCAACTGCCAGAAGGCATTCTGAAAGAGCTTCGGCATCAGTCTCCGGCATTGGCCACTCTGATATACGTGGATTGGTTACCAACAGGTCAATGGTCCGCCGTGAGCGCTACCGTCTAAGCGCGTGGATCACAAATAATTGTGCCAACATAGGCAAGTCGTAGATCGCTCGAACCTCAAAAGTCCGAAGCTCCTTCAGGATGCCTTCCGGTGATAATCCGGTGATAACATAGGGCTGCTTGCAGCCCTTGACTGATATGTAATGACCTTTGTCAAGAGGCAATTTGCCCAAAAGCAGGGTCAAGCTGTAAAATCAACTGCCAGAAGGCATTCTGAAAGAGCTTCGGCATCAGTCTCCGGCATTGGCCACTCTGATATACGTGGATTGGTTACCAACAGGTCAATGGTCCGCCGTGAGCGCTACCGTCTAAGCGCGTGGATCACAAATAATTGTGCCAACATAGGCAAGTCGTAGATCGCTCGAACCTCAAAAGTCCGAAGCTCCTTCAGGATGCCTTCCGGTGATAATCCGGTGATAACATAGGGCTGCTTGCAGCCCTTGACTACCCAGTATCACAGCGGGCTGGCAGGGTCAAGGCCGAAGCCGCGTCAGCGGTGCGAAGCAGCCTTGACGCTGACAGAACGGTGTGATACCCCTCGGGGAGCGCTCTGCTATCATGTCCCAAATAGAGCAGGCAATCTCCCTTACAATGGCAGTCTAAAACTGCCTCAGCGGCGCAAAGCAGCCTTAACGTTAGCAGAATGATGTGATACCTCATACGTAATGCTCCGTCATCATGCCCCAAATAAAGCAGGCAAGCTCTCTTGCAATGGCAGTCTTCGCAACATTGGCTTTCTTTCCGTTTTTCATCGTCAGTCTGTAATATTTCCTCCTGAGACGCTCGTTGGCTTTATCTGCATATTCAATGACTTCAGGTGCATTCCCTTCCTGGCGGGCAGCCAACAGCCTGGATTTGTATCCAACCTTCCCCCGCGTGAAGCTTTGGGCAGACTCCACCAGAAGCATCCGCAGATGGCGGTTGCCTGCCTTGGTGATGCCAAGCCTGTGCTGCTCCCCGCCGCTGGAATTCTCTCCCGGTGTGAGACCGAGATACGCTGCATAATGGCGGGCATCGGAAAAGCGCTTAAAATCGCCTGTTTCTGTGATGACCGAAAGGGCAGTCTGCGTTCTGATCCCAAGAAAACATTCCAACTTGTGTACGTCTTCTCTGTATTCGTCCTCAGAGGCCAATTCTTCAATACGCTTGTCGATCCGTTCCAGCTTAGCCGTCAAATAATCGTAGGTGAGCAGGTATTCCTCCAGGATCTCCTGATACAGGCCATCGACTTTCAGAGTACGGAGCCAGTTGACATGAGCTTGTGTCCATTTGTTTTTCGTTCCGCTGTATTGATAGTTGTGTCTCAGGCAAAATGCATTGATCTGCTGCTTCACTTTTTTCAGGGCGAGCTGGTGGTCGTCCCGCATCCGAAGGAACTCTCTCACCTGCTCATTCTTCTCAGTGGGAATATGAACCGGACTGTAATCATGATGGGCGAGGCATTTGGCAATATGGGCGGCGTCTCGCTTGTCGGTCTTGATTTTCTTCTTTCCAGCTAGCACCGGCATGGTAGAGGGCGCGAGGATCACGCATTTCACATTGTGAGCGGTCAGCTCATGGTACAGCGTAAATCCGAGGCATCCCGCCTCATAACCGCATATGAACAGCACATCGTCCCCATAGTGGAAACGCATGGCCTCAAGATAGTTGATGACCTTACTGTAGTGAGCCTCAACTTTCTGCGGGTATTCTGCCTTTTCTTTCTCGTTCGTGTAGCAGCAGAGAGAAAAAGTTTCCTTGTGGACGTCCATTCCGACGTAAACTGTGCTATAATTCATTTTGACCTCCATTTGTATGCGGTAATCCCTGTCTTGTAGTTTGTGGACACCTACATTATACAGGTAAATCCACGTTTCTACAAATCGGAGGTCATTACATATTGTCTAAACGTCCAACAACCGGGTGAGCTGCCATCCGTGCGGTAAGTTGACATGGAGCACTCTAAGTTGCTAATCCCGCAAAATGTATCCATTGAACCGGCCTTAACCTCATTCGGCGCGGCCACTTATTTGGAACCTCCCGCATTTATGCATGGAGAGCAGTCAGCTGAGAGATAATGAGAGTGCTGTCATTACGCTCGGTGTCGTTATTGCTGTGGAAAACAGCCATAGTTAGAGGGTTTACGCCATCCACAGAAAGGCCAGACATGATCAATCCACAGAACAGATACAATTTTTCGTTTGTGGAAAGCAGTGTCTTAAGTCTGGAATCATCATATAAACTCTGGTGGATAGCTTTAATCTTTTGTTCCAGCGTTTCTTCGGCTTTGCGTGTAAGAAAGTCAAGCTCCTGCACCGTAAGATTAAGTTTGTCTGTGAATGCTAAAATGGACTTGAGCCACTAAAGCAAAAAATGACAACAAACA
>JAJQBX010000021.1 GCA_021203065.1 Oscillospiraceae bacterium
GCACTTGTACCCGGTTGTTAAAATGTAAAGTTTTAGATGGGATGAGGTACTACAGTAAGAGATACCCAAGTGCAATGAGCAGCTTCACATCCGCCTTGTTCTTATACAGCACAAACAGCATCATAAGTATCAGAGCCTTTTCAGAATCGAGCTTTAAGCCGTCGCCCAATATGTTTTTGAAGAGATTATTTACGTCCAGCGTCGGTCTGCTTGGCTGATTAATGGGAGGAGAGGGCGGGGAAACCGGAGCGGGAGGCGGCTCTGGAGACGGAGGAGAGTTGACCACCGTTCTTGAACGCCTCTGCATTTCCCGCATACGATCTAACGCTTCCTGTTGCATTTTCGAGAACTCAGAGTCCGGCAAAGAAATCGCCTCCCAATAGACCGCTTTCGCTGATGAGCGGCAGGAGATTAAGAAGCCTCAGAATCTTCACTGCCCGGTCAATCTTATTCTGCTTTTCTTCTCCAAGAAGCGGACGGAGTGCCAGAAGAAATCTGGTGTTGTCGTCGTCCGGCTGAAAGCCTTTCATCTTCTGCATCAGCCCCGAAATCGCACTCATATCGAGGCTTTCAGGAGCTTTTGGAGCTTCCGGCTGAGGGGCAGAGTCCGGCGACAGCCCGAGCATGGCGGCAATCTCGCTAATCTGCTTCATGCTCTCCTCGTCAGAAAGAATAGAACCAATTTTCTCCGCAAAATCGTCCATCGCCGCCACCTCCTCTGGCTTGCCCAGTTGCTATTTGTTATCAGGAAACAGTTTTTTCATAAGCTCCTTAGCCTGCGGACTCGAGAGCACCGCCTGTGCCGTCGCCGGATTCGAAAGAGCTGCCGTAAGCCTTGCCGCCTCATTTTTCGGAAGCGACCCGAGTAACCTGTCAAAGGTCCCGTTTTTAAGCTCCGCTCTCAGCTGTTCCTCGCTGACGCCTAACTTCGCCGAAGCGTTTTTGATGAGAAATTCAATCTGCCTGTCACTAAGATTCATATCGCACCTCCAAGTGCTAAAATTTAGGTTGCACAAACTTAAAACTTATGGTATCATATAAACGTGTAATTCAATTCTAATGGCTCCCCTGATAAGGGTGAGCGAAGAAGTTCGCAAGCGAACTTCAGCGAAGCTGACTGAGGGGTTCTCCCTAAAGAAGGAGTGTTTCAATGCGCATTATCGCTTTTTCCGACTCCCACGGTCTTCATGCCCGGGTCGAGGATCTTATAAATAAAACCAAGGACACAACCGACATTTATCTCTTCGCCGGAGATGTCCTCAAAGATGTCAGAAATATCCCGGAGATGTTCCCGGACGTGAAGCTCATAACAGTCCCCGGAAACTGCGACTATACTTCCGGCGACACGCCGATTCAGGTTGTCGAGGCGGCAGGGAAAAAGATAATTCTCACCCACGGTCATCTTCATCACGTCAAATATGGGCTCGAGGGCTTGCAGGAGCTTGCCTATCAGAACCGTGCCGACGTCGTTGTCTATGGTCACACCCACGTCAGGGCGGTCGACTACATCAACGGCATCTACTATGTCAACCCGGGAAGCCTTGCTCTCCCGAAAGACGGTCTTCCGCCGTCCTATGCCACAATCGACATTTTCCCGAACGAAAAGGGCATACTCGTCGCAACGGTTGACTATTGACAGTATATGAGAAATGAGTGCAAATGTTGACTTATAAAAACCATTGAAAGGAAGATTAGTTATGCTGGAACAATTGAAAAAAGAGGTCTGGGAGGCAAATATGCTCCTCCCGAAGTTCGGACTTGTCACATTCACATGGGGCAACGTCTCGGGAATCGACCGCAGTAGCGGGCTCGTCGTCATCAAGCCGTCGGGCGTTGAGTATGATGAGATGAAGCCGGAGGACATGGTGGTCGTCAACTTAGACGGCAAAGTCGTCGAGGGAGATTTGAACCCGTCGTCCGACACTCCCACCCACGTCGAATTCTACAAGGCTTTTCCGAACATCGGCGGCGTCACCCACACCCATTCGTCCTATGCGACATCGTTTGCTCAGGCAGGCAGGGGAGTGCCCGCATTGGGAACAACCCACGGCGACTATTTCTACGGCGAAATTCCCTGCACAAGAAAGATGACTCCCGAAGAGATAGCCGGCGAATACGAGAAGAACACCGGTCTTGTCATCATCGAGACGTTCAGGGACAAAGACCCCGACGCCATCCCTGCCGTCCTCGTCCACTCCCACGGACCATTCACATGGGGCAAAAATGCTGTCGACTCGGTTCACCATGCCGTAATACTCGAAGAATGTGCCAAGATGGCAATCCGTGCCTATGCCCTCAATCCTGAGCTTCAGCCGATGCAGCAGGAGCTTCTTGATAAGCACTATCTAAGAAAGCATGGGGCGAATGCTTATTATGGGCAGAAGAAAGCCTGACGGCGAACTTTTACGTTTGCGAGAAGGGATAAATTTTTTCTCAAAACCTATTGCATTTTCGCTCAATATAGCGTATAATATAAGTGAACCTGACGGTTCGCTTTAAGAGCTTCGCTACTTTGAGTGCGACCCTTAATTTGAGTGCTTCACTACTCTGAACGTGACCGTTAATTAAAGTGCTTCGCTGCTTTGAATGCGAACCTTATTTGTAGGGAGGCAAGTATCTTGTCTCCCTAAAGTTTTATCGGAGGGAATATGGACTTTTATCGAATTGATGAGGATTATATCGATTATTTGCAAAAATACGAGAAAGAAAAACGTGGTTTCTCAAGAGTTCCAAACGTAAAATATGCGGACAGAGATAAATTTGCTTTTGGCGCAGTGCTGGAAGTCGGAGGCATTAAGTATTATGTGTCCGTGTCATCTAACACAAGACCTCAGGAAGCCAACATTTTGATTAAAGTTCCCGGCGATTCTCAGGAAATAAAAGGTTCACTCCGGTTTAACTATATGATTCCGGTTCCAGAAAAGTGCCTCACAAGATTAGTCATCAAGGATGTTGAGGATGAAAGATACAAAAGACTTCTCAATAAAGAGTACCGTTTCTGCCAGAATAATGTTGACAGGATTCAGAAAAAGGCGGAGAAAATCTACAACATGGTTGTTACAAATCGTAAACAGATTCTGACTTATAATAGCTGTGATTTTAAACTGCTTGAACAGGCGTACAGAGAATACATAGACAAAGAAAGGACAAAATCATGATATTTCCACCCAAAACCATCACCTTAAAAGACGGTCGCAAAGCAGTCTTCCGCAGTCCTGAGCTCTCCGACTGCCCGGCTTTGATTAATTATCTCCTCACCACCGCCGCAGAGACCGATTTTCTCATGTCCGACCCGAGGGAAGCAAGTCAGTGGGCAGGAGAGGAGGGCTTGCGGAGAGAGGAAGAGATTATCGGAAACAATATCACGTCACCTGACAAGCTGATGCTCTGTTGCTTCGTTGACGACGAGCTCGCCGGAAACTGCTTTATCGGATATAATACCCGTGTCAAAACCGCCCACCGTGCCACTGTCGGCGTCGGTCTTATCAAAAAATACTGGGGACTTGGAATCGGCACGGCGATGTTCAATGAGCTTATCAAGAACGCCTATGAGCGTGGCGGCATCATGCAGATTGAGCTTGATTACTTAGAGGGCAACACCCGAGCCCTCGGTCTCTACACGAAAATGGGCTTCAAGGAAGTCGCCCATCGCCCCAATGCTGTCAAATTAGCCGACGGCACGCTTCTTGACGAAATTTCGATGGTGAAGATGCTGTGATTACACTATGGAGCGACTGCAAAAGTCGCTCTATTTTTTGTTTGCATTGCGTGAATATGATATGAAAATTATGAAGATTTAATGAAATTTGCTGTAATTGCTCTTGACAGTAAAAGAAAAATTGTATACAATCTAATTGTATGCAACTTAATATAATTCTCAAGACGAAAGGATAGTAACTATGGGCATTTACGATTATACAGTAAAAGACGGAAGCGGAAATGATGTTTTGCTGTCGGACTATAAAGGCAAAGTTCTTCTGATTGTAAACACTGCCACCGGTTGTGGATTCACTCCTCAGTATGACGGTTTGCAGGAGCTTTACTCTAAATATGCAGAAAGAGGCTTTGAAATTCTCGACTTCCCATGTAACCAGTTCGCAGGGCAGGCACCGGGAACTGATGAGGAGATTGCAAGTTTCTGCACTGGCAGATTTGGAGTTACTTTCAAGCAGTTCCACAAAATCGATGTTAATGGTGCAAACGAGGAACCGCTTTATACTTTCCTGAAATCGCAAATCGGAGGTGTAGCCGGAAAGAATATCAAGTGGAATTTCACCAAATTCTTGGTTGACAGAAACGGAAATGTGGTTGCACGCCATGCTCCCACAAAAACACCGAAGTCCTTGGAAGAAGAAATAGAAAAGCTGCTGTGATTTGGCTTTCAGGAGGATTGAAAAGTTGGATAAGTACGATGTTTTGAAAATCGAAAACCAGCTATGTTTTCCACTATATGTCAGCGCAAAAGAGGTGGTGAGAAAGTATAAGCCGTGTCTCGACCAGATTGACCTGACGTATACTCAGTACATCACGATGATGGTATTATGGGAATATGGTCAGATGAATGTCCGGGAGTTAGGAGACAGGCTGTATCTTGACTCAGGTACACTAACGCCTCTTCTGAAAAAGCTTGAGTCAAAGGGCTTAATTCAAAGAGAACGTTCTGACAAAGACGAACGAAATGTAATAGTAACCTTAACTGATGAGGGAATGAAGCTTCGAGAGAAAGCCGTCAGTATACCATCAGCAATCGGTAGTTGTATCAACCTGACGCAGGATGAGGTTCTTACACTATATAGATTATTGTATAAGATTCTCGGAAAAGAAATATAGTAGCAACGTCACGATTTTCTTTAATATTTAAAAGCGAGAGGGACTAAAATTGCGTATATACGCATTTTTAGTCCCTGAAAGGTCGCAGCTCTCAAAAATTTTTCGCAATTACCCCTTGACAAGCTCCCTGAAATAGTATATACTATAGGTAGTTAGCGGAGGCTAACACAAATCAGCCTCTGCTTCTCTAAAATCATTAAGTTAGCGTAAGCTAACCGAAAGGAGAGCCGAAAATAATGTTAACCATCTTAGAACTCATATCCGCCGCAGTGATTTCAACTGCAATTTTAGTCGCAACAAGCTCAGTAAAGCGGCTCTGCCGGGGAGCTCTTTCGAAGAGCCGCACGGCTTAAGCCGAAACGATTGCCATTCCACCTTTTATACACATTCCAAAAAGCCGACCAGTTCCTTAAAAACCGGTCGGCGTTCTCCTTTTAATCTTTGATTCGGGTGTCGCAAACGCTCATGAACCACTCAACCGTTTCGGGATCGTGGTGCGAGAAGAAGAGGCTTGCGCCGGTGTCGAGGGCTTCTATCTCTGCCATTTCGGCATCAGATAGCTCGAAGTCGAACAGATTGAAATTCTCCTCCATCCGCTCAAGATGGGTCGATTTCGGGATTATCACAACGTCGCTCTGCAAGAGAAATCTCAGGGCAACCTGTGCCACACTCTTGCCGTGCTTTTCGCCTATTTTCCTGAGAACAGGGTTACTGAAATAGTCGTTCCTGCCCTCAGCAAACGGTCCCCAAGACATAATCTGGGTGCCGTATTTTTTCATATACTCTTTCGCCTGCTTCTGCTGGCAGAAGACATGGGTCTCGACCTGATTGACAGCCGGCTTAATCTCAGCAAAGTGCTGGATGTCGATATATCTGTCCGGATAGAAGTTGGAAACGCCGATAGCTCTGACCTTTCCCGCCTTGTAAGCCTCCTCCATCGCACGATACGTGCCATAGTAGTCGCCGAACGGCTGATGTATGAGGAGCAGGTCGATATAATCGGTCTTAAGCTTCTTAAGTGAAGTCTCGATAGAAGCCTTTGCACTCTCATAGCCCGCATTCGAAATCCATATCTTGGTTGTGATGAAGAATTCCTCCCGGGGAAGCCCGCTTTTTGCAATTGCATTTCCGACTCCCTCTTCGTTGCCGTAAGCCTGAGCGGTGTCGATACTGCGGTAGCCGACCTTGATGGCGTCCGAAACGCATCTTTCCGTCTCCTCCGGCGGTGTCTGATAGACCCCATAGCCGAGCTTCGGCATCTTCACGCCGTTGTTAAGTGTTACATATTCCATGAAAAGTCCTCCTTGTAAATATTCAGAAACTGAAATGTGGTTTTTGCTTATAAGCCTATTATAAGCTATAAATCCGGATTTGTACAATATCAATATTGAAAGATAGATTTCATATTATGAATACTGAAAGCTTGATTTCTGTAACCGGATATGCTATAATCAGGAAAAACCGGGAGGGAGCCTGCCATGCTGAGCCTTAATGATCTATCACAATTCGTCGCATTCTATAAATATGGGACACTCACCAAAGTCGCCGAGATTTATTTCACATCACAGCCGACGCTGACAAGAGCGATGAAGCGTGTCGAGCAGGAATTCGGCGTGCCGCTGTTTGCGAGAGGGGCAAACCATATAGAACTCAATGAGACAGGCAAAATAGCCGCCAGACTTGCTGAAAAGCTGTTGGATTCGGCAAATGAATGCATTAAGCAGGTTCAGGACTTCGACCGTAATCTCCACACCATCACTGTGGAATCCTGCGCACCTGCGCCGCTCTGGAGCTTCATTCCGGAGCTTTCTGAGAAGTATCCGGGCATGACCATCTCTTCAAAGCTCTCGAGCGATTTGAGTGAAATAGAAAGCAAGCTCGAAAGCGATCTCTGCGACGTCGCAATACTCCCGTATCCGGTTGAGAAATCCGGATTAACGTGCAGAAAATATGTCGAAGAGCACCTTTCTATCTGCGTCCCTCCGAGCCACGAGCTCGCAAAATACAGCGAGCTTACAACCGACATCATTAACGGCTACAACTGCCTTCTGGCGTCCGAAATCGGCTTCTGGGCGGATTTCTGCAAAAGAAAACTGCCTGCATCAAAGTTTCTGGTGCAGACAGATGAATTTGCATTTTCGGAGCTGATAAGGGAATCCACTCTCCCGTGCTTCACAACGAATCTCGCCATGAACCGCTTCGGAAGAGATCTTTCAAGCCGTATCACAATCCCGATAACCGACGAAGAGGCGAATGTGACCTACTATATTGTCACTTCCTTTTCCAAGCCTCAAGCCGATAGATAGGAAGTCCCATATCGCTGAACCGTTGCTCATACTCAGTGACAATATTCCCCTCAAAGTCGCTGTGGTGGAGGTCTAAGCTCACATTTCTTAAGACAAACCCATACTCCGAGAATTCCTGAATCGAGAACTCAAAGAATTCCCGGTTGTCGGTTTTCTGGAAGATTCCGGCGTCGGGCTTGAGGAGTTTGTCGTAAATCTTAAGAAAATTGTGGTGCGTCAGCCGGTGAACGGCATAGCTCTTCTTTGGATATGGACAGCTGAAATTGAGGTAGAGCCCCGAAATGGAGTCGTCAGGGATGAACTTCTCAAGATAATTGGCGTCTGCACGCAAAAGAATCAGGTTCGGAATCTCCTCTGCAATAGCCTTTTCAGCCGCCTCGACGATTACGTTCGAGGTCTTTTCTATTGCGAGAATGTTGAGCTCCGGCTCACGCTTTGCAAGCTCCCTTGCAAACTGTCCCTTTCCGCAGCCTATCTCCATGACAATTGGGTTGCTGTTCCCGAAAAGGGCAGGGAGGTCAAGATACTCTTTCTTCTCAACAGAAGTGACGAAGTTCCTGTCCTCGCAGTCAAGGATGATTAGCTTCCCGGTTTCTATACACTTGGCGAGCCTTTCTTCAAGGTGCGCCTTTTTTCTCATTCGCATCAGAGTGTAACCTCGGTTCCGCCAACCGGACGGATTTTGAGAGCATAACAGCTTCCCTCGCCGAAAATCTTCTCCATGCCGGATTTGTAGCTCTCGAGCATTTCGTCAGGAACGTAAGCCTGAATGGTTCCCGCAAAGCCTCCGCCGTGAACTCTTGTAGCACCCTTGCCAGAAAGAAGCTTCTCGCTCATATAGAGCCCGAGCGATACTCCCTGCTCAGTTGGAACAGAGGAGGCATAGACATTCTGGAGATACTTATAGGAGCTGTCCCCGGAAGCCTTGACGACGCCAAGGAACTTGTCGAAGTCGCCCTCTTCCAAAGACTTGACCAGCTCGTCAACCCTTAAGTTTTCGTCGAAGAAGTGAAGAGAACGCAGGACTGCTCTGTCTCCCAAGGTCTTTCTTAAGTAGGGGAGATTTGAAAGAACGTCATCCAAGGTGAGCTCTCTTAAGACCTCTTTTCCGAGCATGCCTGCAACAGCTTTCATTTCAGCAGGAACTGCGGCATATTCGGGGGTCATGTGGGCATGGTTGCCCTTTGTGTCTACAATGCAGATGCTGTAGCCGTACTTTCCGAGATCAAGAGTCAGAGCCTTTACAACAGGATTTTCCAAGTCCTCAAAGTCAATACCGACAACTCCGCCGACGGAGGAAGCCATCTGATCCATAAGCCCTGACGGCTTGCCGAAGTAGACGTTCTCCGCATACTGCGCAATCTGAGCCGCCTCGATGTCCGAAACTGCGCCGTCATTATAGAGATGGCTTAAGATTGTGACGATAAGAACCTCAAACGCCGCCGAGGAGGAAAGCCCCGAGCCCTTGAGAACATTCGACTGGGTGTAAGCCGTGAAGCCGCCGACCTTGTAGCCACGGTTCTTTAAACCCATGCAGACGCCACGGATAAGCGATGCGGAGGTGTTCTTCTCGCTTTCGTGAACGTCAAGGTTGCGGGTGTCGACGGTGTCAATAGGGAAGCCCTCCGACTTGATGGTGATAACCCCGTCTGTCTGGGGCTTTACAGCCGCCATAACGTCAAGGTTCACTGCCGCCGCAACGACACGCCCACGGTTGTGGTCGGTGTGGTTTCCGCAAATCTCCGTCCTGCCGGGAGCTGAGAAAAATCTCGTCGCCGGATACTTATAGAGTGCCTCAAACTCGCTTGTAACATGTTCAAAGCGAGCCTTTGCGGAGTCTGACTGGTAGAGCTGATCAAAGTTGGTGATACTCATTTTCGTTTCCTCGTTTCTTTATTTCTTTTTGAATAGAGTGTCATATTTAGCACTGTGGAAGTGGACGGACATTACAAGTCCCATCGCAACGGTTATTGAAAGCATCGACGAGCCTCCCGCCGAGAGGAAAGGAAGAGGAATTCCGATAACCGGGGTAACCCCGACGCACATTCCTATGTTCAGAACACAGTGTATAAACAGGTAGGCGAATACTCCCATGCAGATGCACCTTCCCAGCGTGTCGGAAGCCCTCAGACCGTTCCAGAGGATTCTCAGGCATATCACACCTAAGAGAATCACGATAGTCAGGCAACCGATATACCCAAGCGTCTGACCGGCATAGGAGAATATGAAGTCGCTGTGGCAGACGGGGACATAGGAATAATCTCCTCCGAAAAGCCCCTTTCCCGTAAGCTGTCCCGAGCCGATGGCGATAAGTGACTTATTGACCTGATAGAGTGAGTCCTCGGTGGCATACTCACTTGGGTTTATAATTGCAAGAATCCGGTTTTTATGTACCGCCTGCAGATAGTAGTTCCAAAGAAAATAGAATGCCACAGGTGCCGCAATGCACGCTCCCAAGATGTATTTCCACGAGATTCCTGCGGCGAATACGATAGCCAAGAAAATCACAACGAAAACAATTGCAGTTCCGTCGTCGCCCTGAAGCATGATGAGCGCAATCGGAATTGCGGCATGAACGCACAGAGCAAGAATATTCAGCGGATTATTGAAGAAGTCCTTGGTTTTATAGCAGTGATATGACAGCGAAAGTATGAAAGCAAGCTTCAGAAATTCCGACGGCTGCAGACTGAACGAGCCTATCATTATCCATGCCTGATCGTCCGAGCCCTCAAGACCGGACGTGCCAAGGCTTGTGAACGTGAGAAGAGTCAGTCCGATAGTCAGTGGAAGATATAAAAACCAGAGCTTCGAGAATTTTCTATAATCAAGTGCCGCCAAGACGAGGGCAATGAATATGCCCAGCAGTGCGGCGAAGAATTGAGTTTTGACGGTTGACGAGCTGATGGTGGCGTTGGTGATGGTCTGGGTTTCACTGTTGACCATAAGCGAATAGAGAAGAGTTATTCCCAACGAGCAACACATAAGAACAAGAAGTAAAAGCAGCTTGTCAAGCCTTCTTAAGTACCGTAGCACGGCAGAAAGAGCAGTTTTGAGCATATAACCTCCCTCTTTCAGATTTCTCTGAGCTTATTGTAACATATCGGGCTCATATTTTCAACTCGAAATCGCCAAACTGACAAAATTTAATCTTGTATTTTTCTGAAAATGTGCTATGATATATGTATGAGCGGTGTCGGATGCGACACCCCCACTTCCAAAAAACTTTCAAGGAGGAACTACAATGGCTTATAGAATCACTGAAGAGTGTGTCAAGTGCGGTGCTTGCGCAGCAGAGTGCCCCGTTGAGGCTATCACCGAGGGCGACGAGACCTATGTTATCGATCCCGATACCTGCATCTCCTGCGGCAACTGTCAGGCTGTCTGCCCCGTAGGCGCACCTGTAGAGGACTGAATCAGTACTTAAAAAAGAGCTTCCACCAGCGTGGGAGCTCTTTTTTTGCGGAAACCCCTCAGTCGCACTTCGTGCGCCAGCTCCCCTTTCAGGGGAGCCTTTTTGTACGTCTTTACAAGTTTTAGTAGAACAGCAATAAGCCTCCCCTGAAAGGGGAGGGGGACCGCCGCACGAAGTGCGGTGGTGGAGGGGTCTACCCGATCACTTCCACCGCCGTATACGTCTTCCCACTCTCATCCGCAAGATCCACAAAGCAACTGTTTCCGACAGTGGCGATCTTCGGATAGATAGTGTCACCGAGGTGTGCCTGACGCTTGTATTCAACCCGAAGCTCTCTGATATTAGTAATATCCGGCATCAGACCGAGGGCAATTTCTATGTAACGGGCGTTGTTGACATGGTGGTTGAGGTCTATATCGTCCGCTCTGACGGGAATTGGGGTGACAGGGGTCATCTCATCAGGCAAGGTGAGCTTTCTTGGAGCATAGTCCATCTCGAGCCTTTCATCGAGGCTGTAGGCGGCTTTTTCCTCCTCAGGAGGTCTTGCCGGTCTGCCGGTTTCGGTGTTGACGTAGACCCAGATGGAATTCGCCTTGACAAGAGTCTTCCCCGACTTGTCCGAAATGATGAAGTTACGGTGTCCATAGCAGCTTGTGAACTCATAGGGTCTTGTCTCGACGACGATTTCGTCATAAAGCTTCGGGCAGTCTTCAATTATTACCTGCCAGCTCGAAAGAAGCCACACCCGATGGTTGGCGTTTAAGTATCCAAGCCCGACTCCAATCGATTCGCAGTGCATCATAACGCAGTCCTGCATATAGTTCATAATGCTTCCGAGCTTGAGCTTCCCCTGCTCGTCCGTCTCACTGAACCGCACCTGCCCATTCATCTGATACATAATAATTCCTCCCCGATAGTTGTTGATAATATTATAGTATTATTTTGCCCGAACGTCAAGGGACAAATCGGAGGAAGAGTTGCTCACTGATCACACAAGCTTTTTCATAAATTCTGCCGGAGTGACAGCAGGCACAGCGGAGTGCGAAAAATCTTTAGTGTTTCTGGTTACGATACAGTCAACACCACATCTTACAGCAGTTTCAACGAGGATCGCATCTTCAAAATCGGAAATCAGAGAGGACAGGGCATTTCTGCAATCGAGTGCGGAGGTGTCAAGAATGCCGAATGACAGGAAAAGCTTTCTGAGAAGAGCCCGGGTTTCGGCGTCGCTGTGAAGACTGCGGTGCATAATGTAGTAAATATCTGCAACGGATTTTGTGGGAATAAAGCCGGAGATTTTTTCCTCAGCGACAGCAAGGCAAAGGGCTTGTGCATCCTCAGCAAATGGCTCACGTTCCGCAAGTGCATCGATAATTACGCATGTATCTACAACGCAGGTACAGGTATTGGTATTCATATTCTGCTCAACCTTTCGTCACGGGCTTCTTCAAGCGTTATGCCCTTGGGAATGCTGCCAAAAAGAGAGCGCATAGCTTCGACCTTGTCCTGATTGCTGTTGACAAGCTTGACGCTGACCTTGCCGTTTTTTGAAATAAAGATGTCCTCAGTTTCAGCAAGAATGAGGTACTTGCCGAGATTAACTTTAAATTCGGTAGCTGTGATAGTCATGAGGTTTCCTCCTTGAGTTTTCTGTTACTATTATACACAAATCGAACGAAAAAGTCAAGCAAATCGAATGAGAAATAAGAAAATTTCGTATGAACGGCAGGCGAGGTGGAAAATAGCTGGAATCTGACCGTCTCACCACCCGAGAAATTTTTCTCAAAAACATCAGAAAATATTAAGATTTTCTCAGGAAATTCTCATCGTCAGAAGCTAAAAACTTACTATTGACAAAATTTGCGGGGGGGGTAAAATAGAAGTTGTAGATTTGATTCTTATTTGAGAACTTTTTATCTCAGTTTCCAGATTTCTCAGAAAATGAGCGAAATAGTTCCCGACAGCAAAAAAGGTGAGACAATGGCTAACAGAGGCAGACCGGCAACCGGCAGATCGCAGGAGCTTAAGCGTGAGTGCCGGAAGCGATACTATGCGAAAACCGCTAATATCTATCCAAGACATGCGTGGACAGAAGAGGAGTGCAGGCTCGTTTTAGAGCACTCCATTCCCGACAGCGAGCTGTCAGTGAAGCTTGGCAGGTCTCTCAAAGGCATTCAGGAAAAACGCCGGAGGCTGAAAAAAGGTATCGAATAAAGGCGTAACGCAAAAGCAAGATATTTGGAGGTAATTCAAGATGTATGAAGAGCACGAAATGGTAATAATCATGTTTGAGGAAAATGATGCGTTCATAATGACGGATAGCCTGAATGCGGTAGGAGGTTCATACGCAAAAAGCTCAGTAAAAGAAAGTTCAGATTCATAAGTTCATGTTTTCATAAACCCAGCACAGCCATGCCAGACTGTGCTGGGTTTAGCTTTATGCCTTATTGTGTCACAAACCAAAAAGCACACTTGATTTACAGCTGGATTTGTGGTAAGCTATAATTATGATATAGCGTTGTCGGAGGTGATCGTATGAGCAAATTGTCGTTTGTGTCGTTTTGTGTGGAGTATTATGCGGAGCATACGAATCAATCAAGTGAAAAAGTGTATGAGCTGTTTAAAAAGGAAAAGGTTTTGGACATGCTCAGGGATGATTATGACGATCTTCACGGCATGAGCATGGAGTATATGATGCAGCTTATCGATCAGTATCTGGGGGTTGAAAGTAAATGTTAGTGTATCACGGTACAACACTCGAAATAAGACATCCAAAGATTATCACTAGCGAAATCGGCAGAGATTTTGGATTTGCTTTTTATACAACAGATATAAAAGAGCAGGCAGAACGCTGGGCGATCAGGCGTGAAAGGATTTTGTCAAGGACCAGTGGCAAAAAGGAGCATGCCGTTGTAAATGTCTATGAGTGGAGCGAGAACCATGTCTTAAGGGAAAAAGTATTCCACGATGCTTCGTTGGATTGGCTGGAAATGGTTGTGCAGTGCAGAAGCAATGTAAGCTATCAACATGGGTATGACATTGTCACCGGAAAGATCGCAAATGACAATGTGGGTGAAACTGTATCATATGTTGTTCAGGGAATTATGCGAAAAGAGGACGCCGTCGAGCGGCTGAAATTTGAGAAAATCAATAACCAGATTGCGTTTTGTACGGAAGCATCTCTTGATGAGCTGAAATTCGTGGAAAGTTATGTTGTGGAGGAATAAAGAATATGGCGCATGCACTTATAAAGGCGACTTTAATCCCGGAAATCGTCCGGATGATCGCTGAGAAATATAGTATTTCGGAAGAAGAAGCGATGGATGAGTTCTACACGTCCGGGACGGCAGAAGCATTGTCGGATTCTGAGACAGGATTATACGGTCAATCAGCTTTGTTCATTTTCGGATTGTTCTGTCAGGAAAAACTTAGAGCATAGTACAGACGGTGGTAGATATACTCAAAAAATGAACTACAATATAATATCCCAGTAAGCTTCCTCCCACATCACAAACCAAAAAGCCCCTTGATTTACAGTCGGATTTGTGGTATGATATAGGTGTAGGAAAGTGTACTACATATACTTTCACTAAAGGGGTGATTGCCGATGGGACAGAATAACGAAGTGGTTAATGACAACTCGGTGGAGAGAAAGTATAATACTCCATATGACGACGTGTTTCGCACACTTCTGAACGATTGCAAGATGTTATTGCTTCCTGTATTGAATGAGATTTTTGGGGAAAATTACACCGGAAATGAGCAGATTGTTTACTCCAAAAACGAACATTTTCTGAGTCGACAGGATGGAACAGAAGAGGAACGGATAACTGATGCGAGTTTTACCGTAATCGGCGAGGAAACAAAGAAATATCTCTTCGAATGTCAGAGCAATCCAGACAGTAGTATGCTTGTGAGAATCTTTGAGTACGCTACGCAGATTGCACTTGATGAAGGAGAGATTGTTAAGAATACTCTTGAGGTTACAATTCCAAATTCAGCAGTTTTGTACCTGAGGAGTACTAAATCAACTCCCGATAAGCTGGAAATTAGGATTAACACACCGGGTGGAACGGTTTCTTTTGACGTGTTGGTGATGAAGATAAGAGAGTATGGGCTGGAGGATATTTTCGAAAAGAACCTGTTGTTCCTAATTCCGTTCTATATTTTCAATTTCGGCACTAAAAAGCAACTTGAAGAGCTTGAAAATGATTCGACCAAGCTAGAGGATTTGAAAAAAGAATACGAATATATTGTAAGACGTCTCAATGAGCTGAACGAACAAGGGAAGCTGAGTGCGTACTACTACGTTACAATACTGGAGATGTCAGGAAAAGTTATTGAGAGTTTAACGGCACGGTATGAGAAGGTCTTGAAAGGAGTGAAAGGCGTTATGGGAGGAACTGTATTAGATTATAAGGCAAAGCAAATCTTACACGAAGGCGAAATGGCAAAGGCGAGGAAGATGGCGATCAGCATGCATGAAGACGGCATGAAAGAAGATACGATTGCTAAGTATGCCAATGTCAGTGTCGAACAAATCAGGGAATGGCTTAAATCAGTTCTGACCTGATTCTGAAAAATCAAAATATAATCTGCCCGGCAGATGTCGTTCTCCTGTGCTTCGTCACAGCGAGAAAGTCATCCTGTCGGGCTTTTTTTATGCCTGAATTCCCAGATTTAGTGCTGAACCCCTTAAAAGTTGCATTTGCCGCTTTGCTATGCTAAAATCCAAGCATTAAGCAAGCAAATATTTTCGGGCTTGCAGCTTGAAAGGAGTATTGTGATGACACAAAAACAAATCATTGACTTTGGAAATGGGACGGAAACAGTTTACAGGACGGCTCTCTATCTTCGGCTGTCGCAGGAGGACGGCGACAAATCCGAAAGCGATTCCATATCGAACCAGCGGAAGCTGCTCATGGACTACATCCGTGGAAAGCGGGAATTCCGGCTTGTCGGCGAGTATGTCGACGACGGCTGTTCCGGCTCGAATTTTGAGAGACCTGCATGGAAGCGGCTCTATAAGGACTTGGAGAGCGGTCTTGTCAACTGCATTTTAGTCAAAGATCTCAGCCGTTTCGGGAGAAATTACATCGAAGTGGGACGGTATCTTGAGATGACATTTCCGGTTCTGGGCGTCCGGCTGATAGCTCCCGGCGACAGCTTCGACACGCTCAAGGAGCGCACTGGCGGCGACTTTCTCACAGTCCCGATGAAGAACCTCATCAACGACTACTATTGTCGGGAAATCTCCCGGAAAGTCACCATCCAGCTTTCTGCGATGCGAAAAAGGGGAGAGTGCGTGACCTCATTCGTGCCGTATGGTTACATAAAGAACCCGAGCGATCGCTCAAAGCTGATTGTGGATATGGTCGCTGCCGAGGCGGTGAGGCAGATTTTCGACTGGAAGCTTGAGGGCTACGGCAACCGGACTATAGCACAGCGTTTGAATGAAAACGGCGTCCTCTCCCCATACGAATACCGTATCTCAAACGGCGGGAGGATGGGAAGCAATTTCAAGAAGTATCCGAAAGCGAGATGGGCGGCGGGAAGCGTCTACTCGATACTTCATAACGAGTGCTACACCGGCACTATGGTTCAGGGCAAGCATAAAAAGCTCAGCTATCGCTCCGATGAACGGGTTCTTCTTCCGAAAGACGAGTGGACAAGAGTTCCGGGGACTCACGAGGCGATTGTTGAAAGGAATATTTTTGATCGTGTTCAGGAGATAATGCAAAGGGAAATCAAGACGACCGGCGGAGAGTGTGCGGCAACGCTCTCCGGCTTTTTATTCTGCGGAGTCTGTCACAGGCAGATGACCATAAAATCCACCTACCGTGGCGACAGGGTTTACCGCTACTACGTCTGCAAGGACTGCGAAAAAGCCGGAAGAAGCTCCGTACGCATCAGCGAGAAAAAGGCGATGGCTGGAATTCTTCGTGAGATTCACGATATGTCAGTGACCGCCGCAGAGGTGGAAAGCCTTGAATTCTCTGCGGAAAGATCAGGCGATGTGAAGAGCCTTGACCGTGAGCTCTTGGAGCTTCAGGAGGAGGCTGACCACTGTCAGAGCCTCAAAAACCGCCTCTTCGGGGACTATTCCGCCGGAGTTCTCACCCGTCAGGAGTATATAGACTACTCGAAGTACTATTCCGACAAAATCGTGCGTGCAGAGCATGAAAGCGAGATGGTCGAAGAAAAGCGAGCCCGGCTGATTTCGGAAATATCCGATAACAGCTGGATACCGGCTTTTAAGAAATATTCGAGCGTGACCGAACTTAACCGACCGCTTATGAGCGAGCTTATTGACAGAATTTTCGTGAGCAGAGGCGGTCAGATGGAGATAAAATTCCGAAGAGAAAGAGCAATCAGGGCAAGAAAGGAGGCGGCAAGAAGTGAATCAGTCATCGGTACGACCTTATAGAGCCGCAATATATCTGGCACCATCTGCATATGGGAAAGAAATTGACTCAGCCGAAGCACTCAGCAGTTGTAAAGAGTACATAAGAGACCGGGCTGATATGAAGCTTATGCGAATCTACCGTGACAAGGGTGTCAGAGTTATTCACACCCCCGAGCAGAACGGCAGGCGAACTCCCTTGAGCGTCTCCGGGAACGAAGCTTGGCAGAGGCTTCTTCGGGACACAGAAACCTCCGCAATTGAAGCCGTCGTTATCTACGGCGCAAGAACGGTTGCGCCAAGCATTTCGGGGCTGGCAACGCTTCTGCGGGAGTATTTTATTCCGTGCAAAGTCAGGTTTATCGACTTCGAAGCTCGTTTTGACTCTGAGACCGACGACCCGGAAAGCTATCTTAAAGCAAAAACCCGTGAATACAGGAGCACACTCTACAGAAAGAAGGCGAACCGATGAGCAGGCGCAACCGAATCCCGAAATCGACGGAAAAGTATCTTGCGAACAGGTCTCACAGTGTCTGGAAAACTGCCCTCTATGCCCGCCTTTCGGACGAGAATAACGGCTTGGAGGACGACCGTTCGCTAAGAAATCAGGTGAAGTTCCTCCAATCGTTCATTGACAGGAAGCCGGAGCTTCGGCTGGTTGACCGGTATGTCGACAACGGCAGGAGCGGGCTCAGCTTTCAGCGTGCCGAATTCCTTCGGATGCTCACTGATATAAAATACGGCAGGATCAACTGCGTTCTTGTCAAGGACCTGTCCCGCTTCGGAAGAAACCATATCGAGGCGGGGTATTATCTCGAAACAATCTTCCCTGAGCTCGGAGTGAGGTTTATCTCCGTAAACGACGGCTTTGACAGTCTGATGGAGGACGGTTCTGACAGCCTTATTCTGCCGCTCAAGAACATGATTAACGAAATGTATGCCCGTGAAACACAGCGTAAAGTGCTTGCAGTTCTTCGAGCCAAGGAAAAAGCCGGCGAAAGGGCATTCAGCGCAGTGCCATATGGCTATATGGTCGATCCCGGGTGCAACTATCGTCTTCTTCCCGACCCGAAAACGGCTGACTTCGTCCGTCTTGTTTTTGCTCTCAGAGCTCAGGGAATCCGTCCGACTGCCATCGCTGACAGGCTGAACGAAATCGGTGCGCCGACGCCTCTTGACTATCTCAAGTCCCGTGGAAAATATCTTAATGTCCCGAGCACCGGCAGGTGGGACTATGTCGGAGTCCAGAAGCTTCTGTCGAACCGCACCTACACCGGCTCAACCGTCTACAATTCGACCGGAAGAGGGGACTACACCGTCATTCCGGACACCCACGAGCCGCTTGTAGATGGGGGTATTTTCGAAGAGATTTCCCGGGAAATGGCGGCGAGAGGCAGGCGCAGGTCGGAGGCACTCAAAAAAAGTGCAATTTTGGCGGAAAAGTACCCGAATATTTTAAAAGGCAAATTCTTTTGCGAGGACTGCGGGCGGGCGATGCTTCTTGGCAGGACTGCAAACACCCGGGCTCTCAGGAATTTCAGGTATCGCTGCAGCGGCTACAATGAATTCAGGAGTAGCGACCCGTGCGCACCTCCCTGCGCCGTGAAGCTATCGGGCATTCCTGAACAAACTGTCCATAAATTTGTCCTCGATGAGCTAAGAAAGCACCTTCTGGAAAGGGATATTCCGGTGGACGAGACCTCCGCCGAAACGGTCGGAGTAATCATTCTCAGCGACACTTCGAGTGTTGAAATTGTTGATGTCGACAACCCCGACGCCATAGAACGGCTTCTGCGCAAAGGTCTGACTGGTGAACTTGTATCGGAATATGTTGAAAAGCTCTGGTACAGCTCGGGCGGAAGTCTTGAAATCGAATTCAAAAGGGAGACAGACCGATGGTAGCGTTCTACATCCGCATTTCCCGACCTGACGACGACCTCGACGAGCACAAGCAGCTCAGCAACAGCATTGAGAACCAGCGAAAGCTGCTGACGGAGTTTTTTGAGGAGTCGCCGGAGCTGAGGCTCGAGGATTTTGACGAATTCATCGACGACGGCTTCAGCGGCACAAATTTTGAGCGTCCGGCATTCAGGAAAATGCTGCATCTCATAAAGAAGAGGACAGTCGACACGGTCATCGTCAAGGACTTCTCCCGCTTCGGGCGAAACTACGTCGAGTGCGCAGACTACCTCGAGAAGCTCTTCCCGTTCCTCGGCACTCGCTTCATTTCGGTTCTTGACAACTACGACAGCGGACGGCAGGACGACGTTGGAATCGATCTTGCGATGAGAAATATCGTCAACTCCTACTACTCGCAGGATCTGTCCAAAAAAGTGACCACGACGTTCGACCTCAGGCGTGAAAACGGCGAGTTTTTCTTTCGCACGCCGTTCGGCTATCTCGAGGACGAGAAACGCCCGGGTAAGGTTATAATCGACGAGGAAGCCGCCGTGGTAGTCCGCAAAATCTTCTCCCTTGCATGCGAGGAAAACCGCACGACCTGTGAAATTGCGAAGCTTCTCAACCGTGAGAGAGTCCCGACGGTGGCGGCTTATAACCGCAGTCATATGGTCAGAGGCAAGCCTCACTCTCAGGAAAAGAGCGAATTTGCCGCATGGACCGGCACAAAGGTGGCGCAGATTCTGAAAAACGAGGTCTATACCGGCACATATATCTGCAGAAAAACAAGGCGTGTTGTCGCCGGCTCGAAGAAGGTTATTCCTATCAAAAGTCCAAAGAAAATCCCTGATAATCATCCGGCAATTGTCGGCGTTGAGACGTTTGAAGCGGCGCAGAAAATCTTCAGAAGGACGAAGAAACCTGCCGAAAACCGGCGTTATCAGCTGAAATCCAAGGTTTTCTGCGGCAACTGCGGCTATGCGATGACCTATCAGGAAAACGTCCACGACGAGTGCTTCTTCCGCTGTCCGCACGCCCGTGAGACCGGGCTCAGCTCCGGCTGTCCCGACGACCGCTTCCCGGAAGAGCTTCTTAATGGGAGAGTTTACCTCCGGCTCAGGCAGTGGATGACCTTTCTTCTGACCGCTTGCGGAAAAGCCGAGGAAGAGGAGAAGAGCCGCTGGGAGTGTCTTGAGCTTTTGGAAGAGGAATCCGCAGAGCTGACGGAGGCACTCGAGAGCCTCGGGCTTGAGAAAATCGCACTCTATGAGAGCTACACCGCCGGCGAAATTTCACGTGAAGAGCTTGCAACAGGAAAGCAAAAACTGTCCCAAGAATCGGACTCTATTAATGCTGAGCTCACAGCTCTCCAAGAAAGAGAATCAGCCCTCCGCACCCTCCGAAACCGTCATAAACCGGAGCTTGACGCCCTTCTTGAAAGTGTCCATCTCTTCCAGAACGAGCCCCGACTGACCCGAAGAATGTCCGAAACCTTCATTTCCCACATCACCATTCAAAATAAATGGCAGATTGATATAGAATGGAAAGATGAGAAAGTTGTGAGAGAAGTGCTGGACAGGTAGCTACCCCACAATCCCAACCGCCCCCGTTTGAAGCCGAACGGGGCGGGTTTTGGTCTGAGGGCAGGGGAGGGCTCCCTCCCACGCTATTGCAACAAAAACCGCTGTGGAAGAGCGAACGAAGAGACAGGATGGAAGCATATTGGATAACGTTTCAAACAATAAGAAAAATTTACTTATATATGCGCATTATTTCGGAAATGAAGATGTGGCTTCTACAGGGCAATTACTTCAGGAATTGACTGACGGCATGACAGACACTTTCAACATTACCGTCATCTGCGTCGTGCCGTCCTACTTGGGTACAGTCGAGGACAAGTACAAAACCCGGAAATTCTACTTTGAAGAGCTTAACGGCGTCAAAATCGTCCGAATCCGAGTCCCCGAGTTTGACAAAACAAAGGGCAAGAGCAGAATCAAAAACATCCTGAGCTACTTCTTCGGAGCCATGCGTGCGACCTTCAAAACCGGCAAGCAGGACTACGTCTTCACAATCTCGCAGCCGCCGATTCTTGGAGGACTACTTGGAGTATGGGGGAAGTGGATGAAGAGGGCGAAGCTTATCTACAACATCCAAGACTTCAACCCTGAACAGACGATGAGCGTCGGCTACACCCACAACAAGGCAATCTTGGGACTAATGATGTGGCTGGACAAGTTCTCCTGCAGGCGCAGTAATCTGATAATCACAGTCGGGCGAGACCTCGGCGAAACGATCGAAAACCGGTTCTCAAAAAGCCGGAAAGTCCCCAAATATACAATCATCAACAACTGGATTAATGAAACTGAGATATATCCACTTGAGCCCAGCAATGAGAAAGTAGCTAAGTTCAAGGAAAAGTACAATTTGATGACTAAGTACGTTTTTATGTACTCCGGAAATATTGGTTTATACTACGATTTAGAAAATATAATAAAAGTAATTGAGAAGTTCCAAAACGTCAAAACACCTGATGGCAGGGAAGTCGTCTTCGCCTTTGTCGGAGCTGGTTCCGTCCTCGATAAACTGGTCATCTACACCCGCAAGCACCAGATGACAAACGTCGTCTTCATCCCATATCAGGATAAGGCAGACCTCAACTACAGCCTCAACGCCGGCGATGTTCACTTCTGCGTGAATGCCAAGGGCATCAAGGGCGTCAGCTGTCCGAGCAAGTTTTATGGACTTGCTGCTGCGGGAAAACCTGTCCTCGGAGTTCTTGAAAAAGGCTCAGAAGTTCGCTGCCTGATTGAGGAAATCGGGTGCGGCAAAGTGGTTGAGCCGGGGGATTATGCAGGCGTGGAAGATGAGGTTCGGTGGTTTATTGAGAATAGTGATAGTGATGAGCTGAAGCGGATGGGTGAGATGAATAGAGCTTATCTCGTAGAGAATCTCACGGAGAAGGTTTCGGTGGAGAAGTATAAGGAAGCAATCCTCAATACATAAAGGAAGTAAAGAATATGAGTAACTATAACATCGCCGTCGCCGGCACCGGCTACGTGGGCTTAAGCCTTGCAGTCCTTCTTGCCCAGCACAATAAAGTCACCGCCGTTGACATCATTGAATCCAAAGTCGACCTTATAAACCAAAGAAAGTCCCCGATTCAGGACGAGTACATAGAAAAATACCTTGCTGAGAAAGACCTCGATCTGACAGCCACATTGGACGGCGCATCCGCCTACAAAGATGCCGATTTCGTCATAATCGCCGCTCCCACTAATTACGACAGCAAAAAGAATTTCTTTGACACAAGCGCAGTTGAGGACGTGATCAAGCTCGTTATCGAAAACAATCCCAACGCCATTATGGTAATCAAGAGTACGATTCCGGTTGGCTACACCGCAAGCATCCGAGAAAAATTCCACTGCGACAATATCATCTTCAGCCCTGAATTTCTCCGTGAAAGCAAAGCTCTTTATGACAACCTCTACCCAAGTCGTATCATAGTCGGCACGGATGTCAACGATGCAAGGCTTGTAGAAGCCGCAAATACTTTCGCCGGACTTCTTCAAGAGGGAGCGATCAAGGAAGATATTGACACCCTCATCATGGGCTTTACGGAAGCGGAAGCGGTCAAACTCTTTGCCAACACCTATCTCGCCCTCCGTGTCAGCTACTTCAACGAGCTTGACACTTACGCTGAGATGAAAGGTTTGAACACCCAGCAAATTATCGAGGGAGTTTGTCTCGATCCGAGAATTGGCAGTCATTACAATAATCCGAGCTTCGGTTACGGAGGCTATTGCTTGCCGAAAGACACTAAACAACTCTTAGCAAACTATGAGGACGTCCCCGAAAACCTTATTCAGGCGATAGTTGAATCCAACCGCACGAGAAAAGACTTCATTGCTGACCGAGTTCTGAACATGGCTGGCTACTACGATTACTACAATCGGGGCGATTACAGCGCAGATGAAGAAAAGACTTGCGTCATCGGCGTTTACCGACTGACCATGAAGAGTAACAGTGACAACTTCCGCCAGTCCTCAATTCAGGGAGTCATGAAGCGCATAAAAGCCAAGGGCGCAACCGTGATTATCTATGAGCCTATATTATCTAACAAAATTAGATGATAATGATATTAAAGCTTTACGCAAAGATTTTTACAATAGAATTCTGGCACTCGCTCCCCAGCCAATATTAAATCTTTTGGGAATTGATATTAATAAATCTGAATATCAAAACTCACGAGGCGATGTTTTACGATACTATGCAGGATATGGAAATTCATATACATTGTATAATTATATTGTTACAAGCCATCTAGCTGACGGTATACTGGAATTTGGAATTTTCTATTTTCCGGTTCAGTGTTTACTGTGGATGATATGTTTCAAACTTCAAGATTTATTTGTTATAATTATTGATGATAACAAAAGGGTGTATTCGATATATGGATTGATGTCAATATATGATTTCTTGGCGCAATTTAGAAACGCAAATGGTGTTGTAACCGATGTGGGATACCTTGTGAGAAGTTATTGGCAGAGTGTACTGATATTTGCGATAGTGTATTTTATAGCAACTGTTTTGTCGTGGGTGAGAATAAGACGGTATTGAACGGAAGTAAGATTTTGACACATTTGTGTGTGGCAGCGACCAAATATGGAATCCCGGCTGTTCCTCAGATATGCTATTGGAATTTGCAGCTAACGGCAAAAAGAAGATTGCTTATGCAGCCAGTATGGGTAGAGAGCGGACGCCTAATGAGCACTATATGAGAATTAAACCAATTCTTAAATCTTTTACCGCTATTTCAGTACGTGAAAAATGCCATGTAGATGGATTAATAGATAACTGTGGGTTGAGTAATGTAAAGCTGATGCCAGATCCTGTATTTCTTTTATCTCCCGATGAATGGAAAATGTTTTCAATAGAGCCGACAAGAAAGAAATATGTTTTTGCTTATTTGCTCGGTGATGATTTAAAATTACGAACAGAGTGCTTGAAATTCGCTGAAAGGAACGGTTGCGAACTATGTTACATTCCATATCTTAATAGATATACTTATCGTTGGGATGTACGCCATTCAAGCGTATGTGTAGAAGCTCCTTCTGTGCAAGATTTTGTTGGATTGATTAAAAATGCAGAAGCAGTCATAACCGATTCATTCCACGGTTCAGCGTTCTCAATTATATTCGGCAAAAGACTTATTTCACTAAAAAGGTTTAAGAAAAAAGATCAGGCTTCATCTAATTCCAGAATTGATACATTGTTCGCTAACAATCATTTGAACTATAGTGATTATTGCACTATTCCGCTTTATATGAATGAAGTTAGAAGCACTTCTATTGCAGATAAATATGTCAAGGAAATGCAGAAAAGAGGCATGAATTATTTAAGAAATTCAGTGCTTGATGAGATGGTGAAAGAATGATAAACGTAATCGATAAAAAGAAATGTGCAGGCTGTACCGCTTGTTATAGTGTTTGCCCAACAAAATGCATCCGTATGGTAGCCGATGAGGAAGGCTTTTTATATCCGATAGTGGACGAAAGCAAGTGCGTTAATTGTAAACTTTGCGAAGGTGCGTGTCCTATATTAAATCGTAGCTCACTAAATGAAGATGTTGATTTAGCATATGCGTTTATCAATAAAGACGAATCTGTTAGAAAAGAATCGTCGTCAGGAGGAGCATTTTATGCGTTGGCTCGTATAGTGATTGCTTCCGGTGGGGTGGTATACGGTGCATCTTTATCACCGAAATTGCAAGTTGAGCACATTCGAATAAGCTCTGTCGAACAGTTAGGGCGGTTGCAAGGAAGCAAATATGTACAAAGTGCATTAGGGAACATATTTAATCAAGTTAAGGAAGATTTGGCGGGGGGACCGTGCTATTCTCCGGAACCCCTTGTCAAATCGCAGGGCTGAAAAGTTTCCTAAAGCATGAGTATCAAAATTTGATTTTGGTTGACATTGTATGTCACGGTGTATCTTCACCAAAAGTTTGGGAGAAATATATTTGCGAACAGGAAGCGACAACGGGCAAGAAAATAGCTTATGTTAAATTTAGAGACAAAGCATCTGGATGGAAAAGAAGCACTTTTAAACATGTATACACCGATGGCACGGAGGATTCATATCAACCTTCGATTAATCCGTATATGATGAGTTTCAAGAATAACTCTAATTTGAGACCATCTTGTTACGCTTGTTCATTTAAAGGTGTTCGTAGAGTCAGTGATATAACATTAGGAGATTTTTGGGGTGTTGATAAATTTATGCCAGAACTGTTTGATGATATGGGCACGTCTCTGGTATTTACGCATAGTGAGTGCGGGGAGAAACTTGTTAAACAGATATCCAACGACGGGCAACTTGTTCCTATAGATATACAAACAGCTGTAAAAGAGAATAAAGCTGTGTTAATGTCTGAGTTACCTCATGAAAAAAGAGAGACTTTTTTTGAAAAACTTGATACTATGAAGTTGAAAAAGCTATCGAAAAAATACGCCTATCCAAAATTAACGCCATATCAGAAGTTAGCTGTTTTTCTTCAAAGGATTGGTGTGTTCCCTTTAGCAAAGAAATTAAAAGATAAACTAATAGAGAATTTGTAAATAATGGAGCACAAAATACTATGAACTGCGATTTTGTGTGAATGTGATAGTTGAAATGGTGAGGGAGTGTTGGTTTTGACACATGCAGATTTAAATAGAGAGAATATAAAAATAAATATCTTGTCAGAAGGGCGGTTTCACATGCTGGATCTGGCAAGAGAATTGTCCGATAATGGATTTGATGTAAAATTCTATTCTTTCGTGCCTAAGAAGAGAGCTATGAGCTTTGGATTACCGGGGAAATGTTCTGCGTCGATTTTTGTTCCACTAAGTATTTTCCTCGCGCTGGAAAAAAAAGATTTTTCCAAAATTCAAATGCTTTCATCGGTTACGAGTACGAATGCAGGATTTTATTGTTACGCATACAATGCGCCAATGTGATGTTTTAATCTCGCTAACAGGAAGCTATGTCAAAGCTGTAAAGAAGGCTAAAAAAGATAACTCGATTATAATTATGGAGCGTGGCTCGAAGCATATTCTTGAGCAAAAAAGAATCATGGAAGAAATATGTGGTGCCGATGCAATTCCACAGTTTAATGTTGATCGTGAGTTGTGCGGATATGAACTTGCTGATTATATTTCAATTGCTTCAATGCATGTCGAAAGAAGTTTTTTGCAGCATGGATTCCTAAAGAATAAGTTATTTAGAAATCCATATGGCACTGATTTGAGCATGTTTACACCACTTCTAAATGTGAAAAAAGAATATGATGTTATCATGGTCGGAGGTTGGAGCAAACGTAAAGGATGTGATATTCTTACGGAAGCACTTAGGGATACTAATTATAAGTTCTTGCATGTCGGAGGACTGGCGGATATGGAATTCCCGAAGCTGCCTAACTTTACTCATGTCGATTCGGTTGATCAGAGAGAGTTAATTAACTATTATAATAAAGCTAAAACCTTTGCACTCGTATCAAGAGAGGATGGATTTGGCATGGTGCTTAGCCAAGCAATGGCTTGCGGCTTACCTTTAATTTGCACAAAAGACACAGGTGGAGAAGACTTGAGAGAATTCCTGGAGGAAGATAGTAGAAAGTTTATAATTGTGCTGGAGAATATAACAGCAGAAAAAATCAGGACCGCAGTTGCCGATGCTTTGGATTTGGTTATCGAGCTTCCGGTAAATAGTGATTATATGGGAAGTACTAAGGAGAATTTATCTTGGGTAGCTTATGGACAACGTTACGCTCGATTTATAGATAAAATTGTAGTGGATGGCTTTGACATGGGGTATATACGAGGTAAGGACTATGAAGTCGAAGAATAAATAATATCTTCGAATCTATTATTATAATGTTGGGCAGAGAGGAAAATTATGAAGAGAAATAGAAACGTTGATATTCTAAAGGGAATATTAATTATCTTGGTGGTGATAGGACATTCAAGAGGCGACTGTGTTCACGACATTATTTTCCTTTTTCATATGCCGCTATTTTTTATTGTTTCAGGGTTGTTCTATCATGAAGACACTACACTAAATAAGGAATACATATGTAAGTGTCTGAGAAGATATATTCTACCTTATTTTGCATACATGGTTTTGTTTCTCCTCTTTCTTAATGACGAATATTCAATCAAGGAATTATTAAAGGTTCTTTATGGAGGACGATTGGCAGTAGGAGTATGGTGGTATATCACATGCTTATTTGGTGCATTAATTGGATTTACATGGATTCGTACTACGTTTAAATCGAGAATAACAGTTATTGCTATGCTTACGTGTGGGGGGGTGCTTGCTGTAATAGAAGCGAACATTTTAGAATATGTACCTCTATTAGATAGTCCGGGAATTCCATGGAGCTTAGACACGTCATTATTAGCAATGGTTTATATTGCGATTGGATATTACAATAAGGACAAAATCTTGAAATTACTTGATAGAAACAAAAGGTATGATTTAACTGCTTGTGCTATTTTGATTTGCTTAGCAGTTTTCTGCTATTTTAATTATAGGGGCGAGAGTTTTTACTATTTTGATATGAAACATGTATATTATAAGGAACTGATTTCAGCAATTATGGTTCCTGTGCTTTTTGGCTTTGTCTTGTGCAGAATCGTATACTGGGTAGATAAAGTTGAAATAGCAGGAAAAATTCTTGGACAACTTGGTCGTATGACAATTCCAGTTATGTATTTGCATGTTCCTTTAAACGGAAGGCTACAAGAATTTTTGGGTTACGGATCTATAGTGTACATTGCTGTTGGCATAGGAATTCCCGTGTTATGCTCGCTGATTTTGTATCGTTTTTCGTTAATGAGAAAACTGTTTGGGTTACCTAATTTAAAAGAAAAGACATAAAAAATATAAGGTAAAATCAATTTGAATATAGAGGATGTTCGCCATGGAAGTTTCAGCCACCATAATTCTTTTGCTTCGATCTGCGCTGACCGGGGAACAATTGAATACGGAATTTCGAGAGAGCATAGGCGCGTTGCTTTCTGAACCGTTATTATTTACCCTTGCTTCTTCTCACGGCGTTGCAAACATGGCTTCCATAGGACTTTTTAACAATGGGATTGACAAGGACGGTACGCTTTTTGAACAAGCAGAGCTTCAGGCAGCTTTGAGTGATGCACAGATGGAAGCTGACATGGCTCTTATCCGCAATTCTCTCACCAATATTCCTTTCATCCCATTGAAAGGTATCGTCCTTAAGCAGTACTATTCGGAATCATATATGCGGACCTGCGGCGACATCGACATCTTGATTCACGAGGTGGACACCAAGAGAGCAGTTGCGGCTCTGACGGAGCACGGTTTCAAGGCTGAAAGCTACAATTATCACGACGTTGCCCTCGTATCCGAAAACGGGACGATGGTTGAATTGCATTTTTCGCTGTCCTGTGATTCGGAGAAGATGGACAAAGTGCTGGACAGAGTGTGGGACTATGCTGTTGTGAAAAATGGCTGTGAGTATAAGCTGACGGATGACTTCTTTTTCTTCTATATTTTGTCTCACTTGGCTCATCATTTCTATCCATACGGCTGCGGTATCCGCTTTTTCATGGATTTGTGGGTCATACAGCATAGGATGGAAATCAAGTTTGATGAAAAAGTTAAGGAACTTTGCAAAGAAGCGGGTATTGAGACATTTGCGGAGACAGCGATCAAACTCTCAGAGGCGTGGTTTGGCGATATGAGCCATGATGAGTTGACCAAAGCGATGGAAGAATATGTTCTGACCAGTGGCACTTTTGGCAATACAGATAATGTGGTTGCTGTGACTACGGGAGAGAAACGTGGGAGTGTGCGGCACAACCTCAAACGAATGCTCCTCCCATACAGCAAGCTAAAATTGATTTATCCTGAGATGAAGCCTATTCAATTCCCAATTTACGAAGTCAGACGTTGGGGAGAGCTTCTGAACAGGGGACTGAACCGCAGAAAGTCAATGTCCGAGAAATCCGTTTCAGACGAGAAAAAAGAAAAAGTGCGCCAGCTGATGGAGCGGCTCGATATAAAACAGTGAACATAGAAAGGTCTAACCCATGTCCAGCAACTACTACAAACTAATCCTGAAACTCCTACATATCCGCTACGGCAAGAACCTCCTCCTGAAAGGCTGCCCCGTAATCTTCAACAAATCTGGCGCAACATTCACGATAGGCGACAATGTCACGATCAAATCCAGTTTTCTGTCAAATCTCGTGGGACTTTACAGCCGTACTATCATCGTGACTCGTCATCCCGACGCCTACATCCACATCGGCAACAACGTCGGCATCTCCGGTGCGACTATCTACGCCCGCAAGGGCATCACAATTGGCGACAATACCGCCATCGGTGGCAACTGCAAGATTCTCGATAACGATTTCCATCCGATAGAAGCGGAAGAACGTGTCAAGCTTCTGAATGATCCGAACGGTGGAGATTCGGAAGCAGTGCCGGCTAAGGAGATCATCATCGGCAACAACTGCTTCATCGGCTGCAACAGCATTATTTTAAAAGGCACCGTTCTTGGAGACGGCTGTGTGGTTGGAGCTGGAGCTGTAGTTTCGGGAAAGTTTCCTGCAAATAGCGTGATTGTCGGGAATCCAGCGAGGGTGATCAGAACACTGGAAGAGAAGTCTAATAAGTGATTGAAGCTATAGCTTGTCTGCATTCAGCGCATAATAAAAACAGCTAAAGTCCGAAAGAGATTTCAGTAAGATTCTCTTCCGGACTTTTTAATTCAGCAACACATTCCTAATGGACTACTTAAAAAGTTGTAATAGTGTTTAGCGAATAAAAATCAAGCCTTGCAATCTGTAGGATTTTGTGCTATACTGTCATTGTAATGGATAATTAAACGAAACTGAATCAAAATCGTGAGGTGAAATAATGGATAATAAAGTGACGTACCTTGATGTGAGAGATGATGGTGTAAAAATAGAAGAGTCTCAATCGTATGTATCTTCTGAACTACAAGCTGATGCCCTTTTTAACTTTGTTGATAAAATCGACTATATCATAGACCCGCTGGAAAAGATGATGTTATCGCCACGGTATTGTTTTGAATCTGTTGAATACTTGGAAATTGATGATATTACGAGAATAGCGATACCAATGAAATGCTTTTGCGATATTAGCAGAGACACACCTAAAATGGTATGGCTACTATGGACTGGCGTTTAATAAGGAATGGGGTATGCGAAACGGTATTCAGCCGGTACAGTACATAAATAAATTTTCGACCCAGCGAAAAGATTTTACAGAAGCATTGAATTTGGCGCGGTCTGCAACTAAGTATGGCGACGATGTCGATAATAAGCTTAAAAGTTTTATCCTTGAGCAAATGCTCTACTATAAACCATACGCCGGGAAGCAGTATCATAGGCCGGACAAAGAAGAGAAGAGTAGGTGCTTTGCGGATGAATGTGAGTGGAGATATATTCCTGATGTCAGTAAAAAAGGCTTCGTGCAGGTGTATTATAGGGCAACGACACAACCAGAAGCATTGGAACGGTTAAATAAAGCTATGAACATGGACCCAGATGTGTCACTGAAGTTCGAATACGATGATATAAAGTATATTGTCATAAAAGATAAATCGGATTTCGACAGACTTTTAAAAGTCATTGATGGCTTAAAATGCGATGATGAGGAAAAATATAAGCTGTTTTCAAAAATCATAGTTTGGGAAGAGCAAAGGAGGGATTTTTAATGTTACTTGACTTTGATAAAATTTTTGGCGAGCCAGAACTTCAGGACACAATACCTGAGGGATATATTAACTATCTGAATCGATCAGCACCACCCGACACTCACTATGAACGCATGGGCAAGGATAGCTGCGTTTTGGTAGGGGATGACGGCAAGAAAGTTACACTTGGTGGTTTTGTATTTGAACCTACTGAAAAGCAAAAGCGAGCTTTGGGTGAAAATTTTAGTGAAGAAGATTTTAAATACTACTTATATAATTCTCAAACCCAGTACAAGTTTTCTCTTGCAGAGAGTGGTCAAGTTATTATAAATGGCGAGAAAAGACCAATTAATCAATTGAGCATCTATATGAACAAATCTATTGATTATTCCGAATCGTATATATTTATAATTCCATCTCCGATGGACATGTCATTTGATATGTGTGTTAGCGTTGACACTGTTAAACAGAGTCTGCATATGGTCAGAAAGCCTAATGATAGCGTTTCGGAAGCATTATTCGAAAGCGATGACTCTGATGCACTTAAGCTGTCAATGCGGGCTAACCTCAGAGATACCAGTAGAAAAGTAAAATACACTGTTAAGATTGGTCATCCCAAAACCGTTTCAGAAACTATCGAAACCATTAAGCTATACAACGCATTTGCAACTGGCAATGCTTGTATCGATGGCAGAAAGCTCAATGGCGTGAATAAAACGAGTGAGGGCAGAATTTTCAGCGAAAGTGAAATTTTATTTTGGAATAAAGTTCGCTCAATTGAGGAGAGGCTTGATGTCCATTTTGTCCCACCAGTCGCTGATGTGTCAATGGAAGAAGCGGTTACTGTTGAGCGACTTTATCAAAGCCTCATAAAAATAAACCCTACAAAAACCGGGAAGAGGATAGATTCGCTGACAGGCAAAGGGGTTCACGAAATCATGGAAATATCGGAAAAGTCCGTCGGACAGCCGATTTTTATGGAAATCACAAGAGTAGAAGAGTGTGATTTGTTTGGAGAGCATTTAGAATTACTTGGCTTGGTTAGCATATGCAATGCTGTTCTCAGCGGCTATACTGCTGAAGGAGACTCAATAACGGTGAAATTTGCAGACAAGAGCGAAAGTGAAAAGTTATTCACCACAATTCTTTTGTTTAACAGGGAGGAAGAGCTTATTAAATATCGCAATGGAGATGCCGTAGAGCGCATACAGCAGGCACATAATGCCAAGGAACCGATTGAATATCTTTAACTTCGCTAGTAGTGATACTAGAATTAAAATCTCTGTGAGAGATATACACCCCTCACGGAGGTTTTTGCAGTTATATATTGAGATGTCTAATGCCTTTACTGCATACTTTCACTAACTTCTCTAATCTTCTCCCTATACTCCTCCGCCACCTCTTTCGGCACCGTAATCTTCATAAGCTTTCCAAACTGGAATACCCAGCCCCAGAAAGGAGGGGAAAGCTGAACCTTGACTCTTGCCGTAACCTGTCCATCTTTTGCCGGCTTCATAACGATATCTTCACCAAATCTGTCATAGACAGCACCGACAAGGCTTGAGTCGAATTGTATGGTGATAGTCTTCGGCTTGCCGCCATACATCTTGAATGCCTGTTTTGTGTAACCGGCTATAGCCGAACGAAGCTTAGAAGCTGTATCGGAAATCTTTTCATCAAGAATCTCTACATCTTCCATGCGGTCAATACGGTAGTTAGCCGTGCTGTCATGTTTGGCACTGTAGACGCTGACGTAGTAGTTGTCTTCATTGAAAACAAGAGCAATCGGCTCAACTACATAGTGATGACCATCACGTCTGTATACCTTTTCATGGTTCATGTCCAAGTCATAATACCTGAAGATGACCTTGTTTTTATTTAGTAGGGCAGTTTCCAACGTATCTATATTGTCATAGACGTTTTCATTCGAATGCTTGCGAGTATTGAATATGACCTTGTTGCCCTTTAGTAAATCGCCCCGGTATTTGCCTCCAAGTGAAGCTATCTTATCTATAAGCTCTTCCGTCTTCTCCTCGGTGATGAAACTTGCCGCCTGTACGGCATCCATGAGAATCTTAAGCTCCGGGGTTGTGAACTTTGTTTCGTCCTTGATAGTTTTCTTTCTTCTCATGGAATTATCTCCAACCATGTAGTAGGCTTTGCTTTTGCCAACCCATGTGTCGTGAACAACAATGCCAATTTCATTCAGAGCCGCTATATCCCTCGTGACAACTCGCCGTTCACAAGGAATATCTATGCTCTCCATGTACTCACAGATTTCCTGTGTGGTCAATGGATTTTCAGCACTTGACCTTGTACGCAATAATTCAACGAGCAGAACAAGCTTACTCTTTTGCCGGTTTTTCATATGCGAAGTATGCGTAGTAGGCATAGTACCCTCAATACAAATATTTAAAATTCTTTGCCAAACATTTTGACAATTTCCTACAGAGTGATATAATAGTATCAAGCGGAACTAAAGTTTCAAAAATCAGACAAAGAGCAGCAGATTGGATTGGAGAAAGGAAGGTAAATGAAAGAGGAAGACACTTGGAAAGCTTTATCTTGGTATTGCCCGAACTGTGGGACATTGGTACATGGCTTTAGAGACAAGAAGGGAAAAGTGAACGTAGAATGCGGGACTTGTCATTCTGTGATGGTGAGAACTTTGATAGGCATTAGGCATGACAGTATTGACCTCTATGCACCAAGAGGTCAGATGAGACGAGGGTAGAATTACCCTTAGTGACAATTTAATAAGACTCAATATAACGACGGACAGGTTGTGAGAGAACGTAAATCCTGTTCCAGGTCACCAGTAGCGATGTTTGAATAAATCAGCCATCGACAGAACGGTTCCTATCTCAAAAGAGATAGGTCTGTTTTGCTGATGGCTTTTTTATTATCCCGACTTTTCGTACATTCGTTGGCCTCGAATGTTCCAGTGCGGATTGTCGGCAAAAAAGAATATAATCAGCTGCCTACTGGAAAAGGAAGCTGCAACCCGGAATGGAGAAAACCATTTTTGGGCTGCGGTGTATTTGTTATACCCTTTTGCAGCTACCTGAGCATTCTCCGTTCCGAAAAGAACGGAGGATTTTTATGCTCAGCTATCAGAAGAACTACTACAAAACCTATGCCATTCTCATGGAGGATGGAACAGAACTTGATGTCTCCCGAAGTGAATGCTTTGCTAAAGGAGAAGAACCAACGGAAGATAATCCATATAAACAGCGTTGGTACTATAGCCCAGATAGAGAGATAGCCATCAGATTGCCCAGAAGTGAAAAGGGTGAAGCAATATATAGGGCTAACTCCGCTGACCTCAAAGATATCGAAGTGAAAGCAAAACGTGAGGGTCAGTGCATTGGAACTGTAGGAAAAGGTATGTGCCACATTAGTTGTGTCAACTGTAAGTTCAAAGATGACTGTCACTCTGAACTTCGATTTGAAAATGGCAGGGGCTGTAGAAAGAAGTGCGAGGATTGTTTTGTATTTACGTCCAAGTGCAGCTCTTTCGATTCAGCATGTGTTGATGATAGTAATGGTGATTCAGTCACTCGTGAATACGATTCAGGAGTTGATGTCGAAGATGAGTTTTTAATGAATGAGGATGACCTGCTGTATAGCGAGGATGTAAAGCACCTAATTTCCTCTCTTAACAGTGATGAAAGGCTTCTATACGATTGCATCAAATCTAAGATGAGCCTTTCGGAGATTGCAGGTATTTTTGGGTTAAGTACAAAAACAATAACGAATCGTAAGAACAGACTTAAAGAAAAGTTCAGTTCTGCTTGGCTGAATGAAGAACGAAAGAGAACAGAGGCAATAAAGGACTTGCTTTTGTCACTCTCGGATGATGAAAGAGACTTGTACAATAGCTTGAGGCTCGGTATGACCCTAAAGGAGGTTGCGGCTTATTTTGGGGTAGCGGTCAGCACAGTTCAATTGCGCCAGAAAAAACTGTTGGATAAATTCAGGGAAGCAGGTCTTGAAAAATATTTTTGAAATTTGTCGGTATGTTTTTTCTTTCTTACTATTATTTGCTCCTTTATGTAGTAAGAGGGGATAACACATCTCCCGTTAAATTAAGGAGGTAGCATATGAAGGCTACAAAAACAGAGGCAAATAGCCTCGATAAGGTGCGAGAGCATCAGAGAACATGGTGGAAGCTCGGCACACACTATGATGTGGACTTCAGAGAGTTTCTCATGGTGGCAGAGGATTTGAGAACACTTGAAGGAAAAGCCGGTTATGCCGAAGCAGAGGAAGCAAACAAGCTTTGTCAGGAGCTTTTGCCGGTGGCTGCACATAAGCTTGACGTTCTGGGGGCACACATTGGATTGTGGCAGAAGAACATCTGCGAGAAATACGGCGAGGAAGTCCTTGAAAAGCTGAAAGAATCTATGGTTGAGAAGCATTCGGTAGGGTGTCCCACTATGAAAGACACACGAGAGGCTTCGAGAAAGCTGAAGAGCTGTAGCGAGTGTTATGAGAAGGAACTTCTTATTGGCGAAGCCTTTGAAGATAAGTCTTTCGCTGTAAGGCTTGCAAAGGTTATGAGCTGCAGTGCTTATGTGATTGAGCTGTCGGTCGAATGGGTTTCAATACTTATTAGATTTGTATGCGCTCAGAAAGAAGGTGGACTGTATGAAGCTGTATGAAGTCAATCAGGAGATTGAGAGCATTTTCGAACAGATGGTAGATCCAGAAACCGGTGAAATACTCGAAGCGTCAGATGAACTTATGACTCAGCTGGATTCTCTGCAAATGGAACGGGACCGAATCCTCGAGTACTTGGCAAAGCTTGTGCTTAATACCCGTTCTGGTGCCACAGCCCTTAAGGAAGAAGAGCTTAGGCTTAAGAAGCGTCGCGAGACCCTTTCCAAGAAGGAAGAAAGGATTATGGACATCTTAGACCGTGAATGTGGAGGAGTAAAGACTGACCTTGGTGTTGCCACACTGTCGTATAGGAAGACAGAGAAAATCGAGGTAAGCGATCAGAGTACGGCAATAGAGTGGTTCAAGTCAAAAGGCTTCTCTGACTGCTTGAGAATTCCTGAGCCGGAGATAAGTAAGTCTGAAGCCAAGAAAGTAATCAAGGCAGGAAACGATATACCGGGAATCGAACTGGTGAGTGGTATGTCCTGCAGTTTGAGATGAGAGGAGAGTAAGATATGCAGATTATACGAGGAAAGCAAGAGAGCGCGAAGAAGGTAATTCTGTACGGACCCGAAGGCATAGGGAAGAGCTCTTTTGCCGCTCAGTTCCCAGAACCGCTTTTCATCGATACAGAGGGAAGCACAAAGGAACTGGATATAGCGAGATTCGAGAAGCCAAAAACATGGGAAACACTGCTTGATGAGGTTTTGTATGTTATTGAGCATCCCGACTGCTGTAAGACGCTCGTCATCGATACAGCTGACTGGGCAGAACGATTGGAAATAGAGTATCTCTGTAGGGTGAATAAGTGGGCATCTATTGAAAGCCCCGGTTATGGCAAGGGCTATCAGTATTGTGCTGATGAGTTCAACAATTTACTTTCTGTTCTGGATAGAGTTATAGAGGAAGGAATCCATGTTGTGGTGACTGCCCATGCCAAGATGCGAAAGTTCGAACAGCCAGATGAATCTGGAAGCTATGACCGTTGGGAGATGAAGCTCTCACGTCAGGTGGCACCGCTTCTGAAGGAATGGTGCGATTTGCTTCTTTTCTGCAACTACAAGACCTATGTTATTCAGCCGGACAGCGTGATGGAAAAAGCAAAGGTTCAGGGTGGCAAGAGAGTCATGTATACTAACCATCATCCTTGCTGGGACGCTAAGAACAGATATGGCTTGCCTGATGAGATGGAACTTGGATTTGAGGGTATAGCACACATCTTTCAAGAACCTGCGCCTAAGACAAAGCCCATAGAAGACCTTAGAGCCTTGATGGCTATCGACGGAATTACCGATGAACAGCTTCAGAAGGTGGTTTCAGATAAGGGACACTATCCTCAAGATACACCCATAGATAAGTATTCGGACAAGTTTATCTCCGGCTGGATAATAACTCACTGGGCAAGGATAGTCAAACTAATAAGAGCTGAGCAGAGCAAGACAGAAGCTAAGGAGGAAGCATAATGAACGACGAATATAGACAGAACAACGATGCCCTTGATTGGGATAGTGTTATAGAAAATGATGGACAGGAATTTTTCATTCTGCCGGAGGGTGACTATGTCTTCACAGTGGTGGACTTTGAACGAGGAAGGTTCCCCGGTTCTGCAAAGATTCAGCCGTGCAATAAGGCAGTGTTGACACTTCGTGTAGATACACCTGATGGAGTAGCAAACATCCGCACCGACCTAATTCTTTCAAAGCTGCTTGAATGGAGGCTTTCAGCTTTCTTCAGGTGTATAGGTCAAAAGAAGCAGGGTGAGAGGCTTGTGATGAATTGGGGCAAGGTAATCGGCTCAAGGGGCTATGCACACTTCAAGCCTCGCACCTACTTCGACAAGGATGGAAACGAAAAGACAGCAAACGATGTAGATAAGTTCTACGACTGGGACGAGAAGAACTTCAAGCCCTTAGCAAGTTCCGATGACTGGGTGGAGATTCCTGATGTAGATTCTCCCTTTTAACTGAAGGAGGAGATAGAACATGGTTGAGCTAAGACCATATCAGGAGGAAGCTCGGCAGGCTATTCATGCAGAGTGGCAGGTGGGACACCGTAAAACTCTTACGGTGTCTGCCACTGGTACAGGTAAAACAATCATCTTCGGATCTGTCGCCAAGGACTGTGTTGAAGAGGGACAAAACGTCCTTATTCTTGCACACCGTGGTGAGCTTTTGGAACAGGCTTCAGATAAGCTGATGAAGGCTTTTGAATTGCCAACAGTTTTAGAAAAGGCTGAGTATTCGAGCCTCGGCAGTGATATTCCTATTACTGTCGGTTCTGTGCAGTCGCTCTGTCAGGAAAAACGACTCGCGAGATTTCCGGAGGATTACTTTCAGACCATCATTGTGGATGAAGCGCATCATGCTTTGTCGAGCTCGTATCAGAAAGTGCTGGGACATTTTGATGGAGCCTATGTCCTTGGAATGACAGCGACACCGGATCGAGGAGATATGCGAAACCTCGGAGAGTATTTCGATAGCTGCGCCTATGAATACACAATGTCCCGTGCAGTAAGAGAAGGGAATCTCTGCCCTGTTAAGGCTCAGATGGTTCCGCTTGAGCTAGACATTTCGAATGTCAGCGTAAGTAACGGCGACTTTTCATCTGGAGAAATCGGAAACGCACTGGAACCATATCTCGACCAGATAGCTCATGAGATGCTCCGCTACTGCAAGGACAGAAAGACGGTTGTCTTTTTGCCTTTGGTGGCGACATCGAAAAAGTTCTGTGAGATTCTTCTGAGCTACGGATTTGAAGCAGCTTGAGGTTAATGGAAACAGTGATGACCGTTCGGATATTCTCAGAGATTTCGAAGAGGGTAGGTATAACGTTCTTTGTAACTCTATGCTTTTAACCGAAGGATGGGATTGTCCCAGCGTCGATTGCGTTATAGTGCTTCGACCGACAAAGGTGAGAGGGCTTTATCAGCAAATGGTTGGGCGTGGAATGAGACTGTCACCTGGCAAGAAAGACCTCCTGCTTTTAGACTTCTTGTGGCTTACAGAAAGGCATGACCTCTGCAGACCGTCATCTATTATAAGCAAGGATGAAGTCATCGCTAAAAAGATGGACGATATGCTTGAAAACTCTGATGAAGCCGTGGACATCATCGAAGCTGAAGAAAAGGCTGAACGAGACATTTTAGCTGAACGAGAAGAAGCTCTTGCAAAGCAATTAGAGGAAATGCGCCTACGGAAGAGGAAGCTTGTAGACCCACTTCAGTATGCACTGTCAATCTCCGCCGAGGATCTAATAAATTATGTTCCGACATTTACTTGGGAGTTCGGACCTGCATCTGATAAGCAGCTTGCATTCCTTGAGAAACGAGGTATACACCCAGAAAGCGTTGAAAACATGGGAAAGGCTCAGCTCCTTATTGACAGGCTTATTGCAAGACAACAGGAAGGTTTGTCTACTCCAAAGCAGATACGATGCTTGGAACAGCGTGGATTCCGTCATGTGAGAGAGTGGTCTTTCGAAGATGCAAGTAGCATGATTTCAAGGCTGTCGATGAATGGCTGGCGTATACCGAGAGGCGTAGTACCGAAGACGTACTCACCGGGAGGTACATATGGAATCTAAGATTTTAGAAGCACTTGAGAGTATTCCTGTCGCCGACCTCACATATACAGAGTGGGTGAATGTGGGGATGGCACTCAAAGCGGAAGGCTATGACTGTTCTGTATGGGATAACTGGAGTAAACAGGATTCTCGGTACCACCAAGGAGAGTGCGAGAGGAAGTGGAGAACCTTTCAAGGAAATGGTGTCAAAGGCGGTACCATCGTTCAGATGGCTAAGGAACGAGGATGGAAACCATATCAGAGCGATGACCCTTTAGATTGGAATGATGTCATTGAATACGATGGCTATGGATGGGAAGAGGATTATACTGTTCCGGACAAATGGAGTCCTACCGAAGACCTCATTACATACCTTGAGCTTCTTTTTGAGCCTGATGACATAGTTGGATATGTGACAGGTGATGTATGGCAAAACGGCGATGGGAAATGGGTACCGTCGAAGGGCATCTACAACCGAACTGCCGGTGAGCTTATAAAATCCCTGCGAAAGCATCCTGATGACATTGGAGCTACAGTCGGCGACTGGAAGGAACAAGCCGGTGCGTGGATTCGGTTTAATCCCTTAGACGGAAATGGTGTAAAGAACGACAATGTAGCTAGGTTTAAGTATGCTCTTGTAGAATCCGATACTATCCCTATCTCAGAACAGGAAGCGCAGTATCGAAAGCTTGAACTCCCTATAGCCGCACTGGTTCACTCCGGCGGGAAATCCCTTCATGCCATTGTTCACATAGACGCCGACGACTATTCAGAATACAGAAAACGTGTCGAGATTCTCTACGATTTCCTGGAAAAGAACGGTGTCCCCATAGACAAACAGAATCGTAACCCTTCGAGGCTTTCACGGATGCCCGGCATTACAAGGAACGGCAACAAGCAGTATCTTGTTGAAACGAACTTAGGGAGAAAGTCGTGGAACGACTGGATGGACTATGTTGAGGGCATATCTGATGAGTTGCCGGAGTTCACTTATCCTGCGGATATGATGGACAATCGTCCTCCGCTGTCACCGGAGCTAATAAAAGGGCTTCTGAGAGTGGGTCACAAGATGATAGTCAGCGGTGCCAGTAAATCCGGCAAGAGCTTCTTTCTGATTGAACTTGGGATAAGCATATCCGAAGGGCGAGAGTTTCTTGGATTTGGCTGTATGAAGGGCAATGTGCTGTATATAAACCTTGAGATAGACACTGCAAGTTGCCTTAGTCGAGTGTTTTCTATTTATGACAAGTACGGAATAAAGAAACCGAGAAAAGGTGGTTTTGTTGTATGGAATCTAAGAGGACATGCAATGCCTTTAGACAAACTTGTTCCTAAAATTATCAGAAGACTTGAGGGTATGCATTTTGATGCCATCATAATCGACCCCATCTACAAAGTAATAACCGGTGACGAGAATTCGGCATCCGAAATGGGTTACTTCTGCAATCAGTTTGACAAAATCTGCGATGCTACAGGTTGCTCTATAATCTACGCTCATCATCATTCCAAAGGTGCTCAAGCGGGAAAAGCTGCTCAGGATAGGGCTTCAGGCAGTGGTGTGTTTGCAAGAGACCCTGATGCCCTTATTGACCTTGTTGAGCTTGACCTTTCGGAGGAGATTATGAACGAGGTGGCGGATTCATCAGCGGATACAGCTTGGCAGATGGACTTTGTTACGAGAGATTTCGCTCAGCCGAAAAGCCGAAAGATATGGTTCAAGTATCCGCTTCACGTTTTAGATAATTCAGGTGCACTGAATCATTCCTATGGCAGAGGAGATCCAAGACGGAACTTGAAGCAGAACAAGAACGGAACGGCTAAAATTCAGGAAGAGAAAGACATCATCTTGCAAAAAGCGTTTGAAGTGCTTTCAATGGGCGAGGACGAAATTCCAGTCAAGGACATAGCTGAGTATATGGCTGAAAGTGAAGATAAGGTAGAAAGTAAGAGACGTGAAATTTACCGTTGGGTTAAATCTTCAGATAAGTTTTTAGTTCGAGACGGTATGCTCAGAGTGACAACAACCCCAGAGTGACAGTTGTGACTGTGACACCCGCCTATATACAAGTATATAGTGTCACAGAGGTGTTTGTGTAAAGTGGTAGATAGTAAAAGACTCCTAAGTCGCCTTTTCACTATCACTACCACTTACACACAAACCTTTGCGGGAGAGAAAAGAGCAATGAAAATCAGATGTAAAAATTTGGAGGAAAAATGAAGTTCTTTATAGAGATGATACCGCCGACAGTAACGGCGCAGATGAAAAAGGTGAGAGTAGTAAGAAATAAACCAATCTACTATGACCCGCCTAAAGTGAAAGAAGCAAAGAAAGCTTTCTGTTACCACTTGACAAAGTACAAGCCACCGGCTCAGCTTAAAGGAGCTGTATCGCTCAAGGTGGTATGGCTGTTTCCAAAAGGAAAAAGTCACAAGGATGGAGAGTGGAGAATCACTAAGCCGGACACGGACAACATTGAGAAGCTCCTGAAAGATTGCATGACAAAAGTGGGCTTTTGGAAAGATGATTCTCAGGTTGCGAGAGAAGTCATTGAGAAACGTTGGTCAGATGAACCGTATGGGATTGAAATTGAAGTAGAGGAGATGGAGAATGTACAGAAATCATGAAGGATACCCCGACCCGACTGCCGGACAAGCTGTAGCGAATGTCATGCGGGAGTATTATCGGGAACAGAGGAAGAAGAATCGTAAAAAGAAGATCAAGAGAAACGATGGGTACATAGCCGATAGGAAGGAGCGTAAGAAATGACAGCTAAAGAGTATCTAAGTCAGGAGTATCGCTTGGATCAGCGAATCAATTCAGACATAGCAGAGCTTAGCAGACTTCGAACTATGTCAAAAAGCATATCCTCAAGTGGCTATGAAGAAAAATATGGTCAGAAGAGGGCGGAAGCACCATTTGTTAAACAGGTAGAAAAGATTGTGCTACTTGAGAACATGGTGAACGCAGAGATTGACCGATTGGTTGAACTTAAGGCGCAGATACGGTTGACAATAGACACGGTCTCAGACACTAATGAGCGGATGGTTCTCAGAATGCGATATATTGAGAATAAGACGTGGGAGAAGATAGGATTGGAGATGTTTGCAGATTCTCGGACTGTGAGAAGGTGGCATGGAAACGCGTTAAACCATGTTGTTATGCCGGAGAATCCAATCAAAATCTGAAATGCGCCCGAAATGTCCTACTTTGTCCAATTGCGCCAGATGCAAAAACGTGCTATGATATACTTAGTGAAAAAGTAAAGGAGAGCCTCACAAGAAGTGGGGCTTTTCTTATGCCCAAAAGAAGGTGAAGGGAATTGCGTATAGAGCGACAGTGGGCGATGCCAAATAAGTGGACTTTCAAAATCCCACCCATAGAGAATCTCCTACATGAAGAGTTGACAGACGGCTTGTGGATTGACCCGTTTTCCGGCGAGAACAGCATGGCAACTGTTACGAACGATTTGAATCCAAATATAGTGGCGGACTTCCACATGGATGCTTTGGAGTTCCTTAAGATTTTCGATACTGCCAGTATCGATGGCGTCCTATACGACCCTCCGTATTCTCCAAGACAGGTCAGGGAGTGTTATGACGGAATCGGCGGAGACTTGAAATGGGACGGCAGAGTGAGCTTCTGGAGTGATGCTAAAGACGAAATTGCCAGAGTTGTAAAACCTGGTGGAAAGGTCATCTGCTTCGGTTGGAACAGCATGGGCTGTGGAATAAACAGAGGCTTTGAAATGCAGAGGATTTTGTTAGTTCCTCATGGTGGCTCTCGCAATGACACCATCTGTACTGTGGAAGTAAAGAAAGGTGCGTGAACGTATGCCACGTCTACCCAAGAAGCCCTGTTCCTATCCCGGCTGTCCGAGACTGACTGACGATACCTACTGCGAGGAACACATGAAGCTTGTTGTGCAGCAGTACGAACAGCATGGCAGAGACAAGCACCACAGCAAGCGTTACGGTCGAGGCTGGCAGGCTGTCCGAAGAGCCTATGTCCAAGCACACCCTCTGTGTGAGAGGTGTCTTAAGCAAGGAAGATATGTCAAGGTTGAGGAAGTGCATCACATCAAACCTCTGGCTGACGGTGGCACTAACGATGAGAGCAACCTGATGAGCCTCTGCCGGAAGTGTCACGCTGAGATTCATGCTGAGCTTGGAACACGGTCACATAACGAAACGGTGTATTCCTACGATGGGAACAGGCACAGTTGAACGGGAGGGGCGGTCTGAATCTCTGCAAGGGTTTCCCGCAAAACCGGCGGCCCCCTTCGTGTGCAAAAAAAGCGAAATCAAAAGGGTAATTAAAGGCGGTGAAATCTGATGCCCACAAAATCCAATAACACCGGCGGTCAAGGCGGAGCGAGACCGGGAGCCGGAAGAAAGAAAAAAGCTCTCACAGAGAAAGTTGAGACCGGTAATCCCGGCGGTAGAACATTAAAGGTTTTAGACATACCTGAGCTTGAAGGCACGGAGATGCCAGAGCCACACGACTTCCTCTCCGCAAAGCAGCATACAGGCAATGAACTTCAGGCAAAGGAAATATATGAAGACACATGGAAATGGCTGAAGAAGGTCGGATGCACAGCATTGGTTTCTCCTCAGCTTTTGGAACGGTATGCTATGTGTGCGGCACGGTGGATTCAGTGCGAGGAGCTGAACAGTCAGCTTGGTCTGCTCTCAAAACATCCGACCACCGGCAAACCCATAACCTCGCCGTTTGTAAATATAGGCATCAACTACATGAACCAAGCAGTGAGACTCTGGAACGAGATATTCCAGATAGTCAAAGATAATTGCAGTACGGAGTACACAGCCTCTAATCCACAGGATGACCTGATGGATAGACTGCTTCGTGCCAGAAAGGGATAGTTTTATGATTGAGAAAGTGAATCCGGCGCACCCGGATAAGGTAGCGGACAGAATAGCCGGAGCAATAGTTGACCTTGCATACTTGACAGAAGATAATCCGAAGATTGCAGTCGAGGTTCTCCTCGGTCACGGTGTCTGTCATGTCATCATAGAGACGACAGCTACATTGAACGAAGAGGACATTGAAAAGGCTGTTCATAGAATTGTCGGTGATGTTTTCCTTGACCTTCACGTTGTTCCGCAGGACAAGCACCTTGCAGATAATCAGTCTGACGGTATCCGCTGTGGCGATAACGGAATCTTCAAAGGTGTTCCTCTGACAACTGAGCAGAGAGTGATGTCAGATATTGCAAGGGACATATACAAGGTGTACCCTACAGACGGAAAGTACATCCTCGACATGAATCGTCACAGGCTCATCATCTGCCAGAGCAATGCAGATGCAAAAGAACTGAAAAGAAAAATCTCTGTGCCTAGTGCGGACGTTAATCCTCTTGGCTACTGGACAGGTGGATCTGATGTTGACACCGGAGCCACCAATCGTAAGCTTGGTTCTGACATGGCTGATTCTGTCACTGGCGGAGGACTTCACGGAAAAGACCTCAGCAAGGCGGATGTCTCCGTAAATATCTATGCTTTCCTGAAAGCTCAGAAGACAGGAAAACCTGTGGAGCTGTGTTGTGCCATCGGCGACACACAGGTTGACGGTATCCCTTACTCTGAGATTGTCGAAGAAGCTCGTGAATATATCCGCTCGGTCGGCGGGTTTGAGAAATTTGCGGAATGGGGCTTGTACTGATGAAAACTACAACTGAAATGCAACTGGTGTCTGTAGATAAGCTCGTGCCTTATGCGAATAACGCTCGGACACATTCACCGGAACAGATAAATAAGCTCCGTTCTTCCCTCAGAGAGTTTGGCTTTATCAACCCGGTCATCATTGACCGTGACTACGGAGTAATAGCCGGTCACGGAAGAATCGAAGCTGCAAAAGCCGAGGGCATAAAAGAAGTTCCTTGTGTGTTTGCAGACCACTTGACCGAAGCCCAGAAGAAAGCTTACATAATAGCCGACAACCGAATGGCTTTGGATGCCGGATGGGATGAAGAACTCCTGCGTGTTGAGATAGAAGCCTTGCAGGGAGAAGATTTTGACTTGGCTTTGACCGGCTTCGATGAGAAAGAGTTATCTGATCTGTTCGGTACAGGTGATGACAACGAGGCAAAAGATGATGACTTCGACCTGTCTGAAGCACTTGAAAAGGCTTCATTTGTTGAACATGGAGATATATGGACAGTTGGCAGACATCGGCTTATGTGCGGAGATGCCACTTCTGCGGATGATGTTTCAGCTCTTATGGACGGCAAGAAAGCTAATCTTGTGGTTACAGACCCGCCGTATGGAGTTTCGTTCAAGTCTTCAGATGGTCTGACCATTCAGAACGATTCCATCAAAGGCGAGGAATTTTATACATTCCTCTACAATGCATTTACTAACATGGCGGCACACCTTGAGAAAGGCGGAGCCGCTTATGTTTTCCATGCAGACACCGAGGGCTTGAACTTCCGAAAGGCATTTATTGATGCCGGATTCCATCTTGCCGGAGTTTGTATCTGGGTAAAGAATTCTTTGGTTTTGGGACGCTCGGATTATGCTGAGGTTGAACCGTTCTGTATTGCAGTCACCAGAAAGAACTTTCCGGATGTTAAGCACTACGGTGACGTTTCCGCTATGGACGGTGGCAAGATAGAGCCGGTGGATATAATCACGTTTGGCAGTCCTTGTCAGGATATGTCTATAGCCGGAAAGCGGAGTGGCTTAGACGGCGAACGGTCAAGCCTATTCTATGAAGCCGTCCGTATTGTAAAAGAAATGAGGTGTGCCACTGGTGGCAAGTATCCAAGATATATCGTGTGGGAGAACGTCCCCGGAGCTTTCTCCTCAAACGGCGGAGAGGACTTCAGGTGCGTCCTCGAAGAAATCTGCAAAGTCAAGGACGAACGGATTTCTGTTCCTGAATCTCAGCGATGGACAAACGCAGGAGAAATATTGGGAGACGGGTTCTCCCTCGCATGGAGAGTCCTCGATGCGCAGTATTGGGGAGTTCCCCAACGTAGAAAACGCATCTTCCTTGTCGCAGATTTTGCAGACACAGGTGCCGGAAAAATATTATTTGAGTCAGAAAGCTTGCCGGGGCATCTTGAGACGTGCTTCAGTTCGTGGCAAAGAGTTGCCGGAAGTCCTCCGGCTTGCATTGGAACACCAAGCCTCTGCCTGAATGACCAAGGTTCACGGCAAAGGTTACAGAACTTCTCGCAAGAGGCTACACCATTAACACGGCGACCATGAGTGGTTCTCAGGGTGAAATCAGCAAGGTTGACCTTACAGATGGCAAAGAGGTAATCAGGGTTCTCCTCGACAGATTCGGCGGTTACGCTATTGGAGAGGGGCTTGAGATTAAGGTCGGTAAGGTTCCGACAAGCGAAGGAGTTATTCCCAACGCAGTAAGCGGCTTGAGTGCGAGGACTATTTGGAACGACAGACTTGAAATAATCAGCACCGAGACCTACTACCAAGTAGGAAGCAGAAGCAGGAACGGCAACGTGTATTATGGCACAGAGGAAGAATCCAACGAAGCCAGAAAGAAGCAGTTAGAGCGTTACAAGGCTCACGACCTTGACGACACGAGAGAGCTTCCCGAAGCCTCAAAGCAGATTGCCTTAGCCTACATTCGCCGTCAACCAAAGTGCGGTCGCAAGAAGATTTCCGACATCGACAGAGTTTACCACTACGGAAACGGTTACATAATCAGCTGCAACCACACTGCCTACAGAATTCATTGAGGAGGATACGAAAATGACATTGAAAGACGGACAGCTTCTAAATCAGCACACCAAAGGAACAGAGCTTATAGAAATCGAGTTCATTCCGAAAGGAACTAAGAAAACAATCAGACTTCTGGTGTATGCAAAGAACAGATTGGACGCTTCGAACTACTTAATCTTCAACGGGATTTACGGCAAACAGGTATCAACCAGCTACGTTCACCACATCACCGGCATTTGGGACTGAATGAGGACAACACCCCGAAAGGGGGTTGTTTCTCGTATAGGCGTAATGTACACAAACACCCTCCTGAATTCTCCTCATTTATTTGTGTATAATATTTTTAAAATATAACTTGCTATTTCTCCTCTTTAGAGTTAATATACACATAACAAAACGAGGAGGCAAACAGCCATGACAAAGACCTACAAAGCATTCAAAACTCAGGTTGAGAAGATTGAAACCGAGAGAGACCTCAAGGCTGCACACATTGCAATCTGCCGGAGCTACTCAAGCTACGAACTCAGCCACACGCAGTTCATGAGCCTTCGGGACATGATGATTGCCAAGAGAACAGAAAAAGGCTTCTCATGGGGCGAAGGAATCTGAACAACAATTACAGGAGGTACACACCATGAAGAAAACCAATGCAGACAAGGAATACGAGAGACTGAGAGAGCTTGCGGAAGGCATCGCCTACCACACCAGATTGAGCGATGAGTCGATTAACAAGTTGTACGGCGTCAGCAAGAAGGAATTGTGCGAGAACGCAATGAAAGAAATGCAGAAGGTGTTAAGCGATATTTAACCCACAGGAGGTACACACCATGACATTAACACAAGCTATAGACCAAGTATACGAGGCTTCAGTCGGCGGATGGTTCAACGGCATGAGGTTCAGCAAGGAAGGCTGGAGAAAGCACATAAAGACCCTTATGCGCCGACCGGAAACCTTAAAGATTCCGAACTCACTGGTTCAGGAAATAAGACTCCCCGATGGCTGTTGGTTATTCACAATCAGCTACATTCCTTCCTGCAAAACCTACGGTTGGAACATTCCCGAAACCAGAGCTGAAGAGCAGAAGCTCAAGGATAAGCTCATAGGCTAAACCGGAATACCTCCACATAATCCTTCTTCGGAGGGATTTTTCCTGTATGCCAAACATGGCATAATGTACACAAAGACCGATCAGATTTCTTCCTATATATTTGTATATAATATTTCTCACATTTAACTTGCTATTTCTCCTCTTTAGAGTTAATATACACATACCAAAAGGGAAACAAACCCTGAATAAAAACGGAGGAAACACCATGAAGAAAATTGAAGTTTTTGAAATAGCGATTGAAGAAAAGGCAATGAACCTTGAGGAGTACGGAATCAACAGCACAATGTTCTGGGCTTACTGCAACAGCAAGACGGTTGGAAACGACCGGATAGACCTCGACGATGTTATCTGGGAAGAAGACATCGAGGAGATAGTTAAGACCCTCAGAGAGAACGACATCAGTGAGTTCACCATCAGCTGCACCTTCTCAAACCTCATCGACAGACTTGCGGCTTTTGAGAAGCACGGCTTCAAGATGACCGGCTTGACCGAGGTTAAGGTTAAGTACACCGACTGGCTGACCGGCGAATACAAGGTTGTTCCGGCAATCAGAATGGTAGGATAAAGAAAACGAAAACAACCGAGAAGCGGAGCCTGACGGCTCTGTATCTCGTACAGATATATTTTTGAAGTCGCTCATGTGCGGCTCTTTTTATTGCCAAAATGAGGTGAGATGAGGCAGATGGCAATGCGTAAGTTAAAGAAATACACGCCAACAAAACTGATGGCTGAAGATTCTCACTACGACAAAGCCTATGCCGATTACGCCGTGATGTTCATTGAGCAGCTTTGCCATACCAAAGGAACATGGGCAGGACAGAAATTCGAGCTTATTGATTGGCAGGAACAGATTATACGAGACCTGTTCGGAATCTTGAAACCGAATGGCTATAGACAGTTTAACACGGCATATATAGAGATACCAAAGAAACAAGGAAAGAGTGAGCTCGCTGCGGCGGTCGCTCTTTTACTTTTGTGCGGTGATGGAGAGGAACGTGCCGAAGTCTACGGCTGTGCTGCCGACCGTAACCAAGCGAAGATAGTATTTGATGTAGCCGTTGACATGGTTCGCTTCTGTCCGGCTCTTTCAAAGAGAGTCAAGATACGGCAGTCATCAAGGGAGTTAATCTATCTTCCCACACAAAGCACCTACAAGGTTCTGTCGGCGGACGTGGCGAATAAGCACGGCTTCAATACGAGCGGAGTAATCTTTGACGAGCTTCACACTCAGCCGAACCGAAAGCTCTATGATGTCATGACTCAGGGCTCCGGTGATGCCAGAATGCAACCTCTGTACTTTCTCATTACAACAGCCGGAAACGATACGAATTCCATCTGTTATGAGATACATCAGAAAGCTTTGGACATTGAAGCCGGAAGAAAAGTAGACCCTACCTTCTATTCCGTAATCTATGGTGCAGATAAGGACGAGGATTGGACAGACCCTGCTGTCTGGAAGAAAGCGAATCCAAGTCTCGGCATAACGGTTGGAATAGACAAGGTCAAGGCGGCTTGCGAATCCGCTATGCAGAACCCCGGCGAGGAGAACGCTTTTCGTCAGCTCAGGTTAAACCAATGGGTAGCACAGTCTGTCAGATGGATGCCGATGGACAAGTGGGATGCTTGTGCATTCCCTGTTGATGAGGAAGAACTCAAAGGACGAGTATGCTATGGCGGACTTGACCTTTCGCAGACGACCGACATCACGGCATTTGTTCTGGTGTTCCCACCGAGGACGGATGATGAAAAATATATAATCCTGCCGTACTTCTGGCTTCCGGAAGATAACATTCAGCTTCGTGTCAACCGAGACCATGTCCCTTACGACATCTGGGTACGGCAAGGACTTCTTCAGACCACGGAGGGCAACGTAGTCCATTATGCATATATAGAGAACTTCATCGAGAAGCTCGGCGAACGGTTCAATATCCGTGAGATTGCCTTCGACCGTTGGGGTGCCGTGCAGATGACGCAGAACCTTGAGAATATGGGCTTCACTGTCGTTCCGTTCGGACAGGGCTTCAAAGACATGAGTCCGCCGACAAAGGAGCTTATGAAGCTGACGCTTGAACAGAAAATAGCTCACGGCGGACATCCGATTCTACGTTGGAACATGGACAATGTGTTCGTAAGAACCGACCCTGCCGGAAACGTCAAGATGGATAAAGAGAAATCCACCGAGAAGATTGATGGTGCTGTGGCGACGGTCATGGCTCTGGACAGAGCTATCCGATGCGGAGCGGATGATGGAGACTCCATCTACAACCACAGAGGTCTAATCTTTATTTAGGTATACCAGAAAGTGAGAGAAAAAGATATGAGTATTTTTTCAGGTCTATTCAAGGCGAGGGACAAGCCTAAAGATTCAACTGCCGGTTCAGCTTGGCGGTTCTACTTTGGCAACTCGTCCTCAAACAAGATAGTGACGGAACGGTCGAGTATGCAGGTTGCGGCTGTTTATGTCTGCGTCCGTGTTCTGGCTGAAGGAGTGGCGCAACTGCCACTTCACCTCTACAGATACACCGGCGAAGGCAGTAAGGAAAAAGCAATCGATCACCCGTTGTATTCGCTTCTTCATGACGCTCCGAACCCTGAGATGAGTAGCTTCGTCTTCAGAGAAACATTGATGACGCATCTGCTCCTCTGGGGCAATGCCTACGCTCAGATAATCCGAAACGGCAAAGGTGAAGTGGTGGCACTGTATCCTCTTATGCCAAACCGTATGACCGTAGATAGGGACGAACACCAAAACCTCTATTACGAATACACGGTCAGTGCGGACGATGCACCAAAGATCAAGAAGGAAACTTTGAAGCCTTCCGAAGTTCTGCATATTCCGGGACTCGGCTTTGATGGTCTTGTCGGTTACAGCCCAATAGCTGTCGCCAAGAACGCCATAGGCATGACTATCGCTTGTGAGGAGTACGGTGCCAAGTTCTTTGCCAACGGTGCGACACCGGGTGGCATCTTGGAGCATCCGGGAGTCATCAAAGATCCCGATGCCTTGCGTGAAGCTTGGAACAAGGGCTTCGGAGGAAGCTCCAACTCGAATAAGGTGGCAATCTTAGAGGAAGGAATGAAATACACGCCTATCTCAATAAATCCAGAGGAAGCGCAGTTTCTTGAAACCCGCAAATTCCAGATTGATGAGATAGCGAGGATTTTCCGTATTCCTCCTCACCTTATTGGAGACATGGAACACTCCACGTTCTCAAACATCGAACAGCAGTCTTTGGAGTTTGTGACTTACACACTTCAACCGTGGCTTGTGAGATGGGAGCAAGGAATCCACAGGGTTCTCCTGAACGAAGGTGAAAGAAAAGACTACTTTGCCAAATTCAACGTGGACGGTCTTTTGCGTGGAGATTACCAGAGCAGAATGAACGGCTATGCCACAGCAAGGCAGAACGGCTGGATGTCGGCGAACGACATCCGTGAGCTTGAAAATCTCGACCGTATTCCTGCCGAGGAAGGCGGAGATTTATATCTTATAAACGGAAACATGACTAAATTAGCCGATGCCGGAATATTTGCGGCTGACGCTGGAAAGGAGAACGAGGACGATGAAGAAGTTTTGGAGTTGGAAGACCCGGACGGTGATGAAGGCGGTTCCCAATCAGAACACGGAGACGGAACCGACACAGGAACCCATCGAAGAACGCACACTGTATCTTAACGGTGTAATAGCAGATGAATCGTGGTTTGATGACGACATCACCCCGCAGATATTCAAGGACGAACTTAATTCCGGCACCGGCAACATCACGGTCTGGATTAACTCACCCGGCGGTGACTGCGTGGCGGCGGCTCAGATTTTCAATATGCTCAAAGAGTATACGGGGTCTGTCACAGTCAAGATTGATGGTCTAGCGGCATCGGCGGCATCTGTCATAGCAATGGCTGGCGACAAAGTTTTGATGTCTCCGGTCTCGACCATGATGATTCACAACCCATCAACTATTGCAATGGGCAATTCGGAGGATTTCCGCAAGGCCTTACAGATGTTAGATGAGGTCAAGGAATCTATCATCAACGCTTATGAGATGAAGTCCGGTCTGTCGAGACGTGAGCTTTCTAAGCTTATGGACTCTGAGTATTGGATGAACGCCAACGAAGCTCTGGCTAAGGGGTTCATTGACGGTATCCTTTACAGAGACGAAAATGACACCGAAGATTCAATGATTGTCGCTCCGGCGGCATCGATGGGCTATTCACCTACGCAGATTGAGAACTCACTCATGGAGAAGATTTCTGCCAAGTGCAAAATAGAGAAACCAGAAGAACCCGGTCGCTCGGCAGATGAGCTTATGGGGCGACTGAACCTTATTAAAAATCACTTTTAACAGGAGGAAAAACAAATGACTATTCAGGAACTGCGTGAAAAGCGCAACAAGGTATGGGAAGGAGCTAAGGCATTCCTTGATTCCCATCGTACAGAAAACGGCACTCTATCCGCTGAGGATGCGGCTACCTATGACAGGATGGAAGCTGAGATTAACGACCTCGGCAAGGAAATCTCTCGTATGGAGAGAGCCGCCGAGATAGATAAAGAGCTTTCCAGGCCGACTACTACACCTATCACCGGTCAGCCCGGCAGTGACGGCAAGGTCAGAACCGGCAGAGTAAGTGATGAATACCGTCAGGCGGCTCTTGCGGCTCTGAGGTCTAACTTCAAGAACGTATCGAACTATCTTCAGGAAGGTGTCGATTCGGACGGCGGTTATCTTGTTCCGGAGGAATGGGACAGCCGTCTTATTGACGTTCTCGATGAGGAGAACATCATGCGTAATCTCTCCACTATCATCCGCACCAGCGGTCTGCACCGTATCAACTTGGCTGCGAACAAGCCGGCGGCTGCTTGGATTGAAGAAGGCGAAGAGCTTACTTGGGGCGAAGCCACCTTTGACCAGACTACACTGGATGCCTACAAACTCCATGTGGCAATCAAGGCGACGGAAGAGCTGCTCTACGACGAAGCATATAATCTGGAGAGTTACATCACCACCCAGTTCGGCAAGGCTCTCGCCAACGCCGAGGAGGATGCATTCCTCAACGGTGACGGCACTAAGAAGCCGACCGGTCTCTTTACCTCTGCGACCGTTTTCGACTCGGTTGATGCTGTTGATTCCGACAGCCTTATCTCTCTGGTATACGCTCTCAAGCGTCCGTACAGAAAGAATGCATCGTTTATTATGAACGATGCCACCATTGCGGCTATCCGCAAGCTCAAGGACAACAACGGAGCATATATCTGGCAGCCGAGCTATCAGGCGGGAGAACCCGACCGTGTGCTTGGTTATGCGGTTCATACCTCCGCTTACGCACCGACCACCGGCATCGCTTTCGGAGATTACAAGTACTACAACATCGCCGACCGTGGCACTCGTTCCTTCGCTGAGCTTCGTGAGCTTTTCGCAGGCAACGGCATGATTGGTTATGTTGCTAAGGAGCGTGTTGACGGCAAGCTCATCTTGCCGGAGGCTGTTCAGGTACTCACCATCGGTTCGACCGTTTCCGGCTGATTTAGAGAGGATGACACTAAATGATTCTGGTGCCTTTGAGTGAAGCTAAAACCTATCTTCGTATAGACAGCTCTGACGAGGACACTCTCATTGATGTCCTCCTCACTTCTGCCAAGCAGATTTGCGCCGATGTAGCGAGGCTTGATTCGGATAAATGGTCAATCGTTTCAGGAGAAGCCGAAAACACCGACACCTATACTGATGAGGAACTTGAGCGTATACAGGACGTTATGAAAGTAGCAATTCTGTATACGCTCGGCTACTTGTATGAACATAGAGAGGAAGCAGACCATCACGATTTGGTGATGACTCTCCGCAATCTTCTCTTTGCCATTCGGGAGGGTGTATTCTGATGAAGATTTCGCTTTTGAATGAGCGCATCACATTCGAGAAGAACACGACCGTTGTCGATGAGAACGCCAACCATAAGAATGTGTGGGAAGAACATTTCTCTTGCTATACTTATGCCGGGTCTTCATCGTATCAGCAGAAAGAACAGCAGTCGGCGGGAATCACGGTCACGGAGAATGGCTTGGTGTTTACGGTGAGATATTGCTCTGAGCTTTCTCATTTAGACAGCACACATTTCCGTGTTCGTTTCAAGGGTGAAACCTACAATATAACCTCTGTAGATATGATGAACTATCAGAAAGAATCCATCAAAGTTTCCTGCGAGAAAGAACGGAGGAATATCTGATGTCAAGTAATACAGTCTCAATCGATGAGATGGCTGAAGCCATCAATGAGAGCCTGCAGGAATATGCTACTCTTGCTTCCGATGAATTGAAATCCGCTGTGAAGAAGACGGCGAAGTCTGTCAAGGAAAGTATCTCAGATAACGCTCCCGTTGACACCGGAGCGTACAAAAAGAGCTGGACTACAAAGACTACTTCCGAAAGCTCTGAGGCTATAGAGATAACGGTCTACTCGAAGAACAGGTATCAGCTGGCACATCTTTTGGAAAAGGGACACGCCAACCGAAACGGCGGCAGGACAAAGGCTTACTCGCATATTGCTCCGGCTGAGGAAGATGGCGAAGAAATGCTCAAAGAGCTTATTGAAAAAGCTTTAAGCTAAGGAGGACTTTATGACTCATACAGAGATAATCGAGATGATGGAAGAGATAGGTCTTCCGTATGCCTACAACCACTTTGCCGAGGGCGAATCGCCTGAACCTCCGTTTATCTGTTTTCTTTACCCTGTGGCTCAGAACTTCGGAGCGGACAACGTGGTCTACTATAGCTGTAACGACTTAGACATTGAGCTTTATACAGATGAAAAGAATCCGAGCCTCGAAGCAAGTATTGAAGAAATCCTGACCGAGCATGAACTCTACTATGAGAAGACGGAGGTCTGGATTGAGTCGGAAAAGCTCTATGAAGTCTTGTACTCATTGACCACTTAGGAGGTGGGATTATGGATAGCATGGAAAAGCAGAAGATGGCTTCAATAAAAGAGCTTCTTCTGGAGCTCGGCATTTCAAAGAGATGTTTCCCTCTGGTCTTTCGCTCACTTGACATAAGTGAGATAGAACTCAGTGAGGACGGGAATCTCGCAGAACCGGAAACGGTCAAAGACCGGATTCTTGAGATATGGTCAAAGTATGTGCCGGTTCAGAAAGCCGAGGAATCGGAAGAAGAAAGATATACGCTTGAAGATGTGAGGAAGATGTCTGTAAGCGAGATAAACGAAAACTATGCGGCAATACGCTTGTCGCTGTTTGGCGATTAAAAGAAAGGAAGATGACTAATGGCAATAGCGACATTTATACCTGAGATTTGGAGTGCAAGACTCCTAAATGAACTTCAAAAGGTTCATGTAGCGGCAAATCTTGTGAACAGAGACTATGAGGGAGAAATAAAGGGTCTCGGTGCGTGCGTACGGATAAACAAGCTGTTATCAAGCGACATTTCGGTATGGGATTATGAGAGAGACATTGAAATAGAGGCTCCCGAAAACCTGAACATGAATGATTGTACTCTTGAAATTAACTCTGCGAGGTACTTTAACTTTCTGGTTGATGACATAGATGTAGTTCAGGTAGCCGGAAATGTCATGGACAAGGCAGTTGAGGTATGTGCGCACAAGCTTAAAGACTATTCTGATCAGTATATACTTGAAGCATTTGCAAATGGAGCAGCAGAGGAAAATATAATCGGTGCGGATTTGTCTGTCACGGTAACTAAAGATAATGTATACGAATACATTGCTCAACTCAGAGAGCTGTTGGACAAAAACAATGCTCCTTATGAAGACAGGGCTATTGTGGTGCCTCCCGAAGTCTGCACCATGCTTATGCAAGACACAAGATTCATCCCGGCAGATGGCATTGACGAGAGAATTAAGACCGGATTCATTGGCAGAGCTGCAGGAACCGATGTTTATGTGTCGAATAACACCGTCAAGGAAGACGAGTATTATTATATAACTGCTCACAGTAAGTCTGCCTGCACATTTGCGGAGCAGATAATAAAGATGGATGCATACAGACCGGAAAACACATTCTCTGATGCTGTAAAGGGTCTTTACGCTTACGGAGTAAAGGTAACTGAGCCTCTGGGAGTAGCCTGCCTGTGTTGCAGTATAGGATAACAGAAAGGAAGATGAACAATGGCAATAGTATCATTTATACCTGAAATTTGGAGTGCAAGACTCCTTAATGAACTTCAGAAGGTTCATGTTGCGGCTAATGTCGTGAACAGAGATTATGAGGGAGACATCAAAGGTTGTGGTTCTTCTGTACTCATAAACACGTTGTCCGGGGACGTATCGGTCTGGGATTATGAGAGTGGTGTAGAAATAGAATCCCCGGAAAACTTGAATGCGACAAACTGTTATCTTGAAATAGATAACGCCAAGTATTTTAATTTCGTAGTTGATGACATAGACAGGGCTCAAGCAGCCGGAGATGTTATGGACAGTGCAATTAAGATGGGTGCATATAAGCTTAAGGACTATTCGGATGCAGATATTCTGGAGACATTGGCTAACAGCCCGGAATCGGACAACATTATCGCTGAAGATTCCCCTGTTACTGTAACGGCAGATAACATCTACAGCTATATCGCTCAGCTCAATATGTTGTTGAGTACAAGCAATGCACCCTGTGATGACAGGACGGTTGTTTTATTTCCGGCAGTTAGTGCTTTGCTTATTCAGGATTCAAAGTTTATACCTGCAGATGCCAAAGACGAAAGAATCAAGACCGGATTCATCGGTAGAGCCGCTGGCATGGACGTTTATGAATCAAATAACTGCTATAAGACCGGCTCAGTATATAACCTTACGGCACAGAGCCGTTCTGCTTGCACATTTGCAGAGCAGATTGTGAAGATGGATGCATATAGACCCGAAAACACATTCTCGGATGCAGTGAGAGGGCTATACGTTTACGGTGTCAAAGTGACAGAGTCTAATGGTGTGGCACTTTTGCGCTGCGTTGTTTAATATATGAGGAGGAATAGTCAATGGCTAATACAGCAAACAAAGTAAAGTTCGGACTGAAAAATGTCCACTATGCAAAGATAACATTCGATGATGACGGAAACGCTACGTTCGCAACACCTGTAAAGATTCCCGGTGCTGTAAACCTATCTCTTGACCCGGAGGGTGAACCCGAAGTTTTCTGGGCGGATAACATAGCCTATTACGTCATGAACAACAATTCCGGCTATTCCGGCGACCTTGAGATTGCCCTTGTCCCTGAACAGTTCCTTGAGAATATTCTTCATGAGGAAGCGGACTCGAACGGTGTGCTTGCCGAAAATACGGACATCGAGATAGAGCATTTCGCTTTACTCTTCGAGTTCAACGGCGATCAGCGAAAGACACGTCACGTTCTGTACAACTGCACTTGCACCCGCCCGGCAATCGAGGGAGCAACCACAGAGGATTCAAAGGAAGTTCAGACTGAGACCCTGAGTCTTACGGCTACTGCTCTTGTCAACGGTTACGTCAAAGCGAAGACCGGAACGAATACCTCATCCACTGTTTATGATGCTTGGTATGATGCAGTCCTTGATGTAATAACCGGGCTATTCGATGTCTTCATCGGCATATTCACCGGCGACTGGGAGCAAGCTTGGACAGGCGTTAAGGAAATATTTGGAGCGGTATGGGATTTACTCGTCTCGACATTCGAGAACTATCTGAACATCTTTCAGAATGTTGCCGACGTTGTTCTCGGTTGGTTCGGAACCGACTGGGAAACCGTCTGGGGCAACATCAAGACCTTATTTGTGGATACTTGGGATAGTATCTGTACTTTCTTCTCCAATGCCATAAACAGCATAAAAGAAACGGCAACTACTGTCTGGACGGCGATTTCGGATTTCTTCACAGGTATCTTTGAAGCTATATCGAATTTAGTCACCACTGTCTGGAACGGAATCTGCGATACGATTACAACTGTCTGGGATACCATCTGGTCATTCATTGAGCCTTTGGTTACAGCTTTCGGGTATCTGTTTGAGACAATCTTTGAGGCTATAAGGATAGTAGTAAGCGATGTGATGGAAGCTGTCAGCGACAAGATTTCAGACATATGGAACGCAATCGTAGACTTCATAGAGCCAATACTAGAAGGCATCCGAGATTTCTTCTCAGAAGTCTGGGAGAAGATAGAGTCAACCGTGACCAATGTTCTCGATTCCATAAAGTCTACTGTTTCGACTGTATGGAATAGCATCAAGTCAACGATTACTACAGTTTTGAACTCGGTAAAATCGACTGTGAGCAGTGTTTGGAATTCAGTGAAATCCACGTTCTCAACGGTTCTCAATTCGATTAAATCCACGGTTTCAAATATCTTCAGTAGCATTAAGACATCAATCTCGAATTCGATGTCCTCAGTAAAGAGTACAATCTCTAATATTCTTGATTCCATAAAGAGCCTGTTCACTAACTTAGGAAGTAAGGCAGCTCAGTGGGGACGAGATTTACTTTCCAACTTCATCAGTGGCATTAAAGAAAAGATTTCTGCATTGTCGGAGTCCATAACAGGCGTTGCGAACACAATAAAGAGCATCATCGGTTTCTCACTCCCCGACAAGGGACCGCTTGCAGATGCTGATGAATATATGCCCGACTTCATGGAGCTTTTGTCCGAGGGTATTGACGGCAACATGGGAGAAGTTCTGAGCAAGATAAAGACCGTTGCATCGAAGATCAAAGACATGATGAACGATGGTTTCACCTTGCCGGACATCACTAAGCTCGGTGTTCCTGAACTTGCATTTTCAGGCACAGGTGGAAGTGGAACGACTACCAACAATAATCAGAAGACCACCAACCTCGGCGGTGTCCACATCACCATCAAGGGCTACAACGCCAAGAATGATGACGAGCTTGCCAAGATGGTGGCGGACAAGATTAACGATATGCTCGATGAGGATGAGGCGGTGTTCAAGTAGCATTGAAAATATGGCATAAGGTTATCGCAAAATTTGAGGCTGTTATTAAAATTCCTCTTGAATAGTAGGCGATTTTATGGTACAATATAGATGCGAAAGAAAATGACGGGAAGTGATTAACGTGAATCAGGAAGAATCAAGGAAGCCATACAGTGGAAAATACGATAGTATGACTGATAGGTTTCGCTTAATGGACGACGATTTTATGACTTTAGTCTTTGGCGGGAATATAGAGGCAACTCAGCTTTTGCTCAGGATTATCTTAGACGATCCAAAAATAACAGTCATTGAGACAATCGGTCAGTTTGAAATCAAGAATCCGAATGGTCGCTCCGTGAGACTTGACATTCATGCAGTTGATTCTAAGGGACAGCATTTCGATGTCGAAATTCAGCGTGCGAACAGTGGTGCAGGTGCAGAACGTGCAAGATTCAATAGCAGTATGCTTGACACGAGGATGGCAAAAGTCGGGGATAAAGTTCCAAATCTAAAGCCGTCTTATGTGATATTCATCACTGAAAAAGATATCCTTGGTGGCGGTTTCCCATTATATCACATTGACCGTAGAATTGAGGAGCTGGATTACGAATCATTTGGCGACGGCTCGCATATAGTGTATGTCAATGGGGAATATAAAAACGAAGAAACCCCGATAGGGATGTTGATGCATGATTTCAGATGCACATCAGCAGACGAAATGCACTATGATATATTGGCAAACAGAGTCAGATATTTTAAAGAAACAGAAGGAGGTCAGGTTCAAGTGTGCAAAATGGTAGAAGATTTACTGAAAGAAGCAACGGTCTTGACAGCTATTGAGCTATGGCAAGATGATGGAGTTCCCGAATCTGAAATTCTTAATAGAATCATGAATAGGTATGAACTCAACAGAATTGAAGCCGAGGCTTATCTTGCAAAAAGCAAAGTAAGCGCCTGAGAGTTTAATCACAGAGTATACTGAAATGAAAGCATCTCCATCGAGGTGCTTTTTTCATACCCAAAATCTGAAAGGAGTATATATGTCAGTCTCCCAATTTGAAATGAGAAGCCGATTCAAGCGGCAGTATCTCACGTTTAACGGGAAGTCTTCAAAGGACTTCCTTTTGTATTTATCCGGTCCGGGGATATATAACTCTCCGGCACCGGATGTTGAAGCAACGAGTATTCCCGGCTTGAACGGCGACCTGATTCAGAACAATGCAAAGAGCGGACACAGAAGATTTCAGAATGTAGACATCAAGTATGAAGCTTTCTTCTTTAACGGTCTGCCGAAGAAGACGGGAGCTGTGAAATCGTGGCTTCTGTCGCCGACCAGCTATTGCAAACTGCAGGATACCTACGACCCGGACTTCTTCAGAATGGGCATGTGTACGCAGGCTTTGGAGTTTGAAGTGACAAAGCAGAAATCCGCAGAGATGGAGCTAATCTTTAACTGCAAGCCTCAGAGGTGGTCGGTAGAGGGACAGAAAGCAATAACGCTCGAATCTTCCGGCAGTGTCATCCGAAACCCGTTTGAATTTTACTCTCAGCCACTAATCGCTGTATACGGGGATTCCGAGGGAGTTCTCACTATAGGAGATTATTCCGTGGCTATCTATAGTTTTGATGACGGCTCCGTCATCCTCAACAGTGAGACACAGAACGCCTACCTTTCGGATGGTTCATTCTGCAACACGTCGATCTATTCAGAAGAATTCCCGGTTCTCGCTTCGGGAGAAAATACTATTGAATGGAGTGGCGGGATAACTTCTGTTGAAATAACTCCGAGGTGGTGGACGCTTTGATTCCATGTCTCTTCGACGTATCCGAAACCGAATACAAGACCAACGGTATCGGAAAGCTTGCAGACTGTATTTCGTGTGTTGTTACCGAGAAAAGAAACGGCTCGTATGAGCTGAAGATGGAATATCCGAAAGATGGCATACACGCTGATGAACTTGTCAATGGCAATGTTGTAACTGCAACTCCGTCATACGGCACAGCAGTTCAGGCTTTTAGGATATATAAAGTATCCACTTCGATGACTGGAAACATTGAGATTTCCGCTCGGCATATCTCATACCAGCTCAGCTATATAACCGTCTCTCCCTGTGCTATGGTTCCAGACTATACTTCTGAGGACTATGACGGCACTTGCAGATATGCTTGGGATGTGTTGACGGAACACGCAAGCACCGATGTACCTTTCACATTCGAGACCGATGTCGAGGGCGATGCGGTTTTCAATATATCTGAACCTGTCACTTTCCGCTCTGCTCTCGGAGGAATAGAGGGTTCTATGTTAGACACATTTGGAGGCGAGTACGAGTGGGACAATTATTGCGTGAAGTTCTGGAAGTCAAGAGGTTCAGACAAAGGTGTCAAGATAACCTACGGCAAGAACCTGAAAGACTTTCAGAAAGAAGAATCGGTAGAAGACACAATAACAGGTGTTCACCCATATTGGATGGATTCAGACACCGGCGAGCTTCTTGAACTTTCGCAAAAGGTGGTCACTCTCTCGGATATAGGAGTAGAGACGGACGCTCCGTTTGAGAAGATTGCTCTCTTAGATTGTTCCGAACAGTTTGAAGAAATGCCGACCGAATACCAGCTTCTCCAGTATGCCCAGTCGTATCTTGAAAGCACAACGGCGGTCGATCCGTCAATAGACATGACTATAGACTTTGCCTCCCTTTGGGAACTGCCGGAGTACAAGGACATCGTAGAAGCCGAGTCTGTGAACCTCTGTGACAAGATAACGGTTTATTGCCCGATTCTCAATATGACGGTGAAAACGACTGTGACCGAAACCGAGTGGGATGTGCTGCTTGGAAGGTACAAGAGCCTTACTCTTTCCACTTCTGCTACCTCGTCAAGAAACAGCTCGCTTCAGCTCACTTTGGCAACTACAGAAGACGTCTGCTCACAGATTGCAGTTGCGGATAATGCCATAAGACTGTCGGTCACCAAAACCTTGTCCGATTACTCCACAACAGAGCAAATCCAGTCACTCATTGAGACAAGTGAAGAAGGAATACTCCTCGAAGTCTCTGAAACCTACGTCACATCGGAGTCTTTGGGCAACTACGTTGAAGAAGATGAAATCCGCTCAAGGTTTGCTATGGACTCTACAAGTATAACGGTTGAATCAGGTGTAATCTCTTTTACCTCAAATTCCATCAGCATAGATTCAGATAACTTTAAATTGACCTCTTCAGGAGAAGTGATGGCAACTGGAACTTTCACGTCTGGCTCGGATGATGCCTTTAAGATGCAGATGTCAGGAGGTTGGCTCAGTGGCTACTATTTAGGCTCCTATGTTGGTAGCATAATAATGGTTCCGAATAAATCGTTTACGATTGATGGCTATACCCAGACATATAACGCCCTGACCGTACAGGCTGAAGATATAACCTTGGAGTCAACCCTTATAGATTTCAATGCGGACTATCTAAACGTCAGTTATGCCGCAGGAAATTACTACTATGGTGGTACCGGCGGTTTGTCGGTTCTGACCGGAGTCAGCTACTGGGCTTCATATAACTGTATTTCAGATATGACTATGTACAGCGACTCGTCGGGATACATTTATTACGCTCAGTGGAACAACAACACCATTTCCGTTCCTTTGGCTTTTAACAGCACATATATACAGTTCCAGAAGGGCTTGATGGTGACTTCGCTCTAAGAGAGGTGTTTTAGGTGATTAGTTTTGTAAGGTTCGATTCGCACAGCGGTATCTGGGCGAATAAAGATAAAGCTTTGGAGTACTTGTCTGCGGGATACAAGATATATACCGATGAGACCTGTGAAACAGGGCTTACTCAGGAAGAAATAGAAGCAATGGATGAGACAGTTCAATGTCCACATGAATCGACTTCAACGCAAACGGTAGTCGGTCAGAACAAGGAGGATTAATATGCTTGGAATAAACGCAAGAGTAGAAGATTTAAGGGAAAGCCTCATTAAGACCATCAACGATGCCCAGATGCCTGCCTGCATCTTGGACTATGTCTTAACCGAAATATTGAACGATGTCAGGCTTAAGAGAATGAGTGAGGTTAAGAGAGAACGGCAGAAAGACCGTGAAGATAAAGGAATCCCGACCGTTCCAAGCGTAAAGACAGAAACGGTGACTGTGGATTTGAAGGGAGAACCTGAAGATGACGACAATAGTACAGGAAGCTAATATGTCTCTGACCGACTCCCTTATCCCGTCATACATTCATGTGAAGCAGTACGACAACCTGACGAGAAGAATAAAGTGCGTGGTATATAACGGCGGTGTCTTAGAAGATATTGATTCGGATTCATCGGTTGAGGTCTCCTGCACACTTCCAAGCGGGAATGTTCTTGTGTATACGACCGAGGATAGCTCAAATCTTCTGTACATTTCAGACGGCTGTATTTACTTCGTCATTCCATCCGCCATGACTGCGGAGGTTGGAAGAGTTCCCGTTGACGTTACGCTTACGGACGGAGATACTGCAAGGCTCGGTCTTTTCTCTTTGGCGCTTTCGGTATCGCCAACATCGAAGGAGTGATGAAACTTGACTGTAACATGGGAGCTTGAGCTTTCCCTTACGAACGTACTCGTTCCACCAGTTGTCCACTGCAAGCAGTACGACAATCTTTCAAGAAAGGTTGTCTGCCGTATCTTCAAAGGTTACGAAGAAGTTTTCTTGGACGAAGACTCAATAGTCAATGTTTCCGGTAAGCGTCCGGACGGAGAGATTTTTCAATACTGCTCAGATGGAGACAGTGGTGTAGTATATGTTGAAGACGGTCACGCCGTCATCTGGATTACAAATACCATGACAAGCGTCCCCGGAAGAATGCCGGTCGATGTGACCATAACCGATGGCGAAGGCGAAATCCTCGGTATCTTTCCATTTGTACTTGCAGTAAAGAAATCTGCTGTAGACAATAAAGGTTTAACCACCGGCTCCTATTCAGACTTCTTGGCTGAGTTCCTTGAAGGCATCATAGACTGCTACATCGATTCCGATGGTTATCTTGTAATAGTGACATCGGACGGATTGGGTTTATCTTTCATGATGGACGGTGACGGGAACATTACTATTTATTCCGGAGGTGACAGTTCATGAGTGTATACAGGGGCGGACGAATAGTCCCGAAGCATTTTGGAGTATGGAACAGTGAGACCGAGTACGAAATGCTCGCTATAGTCCTTGAGGAAGATACCGGCGACAGCTATATTTCAAGAAAGACAGTTCCGGCGGGAACTCTCCTTTCAGATGAAGAATACTGGGCTTTATGTGCAAGGTTCTCAGACCAACTTCAAACTTACCAAGAAGAAACCGATGCCAGACTTGAAGCTCTCGAAGACGAGACTTCAAAGGCTATAGACAGCTCATCCTCAGCATCCGAAAAGCTCATTGCTGAAACCAAAGAGGAACTTCAAGGCAACATAGACAAGCTGAGTGAGGAGCTTGAAAAATCCAAAAAGTCTAATCCTCTGTATGGAAAGAAGCTTGTGGGTATCGGCGACTACATGATGAGCGACTGGCTTCAGAAGATAGCTGACCGGAATAGCATGACGGCTACAAGCTATGGAGATTATGATTACCGCCTTTCAGATATTGCTGAGAAATACTCCGAGATGGAAGATGCCGATTACATTCTTGTCTTTGCCGGAAGTGTAGATATAGGGCTTGGTGTGGACATTGGAGATGAGGACAGCGAAGACCCGTCCGACTTCTACGGAGCTTTGAACAGTCTCTGTCAAGGACTCTTATGTAAATACCCACAAGGCAAGATAGCTTTCATCACTCCCTATGTCACCGACAGAGAAGAATCCGCTGAGACAAAGGCATATGTTGATGCCATTGAAACAGCCTGCCGGAACAACGGCGGGATACCTGTTTTCAATAACATCTCAAGCGGCGGTTTATGTTACTGGAATGAAGCTCAAGCAGAGAAGCTCATCTCAGATGACGGTTCAACCTACAGTGACGAGGGCAACGAATGGGCGTCATGGAAGTATGAAGCTTTCATGAGAACCCTTTAGACCATTCAAGGGCTGCAAAAACAGCCCTATTTTTATGCCCTTTTGCATGGGCAGAAAGGAGAATGTTATGGACAAGATAGCAGACTTGGTGACTGGTGAAGCGATTCTTCAGTGGCTCATTATCTTTTTACTCTTGGCGTATTTCGTCTACAAAGAGTATCCGGAGTTCAAGAGACGTATAACCGGTGAAACCAAGAAAGAACTTAAAGAGGAAGATGCTATCGAGCGTCTTTCCAAAGTGGAACAGAGGCTTGATGACATAGACAGAAAGCTTGACAGTGATTTCAGAAGCCTTGAGCTTCTCCAAAGATGTGAGAGCGAGGATAAAGAGCTGATGAACGAATCTCTCACTGAGCGAGAAATAATCATCAGGGCTTTGCTTGCCATCATCGACGGCTTGCACCAGTTAGGGGCAAACGGTCCCACCACAGCAGCACACGAAGAGCTGACAACTTATCTATCAAAGAAAGCTCACAAGCTATAAGGAGTGAAGACCGTGTTCCGGCAAAGAAAGACTGCTGAGTATTACGACCGTCAGCTTGCGGAGATGCAAAGGCGAAAAGAGCTGTACGACAAGCGGCTCGAAATCCGAACGGTCAGACGCTCCATGCGTTCATGGAAAAAGCCGACAACTACGAAGATAGTCATGGCATACATCTTCCTCAACTGCACGGCGGTTGAAATCTACTCGATGGTGGTTATGTGGAAGCTTCAGAACCTTGATGCTCTTTACTCTCTCATCACTGCGGTAGTCACGGAATCCATCTCGTTTGCCGTGTATTGCTGCAAGTCTTACAACGAAACCAAACAGGAAGAAATAATCAAGTTGGAGAGGGACAAGATGGATTCTGCTCCGGCTGTGTGTTTAGAGGAATCGGACGATTCCGAGGAGGTATTTGGATGATAACATATAGGGTATTTTTGATGGGACTTCTCGTCTCATCCACAGTAACAGGGCTTGTCACAGAGGCAATAAAGAACATACTCAGTGAGTGCGGCAAATCCTACAAGAGCAATCTGCTCGCAGGAATTGTCGCACTTTTTGTATCCGACGGTCTTGCCGTTGGGTACACGGTGTTGATGGGAATTGTATGGACTCGTCAGATTGTTGTTATAGCGGTGGCTCTTGTTTTATGCTCTTGGCTATGCTCGATGCTGGGGTATGACAAAGTAGTTCAGGCAATCAGCCAGTTTAAGCAGGATTAAGAAAGGGGCGTTTTGCTATGAGTTATTTGAGAAGCAAGGTAGTCGCTCAGGCAAAGGCATGGCTTGGGTACAAGGAAAGCGACGGGACATACAAAGAAATAATCGATGTGTACAACAGTCATAAGCCTTTGGCTAGAGGCTATACCATGAAGTACACAGATGCTTGGTGCGCCACCTTTGTATCTGCTGTAGCAATAAAGTGCGGGTACACAGACATCATGCCGACCGAATGTGGCTGTGAGAAGATGATTGATTTGTATCAGGCGCTCGGCTGTTGGAAAGAGGACGATTCCTATGTTCCGAACGCAGGTGATGTAATCTTTTATGACTGGGAGGACAGCAGTTCCGGTGACAACACAGGTCATGCAGACCACGTTGGTATCGTTGAAAAGGTGTCCGGCTCGACCATAACGGTCATTGAGGGAAACTACTCCAATTCCGTGAAGAGACGTACACTACAAGTAAACGGCAAATACATTCGTGGTTTTGGACTTCCGAAGCATACCGACAGCACGACAACCACCACATCAAGTAGCACCACTAAGAAGACGGCGGCAACTACGACCGCAAAGCCGGAAACTGTCTGGAACTATCTTCTCGGCAAGATTGGCAATGCTTACGGTGTTGCAGGTCTGATGGGCAACCTTTATGCCGAATCTGCTTTGCTATCTGTCAACCTTCAGAACACTGGCAACACCAAATTAGGGATGACGGACGCTGAGTACACAGAGGCTGTTGATGACGGGAGCTACAGCAACTTCGTAAAAGACGGTTACGGGTATGGATTGGCACAATGGACGTATTACACCCGCAAGCAAGCACTTCTGGATTATGCTGAGGAACAGAATGCTTCCGTCGGTAATCTGGAGATGCAGCTTGATTACATCTACAAAGAGCTGTCTAAGTCAACATACAAGACCGTACTTTCTACTTTGAAGAATGCTACCTCAGTAAAAGAAGCTTCGGATATTGTTCTCACAAAGTATGAGAAACCTGCCGACCAGTCTGATGCTGTAAAGACCAAGAGAGCTACATATGGACAGGAATACTACGACAAGTATGCAGGAACATCAAGCTCTGGGACAAGCACCACGACCGACACGTCTACAGTGATCGAGAAGAAAGCAACCGAGTCCGCAAAGGCATACGACAAGTCTCTTGCCGGAACTTACGTTATAACCGGAAACCTCAACATGAGAAACGGTGCAGGAACCGGCAAGTCTATATTGACGGTTCTTCCGAAAGGAACAAGCGTGAAGAATTACGGATACTATACTATGGTTAACAGTGTCAGATGGTATTCTGTTCAGGTAACTGTGGATAACGTGAAGTACACGGGATTCTGCTGTGGGACGTATTTGAAGAAGCAGTAAACTGAATATGTTTAAAGGAAATCCGCCGGGGTATGTGCCTCGGCGGATTTTTTATATCGTCAAAAACTTTCACCTAGCCCTTGATTTACCCTCGCATTTATGGTAAGCTATAAGTGGTAGAGTAGCATTGCAATCACAAGGGGGATAGCTATATGGATAAAAAGAAATTGCCGATTGGTATAGAGGATTTTACAGAGATAATTTCTCAGGACTTTTACTATGTCGATAAGACTGGCATGATAAAAGAACTGCTAAGCAACTGGGGCAAGGTTAATCTCTTCACCCGCCCTCGCCGCTTTGGCAAGAGTATGAACATGAGTATGCTCAAGTGCTTTTTTGAGATCGGTACAGACAAGAGCTTGTTTGACGGATTGGCTATCTCAAAGGAAACAGAGTTGTGCGAAAAGTATATGGGGCAATACCCTGTAGTCTCAGTCAGCTTCAAAGGTGTTGAGGGAAAAGATTACGAGTCAGCATTGTCACAGATGCGAAAAGTAATAGGTGACGAAGCGTCGAGACTCAGCTTTTTGAGAGATAGTGACAATCTTTCGGAAGATGATAAGAATATGTACAGGCAACTGACCAAGGCTGAACCTTCTGGAAACAGCGTTTATTCTATTTCTGATAATGCACTTATAAGTAGCCTGAACACCTTGACTATACTTCTCCAAAAGCACTATGGTAAACAAGTTATTGTGCTGATTGATGAGTATGATGTTCCGCTTGCAAAAGCTAATCAATTCGGATACTATGACGACATGATTATGCTTATACGAGGAATGTTCCATCAAGCTCTCAAAACCAATCCGAATCTCGAATTTGCTGTTTTGACTGGTTGTCTTCGTGTATCAAGAGAAAGTATTTTTACAGGGTTGAACAACACTAAGGTGTACTCCTTGCTTGAAGCAGAATGTGATGAACAGTTCGGATTTACGGATGAAGAAGTCAAAGAGATGTTGGCTTACTATGACCTCTCGGAGCACTATGGTACAACAAGAGAGTGGTACGATGGTTACATGGTTGGGCAAGCGAATGTATATAATCCGTGGGACGTCATAAACTGGTGCAATCAGCTGTTGAACAACCTAGATAGAATTCCAAAATGCTACTGGGCGAATTCAAGCAGTAATGAAGAGCTAAAGAGATTCATTCAGCGAATGGGCGACGGAGTAACCAAAACACAGATTGAAAGGCTTATCTCCGGTGACACTGTTCAGAAGAAGATTGAGGAACAGCTCACCTACGACACAATGTATGACAGCATTGAAAATATGTGGAGCTTGCTTTACGCTACTGGCTATCTCACTCAGAGTGAAACTCCGATGGGAAATGTCGTCAGGCTCGCTATCCCTAATACTGAGGTCAGGACTATATTCAGGGACTCGGTTCTGAGCATGTTTGAAAAAGAAGTCGCTCAGGACGGTGCGATGGTCACCGATTTCTGCGACGCTCTGAAAACCGGCAATGCGGAAGAAGTCGAGAAGCTGTTCAACAACTTCATGAAGAAGACTATAAGCATCAGAGATACTGCAGTCAAAAAGTCGTTCAAAGAGAGCTTCTACCACGGTTTGCTTATTGGAATTCTCAGCTACAAAGAAGGTTGGAGCGTTGACTCTAACGGCGAATCCGGCAACGGTTACTATGACATCGCTGCTGAAATTGAGGATGAAGAGATTGGCATAATCATCGAAGTGAAGTATGCCGAGGATGCTCAGTTTGAAAGCGAATGCCAGAACGCAATCAAGCAGATAAACGACAACGACTACACAGCAGAGCTTAAATCCGATGGCATGAGAACACTTTGGAAGTATGCGATTGCTTGCTATAAGAAAGAGTGCAAAGTCGTAGTTGAGCGTGAGGATCACGAGCCGAAGTGAGTGGTAGATAAATAATTTTTGTGAGCCCAGCAGGTTAACCCACTGTGAGTAGTGGAGATGACCGGCTGGGCTTCTTTTGCATATAGAAAAATCGGGGGCGGCTCTCAAACGGAACCGTAATTTTTATCTCATTTTTGGTACGAGTTTTGATTGTGCTTATCCTTTATATTATGAGAGCAAAAAAATTTATTTGGCTTTCAGTAACGAGGAGGCGATAAATAGTGGTAAGAAAAACAGAACAGAATAAAGAGTTTACACCCGTAACCAAGGAAGAAGTAAGGACACTTCTAAAACAATTAGAAGAAATGAAGAGCGTGGACATCAGAACTGTAGAGAGGTCAACCCTTGTGGACATCAACACCGTTGAGATTAACACTTCGCTCCCGCCCACAGAGAGAATCGTTGATTACATTCGCCAGATCAAGAACCCATATTGTTACCTCGACCATGGCGGGTGGTAAAAGTAAGCTTTGCCGGAAAGCGGTCAATGGAGGAAGCTCTCCGCCACTATATCCGTACTGTTTGTGGATAACAACGAGCATAAATTCACCAATCATGATGGCTGAATCTTTTGTAAAGATTGTTTGGTTTATGCCGGAGATTTCGCCAATATTAAGTTGCTATTTTACAAAAGTGACGGTAATATGTGATTGAAAAAGAGAGGAGCAGACAGATGATTACAGATTTCAATCAGAGAAGAATGACAAACCACACAGTATATAGAACCGCCATCTATCTGCGCCTTTCTCGTGATGATGGAGACAAAAACGAGAGCGATTCTATTTCCAACCAGAGAAAACTTATCTTGGACTACATCGAAAACAAGCCAGAGTTTTGTTTGGTAGATGAGTATGTTGATGACGGCTACTCTGGTTCCAATTTTGAAAGACCCGCATGGAAGCAACTCTATGAAGATTTGGAATGCGGTGCTGTCAACTGCATAGTCGTAAAAGATCTCTCCCGCTTCGGTAGAAACTATATAGAAGTCGGCAGATACCTCCAGATGATTTTTCCTGTTTTAGGTGTCCGACTTATCGCCATCAATGATAATTTTGACACGCTGAACGGATGGCAGAACGGCGACGCTCTTACCGTGCCAATGAAGAACCTCATCAACGACATCTACTGTAAGGACATCTCAAAGAAAATTACAACTCAACTTGAAGTTATGAGAAGACGTGGCGAGTGTGTATCGCCCTGCGTTCCATATGGGTACAAGAAAAATCCTAAGGATCACTCCAAAATCATTGTTGACGAAACCGTAGCAGGCAATGTGAAGCAGATTTTTGTGTGGAAGTTAGAGGGGTATAGTGACAATGCTATTGCAGACAAGTTAAACGAACAAGGCATCCTGTCTCCGTATGAATATCAGGCATCCGTTGGCGTTCATGTGTCGGGAAATTTCAAGAAATCGGACAAGGCACAATGGGGCAGAAGATGCATATATAACATTCTACATAATGAATGGTATAAGGGCACCATGGTGCAAGGTAAGCAAAAGAAGCTCAATCATCGTTCCAAAGAAAGATTGCTTTTGCCAAAAGAGAAGTGGACGAGAGTCGAAGGAACTCATGAAGCTATTATTGAATCGGAACTTTTTGACATGATTCAAGAAATTATGGAGAAGGAAACGAGAATAGCTGGTGGTAAAACACAAGTGGAACTACTCTCTGGTTTTTTATTCTGCGGGGAATGTGGAAGACAACTTACAATTCAGCCTTCATACAAGAATGGCAAGAAGTACAATTACTACACTTGTAAAGATTGCAGAGATGATGGCAGAAAGACAAAATGTGTGAGTGAGCAGAAGGCATACAAAGCGATTCTCAATGCCATCCGCAAAATGGCGGAAATTGCTGTTAGAATGGAGAAGCTTATAAACGAAGCCGATGCATTGCCCGAACAGAGTAGGGAGGTAGCTCGTCTCGAAGGTCAACTTGTTCAGCTCCAAGAAGAGATGGACAGATACGCTCGAATCAAGAGCGGACTGTATGAAGACTACAAAGCCGGCATACTGAGCAGAGAAGAGTATACGGACTATACTCAAATGTACTCGAGCAAGATTAATTCAGCGAGAGATGCAATGCGAAATGTAGCAGAAGAACGCAGACGAGCGATTGCTAATTTCGAAGAAGCCAAGTGTAAGAGCTTCATCAAAGAGCACAAGGAACTTAAGCTGATGAGAATCTATAGGGACGAGCAGGTCGAGATTATTAAAACCAGCGACGAAGACAAAGAGAAAGGAAAAAGACAGCCTCGCTCTGCTGAGGGCAATGATGCTTGGAAGAAGCTTCTTACTGACACTGAAACGTCAGCTATAGATGTGGTCGTAATCTATGCCGCAAGAACCGTTGCACCGACCCTTTCAGAACTCAGGCATGTAATCCAGAATTACTTCGTTCCTTGTGGCATTCGCTTTATTGATGTTGAGGCAGAATTCGATACAGCTGATGGTGACGTTGAAGCCTACTTGAAGAAAAAGAATAGCGACTTCAGATACACAGTAAAGCACAAGCCCCACAAGAAGTATAGAGACAGAAAGAGGAAAACAACATGGGACGAAGAGACCGAGTAGCGCAGTCTACGGAAAGATATTTAAAACGAACCCATACAACAGAATGGAAGACTGCTCTTTATGCAAGACTGTCCGATGAGAACAATGGATTTGAGGATGATAGGTCACTTCAAAACCAAATAATGTATCTTGAAGAGTACATAGATAAACATCCTGACTTAGCTCTTGCAGACCGCTATGTGGACAACGGCAGAAGTGGCATGAACTTTGAAAGAGCCGAGTTCCAGCGGATGATGGAAGATGTGAAAGACGGGAAGATTAATTGTATCGTCGTCAAGGATTTGTCCCGCTTCGGTAGAAACCACATAGAGGCAGGATATTACCTTGAAACCATCTTCCCTCAATTAGATATTCGCTTCATTTCCATCAACGACAATTTTGACAGTATGGACGAATCGAAAAAAGACGGCATGATGGTGCCCCTAAAAAACATGATAAACGAAATGTATGCCAAGGACACCCAGCGAAAAGTTCTGGCAACACTCAGGGCTCAAGAAAGTAGGAATCAGAAATCCTTCACAGCAGCCCCATACGGTTATATAATCGACCCCGAATGTAAATACCATCTGCTTCCTGACCCAGAGACTGCGGATTATGTCCGACTGATCTTCAGTCTGAAAGCAGGAGGACTTGGACTGACAGCGATTGCAAATCGATTGAATCAGATAGGAGCTCCTACACCTCTTGAGCATATGAAGTCGCAAGGAAAGTATACGAATGTGCAAAACGGAGCTAAGTGGAATCACAAACTCTTGTATAGGATTATTGAAAATCGCACCTACACTGGAGCTACTGTTTACAACACTATGGGAAAAGGCGAGTATAAAGTTATTCCTAACACTCACGAAGCATTGGCGGATGAAGCAATATTTGAATCAATCAGCACAGAAATGGCTGAACGTAGCAAAATAAAGAAAGAAGAATTAAAGAAGGGCAGATCAAGAGCGGAGAAATATCCAAATATCCTGAAAGGCGTTTTCTATTGCGGAGACTGTGGCAGAGCTATGTTTTTAGATAAGACGGGTTTTACCAGAGTACTCAGAAATTTTAGGTATCGTTGCAGTAGCTACAACGATTACAAAAAAGATGACGAAGGAGCACCACCTTGTGCGATAACAATTCATAGCGTTTCTGATCATACCGTCTACAAGTTTGTTCTTGACCAAATTCGTCTGCAACTCAAAGCCGGTTTGGAATTAGAAAAACTCGAAACTCTTCTTCAAGCAGAGACAAAGAAGAAAAAGAAAGAATCGGACGCTCAGAAAGCTCAGGAGGCAAGCATTAAGCAAAAGCTCAGAAAGCTCTATGAGGATTATGCCGATAAGATAATTACAGAAGAAGAGTACCTTGAAATTCGTGCGACTTACTTGGAGAAGCTTAAAGCTATCCAGGAACAGCCTCAATCGAGTGATACAGATTTATGGTTGGAGCTAAAGAAAAAGCTGTTTGGGGAAGAACTGGGTAGCGAAACTGTGGGAACGGTACAGCTCACCGAGCATTCGAGTGTTGAGATAGTGGCAGATGATGAGCCAGACATGGTTGAACGGCTTTTGAGAAAAGGCTTGACGAGAGAACTAGTCGAAGCAATGGTTGAAAGGCTGGAATACAGCGTTGATGGTAGCTTTTTTATCAAGTTCAAATGTGAGGACTATGTAGAAAAGTTATTGACTATGAAAGGAGAGTGACCGAATGGTCGGTTTGTACATCAGGTTATCTTTTGCGGATGATGACTTAAATGAGCGAAAGCAAGTAAGCGACAGTGTAGAGAATCAGAGAAAGCTCCTGAACGAGTATCTTCAGGAACTGCCAGACTTGCGGACAGAGGAGACTGAAGAATTCATCGACGATGGCTACAGTGGCACCAACTTTCAAAGACCAGCATTTCAAAGAATGCTGGCTCTCATAAAAAAGAGAGTAGTGACCACAGTTATCGTCAAAGATTTTTCTCGCTTCGGTAGAAACTACGTTGAGTGTGCAGACTACTTAGAAAAGCTGTTTCCGTTCTTAGGTACACGGTTTATCTCTGTTGCAGACAACTATGACAGCGGAAGGCAAAATGAAGACCGGCAGATGGAAGTGGCGATGAAGAATATAGTCAATTCCTACTACTCGCAGGATCTTTCGCGGAAAGTCATTGCAACTTTAGATATGAAGCGAGAACGTGGAGAGATATTCTTCAACGTGCCGTTTGGTTACTTCAAAGATGAAAAGCACAAGGGTAAAGTGCTGATTGATGACGAAGCGGCAAAGATCGTGCGGCACATTTTCTCGCTCGCCTGTGAGGGTAGACAACTTGGCGACATAGCTAAAATATTGAATAAGGAGGATGTCCCAACTATCGCTACATACAACGTAGAGCATAACGTAAGTGGCAAGATGACACCCATAGAAAAAAGCGACTACGCAGCATGGACAAATGCAAAGGTTAGAAATGTTCTGAAGAATGAGTTTTACGCGGGAACATACATCAGCCAACGTAGGAAGCAAGTAATAGCAGGGATGAAGAAAACCGTTGAAGTCAGAGACCCGATGAAAATCCCAAACAACCATCCCGCAATCGTAGACACGGAGACATTCTGGAAAGCTCAGGAGATATTTAGAACCAAGAAAGTTAATCCCAATTCCAGCAGACGTTACCCGCTTAAATCCAAAGTGTTTTGTGGCAACTGCGGTTATGCAATGGCTTATCATGATAATGTTCATGACGACTGCCTCTTTTATTGCAATCAAGTATTGCAAACAGGGAACAATGTCGGCTGCTCCGAAGACCGTCTTCCAGAGGAACTCCTCAATGCAAGAGTCTTTACTCAGCTTAAATCCTGGATGATGCTTTTGGAGACAGCTTGCGGAAATGTAGATGAAGCAGAGCAGAAGCGTTGGCAGGGCTTACGTTTTCTGAATGATGAAGCAGAAAAGCTGCAAACAGAGTTCAAAGCCCTGCAATCTAAGAAGCTTGAGTTTTACGAAAGCTATAGCGACGGGCAGATTGATAAAGAAACTTTTGCTGATCAAAAAGAAAAGCTCTCAGCTGAGATTGATTCAATCCGAGATGAGCTGAACAAGCTTCATGAGAAAGAATCCAAGCTCAGAAAGACCAGAAACCAAAGAAAGCCGGAACTTGATGCCTTGATGGAGAATGTCCGACTTTTCGAGAATGAGACTCATCTTACCTGCACGATGGCGGATGTTTTTGTGGAGAAAGTTATAGTCTACGACAAGTGGTGTATTGAGATAACTTGGAAGTGTGAGGATTTGGTGGAGAAGGCGTTGAATGAAGCGGGTGAAGTAGAGGAAATTGTGGGCTGAGAACTAATTGAATTTTCTGAAATCATGAGAATGGAGGCGGAAAAAGGTGATAAAAAGCAAGCTACTAATAAAATGTTCTCAAAACAAGCCAAAAGAAGCCTTGATTAAAGGATCGATTTGTGCTAAACTAAATATACGCTAGGTTTTTGCACTCTATTCAATTTATAACAAGATGTGCAACTTGAAAAGGAGACGTTGCTATGGCACTTATTAACTTAGGACCGGAAACTGAGCAGGTCGAATATAAAAAGTCAATAGGGGAACTAAAGGAAGGCATCATATCAATTGTCTCAATCCTTAATAAGCATGGTGCAGGCGAGCTTTATTTTGGCGTCAGAAATGATGGCACCGTCATAGGGCAGGAAATTGGTGAATCTACCTTAAGAACGGTTAGTCAGGCTATAGGCAATCATATAAAGCCTCCGATATATCCCGAAATTTCTGTAAAAGAATTTGACGATTGCAAGACGGTGTATGTCAAATTTCAAGGTGAACGACAGCCATATTTAGCATACGATAAGCCCCGTATCCGTGTTTCGGATGAGGATTTGGTCATGGATCAGGATTTATATGATGACATGCTCCGCCACAGGGATGACAAGAGAAAGTCGTGGGAAAGTCAGACATCCGCATATACTGTAGAGGATATTGACGAGGAGTCTTTCCAGAAGTATCTGATTAAGGCTAAAAAGGCTGGCAGAATCACATTTGAAACGGAAGATAAAGAGGCGGTTCTGAAAAAGCTGGATTTGATGAACGGAAAATATCTGCTGAATGCAGGTGCGGCTCTTTTTTGCGATACAGGCATAAACGAGCTTCAGATGGCAAAGTTTGCAACTGATGAACGACTTACTTTTAATGATATACGTCGGTACACCGGTTCGATAATAGACTTGGCGGATAAAGCCGAAAAATACATTCTCGATGCGATGGATTGGCGAGCAGAAATCAAAGGTCTTACTCGTGAAGAAATCCCGGAGGTACCCGTTGCAGCAATTCGTGAAGCCATAATCAATGCGTTCGGGCACAGAGTTATAGAAGCATCGCAAAGTGTTGAGGTTGCTATCTTCAAAAGTAGAATTGAAATTTACAACTATGGAGCTTTTCCTGAACAGGTTTCGCCGGAACAGTTTGTCAGCGGAAACGAGAGACCTATTCGTCGGAATCCCTTGATTTGCAAAACTCTGTACTTCTCAAAAGATATGGAGACGTTCGCAACGGGATTGAAACGCATCAGTGACTATTGCGTGGAAGCTAATTGCAAATTTGAATTTCAGAAAAAGCCTTATGGATTTTGCGTAGTGTTCTATAGGCGAGGCAGCTCAGACTTAGGAAGTAATACCCAAGTTGATACCCAAGTCAATACCCAAGTCGTTCCCAAGTATAATGAAGCGGGTTTATCGGAAAGGGAATTGAAAATCATTGAGTTTTGTTCTTCTCCTCGGCGTAAGGCTGAGATTGCTGAATATCTTGGGCTTAAGTCTGTAAAGAGCATAAAGTCTGAAATCGATCATTTGCTGAGCCTTGGAGTCTTAGAAAGAACCATTCCAGAAAAACCGAATAGCAGTAAACAACGGTATGTTGTTCGAAAGTGAGCAATAGTAGGCTTGGCTGATGAGCTTGGCTCTGGCATGAAGAAGACATAGAGAATTAGTCCGGCTGGCACACCTCACGCCATAATATGAACTCTCCACCGGGCTATTTTCCGTATAAACCACAACCGCACCTGGACATCAAATTCAAGTGCGGTTTTGCTTATGCAGGATGTTGTTATATGTTCCTATGTAGTCAGATACCCTGTGCCGAAAGAATCTCCTTCAGCACTTTTGCCATCTGCGTGAGAATGTACTCCTCAGTTTCATTGCAATCCAGCAGCAACTGATGCAACTCACTGTCTGCAGTGGAAACCGAGTGTTCCAAACAATCTACAAGAATATCATCAGCTGAAACTCCAAGCGAGTTCGCAATTTTTATTAGCGAATCCACTCCCAGCCCTGCCTTGTTATTTTCAACCATACTGATAAACTCTCTCGAAAGGTTAGCCCTTTCTGCAAGCTTTTCCTGTGAGATCCCTTTCTGCCTCCGCAAATATCCGATACGATGCCCAAGCGTTATGTAATCAATTGTCATGAATTTTTCCTCCTCTAGTTCATGCCCTGCATAAGCATTCTATTATAGCAAGCAGAGCTGACATTGGAGACGTTGCGAAGCTAAGTTCACATTTTTCGCCTCATGTGAAGTGAACTTCATAGCTGATTTGTCGAAAAAGCAGTAAAATAGGGGAGAGGTGAGCGCAGTGAACGATTTAGATGATGCAATAAGAGGCTATTTTGGGCAGGTGGAGGTAATTGCAGAGCTTTTCAATCGCTTCGTGTTAGATGAGAACATAAATCCGTCAGGAATGTCTCCAGTAGACAAAACGCCTATTTTCAATAAGCTCAAAGATTACGGCAGTAAGCTGACCTTGGAGAATTTTCAGCATAAATATAGAAATCTATTTTTGATGAAGACAGAAAATCTTTATTGTGCACTGTTGGTAGAAACAGAAGTGAGCAATACGTTGCCTATAAAGTTGTGTTTGTTTGAGAACGGATTGTATGCAACGCAGATAGAAACGTGGAATTGTTTGGACGACGGCGGGATGTTGCCTTGCGTAATGGCTGTATTGCATTTAAGCACAGAGCATTGCCGTTTGCGTGAAACGGCAAATGAGTCTCCATATGATTACAGTTTTTATATAATAGAGCTCGCAAACATCTCTGATGACACGATAGCTGAGCAGTCTGAAGACTTGGGCGGAGTGTTGAAGTTTGTAAAGATCAGCAATGATGCTGTGAAGAGGCAAGAGTTTCTTTCAGGTGAAGCATATGCTCTGATGGGAGATTCAGCGAAAAGGCTTGTTCAATGCTTTTCGAATCATGTGAGCACATAATAATGATGAAAAGAAATAGATGTGTCAGTGCCGAAGCGCGGGATGAGACTGAGCAGAAAAAGAACAATTCGATAGTGGCGGAGTTCCTGTGAACCCGCCACTTTTTTGTCTGTATGCTGGCACTTGCCCACAATTCCTTGCCGCATACCCCCTTAAAAATTTGTATACCTTATTCCCCACAAATGACTGGCTATTTCTTTGTAAAGACGGTAATATGTTTATGCTGAACAGGCAAAACCAAAACGAAAGGAATATCAATCAATGAACAAGATAACATTCAACCCGAATGACTTGAAAGGGATACAGAACCTCATGAAGACCTATGGTAATTCACCAGAACCGTTTTGTGGCAAGAACGAGAGCGGAGAATCAGCAACAATATCTGTTCTTCCAGATAGAATTACCGTTGTGACCACGCAAAGCAATGGGTGGAGCAGAATAAGCACCTACTACAGCGATGGCACTGTGAAAGAGACCTACGAAAAGCGAATGCGAGATGCCTAAAATGCATGAGATTCTCAGTCGAATTTAATCACGATACCAACGCCCTCTTCGGAGGGCATATTATTTGCCTATTTTTAGGCTACTATGGAAAGCTAATGATAATATGTACAAAAAGTTTGTTCTGCCTCTCTGAATTCACTCCCTCCCACGCTATTGCAACAAAAACCGCTGTGGAAGAGCGAACGAAGAGACAGGATGGAAGCATATTGGATAACGTTTCAAACAATAAGAAAAATTTACTTATATATGCGCATTATTTCGGAAATGAAGATGTGGCTTCTACAGGGCAATTACTTCAGGAATTGACTGACGGCATGACAGACACTTTCAACATTACCGTCATCTGCGTCGTGCCGTCCTACTTGGGTACAGTCGAGGACAAGTACAAAACCCGGAAATTCTACTTTGAAGAGCTTAACGGCGTCAAAATCGTCCGAATCCGAGTCCCCGAGTTTGACAAAACAAAGGGCAAGAGCAGAATCAAAAACATCCTGAGCTACTTCTTCGGAGCCATGCGTGCGACCTTCAAAACCGGCAAGCAGGACTACGTCTTCACAATCTCGCAGCCGCCGATTCTTGGAGGACTACTTGGAGTATGGGGGAAGTGGATGAAGAGGGCGAAGCTTATCTACAACATCCAAGACTTCAACCCTGAACAGACGATGAGCGTCGGCTACACCCACAACAAGGCAATCTTGGGACTAATGATGTGGCTGGACAAGTTCTCCTGCAGGCGCAGTAATCTGATAATCACAGTCGGGCGAGACCTCGGCGAAACGATCGAAAACCGGTTCTCAAAAAGCCGGAAAGTCCCCAAATATACAATCATCAACAACTGGATTAATGAAACTGAGATATATCCACTTGAGCCCAGCAATGAGAAAGTAGCTAAGTTCAAGGAAAAGTACAATTTGATGACTAAGTACGTTTTTATGTACTCCGGAAATATTGGTTTATACTACGATTTAGAAAATATAATAAAAGTAATTGAGAAGTTCCAAAACGTCAAAACACCTGATGGCAGGGAAGTCGTCTTCGCCTTTGTCGGAGCTGGTTCCGTCCTCGATAAACTGGTCATCTACACCCGCAAGCACCAGATGACAAACGTCGTCTTCATCCCATATCAGGATAAGGCAGACCTCAACTACAGCCTCAACGCCGGCGATGTTCACTTCTGCGTGAATGCCAAGGGCATCAAGGGCGTCAGCTGTCCGAGCAAGTTTTATGGACTTGCTGCTGCGGGAAAACCTGTCCTCGGAGTTCTTGAAAAAGGCTCAGAAGTTCGCTGCCTGATTGAGGAAATCGGGTGCGGCAAAGTGGTTGAGCCGGGGGATTATGCAGGCGTGGAAGATGAGGTTCGGTGGTTTATTGAGAATAGTGATAGTGATGAGCTGAAGCGGATGGGTGAGATGAATAGAGCTTATCTCGTAGAGAATCTCACGGAGAAGGTTTCGGTGGAGAAGTATAAGGAAGCAATCCTCAATACATAAAGGAAGTAAAGAATATGAGTAACTATAACATCGCCGTCGCCGGCACCGGCTACGTGGGCTTAAGCCTTGCAGTCCTTCTTGCCCAGCACAGGGAATCTGTATAATCTGTATTATTCGACCCTAGCTTATGAGGAAGCAAGAAAGTACTGTGATAATAACGGTATTCAAATCTATAACGCTTCGAGGGGCGGTAAACTTGAAGCATTTAAAAGAGTTGATTTTGATTCTCTGTTTTGAAAGAAGGAATTAGTTTAAAAATTGTTGGAGTTATTCCTGTATGCTACAAATCTGTTGTTATGTTGGGAAACGACTTCAGCTTTTTTGCGGCAAGGAAAGAACAGCACTTTTATGATGTAGATGCCAATCTCGAGCGAAAGGAATCGCTGTATCAGGACTTGTCAGGATGTGCAATTGTATTGCTAGAGTATAGATCGCTTTACAGCTATGCTGTAAAAAATGGTATAGAAATTTACAACGCAACGGAAGGCTCACTGTTAGATGAGATTCCTCAAAAGTCCTTGGACAGTTTGTTATGATTTAATAATAAGATAATAATTTTCGATCATGGAGGAGATAACAAATGATAATTAAAGCTTTGGTAGCTGCAAGATCAGGCTCCGTAAGAGTCAAGAACAAGAATATGCGTCCTTTTGCGGGAAGTACGCTTTTGGAACTCAAACTTCGTCAGCTCAAGCTCATCCCTAATCTTGACGGGATTATCTTGAATTCAAATGACGATGAGATGTTGGCGCTTGCAGAGAGCTTAGGATGTGAAACCGTCCGTAGAGACCCATATTATGCATCGAATACCGTTTCAATGAGCGATGTATATCGCAACATGGCTGAAAACTGTGATTGCGATGTTATTGCATACATAAATTGCACGAACCCTTTGATCAAGGATCAGACGATAATTGATGCAATTGAGTGTTATAAGGAAATCGTGCGGGGGGGTACTGCTTACAACTCCCTGAATTCAGCACACCTTGTTAAGGAGTTTCTTTTCTTGGATAATAAGCCGGTCAATTATGATTTGCAGCATCAGCCAAGAAGTCAGGATCTTCCCGATTATTATGCACTGAATTTTGCAATTAGCATTATTTCAAGAGAGCTCATGATTGAAGGAAAGAATGTTGTAGGATCAAAGCCGTACATCTATGGCATAGATGAGGTAGAGGCAACTGACATTGACAACCCAATAGATTTCGAATTTGCGGAGTATGTGTATACGCATAGGAACGATTAGTTTTTGCAACCTCTGATACTTCCGCAGATATGATTATAAAAAATAGTATGATTTGATTTGTGGAGGAAATATGAAAACCGTAGCCATAGTCCCAATGAAGCTTAATAACCGTCGGCTTCCACGGAAGAACACAAAGTGCTTTACAAACGGCAAGCCGCTCTGCTACTACATTCTCTCGACGCTTCTTGCTGTTGATGATGTGGATGAAGTATATGTATATTGTAGCAATCCAGATATTCAGGAGTTTATCCCGGATGGAGTAAAACATTTTGAATCATTGGATTCCGTTTGGCGAATGAAGGTTGACCCTGAATTACCATTACGGCATAATAAGGGAGCTATAAGTTCTGCCTTATGTAGTAATTTGCAAAAAAGACAAGATTTCTTTGCAAATATTAAAGTTGGAAACTCTTTTGATCATTGTGCCAATATTGCAATAGGTGAAAATGGAATAAAGGGTGTAGTCCTGAAACTATATAGAAAAGTCAAAAGTAGGTTCGTTAATTTATGAAGGTAAAATATCTATGGCTAGTTTGAGAAAGAATTTTTTATATCAAACAGGGTATCAAATAATTGCAACTGCATTGCCGCTGATTACTTCACCCTATATTTCAAGGGTGCTTGGTGCGGAACAGTTGGGAACGTATAGCTATGTCTCAACTATTGCTAATTATTTTAGCGTTGTGGCTGCTGCTGGAATAGTATCGTATGGCACAAGGGAGGTCGCTAAACGAAAAAACGAACAAAAGACCGCTAGCGAGTTTTATTCTGAATTAAGGAAACTTCAGTTATTACTATCGGGCATTGTCAGTATAGTATATATAGCCTTTGTTCTTCTGTTTGTAGATGAATATAAATTTGTCTACTTTACTCAGTTGTTGCTGATAATAAACAGTGGCTTTGACATTTCATGGCTTTTTAACGGAGAAGAAGAATTTAAAAGCGTAGTAATAAAAAATCTTGTAGTCAAGCTGATTTCGCTCGTAGGGATATTTACGTTAGTTCATTCCCCATCTGATATGCCGATATATGCCTTGCTAATAGCGGGGTCTGTATTGTTCGGAAACTTGACCCTTTTTCGCAGTAAAAGGAAATATGTTGTAAAAGCTGATGTAAGTTTAAAACAGTCTCTCACACATCTTGCGCCTTCAATGCTACTATTTGTGCCTTCGATCGGCATGACTTTGTATCATCAAATGGATAAGACCATGTTAGGTTTGATGAGTACGTATACACAGGTGGGTTATTATTATAATGCAGATAAAATTGTAAATATTTTAATTGGCGTTATATCTGGCTTTGGAACCGTTTCTCTGCCCAGGATAACCACTTTGCTTGCAGAACAAAAGATGGATGAATACGAAAACTTGGTTGAAAAATCCTTTCATATTATTATGTTTTCGTGTTCTGCTATTGCTTTTGGTATTACGGCGGTTTCCAGCGAGTTTACGCCTTGGTTTTTTGGAGAAGAATACCTTCCAAGTGTACAATTAGTTTCTGCATTATCAATGGTTATTTTCTTTAAATCGTGGTCCACTATTTCGAGAAATGATTATCTTATCCCCCAAAATAAGAACTCAGTGTATATTTCCTCTGTGTTCCTTGGCGTTATAGTTAATGTTATTGTTAATTATATCATGATTAAAAGATATGATGCTATGGGAGCCGTGATTGGAACACTGGTAGCAGAAGCTTTTGTTAGCATTTATCAATTTATTATTATGAATCGTGAGGTACATGTATTTCGCATGTTAGCGAGAACAGCCATGTATCCAGCATTCGGTATGGTTATGCTTATTGTTGTGAGGGTGATCGCTAACATTTTGAACTATGGCTATTTTGCTGATTTGATTATTGAAGTGACTGTCGGAGCTATTGCATACCTGACCTTGTGTTTTGCATACTGGAAAATAAGGAAGGATAAGTTCATATTTCCGATAGTTAATGACTATCTTAGAAAAATCTTTCGTAGAAAAGATTCGTGAGATTGTCAATATTTGGCTTGGAAGAAAATAATTTTATGGTGAGATGTGATGTTTCAATTTTTAGTAAGAATGGTGAAGTATATCGGAGGACGAATACTTGAGTATGCTCCTTATGCTACCCTTATAGGAATTCTTTTTTTCATATTGTACACTGGTATTTCTTCCGTTGCAAAAAGGAAAAGTCTTACTCAGTCTATATATGAGGAGAAGATTGTCATTAAGAGTCTATTTGTAGTCTGCCTTTCTGCTGTGCTGATGGACACATTGCTTTTTCGACCTTATTTCGAGAATCCGCTGAGTAATGTTCTTGGAAATTGGTGGCTAGTATCATTTAAAAATGGATGGCTTAATAACGATTCGATACTGAATATCGTTCTTTTCATGCCAGTTACTTTTCTGTTTACCGCAGGTTGGAACGAACAATTGGAACGGAGAATCGGCTTACACTTAAGAAGTGCTTTTGCTTTTTCGGGCGTATTTTCGTTTGTACTTTCTCTTTTGATTGAGACATCACAGCTAATTTTTCATAGAGGGACATTTCAACTTACTGATTTAGTGTACAATACACTCGGAGGCTGCCTTGGCGGAATGATATATTGGTGTGCAAGACGAGAGCGCGATAATCGCTCACATAAACATGACATTAGTCATAGAGAGTATGGAATGTAGGAGTTTTTTAAAATGCAAGTTTCAGCTGCTGTAATTCTTTTACTCCGTTCAGCGTTGACGGGGGAACAATTGAGTATGGAATGTCGGGAAAGTATAAGCTCGTTGCTTTCTGATCCGGCTTTATTTACTCTTTCTTTAAAGCATAGTGTTGCAAATGTAGTTTCGGTAGGTCTCTTCAACAACGGTTTCAATGTTGAAAGCACGAAATTCGAGCAGGTAGAGCTGCAGGCTGCTATCAGTGATGCACAGACAGAAGCGGATTTTGAATCCATTAAGACTGTATTCCAAAGACACCATATAGATTTCATTCCTTTGAAAGGCGTTGTGCTGAAGCAATATTACCCAGACACAGCAATGCGAACCTGTGGTGATATTGATATTCTTATCCATAAAGAGGACACAGAAAGAGCGGTAGATGCTTTAGTAAAAGAATGTGGTTTTATCTCACAAAGCTACAATCACCATGATGTGGCTTTGACTTCTGAGGCGGGCGTTACGCTTGAACTGCATTTCTCGCTTGAATATGATGTGGAGAATTTAGATGCTGTTCTTGCCAGAGCGTGGGAATATGCTGTGAAAGTAGATGGGTCTGAGTACAGATTTGCCGATGACTTCTTTTTCTTCTTTATTTTGTCCCACTTAGCACATCACTTTTATCCATATGGTTGCGGAATTCGGTTCTTTATGGATCTGTGGATTATTCGCCACAGAATGGGGCTAGAGTTCAATGATGCGGTTAAGGAACTTTGCAGGCAAGCTGGTATAGAGAAGTTTTCAGAAGCAGCTTTACAGTTATCTGAAACTTGGTTCAGCGGGTTAGAACACAGTGAGTTGACCAAGGCAATGGAAGAATACATCTTTGCTTGTGGCACTTTTGGCAACACAGATAATGTTGCTGCAGTGGGAGGAGAGAAAAAGAAAGGTCGGCTGATGTATAACCTCAGGCGGATGCTCCTTCCATATGAAAAGCTGAAATTAATTTATCCTGAGATGAAACCTATACAATTCCCGGTTTACGAAATCAAGCGTTGGGTGAAACTTTTAGATAGAGGACTGAGTCGCAGAAGGTCAATGTCCAAGAAATCCATCTCAGATGAGAAAAAAGAAAAAGTTCAACAGCTGATGGAACAATTAGAAATAAGGTAGCTGAAAATTTGGAGATGAAAAATAGTGGCTTATACATTGGATTCATGCAGTTGGTACAAATACACTGAAGATATTAGTCCTTCGTTTGGTCATATACAAGATCACTAGAAGAACTTAATGATGAATTTATTCTTGATATTGACTTAGATTTTTTCATTGAGCCGTTTGACTTCTACAGTGAACTCGGAGAGCAGATGAGGCAACTAGTAAAAAAAGCAAAGGTAATAACTATTGCTACTGAACCGGATTTCTTCGAAAAGTGCAAAATTGATGCAGGCTAGACCCCGCAAAAATCAGTGATGGTACGATAGCTGAACTACCAGAATCTCATCATTGGCAATTCCCCTCCACCCCTCGCCGCAACCATTTTTCCGCCACAAATCTGCCAAATTCGTCATCATTAAAAAATTATTGACAATCATAAGAAAGTGTGCTAAAATTGAAGCGTCAGGTGTTGATATGCCTGAATCTGCGGGGGGTAGTGCCTCCGGCACACTTTATTTTTATGTTATGCCGGCTTCACACCCACTTGTAAACCTCCGACACTATATGTGCGCGGGGGCTTTTTATTTCCTCTTTAGTAGCTACCAAGCGCACTGAAGGGGATTTTTTGATTTTACCCGACAATAGTGGCTTTACTTTAATAGTTTTAATGCGCAATGAGCGATTGCGATAAATATTATTTTCATCCAAAAATGCAGGTTGAATGTCCGATTTTGACGAAAAACGAAAAACCCTGTTTTATTGTAGTATGATATACGCAAAGGACAGTGATGCTGATGTACGAAATATCTGACAGCATAGAAGCCATAGGCGGCATTATCGATGAGCTGCCTGTTGATGCCGACAAGGTTTCAGATTTCAGAAAGCAATACCAGAAAATATCGCTCCGAAGCAGAAATCCCAACTTCTATCTCTCAGCGATAGGCGATTTCAGTTCCGGCAAGAGCACCCTTATCAACACCCTCATCGGTCAGAAGCTTCTGAAGGTCGCATTTGCCGCAACGACGGCAGTTCCGACGTATATTTACAGAGGAAGCGGAGACCAAGTGGCAGTCAGAGCCAAGTGCGATAATGGCGAATGCTACGAAATCACTTCTGACGACGGCGTAAGGGATTTTGAGGAGGAATTCGGAGTCAGGCTTCCCGAAGAACTTGACGACAGGATTTCTCTTCTGACAGCCGACAAGGACCTTTCGCCGAGAATCAGAGAGGTTGACATCGAGCTGCCGGACGGCTCTCTTTCAGGCGGTCTTTGCATAATCGATACGCCCGGAGTCAATCCCGGAGCCGATTACACCGGGGCTCACGCTGAAATCACCAAGAATATCCTCAACGAGGTTGCGGACGCAATAATCGTTCTCTTCCCGGCTGATCAGGCGTATACCCAGTCGTTTGATGAGTTTCTGAAGGCTAATGCGGAATACTTTATCAAGGACGCAATCTTCGTGGTGACTATGATGGACCGAGTCGACGAAGAGGAAAGAGACGAAGTAATCCAGTTCGTCAAGGGAAATCTTCGGAGCAACTTCCATCTTGAGAATCCGCAGGTTCTTTCCTGCTCCGCAATGATGGCTGGAAGAGATCCATTCTGGAAAGAGGATTTCGCCAAGTTTGAGCGAGACCTCATGCAAAGGCTTGCCGACAACCGCAAGCGGATAGTCACCGAACGATTGGCGAAGCTTTCAGATGAACTCCTCGACTCCATCCAGAGCGAGGTTGCTACCAGCAAGTGTAGCTTCGAGCAAAGGCTCACAGTCCTCGAAAGCCACTCCGTTCCGAAGCTTGACTCACTTCTTGCCGACAGCGTAGCCGAGGCGGCAGGGAAGCTGACAGACATAAAATCAAGGCACGACGACGTGTTCATGAATAACAAGATGTACCTTGAGAGTAAAATAATGTACAAAGTCAGCACTTCGCTGAATTCCTGCACTACGAGGTCGGATATAACCAAGTATGTCAAAGGCTCAATGACGCTCGACATCGAGGAAGCCTGCCGTGACGTTTACAACACTTCCGGAAAGTTCACAGGCGAGCTTAATGAAACACTCAACTCCGCAATCGTCGGAATGATTGAAGACCTGAGGACATATTACGGCGAGATCGGCGGAATTCTGGCAGAAGACACCTCGCTCGCAGCGTCTGAGGAGCGTGCAGCCATAGCCGACAAGTTTGAGGGTCTTGACAGCCTGATCGGCAATTATGAGACCAAAATAGACGCTGCTATATCCGTCGGAGGCGCAGGTCTTGCCGTACTTGTCTTTGGTCCTGCCGGAGCGATAGCTGGAGGTCTTGTAGCACTTGTAGCAGGAGATCGGCTCTTCGTCGGCTCAACACGTGACAAGGTAAAAGCCTCCGTTTCGGAGAGAGCTCCCGAGATTTCGGAGTCGGTCATTCAGGGGCTTTGCGACAAAATGCAGTCGGATTATACCGAAGCCATGACCGAGCTTCAGGTAAAAAAGAGAGCTTTCTTGGAGCAATACCAGCCGGTCTACGAACAGCTTGAAAAACAGCTTAATGACGAAAAGCGGGAGCTGACGAGGAAAATACAGCTCAGCGAACAAATCCAGAACAGAATAACAGTAGTATTGTCAGAGTTAAACCAGATTCAAGGAGGAATCATTGATGAATGAAAAAATTTACGACATGCTGAACGAGCTTGCAGACAAGGCAGGATGTTCAGCGGAAAAGGAAGCCTACAACGAGGTCCGCACAATGATGCAGGAAAGCTCCATAAAGCAGTATGCAATCCTTGGCGATGTCAATTCCGGTAAGAGCACGATAATCAACGCCCTTGCAGGAGAAAAGATACTTCCTGCAACAGTGATGGCAAACGAGCACGACAACGTAGCTTTCGTCGAGTCGGGCGAGCACCAGTGCCGCTGGGTTGAACTGGCTCTTGAGGCATATGCGGGAGGAAAGACAGCCGACGTTAAGTCTCCTCTTTGGTTCATGGATGCGGCTGTCTATGTCTTCTCAGCCACCGCTCCGTTCTCACAGCAGGATGTCGACGCCATCAGGGCATGTATCGCCCATGGAGTGCCCTGCTCGCTGGTTGTCGGAAAGATAGACGTGGTTGATGAGGCGGAGAGAAGCGAGGTCATCTCTTATGTCAGAGCTCAGGCTGAGCGTTTCTTCGGAACGGATTCGGTAATTATAATCAACGCTAAAGATACCGAAGCCACAAAGCAGGCGATTCTTGGCGAATTTGCCTCCGCAGAGGATAGCCGTGACATCCGTGAGTATATGCTGGCGGTGAGCTATGCAAGAACGCTCAAGGAAAATATCACGAAAAAATATGAGGAGGCAAAGAAAAATATGCAGGCAGTTACCAACAAGGAAGCCAAGACCAAGCAGGATATTCTGGGCAGGAAGATTGTGTGGGACGGAATCGAGCTTGAAATCGAGTCCCGCAAGATGAGGCTCATTGAGGATATGTCGGTTGAAATGAACCGCCTTTACTCCGAGTGCATCGCTCATCTCACCGACAGCGCAATGCAGGCTAAGTCCCCGAAGGATTGGTGGGAGAAGTCGCTCGAGGATGAGTTCGGAAGAGAAATCACCAGCATTTCAAACCAGATTGACAGAATGATCTGCTACCGTGTCGCAGGAGACAGAGACTGGCTCGTCCACACCGTTGAGGAGAAATTCGGCTCACAGCTTTCAATCGATACCTCCAATACCAAGGCGCAGCTTGAAAGTGCCATGTTCGGTCTGGCTCCCGAAAAGCTGAACGACGTCAGCAAGGGAAAGAATATCGCAATAGCAGGCTTGGCTGTCTCATCGGTTGCCCTTTGCGCAGTTTTAGCCTACCCGGTAATCACAATGCACGCCGTCAACATCCTTTCGTGGGCAGTAGCTGGAGTTGCAGTAGCGGGAACAGGCTTCTGGACATTCATGGAGACAAAGAAGGACCTTGGCGAGAAGCATGAGTGCCTCAAGTCTGAAATCGCAAGATACATCCTTGGAAGCCGTGATGACAACATCGAAATCCTGAAAAAGAATATCGAGTACGGCTATGACAACATGAACATCTCCATTCAGGATCTCGAGATGGCAACCACCAAAGCACCCGCAAGCAAGGACGACAAGAAGACCTATGAGGACTTTAAGACCTTATCCGATTTGAATCGCAATTGCGATGAAATAGTAAACTCGCTTCTTTCCGAAGCAAAATAAAATAACAGAGGAGATACGATTATGAACACAGCAGTATTCAAGGAAACAGTAACCCAGCTTGACGAACAGCTCGACAAGCTTCTTGCGATAGCTGAGAGCACCGGCACTCAGCAGGACGTAGTGGAGCAGGTTCTTGAACTCAAGGAGAAGAATCAGGGCAAGGACTTCAAGGTTCTCGTAATGGGAGAATTCTCCACCGGCAAGTCGACGATGATAAATGCGCTCATCGGCGAGCCTATTCTTCCCGAAAAGGCAGTCACAGCGACAGCCATCATCACAGAAATCAAGTATGGCGAAGAGAAGAAAGCCGTCATCTATCCCATCCCCGGCAAGTGGAAGGGCGGAGACGAGCCGTTTGAAGTGCCGGTGACAGAATTAAAGAAGTATCTTCTTATCAACCACAACATCAAGGACGCCAAGGAAACTCAGGAGGAAATAAACCACCTCATCAACGGCGTCGAGGACAGGGAAGAGGACTCCCATCAGGAGGGCAACGTCATCGCTTCTCCGTTCGAAAGAGCTGAGATATTCCTGCCTCTTGACATCCTCAAGGACGGCGTCGAGATTATCGACTCTCCCGGTCTTAACGACCCTGCAAGCCACGGTGACATCACCCATAACTATCTCCCGAATGCTCATGCAATCATCTTCTGCATGAGCGGTCACAGGGCATACTCCCTCACGGAAAAGGAGACCCTTGAAAAGCTGAATTCGATGAGATACACCACCCCGATATTCGTGGTTACATATTTCGACCAGATCTGCGCCAATATCGATGACGGCGATAGAGAGCCCGAGGAAGTGGAGCATGAAATCGATCAGTTCAAGAGAACCGTCTGCGCAGACATTTCAAAGCACACAGACCTTGTGAATGAGCAGTACACCTCGCTTCTCGGCGGCAACGGAATCTTCTTCGTCTCTTCACGTGACGCAAAGAAAGCCAAGCACTCCGATCCTTGGAACGACGAGCTCTACGAGCAGTCAGGCTACAAGGCATTCGAGAGCTATCTGAGCGACTACTTGGTCAAGTGCAAAGGCAGCGAGCTTTCAAAGATGATTGTCGAGGGCATAAGAGTTGCCGGCGTCGAAGCCACCAGAAGCCTCAACGAACAGTATAATGCCGCCGACCTTTCGCTCGAGGAATTTGAGCAGAGGATGGAGGAGGTTCAGGCTAAGATGGAGTCTGCCAAAGCTCAGGCTGACCTCTTCGTAAAGAGCTTCGATATTGAACTCAGTAAGGTTTTGTCCGACCTCAAGACCACCTGCCGTCAGCTCCCAAAGGACGCCTATGCTCAGGTTGACAGCTGGAAGAGCTCCTACAAGTGCTCTGTAAAGCAGGAGGTTCTTCACCCGAAGAGAACTGCAGAAGCCATCGCAAAGGAATTTGAGATGCATATGCAGAACCAGTACGAGAGCTTTGCACTCGAGTGGTCAGAAAACGTTCTCAAGCCGGAAGTAACCGAGAAGATGAAGAAAATCGGCGAGAAGCTCGAGGGCAGAGCAAAGGACCTCGATGCCACCATCAACGACATCAAGACCGGTCTTAACCTGACCCATTCCTCTCCCGACGAGCTCAGCTCCACAACCTCCAAGGTTGTATCTGTCATCTATGGCTTGCTTACGTTCGATGTAATCGGAGCAAGCTCCGGTGCTGCAGTCGGAATGAGCGGTCTCATTCAGGGAATTGCGGCTAATATCGGCATAAATCTCGTAGTTATGGCTATTCTCGGATCTACTGTCGGTCTTCCGGGTCTTCCGATTGTTATCGCCGGTGAGATTGTTCAGATTCTTATTTCCGGAACAAGAAACAAGGAGATCATCAAGAAGAAGGTCTGCAACAAGATTGTCGAGCAGTATAAGAAGGTTCTTTCTGAGCCGCAGGAAGTGGACAAGCTTGTAGACAACATGTATTCTCAGCTTCAGGAGCAGTTCGCCACTCTCAGCGATGGTGCCAAGAAAGCGACATTCTCAGACATCGAGAAAATCCAGCTCGAGTCCGAGCAGCTCCTCGAAGACAAGAAGAACGGTGAGCAGGCAATCAACGAGCGTAAGGAGAACATCCAGAAGTGGATTTCGGAAATCAACGAAATCGTCGAAACCTCCTACAACATCCGCAACAACTCATTGGCATAATAAAATCTGCCCAAGGCACCCGGCTTCCGGGCTGGGTGCCTCGGGGAAAACGGTGATTACTATGGATATTTCGGTCTGCGTATATAGCACAGATAAAAACGAAGCGGAAAACCTGCAACGATATATCGCTGCAGTTCTGTTCAATGCGGACTATCGGTCGAGGGTCATGTCCTGTTCGACCGATTCGGTATTGAGAAGCGTGACGATGAAATATCCATTTGTTGATATTCTCTTCCTGCCGGCGACCGCATCCGGAATCAGCTTCGGCGAAGAGCTGAGAAAGGTCAACCGCACAACAACGATAGTGTTTGTGTCCGACGACGACAGGAACGTTTTCCGGGCTTTCCGCTCACTTCCTATAGCATACCTTATCAACAACCATGACAAAAAACAGCTTTCTGAGGCGATTTTAAGAGCCGCTTCGTGGGCGATGGCAGGAAAATCCGTCTTTTACCACGAATCGAGAACCCAGATACTTCAGCTTAAATACAGAGATATAGACTACTTCGAAAGTGAATATCGCATTGTTCACATCCATAAGTCGGATGGCGAGTGCGAGACGATAACTGCAAAGCTCGATGAGGTCGAAGCCATGCTTCCCGCAAACATCTTCTGCAGATGCCATCAGAGCTATTTAGTAAACATTGAAAACATAGACAGATTCAATAAGTCTGACAAGACGGTAATTTTTAAGTCGGGTGCAATAGTTTTCTCAAGCAAGGCACGGTACCAGACCCTGATAGATGCACTGAAGGGAGATGCGATTTGTGAAACCGTTTGAAATTACGAATAAAAAAGATGAACTGAAGAACGCAAATGGCGAGATTATCGGAATTCTTCCTGTGCCGACAGACGAAATGCTCGAGGGGCTCAGAATACAGACGGTAAACGGTTCTGGCATGGAAAGACTTAGCGTCATAACAAACATAGAAGAGGATGAGACAGAGGAGGATGAGGGCTGGCAGTTCAGCGAAATCCCTGCCGATGTCACCCGGCTCACCGTTGAGAGAATAATGCATGAGCTTGCCGGAGAGGGCTGGTTTGGCTTCAACAAGGAGGACGGCTACAGCATCTCTGACATAATTGAGCTTCTCTCGGAAAGGACCTTTGTCCAGCTTTCCGAACTCACCCTTGCAAACATAAGAGCCTGCCTTGGCTCGGGCGGAAAGGTTATTGCATATTTTCCTGACCTCGTGTGGAGGGAATATTTCGGTCAGCTCCCGACACTTCCGAGCGAAGTCTTGGGAATGAGGGTGGTCGAGATAGCAGAAATAGACAACAACGACGAAATCACTGTCAACGACCTTTCAGATGCCGACGGAGAGGGAAAGAGAATCGACAAAGGCTCTTTCGAATGGCTCTCCAAGGACGGCTGGATGCTGGAGGTGTACAAATGAATAATTACACCGATTTCAAGGAATGGCTGAGCGCAGTGAGATATTCCCGCAATGTCAGTATGCTCATTCCGATGGAAGCATGTATGGGCTATCCGGTCGCCGTAAAGCAGGGTGAAGAGTTCATCCTCCCGTTTTTCCGGGTTGCCTCAACCAAGAACATTGACAGGCTTTCACCGCCATTCTGCTACATAAGAATCAGCTATCCCTCCGGGGTGATACTGACATATAACAACCTAAGAACTCTTCCCGACTGGGAAGATGTCGATTGGAACAGTACTCTTGACAACACCGATAGCGGTGAAAGAACGCCGAAGCTTGACCGTTACTACCGGGCACTTTCCGGCTGCTCATCTGCGCCGCCGGATAATGAACAGCTTGACCGGTTGCTTCTTGGCAGCCTCAGCCAGCCGCTTTCAGAATGGTACGAAAAACTTATTGCGGAAGCAAAAAAATACAGATAAGGGGAGTTTAGTCATGAAGATTATTGAGCTATTCATCAGACCGTTTGCAAAAGAAAACGAAGTAAAAACCAAGCTGATTGTGAATAACAGGAGCAAAAAAGAAGAGATAACCAGCAAGGACAACCGACTGACAAGCCTTGTCGTCAATCAGCCGATGAGAAAGTGGCTGACTCCCTACAAGAAGAAGCTGTTCGTGTGGGAGGGCTTCCTGCCGGAGATAATCGAGGAGTTCAACGACAGCTCCCTGAGCTTCGTATTCCACGGCTGTAAAGCGGACTACGCCATTTTCAAAAAGACAATCTGCGAACAGCAGGAAAAAATCAACCGCAACGGTGAAACGGCGCATGTCGAATTTGCAAAATTCAGAGAGGATAAGTGGAGTCCCGACGGCGGCATGGAAATCCTGACAGAAAGCCTTGACACAATGCGTTCTGTAGCCGAAGACTGGAGCGACGACGACCTGATAGATAAGATAGATGAACTGAAAGCCGAAATTGGCGGGCAAAGCGTCAGACCAGTTCCCGATGATACTGCAATCCATGAGGTTACCAAGGCTTTGCTCGAAGAATACGGAAGCGAAGACCCAAGCGAAATCGAAAAATCCTGCTATCTATATGCATTTCCCGATGCGGCAGAAAAGGTATACGGTATATGGTTGAGCTTCGCCGACCGCAGTACAAACGAAAAATTGGCTGACATCCCCGCAAAGATTGAAGCCGTATTTGAAGATAAGAAAGGATGAATACCAGTATGAGCGAGAAAAATGAGTTAGCCCTGCAGGAGCCAAAGAATACCGAAATAACCCCAAACGATGAGAAATTGGCAGTTGCGCTCAATACAGCGGACACGCTTATCCGGATGAAGTATCTTTCTGAGCTTGACAAGATGGAAATCGTTCCTCTTTCAAAGAAGGAAATGGCTATAGCTCCCGAATCAAAGGTCCGCCTTTACCACATAGGTTGCCTTACCTATGACGAAAAGGAGAGCATCTCCGACAAGCTTTCCGGAGTGTTCAATTCTATTGCCGGCTACGACGCCACAGCTGTATTTCTTCTCAGGCATGACGGAACAAAGACAGACCTATACATGGGCACTGCCTGCGACGACCCGCAGAAGGTTCAGCTTGCTTCAAGAACATTTTCCCGTGCCCTTTCCGGCAATTTCCCCGGCTGTATTTCCGAAAGCAAAACCGAATCGGAGGTCAAGGAGCTTCTTGACGAGGTGATGGACTATGGCAGTGACGACCCGCTGGCTGTAGCCTCCATTTCGAGCATCGCTTCAACAAGAGGCGATGGCGAGACCTATCTTCAGGGAATGGAAAAGCTGGTCGACGGCATGAACGGAGTGCCTTTCAACCTTGTAATTCTGGCGTCAGCTCTGTCGCCGCAGACCATCTCTTCGGTCAAGAACGGATATGAGAACTTGTATACAGAGTTAGTTCCGTTCCACAAGATGAGCGCATCGCTATCTGACACCGACAGCGAGAGCTTCTCCCGTGCAATAGGTGAATCTGTTTCTCAGACGGTCACCAAGTCGCAGGGAACAAGCGAAAATCAGTCGGACACCACCGGCATGTCACGCACTCTCACAAGAACCAAGCAGGATGAGAAGTCCAAGAAGGACAAGGCAGTTGACATCTTTGCGGCGGTTGCAGGTGTTGCCGGCTCTATTGCAGGTGCAGTAGTAGGTACGGCGTTCGAACAACCGTTTGTCGGTTCGTCAATAGGCAGCAACATTGGCGGAACTATAGGCAAAGCGGCACAGACAATGATCCAGTCGCCCGGCGGAAGCAGTTCAGAGGGTACTTCGGATAATTCGAGCATTTCAATCAGCAAGGGCAAGAATTATAACGAGAGCGAAGCAAAGGGCAAGACTGACACCACAACCGATACCATGGGCGACACCCATTCAACCGGACGGACAATGCAGTATTCGATGGAGAATCGGACGGTTGGCAGTCTTCTCTCCTCAATCGATGTCCATATCGACCGCCTCACCGCATGTGAGGGCAACGGTGCATTCCAGTGTGCCGCATATCTGATGGCGGCGGACCAGCCAGCCGCAGTAATGGGAGCAAGCCTCTACCGTTCTCTTCTCACAGGCTCTTCTCCCGAAGCGAGCGTGTCATACGTCAACGTATGGCAGGATCATGACGACACAAGAAAGCTCTGCGACTACTTCAAGCATATGAAGCATCCACGCTTCTCAAGCGGCAACGAGCTCTTGGGAGAAGTCACTGCGACGACAACCACCTCTTCGATGGAGCTTCCCCTGCACTTTGCTTGGCCGAGAAAATCCCTCCCCGGTCTGATGGTGGCATCCCATGCGGAGTTTTCACGTGACATTATAAAGCGTTCTGAGGACGACAAGGGCGTCGAAATCGGCAACATCACCCACATGGGCAGTGTGAGCGACACGAAAGTCAGCCTGTCCCTTGGCGAGCTGAGAAAGCACACATTCATTGCCGGTCAGCCCGGCTCAGGAAAGTCAAACTTCTGCTATGTCCTCCTTGACAGACTTTCAAAGCAGGGTGTGCACTTCTTGGTTGTTGAGCCTGCAAAGGGCGAATATTCGACAGTATTCGGCGGCAGGGAGGATGTCAACGTATACGGAACCAACTCTAAATATGCTCCTCTTCTCTCGATAAACCCGTTTGCATTCCCCGACGGAATCGATGTCCTTGAGCATATGGACAGGATAATCGAGGTATTCAACGCAAGCTGGCCGATGTATGCCGCCATGCCTGCAATTCTCAAGGATGCACTTGAACAGGTCTATGTCGAATGTGGCTGGGATCTTCTTTCAAGCACATGCTCATACTATCCGCCCAAGTTCCCGACATTTACTGACCTCCTTAACATACTCCCGAGAGTAATCAGGGAGGCGGCGTACTCGGAGGAAGTAACAAGTAACTATGTTGGTTCACTTGTCACCCGTGTCAAGTCGATGACAAACGGCATCTGCGGACAGATATTCTGCTCCGAAGAAATAGACAATAAAAAGCTCTTCGATGAGAATACAATCATCGACATAAGTAGGATCGGCTCTGGCGAAACAAAGGCACTGATAATGGGTATTCTCATCATCCGGCTTCAGGAGCACCGTTCCTGCAACAGAGACGGTATAAATCAGGAGCTTAAGCATGTAACGCTTCTTGAAGAGGCTCACCACCTTTTACGTGCAACATCCGGAGCACAGTCGATGGAGAGTGCCAACGTCCGTGGAATGTCGGTTGAAATTCTCACCAATGCAATAGCCGAAATGAGAACCTATGGCGAGGGCTTCATTATCGCCGACCAGACCCCGTCAATCATGTCGGAAGCTGTAATCAGCAATACCGGTTCAAAGATCATCTTCCGCCTGCCGAATATCAGGGACAGAACCCCCGTCAGCGAGGCAGTTTCCCTCAACTCCTCTCAGGTCGAGGAGATAGCAAGACTCGACACCGGTGTGGCGGTTGTCCACCAGAGCGGATGGCTGAGCCCTGTTCTTTGCAAGATCGACCTCTTCCCGCCGGAGAGCTATTGCCCTCTCGACTATCACCCGACAGAAGTTCCAAAGGAGTTTTTGTTAAGAGCAAGAGGCATCTTCTTTGAGCTGCTCCTTTCAAAAAATATGAAAACTGACCCACCGTCGGAGCAGTTCTGCCTTGACGCAATCAGATTCCTTGGAATGAGTCTGTACCAGAGCGACAAGAAAATGGCATCTCTCATCAAGGGCTACTTGGGTTCCGGCAGTATGGACGCATGGAGCTCGTTTGACGAGCTGTGCCGGGTTGTGAAAGATACTCTGAATACGGACAAGCTCTTCACCCCGTTCCCGAGCGATCCTGTAGAATGGGACAAGAAAGCAAGGGAGTATCTTTCAGGCTGCCTCGATGCATCCGGCAACACGGTTGACACTCTTCTTGCCACCCTGATAATGAGCAGGAATGCTACCAACCCCCGGGCAAAGCAATTCTTCTTCAAATGGCGCAGCAGGGAAAAGTCATCCGACTAAAAATGCGCCTTGAAGTGCCGAAAATACAGAAATCCGGTTTTATTATGTCGGATCGTGCTATACTCTGTACATCACAAGCAAGCAAAACCACATTCAAATACAAAATCTATTGGAGGTAAAAACAATGACTACCAACGAAATCATCAACACATTAGCAGAAGACAAGAAGCTTGACCGTGTTCAGCTTGAAAAGGCAGCTCCCAAAATAGATGCCCTTTCACCCGACATCAAGGAGGCTCTTGAGAACTGGATCAGTACCGACGTTATCGAAAGCCCCACCTACTCCGGCTACGACGTAAACGCCATCCTCAAAGCTCAGCCGTTTATGACCGTGTTCGGCGCATATCTCTCCCTCGACTGGCTGAGAAGAGACCCGAAAACCGCCCAGAAAGCTCTTTCACGCAAGACAACCGTGTTGAGAGTCGACAAGTAACCGGCAATCCGGCGTTAAGTTAAAATACAGGAGGTTAATATAATGTTTGATTTAGGCAGTATTTTTGGTAACATATTCCCGTTAATCGGATTAGCCAAATATTTCGGCGGTAAGGATGATGTGACAGAAATCCACAACGACGAAGGTATCGAGTACAGCAAAGAAGAGCTTGAAAGGGTAAGCGATGTTTCGGACGTCATGGGCGAGGTGTTCACCGACGATATAATCTCAAATTGGGAGAACTTAAGCGATGATGAAAGAATAGGCTATATTAACGAGTACTTGGATAAAGCCGGAGAAACCCTCGGCATCGAGGTCGGAGATGTAATTATCGAAGATTTGCAGGCGAAGTATGGCGAAGGCACAATGGGCATGAACAACGGCGACGGCAACGTTTATATCGACATCACCCGTCTTGATGACCTTGAGGATTTGCTGACAACCACCACCCATGAGATGCGGCATCAGTTCCAGAAAGAGGTCATGGAAAATCCTGACGCATTCCCGGGCATTTCTGATGAGACAATCGAACAGTGGGAGTATGAATATTCCAATTACATAAAGCCGGGTTACGATTATGAGGGCTACTACAATCAGGCTATCGAGGCTGATGCAAGAGCGTTTGCTGACGAGGTTGTTTCTGATTTCCTGATCGATAAGGGCGTGGAAGAGCTGTCTGTGGAAGCTCCCGATTCCCCGGAGGCATTTGAAGCTGAAATGGAAACCGACGCAGATGAAGCGATGGCTTTGTCGGATGAGGTCGCAGATGCTTCTTTTGAAGCCGATTCTGAGACGAATTTAGAGCAGGCAGAAAACCTTGATGGAAGTAACAACTCCGATGTCGGTGTTTCTGTCGACGACGGACTCAACAAGGGCGAAACCACCGAAACATTCTCAAACGGTGCATGTGACAAGCTTTGCCTCAAGTGCAAGGTTGAAGTCGGATTCCGCACCTGATGGCTGCCATGGATAACGAGTCACGCTCTGTTCATCCGGTTGTGTTCCGTTCCTCGTCTGGTCGGTACTACGCCTATGACCCGTTTACGAACAGAATCCTGACCATAGACTCTTCGAAATATCAGGGCGTCGATGAAGCAACCGCCGCCCAAGATATTCTGAGATACTTGGAGGAAAGCGGAATCTGTAAGACAGGAAACTTTTCCGGTGCAAAGTGGAAGAACCCGACAGCCTCCGGCGTCAGAACCAAGCCGAACACGCTGGTGCTGCAGCTGAGCTGCAGATGCAATCTTGCATGTGAATACTGTATTTATTCAGGAAACTACAGTCACATGCAGGAGCATCATGACGAAGATATGTCGACTGAAACCCTCATCCGCAGTATCGACTATTTCGCAGAAAATTCTGCGGATGAGGGAAAGCTCAAGATAGCTTTCTATGGCGGGGAAGCACTCCTCTGCTTCGACAAAATCAGGAGTGCCGTCAGCTATGCAAGAAAGAAAATGCCTAGGCGTCAGCTCCTGTTCTCAATTTCCACCAACGGCACAACGCTTACGCCCGAGGTTGTCAGATGGCTTGGTGACAATCCGGATGCAAAGGCGACCATCACCATAAACGGCTATGACCACGACCGCTACAGAAAGACGATAAGCGGCAAGGGAAGCCTGAAAATAATCATAGACAGGCTTGAGTACATCAAGGCTAACTATCCCGACGTCTGGCGTAACCAGATCAGCTGTATAGCAAATAAGGTTTCGGACTCTGAGAACGAAGCCATCATGGACTATTACAAGGAGCATGTAGGCATGCCTCCGGAAGCTGTCACAAAAATCCGTGAGGACATGGGAAACGAGAAGATTGCGGATATACTTTCAGGCGACCATTTCGGTTCGCAAGGCTCTGATCTGTATGAAAGATACGTAACCGGCTCGGATCCGTTTGTCGATGCTTTCTATGACCCGAAGGTGTTCGTCATCCATGACAGAAGATTATATTCCGGCGACGACTTTGCATATGTCCCGAGCTGTGTTCCTACTGCTACAAGGATATTTGTCCGTGCCGGAACATCTGCGAGCGTGTAAGCGACCAGCTCTGTATCGGCGGCATTGACTCTGGATTTGATGAGCCGAAGCTTCAAAGCCTTTGTCAGGAGTTCACGCAGTTTGTCGGGCGCAACTGCCTTGACTGCTGGGCACAGCGGCTATGTGCGTTCTGCTATCAGGATGTCATCGACGAAAACGGCAACATGATTGAAAGCTTTCCGGAAGCATGGTGCGAAAACTCCCGGAAAGGGGCAGTTGAGAGCTTGGTGCTCTACTGCGATCTTGCAGAAAATCGTTACAGCCATCTGGGAGAGCTCAACCCCTGATGGCATGAAAACCAATATCTAAGGAGGAAATTATTATGGCATTTTGCGGAGGATGCGGAGCAAAGGTTGAAGAGGGCATGAAGTTCTGCCCCGAATGTGGCAAGAGTCTTATCAAGACTGAGCCGGTGCAGGATGAAGCAGTCAGCGAGAAGCCCGAAACCACTGAGCAAGAGGTCAGGACTCCCGAGGCTGAAAGTTCTGCGGCTGAGACTCCAGAGGTCAGGACCCCGGAGGTTAATACAACAACGAAGCCTGAAATTCAGGAGGACGGAATAAAGAAGTACAGGGTTCATATTTCCCGTCCGTCAAGCTTCGTCGGCTGTGCCATGGCACTCAGAATTCACATTGACGGCAATCAAAAGGAATATGTGCTGAAAAGCGGTGAATCAATGGATGTAGCTCTGACAGCCGGCACCCATTCTATAGAAGTCGGCATGACCGCCGTTTTCAAGAAGACCAAAGCCACGTTCACAGTTTATTCCAACAGAAAGCTCACCTGCCGCCTGAACCTCAAAGGCACCGCCACCAACGGTCTCCTCTCCGGACCGGCAATCATTGAGGACGAAAAGGGCAAGAGGATTTCGTACTGAGCTCTTACCCACAGCATCGGCAGTCACGATCCCCGAAAGACAATTCTCACCGAGGAAGAATTTGTGTCTGAGCTTATGAAGCTGCGGGGTTGCCTGAATAGGCATGAGTGATTTTATCCTGAAACATATTGAGGTGAAAAATATGGTCGAAATAAAGGCGAAAATTGACGATCTGGATTATGCGAATATCATCAAGGTTGCTTTCCCGATTATCAAGAAAAAAGCGGAGAGTGAGACAGCGGCTTGGGCAATGGTGGTAAGAAGCATCAACGAGCCGGACGAGAGTACAATCAAGAGCCTTCTTGGTCTTATTCCCGACAGTGTAAAGGACAAGCTCGTCCTGATGGCACTTGAAAGGTATAAAGAAGAAATCCCCACAGCCCTCACCTCCTTGGCAGCATCCAAGGGGCTTAAGCTTAATGTCAGGGATGTGAGTATCAGTTTGAAGTAGGCTGATGATGTTACAACCGGAATGTTCAAATCTCGCAAAAGGACTTGATTTATTGCGTATTCTGTGGTACAATAAAAATACAACAGGAGAAGAGAGGCAATGAAATGGGCGATGGCGGACATAACTATTCAGAAGTAATACGAAAGGGTGCAGAAGAGATTTTAAAGCAGAATCTGTTCAGCGACACACTTGCATCGATTGCACTTGAGGATATTGGTGCATGTCAGCATGTTGTCAGAACAATTCTCGGCAGAGACGACATCGAAATCATAAGCGTAAAAGGACAATATCGGTTTCTGAACATCACTTCAAAAGACACTATTCTGGACGCATATGCTCAGGATAGCACAGGTCGGCTGATAAATATCGAAATCCAGCGCAGAGACACTATTGACCACGCAAGAAGAATCCGGTATTATGGCTCGATGATAGACAAGAGTGTTCTGGATAAGGGAGCTTATTACGATGAGCTTCCGGATGTGTATATTATCTACATCAGCGAGACGGATTTACTGGGTGTAGGTGAAGCTGTGTATCCGGTAACGAAAACACTTGGAAAATCCGGAATCCCATATGATGATGGTAACTATGTAGTATTTGCGAATGCCACTGTTGATGACGGCAGTGAAGTTGCAAAACTCATGCAGTATTTTAAGAAAGCAGACCCGGACGATATGAGTCAGGGCGATTTATCAAAACGAATTCATTATTTGAAATGTGAAAAAGGAGGCAATGACGAAATGTGCAAAGTGGCAGAAGATCTTTATAACAAGGGGATTGAACAAGGCATTGAGCAAGGAATGGAGAAAGGAATTGAGCAAGGCATTGAACAAGGTCAGGCTGAGAAAGCTAAGACTATGGCAATTAGTTTACACGAATCGGGTGTAGCTGAGGATTTGATTGCCAAAGCTGCCAACGTCAGCGTCGAGCTTGTCAGAAAGTGGCTTGGGCTCTCGGTGGCTTGATTCCACTTGCGTAAATTTCACTTCGTAAAAAAGAATATCTATCAACCCGGCAGATGTCATTCTCCTGTGCTTCATCATAGCGAGAAAGGCATCACGTCGGGTTTTTCTTTTTTATGTTTCCAAAAATCGTCCGTGATCAAAAATAAACAACCATTCCTAATTTACCCCTTGCAACCAACCTCCAATTGGAGTATAATAGAATGTGGTTTGGTGGGCTTACTGTGATTAATGGAGGCGGTTGTGATGAAAAGAATAATTCTTTGCATCTTGGCTTGCCTGATGCTTACCGGCTGTGAGGCGTTCACATTTTCGGTGGACGAGCTGCTGACCGCTCCGAGCATTTCCGACGAGCAGGCGGCTTTAAAGCAGGCTCTTTATGACAATGTCGGTCAGTCGGTGACGCTTGCCTATCCTCAGTCGGGCGATTATCGTTCAGCGTTCGTAATAACCGACCTCGACGGCGATGGCAATGACGAGGCGCTCGTCTTCTATACAGCTTCAAGCGCAACGGCTTCCGCAACGGGCGAGAATGTCCGTGTTGCGGTTTTCGACAAGGATTCTGACGGCGACTGGCATGCGATGTATGAGGTCGCAGGCGGCGGCTCTTCGGTAGACACAGTTATAGTAACAAGCTATGGCGAAGTCACAGACATAGTCATCGGCTATGGCACATCGGTTCACGACGAGTCTGTCGTCAGCATCTACAGATATGAAAACGGTATTCTCCGCTCAACCTACGACGGTTGGTATACCGAGATGATAAGCGCAGATATTGACCTTTGCGGAACTGACGAGATAGTCCTCTTCAAAAAGTCTGGCACATCGGTCTCTGTGGGAGTCATCAAGTCGAGTGACGGACTTAGCTATGTAACCGCCGAAAGGATGCTCACAACCAGTGTTTCGTCGATTTCAAACTACGTCTGCGGAATCCTCTATGGCGAAACGGGCGCACTGTTTATAGACGTAACCGACGAGGATGGCTATCTTCTTACAGAGGTGGTCTATCTTGTGGGAGACACTCTCACATGCCTTTCCTCTCAGGACAGTGAGCTTTTGTGGATAACCGAGAGAACCGGAGGCTACCTTTCGATGGATTATGACGGCGACGGAGTCGTGGAAATCCCGACACTCGGGCTCTTTTCCGGATATTCCTCCGGAAGCGGTGTTGAATACATGGTTAACTGGCTTAGCTACAGCGAAGAGGAATCGGGCTTCACCGAGGAATCAAGCACCTATTACAGCCTTTCTGACACCTATGTCTTCAAGCTCCCGAGCAGGTGGACAAACTTTGTTTCAGTCATCCGAGACAGCGACACCGGCGAGATAACATTTGTAGAGTATGACAGAACCGCCGACAGCCTTGAGGATATGACGAAGCTTCTGAGTATCATATCAGTAAGCTCCCGGAGTGTGGAGACCTATCTTGACGACGGCTATACACTCGTCACCGAAACGGACAGCATGGCGTATCTTTACAAAAAGCTTGCTTCGGAGGACGAGCCGCTATTATTGACATCTGACGAGATTTCAGATAATCTCTATATTATAGAATAAGAATGAAGGAGAATTGTGCATGAAGCGTGTTTTGGTCTGCGAGGACGAGGATTCGATAAGGGAATTTGTTGTACTTAACCTGAAAAGAAGCGGCTATGACGTCGTCGATGTCAATTGCGGAGAGGACGCTGTAAAGGCTTTCGACGAAGCCGGCGGCGATTTCGATGCGGCACTACTTGATATTATGATGCCCGGAATGGACGGCTTCGCTGTCTGCAAAATTCTTCGTGAAAAGAGTGCGAAGATAGGAATAATCATGCTCTCCGCCAAGAGTCAGGAGATGGACAAGGTTTCCTCTCTCATGATGGGCGCAGACGATTATATCACAAAGCCGTTTTCGATTTCCGAGCTTGTAGCCCGTGTCGATGCCATCTGCCGAAGAGTGAGTCTTATGGATTCGACTAAACCCGACAAGGGCGAGGAGATAACCTCCGGACCGTTTGTAATAAACTTAAAGAGCCGTGTCCTTCTCAAAAACGGCAAGCCGGTTGATCTGACGCAGGTCGAATACCAGATAATGGAGTTCTTCCTCAAAAACCAGAATACAGCCCTTGACCGTATGACCATCTTAAAGCAGATATGGGGCGAGAACTACTACGGCGAGGAAAAGATAGTCGACGTAAATATCCGAAGAATAAGAATGAAGATAGAGGACGAGCCCAGCAACCCCAAATACATAATCACTATCTGGGGCTATGGCTACAAATGGAGCTCCGGCGAATGAGAGTTGAGCGTTGATGCTGAAAAAAAGGATACATGGTAGTATAACCGGCAGATGGCTTGTCAACTCGATGGGCATAGTTTTAGCTGTGCTTCTCGTTGTTGATGTGCTTGCGCTCGTCATTTTCAGTAATTACTATGCCAACGCTGCCGAGCAGAATCTGACCACAAAGCTTGAGTCGGTAATATCTCCGTTGTCGAGGTATCAGACAGCCTCCGGTCTTGCAAGCGAAATAGAATCCACCGTTACCGAATTTGATGAGAAAGAAAAGTATGAGCTTATAGCTATAAGCACTTCGGGAGAGGTTCTCCTCACGAGCTCCGGCTTTGAACCGTCAGATTGGCTGGACCTCGGCGGCTATGAAAAGGCACTTGATTCCTCCGACGGCGAATATTGCGAAACTCTGACCCTTTCGAGCGGCGAAAAGGTCATGTGCTACACCGTCATCCTCTCGTCAAATCAGAGCGAATACGGTGCGCTGATGCTTTTAACATCAATAGATCTTATAGACAACCAGATTTTCAGAATAGGCGTCGTTCTGAGCATATCACTTCTTGCGATAATTCTTCTCATGCTCTTTGCTGGACTGTCCTTTGTCCGTTCAATAGTAGTCCCTGTCCGGCAGATGTGCGATATTTCGAAAAAATACGCCGAGGGCGATTTCAGAGAGCGCATAGACCCGAAGACCTCCGACGAAATAGGTGAGCTCGCCGAGTCGATAAACTACATGGCAACCGAGCTCGAAAACTCAGATAAAGTAAAAAACGAATTCATATCTTCGGTATCGCATGAACTCCGGACACCTCTGACAGCTATAAAAGGCTGGAGCGAAACGGCACTTGAGATGTCCGATGATCCGGAAACAATCCAGAAAGCCATGAAGGTAATCACCGGCGAGACGGAGCGTCTTTCCGAAATGGTCGAAGAGCTTCTCGACTTCTCCCGTATCGAGGACGGCAGATTCACCCTCAACCGTGAGACCTGCGATATACTCGCCGAGCTCGGCGAAGCGGTCTTAATCTACGGTGAGCGGGCAAAATCACTTGGAATCAAGCTTGAATACTTTGAGCCGGAAATGCTTCCGTTCGTCTATGGCGACCGGGCAAGGCTCAGACAGGTTTTCATAAATATAATCGACAACGCCGTGAAGTATACGAACTCCGGCGGAACAGTCTCAGTAGAGGCTTTTGAAAAGAATAAAGAAATAGTAGTCCTGATTTCGGACACCGGTGTGGGAATCGCACCTCAGGATTTGCCGAAAGTAAAGACGAAATTCTATAAAGCCAATCACACACGCCGTGGCTCAGGCATTGGCTTGGCAGTCGCCAACGAAATCGTCGAGATGCACGGTGGGAACTTAACCATAAACAGCGAACTCGGCAAGGGCACGACAGTTCGCATAACCCTGCCGATTACGGAACAATTTTAAAATGTACAATTGTACAATGTACAATGTACAATGATTGTGTCGCCTGCGGCGACGGATTTTGGTGGATAAACCACTGAATTGGAGGTTACAATGAGCAAAAAAACACAGACAAAAAACGAGCCTGAATTCAAGTCGAAAATCGGCGGTCAGGCACTTATAGAGGGAGTAATGATGCGTGGCGTCGATACTGAGGCTATGGCAGTAAGACTCCCTAACGGCGAAATCGAGGTTGAACAGTGGGAGCTCAAGCCGGCTAAATGGTATCGCAAGGTGCCGTTTATCCGTGGCTGTGTCAACATGGTCGTAAGCTTTGTCGACGGCTACAAGTGCCTCTCAAAATCGGCTGACAAGTCGATGGAGGGGCTTGAGGAGGAAGAGCCCTCAAAGTTCGAAAAGTGGCTCACAGACAAGTTCGGCGACAAGCTGATGAATGCAGTCATGGTTGTTGCAACCGTCTTGGGAGTACTCTTGGCACTCTTACTCTTCATGTATCTTCCCGCACTCATCACAAAGGGGCTTTCGCTTCTCATCCCCGGACTCGACGGGCTGGCATTTGTAAAGAATCTCATCGAGGGCATAATCAAGATAGCAATATTCGTGGCTTATCTCTGGGCAACAAGCCTTCTTTCGGACATGAAGCGCACCTATCAGTACCATGGAGCCGAGCACAAGACCATCTTCTGCTATGAGCACGGGCTCGACCTGACCGTTGAGAACGTAAGGATGCAGAAGAGATTCCACCCGAGATGCGGAACTTCGTTCACATTCTTAGTGCTTTTCATCTCGATATTCGTATTTTCAATCTTCCAAGTTCCGTGGGGTAAGCTTATACTGAGAGTCGGAATAAAGATACTTCTTCTCCCGATTATTGTAGCCATCGCCTATGAGCTCATCAGGCTTGCGGGTCGTTATGACAACATCTTCACGAAGATTATTTCCGCACCCGGACTCTGGATTCAGAGACTTACGACAAAAGAGCCTGACGACAGCCAGATTGAAGTGGCAATCGCCGCATTCAAGCCCTGCATTCCTGAGGACAGGGAAAGGGACAGATGGTAAGCTCTCTTTACGAGCAGGCTTTGTCCGCCCTCAAATCGGGAGGAATTGAAGACTCGTCTTTTGAAGCAGATGTACTTTTTGAGGAGATTTTCGGCAGAGATTTCAGGCTTAAGCTCTTGACCGGTCAGCTCGACCGCCCCGAAACAGAAGCCGAAGCAGGAAAGCTCCACGAAATGCTTGAAAGGCGTCTTTCTGGCGAGCCATTACAATACATCGTCGGCAGGTGGGACTTCTACCGTGGCGAGTTTTCGGTTGGCGAGGGAGTCCTCATTCCCCGTCAGGACACCGAAACCCTTGTAGAATCGGCATTTGCGCTTGTCAAAGGCATCAAAAACCCGAGGATATTGGATCTCTGCGCCGGCACAGGCTGTATAGCGATAACTCTTAGTGAGCTCTTGCCAGATTCAGAGGTACATGCCGTCGAATTCTACGACGAAGCTTACAGGTATCTCGAAAAGAATATTTCAGAACACGGCAGCCACGTCATCCCGCATAAGCTTGACGTCCTGAGCGAAGAGTCAGCGAAGCAGTTCACCTCTTTTGATCTGATAACCTGCAACCCGCCATACTTAACCAGCTCAGACATGGCAAATCTCCAACCCGAAGTCAGCCACGAACCGGAAACAGCCCTTTTCGGCGGCAAAGATGGTCTTGATTTCTACAGAGCGATTCCGGTTATTTGGAAACCAGCTATCAAAGCCGGTGGCTATATAGCTTTCGAAATCGGAGCTACGCAGGGAGAAGCGGTGAAAGAGATTTTGGAAGCTTTGGGCTACAGCGACGTGCGAATTATAAAAGATTTGTGTGGGAAAGATAGGGTGGTCACAGCAAAGCTTCAACATGTGAATTGTGTCACCACTGGTGACACACTTTAACTGGCAAAGTATTATATTAAACAGGTAGGAGGGTTGACAAGATGGACGAGTTGGCACAGTATGATAGTCAATTTCAGAAAGTTGTGGAGATTATTGAGTCTTCCAGAGAAAATGCCTATCGCAAAGTAAATGCAGAACTCATTTCGATGTACTATGAAATAGGCAAGTTTATCAGTTCAGAATCGAATAATGGAGGCTCTATTGTGCCGAAATTGGCAGATTTTTTTGCTGAAAGCTATCCTACATTAAAAGGCTTCAACCGTCGTGGACTCTATAGAATGAAGCAATTTTACGAGCTCTACAAGGATGAAAAAAGAGTGTCAACACTGTTGACACAATTAAGCTGGTCGAATAATTTGAAAATCATGTCAGCCTGCAAGTCCATGGATGAGCGAATTTTCTATATGAATATGTGCATCAAGGATCGTCTCTCTAAAAGAGAGTTGGAAAGACAGATTGACAGTGGTTACTATGAGAGATACATGCTGTCAAAAAGACCATTGACACCAGCCATCGAGGAATCAAAAAATGCGACGGGAAACATTTTTCTCGATAGCTATGTACTTGATTTCCTTGATGTTCCGGATGTGGTTTCTGAACATGATTTGCAAAAGTCGATTATCAGAAATCTGAAAGACTTCATTCTTGAAATTGGCAGGGATTTTACGTTTATCGGAGAAGAATATCGGGTGCAGGTTGGTAATCATGATTACTATATTGATTTACTGTTCTATCATCGGGGGCTTTCTTGCCTTGCAGCGTTTGAATTGAAGATAGGGGAATTCAAGCCGGAATATGTTGGAAAAATGAATCTCTATCTTGAGGCTCTTGACCGTGATGTCAAGAAAGACAACGAAAACCCAAGTGTTGGAATTATTCTTTGTGCCAGTAAAGATGATGAGGTTGTGGAGTTTACTCTCAGCCGTAGTCTGTCTCCAACAATGGTGTCGGAGTACAATTTAAAACTCATAGATAAAAGTCTGTTGCAGAAGAAGCTGAAAGAGTATATTGAATTGGCGGATTTGAGAGCAGATGAGGATTGATTTGTAAAAAATCCCCCGAAGTCCCCTTTTTAGTACTATAAAAGCTTTACAAAACAACTCTGGTAGTGTATAATATAGAAAACGGTACAAAAGTACCAAATACAAATTAGAAACGAGGAAAACGATATGGCAATGAAGAAGACTGCTGAGAAAAAGGCTGTGCCTGCTGAGCCGCAGAATCAGGAGGAGAAAAAGAAAGCTCTTGAAACCGCAATAGCGCAGATAGAGAAGACCTATGGTGCAGGTGCTGTTATGCGCCTCGGGCAGAACTCCACTCTCAACGTCGAGTCTATACCGACTGGTTCGATGACCCTTGACTTGGCTTTGGGAATCGGCGGCGTCCCGAGAGGAAGAATTGTCGAGATTTTCGGTCCGGAAAGCTCCGGAAAGACAACTGTTGCACTCTCCATTATTGCCGAGGCTCAGAAGCTTGGCGGCGAAGTGGCGTTTATCGATGTCGAGCATGCTTTAGACCCGACCTATGCGGCGGCCCTCGGCGTAGACATAGATTCGATGCTGGTATCTCAGCCGGACAGCGGCGAGCAGGCTCTTGAAATTGCCGAAGCTCTCGTCCGTTCGGGAGCTATTGACGTTATAGTTCTCGACTCTGTGGCGGCTATGGTCACAAAGGCTGAGATTGACGGCGAAATGGGCGACACCCATGTTGGACAGCTTGCCCGGCTCATGTCTCAGGCGATGAGAAAGCTCACCTCCGTTATTTCAAAATCCAACTGCGTCGCAATCTTCATCAACCAGATCCGTGAGAAGATAGGCGTAATCTATGGCAACCCGGAGACCACCCCGGGCGGTCGAGCCCTCAAGTTCTATGCCTCCGTGAGAATCGACGTCCGCAAGGGCGAAGCCATCAAGAACGGCTCTGAGGTAATAGGAAACAGAACCAGATGTAAAGTTGTAAAGAATAAAGTTGCGCCTCCCTTTAAGGAAGCAGAGTTTGATATGATTTTCGGAAAAGGCATTTCCCGAATCGGCGAGGTTGTCGACGTCGCAGTTGAGCTCGATATAATCCATAAATCTGGCGCATGGTTCAGCTATAATGGCGAAAAGATAGGGCAGGGAAGAGAGAAGACGAAAGAATATCTTCTCAGTCACCCCGACGTCATGCAGGAGGTCGAGGACAGAATCAAGGAAGAGCGGAATAAGGTTTCGATGCTCTCAAACAAGAACAAGAAAGAAGCCGCCCTCCGTGAAGCCGCCGACACCGCACAGGCGGTCGAACCTCCGAAATCAACTCCGTCCGTAATTGTAGAGCCGGACGACGAAGATTTTGAGGAATTCACCCCGGCAGAATAACGACGCTTTGCGTCGCCCTCTCAGTCAGCCTTACGGCTGACAGCTCCCCCAAAGGGGGAGCCGAGATTTGCGGGAGGGTTACTACTTGGCTCTCCCTCTGGGAGAGCTGGCGCACGAAGTGCGACTGAGAGGGCGCGACCGAAGGGAGCGAAAATGCCCACAATAACATCAATCGAAAAATACAAAGGCAATACCATGCGTGTTGACCTCGACGAAAGCGATCCGCTCTTCATCAACGTCGATGTCCTGAACGAGTATCACCTCCAGAAAGACATGACGCTTCCCGAGTCTGCGATTGAGGAGATTATCCACTCGAACGATTTCAGACGGGCAAAAGAGCGAGCACTCTATCTTCTGGATGAGCGGGACTACTCCTACATCGAGCTCTATAAGAAGCTTGAGAGAAATTATAGCGAGGACATCTGCCTTGAGGTCTGCAACCGCCTTTCCGAAATCGGCTGTATCAATGACCGCAGATATTCGGAGAGACTTGCCGAGCACTACTGCGTCACAAAACGCTTCGGACTTCGGCGTGCCCGGGAGGAAATGCGCAAGCGTGGCATCTCAAATGATCTTATAACAGAAGCACTCTATCCGTATGAGGACACAGTTCAGGAGCGGATAGCGGAGCTGATAGAAAAGAAATACGCAAGGTATCTCACTGACGAAAAAGGGACTGAGAAGGTCAAGGCGGCACTTGTCCGCCAAGGCTACTCTTTTTCGGAGGTGAACCGAGCCTTAGCAGAATATGAAGACGAAATGGAAGAGGGAGAAGAGTAAATGGCAGTCACTGTCGGAATAGTGTCTTTAGGCTGTGCCAAGAACATGCTCGATGCCGAGCACATGGCTTATAACTTAAGGGAAGAGGGGTTTGAGCTCCAGCCGGACGCCGCACTTGCGGATGTCGCAGTAATAAACACCTGCGGCTTCATCGAGTCGGCGAAGCAGGAGGCGATTGAGACAATCCTCGAATTCGTCGCCCTGAAAGATGAGAAGAGAATCAAGGCAATAATCGTCACCGGCTGTCTTGCAGAAAGATACCGTGAGGAAATCCTGAAAGAGATTCCCGAGGTCGATGCAGTTCTTGGCATCGGCGCAAATGAGCTTCTTGGGGAGACAATCCGCAAGGTTCTCTTCGGTGAAAATGGCATCGAAATGTATGGCGACAAGTATTCGCTGATAATCGGCGGCAGAAGAATCGTCTCAACCGAAACCTATGCCTACATAAAGATCGCCGAGGGCTGCAGCAACCACTGCACATTCTGCGCTATTCCTCAGATTCGGGGCAAATTCCGCTCGAGACCGATGGAAAGCATCATCGACGAAGCAAAATGGCTTGCCAAGGTCGGCTATCGTGAGATAATTCTGATAGCGCAGGACACTTCCCGCTACGGCGAGGACCTCTATGGCACTCAGAAGCTTGCCGAGCTCTTAAAAGAGCTTTGTAAGATAGATGGCTTAAAGTGGATAAGAACCCTTTATTGCTATCCGGAAAGAATCACCGACGAGCTCATCGACGTCGTTGCAACCGAGCCGAAGTGCGTCAAATACTTCGACATCCCGATCCAGCACTGCTGTGACAGAGTCTTGAAGAGGATGAACCGCCGTTCATCTGAGGCTGAAATAAGGGAGCTTGTTAAAAAGCTCCGTGAAAGAATTCCGAATGTAATCATAAGGACAACTCTTCTCACCGGCTTCCCGGGCGAAACGGAGGAGGAATTCGGTAAGCTCTGCGAATTCGTCAAGGAGATGAGATTCGACCGCCTCGGCTGCTTTGCCTACTCTCAGGAGGAGGGAACAGCCGCCGCCAAGCTCGACGGTCAGCTTGACGAGGACGAAAAGAACCGCCGTGCCGAAATAATCACCCAAGAGCAGATGCTTGTAAGCGACAGTCTGACCGCAGAAATGCTCGGGCGTGTTTATGAAGTGGTAGTCGAGGGCTACGATAGATATGCCGAATGCTGGTTTGGAAGAAGTGCTGGCGAAGTCCCCGAAATTGACGGAAAGATATTCTTTACTTCTTCAATTCCCCTTAAGGTCGGCGATTATCAGTATGTCAAGATCACCGATACAATGGACTATGACCCTATTGGCGAAGTGGTACTGAATTAATGCGTAATTAAATAGGAGCGTAATATGAACCTACCTAATAAACTGACTCTTATGAGAGTGATCCTGATCCCATTCTTCGTTCTTTTCGCACTGTGGGAGTTTTCGGGCGTGAACCTGTTTGTTGCACTCATAATTTTTGCGGTCGCATCTATAACCGACATGCTTGACGGCAAAATTGCACGTTCACGAAATCTCATCACAAATTTCGGGAAGTTTTTAGATCCGCTCGCTGATAAAGCCCTCGTCATGGCGGCTTTACTCGTCTTTGTCGACAAGGACTGGGTCAGCTCAGTTCCCGTAATGCTGATTCTCTTCAGAGAATTCATGGTTTCGGCTCTCCGGCTTGTGGTCAGATCGGGCGACGGAACGGTGGTGGCGGCAGGCTGGCTCGGAAAGGTCAAGACCGCATTCACAATGGTCGCAATAGTTGTGACGCTCTTCCTGCATGGGCTTATGGCAGTCGGCGTGGGGCTCGACGGCACAGCTGTCAGTATTATTGACAACATCCTTGTCTGGATAGCTGCAATTTTAACGGCAGTTTCAGGAGCACAGTATCTGTGGGCTTACCGCAGTGTGATAGACACAAACGAATAATTTCTACGAAGGAGACACCAAAATGAAACGATTTTCATTCAAAAGACTTCTGGCAATTCTGACTGTACTTGTTATCTGCCTCGCAGTGTTCACCGCCTGCGGTTCTACAGAGCATGCCCACTCAGGCGACAACGCTGAAACGCTTTCGATTTCAGCAAGTGATCTCATAACCGACATGGGGCTTGGCTGGAATCTGGGAAACACTTTTGACTCTACAGGCGACTCCGAAACCTCATGGGGCAATCCATACACGACCGAAGAGATGATCGACACCATCGCCGAGCTTGGCTTCAAAACCATCCGAATCCCCGTTTCATGGAGCTATCACTGCGACGAGGATTATAATATCGACGAAGACTGGCTCGAAAGGGTTCAGGAGGTAGTCGACTGGGCGCTTGATAATGATATGTATGTCATCCTCAATTCCCATCACGACAACGACGTTTATTATCCCTCTGCTGATAACCACGACGAAGCGGTCAACTATATAACAAAAATCTGGACTCAGATTGCCGAATACTTCAAGGACTACGATCAGCACCTCATCTTTGAGCCGATGAACGAGCCAAGACTTTCGGGAACTGACTACGAGTGGTACTATTCCGAATGGGTTACTGACTGTCAGGATGCCCTGACAACCATCATGGACTGCAATCAGGCGTTTGTTGACACTGTTCGAGCGGCAGGAGGCTACAACGAGTCAAGATACCTGATGGTTTCCACCTATGCGGCTTCTCCCGATGCTGCACTTTCGGACGACTTCACACTTCCCGATGACCCGAGCGACAAGCTTCTCCTCACCGTTCACATGTACACGCCCTACAATCTCGCCATGAGCGACAGCTACGCCTACACCGAATTCGACGAATCCTGTGAGAGCGATATTGATTACTACATCGACGCTCTCTATGAGAAGTTCGTCGCCAACGGCACCTACGTAATAATCGGCGAGATGGGCTGCACCAACAAGGACAACCAGTCTGCCCGTGAAGCATGGGCTGAATACTTCGTCTCGAAAGCGAAAGAATCTGGCATGGTCTGCGTCGTCTGGGACAACAACTACATCGATGCTGGCAACGAAGCCTATGGTCTCTTCGACCGGGAAAACTTAGAAATCTTCGACGACTGCCTCGATTACTATAATGGTCTCATGGCGGGGTTGGAGTAAACAAAATAACGTCTCACGCAAGTTACGTGGGACGTTTTATTTTGATTACGCATTACGAATTAAGCATTACGCATTAATAATTATCATCGCATCCCCAAAGCTGAAGAACCTATACCTCTCCTCCACGGCGCACTTATACGCCGCCATGGTCTTGTCCTTGCCTAAGAATGCTGAGACGAGCATGATGAGGGTGCTTTCTGGGAGATGGAAGTTGGTGATAAGACCGTCTATCGCTTTGAACTGGTAGCCGGGGTAGATGAAGATGTCGGTGTTGTCGTCGTCAGGTCTTATTTCGCCGCCAAACTTGGTCGCGACGCTCTCAAGAGTCCGGCAGGAGGTCGTCCCGACGGCTATGACCCTGCCGCCGCTTGCTTTGGTATCGTTAATAAGCTTAGCTGTTTCCGGCGGGAGGTCGTAGTGCTCAGAGTGCATCTTGTGCTCAGTGATGTTTTCCTCCTTGACCGGTCGGAAAGTCCCGAGTCCCACATGAAGCGTGACTTTCCCGATATTGATGCCAGCCGCCTTTATCTCCTCAAGCTGTTCAGTGGTGAAGTGAAGCCCGGCAGTCGGAGCGGCGGCTGAGCCCACCTCGTTCGAGTAGACCGTCTGGTATCTCTCGTTGTTCTCGAGTTTTTCTTTTATGTAAGGTGGGAGCGGCATCTGCCCTATTTCGTCAAGAACCGTGTAGATGCTGCCATCGCAGGAAAACTTGGCAAGCCGGTTACCGTCCTCGAAAACGTCGATAATCTCCGCTGTGAGCTTTCCTCCGCCAAAAATAAACTTTGTGCCTATCTTAGCTTTCTTCCCGGGACGGCAGAGAATCTCCCACACCATGTTCTCTTTCTGCTCAAGGAGGAGAAATTCTATAAAAGTGCCGTTATCCGCCTTTTCGCCATAGATTCTTGCAGGAAGAACCCTCGAATCGTTGACGATGAGGGTGTCACCTTTTCTCAGATACTTACATAGATTGTAGAAGTGATCGTGCGTGATGTCGCCGGTCTTGCGGTCAATAACCATCAGCCGGGAAGAGTTTCTCGGCTCAACGGGAGTCTGGGCGATGAGCTCCTCCGGCAGGTCGTAATTAAAGTCGCTTGTCTTTAAGCTAAGTTCATCTGTCATGATTTCAGTGCTTCTTTCAAATAAAATTTGGTATATTTTAAGGTTGACGGATTCGGAAAGCCGTTGTATAATATACTGAGTGTAGATTGAGGTATTACATACCCGCACCTGACATTATATATCAACCGGGCGATTTTTTCAATACCTATTTGAATTGCCTTGGAGATTAAGGAGTTTGAGCTTACATATGAAAAAGTATAAAGTAGGAGTAATCGGTGCCACAGGAATGGTAGGGCAGAGGTTCATAACGCTTCTTGCTGATCATCCGTGGTTTGATATTGAGGTCTTGGCGGCATCGCCGAAATCGGCAGGAAAGCCCTATAGCGAGGCTGTCGGCTCTCGCTGGCTGATGCAAACCCCGATTCCCGATTGTGCCAAGGATATAGTCGTCATGGACGCTACCGCAGATAAGGAGAAAATAGCCTCGATGGTCGACTTCGTCTTCTGCGCTGTTGATATGAAGAAGGACGAGATCAAGGCTTTGGAGGAGGCTTACGCCAAGCTCGAGTGCCCTGTTGTTTCGAACAACTCCGCAAACCGCTTCACCCCCGATGTCCCGATGGTCATCCCTGAGGTAAACCCCGAGCATATCGAGATAATCGATGCCCAAAGAAAGCGTCTTGGCACAAAGCGTGGCTTCATCGCCGTCAAGTCCAACTGCTCAATCCAGAGCTATGTTCCCGCACTGACACCGCTTAGAAAATACGGCATCACCGAGGTTTTGGCGTGCACCTATCAGGCGATCTCCGGAGCAGGCAAGACCTTTGACACATGGACAGAAATGGTCGACAACCTCATCCCCTATATCGGCGGCGAGGAGGAAAAGAGCGAGCAGGAGCCCCTCAAGGTCTGGGGACATATCGAGGGCGACGAAATAGTCTGCACGACTGAGCCCTCCATCACAACCCAATGCCTTAGAGTTCCCGTTTCCGACGGTCACACCGCCGCAGTGTTCGTAAGATTTCGCAGTAAGCCCTCAAAGGAAGAGATTTTGGAGGCTTGGAAGAGCTTCTCCGGCGTTCCGCAGGAGCTTCAGCTTCCGTCCGCTCCGAAGCAGTTCCTTAACTATTTCGAAGAGCCCGACCGCCCGCAGGTCAAGCTTGACAGAGACCGTGAGGGCGGCATGGCAATCTCGATGGGCAGACTCCGTGAAGACACCCAGTATGACTACAAATTCGTCTGCATCTCGCATAACACCCTCCGTGGTGCCGCCGGCGGCGGAGTTCTGATGGCAGAGCTCTTGGCAGCAAAGGGATATTTTGATTAATGCGTAATTCTTAATTCGTAATGCGTAATTATGGGTCAGCACAACAAGGTTCCCCTTATTAAGGGGAGCTGTCAGCCAAAGGCTGACTGAGAGGTTCCGAAAGGAGAGATAATGTGAAGAAGTTATTATTCACCGGCGCAGCCACCGCCATTATAACCCCATTCAAGCCGAATGGCGAGATAGATCTTGAGAAGTATCGTGAGCTTATCGAGTTCCAGATTTCCGAGGGAATTGACGCCATAGTCGCTGTCGGGACTACCGGCGAGAATGCCGTTCTTTCGGGCGAGGAGCACAGGGCTCTTATGAAGTGCGCCGTCGAGACGGCAGGTGGCAGAGTCCCCGTGATATGCTCGACCGGCTCTAACGACACAGAATACTGCATCGGCACTTCTACAGCCGCCGAGGAGGCGGGTGCTGACGGGCTTCTTCTGGTCACTCCCTACTACAACAAGTGCACCCAGAACGGTCTTATCAGGCACTATGAGAGGATTCTCTCTAAAGTCAGCCTCCCTGCAATTGTCTACAATGTCCCGTCAAGAACCGGCTTCAATATCAGTGCCAAGACCTATAAGGAGCTCTCGAAGCACCCCCAGATAGTCGGCACAAAGGAAGCAAGCGGCAATATGGCTCTTGCTATGGAGATTCGTGCCCAGTGCGGCGACGATATGCCCCTTTATAGCGGCAACGACGATATAACCGTTCCAATGATGGCGATAGGCGGCAAGGGAGTAATTTCTGTTCTTTCAAACATCCTGCCAAAGACCACCCACGAAATCTGCAGGCTCTGCTTGGATAAGGATTTCGACAAGGCGAGCGAGCTTGCTTTCAGGTATTTAGACCTCACCAACGCCCTCTTCAGCGAGGTAAATCCGATCCCGGTAAAGGCGGCTATGAATATGATGGGAATGTCTGTCGGAGGATGCAGATTGCCGCTTTGTGAAATGGGTTCAGAGAATAAAGAAAAGCTAAGAGAGATACTTCTTGAGCACGGACTTATATAGAAAAGAGAGGATTGATCAAATGGTCAGCGCAGTAATAAGCGGTTGCTTCGGAAAAATGGGCAGGGTTGTCGCAGACGTTATTTCAAAAAGAGATGATATAGAAACGGTCGCAGGAGTTGACAAGGTAATCCCGGGGAATATGTCCTTTGAAACGGTCACTGACCTGAAAGACCTCACCTGCAAGCCGGACGTCATAATCGACTTTTCCCACCCGTCGGCACTGCCGGGGCTTCTTGACTACGCAAAAACTAATGGCACAGCACTTGTCTTGGCAACCACCGGTTACAGCGAGCAGGACATCTCGGATATTAAATCCGCATCCTCAATAGTCCCGATTTTCTTCACTGCAAATATGTCTATAGGAATCAATCTTCTCAGTGCACTCGCAAAAAAAGCCGCCACCATCCTTGGCGACGGATATGATATAGAGATTGTTGAGAAGCACCACAACCAGAAGATAGATGCCCCAAGCGGCACTGCGCTGATGCTTGCCGACTCGATAAACGAGGCGAGGGAAGAGGAGTATCACTACATATACGACCGCCACAGCCAGCGTAAAAAGCGTGACAAGACAGAAATTGGCATCCACTCTGTTCGAGGCGGAACGATAGTAGGCGAGCACGAGATTATCTTCGCCGGACGTGACGAAGTAATAACCCTTTCCCATTCAGCCGCATCAAAAGAGGTCTTCGCCGTCGGAGCGGTAAACGCCGCAGTTTTCCTTGCGGGAAAGCCTGCAGGAATGTATTCAATGCAGGATCTTATAGAAGCCTCGAATAGCTGATATTCATAAAAAATCCCGACTCAGGAGTTTCCCGGGTCGGGTATTTTTATTACCTTACTGGGGCTAAGCTGCAAATCAGGTCGGCGACCTCGGATGGGGTTGCCGCCAAGTTGCCGGAAAGCCACGAGTATGTCAGATAGTACAAGCCGCCTTGATAGAAGTTCTCCCAAAGCTTTTTCTGCTCGTCAGAGAGCTCCTTGGGCGCATGCTCCTCTGCAAAGCTCTTGTCCATCGTTATATTGAACAGCTTTTCGGAGAAATCCTTGAGGATATACTTGCTGTTCATGAATAGTAAAAATGCCGATTTGTTTTCCTTGAGGTATACACATATTGCCTCGACCTGTTCACGGATGGTAAAGCTTCTCGTCTTATCCATCTTGTTGAGCAACGCCTTTATGTCCTCAACCTTTTCGTCCTCAATCTCGGTGAGAACCTCGTACTGACTGTTGTAGTGGTGATAGAATGTTGAACGGTTTACATGTGCCGTCTCGCAAAGTTCAGTGATGGTTATCTTTTCTATGCTTTTCACTTCAAGAAGCTGTAAAAGAGCATCGCTGATTAGTTTCTTGGTAACCATTACCCGACGGTTGCCTTTTGATGATTTGTAGGTCATTATATCCTCGCTTTCTTTAAATTGTCTATATCAAAAACAATATATTCTGCCTTGCTGATTTTTGGGACAAACAATACCAATTTGTCCGTTGCAAAATCAACACATGTATATTATACTTGTCTCAGAAAGAAAAGTCAACGGCTTTTCTTTGGACAAATCTCAAATTACGGGAGGATTTTCTATGAAACAAAAATTATCTGGAAGCCTGCACTTGTCAATGCCGCTGTAACACTCGTCTGCGCAATTATCATCATCAGTGTTTCTGCTTCAAGTGCCGTCTGGATGGTAATCGGCATTTCCCTCATCGTTCAGGCTGTTCTCGACTTAGTGACCACATTCTTCCCCGGGAAGAAAAAGGACGATGGCGTTGTAGTCGAGCCCAATGAATAATCGCATTTTCTTCTCTTAAGACTCCTTATAGAAAAGCACCGCTTGAAATCTCAGGCGGTGCTTTGATTATGCTGTATTCAGTCCTCAATTGCCCTGAAAATCATGTCGGCAGCAGGCTTAATCGGCTCGCAGTCGTAGCTTTCAATCTCGCCCTTGTCGCAAAGAGCGGAGATTTCCGGGTCAAACGGAAGCCTTGCAAGAAGCCCTATGTGGTTCTCCTCAGCTATTTTAGCCGTGTGGCTCTCGCCGAAGACCTTTATCTCCTCGCCACAGCAGGGGCACTTCACATAGCTCATATTCTCGACAATTCCGAGAATCGGGACTCCCATCATCTCAGCCATGTTGACAGCCTTTGAGACTATCATCCCGACCAGCTCCTGCGGGGAAGTGACGATTACGATTCCGTCAAGCCGTATTGACTGGAAGACGGTCAGGGGAACATCTCCCGTTCCCGGAGGCATGTCTACAAACATGTAGTCTACCTCGCCCCAGTTGACCTCGTTCCAGAACTGCTTGACAGCTCCTGCGATGATAGGACCACGCCATACAACCGGCTGAGTCTCATCATCCAGAAGCAGATTGGTCGAGACAATCTTTATTCCGGTTTTCGAAACTGAGGGGTTGATGTATTTGCCATCGGTAGTGAGCTGACTGGTAACTCCGAAAGCCCTCGGAATAGACGGACCGGTGATGTCGGCATCGAGTATAGCCGTTTTGTTTCCAAGTTTTTCCGATTCGGATGCTAAAAGCGAAGTAACGAGCGATTTTCCGACGCCGCCCTTGCCGCTTACAACTCCGATTACTTTTTTGATGTTTGAAAATTCGTTAGCCGAAACGTGCATGTCCTGCGGTGCTGTTCTTTCCGAACAGTTCTGCGAGCAGGACGAGCAATCGTGACTGCATTCCGCCATTATAAATTACCTCCGATTGATGTGTTTTGTATTGAATATTGCTTTTCAGCAGTTATTCGCTTTCAAGCTCGCTGTTTTCTGCGCTCTCAGCTTCTCCTGCTTCGTATTCAGAAGTGGTGTCGTCCTCAGTAGTGTCGCTTGAAGAAGCAACCCCCGTTCCCTCGCTGAGGGTAACCGTTACTATAAATCCGTCAACATTGTTTCCGGAAATCTCGTAAGGATAAGCGGTTTCGCCGTCGTCCATAAGCGGGACATAGATGGTAGTGGTGTCAGAATCGGACATTGGCACATAGTAGATGATATACTGCGCACCGTCGTCGGCATTCACAAGAAGGAAGCCGGTGTCGATGGTGTAGTTCTTGATATATGAGATATATTCCTCAAGGCACATGTCATTTTCATACATAACCTGCGCATGCGGAATTCCTACATATCTGAAATGCCAAGGCTCGTTGTCGATAAGAGTTATAGATTCCTTGCCCTCCGGGTAACGGTTGATGATGCCATACTTGTAGCAGTTCTCCATAATCCACTCATAGTCGCCCTCGCCGTCGAAGTCGCTGTAGGAGCTTCCGTTGTAGGTGGTGAAGTCGACCGCCAGACCGGTGTGGTGCTCACTGTAGCCAGCCTTTGCAACGAGAGTTGAGGAATCCTCGCCGGTTGAGGCAAGCTCTTCTTCGTAAAGCTCCTGCTGATAGTCAAACGAGCGATAGCCGCTTCTGACCATGACATAGTTGTTGCCGGTGGCATTGTAGAAGTCAAGGAACATTTCGTTAAGAGCCTCCACCGTTTCGGGAAGAACGCTAACGCTGTTGTCGCTGACCTTGTATGCGCTGTTCTTGTAGCCGTAAACAGTGACTAAATCTTCCTCGTTGACTTCGTTGAGAAGAGCGATATTGTTGTTGACAAGGATCAATGTTCCCGTTCCCAGCTCATCAGAAGAAACGGTCACAGAAGTAAACAGGTAGGAGCTCTGCTGAGTTGGGTCAGACGAAGTGCTCGCCTCCGGGTCAGCCTCCTCCTCAATTATGTCGGTTGTACTTCCTCCGGAATTTCCCTCCGTATCGCTGTTCTCTTCGTCGCTCTTTTTCTTCGAAGAAGAGGAGCAGGAAACGCAGATAATAGCAATGATAATAAGAATAATCGCCAAGATCAGGGCAAGATTCCCATATCTTATCCTTGAGGCTTTCTTCTTGAATGTCAGATAGTCAATCCTTTTTCCTTTTTTCATGTGGTACCGTCCTTTCCGATCCAGCGCATGCTTCATCTCTGAACAAGCTATTGATATGCTTATGTATATGATAGCACATTTCCCGCAAAAAATAAAGACGTTTTTCGCAATATTGAGAGATTTTTCGACCAAAAATCAGGCTGCCGCAGATTTGACTCCGCAGCAGCCTGATTTCAAGAGAGTTGTCTATAAAAACTCCAGTTTAAAAAAGCGTTAAGATAAGCAATCGCTTACTTTACAGAACCGGTCTTGTAGGCGTCGATCATCTTTTTGACCATCTGACCGCCGACGGAACCTGCTTCACGGGAAGTGAGGTCACCGTTGTAACCGTTCTTAAGATTAACTCCGACCTCGTTGGCAGCTTCAATCTTGAACTTTTCAAGAGTCTGTCTGCCCTGATCGCTTGTAATACCCTTCATATTATATCTCCTTTTTTGATCTGCACCATCAGCCAGAGCTCCTGCCCGGACCTCGGTGCAATTCTTACAAACAAAAAACTTAATTCGTGCTTGCAAGGATATTATTTGCGAAGTGAGTAGCGATATTAGTGGTAAATTTTTTTGAAGCTCCGCCAATCGCCGGATAAATTTTCCGCCAAATAGCCGAACGATTTTCCGCCAAATAACCGAATAAAATCTCGCCAAATGCCGGAAAAATTTTTCGCCAAATGCCGGAAAAGTATTAGCGGTGGCTAACTTAAATTGGAATAACCACTGTCATTTGCAACTCTTATTTCATTTTATCTTGACAAAATGAAATAAGAAGCGTATACTATAGTTGTTATTTCATTTTGAGGAGGAACAATAATGGGCAACCGTTCAGGATATTTTAGAACAAATCTTTCCGGAGAGATGGCGTATAAGTCGTTCGTTCCTGCACCACTGCCGCCAAATCCGCCGATAGAATTATCTGCGGATGCAGTAAATATACTCGTGCAGGCTAATAAATCTCTTGCAGTATTGGATAGTGTTTCCAAACACATTCCGAATATCAATCTGTTTGTATCGATGTATGTTCGCAAGGAGGCTTTGATGTCCTCCCAGATTGAAGGAACTCAGGCGACACTTGAGGATGTCCTTGACCCGACGATAGATGCCAATACCAACAGAGATGTCAAAGACGTCGTCAACTATATCAAAGCCACAGAGTTTGCAGTAGGCAGGCTTCATGATTTGCCGCTTTGCAATCGTCTTATAAAAGAGACGCATGCCGTTCTTATGGAGGGAGTCAGAGGTCAGGAAAGAAATCCGGGTGAGTTCCGCACGTCCCAGAACTGGATAGGCGGGCAGGGAAGCACTCTTAAGAATGCCCGTTATATACCGCCGATGCCCCTTGATATGAACGAAGCGATGTCTGATTTGGAAAAATATATAAATGCTGAGGATGAAACAGACATACTTATCCGCACGGCGTTGATACATTATCAGTTTGAAACAATTCATCCGTTCTTAGATGGCAACGGGCGAGTCGGAAGACTTCTTATAACGCTGTTTCTGATGGAGAAAAAACTGCTCACAATTCCCGCATTGTATATCTCCTACTTTTTGAAGAAGAATCGTGTCGAATACTACGATCGGCTTGCCGAAGTCCGAACGAATGGGAATTATGAGCAATGGATTAAGTTCTTTTTGCTGGCGGTTATTGAATCCGCCGATGATGCAGTTGCAACGATTGAAAAGCTGACAACACTTCACAATGCCAATACTGAAGCTGTTTCCGGTATGGGCAGAGCGTCGAAAAATGCTATGCTTCTGTTTGACTATATTGAAGCCAACCCAATTATAGAGATTACAAAGACCGCTGAAAGCCTTGGTCTTTCATATGGTGCAGTTTCCGGACTCGTAAATCGCTTTATCAAAATGGGAATTCTGGAAATTACATCTGAGGCTAAAAGAAATCGCACATTCTCCTATAAAGCTTATCTTGATATTCTGAGAGATGGCACCTGACCTACCACCCCAACCACTCTCTGATAAACTCGCTGAGGCTCTCCGCCGCTTTCTGCTGAGAGGTGGCACTTGGATGCCAGTCTGCACCGTAGCCGTCGGATGAGCTCTGGACGTCGAATTCAAAGCTTGTCACTTTTTCGTCTCCGGTTTCGGTGACATATTCGCTGACAGCCTCCTCAACCATCGGATAGAGCTCGTTGCCCATGATTCCGAGGGCACAGATGATGTAGGCGTCGGGGTTATTCTCCCTTACCTGTTTGATGAATTCGATATATGCGGTCTTGTATTCTTCCTGCTTTTCAGAATCAGAGCCGGTGTAGCTATAGTCGTTCGTTCCGAGGTTAATTACAACGAGGTCGACAGGATTACTGTCAAAGTCCCATTCAACCGAGTCGGGAGTGACTCCGTCAACAGTTCCCGAGCCTGAGCCGAAGCACTCGTAGTAGTCGGACATGACTCCCCACGACTGAATAGTTCCGTCTGAGGTGTAGCCTGAGATGATTCCGTGTCCGCTCTTGGAAACGAGGCTGTAGTCGGCGTCAAGAAGCTGAGCAGTCAGGTAGGCATACGACTTGGTGGCGTTTTCTGTACGTGTAGAGAATGAGGAATTCTGATCCTCAGCATCGACGCCGTAGCCGCAGGTTATGGAGTCGCCGATAAATTCAATAGTGTGCTCCTTGTCGGCTGTCGGCTTTATTGCGCCGTAAGCCTCAACCTCAATAGAGCCGATAACGCAGGTCGAGTTCCCCGTTTCGGAGAGCTTGACTATTCTTATTGTGCAGTCCTCGGCTTCTTCGCTTTCAAAAACGGTGAATGTGGTCGACTCCTCCATGAGCATTTCGTCGACAACGAGTTCATCGTTGACGTAAATAGCGATTCTCGGAACGCTGTTCCAGTCCTCACTGTTAATAGTGTCGTCGCCTAAGAGCGTGATAGTGGCAGAAGTACCGTTAAAGGTGAACTCAGCTCCCGAACCGGAATAGGCGAGCCAGAGACCACTTTCGGTCTCCTCAGTTCTGCCAAGCTTCTTCACATATTTTTCTGTTGGAATAAAGCTGTTCACGCTGAGCACATCCTCGTCAATTTCGATTTCGTCTTCCGCACTGCTACCGCAACCGGTCAGACACAAGCTCAGCATCATAATGCTGAGAAGTACTGCAATAATTCGCTTCACCATTTGTTAAAATGCACCCTGCTTTCTTCGTAAGTAATCTTGTCGTCCGGCTTTTCCTCTGCGGGATAGCCAAGAGCTATTATTGAAAGGGGAACGATTTCATCCGGAAGCTTCATGAGCTCACGGACGTTTGCGACCTTGTCCTCCTGCGGATAAGTCCCCAGCCAGACTGCTCCCAAGCCCATTGCGCTTGCGGCAAGGATGATGTTCTGAGTGGCGATTGAGGCGTCCTCAATCCAGTAGTCGGGGGCTCTTGAAAATGCCCTCTCAAGGTCTCCGCAGACGATAATTGCCGCTGCCGCATCGGGGAGCATGCCTGCTGCTCTTCCGTTGCAGTGGGAGAGATCTCGGAGAAGCTCCTTATCGTCAACCACGATAAAAGCCCAGTCCCTTGAATTGACGCATGTAGGACCGGACATCCCGCATTCAAGGAGCTTGTGCATCGTCTCAGAGTCAATCTTCTCATCAGTGTACTTTCTTATACTTCTTCTTTTGAGTATGTTTTCAACTGCTTCCATTTTCCGTTACTTCCTGTTCGTAAATTTATGCTTACTTCCCAAGCATTTTCTTAAGTCTTCTCATAGCCTCTTCGGTGTTCTCGTGGGTTGAGAATGATGTAAGGCGGATATAGCCCTTGCCGTTTTTGCCGAAGCCCTCTCCGGGAGTGCCGACGACGTTCGCCTCTTCGAGAAGCTTGTCAAAGAACTCCCAAGACCCGAGCCCTCCGGGGCATCTGAGCCAGATATAGGGCGAATTCTTTCCGCCGAAATACTTGATTCCGCACTCGTCGAGGGCGGTCATCATAATCTTGGCGTTCTCCTGATAGTAGGCGATGTTCTCCCTGACGCCTTTCTGACCCTTGGGGGTGAAGACGGCATTTGCGCCGCACTGGACGATGTAGGAAACGCCGTTGAACTTGGTCGACTGACGCCTGAGCCAGAGCTTATTGAGGTTTTCGTCAAAGTGAAGCTCTTTCGGGACGATGGTATATCCGCAACGTGTTCCGGTGAAGCCTGCGGTCTTCGAGAGCGAGCAGATCTCGATAACGCACTTCTTCGCATCCTCAACCTCATAAGCTGTGTGCGGGACATCCGGGTCGGTGATAAACGCCTCATAAGCCGAATCGAGGAGTATCACAGCCTTTTTTGCAAGCGCATAGTCAACCCACTCCTTAAGCTGAGCCCTTGTATAAGCCGCACCGGTCGGGTTGTTAGGGGAGCAGAGATATATTATATCTGCGTCAACCGCATAGTCGGGCATCGGGAGAAAATCGTTTCCCTCGGTGGCGTCGGCATAGACAATCTTTCTTCCAGCCAAGATGTTTGTATCGACATAGACGGGATATACAGGATCAGTTACAAGAACAGTATTGTCTGAGTCGAAGAGATCGAGGATATTGCCAAGATCAGTTTTAGCACCCTCAGAAACGAACACCTCTTCCGTCTCGAGGTCAACTCCGAAGCCCTTGTAGTATCCGCAAATGCTTTCACAGAGGAAATCATAGCCTCTGTACTCTCCGTAGCCCTTGAAAGTCTCCCTGACTCCCATCTCGGAAACAGCCTTGTGCATGGCGTCGGTGACCGCCTCGCAAAGCGGCAGGGTGACATCACCGATACCCATCTTGATAATCTCCGCCTCAGGGTGCTCATGCGAGTACTTGGCCGTCCTCTCCGCAACCTCCGCAAAGAGATAATTCTGCTCTATCTTGTAAAAATTTTTATTTGCTTTCATGTTATCCTCCTATTGTAGGGGCTGGATACACAAGTTCGCTAGCGAACTTGCCCGCCTGTTTTTTCGTCAGTCTATATACCCTTCAAACGCAAACTCCGCTCCGCCACGCATCTTAATATCATAGTCAGGCGAGCAGGTGATGTATAAATCTCCTCCAAGAAGCTTTACGGTCACTTCTTCGCCCGGTTTGCAGATTCCGTTTCTTACAGCCGCCGCAACGCTTGCGCAGGCACCGGTTCCACAGGCAAGAGTCTCTCCGCTTCCACGCTCCCAGACCCGCATTTCAAGGGTATGGGAGTCAATAACCCGGATAAATTCCGTATTGACCCTCTCCGGGAAAATCTCATTATTTTCAAAGCTTACGCCTATCTTGTCAAGCGGTAAGTTCTTAACCTCGTCCACAAACGTCACGCAGTGTGGATTTCCCATCGAGACGCATGTGACCCGGTACTCTTTCCCATCGATTTCAAGTGGCTCGTCGATAACTTCATCCTTATCCGAAACAACCGGAACAAGCGAAGCCTTGAACTCAGCCTTGCCCATATCGACGCAGACGCTTTCTACTTTTCCATCTTTCACGTCGAGATTAAGCGTCTTGATTCCCGCAAGGGTTTCAAGAGTAACGGTGGTCTTATCGGTGAGCCCCTTTTCATAGACATACTTTCCTATGCACCGGGATGCGTTTCCGCACATCTTTCCCTCACTGCCGTCGGTGTTGAACATGCGCATTCTGAAATCTGCAACCTGAGACGGCATAATCAGAACAATCCCGTCCCCTCCAACAGAGAAATGTCTGTCTGACAACTTAATTGACAAAGCCGACGGATCGTCAATTTTCTCCTCGAAGCAGTTGAAATAGATATAGTCATTTCCCGCTCCGTGCATTTTAGTAAATTTCATATCCGGTCCTTTCAGTAGGGGCGGATATTATCCGCCCGTAAAAATCAATCGCAATCCGTTGCTGAATTACAAATCATTTGCCGTCAGATCTTCAAGGCTTTCCCGCCTTACTGCAAGATAATCATTCTCGCCATCAACCATAACAACCGGCGGACGGGCAACTCTGTTGTAGTTTGAAGCCATAGAGTAGTTGTAAGCTCCGGTTGTGAGAACGGCAACAATGTCGCCTCTTCGGATGCTCTCGGGGAACATCACGTCCGGCTGGATGATGTCGCCCGACTCACAGCATCTGCCGACGAGGTCGCACTTGAGGATTTTCTCTTCGCTTGCCTTGTTGGCAGTGACTACCGTATATGCTGACTGATACAAAGCGTACCTCGGGTTGTCGGTCATGCCTCCGTCTATGGAGACATAATTCTTATATCCCGTGATCTTCTTGACCGTTCCAACGGTGTAAAGAGTCATTCCCGCATCGGCGACAATGCTTCTTCCCGGCTCAAGCCTCAAGGATGGCAGGGGAATCATGAGCTTCTGGCACTCGCTCTTTATAAACTCCGAAACCTCTTTTATGTTGTCACGGATGCTTATGACCGGCTGGGACTCGACGTATCTGACGCCATAGCCTCCTCCGAGGTCCAAAATCTCAGCATCGTAACCATACTTCTCGCTCATCAGCTTGCAGAACGAGAGCATAATCTCTGCGCTTCTTATAAAAGTGTCCGAATCGAAAACCATCGACCCCACATGGCAATGGAAGCCGGAAAGGGTGATATTAGGCTTGGTGAGCGTGTACTTTGCAATCTCCTCAGCCTGACCGGTTTCGATGGCAGTTCCGAACTTCGAATCAACCTTGCCGGTTGCAACCTCGTCGTATGTATGGGGGTCGATGCCGGGGGTGAGCCGAAGAAGAATCTTCTGCGTTACGCCTTTTTTTCCTGCAATTTCAGAAATCGCATCCACTTCTTCAACATTGTCGCAGACGAAATAGCCGACACCGGCATCAATTGCGTATTCAATGTCCGAGTCAGTCTTGTTGTTCCCTTGGAAGTAGGCTTTTTCAAGAGGGAATCCCGCTAATTTCGCAGTGTGGATTTCTCCGCAGGAAACGAGGTCAGCTCCCAAGCCCTCTTCGTTTATGATTTTGTAGATAGCCTTGAAGCAGCAGGCTTTTCCGGCGTAGATAGCCATTGCACCGTTTCCAAAAAACTCGTCAAGAGCTTCCTTATATTCACGGCAATTCTGTCTGATTCTTCCCTCATCCATAAGATACAGGGGAGTGCCATATTTTTTTGCAAGCGACAGCGTGCTTTGCCCGGAGAAGAAAAGCTCGCAGCCGCTGATAGTAACGTTGTCTGTCAGGACAGTTTCCATTAATCAATCAATCCTTCGTTTTTCATAATCACAAGCATCTTGTCAAGATGCGCTTTTTCCATTGGGGTAAGCGGAAGCCTCAGCTCATTTTCGCAAAGTCCCATAGCCGCCATCGCAGCCTTTGCGGGAATCGGGTTTACTTCGCTGAAAAGTGCGTCGATGAGCGGAAGATATTTAAGCTGCATTTCCCTTGATCCAGCCACGTCTCCCTCAAAGAACTTCGTGCATATCTCGTTTGTCTCGTGCGGAAGTACGTTTGAAAGAACAGAGATGACCCCTGAGCCGCCCAAAGACAGGATAGGAACAATCTGGTTGTCGTTTCCGGAATAGATGTCAAGCTTGTCGCCCGCAATAGCCGCCAGCTCAGCAATCTGGGAGATGTCCCCCGAAGCCTCCTTGATGGCGACGATGTTGTCAATTTCCGCAAGCCTTGCCGCAGTTGCGGGGAGGATGTTGCATCCCGTTCTTGACGGAACGTTGTAGAGAATGCACGGTGCACCGCAGGATTCGGCTACAAGCTTGAAGCTCTGATAGAGCCCCTCCTGAGTCGCCTTGTTGTAATAGGGCGAAACGAGAAGCAAAGCATCCGCACCGGCATTGGTCGCAAATCTTGAGAGCTCAACGGCATAAGCTGTGTCATTTGAGCCTGTTCCGGCGATGACCGGGACACGGTGGTTCACTTTCTCCACTGTGAATTCGATTATTTTCTTGTGCTCCTCATCGGTGAGGGTTGAGCCCTCGCCGGTAGTGCCGGCAACGACCAAAGCCGCGATTCCTCCCGAAATCTGCTGCTCTAAAATCCTTTCGTAGCTTTCATAGTCAATAGCCCCGTCCTTGAACGGAGTTATAAGAGCGGTTGCCGCTCCCTTAAAAACAGTGTGCTTCATGATGATAACCTCTTTAGTAGAAATTAAGGTGAAGAGTATATAAGTTCGGCTCAGAGCTGAGCTCAAACAAAAAGACAGCCGCAAGAGCAGCTGCCGCCGATTCATTATAAGTGCGTACAGCCGCACAGTATGAAACGTCGATAGCTCTCCGCACGTTATGTGCGACAGCAAAACGGATATTAACCGCATTGCCGGATCACTTTTTTGCCGTAAAGCGTCCTCGGCAGTAGTCCCTTTCACGAAGCCGACCTTGGCGGTCAACATGGCATCGCTACTCTTGGCATACTGCGCCTCTACCTCTTCTATATTATAAGCAGAGCTTTCAGAAATGTCAATAGTTATCGCCCACTGATTCAAAATTTATTTTTTAAAAAAGGGAGGTGCGCCCCAGTCTGTGAAAGAACATGGGGCACACCGTTGGTGAGAGATGGAGATGGCAAATTAATTAGTCTGACGTATGCGTCAATTTGACCCATGGGTCAAAGCAGCTTCCGCAATAGAGTAGAAGCAGGGCTTTGCAGAAAGATCTCTGTCAAAGAGAAGTGAAGCGTTTCTTCTGATCTTGGGGGACTCGTTGAGCCACGAATTCTCGTCGTCAGTGCCCCAGAAGATGATGGTGTCGATGATTCCCTCATCAGCGAAGTCTAAGAACATGTCGATAAGCTCGGCATACTTCTCAGCCTGCTGTTCGTATTCTTCATCAGACCAGATATAGTAGGAACCGTCCGAATTCGAGCCGATGAACATGTCCATGTCGAGCTCAGTGATGGTGATTCTGAAGTTTCCGGCATATTCGGGGAAGTACTCGTCGTAGAGGTCACTGAGGCTTGCGATGAGTTCGAGATTGGCTCTGTACTCCTCAACGTCGCAGTCAAGCTCGATATGGGACTGGAAGCCGACGCCGTCGATTCTTATGCCCTTTTCGAACATTCTTACAACGAGGTTATACATCTGCTGGCACTTAGCCTCCGACCATTCCATGTTATAGTCGTTTATCATGAGAACTGCGTCCTCGTTGGCGGCTCTTGCTGCCTCGAAAGCGATCTGGATATAGTCATCATCATATCCGTCGCCGTCAAGGTCGCCGATGATATAAGCCCAGTATGAGCTGTCGTTGACAGTTCTTATTCCCGTTCCGGAGTCGTTTAAGACCTCATTGCAGACGTCCCAAATATCAATAGTATCGGCATATCTTGAAACAACAGTTGTGATATATTCGGTCATTCTTTCGATAAGCTGGTCGCTCGTCGCCAGAGTTCCGTTTGCATAGCAGTCGGCAAGAGAACTCTCATCGCTTGGATCAGCCTTGAACCACCAGTCGGGAACCTGAGAGTGCCACACCAGAGTATGTCCACGGAGCGTGGCGTCGGTAAGCTGTCCGAACTCGACAAATGCATCAGCATCATCGAAGTTATATTCTCCCTCAGAGGGATTTACATGGTCGGGCTTGAGCTCATTTCCGAGGGTATAGACCCTGTAGTGCTTGAGAATACTCTTTGTGGTGTCATCCTCGAGGTCGACAATCTGATCAGAGGTGAACGACACGCCGATATTGACAACACCCTCAAAGTACTTATAAAGTGCCGGCAAATCATAGTCCGCCGCATAATGCGTCTCGGTCTCAATATCATAAAGCTCATCAAGGGTATAGGTGAGCGATTGGTCGGTGAGCTCTGTAAGGTAATCAACCTCCGCCTCCGACCCGCATGACACAAGACTCATCAGCATGCAAGCCGACAAGATAACCGCAAGAATTCTTTTTAATGAAGTTTTCATAATATGTATTCCTTTCACAGGTAAGTGATGAGTACATTATAGCACACTTCGCCGAAGAATGGAATACGGAAATCAAATTTTTTTGTGAGAAAGCCGAAATCGCAGGTTTTTAAAAAAATTTTAAAAAAGCCCTTGACAACCTCCCCACGATGTTATATAATTGGTACGTGGTTATGGAAGGGCTAAACAAGTCTTTACCACTTTTAACTATGCGGGGGGGTACAACCTCTGGTGGATAAATTTTTCAGGGAATTTTTTCCTGAAAACTCAGTCCAGTCGGCACCATGTACCCATACCAAACCTCCGACACTATTTTAACAAAGTGCATCGGAGGCATTTTTATACCAAGTTGCCAAAGCAACCACTACCTCCTTTGCGAAATCTAAGGAGGAATTTTTTATGGCAAAAAGGCTTATGTGCGTAATCCTCAGCATCATGCTGGTGGTAGCAATGATGCCGACGGGGGTTGTGGCGGATGAAGAGGTCACATATACTGACTGGACGAGTACCAGTAAATTACCTTCCAGTAGTGGAGCTTATAAGCTGACAAAAAATGTAACTGTAACATCTTATACTCAGCTAACTAGTGGTACAGATGTAACGCTCGATCTTAATGGATATACAATAACAGTTAATATCAGCGGTGCTGCTGCGTATTTTGTCTATAGTGGAGCTATCTTAACGATTGAAGACAGTAGTGGTGGTGATGGAGTAATTGATGTTGTTAGTGGTGGCGGAATTTACGTTATGGGTGGAACGCTCAATTTAACCGGCGGTACAATAACCATTAAGTCAACTGCTACTAATCCGCTGTATCTCATATATATGTACCAAGATTCCTCTGTGGTTAATATTTCTGGTGGTAATCTGACAACCGAAAGAGCCGACGTTACATTTATTGGCACTTATGGTAACGGAACGTATAACATTACTGGCGGCACATTCACCAATAACAGCGGTGACGACACTGCACAGTTCTTCTATAACGCTACTGAGAATGGCTATGCAGTTTCAATAACTGGTGGCACTTTTGTTGGATTTGATTCAGAAAACACCAGTGGGAACTTTACGTACTACATAGAAGATGGATACGAGTATAATGAAACTACCGGTGCAGTGGCTGTTGCATCAACACTTGATGCTACTTGGGTCGAATATACCAACGTTCGTAATGGCTACGATCTGGCGGTGGGATTCTATATTCCTAAGTCGAAGCTTGATAGTACTTATACTGTAAAGGTTACTTTCAATGTTGCAACTTACAGCAGTGGCTGGGTTAAGACTTCGACTACTGTGGAGATTGACTCATCAGAGTGGACTGAAGATACAGTTGGTTCTACTGAGTACTGGGTAATCATTTATGATGGTATCTGGGCTATGCAGTATGCTGAGGACATAACCATTGATATTTATGATTCAAATGGGACAAAGGTCTGCGAAAGCTATACTGACTCCATAGCTGATTATGAAGCAAGATATGTTGAGAAGTACAGCTCCTACACAAGTGCTGTAAACTTGGCAAATGCTCTTCTGAGCTATTGCAGTGCTGCAAAGACTTACTATGGTTACTAATTGGAGGCGTTGAAAATGACTGATTATGAACCTCATGTAATGGAAATTGTAGGCTTTGGTACGAACGACCAATGGAATGATGTAGTCTGCTCATTGCCGGGCTGGTCTGGACCTGCCGCCGACAAGGGCGAATACAGCGACATGTGATATTGATAACTCAACAGCGGCGGCTTTTGCCGTCGCTTGAGTTTTTGAGGAGGGCTTATGAAGAGGGCATACTTGGGGCTGGCGGTGGCATGCTTGGTTCTCCTTTGCGCCTGCCAGAGCAGCAATGTCTCTGAGACAGGGACAAGCGATGTGACGGAAGAGTTGCCGGTTACTACTTCGGCTGAGGAGACGGAGGAGGTTACGGCTTCGGTTACTTCGGTGACTGAGGTGACCAGTGAAGTGACTACGACTACGGCTGAGGCTACGGCGGCTTCTACAACAACTGCTGCTACAACTGAAACTACAACAACGACAACAACAGCTTCCACCTCTGCGGCTACGGCGTTGGTGACGACAACTACTGCGGAGGAGGATACAGTCATTCTCGATGAGGATGACGAGGTAATTATAGACGAATCGGACGGTGCGGTTGCGACCGGTGTACCTTCCACTGCAGCCGAGACGACTGCAACATCAGTCACAACTGCCGCCGTTCCTTCGTATACAACAAGCTCGACCTCTGCCTCTACTTCAGGCACTTCTTCAAGTGGACTTGATAACTGGCAGGGTCCAGTACCGATTGATTGATATGGGACGTAAAAAACTACCACCAGAAGTAAAAGCCGAGCGTTACCGCCGTCAGAAGCGCATGTCGCATAAGCGGTACTACGGCAAAACAGCAAACCTCTATCCAAGACATGCATGGACAGAGGAGGAAGAACGCCTTGTCATGGAGCATTCCATCCCCGACAGTGAGCTGTCGGAGAAGATAGGCAGATCGCTGAAAGGCATCCAAGAAAAACGCCGACGGCTGAAAAATGCGGAGGCTAAAGACTGATATAACAAGCCCCGCCGGTATCCTGTAAACAGGACGCCGGCGGGCTTTTATGTGGAAGGAAGAAGATGTCAATTAGAAAACCTGAGTCAGCTGCCACTGTTGAACAGCGGTTCGAGTACTTCTCTGTACTCTTCAAGAATCTCAAGCAAGTAGGTGTCCCAGTGGCGGGCGTCCTGACTCTCGTTGCCGAAGACGTAGTCCTCCTGACCGTAGTCGATGACGTCGAAGCCGGGCATAGCCTTGCTTGCGCCGTTGGTACGATAGGAAACCGCATCCGCAAGACTGAACGTTACTGTTCCGTCGTCGTTAAGAGTTACCCAAGAACTGAGGTCAGTTCCGGTTGCGGACTCCGCAGTGCCGTTAGTGGTCTGGGTCTCTGCCTCCGCCTTTTCGGTGGTGACGCCGCTGACGTATTCGCCATACATCTCATCGACGTAGAGGGCGAACGAATCGCCAAGGATTTCCGACGGAACGTGTCCGCCGTCCCACTGCCATTCAATGTTGCAGTCGATGCCGGCATTCAGCATCGCAATCTGGAGGTTGAGGGAGTTGAACATCGAAATGTCGCCCTCAGAAGCACCGCAGAGGATTCTGACCCATGTCGGGTTCTCGGTGTCCTCGTCGCCTATATAGTTGAGAGGATTGTAGAGGGAAACTATGTTGTTCCCATACTCGTCGCCCTCAAGGATCGATGCTATGTCAGTCTCGTAAGCTTCAAGCATCTCGTCGTATGTCGAGTAGTTTGCGGAGTCTTGGCTTCCGGTTGCCGACTGAGTAGTTCCTGCGTCGGGAGTTCCGACGACCATAGAGTCGCCTGAGCCCTCAGTGCCTACGCCGGAGGCGTCGATGTCAATATCTCCGTCCGGGAGATTTCCACCGGCAATATCGCCGATTTCTCCATCCGGGAGGCTACTGTCTGAGAGGTCGCCTCTGCCTCCCATTTCGCCTCTTAAGCCTGTTTCGCTATCGTCATCCACAAAATCCAGTGCGCCGTTCATTCCGCTTGGCAAATCTCCGCTCATCGAGCCGGTCGAGCTCGATTTTGCATATCTGCCCTCAATAAATGCCTGTGCTTTGTCTTGGGTCGTCATAGCCGCAACCTCTTCGTCAGAAAGGGCGTTTCCGTCCTCATCAAACCATGTCCAGCCGTCGGCATAATCCAAATTCGCAAGATACCATTCAAGATTCTCGGTAAATTCCGCAAGATAGAGATCCAAGTATGTCCCGTGATAGCCGTTCGTCTCCGGATATTCGTCCGGGTCACACTCTATCGTAAGGGCGATGGTAGAATTAAGTTCTCCGTCGCCGTCAAGGTCAAAGCCAACTGCGCTTTCCTCCACGGTCAGGTTCTGAGCGTTAATATATTCCATATATGCTTCCGAGAGATAAGCCGCCAGCTGCTTCTGGAACGAGCTTCCGAAGTCGTAAGTGGTGTCCATATAGTACTCAAAAGCAAGAGTCATGTCCGCTTCATAAAGGGAAGTGATTGCGCTGTAGGCGATGCATCCCCAAGCACCGTCGGAAAGGGAAACCTCTTCGCCGTCGATGGTGACGGTTGTCGTGTAGGTCCCGTCGTCACAGAGGTAGCACCCGACTGCTCCTACCTCCTCCTGATAGGGATAGAAGTCAGAGTTGTTGGAGGTAGCCGCAAACATTGTGGCATGTGCTCCGCCTCCCGAACCTCCGGTTGAAACGAAGTAGTCAACGCTTCCGGGAAGATTTCCGAGGAGAATATTGTATTTTACGAACCTCGCCGCCGCTTTCTGGTCAGCAAGGCAGGAAGGAGCGTCGCCGGTGTAGTAGGTGTTGCCGTCCTCATCCACGGCCGTATCCTGCTTTCCTCTGTTTCCGCAGGCTACATTGATGTAGCCCTCCTCGGCGTATGTCGAAGAAGCAAGAGTATTTGTGGAATTGCCATATCCAGCCGCACCGGTGTTGAGTATAACGGGAGCGGTAGCCGCAGTGTAGACCTGTCCATTGGTGCTGGTAATCTCGGCGTCATAATCTATAACAAGAGTGCCGTTTACCGGCTCGGAGTAGTTCTCAGCCGTAATATCCGCTGTTCCGTCGCCGTCGGTGTCGATTCCGGTGACATAAGCCGCCGGCACGCAGACAGAAACGCCCTCCTCATCCTCAATCTCAGGATAAGCGACCGCCGAAACGATGGACATAACCCACGAGTTGGTCTGATAGGTCCATGTGTATTCCGTATTATTCGCCAGATTCAGAGTGTATTCGATATATTCCTTGTCCGACACGATAGTTGCCTCCGAAGAAGTCTCGTCAGCCTCTGTTTCTGCAGTGTTATCGGTTGCTTCGGCTTCGGTGGCAGATTCAGTCGAACTGCTGCCGCATCCGGCGAGCGTCAGTATCATGCAAAGACAGGTGACCATGGAGATTATTTTTTTAAACCTCATTATATCACCTTTTCTCTAAAAAGTAAACTCTATTTTGATATTTTGCGCTCTAAAGCTTAAACCAGCCTTAAGGATTTTGTGAAAATTACGTGAAAATTAAACCGCCCACTCCGGAGAGCAGGCGGTTTAGGGTAAGTATAGGAGAATTTTAAGGTTTTACTCTTCTGTGTCTTCGGCGACTTCGTCTTCTGTTGACTCGCCGTCAGTGGCTTCTTCGTCTTCTGCCTCCTCAGACTCAGTATCATCTGCAGATTCTTCATCCTCAGTAGCCTCTGTGTCGTCAGTGGCTTCTTCGTCCTCAGAAGCGTCTGTGTCCTCAGCAGTGCCGTCATCTTCAGCCGCTTCGTCCTCGGCTGATGTCTCATCCTCGGTGGATTCCTCATCTTCCGTGGTTTCTTCATCGTCGACTGTAATTTCGTCTTCGGTTTCGTCTTCCGCTTCCGTTGCAGCCGTGGTGGTTTCTGCGGTGTCATCTGTATCGTCATCATCACTCGAAGTACATCCGACGAGCATAACGATCAGCGACAGGCTGAGTAGTATTGCTAAAAATCTTTTGAGTTTCATATTAGCGTTCCTCCTTAGGAAGTTTATGCGCATATTATAGCCGGCAAATTTAAAAACCGTATAACGTAAATCCGAAAGGAGGGTGAAACGTTCGGGTAAAGATTTGTTGGTTATCTGATAACGAGCTTCGTTTTTACACACATTAAGTCAGGTTTCACATCGAGCTCTTCGGTCATATCGAGCACCGGTTCGCCGTAGATGTTGAAGTGCACCCGTCTTATCCCGGATGAGCGTGGCGCATCTATGCCCGGTCTTGCGTGATAGGTGTTGAAGACTTTTCCATCTTTATCCCTGACATAGGCGTTGTGCCCCGTGCCGAATTCTCCGGGGACACTTCTTGAAGTGAGCAGGGGATAGTTCATCTTTTTCCAGCTGCCCGGCTCGAGAGGATTCTTCCCCTTATCCAGCACCAGTGCCGAAACGACATATGTTGAGTCGACAGCCGCACTCGAGAATGTCAGCCAGAGCTTATCCCCTGAGTTGAGTGCAAAAGGTCCCTCGTCGACAAACGTGTGATTGTTTGCCCAGCCGTAGTCCGGCTTCGAGATGATGACAGGCTCAGAAAGAAGCCTTGTCGGCTCATCGGGGTCGAGCTCCGCAAAATAGAGCCATGCGCCAAGGTCCTTCGGCAGAAACTGCCTCTGCGACCATGCGACGTAGTATTTTCCCTCCCATTCGAATTCGGTCATATCGAGGGTGATTTCCTTTCCGGCTTCGGCAAGGTCGCTGCCGTCCGCTTTCGTGACCCTCTTGGGTCTTGACCAGTCGTTCCGGTTCATCGGGTCGCCGCCAGCCCTGAGCTCCATAACATGGCTCTCCTCCCGGAAGAATTCCCCCGGAGTGCAGGCATGAAAGATGTAGAGCCTGCCCTTTATCTCATGGAACTCAGGAGCCCACAGAAGCCCACCTATGCCCTCATAGGTCTCTGAATCGAGGAGCAAAACCTCCTCCGCCGTCACCAGCCCGGGGATGCTTTCCGCTTTCCTTATATAAAGGGTGTGGTTTCCGTCGGCGTCGTTCGTCGCTATGAAGTAATAGTGCCCGTCCCAGTATGTCACGCAGGGGTCAGCTCTGTTGACCGCTATCGGAAACTCAAAGTGATCCTGATGAACCTTTCCCGAAATCTCATATTCGCCTTTTCGAGAGAAGTCGACGCCATCAAGATCCCAGTCAACCCTCTTCATATCGGTTGAACCGTCGCTATAGACAGCCTTAGCCCTGATTTCCCTGAGCTCTTCTTTGGAAGAAGCTGTAACCTCCTCAGGAAGCTCCATCGCCACATTATGCGGCGTAGTGAGCGTATTGACGAGCCGCTCATAAACCTCATCCGGAATCTCGACGACATCACTGAGCGCATCTTCATCAGCTCCGTCGCAGTTGCCAATTTCCTCATACCAAAGAAAATCGTCCGTTCTCGCCCAGAGCGTCCCGCAGTTGCCACTTCCGTCCGCCTCAGTCCTGTCAGCCCTGATAAGATAGCTTCCGTCGCTCATCCTCCCCGCCCGGGGATTTTTAAGAGATTTCGCCGTCAGCGACCCATCAGGATTTTCAAAGGCTTTTGCAAAGAACACCCCGCTATTATGGTTCAGAGGCGTTGCCTCATCCCCGTCTTTCACCGCAATATGCATGCTGTAAGCAAGCTTAGCGTCATAAACCGCCGAATCCATCGGCTCACGGGTATATAAAAGTATCTGTTTCATCCCACACCTCCAAGCGTAGTACTATCTTAAGAATACACTATTTTCAGGCATTTTGCAATGACTTAAAGTAATAGGAGGATTGATATATTGTGAGAAACTATTGACACCTACCTGAAAATATGGTATAATTAAATAAAAAGACTAATGTAAGTGACTACTTATTATTTCAGAACGGAGGCAACCTCATGAAAAAACGCATCTTTACAACCCTTATTAACCTATGCATGGCAATAGCCCTTGTAGCGGCACTGCTCCCTGCCCTGAGCGTGACGACCAATGCCGAAATCACCTATACATGGGAGATTCCAATCGAGATTACTGTCACAAATGGCGGCACTACTGATGCGTCTGCTATCAGTTTTGGTCTTCTGCTTTATGATCCGAGCGGCAGTGAAATAGACATAGCAGGTTTTAAAGGAGAGTATCTTGAGAATTCTCAATATGTCTATACTACCGGTCACGGAACATACAATGCAACCCTCAGATTTCAAGGCGGAGACCAACTTAAGCAGCATCTGGCTGATGGATTTATAGTGTGTCTCAATGACATCGGAGTTGATGGATGGGAGCATAACGATGTGGAATATGAGGTGGTCTCTTGCGAGTTTGATGAGGAAACCGGTGAGATGACTGAAATCTCTATAATATCTGTCAACACTGGCTATAGTGTTAATACCGCAGCATTTGAATGTGAATACACTGGCTATTACCTGCGGTTTGAGACAAATGGCGGAAGCACAATGGAATCTGTGGCTGTTGCAGACGGAACTACAGTCGACCTTTCCGGCTACACCCCGACCCGTGCTGGCTACACCTTCACCGGTTGGTATTCTGACAGTGAGCTTACTATTAAAGTCAGTAGTGTTACCTTGGATGCTACGGATGAATTCGTCTATGCCGGATGGGAGAGATATGTCACTGTCGGCGCAGTAGCCCTCGCAGACGGTCAGTACACCACCAACGGCACAGACATCAATGACGGCGAGCCCACCGGCACAAGCTATGCTTATTATTCTGATGGGGTGCTGACGCTCAGCGGTTATGATATTACAACGACCGACACATATGGCATTTACAATGACGGTGATTTAGAGATAGTATTGGTTGGCGAGAACAGCGTCACGTCAAGTAGTGAGGGCATCTATGTAAGCGGAGATCTGACCATAAGCGGCACAGGAAGCCTGAGCGTGACAGTTGACAACGATAATGGTGATGCCTATGGAATTGTTTCTGCTGGCGGCATTATCGAAATTTCAGAATGTACGGTAAATGTAAACGCTACGAGTAGCTACAACAGTGCTTATGCAATCTGTGCCCAAAAATACGATATTGCAATTGAAGCTGACAGCACTGTAACCGCCACGGCAACTGGTGGTGCCTATGCTTATGGCATCTATGCGGATGATTACGTTTTAATTACCGGGAGCAAAGTAACCGTTTCTGCTGAGAGTGACGGTTTTGAGGCTTGCGCTATTTGTGCGGATGATTATAGTATTGAAATACAGGGCGGCAGTGAGGTTGAGGCGACTGTCAAAGGCGAGTTTTTGTTTGGTGAAGCACTATCAGCTCAAGATGTGATTAGTGGCGAAATTACAATATCCGGAACTGGAACCAAGTTAACGGCTACAACGACCTCGACTTCCACAGATCGTTCTGAAGCTTACGCAATCTTATCAGCGTTTGGCACTATTACAATAGAAGACGGTTGCGAGGTTATAGCCACGGTAACAACTGTTGCTGGTAGCGGTAATACTACTGACGCAATATATTCGAGCATTACAATCAGCGACAGCTCCTTGACAGTGACAGCTGACGGTGATTATGCCACAGCAATTGGTGATACATCTGAAGACTTTTCAATTTCCAACAGCAATGTCAAGGCTTTCGCCAGCGGTGCTTCTGCAATTGCTATCGAAAGCTATGGGCGGCTTACAATAACGGGAAGTGAAGTTACAGCAACAGCCGAGGGTACTGCCTTAGGCTATGGTATTTTTATTTTGGGTAATCTTTCAATAACATCCAGTGAAGTTGAAGTCACTGGCAAGGGTGATGATGAGTATGCCATCTGTATTATTGATGGAGATAATGGCGGTCTTATAATTTCCGACAGCGAGGTCGTCGCCGACGGAGGCATCAATCTGATGACAGACGGTCCGGTAATCGCCATCCCTGCAACCGATGGTTCTATGAAGATTACTATGACTAATGATACGGACAACGTTATTTTCACTATTGATGAGCTTACGGTGATTGACACGTATGGGTATACCTATGTAAAGGTTGAGGCGCATGAGCATGCATATGATTATGACAATATCATCTGGGATTGGACGGATTATGAGAATGTTACGGCTACGGTTACCTGTACTGATTCCGGCTTTGAGCATTCCAAGACCGTTACGGCTACGGTGACTTCGGTCGCTTCTGGCAGTACGGTGACTTATACGGCTACGGCAGAGTTTGACGGCAAAACCTACACCGCTACTGCCACTGTCGCCTCCACCACCTCCTCAACCCAGTCAACCGCCTCCGCCAATTATTCCGCCGTCCGTGAAGCGATAGCCAAGGCGAATGCCCTGAATCCTGACGATTATGAGGACTTCTCAGCAGTCACGAGGGCAATCACCAATGTCAACTGGTCACTCGCCTTGGCAAACCAGAGCGCAGTAAACTCGATGGCAGCTGCCATCAACGAGGCGATCGCCAATCTCGTCCCCGTATCTTCGGTGGAAGTAGTAGTTGATGAGCCGGTCGAGGGAACAGATTTGGAAGTTGAGGAGTAATAAAATCTCAAAAACCTCTTGACAAACGTCTCAAGGTCGTATATAATCTATAAAGATGAACGAGAATTCGTTCAAATGAAGCATTTTACGGAGAGTTGCACGATGTCAAAACAAACTGTTGGCTCAGCCAATGTTTTCTGCTTTGCATATTATTATTACTTTACCATGCGTTGACCCGGCGGTAAAGTGATTTGTGTTGCAACAAAAGGTTTTGTTTATCAGCTGCACAGGTTACTTGTGCAGCTTTTTTTGAAGCTACTTAGGGTAGCAAGTTGCACGTGACCCGGGCAGGGCTCTTTCCGAAAAAAGAAAGGACAATTATTATGGTAGTAGCATTGAAGAAAAATGTATCAGAGGAAAAGCGGGCACAGCTCATCGACTGGCTCGGCGGAATGGGAATCAAGGTCCATGTTTCCGAGGGCGAGTTCACAACAGTCTTAGGTCTCATCGGCGACACCACCAAGGTCGATAAGGACCTCATCGAGAGCCTTGATATTGTCGACTCTGTCACCAGAGTTTCCGAGGCTTTCAAGTGCTGTAACCGCAAATTCCATCCCGAAGACACTATTATAGATGTAAAGGGCGTCAAGATTGGCGGCGGCAACTTCTGCATGATAGCGGGTCCCTGCTCTGTTGAGACTGAGGAGCAGATTGTCGCAGTCGCCAAGGCTGTCAAGGCATCGGGAGCAAATATGCTAAGAGGCGGCGCATTCAAGCCGAGAACCTCTCCCTATGATTTCCAAGGTCTTCATGCCCGTGGCTTGGAGCTTTTAAAGATTGCCCGTGAAGAAACCGGTCTTCCGATTGTAACTGAAATCATGAGCACAAACGACCTGCCTTTGTTCGAGGACGTCGACGTTTTGCAGGTCGGTGCAAGAAATATGCAGAATTTCGAGATGCTCAAGGAGCTCGGCAAGACCGACAAGCCGATACTTCTCAAGCGTGGTCTTGCGAATACCCTTAAGGAGCTCCTGATGAGTGCCGAATACATCATGGCTTCCGGCAACGAGAAGGTTATGCTCTGTGAAAGAGGAATAAGAACCTACAGCGACTACACCAGAAATACAATGGACATCTCCGCAATTCCGATGCTCCATGAGCTTTCCCATCTCCCCGTAATCGCCGACCCGAGTCACGCAACTGGCATGGCAAGACTCGTTCCTCCGATGGCGATGGCGGCAACAGCTGCAGGCGCAGACGGACTCATCATCGAGGTTCATAACGACCCGATGCACGCACTCTGCGACGGCGCACAGTCTTTAAGACCTGAGGAATTCGACGCACTTTCAAAGAAAATCACTGCTGTCAGGGAGGCATCACTCGGATGATTGCCGGAATCGTGGGCTTGGGGCTCATAGGAGCATCCTTTGCCAAGGCTTATAAAGTGGCAGGACACACAGTCTTGGGCTATAACAGAAGTAAATCCGCACTCGATTATCTTAAGCTTGCGGGAGATGTCGACGATGAACTGACCATGGAGCGTCTTCGTGAATGCGACATAGTTATAATCTCCGTGTATCCTGACGCCTGCATAGAATATCTCGAGAAAGCCGCGCCCCATTTCGGCTCAAAGCCGGTTGTAATTGACTGCTGCGGCACAAAGCGTAAGGTGACCGAAGTGGGCTTTAAGCTTGCGGATGAATACGGCTTCACCTTTGTCGGCGGTCACCCGATGGCAGGAACGCATAATTCCGGCTATAAGTACGCAAAAGCCGACATGTATAAGGGCGCACCGATGGTACTGGTCCCGAACGGCGAGCCGAGCATCAAGCTGCTAAGTCACACAAAGGAGCTCTTAGCCCCCGCTGGCTTCGGAAGCATCTCCGTCACCACTGCCGAAAAGCATGACGAGATGATCGCTTTCACCTCCCAGCTCGCCCACGTCGTCTCGAACGCCTACATCAAGAGCCCAACGGCAAGGGAACACAAGGGCTTCTCAGCAGGAAGCTATAAGGACATGACAAGAGTCGCATGGCTCAACCCGGAAATGTGGGCGGAGCTCTTCCTTGAAAACGGCGACAATCTTATCAAGGAGCTCGACATTCTGGTTGAAAACCTCGATCAGTATCGCACAGCAATCCGTGAAAATGATAAGGAAGAGCTTATAAGATTATTAGACGACGGCAGAAAGATAAAAGCGGAGGTTGACGGAAGATGAGCGTAGTAAATGTCACAGCGTCCCGAAATTACGACGTAACCGTTTCTGACGGAATAATAGACAAATGCGGAAGCTTCTGCAAGCCTCTCGTAAAAGGCAAAAACGCAGTCATAGTCTCCGATGACAACGTCTTTTCCATCTACGGAAAGAGAGTCACGAAGAGCCTCGAGAGCGAGGGCTTCAAGGTCAGCGAATTCGTCGTTCCCCATGGCGAGCGTTCAAAGAGCATGAGCTGCTATATAAATCTCCTCGAATTCCTCTTCGAAAGCGGCGTCACAAGAAGTGATCTTCTTGTAGCCCTTGGTGGAGGAGTGGTAGGGGACCTCTGTGGCTTTGCGGCTGCGACCTATCAGCGTGGAATTCAGTTCGTTCAGATCCCGACGACGCTTCTTGCGATGGTCGATTCCTCAGTCGGAGGAAAAACTGCGGTAAACCTTGAGAACGGCAAGAATCAGGTCGGCTCATTCTATCAGCCGTCAGCCGTCATCTGCGACCCGAAAACCCTTTCTACACTCCCCGAGGAGGAATACCTCTGCGGATGCGCAGAAGTCATAAAGTATGCGGTTTTATTCAGCGAGGAATTCTTCACTCAGCTTGAGGAGACCCCCGCAAAAAAGCAGCTCGAAAACGTAATCACCACCTGCGTCACAATGAAGCGTGACATCGTGAAAGCTGACGAATTCGACACCGGCGAGAGGATGCTTCTCAATCTCGGTCACACCGTCGGTCATGCAGTCGAGGGACTAAGCGGCTTTGAGACGCTCCACGGTCAGGCAGTCGCCATCGGTCTTGCGACCATCTCACGCTCTGCCGTGAAGTATGGTTACCTGAGTGAAGAAAACTGCGAAAGAATAATCGGTCTCTTGGAAAAGTATGGTCTCCCGACCGAAACCGAATTCACTGCAGATGAGATGTACACCCTCGCCGTTTCCGACAAGAAAGCCTCGAGCGACACTATCACTATAATAGTTCCCCGGAAAATCGGACACTGCGAGCTCTTAAAGCTCCCGAAAACAGATTTGAAAGATTGGCTTTGATATGACAAAAGAACTTATCCCCGGTGAGAGAACTGGCACGGTTTTAATTCCTGCTTCAAAATCTCAGGCGCACAGAGCCGTGATTTTAGCGGCTCTCGGTTTGCACGATGTGGGAATTACCTGTAAAGGCATTTCCAATGACATCATAGCCACTGCCGCCTGCATGAATTCAGCGGGAGCGAACATAGAGATTGCAGACAACAGGATACATGTTTCGCCTGTAGGCAGTCAGCGTTCAAGCACTTTCGAGTGCGGCGAAAGCGGCTCGACTCTTCGTTTCCTGCTCCCGGTCTTCGGAGCGTTGGGCGTTTCGGGCGAATTTCTCCCCAAAGGTCGCCTGATTGACCGTCCGCTCTATCCTCTTGACAAGGTTCTGAAGACCCACGGTATGAGTATTCAGAAGACCGAATCGACAATCCGGTTCTCCGGCAAGCTAATCCCCGGCGAATACGAAATCCCCGGCGATGTTTCTTCGCAGTATATAACAGGTCTACTGATGGCTCTGCCTCTTTTAGATGGCGACAGCAGTCTTAAGGTTACCGGAGTTCTTCAGTCAAAAGGCTATGTCCGGATGACCGAGGAGCTTCTTAGAAAATCCGGCATACAGTATACCCACACAGGCGATACATATTTTATAAAAGGTTCTCAGAAGCCTGACATGGGTGATAGCTTTACAGTAGAGGGCGACTACTCCAATGCGGCTTTTTATCTCTGCATGGGTGCGCTTTCCTGCGATGGTATCACAGTCAACGGCTTGAACCCTGATTCATCCCAAGGCGATAAAGCTGTAATCGCAATTCTTAAGGAAATGGGTGCAGATATAGCCGTCTCCGGCAATTCAGTAACGGTCAGAAAGGGAAGTCTTAAGGGCGTCACAATAGATGCCTCCCAGATTCCGGATCTGATCCCGACCTTAAGCGTTGTTGCATCCGTCTGCGACGGCGAAACCCACATCATCAACGCAGAACGCCTCAGAATCAAAGAATCTGACAGAATCGCATCAACCTGTGCGCTCATAAATAACTTAGGCGGCAATGCAAAAGAGCTCCCCGACGGCATAATAATTACTGGCGTCAGAAATCTGACCGGCGGCAGTGTGGACAGCTGCAATGACCACAGAATAGCAATGAGTGCGGCTGTGGCGGCATGCGCCTCAATCGGTAAAGTAACAGTACTTGACAGCATGTGCGTAAGAAAGTCCTATCCCGGTTTCTGGGAGGACTTCTCTGAGCTTGATATAAAATCATAAAAAGGACGGTGCAGAATGGCAAGCAGTATCGGCAGTAACATTAAGCTCACCATATTCGGTCAGTCTCACTCAGCGGCAATAGGGATGACGCTTGAGGGACTACCGGCGGGAGTTAAAATAGACTTTGACAAGCTTGAAGCCTTTACATCCCGCAGAGCACCCGGCAAAAATGCATATTCAACCGCCCGCAAGGAAGCCGACAAGCCGGAATTCGTTTCCGGTCTCCGTGACGGCGTCACCTGCGGCGCACCACTAACGGCTATAATCCGTAACACCGACACCCGTTCAAACGACTATAGTGAACTCAAAATCCTCCCTCGCCCCGGTCATGCCGACTATACGGCTTCCGTCAAATACGGCGGCTATCAGGACTATGCCGGAGGAGGGCACTTTTCCGGAAGACTCACAGCACCCCTTTGCGTAGCTGGCGGAATAGTCCTGCAGATTCTTGAGAGCCTTAGCATAACGGTAATCTCCCGTATCTCCTCAATCGGCAACGTCTCTGACGACGGTGAACTCACGGAATCGACATCAGGGAAGCCTTTCCCGACAGTCAGCGATGCGAGTGCCGTCAAAATGCAGGAGTGCATAGCCTCCGCCAAGAGCGAGGGCGACTCGGTCGGCGGAATTGTTGAGTGTAAAGTACTTGGGCTTCCCACCGGCTTGGGCGATCCGATGTTTGACGGGATGGAGAATAGGATTGCAAACATCGTTTTCGGAATCCCTGCCGTCAAGGGAATAGAATTCGGAATTGGCTTCGAAGCTTCAAAGCTCCGTGGCAGTGAGAATAACGACCCATTCGAAATCAAAGATGGCAGGATAGTAACCGCCACCAACAACTGTGGAGGAATCTTGGGCGGCATCACAACCGGAATGCCTCTTACATTCAGGGTTGCATTCAAGCCGACGCCGTCAATCTCCCAAAAACAGCACAGCGTAAGGCTTGACACCTTTACAGAGGGCGAGCTTATCGTAAAGGGCAGACACGACCCCTGCATAGTTCCCCGTGCCGTTCCCTGCGTTGAAGCCGCCGCCGCAATTGCCGTTTATGACGCTTACTTAGAGTATAAGAAATACATATAACCTGAAAGGACATGACATCATGGATACTGAGAAGATCACCCCAAACACCTCAGACGGAAGAAAGGTCTATCGTGACAAGATAGACGAAATAGACAACGAAATAGTTAAGCTTTTCGGCGAGAGAATGGAAACAGCCGCAGGCTTGGCGTCATTCAAGAAGGAGCACAGCCTCCCTGTTCTCGACATGCGCCGTGAGCGTGAAAAGATTCAGGACGTCGTCGACAAGACCCCCGACGAGCTGAAAGAGTACACCGAGCTCCTCTATTCGTTCATCTTGGAGCTCAGCCGTGGCTATCAGAACCGCCTCATCGGTAATGGTAGCGAATTAAGCTCAAAGATTTCCTCGGCAATTGAGAATACCCCGAAGCTTTTCCCGGAGCGTGCAGTAGTTGCATGTCAGGGCGTCGAGGGCGCATACTCCTCGATAGCCGCAGGAAAGCTCTTCAAGTCGCCGAATGTCATGTATTTCTCTTCATTTGATGCTGTCTTCACCGCAATCGAAAAGGGCTTCTGCAAGTATGGCGTAATCCCTCTTGAGAACAGCACCGCAGGCTCAGTAAATTCCGTTTATGACCTCATGACAAAGCACAGCTTCAATATCGTCAGAAGCATCCGCCTCAAGGTTGAGCACAATCTTCTTGCAAAATCCGGTACGAAGCTTGAGGATATAACCGAAATCTACTCCCACCAGCAGGCTATCACCCAGTGCGCTGAGTTCCTCTCAACCCTCAAGGGCGTCAAGGTCATCCCCTGCGAGAACACCGCCGTCGCCGCAAAGATGGTCGCCGAATCTGACCGCTCAGACATTGCAACTCTGTCATCAAGTGAATGTCAGAAGCTTTACGGTCTTGAGTGCCTCAAGCCGGCAGTTCAGGACAACGACAACAACTACACCCGTTTCATTTGCATCTCGAAAGACCTCGAAATCTATCCCGGCGCAGACAGAACGAGCCTTATGGTGGTCCTCGAGGACAAGCCCGGTTCGCTCTATAAGCTCCTTTCACGTCTCTATGCGTTCGGCATCAATCTAAGTAAACTCGAGAGCCGCCCGATTCCGAATAAAGATTTTGAATTCATGTTCTACTTCGACCTCGATACCTCCGTCTACTCTCCGCAGTTTTTGCAGCTGATGAGCGAATTAGGTGATATTTCGAGTGAATACAGCTACTTGGGCAGTTACCGGGAGGTAATGTAAAGTGTCGCTGAAATGCGGACTCTTGGGCGAGACTCTCGGGCATAGCTACTCGCCCCGTATTCATGCTTATTTGGGAGACTACGACTATTGTCTCTATGAAATTTCCCGGGAAAAGGTCGAAGATTTCATCCTTCACGGCGACTGGGATGGCTTGAATGTCACCATCCCTTATAAAAAAGTAGCCGCCTCCCTCTGCGACGAGCTTTCTGACATCGCCCGGGATCTCGGAAGCGTCAACACAATAGTCAGACGTAACGGCAAGCTATATGGTCACAACACCGACTACTACGGCTTTAAGAGCATGGTTCTCGAAACCGGCGTCGACATTTCCGGCAAAAAAGCCCTCGTCTTGGGCACAGGCGGAACCGGTGTCACTATAGTCAAGGTCTTGACCGAAATGGGTGCAGAAGTAGTCCCCATCAGCCGCACAGGCGAAAATAACTATGACAATATCGAAAAGCACTCGGATGCGGTTCTCGTTGTAAATGCGACCCCTGTCGGAATGTACCCGAAAAATGGGGCTTCGCCACTCGATTTAAGAAGAATCCCGTCCTGCGAGTGCGTTTTGGATGTTATTTACAACCCGATGAGAACGGCTTTGATTTTGCAGGCTGAAAGCTTGGGACTCAAGTACAAGAGCGGGCTTCACATGCTCATAGCTCAGGCGAAATACAGCTCTGAGCTGTTCCAGAACAAGAAAATTAGTGACGATTCGGTTACATTTATCGAAAATTCATTGACAAAGGAGCTCGAAAACATTATACTTATCGGTATGCCCGGGAGCGGCAAGTCGGTAGTTGCCGAGGCTCTTGGAAGAAGACTTCACAAGCCGGTCATCGAAACCGATGCCGAAATCGTAAAATCTGCTGGTATGACCATTCCGGAGATATTCGAAAAGTCCGGCGAAGAGGAGTTCAGGCGGCTTGAAACAGCCCAGATGGAGCTTTCAGGCAAGCTTTCGGAAAGAATTATCTCCACCGGCGGTGGGGCTGTCACAAGGGAGGAAAACTACAATCTCCTCCACCAGAACGGAATAATCGTCTGGCTCGAGCGGGATACTTCGAAGCTCCCGACCGACGGCAGACCCATCTCCCAGAAGTCGGATTTATCTGAGCTCTACCGCAGGCGCAAGCCCATGTATGAGCGTTTCGCCGACCTGAGAGTTTCCAACAACGGCACAGTTTCAGAAACTGTCGGAAAAATCATTGCAGGAATCGAGGGCATAACGAAATGAAGCTACTTGTCATAAACGGTCCGAATATCAATATGCTCGGAATCAGGGAGCCGGGAATCTACGGCAAAGAAACCTATTCTTCGCTTGTCAGCATGATAAGTGACTACTGCGAAAGTAATGGGATAGACGTAGAATTCTTCCAGTCGAACCACGAGGGCGCAATTGTCGACAAGATTCAGGAAGCCTACGGAGTTTTCGATGGAATTGTCATCAATCCTGCGGCTTATACCCACACGAGCGTTGCGATTCTTGACGCACTCAAGGCAGTTTCAATTCCGGCAGTGGAGGTTCACATTTCGGCAGTAAACGAGCGTGAAGACTTCCGGCAGATTTCCTACGCCGGCAAAGCGTGCGTAAAGACCTATATGGGACTCGGCTTTGACGGCTATATCGAGGCAGTAAAATTCCTCGAAAACTATCTCACACAGAAGAAATAAATCATCCAGACATTTGTAAAGGAGCAACTAATGGCAATAAGACTTGTAATCGACTCAGCATCAGACATATCGGTAGAAGAGGCAAAAGAATACGGTTGGGTTCTTCTCCCGCTCACAGTAACCTTCGGCGACACCCAGTATAAGGACGGAGTCGACATAACCCCCGACAGATTCTATGACATGCTTATCGAATCGGACGAGCTTCCGCACACCTCCCAGCTCACACCCTCCGACTATGAAGATGCATTTGAAAAGATTATAGCTGAGGGCGACACGCCTTTTGTAATCGCAATTTCTTCAAAGCTTTCAGGAACCTATCAGTCGGCATGTATAGCTGCAGAAGCCTGCGACCCGAAGCCCATCGTAGTCGACAGTCTGAGTGCTGCCCTCGGCGAAGCCGTTCTGATAAGATACGCTGACTCCCTCATCCGTGACGGAATGGGTGTAGAAGAGCTTGAGAAGACCCTTAACGAAGTGAAGCATAAGATAAGAATTCTTGCGCTTTTAGATACCCTTGAGTACTTAAGAAAGGGCGGAAGAATCTCAGCGGCTGTCGAGTTTGCGGGAAGCCTCCTCCAGATAAAGCCGGTTATCGGCGTTGAAGAGGGCGAAGTGGTCATGGTCGGAAAAGCCAGAGGCTCGAAAAAGGGGAATAATCTCTTAAACGAACTCATCAACAAGGGCAACGGCGTCGATTTTTCAATGCCTTACACTCTTGCTTACACCGGAAACGACATGGGCTACTTGAATAAATATGTCGAGGATTCAAGAAGCCTCTGGGAGAATGATACAGAAAGTCTCCCTGTTATGAGAATAGGCGCAACAATAGGAACGCATATAGGACCCGGAGCAATAGGAGTAGTCTTCTTCGAAAAGTAGAGGTACCCATGAAAGAAATTGAGACCACTATAGCAAGTAACATAATAGAGCTAAGAACCAGAGCAGGCATGACTCAGCTTGAACTCGCCGAAAAGCTCAACTATTCGGACAAATCCGTCTCCAAGTGGGAGCGTGCTGAGGCTTTGCCTGATGTCATAGTTCTTAGGAATATCGCCGACATCTTCGGCGTGACTGTCGACTATCTCGTCCGTCCACATGACCCGAGCGAGAAGATCAGCATTGTTGATTCGGTCAAGAGGACAATTCCCTATCAGATTATAATGGCAATCACCTCGGTGGGAATTATGACGGTTGCGACAATTCTTTTCGTCATCTTCTGGCTCAGAGGCTTGATATACTGGCAGGTATTCGTCTATGCACTGCCGGTGCTCTTCACGGCACTGTTGGTTCTCAACTCAATCTGGCATGAGGGCAAGTATAACTTCATAATAATCTCGCTCTTGGTTTTAAGCATCGTCTGCACGCTCTACGTGATATTCTTAAAATACAACTGGTGGCAGCTCTTTCTTATCCTGATTCCCGCAGAGGCGTTGGTGGTCTTAAGCTTCCGGCTCTACCATGAAAATCATAAAAAAGACGAATCGAAGTTATAATTCTGGCAGTAGAATCCCGGAAATTGGGACTCTACTGCTTCTTTTTCAAGAGTAGAGCCAAAATTTTTGCAGAAATATTGAAATTTCCGAGCCGAAGTGTTATTATATTGAGCGGAAATTTCTTTGCAAGGAGACCTATAGATGATAAGACTTTTCACCGATACATCTGCAAACTTAAGCCCGGCAGTTCTCAAGGAGCACGACGTCGAGCTGGTGCACTTCCACTACAGCATCAACGACGAGGTTGTTGAGTATAACACCCTCGAGGGCTTCGACGGCAAGTCGTTCTATAAAGCAATGCGTGAGGGCGCAGATATTAAGACCTCGATGGTCAACATCGTCGACTATATGAAAGCGTTCGAGCCAGCCCTCCAGAATGGCGACGACGTCCTCTATGTCGGAATGGCAGGAGGAATCAGCGGAGCGATAGCCTCCGCAAAAATCGCCGCAAGCGAGCTTCAGGAGACCTATCCCGACCGTGCGATAATCATCTTTGATTCATATGCCGCATCTCTGGGCGAGGGAATGCATGTCCTCGACGCCGCAGAGCTGATTGAAAAGGGCGAGAGAATAGACGTAGTAGTCAACGAGCTTTATAACAGAAGAGAGCACCTTTGCCAGTATTTCACTGTCGACGATATGAAGTACCTTAAAAAAGGCGGAAGAGTTTCCGGTACTGTTGCATTTGCCGGCTCGCTCTTAAACGTCAAGCCGATCCTCATGGGCGACAACACAGGTCACATCGTCTTCAACGGTGTAGCAAGGGGAGAAAAGCGTGCAATTGCAACCCTTGCCGACAAATATCAGAAGCTTTGCTCTGACATGTCACTAGATATTTGCATCGCCCACGCCGACAACGAAGCGGGAGCACTGAATCTTTTGGACCAGCTCCACACCATAGGCTTGACAGGCAACTGCATGATAGAGCAGTACGAACCGGTAACCGGAGGTCATGCAGGACCGGGGACGATAGCGCTCTTCTTCCGTGGCATCCATAAGTAAATGTATAATGTACAATGTACAATGTACAATGAATGTGTCGGCTGTCGCCGACGATTAAATCCGTCCATGTGGCGGATTTTTTTATTTTTCCTGCGATATTTAACATAGATTTAACATAAAAACGCTTTCAGACTTAACATTAACTGCGCTATATTAGAGCCATAGACAGACAAATCTGTCTTCTAAAATCTGAAAGGATGTTATTTGAAATGAAAAAAGCAAAGATTTTTGCGCTTATTATGAGCTTGGTTCTGGCAGTCTGCTGCTTCACCGCTTGCGGTGAAACTGAAGCTCAGTCGGTTTCCACCGACGGTTCAACCTCAATGGAAAAGGTCATGGGATACTTCATGGAAGCATTCATGGAGGAAAACCCCGACATCACAGTAACCTACAACCCCACCGGCTCCGGCTCAGGCATTCAGGCGGTAATTGACGGCACCTGCGACATCGGTCTTGCAAGCCGTAACTTAAAGGACAGTGAGCTTGAAACCTGCGACCAGACAGTAGTCGCAATCGACGGAATCGCAGTAATCGTAAACACCTCGAACACAGTAAGCGATCTTACCATAGATCAGATCGCTTCCATCTTCACCGGCGAGATAACCAACTGGAGCGAAGTGGGCGGAGAAGATCTCCCTATCGTCTGCATCGGACGTGAAGCTTCTTCGGGAACACGTGACGGCTTCGAGTCGATCACCGGAACTGCCGACGCCTGCGTATACTCTCAGGAGCTGACCTCCACTGGCGACGTAGTCAGCGCAGTTTCCTCTAACCCGAATGCTATTGGCTATGTTTCGCTTGCATCTGTCAACGACACAGTAAGTGCTATCTCGGTTGAGGGAGTATACCCCACCAGCGACACCGTTCTTGACGGCACATATGCAATCCAGAGAAACTTCGTCTTCGTAACGAAGAAGGATTCAGAGCTCTCAGAAGCCGCTCAGGCATTCTATGACTACTGCACCAGCTCCGCTGTCAACGAGTACATAGAAGCAGCAGGATGCGTACCGGTCAACTGATTAAAGACAGCTTCAAAACCCGATATATGCTTAAATCTTCGGGAGGCGGCAATTGCCTCTGTCGCCTCTCGGAGAGAACGGCAATGCCAAAAAAGGATGCTTAGGAATGGAAAAAGTAAAAAAGACAGCACATGCCCTCGATAAAATAATGAACGCTATATTCACATTCTGCGGCTTTCTTGCTGTCGCACTTGTAGTAGTAATCACTGTATACCTGATAAGCTCCGGAATCCCGGCAATAAAGGAAATAGGGCTCGGAAACTTCCTTTTCGGAACAGTCTGGAAGTCGACTGGCGACAACCCGTCCTATGGAATACTTGCGTTTATTTTAACGAGTATCATAGGAACGTTCGGAGCGATGCTCATAGGATTCCCTCTGGGTCTTCTCTGCGCAGTATGCATAGCCAAGATGTCCGGCAAACGTTTTTCCGGAATAATGCGTTCATTCGTCGACCTGATGAGCGGAATTCCCTCGGTTGTATTCGGACTTGTAGGAATGATATATGTAGTACCAGCAGTAAGAGAGATGTTTAATCTCCCCGACGGCGCAAACCTATTCTCGGCGATAGTAGTGCTCGTAATCATGATTCTGCCGTCGGTAATCTCGATGTCCGAAACGGCGATAAGGGCAGTCCCGAAGGAGTATGAGGAAGCCTCATTGGCACTCGGAGCAAATAAAACTGAGACAATATTCAATGTCACAATCCCAGCGGCGAAGAGCGGTATTCTCGCCTCTCTGGTCTTGGGAACAGGTAGAGCGATAGGCGAAGCAACTGCTGTCATGATGGTAGCCGGAAACGTGGCAAACATGCCGGGGCTCTTCAAGAGCGTAAGATTCCTGACAACTGCGATAGTAAGTGAAATGTCCTACTCGTCAGGACTCCAGCGTCAGGCACTGTTCAGCATCGCACTCGTTCTCTTCGTATTCATCATGATAGTAAATCTGATACTTAATCTTGTGGTAAAGCGCAAGAAGGATAAATAGCTTATGAAAGATTTGAAAAAGAGTTCAGGAATATCCACCCAAAGAAAAGTAAAAACAGCCATTCTCAAGACGCTGGTTTATCTCTCAGCGATACTGATAATAGCCGCAGTTCTGTTTATAGTGGTGGTAATAGTTATAAGAGGACTTCCGAATATATCTTGGGAGTTTCTCACAAGCGGCGTCAGCTATTTAAAAGGAATAACGGGAATCCTCCCGAACATCTTAAACACCGTCTATGTGGTAATAATGACGCTTGTAATCGTTCTCCCTGTCGGAACGGGAGCGGCGATATACCTGAATGAATATGCAAAAAACAAGAAAGCAGTTGCGGTAATAGAATTTGCAACCGAAACCCTTGCCGGAATCCCGTCAATAATCTATGGCTTGGTAGGTATGCTGATATTCGTCCAGACATTCAGACTGAAAACGAGTCTTCTTGCAGGCTCACTGACACTCGTAATCATGACGCTTCCGACAATAGTCCGTACCGTTCAGGAGAGCTTAAAGACCGTCCCGAACAGCTATCGTGAGGGTTCACTTGCGTTGGGCTCAGGAAAGTGGCACATGGTCCGTACTGTTGTCCTCCCGTCTGCAATAGATGGAATAGTCACCGGCTGTATTCTCTCAGTCGGACGAATCGTCGGCGAGAGTGCGGCACTTCTCTTCACAGCAGGCATGGCGGACGTCATCTACACGCCTCTTGAAGCGATAACCGCGAATCATTCGGGATCAACCTTGGCAGTTGCACTCTATGTCTACGCCAAGGAGCGTGCCGATTCGGGAACGGCGTTCGCAATCGCATTCATACTGCTTATTCTGACACTTATAATTAATACAGCCGCAAAGGTTGCCGGCAAGAAGCTTAAGAGGAGGACGGAGAATGAAGGCTGAGATTGAAATCAAGAGAGTTGAAAACGACGACAAGGAAATAAGAGAAATTCAGAATATAAAGACTCCCACAGAGGGCGAAACACTCATTGATGTAGAGCATATGAACCTCTGGTATGGCGACAATCATGCGATAAAGGACGTGAGCATAGCGATTCCTCAGAATCGTATAACCGCTCTTATAGGTCCCTCCGGATGCGGAAAGTCGACATTTTTAAAGTCCCTCAACCGTATGAACGACCTTGTCGAGGGCGTAAAAATAGAGGGCAAGCTCACACTCGGCGGAATTGATATTTATAAGGATATAGATGTCTCGGTTTTGAGAAGACGTGTAGGAATGGTCTTCCAGAAGCCAAACCCGTTCCCGATGAGTATTTATGACAACGTTGCCTATGGACTCCGGGTTCAGGGCGTAAGATCCCGTGTCCAGCTCGACGAGGCGGTTGAGCGTTCGCTGAGGCAGGCGGCAATCTGGGACGAGTGCAAGGACAGACTCAAGAAAAGTGCCTTGGGACTCTCCGGAGGACAACAGCAGAGGCTTTGCATCGCAAGAACGATAGCTGTTGAGCCGGAGGTAGTCCTGATGGATGAACCCACATCGGCATTAGACCCTATATCAACATCAAAAATAGAGGAGCTCGCACTTGAGCTCAGAGAACACTATACAATAGTAATCGTAACGCATAACATGCAGCAGGCGGCGAGAATTGCCGACAAGACGGCATTCTTCCTCTTAGGGGAGCTGGTCGAGTATGGAGACACAAACAAGATGTTCTCAAGCCCATCTGACGACCGCACAGAAGCATACATAACGGGGAGGTTCGGATAATGAGAGAAAATTTGTCAAGGCAGCTTGAACTTTTGAATAACGAGCTCATAGAGATGGGCGCACTCTGCGAGGACGCAATTGCCTCCGCAGTAAAATACCTCTCGACGGCGGATAAAAAACTCCTCGAAAACGCTGCCGAAGCCGAACGCCAGATAGACCGTCAGGAGAGGGAAATTGAAGACCTCTGCATGAAGCTTATAATCCGTGAACAGCCGGTTGCAACTGACCTCAGGGTTATCTCCTCCGCACTCCGTATGACCTCCGATATGGAGCGAATCGGCGATCAGGCGTTTGACATCTCCGACGTTGCGAAGAACATTGCTCCCCTGAAAGTCGGCGGAGAAATCCAGATTTACGACATGGCGGAGGCAACGGTCCGTATGGTCACCGAAAGCGTCAACTCATTCGTCACAAAGGACGTTGCCGCCGCAAAGGCGGTAATAGCCATGGACGACGTCGTCGACAGGCTTTTCGACGCCGTAAAGAACGAGCTTATTGCCGCAATTGAGGGCAAGAGCGGCAAGGGCGAGCTGTATATTGATCTACTTATGATAGCAAAATACTTCGAGAGAATCGGCGACCATGCCGTCAATATCGCTGAATGGGTAATTTACTCAGTCACCGGTGAACATAAGCAAAGACCACAAATGTAAGTTGCGTGGTGACGCAAAGTGTGCTATAATCAGATTATAGCTATGATTGGAGTGATGGTCTTGGCAAGAATTTATCTCATCGAAGATGACGACAATATACGTAAGCTCATCTGCTATGCACTTTCAAAAGAGGGTCACGATATAACCGGATTCCCGACCCCTTCCGAATTCTGGGAGGAATACAGAGCCGCAAAACCGGAGCTTATCCTGCTTGATATAATGCTCCCCGAGGAGGACGGGCTTTCGATTCTCAGAAAAGTCAGAGCAGAATCTGACACCCCTGTTATAATGCTGACAGCCAAGGGAAGCGAATTTGACAAGGTAACCGGTCTTGATTTGGGAGCTGACGACTATATAACAAAGCCTTTCGGAATGACCGAGCTTTCCTCACGTGTCAGGGCAGTTCTCCGCAGAAGCGGCAAAGCCGTTGAAAAAGCCTCCGAATATCATGCAGGTGACATATACCTCGACTCCGAAAAGCACACCGTCAGGGTAGGAGATCAGCCTGTTTCGCTCTCGTTCAAGGAGTATAGCATTCTTCTCATGCTCCTTGAGGCTAACGGCAAGGTCGTCGGCAGGGAAGAGCTTCTAAACCACATCTGGGGCGAATACTACGGCGAGTCGAGAACCCTTGACGTCCATATAAGAACCCTCCGCCAGAAGCTTGGCGAGCAAGGGCATCTTATTCAGACGGTCAAAAAAGTTGGTTACAGAATAGGTGAATAGAATTGAGCACACTCAGTAAAAAGATATTTCATTCGGCGATAATCGTCGCACTGCTGGTTCTGGTAGCATGCGTCGCACTCATAATGGGCGTACTTTTCGACTACTTCGAAACAAGCCTTGAAAACGAACTGAAAGAAAAGGCGGAGTATATCGCCTACGCCGTCAATAAAGAGGGAATCGAGCTCATCGAGGGCTATGGGGACGAAGAGTCGAGAATCAGCATCATCGCCTCCGACGGCACAGTTATCTACGACACAGCCGCTGACGCAGAAACCCTTTCGAATCACTCCGACCGTGAAGAGATAATAGAAGCTCTCGAAACAGGCACAGGCTCGAGCACCCGCTACTCCGAAACCCTCACCGAGAAGACGGTCTACTATGCGATTTTACTCGATGACGGAAGCGTTCTGAGAGTTGCGGCTACGCAGTATACGGTTGTGACAGTTCTTTTAGGACTTGTTCGCCCGATACTCGTGGTTCTTGCAATCGCACTTGTACTTTCGCTTCTTCTGTCACTTCGGGCGTCAAAGTCGATAGTCGAGCCGATAAATAACTTAAATCTCGACTCTCCCGAAAAGAATGAGACCTATGAGGAATTGACACCTCTACTTAACAAGCTTTCAGCACAGCGTCGCACGATAGCTGAGCAGATAAAGAGTGCCGAAAAGCAGCAGTCGGAATTCAGGCTTATAACCGAAAACATGAGCGAGGGCTTCTTGGTCATCGACAAGGACCTCTGCATCTTAACATACAACAGTGCGGCATTGAGTCTACTTGGACTCAGCACTCCGGTAACCGGAAGCGTTCTTCGCTACAACAGAACCAAGGGCTTGAGAACCGCCCTCGAATCGGCTCTTTCCGGCGAAAAAGCGGAAAGCACCATGGAAGTCAACTCCCGTTGCTACAGCCTTATCGCAAGCCCCGTATATGAAGAAAACGCCGTAATCGGCGCAGTAATCATAATCCTCGACGTCACAGAAAGTCAGGAGCGTGAACAGCTCCGAAGAGAATTCACTTCAAACGTCTCCCACGAGCTGAAAACGCCGCTTACTTCAATCTCCGGCTTTGCAGAAATGCTGATGGCGGGCGATGTCCCGGCTGAGCTTTCAAAGGACTTCTCAAAATCCATCTACGATGAAGCCCAGCGGTTGATAGCCCTTATCGGCGACATAATAAAGCTTTCGGAGCTCGACGAGGGGGACGCAGGCGGGCTCGAGCGTGAGAATGTAGACCTGAAAGCCCTTTCCGAAAGCGTCCGTGAGCGTCTCATGCCGGAAGCGGAAAAGAAAGGCGTTGAGCTAAGTGTTGAGGGCGAAAGCGCATCCGTTTTCGGGATTCTGAGAATCCTAGACGAGATGATCTATAACCTCGCCGACAACGCTGTGAAGTATAATCACTCCGGCGGCAAGGCGACGATAAGCGTTTCTGATGCCGATGACAGCGTCATTCTCAAAGTTTCCGACACCGGCTGTGGAATTCCCCAGTCCGAAACAGACAGAGTTTTCGAGCGTTTCTACCGTGTCGACAAGAGCCGTTCCGGCGAAGTCCCCGGCACAGGCTTGGGTCTCTCAATAGTCAAGCACGGCGCAATATACCACGACGCAAAAATAGCCCTCGACAGCAAAGAGGGCGTCGGAACGACAGTAACCATCGATTTCCCAAAGCAAGTCAGGTAATACCAAAATCCTTTTCATAAATAGTGTGATAACGCCCCCAACAGATAATCTGTCAGGGGCGTTGACCTTTCCCCATAAATATGCTATAATTTAACCATCAAAACCTTAAGGAGTCCGACATGAACCGTTATACGACTTTATTTGAACAGCAGTCTTATCAGGATGCGCTGGATTTTTATCTTGAAACGCTTGAAAACCCGAAGCTTAAGACTTGGGATTATGTAATTCTCACTGCCAGTAACCAAGCTCAGGCAAAAGCGTATGAAGTACAGATTGAGCATCGGCTTAAGCACGGTCAGCTTCCCGGGAGCACCCATTATGCCGTGATTCCTGACCTCGACGGCAAGCGTGTCGGAAGCGGCGGAGCTACCTTTTCCTGTATAAAATATGTCGCAGAAGACGGTGAAGAAGCCTCCGGAAACCCGTTTTCGGGAAAGAAAGTTTTGGTCATCCATTCCGGCGGAGACAGCAAGCGTGTGCCGCAGTATTCGGCATGCGGAAAGCTCTTTTCGCCCGTCCCGAGACTCCTGCCAGATGGTCGCCGCTCAACGCTTTTTGACGAGTTCATGATCGGAATGAGTACCGTTGCCGGAAGAATCCAAGACGGCATGCTCGTCTGCTCGGGCGACGTCCTGCTTCTGTTCAACGCACTGCAGATAGACTTCTATGGCGCAGGTGCGGCGGCTCTTTCAATAAAGGAGAAAGCCGAAACCGGCAAGAATCACGGTGTTTATCTCAAGGATGAAAAAGGCAATGTCGGAAGATTTCTCCATAAACAGACGGTCGAAACCCTCACGGATGTAGGCGCAGTCGATTCAAACGGCAAGGTCGACATCGACACAGGCGCAGTAATTCTCACCTCCGAAGTCTTAAACGACCTCTATAAGCTTATAAATACAGACGAAACCTATCATAAATTTGTGAATGAGCAAGCCCGGCTCTCGTTCTATGCAGATTTTCTCTATCCGCTGGCATCAGGCTCAACACTCGAGCAGTTCTATAAGGAAAAGCCGGAGGGCGATTTCACCCCGGAGCTTCACGAGTGCAGAACCGCACTCTGGCAGACCCTTTCCGGCTATAATATGAAGCTTATAAGGCTTTCTCCGGCATCGTTCATCCATTTCGGAACGACGAGAGAGCTTCGGCATCTCATGACCGACGGAATGGACGAGTACAGATTTCTCGACTGGTCGTCGACAATCGGAAGCAATCTTTCTCCAAGAGATTTCGCCGTCAGTAACAGCTATGTCAGCCGCCGTTCAACCGTCGGCAAAGGCAGCTATATCGAGGATTCGAGAATCCACCGTTACACAGAGGTAGGGAAGAAGTGCGTCATTTCCGGAGTAACCCTCACCGGTGAAACCGTTCCCGACGGCTCTGTTCTTCACGGCTTGAAGCTTGATGACGGACGCTTTGTCTGCCGGATGTATGGCATAGACGACAATCCGAAAGAGAATACACTTTTCGGAAACGACATCGGCGAGCCGCTCTGGACAGCTTCCATCTATCCCATCTGCGAAACCATCGAAGAGGCTGTAAAAGCCACCCTTTCCCTTAATCTTCAGAACGGCTGGAAGTCGGATAGCATTTGGGAAGCCATCAGTCTTAAGGACAGCTTCAATCGTGCCGACGTAACGGCAATCCTCCCGTGGCAGGAAAACCTCTATGAGCAGGTTGTCGCAGAGGCGATTTTGGAGAACATCGACAATGGCGTTCCTGCCGAGGATGTGAGAAAGACCTACCCGAATATCGACAAGCACACGATAAAATATCTTTTAGACAAGGCGGACAGACAGGATAAAGACGACCCGGCGCAGTTCAGTAAACTCATCCGCATCTATGCCTATCTCTGGAAGCTCACCGGCGAGAACAAGTACGCTGACAAGTGCTTTCTGACGATTTCCGACACGGTGCTTGCGAATGCCGTCAGGGACACATCCTACAGAAGCAATGCGCATATTGTCAGGGATGAGGTGAAGACCTGTCTGCCGGTTCGTGTCAACTTCGGCGGCGGCTGGAGCGACACTCCGCCCTATTGCATGGAGCACGGCGGAACGGTTCTCAATGCTGCAATCAGCCTTAATGGTGAGCTCCCAATTGAGGTCACACTCAGACGTCTTGATGAGCCAAAAATAGTCCTCTGCTCGACAGATATTGGAGCATATAAGGAGTTCACCGGAGATTTATCTGAGCTCCAGAGCTGCCGCAACCCTCAGGACGCTTTCGCCCTCCACAAGGCTGCCCTCATCGCAAGCGGCCTTATCCCGTATCAGGAGGAGGGAACTATAGAAGAGGTCTGCAGAAGCCTCGGCGGCGGTCTTTATTTCAACACAAGGGTTATAAATATTCCGAAAGGCTCAGGTCTCGGGACAAGCTCAATCTTGGCGGGTGCCTGCATAAAGGGGCTCTATGAGCTCACCGGCACAGAAATCTCATCCGACGAGATGTACCAGAGAGTACTCTGCATGGAGCAGCTCATGTCGACCGGCGGCGGCTGGCAGGATCAGGTCGGAGGCTTAGCCCCCGGAGTAAAGATGGTCACCTCCCGTCCAAGCCTCAAGCAGGAAATTATCTGCACACCTCTTAATATAAGCGAAGAAACTTTAAATGAACTCAACTCCCGCTTTGCACTCATCTACACCGGTCAGCGCAGACTTGCAAGAAATCTTCTTCGGGACGTCGTCGGACGGTATGTCACAAACGACAGGACGTCTCTGGAAGCCCACTACAATATCCAACGTCTTGCGGTTCTCATGAGGTTTGAGCTTGAAAAGGGCAACGTCGACGGCTTCGCCCGACTTTTGAGTGAGCACTGGGACGAGAGCATCCACCTCGACAGTGGCAGCACCAACACCTGCATCGACCAGATTTTCAAGTCAATTGACGATCTCATAGACGGCAGAATGATATGCGGAGCAGGCGGCGGCGGCTTCCTGCAGGTGGTTTTAAAGAAGAATGTCACAAAAGCTGATCTTTCAGCAAGGCTTAATGAAGTTTTCCAAGACAGCGGCGTCATGGTTTATGATTGCGAGATTTTGGGGTAAACATTTCTGCCAACTCAGTTGCTATAAAGTTGGCAGAAATTTTTACTTTTAAGCCCTCCATCTCCTCCGAAACTCGCTTGGGGTCATTCCCTCAGCTTTTTTTGAACGCCCTTATGAAATAGTTGACGTCATTGTACCCACAATCAGCACCTATGCTTTCAAGACTCCGGTCGGAGAAGCGCAGGTGCTTTTTTGCGCTCGTGATCCTTACCTGCGTTAAGTATCCGTTTATCGTCGTGCCGTACTGCTCCTTGAAAATGTGCGCAAGATAGTACTTACTGATGTAAAATTTCGCCGCCAGATCGTCAAGCCTTATATTGTTTTTGTAATTCTCGTCGAGATAATCCCGCACCGCTCTTAAGTCGTTTCTCTTGGCAAGTTCATTCCCATGCCGCTCCGGGTTCCAGCTGTTTCGCATTATCTCTGTCAGCATGAGGCTCAAAAGCCCGTTGATTTCCATGTCACGTATATACGATTCAGATGAGGCTATTCTCCCGATTTCCGAGATTATCCCGGAGAGATTTTCGCATCCGTCAACCGGTCGGAAGCGGAATTCTCCTCCACGCTCCCGATATTTTTCATAGATTCCGTCCATACTGTACCCATAGAAGTGCACCCACTGCAGCCTCCACAGGTCGCTCGAAGAGCGGTGGCTGTAGCTTTGCATGCAGTTCACAAACCCACAGTCGCCAGAGCTCATCTCAAACTCCTTCCCCTCGACGGTGAGAGTTCCGCTCCCACTTTTCACGATGAAGAAGAGGTACGAGCTCAATCCATTTCGCTTCGATTCGTGCGGTCTTATGGCGGAAAGCTCCCCGACCTCCTGAAGATAGATGAGATTTGAGCGTGCAAAAGCAGTTGGAGTGTAGATAATTCTTTGCGACCTGACAATATCACCGTCAGACATAAACTGATTGCCAGCCATATGTAACCCCCATTTCAAAGTACTGGAACCATTATAGCACACTATCTCCAAAAAAGCAACATTGTGCTATTAACTCTCAACATAGTCTATCGAAATGGTGGGGGAATTGTTATAATATAAGCCATTGGTACAAGGCGATACCAAAGCAGCAGCTGAAAAATGTGCGCAAAATAAGAATAGTATTGGAGTTATGCAAATGAAAAAAGCATTGATAACAGGTATAACAGGTCAGGACGGCTCATACTTGGCTGAATTTCTCCTCGAAAAGGGCTATGACGTCCACGGCATAATCCGCCGCTCGTCAGTAGATTACAGAGAGCGAATTGCTCATCTCGAGGGCAGAGAGCACTTTCACCTCCACTTCGGAGACATGGGCGACTCGATGAGCCTCGTGTCGGTGATCGGAAGCGTCAGACCGGATGAAATCTATAACTTGGCGGCTCAGAGCCATGTTCAGGTTTCTTTCGATGTCCCCGAATTCACAGCCGACGTCGACGCTACAGGCGTTTTAAGAGTTCTCGAGGCAGTTCGTCTTACAGGTCTCAAGGACACCTGCCGCATCTATCAGGCATCCACTTCTGAGCTCTATGGCAAGGTTGAGGAGGTCCCTCAGCGTGAGACAACCCCTTTCCACCCTTACAGCCCCTACGCAGTCGCCAAGCAGTATGGCTTCTGGATCACAAAAGAGTATAGGGAAGCCTACAACATGTTCTGCTGCTCGGGGATTCTCTTCAACCACGAGTCGGAGCGAAGAGGAGAGACCTTTGTAACAAGAAAGATAACTTTGGCGGCATCAAGAATCGCTCAGGGCAAGCAGGACAAGCTATACCTTGGAAATCTTTCGTCCTTAAGAGACTGGGGCTATGCGAAAGATTATGTCGAGTGCATGTGGCTTATTTTGCAGCATGACACCCCCGAAGATTTCGTCATAGCAACCGGAGTACAGCACTCTGTGAGAGAGTTCGCAACCCTTGCTTTCCATTATGCCGGAATCGAGCTTGAGTGGCAGGGTGAGGGGATGGACGAAAAGGGAATAGACAAGGCAACCGGCAAAGTTTTGGTTGAGGTCAGCCCCGACTTCTATCGTCCTACAGATGTCGTCAATCTCTGGGGAGACCCGACAAAGGCGAAAACGGAGCTTGGCTGGAATCCTGTCAAGACCAGCTTTGAGGACTTGGTCAGAATTATGGTCGAGCACGATATGGAAAAGGTCGCCGTTGAACGTGCCGAGGAGCATATCAAGACTAATCTTGAAGAATATCTCGAAAAGGGTGTTATAAAGTAATGATGGAGAAAAATGCAAAAATATACGTTGCCGGTCACCGTGGAATGGTCGGCTCCGCAATAGTAAGGGAGCTCAACCGTCAGGGATATAGTAACATAGTAACAAGAACCCACAGCGAACTCGACCTGACCCGTCAGGATGCCGTTGAGAAGTTCTTCTCGGAGGAGAAGCCGGAATACGTCTTCTTGGCGGCTGCCAAGGTCGGCGGAATCGTCGCCAATGAGAGTGCGCTTGCAGATTTCATGTATGACAACATGATACTTGAGATGAACGTCGTCCATTCAGCATGGAAAAACGGCTGCAAAAAGCTCGAATTCCTTGGATCTTCCTGCATCTATCCGAGGATGGCACCCCAGCCGATGCCGGAGAGCTGCCTCCTGACAGGGGAGCTCGAAAAGACCAACGAGGCTTACGCCCTCGCCAAGATTTCCGGTCTTAAGTACTGCGAATTCCTCAACCGCCAGTATGGCACTGACTATATTTCCGTAATGCCTACAAACCTCTATGGACCGAACGACAACTATCACCCCACCCACAGCCATGTTCTTCCTGCACTTATTCGCAGATTCCACGAAGCGAAAGTGGAGGGCAAGGAGTATGTCACCTGCTGGGGAGACGGCAGTCCACTCCGGGAATTTCTCTACGTCGACGACCTTGCAAACCTCTGCGTATTCCTTATGAACAACTACAGCGGCAACGAGACAGTCAACGCCGGAACGGGCAAGGAGCTTACCATCAAAGAGCTCACCGAGCTGGTGGCGAAGGTTATCGGCTATGAGGGCGAAATCCGCTGGGATCCCTCAAAGCCAAACGGCACTCCAAGAAAGCTTTTGGATGTCAGCAAGGCGACCGCCCTTGGCTGGACATACAAAACCGAGCTTGAGGACGGCATCAGGCTTTCCTATGAGGACTTCCTGAACAATCCAATGAGGGCTGAAAGATGAACATAATTCTGCTTTCAGGCGGCTCAGGCAAACGCCTCTGGCCATTATCAAACGACATCCGTTCCAAGCAATTTATCAAGATTTTCAGAACCGACGACGGCTATGAATCGATGGTTCAGAGAGTATACCGTCAGATAAAATCGGTCGACCCGAACGCCACCGTCACGATAGCTACCTCAAAGGCTCAGGTCTCCGCAATCCACAACCAGCTTGGCGAGGATGTCGGAGTTTCGGTTGAGCCCTGTCGCCGTGACACTTTCCCGGCAATCGCTCTTGCAACAGCCTATCTTCACGATGTGATGGGTGTTCCGGAAGACGAATCTGTTGTGGTCTGCCCGGTAGACCCCTATGTCGGGGACGACTATTTCGAGGCGATAAAAAGGCTCTGCGAGCAGGCTTCGACGGGCGAAGCAAACTTAGTCCTCATGGGAATAGAGCCGACATATCCAAGCGAGAAGTACGGCTATATCATCCCTGCTTCTGGTGCTGAAATAGCCGAAGTAAACTCTTTCAAGGAAAAGCCGGACGCCAAGACCGCCGAGGAGTACATCGCAAAGGGCGCACTCTGGAATGGCGGAGTTTTCGCCTATAAACTGAGCTACGTTTTAAACAAGGCTCACGAGCTTATCGGTTTCACTGATTATCAGGATCTTTTCAACAGGTATGACACGCTTGAGAAGATAAGCTTTGACTACGCCGTAGTCGAAAAAGAGCCGAAAATTCAGGTAATGCGCTTTTCCGGCGAGTGGAAAGACCTTGGAACGTGGAACACCCTGACGGAGGCGATGGACGAGCCAACAATAGGCGAAGCTGTTTTAAACGACAACTGCGAAAACGTCCATGTTCTGAACGAGCTCAATGTCCCGGTCATCTGTATGGGTCTTCACGACGTCGTAGTCTCCGCAAGCCCTGAGGGAATACTCGTCTCCGACAAGGAGCAGTCGAGCTATATCAAGCCCTATGTCGATAAAATCGACCAGCAGGTAATGTTTGCCGAAAAGTCATGGGGAAGCTTCCGTGTACTCGACGTAGAGGAGAACAGCCTCACAATCAAGGTAACCCTCAATCCCGGTCACGGAATGTACTATCACAGCCACATGCGTCGTGACGAGATATGGAACGTCATCGAGGGCGAGGGAATAGTGACCCTTGACGGCAAGAAAAGAGAGGTTGGCGTTGGCGACATCATAGAGATGAAAGCCGGCACACGTCACACCGTCACAGCCGTTACCGAGCTGAAGATAATCGAGGTTCAGCTTGGCAGTGAGATAAGCGTCCACGACAAGCAGAAATTCGGACGGGAATAATTTTAAAATTTTCCCGAAAACACTTGAAAAATGCTTAAAAGTATGGCACAATATAGTTAGCTAAGTCTGACTACTCGGTGTCCTGCGGTCGGATCCGGTCGCAGGACGTTTTTTATAGCATAAGGGAAGTGAACGGATGGACATATTCAATGTGGAGTTTGCAGGTCTCACGATTGAGATAAAGAGTCGTTTTAAATATATGAGATGGTTCTGTCAGAGCTATATTACCGAAAACACTACTCCCGATTTTTCGGTTCAGGCAGAGGACTCAAGGCTCGAGGAGCTTCGGCAGTTCAGTCCTGAAATGCGTGACGAGTATCTTGAGCGTGACGCCATTTATTCTGCAATAGCCTCAAAGCTCCCATATTACGACCGTGTCACTCTTCACGGCGCATGCATTTCATATAAGGACAAATCCTATCTCTTCACCGCCGCAAGCGGAACAGGGAAATCGACCCATATCGCCCTCTGGAAGAGATATTTGGGCGACGATGTCAGCATAGTAAACGGTGACAAGCCCATCTTTCACGTCAAGCCTGACGGCACTATCCGTGCTTACGACACCCCGTGGTGCGGCAAAGAGTGCTGGAATCAGAGAAAAAGTGGAGAAATGGCGGGAATCTGCTTCATAAGAAGGCTCGAAACTCCGGGCGACAAAAACACCATCAGTCCGATGAAGCCTGACGAGGCTATTCCATACATGCTCCGCCAGATGTTCCATCCGTATGAAGAGGAAGCAACCGGGCTGATGCTTGGGCTGTTTGACGAAATACTTTCAAGGCTGCCGCTATGGCTATTGGAGTGCGACATCTCAGAGGATGCAGTCAGGACAAGCTTTGAAGCCATGACCGGCGAAAAGTATCACAGGGCAGAAAAAGAAACAACAATAGAAGAAATAAACAAGCAATGGAGGATGTCAAGATGAAAATCAAACAGGGCTTTATCATAAGGAAGGTAGCGGGAAAGTATGTTGTAGTCGCCACCGGCGAAGCAAGCAAGAACTTCCACGGAATGGTCAAGCTGAATGAAACCGCAAAGAACATCTGGGAGGGCTTGGCTGCCGGCAAGACCCCGGAGGAAATCACCGATGACCTTGCCAAGCTCAACGATGCCCAGACTCCTGAGGATCACGAAAGAATCGCTAAGGACGTTCAGTCGATGATCAAAGAGATTCAGGACGCAGGATTCTTGGAAGACTGAGCCATGGAGCAGACAACAAGATTGGTTGAGCTTGAAAACTCCGGATATATCGTCATTCCGATCAAGGGCGTCAGCATGAATCCTCTTCTCTATAGCTTTTCATCGCAGGTTCTTATTGAAAGACTTGACGGAAGACCCAAAGTAAACGACGTAGTTCTCTATGTCAGGGACGATGGGATGCAGGTGCTTCACAGAATCATTTCCTTTGACGGCGATATTGCCCTCATCAGGGGAGATAATACCTATTCCCTTGAGAGAGTGCCTCTTTCAGATATAAAGGGCGTCGCAACGACGTTCTGGAGAAAAGGGAGTCAGAGCTCGCACGAGATTTCGGTTGGTGACCGTTCATACAAGCTCTACGTTAAGTTCTGGAATTTCATCTACCCCATAAGAAAGCTATGGTTCAGGGTCAAAAACAAGCTCAGAAGAATACTTAAGATTCCGGAGAATTTTCAGGAAACAGAGACAAGATAGAAGGTGAAGCATGGAAGGTCATGTAAAAAGAAATATAGTCTGTGCACTCCTGTCGGTGATAGTTTTAGTGGTTTTCGTCATTCTGATTTGCAGTTACAATGCGAAAACCTCCGCAGAAACAAGCCAGCTTGAGTCTGCAACCGCCGAAGCGAAGCCCTATGAGGACGAGCTGACCGAGCTGAAAAGAAGCATAACAAAAGCCGCCGACGAGCTTTCCGACACAAGTGAAACCGCAAGATTCATTGTCGGCTATATAATTTCCTCCGAGGAGGATATAACCTATGCCGAGGAGCAGGCGGCTGAATACGGCTTCGAGCCGGTTATAATACTTGATTGCTATGACAGCCTGTCAGACCTTCTTAATCTGTCGGTTGCCGCTTCGGAAGCCGGTCATGAAATCATGCTGACGGCATCCGCATTCACATCAGCTGCTAACGACAACGCCATATCGCTTCTTTATTACATGGATAGAAACGGTATTGAGCACTCCCAAGTCTTTCTTCTTCGGAGCGACTACTATTCCGATTCGTCGATTGAGCTTCTCATTTCCGACGGTTTTGTCGGCTACACCGTCTATAACACTTCGCCTACTTCCGGAGTGACCGAGGACGGCTATGTCACGTTCGACTATTCCTACCTGACAACCGACAGCTCATCCTACACCCGGTTCAGCTCGTCATACTCAAACTTGGCGTCAATGGTAATAGCCGTAGACATGGATTCAATCAAAACGGGAACGCTTACCGAAAGCTTTGTCCTGACGCTCTTAAGCACCATCTCTTCCTATTCCGAGAATGACGACTGCGAATTTTCGAGCGTTTCGGCTGTAGTGGAGTGCTTGCTTGAGGAAAACAAGTCGATGGAGGAAAGAACAGCTGAATACGAAGCCTACGTTGCCGAATGTGAGGAAAGAATTGAAGAGCTCGAAGAGATAATCGCCGAAATCTATGCTCAGCTGGACTGAATCTGAAAATATCACATAAATTTTAGCTCCATTTCTCACTTTTTGAGGAATGGGGCTTTAATTTGTAAGCATAATAAGTTGATTTATGTCGGAAAAGGTGGTATAATCTATAGAAATAAGGGGTGATACCATGAAAAGCATCAACACGACAAAAAAAGTCGTTTCAGCCTCCAGTCAGAAATCAAGTGGGACAGGTCGTCCGGTTACCATAGGAAATATTGCAGGCGTTGCAGTGTTCACTCTGATACTTCTATATCTTTCAGGAGTCAGGGCATTCGGTCTGCCGATGATTTCGTTTTTAAGCGACAATGTTGCGATAATGTCCTTGGTTCGGCTCGCACTTTTCGTCCCGATTCTGTTTATCGGAAAGGAGATTTACGTCCGTGGCTTCGGAAGACTTGTCAGGTTCAATCCGAATGTAGAGACACTTGCGGCAGTTGCAACCGGGCTTGCTACAGTGACGTCATTTTACTCCCTCGTCATGGTTATAATCAGCCGTGAGGACTATGCCGACCGGATTCATTTCGAGGCATGTGCCGTGATAATTCTCTTCATGCTTGCAGGAGAATATCTCGAAGAGAAGCTGAATAAGGAGAGAGGCTCGACCGCCGACAAGCTCAACGACCTTTTCCCGAAGAATGTAACCGTAGTGAGAAATAACGTCGAGTACACCGTTCCCATTTCGGATATATCCGCCGGCGACATGATTCTGGTTCAGCCGGGTGGAAGCTTCCCGTGCGACGGTTCAGTGGTTTCCGGAAGAGCAGGCGTTGACGAAAGCCTCTTCACCGGCGAAACTCTGCCTGCAGAAAAGACAGCCGGAGATCAGATTTTCGCCGGAACAGTCTGCCGGAGTGGATTTATAACCATCCGTGCAGAAAGCATCGGCGAAGATACAAGCCTCGGCAAGATGGTCATTGCCGCCAGAAACGCTGAGTCTGTAAAGAGCACCGACTCAAAGGTCTACACCCATCTCCAGAGAAACGAGAGGGTCTACACCCTCTGCGCAATTGGCGTTGCTGTCTTGGTCTTCTTCATCTGGCTGATGGCTTCAAAGGATTTCGGGAAGTCTCTCGAAGCTCTCGAAAGAATGCTTCTGACATCCTGCCCGTGCGCCGTACTGTTTGCGATTCCCTTTGCGGTAAATGCCGCTGTCTCAAGAGGCGAGCGTGAGGGCGTCGTCTATAAGAGCCCATCCGCACTTGAAAAAATCGAGAGCATCAACACCGTCGTCATGGACAAGACCGGCGTCATAACCGTCGGAAAGCCTTTTGTCACAGATGTAATTCCGTTCGGAACAGATGCTGTGGAGGTTATTCTGATAGCGTCTTCGCTCGAGTCCCACTCGACCCACCCGGTAGCTTCTGCGGTTCTTGACTACGCCAAGAAAAACGACATCGAGCCTATGGACTGCGACGTTTTCGAATCGGTAGAGGGCTTTGGAGTCAAGGGGGTTATCGAGGATGATGGCGTTTCGGTTGGAAGAGCCGACGCAATATTTACAGGCGAATTTGAGGGCTACGCCGCAGTCTGCCAGCCTCTTACAGAGCAGGGCAAGACGATAGCTGCAGTCACCAAAAACGGCTCTCCGATTGGAGTTATAGCATTTCAGGACAAAATTAAGCCCACGAGCAAAGCCGGCGTCGAACGCCTCGCCAAGCTTGGAATCCGCACAATCATGGTCACCGGCGACAGTGAGGGAACAGGTAAGTCGATAGCTGAGGAAATAGGAGTTTTCGACCACGCCGAGAACGTCACTCCCCAGAAGAAAGCCGAGATGATCCGCAAGCTCCGATATGGCGGAAGAACGGTTGCAATGATAGGGGACAGCTCCAACGACGCTCTTGCCCTTGCCGCCGCTGACGTGGCAATCTCGATGAAAGACGGCTCCGAGGTAGCACTCGAAGCAAGCGAGATTATTCTTCTCAAAAATGATTTGAGAGATGCTTCCGTCGCAGTGAGAATCTCATCCGAGACGAAGAAGACCATCTCTTCAAACTTCCTCTTCGGAATGGTATTCAACGCCGTAACAGTGCCGATAATGGCGTTCTCGCCGCTCTTCATCCAGAATCCGACAATAGACGCATTCATCTGCACAGTCTGCCTGTGCGTCTCCACCATCTCCGTCCTCTTCAACAGCGTCCGGATAAAAAAGATGGACTTAACCGCCGCAAAGGAATAGCCCAAGGCATAATAAATCCCCTCCCGGGTGATGGGAGGGGTGCTTTTTTGTGTCAAACCAATATTTTGGTTTTGTTATCTTTCAGCTTGTCATCAAGCATAGTCAGTATTTCATCAGGCAAATCCTCGATAGAAACTGAGTTGTCGGAGTAGAGAAGTTCAGAGTATTTTTTGTCATCGTTACCTTTGACAAATATGTGAGAAACGGTATATACAGCCTTGCTTCTTGAAAAGCAGTCGCCATCTCTGAGAGACTGCACAACATAACCATCGTTAATCTCCTCGCCTTTCTTATTTTTATCGTGGTTAAGGCAGAGGGTAAAATTGAGGTCGGTTGTGCCGAATTTATATGACATTGTATCAGTCTGTATTTCTTCAAGTATGATGCACTCGGAGGTAGCCATCTTTGCAACGTCATCGATATGTTTCAACTTTTTTGCACATAGAGAAAATGGATGAACAGAATCAAATCCGATGTCAGACTCTGTCAATAAGTTTCTCGTGGCGTTCCGATAAAATGCCTTTGCCGGGAGAGAGCTTTTAACGCCAGTCAGGTGTCTGAAATTCTCGGATTTGTAGATAACCTCTATGTATCTGCTGTCAAATACATACATGAACTTTCTGCCGACGAGATACTTTTTATATGTTATTGATGCATCTTTGATCAGCTGTACTATTGCTTTTTTGTCCTGACTTGTGTACATCATACTAAGTCCAATCTGAGTGAAATAAAACAATATGCCGGACAACACTACGTCATCCGGCAGTTGTAAGCAAATCAGCGGTTTTATGCTGGCTGTCAGCCTCAATGTCCTTCCGAACATCTAATCTGTCGCCGAAATAATTAAGTCCCCGGCGCGGACTGCACCAAAGACCGGGTGCACGGTTAAGCAATCGGAAGATTGCTTGGCTGTGGAATTTACCCTGTCCCACAAACAGCACAGCTTTTTCGTGCCGCCGCACGGGAAACATCTCTGCTTCCATCTATATTATATCAGACTTAACACCTATTTGCAAGCATTTTTTTAAATATTCTTGCACGTCAGAATTCAGAAAACCTTTCTATACCTCACCTGCCGAAACCCAACCCCATCATCCTCGCCGGTGGTCGCAATCTCAGCCCTATACATAGTCTTGTCGAACTCAGGAAAGTACGCATCTGCCTCGGGGCACTCGGCATCAATTTCAGTAAGGACAAGCTCGTCAGCAAGCTTCAGTGCCTGAGCGTACACCTGTGCTCCGCCGATGACACAGCAGTTATTGTCGCAGAGCCTGAGTGCTTCTTCAAGCGAGCCAGCAATCTCGACGCCGTCAATCTCGAGGCTTTTGTCTCTCGAAATGACGATATTTCTTCTTTTGGGAAGCGGTCTGCCGATGGAAAGATAGGTGAGCCTCCCCATGACAACCGTCTGTCCAAGGGTTTCGGCACGAAAGAGCTTCATGTCAGTAGGAAGATGCCAGATAAGCGAATTGTTTCGCCCAAGCTCCCGGTTTTTGCCGATAGCCGCAACAATCTTGATCATGCGAGCCTCCTTACTGAGCGATGGGAAACGCAATCTTCCCCATATGCTGGTAGTTGGTAAGCCTGACGTCCTTGCATTCTGCTGAGTTGTCGAACTTGTAGAAATCGTCGACCTCAGGATTCAGCCAGAGCTTCGGGGCAGGGAAGCCTCCGATGTTCTCGTCGTAACGGCGAATCTGTTCGTCGATGCCGGAAATCTGGTTGACATAGATGTGAGCATCCTTTATCGACCAGTCAATCGTTCCCGGCTTAAGCCCGGTTACCTGCGCCAGCATGCAAAGAAGCACCGAATACTGGGTGACGTTGAAAGGAAGCCCAAGCGGCACATCGCAGCTTCTTTGGTGAACCCAAGCGTTGAGCCTGCCGTCGGTCACGTCCCATTCGCTGCTCCATACGCAGGAGGGGAGAACCGCAGTCTCAAGATAGTCGTTCTGCCAGAGCGACATCACCATCCGCCTGTCGGTGCGATTATTCTTAAGCTTGTCTATGAGTCCGTCTGTAAGTCCGAATTTGCGGACAATCCAGCCGTAGGCGGTGCCAATAGTGTGAGCCCACTCTTTTCCGAACTCTTTTCTTATCTCTTTTTTGGTAAGCCCGCCAGAGCCATCCGGAACCATCTGAGTGGCAACCCAGAAGCCGTCCTCGTCAATCTCCCATTCATTCCAGATGTTTACGTTCCGCTCTCTCAGCCATCTCACGTCGTTCGACTGTGCCTGATAAATCCAGAGCATCTCGAGGACCGCCTGACGGATGAAAAGCTGCTTTGTAGTTAAAACGGGGAACTCCTCGCCTATGTTAAGCGAAAAGTGCCACGACGGAATCTTTACCGAATTGACACCGGTGCGGTTTTCAACCTCTATGCCATCTTTTCTTATTCTTTTGAGAAGTCTTATATATTCGTCGTCCCACATTGACATGCTTAACACCTCCAATTATATCACTATTATAACATGCATCGGTTCTAAAAGCAAGAGATAAGAATAATACTCCCTGTAAATCCTCAAAAAGCCCGATAAAAATTTAAGTTTTGTGCAAATTGCCTCTGGAATTTTGGTGAGAAATGTGTTATAATTAACTCATAGTAATTGAATTTGAGACAGTAAAGAGGTAGTAATGATGTTTTGCGTGAATGATTACGTTGTCTACGGCAACGAAGGCGTCTGCAAAGTGGAGGACATCGGCAAGCCCTCAATATCGGGACTGGACAAGCAGAAAGAGTATTATACTCTCGTTCCATTTTACAGAAAGGGTAAAATCTATACGCCGATCGATTCCCCGATCCTTATGCGGAAGGTAATAACAAAGGAAAGTGCTGAGAAGCTTATCTCACGGATAACTGAGATAAGCCCTGTTCTTGACGTCCCAAGAGATTCGAAGCTCGCCATGGAGTACTATAAGGGTCTTGTCAAGACCCACGAGTGCGAGAAGCTCATCAGCATTATCAAGCACGTTTTCGAGAAGCAAAGGGTTCTTGTCGCCGAGAAGAAGAACGTCCCGGCAGTGGATCTGAGGTACATGAAGATAGCCGAAGACATGCTCTACGGCGAACTCGGCTTCGCCCTGAACATCAAACCCTCGGATGTCAGAGGATATATAATCAGAAGCTGCGAGATGGAAAGCTGACGCTACGTCAGCGAGTGCTCGCTTCGCTCGCACACCCCTCCACCGGCTTCGCCGGTCCCCCTCCCCTTTCAGGGGAGGCTTTTTATTTTCTGAACAAACTTTTGAGAGAGCAAAAATAGGCTCCCCTGTTAAGGGGAGCTGTCAGCGAAGCTGACTGAGGGGTGCGCCGACCGGAGGGAGGCGCATCGGCGAAGCCGACAACTGCGCAAGAAGTTGTTTCGTAACTTCCGCATTTTGCGTTATTTATGATACCTAATTCCTGCATTAATCGTCAACGCCCTATAGATCTGCTCGCTGAGCACTACTCTTGCAAGCTGGTGGGGAAGCGTCATTTCTGACATTGAAATTCTCAGTTTGCAGGATTTCTTGACGGTGTCGGAAAGCCCGAACGAGCTGCCGATGAAGAAGTTTATTGTCGAATAGCCGTTTACACCTGCGCATTCAATCTCGCTTGCGAGCTCTTCGCTCGAGATAAGCTTTCCCTCGACGCACATGGCGACGTTAAGCGAGCCTTTTTTGTCAAGATACGGTTGCATGAGCTTCGCTTCATTCTCAAGTGCCGAGAATATTTCGGCTTCGGACGGATTGTCACTGAGCCTTGACTCGGGAAGCTCCACTATCTCAAAATGCGCAAACCTCGAAATTCTTTTGGAATATTCAGCTACGGCTTCCCGCCAGTAGCTCTCTTTCAGCTTCCCGACGGCATTTATAGAAATATTCATCAGAATGTCACCGCCATTCCGCTGGTTTCAATCGGTGCTATGTAGAGAAGATAGTCCCGGTTTCTCTTGAACTCGTCGCCAAGCTCCCTCATAAGCGCATTTTCAGCGATGTGCGGGGTGTTGTTCTCCCGGCTGAGATGCCCTAAAATCACTTTCGTGAGCCCGTTCTCAATGAGACTGTGAAGCTCCTTGGCACTTGCACTGTTCGAAAGATGCCCGTCAGGCGAGGCGATTCTCTGCTTGAGATAATAGGGATAAGGACCGTTTCTCAGCATATTTTCATCATAATTTGACTCCAAGAAGACAAGATCCGCCATCCTTAAATTCTCGTCGACCTCTTTCGTGACATGCCCGAGGTCGGTGCAGTAGACGCAGGTCTTGCCGTCCGGCATGCCTATACGGTAGCCGACACTCTCGACGGCGTCGTGAGGCGTTTTGAATGAGGTGACCGAGAAATCCCCGATAACAACCTCCTCGCCGACATCCTGCTGACAGCAGCCACGACTCAGGTAGCCGCCGTCGATGAGCCAGCGCATTGTCTTCGCCGAGGCATAGACCGGGATGTCAAAGTGCTTGTTGAAGACCTTGAGAGCCGCAATGTGATCGGTATGGTCGTGGGTAATGAAAACGGCTTTTATCGCCTCAACCGGGATGTCGTTCTGGAGCAAAGCCTGAGTGAGCCTGCGGCAATTGAGCCCGGCATCGATGAGAATTCCCTCATTGGGATTTCCAACAAAACAGGAATTTCCCGAGCTTGACGAAAAGAGCGGATATATTCTTGACAAAGTGACACGTCCTTTTTTGATATTCAGACACGAAAAACCTGCGTAAATCCCGCAAAAGGAGATACGCAGGAGATTTTTATACTTTTTATCAGCCGGTTCTCTTGACCGTTTCGTACTCTCTTACTCTTACGATGTCAGCACCCAAGCCCATAAGCTTGTCCTCGATGTTCTCATAGCCTCGCTCGATGTGGTAGATGTTCTCAACGACAGTCGTTCCGCTTGCCATAAGACCTGCGATTACGAGAGCAATTCCGGCTCTCAAGTCGGTAGCCCTGACGGCGGCACCGGTGAGCTCCGGGACACCCTGAATGACGGCAGTAGTGCCCTCAACGGTGATGTCTGCGCCCATACGTCTGAGCTCATTAGCGTATCTGAAGCGGTTGTCAAAGATGTCGTCGGTGACGACGCTTGTCCCCTCAGCGATGGTGAGAAGCGTCGAGAACTGAGGCTGCATATCGGTCGGGAAACCGGGGTGGGGAAGAGTTTTTAAGGTTGTCTTGAGAAGAGGACCATCGACGTAAACATGCACGCACTCGTCATACTCCTCAACAGTAGCACCGACTTTACGGAGCTTTGCCGTGATCGATTCAAGGTGCTTCGGAATGACGTTCTTTATCCACACGTCGCCCTTTGTGGCGGCGGCGGCAACCATATAGGTTCCAGCCTCAATCTGGTCGGGAATGACAGAATAGGTGATTCCCTTGAGATAGTCAACGCCACGTATCTTTATGACGTCAGTGCCTGCGCCCATTATGTCTGCTCCCATCGAGTTGAGGAAGTTAGCAAGGTCGACAATGTGCGGCTCTTTATTGGCATTTTCAATAACTGTCAAGCCCTTTGCCTTGACAGCGGCGCAGATTGCGTTGATAGTTCCGCCGACGGTGTGCTTGTCAAAGAAAATCTGGCTTCCGATGAGGTCTTTAGCCCTCAGTCTTACAATTCCGCCCTCAAGCGAATACTCAGCTCCAAGCGCATTGAAAGCTTTGATGTGCTGATCAATAGGTCTGTCTCCAAGGTCGCATCCGCCGGGAAGCGGAACATCGGCTTTCTTGAACCTGCCCAAGAGTGTCCCCATAAAGTAGCTCGAAGCTCTTATGGAACGTGCAAGCTCATAGGGGACAACGGGATCACTGATCCCTCTTGTGTCTATTCTTATTGTATTTTTGTCGATAATTTTTATACTTGCGCCCATCTCATAGAGAATTTTGACGCAGATTCCGATGTCGCCGATTTCGGGGACATTCTCAAGTGTAACAGGCTCGTCGCACAGAATTGTGGCGGCAACAATGGCTACGGCGGCATTCTTTGCGCCGCTGATATAGACGTCGCCCTTGAGGGGCTTTCCGCCGTTGATGACTAACTTTTCTTTATCCATATATATTTATCTCCTAAGAGCAAATAGCTAATTAAAATTTTTATAGAGAAGAGGGCTTTCTGGCTTGCAGAAACACTCCGTCCTCTTAATCCATACTATTGTATCACACTTGGAGAGAAATTACAATTACAATTTTGTTACAATTTTCTCCCTGATTTGTGCATGTTGCACAAAGAAAAGCCGTTGCAGAGCTGACGAGAAAAGTGTGAAAGTTTTCTCACCACGATTGACAACTGTCGCTTTTAGAGGTATAATTAAAGGTAACATTTTACTTCCGGAGGACATTATATCATGAAAAACTGCATAGATCAATCAAAAACCTACTTGGGAATCGAATTCGGCTCAACAAGGATCAAGGCTATCCTCACCGGCACTCACGGCGAAGTGCTGGCAAGTGGTGCTCACGACTGGGAAAACCGCCTCGAAAACGGCATCTGGACCTATTCCCTTGACGATATTCATACTGGTCTTCAGGACTGCTACGCCTCTTTAGCTAAGGATTTTGAGTCGAAGTATGGAGAGAAGGTAACCACATTCGGCGCAATGGGCTTCAGCGCAATGATGCACGGCTACATGGCATTTGATAAGTCTGGAAACCTCCTCGTCCCGTTCAGGACGTGGCGGAATACCATCACCGGTCAGGCGGCGTCGGAGCTTTCTGAGCTCTTCGGCTTCAACATCCCCGAACGCTGGTCGATTGCCCACCTTTATCAGGCAGTTCTAAATGGCGAGGAGCACGTCAAGGACATCTCCTATGTCCTGACTCTCGCCGGCTACATTCACTTTATGCTCACAGGGAACAGGGTATTAGGTGTTGGCGAAGCTTCGGGAATGTTCCCGATAGATTCCGAAACCGGCAAGTTTGACGCTGAAATGGTCGCAAAGTTCGACGGGCTCGTAAAGCCTCATGGTTATCCTTGGACACTTTCTGAAATATTCCCCGACATTCTCCCAGCAGGCGAGAATGCAGGTTGTCTCACCGAATCGGGAGCCAAGTTCTTGGACCCGACAGGCAACCTCAAGCCCGGAATTCCTCTTTGCCCGCCAGAGGGCGACGCAGGAACGGGAATGGCGGCTACAAACAGCGTCCGGGTTAAGACCGGAAATGTCTCCGCAGGAACATCGGTATTTGCTATGATCGTCCTTGACAAGCCGCTTTCGAAGCATTATCCAGAAATAGACATGGTCACCACCCCCGATGGCAAGCCGGTTGCGATGGTTCACTGCAATAACTGCTCGTCCGACCTCGATGCATGGATGAAGATTTTCATGGAGTTCGCAACCATCTCCGGTCACCCGATGAGAAAGCCCGACCTTTACGACCTTCTTCTCACTCACGCAATGAGCGGCGACCCTGACTGCGGCGGCGTCTGCTCCTGCAACTACTTCTCAGGCGAAAGCATCACTCACCTTGACGAGGGAAGACCTCTTCTTGTAAGAATGCCCGACGGCAATTTCACGCTCGCAAACTTAATAAGAAACAATCTCTTCTCTGCTCTTGCCACTCTCAAGATTGGTCTTGATATTCTGGCATCAGAGAAGGTCGAGATTGACAGAATCACCGGTCACGGCGGCTACTTCAAGACGAAAGGCGTCGGTCAGAAGCTGTTGGCGGCTGCCATGAATACCCCTGTTTCCGTCATGGAGACAGCGGGCGAGGGCGGCGCATGGGGAATGGCACTTTTAGCGCAGTATATGGCACTGAAAGCCGATGGCGAGACTCTCGCCGACTACCTCGAAAGTAACATCTTCTGCGGCGACAACATGACCTCCACCACCGAAGCTCCCTCAGAGAGCGATATAGACGGCTTCAACAGCTATATGAAGCGTTACGATAGCATGCTCCCCGCAGAGAGAGCGGCAGTTGAGAATTACAGATAGTTTTCACAAGCTGAGAACTGAGAAAGGATTACAAATGAAAAACAAATGGCTGTTCTACGCCACGGCGTTCTTCTCGGGACTGTCGGTAATGGCGATAGAATTGGGCGCACAAAGACTGATGGCACCCTATTTCTCGTCATCGCAGATAGTCTGGACGATAATAATCGGAACTATCATGATCGCAATGGCGATAGGAAACGTGTTGGGCGGCAGGATTGCCGACAAGTACAATAACCCCGACCATCTTTTTGGCTGGCTTTTCGGAGCGGCAACGTGGACGATGCTTATTCCGCTTGTCGGAAAGTTCATCATCGCAGGAGTCGCACTGGTCTTGGCAATGTTCGTGACGACGAATTACCTCATCGTTGCGGCGTTTGTCTCCTGCATTCTTGTTTTCGTATTCCCGCTCTTGGTCTTGGGAATGGTAACCCCGAACCTCGTCAAGTATGCGACATCAAGCCTCGAGGAGAGCGGAAGAACAGCCGGGCGAATCGAAGCCTGCGGAACGATAGGCTCGATAATCGGAACATTCCTCCCGACATTCGTGACGATTCCGAATATCGGAACTGCGATGACTTTCGTGCTCTTTGCAAGCATCCTCTACATCGTCTGCATTGTCTACGCAATTCTTCGCAAAAAGAGATTTATAGGAAAAGGCGTTGTCGTAGCGGTTGCGCTCGTTCTGGGAATTCTTTCGAACAATATCGGCGTCGCTTTCTGGGAGACGGATATTCTCTATGAAGGCGAATCAATCTATAATTACCTGCGGGTTGAGGAGGACGAGGATTCGATATATCTGTCGACGAACGTCCTCTTCGGCGTTCAGTCGGTAAAGATGAAGACGACCGGTCTTACAGGAATGTACTATGACTATGCGCTTGCCGCGCCGGTAATGGCAGGAGCCGCCGAAAATGAAGACGTTTCAGTCCTTATTTTAGGACTCGGAACAGGGACATTCGCAACCCAGTGCGAATACTATTTCGGAATAACCGACATCGACGGCGTCGAGATCGATCAGAAAATAATCGACCTTGCATATGAGTACTTCGACCTCTCCGACTGCGTTACAACCTACACACAGGACGGAAGAGCCTATATAAACCTCACCGACAACACCTACGACGTAATAATGGTCGATGCCTATCAGGACATAACTATCCCGTTCCAGATGTCGAGCGTCGAGTTTTTTGAAGAAGTCGCAGAGCAACTCAATGACGGCGGCGTGATGGTCGTCAACATGAATATGTACTCAACCGGCGACGATGACAGCATCAACGACTACCTCTGCGGAACGATAAAGTCGGTCTTCGACAGCGTATATACCGTGACGACAAGCGGTTCGAACCTCGTCCTCTTCGCCTCGAACAGCTATGACTGTCAGGAGCAGCTCGAGGGAAGTCTTGACTCACTCGATTCAACAGTAAAAACGTTCATGACGAGAGTAGGCAACCGCATGACCGAAGTAGAAGAGAGTAATCTTATTCTCACCGACGACAAAGCCCCGGTCGAACTCCTCGGAATGAAAGTCCTTGACGAAATGATTTCGAGTGAACTCGAATCCCTCAAAAACATGATGCAAAATATGAGTATTGGGGAATTGTATCAGTATTTGGTGGGGTGAAGAGCACAAATAATGGAGAGAATAGATATATGGAAAACTTACAGCTTCTTATAAAAGAATTATGTTCTTATCCTAATGAAACGCAGTGGATAGAGTTTAAAAAGGATAATTATATGCCCGATATGATTGGTAAAGATATTAGTGCCCTTGCGAACAGTGCAGTTATCTGTGAAAAGAGCTGTGCCTATATGTTGTGGGGAATTGACGATAAGACACATGAAATAGTTGGATCAAATCATAGTTTGCAATCTCTAAAAAAGGGCAATGAAGAACTTGAAAATTGGTTAAGATTCAAGCTTTCGAGTAATGCTAATTTCGAGTTTTATAATGTTCCAGTGAATGATACTAATGTCAGTTTGATGGTGGTATACGCGGCGATAAATCAGCCGGTTACGTTTGATAAAATTGATTATATTAGAATTGGGAGTTATACCAAGAGAATAAGTGATTATCCGATGGTACAAGCCCAACTTTGGGATAAGCTTAGAGATTCAAAATTTGAAGAGAGGTACGCTAAGCATGACTTGAGTTTGAATGATGCACTTAATTTTATAGATTATTCGGTATATTTTGAAATGAGTGCGATGCCAATGCCAACAGATGCGGATGGTATATGTCATTACATGATTGAGGAAGGCATTTTATCAAAGCAAGATAATGGGCTATTTGCGATAACAAATATGGGAGCGATTCTTTTTGCACGTAAGCTTTCAAACTTTCCTAGACTCTCAAGAAAATCTATACGTCTTATCAGATACCATGGTAATAATCGTCTTGATATGGAAAATGAAATTATCAATGAAAAAGGATATGCTATTGGATTTGAAGAGCTGATAAATTATATAGAGATAGCAACCCCGACTCGAGAGACTGTCGAAAAGGCTCTCAGGAAGAAGAAAACTGCATACCCGATGTTGGCAATAAGAGAAATTATAGCTAATGCACTCATGCATCAGGATTTTTCAATTACAGGCACAAGCCCAGTTGTTGAAATATTTGACGATCGAATTGAAGTAACAAATCCGGGAACGCCATTGGTGGACATAAAGCGAATCATAGACAACCCGCCGAGATCCAGAAACGAAAAGCTTGCAGCAGTGATGCGCCATCTCAGAATGTGCGAGGAACTTGGTACCGGATGGGATAAGATTGTAACCGTCTGCGAATTAGCTCAACTTCCGGCACCTAAAATTGAACTGTTTGAAGAAAACACAAAGGTCATTATTTTCTCGAAAATGCCATTTTCTAATATTTCTCGGGAAGATAAGTTGTGGGCTTGTTATCTTCATGCGTGTATAAAACATATTCAAAACGAGCAAATGACAAATGCGTCTCTTAGAGAAAGATTTGGACTAGGAGACACATATATAAGCACAATTTCACGTCTTATCAGAGATTCAGTTGACGAAAAGCTTATCAAGCCTTTTGATGCGAATACTGCTCCAAGGTATATGAAGTATGTTCCGATATGGGCGTAAATTTAACTTGCTGGTAACTTGCTGCGCAATTCAGTTTTTCAAATTTATTATCGCTGAAATGACGCATTTAAGCCACTTTACGGCATATTTGAACAAATGTTATTTGCAAATTTAACTTGCTTGCTACTTGCACGTGACAAGTTTTCAGTAAAGAATATCGCCGCCCCGAATCCCCGAGACGGCATTTTCATCCCAATTATTTCTTCCCCTTATTCTCCACCATCACCCTAATCCCACTCGGCAGAACCTCCACCGTTGTCTCCCTGAACTCTCCGCCTTTCTCGCCGTCAACTGTCCATGCAATCGGCGTCTGACTTCTGAGAGTAATCTTCGACGTCTTGAACCCGTCCATATACTCGTTGTCAAAATCGAGCTTCATGAGAGAGGAGATTATGTGGTTTAGCTCATTGGTGTTCTTAGGATTTCTGATGAGGAGAACCTCAAACTTTCCGTCGTCGAGGCGGATATTGTCGACGCCACGGATTTTCATTCCGCCGACGTGGACGGTGTTGAGAATGAAGCCAAGGATATAATCGCCCTTGCCGCTTCTTTCCTCCGACTCGTAGCTCAGCTTATAGGAGGTCATCGACGGAATCGATGCCAAGCCCTCAAGGATGTATGCGCTGAATCCGAGTTGATTTTTTGCGTTCTGAGGAGTGCTATAGGAGACCTCCGCAAGCGTTCCGAAAGCCGCAACATAAGTGAAATACCTGCCATTGAGGTTTCCGATGTCGCAGACAAAGGGAACACCGTCAATCGCAGTTTTCGCCGCATCGAGGGTTCTTGTCGGGATACCCACCGATTTTGAGAAGTCATTCGTCGAGCCGCAGGGGATATAGCCGAACTCCCCCTGATAGCCGGCAGTAACGAACCCGTTGACAGCTTCGTTCAGCGTTCCATCTCCTCCTGCGATGACTATCCTATCAAAATCGCTTTGGCAGCATTCGGAGACAGTCTCAAGACAGTCAAGCCGCCTCTGCGTCGGGTGTACGGTGACGGCGTATCCGCCCTTTGTGAATGTGTCCACGATGTCCGAAAGCTTTCTTGCAATCACTTTTGTACCTGAATTCGGGTTGTAGATGAGTAGCAGTTTTTTACTGTTCATGAGATTCGCCTCCGTTTCTCATATTCTGAGATTTTTATTTTCTGTAGTAGGAATAGTGTGCCGTGACGTAACGCTTCTCGCCGGTGTAGTCGTCATAGCCGACGATCTCGACGCCGTTTCCGCTTAATAGCTCGCCCATGGTTGCATCCTTGATTCTGCACCGGAAGACCTCGTGCGCCTCGCACATGACGACGATAACGTCGCCTAAGATTATGATTCCGCCGTTTTTTCCGAGGACTTTTTCCTGCCCGTCAATTCTCTCGACGGCATACTGAATAGATTTGCCGTTGAATTTCGCCAAGTCCTTCTGCGAGAGAGCATACTTGTCCTTTTTCTTGAAAAGTCCCATCTCTCAGCCTCCTGCGAGCATGATGAGCTTGTCAATCTCACGCCTGAGCTTTGCAATCGGAAGTCCCATCACGTTATAGTAGTCGCCCTGTATGCCCTTTATAAAGAGTGCGCCGCCGTCCTGAACTCCATAAGAGCCAGCCTTGTCAAACGGCTTGAATTCAGCTATGTAGCTTTTTATCTCAGAATCTGAGAGGGGATAGAACTCAACATCCGTCTCCTGCGAGAAAGAAAGCGTCTTACCCTTATAGCAGATGCATACGCCACTGACGACGGTATGAATTCTCCCGGAAAGAGTCCCCAGCATGTCATAAGCGTTCGCTTCATCCTTGGGCTTTCCGAAAATGACGCCGTCAAGAATCACAACAGTGTCGCACCCGACAACAATCTCATCAGGATGACTTTTCGCCACGCTCAGAGCCTTTCTGACCGCTAAAATCTCCGGCACGGAATAAGGCTCAGTCTCTTTTGGGAGTATCTCGTCGCACTCGGGCGAAATCACCTCAAAGTCTTTCGTAATGTATCCGAAAAGCTCATGCCGACGTGGCGAGCTCGAAGCTAAAATATATTTCATGTCCAATCTGAACCTCCATTATACAATCTAAGACTATTGTAGCACAAAAATCAGTGAAAATCAACTTGACAGAACCAACTATTCTAATGTACAATAGTATGGTGTAATTAAGGCTCCCCTGTTAAGGGGAGCTGTCGCCGCAGGCGACTGAGGGGTTACCCCGGAGGGGAGTCATATGGATTTAATTAAGGACGTTTTTTTGGATGCGCTCATCGACACGGCAAAAATGCTGCCGTTTCTGTTTGGAGCGTATCTGCTGATAGAGTTTTTGGAGCACAAGGCTAGCGACAGGCTTGCGAATTCGCTTAGAAAGATGGGACCTTTCGGACCTATCGGAGGCGCAATAATCGGCTGTGTGCCCCAGTGCGGATTTTCCGTGGCGGTAACCAATCTTTTCTCGGGAAGACTTGTCAGCCTTGGCACTCTCATCGCCGTATACATCGCCACAAGCGACGAAGCGATACCGATTCTTCTTTCCGGAGGAAATGCCGCAGATGTCGGCAAGCTTATCTTGGCAAAGCTCATTATAGCCGTTCTGGCAGGACTATTGGTGGACACAATTCTTCGTTTCTTCCACCGTAAAGGCAACGAGGAGGAAGAGCCGTTCAGCGACCTCTGCGAGGGCTGTGGCTGTGAGGAGCATGGAGTGGTATATTCCGCTCTTAAGCACACCATCCAGATATTCATATTCCTGTTCATAACCTCGCTTGTTTTAGGCTTCGCAATCGAGCTATTGGGTGAGGACAGGCTCGGAAGCATCCTCATGACCGACAGCATCTTCCAGCCATTCTTGGCGGCTCTTATAGGACTGATCCCGAACTGTGCCGCATCGGTGCTTCTTACAAATCTTTATGCCGCAGGAAGCCTTTCATTCGGTTCTGTAGTGGCAGGACTTTCGACCGGAGCGGGCTTGGGAATCGTCGTCCTCTTCAAGACCAACAAGCGGCTTAAGGAAAACATAGCAATCCTGCTGCTTCTGTACGCAATAGGCGCACTGAGCGGATTGATAATAAATCTTGTAATGTAAAACGGAGGTACAACAATGGACGAACAGCTTAACAGTGAAGAGATAGAATTCAGGTATGACACCCAGCTTCTTATCGACGGTGAAAACCTCGACGAGGACGAAATCGACGACTACTTTGTAGAGCATTTCAAGGGCGACTGCCTCTTGGCATACGGCGACGAGGAGACCATCAAGATCCACTACCACACAAACGAGCCGTGGAAGGTGCTTGAGTACTGCTCCACCCTTGGCGAAATCTACGACATAGTTGTCGAGGACATGAACCGTCAGGCAAGAGGCTTGAAGGGATAAAAAAATAAGGCGCAGTAATCTTTGGGAAGACTACTGCGCTTTTGCAAAAGCCGCTATTTTGTGGGCTCGATATAGGAAATCGGGTCGATCCATGCGTTCTCATACTTGAGCGCAAAGTGCAGGTGCGACTCCATATCCGCCTCAATATCCGCCGTGTTCCCGACCGTTCCTATGATCGTCCCCGAAGCAACAGTGTCGCCGACGCTTACTGAAATATCATCCGAAAGCCCGCAATAGTACCCGATAACCGTGTCACCGTGGTCAATGACGACGCAGTTTCCCCAGAGAGTGTCGCTGTAAATCTCCGTTACCGTCCCCGACGTCATCGACTTGACCGAAGTACCCTCCTCTGCGGCAATATCAATCCCGTCATGGGTCTTCCAGACGCTTCCCGAGGTCTTCACAAGCTCTCCCCACGAGAATTCAGTGAGAATCTCGCCCGACACCGGCAGGACTTTTGCTTCCTCATAGAAAAGCGTCTCAAGCTCCTCTGTGATGTCTTGGGAGTCGACCTGCGAGGAATCCTCCTCGACAATCACCGCCTCGTCTGTCTTTTCGGCATCGGTGACAACCGAGTCGACTGATTCGTAGCTGTCGAGGTCTGGAAGCTCGAGCGTGTCGCTCACATCCGGTATAAGCGTCTCGGTAAGAGACCCCACCGCCACCCGGTAACCGACCGCCGTAGCCACTCCCACCGCCAAGATTCCCACGCACAAGGCAATGTACACGCCACTTGATTTAAGACTCTTTTTGACTTTATCATTCATACTAAACTTGCACTCGCTTTCTGCCCAAAGGGCGTTCTTTAAAGCTAAGTATTAGCAGATTTTTTGGAAATATACATGGAGGACAATATGGACAACTCAACTCTCTGTTACATCGAAAAAGACGGCTCATACCTCATGATGCACCGAGTCAAAAAGCAAAACGACCTCAACCACGACAAGTGGATTGGCATCGGCGGGCATTTCGAGCAGGGCGAGTCGCCCTATGACTGCGTCAGGCGTGAAGCTTTCGAGGAGACCGGCGTCACTCTCATAAATCCCCGCTACCGTGGCATCGTGACTTTCGTCACTGACGACACCTACACCGAGCAGATGCACTTATTTACATGCACCGAATACGCAGGAGACCTGACCCTCGACTGCAATGAGGGCGACCTCGAATGGGTCAGAAAGTCAGAAATAAAAAACCTCCCCATCTGGGAGGGGATAAGATATTCTTTGAGCTTTTGGATAGGGGAGAGCCGTTCTTTTCGTTGAAATTGGTGTATGAAAATGACGATTTAAAAGAAATTGTTCTGAATGGCGAGAAACCCCTTGACAACCACCCACAGTTTATGTTATAATTAGATGAGGGAATTAAAATAAGTACTTGCTTATAATTTGATTCCCAAAAAGCCCAATTTGCGTGGGGGGTAGCGCACTTCGTGCGCATACCCATACAAACCTCCATACCGAAAGTATAGGAGGTTACATCTATATAGCCTCCTGAGAAAAACAAGGAGGATTTTTTATGAAGAAATTATTGGCATTGTTTTTATCGGTCGTGTTAGTCATGACGCTCATTCCGTCAACCGTGTTTGCGACTGGACAGGCGAGTGGGACTGGGACTGCCATTTCCGGACAGCTCAATTTATCAAGCCTCACCGAAAGTGACAGCGACGACGGTTGGAGCTGGGATGCGGATTCCAAAACTTTTACGCTTACCAATCTGACGATTACTAATGATGGCAATTATAGAAGCGCAATTGTATTGCCCGCTGATGCAGATGGTGGTATGATTACTATTGTTTTGGAGGGAGATAACTATATTTCCGACTTCGATCAGACGTCCGGAAGAGCCTTTGTTGTTGGCTCCGACACTAATGCCAGTTCCAGCGGTGATCTGACGCTGACTGGTGATGGCTCACTTACAATTTCAGATTGTGGATGGGTTCAAAATGGCTCTTTCACGAATGTGATAATAGATAATACAACTATTACTGCTGAAACCGTCAGCGGTTGGACGGTTGGCGGAACTCTCACCATACAGGATTCTGACGTAACTATCAATGCCACCGGAACTTACAATGCTCTTTATGCGGTAGAAAGTATTATAATCATTGACAGTACAGTAACTGCTTCCGCTCCCAACAGCAGTAATGCTGTAATTGCAACACAGAACACAAGAAGCTCCGGCACTACTGAGGCTGATTTTGTCATCGAAAACAGCACCATCATTATAAGTGGTGGTTTGGGATGGGGACTTTGGTGTAGTTCCTACTACGGAACGTCATCTATGACCATCACGGATTCTGATATTACTATAGCCAGTGCTGCCGGAGCATACTCCGCCGATTCTCTTACTTTGATTGGCGATGTAAACATCCTTACAACAAGCAACAGACAGGTTTTACTCAGCGATTCAATTGATACAGATGAGTTGGCAGAGGATGCGGTTATTCAGGGCTATTCCCGTCAGGGGAACGACATGTTCTATTTCACCGATTATACTCTCACATCTGAGTTCTCAGTTATATCAGGTCGTACTCTGACCATCCCTGAGGGCGTAACGCTTACTTTGGCTGATGACGTCATACTGTCTTCGGTCGATGAGGGCGCAATCATTAATAATGGCACTATTATTGTACCGTGCACCAGCACGGGAGGCGTTGCTGATGGGTCACTGAGCGTGGGAAGCAATAGCGTCAGCATGGAGCACAGCTATGACGCCAGCAATATCGTCTGGGATTTCGACAACGCCACTGCCACATTTACATGCTCAGGTTGCGGCGAAGTGCAGACTGTCGAAGCTACTGTAACCTCCGTAACCCAATCCAATGCAATAGTTTACACAGCAACCGTCGAGCTCGACGGCGTGACCTACACAGCCACCAAAACCGTGAGTACGAGCGTCCCGACTACCTCCGCAGACTACTCTGCCGTCCGTGAAGCAATAGCCAAGGCAAACGCCCTCAACCCCGACGACTATGAGGACTTCTCGGATGTCAAGAGGGCTATTACAAATGTCGACTGGACGCTGAGCAGTTCTAACCAGAGTGTCGTAAACTCAATGGCAGCCGCCATCAACGAAGCCATCGCCAACCTCGTCCCCGTTTCTGCGGAGGAAGTAGTAGTCGATGAGCCAATCGAGGGAACAGACACAGAAGTTGAAGCTGACTGAGGGGGTTACCACCGACACCTCTCCATATCCACCTTACCCTCACCCGTAAGCTCCACACCTTCACTCTCTAAAAGCCGATGCCTCACTGCATCGGTTTTTATTTTGTGCATTTTCAACAATTTTCGCTTTGTTCGGTGTTTCATTTTGTACTTGCGGGGGGGTAACGGTGTGTTATAATGTAGGTGAAATTTAGTAAAAATTTCGTCTTATTTTATACATTTGAGGTGTGGGATATATGCAAAAACAATCACTAACCAAGTTTTTTATAGTTGCGACCTTTATTTTGATGTGTTGTATTTTTACTTCATGTAGCGCAACTGTCACGAGTAATTCAAATTTTGAGGATAACAGTAGTAGTCAATCTGATTCTTCGAGCAATGTCAATACAACTACGAGTGAAAGTGATATTATAGAAGATGTAATTGCCAACGACTCATATTTTGAGGATTTCGGTTTAACTGTAATTTCATATGAAGTAGAAAAGCGACAGACTAACGAAGATGATAAGACGGATTATGTGTGGTTCAATGTTGTTGCTGACAATGATACTTTTGAATATACAGCATCCTACAAAATCTCGTATGGCTTGTATAATGACGGCTGGCTGCTTGACGATATTGAGAAGACTTCATGCGGAGGCACTCCGATTGCTGGCTCTAATTATTCTGAAGACGACTTATTGAGCGTTCTTTCATTCTTGGGATATGACGTAGTTAGTAATATCACTGTTTATGGTCATGAAACTAATTTAGAAGAGGAGACAGATAAATACTATCTTACGTTTACTGACACTAGTACATATATGACTGAATACTTAGACATAACTCTTTCTTTCTACTTTACTGTGCCTGATATGTGGATAGGATGGTATGATTATACAGTGAATGCTTCCGTAGAAGAATGGCATATAGCTGGAACTTATCTCGAAGGAACATGGCGAACTTATCAGATTTTTGATGAGTATCCTATTAGTGATATGACGATTGAAACCATATACATTGGTGGCGGTTTAAACTCTGTTTCTGAATATACATTACCTTACTTATACAGTGTAGATTCTCTTTCAACAAAAAGTTTAATTCTTGACATAACCTATTCATCAAATACAAAAAAGAAAATCAACACAGATAATTATAGTACAAAGATAAATGGGGATTATAATTCTATGTCTTCTTTCAGGTATGTTGCAATGAACAGTGGCTCTACGCTAATTTTTATAGGCAAGGATGATATTGCAATTAGTGGCGATGCGTGGATTGAAGTTAGCGATAGCTTGCGAACTGTTTATTTGGATATATGTAAGGTGACTCCACTTAACGATTAACGCTTTAATTGCTTTAAAGAACAAATTCTATCTTATCGGATGAGCTTTCTTCAAAGTGATTACATACATTTTATATCCTTTATTTTGGTACGATTTTTTTGAGAGAAGAAAATTGGCTCCCCTGCTAAGGGGACACTTGCTTTTGGCAAGCCGCTGTCAGCGAAGCTGACTGAGGGGTGCGCGAGCCCGCAGGGCGAGCGCGTCGCCGGAGGTGACAAAAAGTAGGGGCGGATACCATCCGCCCGAACCCACAGCACAGACGTTAGCGGGCGGGCAGTTAGCGAAGCTAACTGTATATCCAGCCCCTACAGATTCTGCCACCTGAATCTCTCCATATCCACCTTCCCCTCACCCGTAAACTCCACACCTTCGCTTTCGAGTAATTCCCTCTGCCGATTCTCTCCCCCAAACGCAAACGCCGGAGAAAGCGAGCCGTCACGCATGACGACTCTGTGGCAGGGGATGACTCCCGGTTCGGGGTTTCGGTGGAGGGCATAGCCTACAACACGGGACCATTTGGGATTACCTGAAAGAGTGGCTACCTGTCCATAGGTAGCCACTTTTCCTTTGGGTATAAGTTTAACAGTCTCGTATATAATCTCGAAGCTCGACATGGCTTAAAGATCGATTTCAACTGATGTAGAACCGGCAGGGCAGGAGACTGCCTTGTCAGTGTTACTCAGCTTGACAGTGAAGTCGCAGTCGCACTTGTTGTAGCTGACGGTGACGGTGTTGCCGGAGCGTGTTGCGGTGATTTCAGTAATCCTGACAGCTTCCTTGTCGTAGACAACAGCGGAAGCGGTCTTGCCGTCGTCGAGCTCGTAGATGACGACTTCTGAATTACTCATGTAGTCATACTCGAAATCTCTCTTGAAATCGCCCCAGACGATGATGGAGTTGGGCTTCGCAAGGACCGGCATGCGGAAGTAGTTCATCTTTTCACGGTGCCACTTCTCGCCCTCGTAGACCTCGCCGGTGATGACGTCGGTCCATTTGCCTGCGGGCAAGTACCAGAGAGCATCGCTGCGGTCGTTCATAATGGGAGCGCAGAGGAGGTTGTCGCCAAGCATGTACTGCGTGTCGATGGTCTTGCAGGTCGGATCATCAGGATAGCTCATGACCATCGCCCTCATCATCGGAACGCCTTTAATGTGCGTCTTTACAGCCTGAGAGAAGATGTAGGGCATCAGCTTGCCCTTTAATTTTGTGAAGAAGCCTAATACGTCGCAAGCCTCGTCGTCAAAGAGCCACGGAACTCTGTAGGAGCTGTTTCCGTGAAGCCTTGAGTGGGTGGAAAGGAGACCGAAAGCGCACCAACGCTTGTAGATGTCGGGTGTGGCGGTCGATTCGAAGCCGGAAATGTCATGCGAGAAGAAGCCGAAGCCGGAGAGCGAAAGTGAAAGCCCGCCACGGAGGGTCTCAGCCATCGAGCTGTATTCAGCCGAGCAGTCGCCGCCCCAGTGAACAGGGAACTTCTGCGAGCCGGCAGTTGCGCTTCTTGCAAAGAGGCAAGCCTTGTTCTCGCCGTAATAGTCCTTAAGAACGTTGAAAACAGTCTGGTTGTATAAGTAGGTGTAGTAGTTGTGCATCTTGATCGGGTCTGCGCCGTTGTAGTAGACGCATTCGGTCGGGATTCTCTCACCGAAGTCGGTCTTGAAGCAGTCAACGCCCATTTCGCAGAGGGTTCTTAGCTTACTTGCATACCACTCGCAAGCCGCAGGATTAGTGAAATCTACTATAGCCATTCCCGGCTGCCACATGTCGCACTGGAAGACTGAGCCGTCGGGGTTCAGAATGAAGTAGTCGTTCTCTACACCCTCGTCAAAGAGCTTCGAACGCTGTGAAATATATGGGTTGATCCATACGCAGGTCTTGAGCCCCTTGTCGTCGTGAAGACGCTTGAGCATTGCCGGGGGATCGGGGAACTGCTTTAAATCCCATTCAAAATTGCACCATTCATATTCTTTCATCCAGAAGCAGTCAAAGTGGAAGACAGAAAGGGGAATATCCCTCTCAGCCATGCCGTCGATGAATGATGTTATGGTAGCCTCGTCATACTGAGTTGTGAACGAGGTAGTGAGCCAGAGACCGAATGTATAAGCCGGAGGAAGTGCAGGCTTGCCGGTGAGGGTGGTGTAATTCGAAAGAACCTCTTCAAGATTCTCTCCGCCGATAACGAAGTATTCAAGGCTCTCACCGGGGAGGGTGATGGAGACTTTGGATACTGTATCGGAAGCCACTTCGAAAGATACATTATCCGAAGAATTGACGAACACGCCATAGCCGTTAGACGAAACATAGAAAGGAATCGACTTGTAGGACTGGTCGCAGCATGTTCCGCCGTCAGCGTTCCATACCTGAACCGACTGACCGTTCTTGACAAACGGAGTGAACTTCTCGCCGAAGCCGTATACATACTCTCCGACATCCAAGGCGAGCTGCTCACGGATGTATGAAGTGTGCGCATCCGCAGGATAAGCCCAGAATGTGTCGTCGATGTGGGTTGCAAGCCGCTTTTCAGCATGGCTGTTCTGCTCAGTGATGTAGCTCAAAGCCCTGTAGCTTCCGCCTGTCAGGTGTTTGTCGCCATAGTAATACTCAATGCCCCAGTTTTCCTTGTTGATGACAACCTTGGTATTGCCGCTAACGATAGTGGCGCGCTTTTCGCCGTTCTCGACCGTTGGCTTGAAGCCGGTGTCCTCATTCAAATCAAACTTCGGCGAATCATCAAGAGTCCCCTTATAGTGGACAACCGAGACCTTGAAAACATTCTCCATGGTGGAGGTGATTTCAAGCTCAAGTGTCGGTCCTCCAAGAGTCTGACCACGGTTCCATATCTTGGCGTTTGTTGCAAGAATTCTGACGCCGTTCGGGATTTCGTCCACCTCATAAGCCTCGCAGGCATAGTTGACCGAATACCCGACCTGATTAAGCCAATATCCGTCTGCAAATTTCATGTTGCATTCATCCTTTCATATTTTTGTGTTTATTCTATCGAAAGAAATTCTTCCGGAATGTAACTGAGCACCTTGTCAATTGTGTCCTGCGTGAACCCCGAGCAGCCGTGGGCAGAAAGCAGTTCATCCGTATAGGTGGCATACGGCTCAATGTGAATATTCGAGTAGTTGTAGCCATACTGCGTGATGATAGGAATCGCCTTAACGTTCTCAATGGTCACTTCGCCGGTGTCCATGTTCTTGGTGATTTCGAGCTTTCCGATGATTCCCACCATCGCAAGCGGGTCTGCCATCGCCGAGACGAGGTTTCCAAGCCCATAGAAGACGAACGCCTGCCCGCCATCCGGCTTGTCTATGTACTCCATGGTCTCAACAGTGTGCGCCTGAGTCCCGATGATGAGGTCTGCGCCCCATTCAACCAGCTGCGGAGTAAGGGATATTTGCAGGCTCGAAAGCTCATTTGAGACCTCCGTCCCATAGTGAACAGAAACAACGACGACGTCGGCAATGCTGTCAGCATACCTAACCTGCTCCTCGATAAGCTCCATATTGTCATCGGTAATCCTGATAATCCAGCACTCGGTGTCGGACGGCAGATAGAGCCCATTTGTATGCTGTGTATACCCCAAGAAAGCAAAGGTTATGCCGTTGACCTCCATAGTGCGGATGTTATTCATGTCCTCTTCGCTCTCATATGCGCCGTAAACGACCACATCCTCCTGCTCTTTCCAGAAGTTCAGAGTGGCCAAAAGCCCCGTTTCGCCTCTGTCCAAGACATGATTGTTTGAAATCGAGATGACGTTGAATCCAAGGTCAACCATCTTTCGCCCTAAATCCCCGGGCGAGCAGAAATTGGGGTAATCGCTCGGCTCAAGCTCATCTGTTACGATAGTTTCCTGATTTAAAATCGCAATATCGACGCCCTCGAAGTAGCTCTCAATGCTCTCATAGACATAGTCAAAGTCATAGCCGTCCTCGTCGCCGTTTGCCTTGGCTCTTCTTTTCGCCTGATTGTAGATAGACGAATGTATGAGATTGTCCCCGGCACATAAAAGACTTACAGTCCTTATATCCGGTTCAGGCTCGGCAGTTGTGACAGTCGTAGCTTCGGTTGTGACAGTGGTAGCTTCTGTTGTAGCCTCGGTGGCGGCAGTAGTAGCCTCGGTGACCTCAGATGCAGTAGTTTCCGATGGATTGTCCTCAACAATCTGAGTGCAGGCGACGGTAGTCATGAGACTTGCAGCTGCAATCAGTGTCGCAATAATTCTTTTAAGCATTTCTATAATCTCCAAGTCTTTTTCATTTTCAGAGAGTATTATAACAAAAATCTGAGCGAAAAACAATACCGCAAGTGCGATTTGGCACAACTTTTTGCAGGAAAAAATAAAACAGCCGGAGGCGTTCAAACCTCCGGCTAAAATGTTTATATCGTTCAGCCAAGATATTCTTTCAAAGTAGCTCTTACAGCACCCGTTCCCGAAACCTCTTTCAGGAAAATCTCAGTAATCTTCTTGGAAAGACCGTTCCTGACCAGATCCGTTCCGAAAATCTCGGAATTCGAGAGAATACTATCAAGCTTATCTCCGACAGTCTCCGGTTTTCCAAGCTCGATTCCTGTCAGGTGAGCCTTGAGCTCGTCCTTGAGCGGGTCGCTTGAAATCTCCATAGCCTCACCGTTATCGTCGACGCCAAGAAGGTATCTGAGCCAACCTGCAATAGCAAGCGGAACTGCTGTAAGCTTTTCAACATCGCCATTCGCCTCATAGCTCTTGATGGTCTCGCCGAAGCGGATTCCCACCTTCTGGGAAGTGTCGGTGGCGATTCTCTGCGGAGCGTCAGGCATGAACGGGTTAGGAAGTCTCTCGTTTATAACCTCGTCTATAAACGCCTTTGGAGAGAGGATTCCCGGGTCGGTGACAACCGGAAGTCCCTCGTCATAGCCTAATTTTCTTACGAGCTTGACCAAATCCTCGTCCTTCATCTCTTCGCAGATAAGGGTATATCCAAGGAGGCAGCCGTAAACCGCAAGTGCTGTGTGCAGAGGATTAAGGCAGGTGGTGACTTTCATTCTTTCAACATTGTTGACGGTGTCCCTGTCAGTCATATAGACGCCAGCCTTTTCGAGGGCGGGGCGTGAATTCGGGAAGCTGTCCTCAATAACCAGATACTGCGGCTTCTCAGCGTTTACGAACGGAGCGATAAAGGTCTTCTTTGAGGTGATGATGGGGGACATCTCTTCAAGTCCTGCTTCACTCAGAATTGCCTCGACCTTTTCAGACGGACGGGGAGTGATCTTGTCAATCATGCTCCACGGGAATCCGACAACGCTTTCGTCGTTAAGATAGTCGACAAAGCCCTTATCGGCAAAACCATTCTCAACCCAGCCGTTGGCAATAGTCATAACAGACGACTTGAGCTTCTCGCCGTTATGAGAACAGTTATCCATGCTTACGAGTGCCACAGGGAGCTTTCCAGCCTTGTATCTTTCGAGCATAAGCTCCGTTACGAAGCTCATGGCGTGCCTTGCGTGCTCAGGACCCTCAGTAATATCCGAAACGACAAGCGGAGTAAGCTCGCCCTGAGTGTTCTTAACGGCATAGCCCTTTTCGGTGATGGTGAAGCTTATCATCTGGAGCGACGGGCTCTTTGCAATCTCATAGAAGCGTGCCATCTCAGCTTCATCGGTGATGTCAGCCTTGAGAGCTTCGCAAACAGAAGCGATAACCTCGCTCTCGACTGAGCCGTCGGGGAGCAGGCTTGCACTTACAGTCAGGTTGTCGTGAGCCCTGAATATCTTGTCGATAATCTCATAATCGAAGGTATCTGCGGCGATGATTCCGGTTTTCGAAAGACCCTGATCAAGCAGACTCTGCTGCAGGCTTGCAATAAACCCTCTGAAAATGTTTCCAGCACCAAAGTGCAGCCATACAGGGCTCTTATGAGTGTTTTCAGTAACCTTTTCCACGTCATACCGGGGGAGCTTTATTTCTCCCCAAGCGGAAGTATTCTTAAGCGAATCCAGTGAGAGTTTCATTTTATTTGCACTCCTTCTCAGACTTATCAATAGCTTCCCAGAGACCATTGAGGTAGCATACGCCCAATGCTCTGTCGTAAAGACCATATCCCGGTCTTCCGGTTTCTCCCCAGATCATTCTTCCGTGGTCGGGACGGATGTAGGTGTCGGGGCAGACCTCATAGATGGCTTTCATAATCTCGTACATGTCGAGCTCGCCATCGCTTGAAAGGTGGCTTGTTTCGCAGAATCTGCGGTCGCTGCCGAGGTGCTTGATGTTTCTCACATGCATGCAGCCGATCTTGCCCATCTCTCCGAAGTGCCGGATGATGGAAACAACGTCGTTCTCAGTATTTGAGCCTAAAGATCCTGTGCAGAGGCAGAGGGTGTTGCAGGGGCTGTCTACCAGCTTAACAATCTTGTCGTAGCCCTCCTGAGTGTGGGCAAGCCTCGGAAGACCGAAAATCTTCCATCCCGGATCGTCAGGATGGCAAGCCATCACAACTCCGCACTCCTCGCATGTCGGGATGATTCCCTCGAGGAAGTATTTGTAGTTCTGAAGAAGCTGTTCCTCGTCGACGCTTTCATACTGCTTGAGCACCTTTTCGAGGTCGGCAAGTCTTTCCGGCTCCCATCCGGGGAGGGTGAAGCCGTTAGAATCCTCAGCGGTCTTCTGAACTATCTCAAGGGGAGTCATGCTTCCAAGCTCCTCCTCGTCGTAATACATGCTCGTCGAGCCGTCGGGATTAGGCTTAGCCAGATCGGTTCTGAGCCAGTCGAGAACCGGCATGAAGTTGTATACTATGCACTTGACGCCATATTTTGCAAGATTTCTTATAGTGATGCAGTAGTTTTCGATATACTTGTCCCTTGTGGGAAGACCGAGCTTTATGTCCTCGTGAACATTTACGCTCTCGATAACCTCGCACTCAAGTCCTGCGGCATGAACCTCGTCGATATAGGTCTTTATCTCTTCTTCGGTCCAGACTTCACCAGCCGCCTTGTAGTCGAGCACTCCCATAAGTCCGCTTACGTTCGGAATCTGACGGATCTGCGAAAGGGTAACGCTGTCGCTGTCGTGACCGAACCATCTGAATGTCATTTTCAAATTACTCACAGCCTTTCAGTTATTTATTAAGCTTTACAGCCCGAAATCCGGGACTCAAGCAAATTTTACTATCCAATAAGATAATAATAGCATTTTGCACGACTCTTTTCAAGACCTTTCTGTATATTTTATAGACTTTTTTCTATTTTTAATAGAAGCATTATTGACAATCCGCTCCAAAGTCTTTATAATTGAAGAGTAGTAAAATTTCAAAGGAGCGGATAAAACGATGTCTTATCAAGCTATTGCAGATAAAATTTATAATCTCGGAATCCTCCCGGTAATCGCAATTGAAGACCCGGACAAGGCTGTTCCTCTTGCCAAGGCTCTTTGCGACGGCGGTCTTCCCGCAGCGGAAATCACATTCAGAACCGCATGCGCCAAGGAAGCAATCATGAGAATAAGAAAAGAGCTGCCTGAAATGCTCGTAGGAGCGGGAACAGTTCTCACGCGTGAGCAGGTCGACGACGCACTCGAAGCAGGAGTCGAATTCATAGTAACTCCCGGCTTCAACCCGGAAATAGTAAAGTATGCACTCTCAAAAGGCGCAGTAATGATGCCCGGAACTGCAACCCCCGGCGAAATGGAGCAGGCTATGAGCCTTGGGCTCAATATAGTCAAGTTCTTCCCGGCAGAGCAGAATGGCGGTCTTGCGAAGCTTAAGGCGGTTTCGGCACCCTATCAGAAGCTTCGGTTCATCCCGACCGGCGGAGTGAACGCCACAAATCTCGTCGACTATATCAAGTTCAATAAGATAATCGCCTGCGGCGGCACATGGATGGTCAAAAAGGACCTTATCGACGCCGGAAACTGGGCTGAAATCACAAGGCTCACAAAAGAAGCCGTTCACGCAATGCTCGGTTTAGAATTTGCCCACATGGGTATAAACTGCGATGCTCCGGAAGAGGCTCTTAAGGCTGCATCGCTTCTTGAAACGATGTTCGGTTTTGGCTATAATGAGGGCAATTCGTCCGTCTTCACAGCTGACAAAAAGATCGAAATCTGCAAGACCCCGAAGCCCGGAAAGTATGGTCACATTGCAATTGCCACCAACTCGACAGCCCGTGCAGTAGCCTACTTCAAGTCAAAGGGCTACGAATTCGCCGACGAATCCACAATTCCTACCGGAGCAGTATATTTCAAGGACGAATTCATGGGCTTCGCAATTCATCTTGTTCAGAAAAAGTAATAGGAGGAAAAACTAATGGGAAACAAGGCAGTAACCTTCGGCGAAATAATGTTAAGACTCAACCCGGAGGGATATTTAAGATTTTTGCAGGCTAACACCTATGAAGCTACATTCGGCGGCGGAGAAGCCAACGTTGCGGTGTCTCTCGCCAACTACGGGGTAGGCGTTTCGTTTGTAACCAAGCTCCCTAAGCACGAAATAGGTCAGGCGGCTGTAAACGAACTAAGACGCTACGGCGTCGATACCTCCGACATCGTAAGAGGCGGCGACAGAGTTGGTATTTACTTTGCAGAAAAGGGCGCATCCCAGCGTCCCTCGAAAGTTATCTACGACAGAGCCTATAGCGCAATTTCTCTTGCCAAGCGTGACGAGTTCGACTGGGACAAGATTTTTGATGGTGCCAAGTGGTTCCACTTCACCGGCATCACCCCGGCTCTCGGCGGCGAGCTCCCCGAGATATGCCTCGACGCAGTCAAGGCGGCACACGCTAAGGGCGTAACCGTAAGCTGTGATCTTAACTACCGCAAGAAGCTCTGGACAAGAGCTGAGGCGAGGGAATGCATGAGTAAGATAGTTCCCTATGTTGACGTCTGCATCTCGAACGAGGAGGACGCCAAGGACGTCTTCGGAATCGAAGCTGAGAACACCGACATCGATTCCGGCAAATTAAATCACGAAGGCTACATCAGCGTGGCACGCCAGCTCCACGAGAGATTCGGTTGCAGCCATGTTGCGATAACTCTCCGCTCCTCAATCTCCGCAAACGACAACGACTGGGCAGGCATGCTCTACACCGGCGATAATGCCTACTTCTCGAAGCAGTACCACATGCACATCGTTGACAGAGTAGGAGGAGGGGACAGCTTCGGCGGCGGTCTTATCTATTCGCTTATGAACGGCTATGAGCCCCAGAAAGCCATCGACTTTGCAGTTGCGGCTTCCTGCCTGAAGCACTCGATCGAGCACGACTTCAATCTCTGCTCAGTAGCAGAAGTTGAGTCACTCGCCGGCGGAAACGCTTCCGGCAGAGTTCAGAGATAGAAAAATGTGACAGGGCACAGATATAGAAAAAGCTCGGACAAGGAGTCATCCTTGCCCGGGCTTTTTTGGGTATATGGAGGAGATATATACAATAATTGAAAGTGCAATAAGCACGATTCCTGCTATAGGGTATACAACTGTCAGTCGGTTTGTCGTCCCGTATATTTCAAGTACTCCGGTGAAAACAGAGCCTACCGAAAGTGTGGCAATTCCTGAATTATAGAGGTTTCGGACTGTTCTGTTCGGGATGCCTTTTCCGAAATAAGCAATTATAAATGCCGGAAGCGCACCGCCTACCAGCGGAATTGCAAATGCGTAAATCATGTAGTATGAATACACTTCATGGCTATATATTTCATAAACTGCCCCAAATAGTGCGAGAAATATCGAGAATCCGAGATGAGCGAGCCCATTGCGAAGCATGCTTTCAGTACCCGATGTAGACAATGTCGCTCACCTTCCTTTCCTTGATGGTTTTTCCGGAAGAGGTGGGATTATTAATGACCTCGCCGTTGAATACCATTGTAGAAGACCCTCCGCCGTCGAGATTATAAGCCGTTTCAACGCCGATGCTCTGCATGAATTCTGCAAGCTCGTAAAGCGACAGCCCTTCGCTCTCGTCGGTTCGTCCGTCGGCTACCACAAAGACATAGTGCAGCTCATCTATGATGCCGATGGCAGTTCTCGGATTACTGGTTTTAGCCTTTCCGACCTCTTCATCCTCTGTGACGCTGATTTTGCTGTTTTGAACAAGTGCCGGACCGAACGAAAGGACCTGACAGGCACCGTTGGCAAGAAGCTCTTCGGCAGTGATGTCGCTTTCAGAAATAATTTCAAAGCTTCCGTCCGAATAGATGACGAGATCTTCATTGTCGGACGAACCGGTGCTTCTGTACAAAACGCCGTTTCTTATGACATATCCCGTTTCCTGAGCACCGTAATAGTCGCCGTTGATGGCTAAAATCGCTCCGACACGCTCTGCAATGGTGGAAGTCTTCTCGGTTACGTTTTTTCCATAAGCGTTCTTCGCAAATGCCGTTTTAAGATATTCGGAAGAAGAGAGCAGGACATCCGCAACATAGATAGTTGTGTCGTTCTCTCTGTATTCGGTTATGGTGATGGTGATATTCCCGTCACTGTAGTAGTTGTCGGTGATAATTGTCTCAGCTTCGGTTGCAATAGTAGTAGCAGTGGTGGCGGCAGTTGTGGTCGCAGTCGTAGTCGCAGTAGTGGCTACGGTTGTCGTCACCGTAGTTGTAGCTTCTGTTGTTGTCGTCGTGGAAGCTGTGGTAGCTTCTGAGGTGGCAATCGTTGTAGCTTCAGAGGTGGTTGTCGTTGCCATAGTTTCCTCTGTAGTGGTCGTAGCTTCCGGTGCAGTGGTGATTTCACTGACAGTCGTAACTGCAGTTGTGGTTTCAGCAACCTCCACCGTTTCGTAAACCGTCTCCAGAACGAAAGTATCAAGAGCTATATAGACAGTAAAAGCAACAAGTGCAATGCTATACAAAATCGCCCAGAGGTGACGCTTTAACATACTTATGCCTCCTGCTTGGCTCTGGCGATGTCCATCAGCCGAGCTACTGTAAATCCGGCGACAAAAGCTATAATTGCTCCGATAAACTGCATGATGCCATTAAATTCGGTGGGAATTATAAGTATTGCCGAAGCCATCATAAAGCCTAAAATTATTTTTGATATAAGAGCGTACTTCTTCTCGATGAGTGAGCTTATGAATCTCGCTGTCAGAAGGAGAGTAAGAATCAGTCCCAGAGCGAGCGGTGCTATGACGCCAAAATCAAGTGCGGCGATTCCAGCGGTCATCTGTTCATATAACCCCATAAAAATAAGAATCGAAGACGAACTGAGCCCGGGAATTACAAGACTCAAGCCCCATACCGCTCCGCAGAAGATATACCAGCCGGTGTTCGCCTGAATCTCTCCTGCAATGGCGTTGTCCAAAACCGAAAAGAGAAGAAAAGCACCGGTGAACGTCACGATAAAGGGTGTAAAACTCAATTTTGGGTCGGCGTCTACTGACTTTTTCATAAGGTCGGGGACAGTCCCCAGAATAAGTCCTGCAAACAGCATGAGAGCAACAGTTGAAGCTTTTTCAAATAAGAGCTCGACAGCATTCGCTAAAAGTACAAATCCCAGAACCCAGCCAATAAGAAACGGAATAAACGTCTTATATAAGGTTTTGAATGATTTTATCGGGTGTGAGATAAGTGCCATCATGGGCTCATATATTCCGAAAGCCACGCACAGAACTCCGCCGCTGATTCCGGGCAATATTGCGCCTGTTCCTACAATTGCGCCCTGAACGAGGAGTATCAGACACGTGATTATTATATTTCTGTCTGACTTATTCATAATCAGTGCTTTCTTTCTGCTGCCGCTTTTTGCGCCCGGTGACAAATTTCAGTATTTCACGATATATCTTCGCCGAATCCCTGACAGAATCAAAATGTGAGGAGGAATTTCCGTCGATGTAGATGGTGTTGATTTCACGTTCTACAATACTGATGCCCATTTCAGGGAGAAAAAGAAGTACATTCATCTCATACTCGTATCTTTCGCCGGGTATGCCGATGACTTTTGGAATAAGCTCTCCCGAAAATGCCCGAAGTCCTGTTTGCGTGTCCCGAATGGAGACGCCAGTAGCAAGACGGTAAACAAACCTTGTGACGGTGTTGCCGAATCTGCTTCTCAGGGGAACGTCTTTGCTGAGTGCCCGGCTACCGATGATTAAATCATATGGGTGTTCCTCAGCGTCTTTTATGACCCTGAGAGCGTCAGATGGTGTATGCTGTCCGTCTGCATCCATCGTTACGACGAAGCAATCGGAGCCAAAGTGTGTTTCGATGTATTTAAGTCCTGTTTTCAGAGCAGCACCCTTGCCTTTATTCTCAGAGTGAGAAAGAATTACTGCGTAATCTGAAGCTTTGATGAAGATTTCATCGTATTCTTCTGAACTGCCGTCGTTTATGACAACGGCGTAAAAGTCGAAGGAAGAGATTTCTTCAAGAAGAGTTATAAGATCGCCTGTCGGTTGGTATGCTGGAATCAGGGCAATCCGTGCTTTTGCCATGGTAATTTTCCTTATTAGTGTATATGGTAACCCTGCCCGGATGGACGCAACAAGAAGTGAGGGTGAAACGCTTAGTGGAGAATGTGAGGATGTTCACCCGGGCAGGTTTTACCCGAATTAAGTTATATTGCGGCTCCGACGCTGCCTGAGTCGCCGCCTTGGCTTCCGCCTCTGCCGCCGCCCATGTTGCCGCCGCCTTGGTTGCCACCCATGTTGCCACCGATGTCTCCGCCCATATCTCCGCCGGAGTTGTCGGGAGTGGTCATGTCGCCGCTGTCAAAGCTGTCGCCTCTGCCGCCGTCCATATTGCCGCCACCCATGTTTCCACCGGTCATTCCGCCCATGGTGGATTCGCTGTAGATAAGGCTTGAGAGGGTGACAGATGCGCTGTTGCTGCCGTAGGTTATGGTGTAGGTTGAGCCTGTTGTAAGGCTTGGACAGCTTATGAGTATGCACGAATAGGACGATTCACAGGTGTATGAAACCAGAACGTTTCCGCTTGAGTCTTTAAGGGTGATTGTGTCGCCCGAAGAGCCGCTTGCCGAGAGGAGCATTGCGCCCTGAGTTGAGCTTGAGCCAAAGTTCTCCTGCATCCCGGATGAGCCAACCGCCACCAAGATACCGCCGGTAATAGTTCCCGAGGACTCCCAGTCAACAGGAGCATCGGCAGCTGTCGTAGGTCCGGATACATAGAGCTCGCCGCCCGACATTGTGAACGAACCGTTCGAGTCAAGTCCGTCGCCACTCGCCTTGACATAGGTGACGCCGCCGGAGATTGTTATCGAAGAAGATGAGCTGCTCGAGGAGAACGAATCTCCTCCGAAGCCTCCGAAGCCTCCGAATCCGCTTGAGTCTCCGCCGCCAGCGGCATTCAAGCCGTCGTCGCTTGCTACAAGGTCGATATTTCCGCCGGAGATGACCAAAGTTGTGCCCTCCAAGCCCTCATAGCTCTGGGTGATGGTGATAGTTCCACCCGAAACAGTGAGCGTTTCGTCAGCGTGCATTCCGTCATCACCGGTCGCAATGTCGAATGTGCCTCCGGAGATGGTGACGTCGCCGTTTGAATGAACGCCGTCGTCCTCCGAATCTATGATGAACGTGCCGCCGGAAATGGTCACTTCCGTTCCGCCCTTCAAGCCCTTTGTGCTCGACGAGTCGTCGGAGGTGCTCGATCCGCCCCAGCCATCCCAGCTGAAGGCTCCGCCGGAGGTGTAGGAGGTCGAAACCTCGCCTGCACCGTCAGCAGTGGTGATGTCAAAGTCGCCGTCCTCAATCTGCAAATATGTCGCCGCACTGATTCCGTCGCCATCGGCGGTTATCTTAAATGTGCCGCCGGAGATATAGACAAAGCCTATTGAAGTGTCGGTTGAATCCTCAGCATGGATTCCGTCCTTGGTGGAGCTGATGGTGAAGCTTCCGTTTGCAATTCTCACGCTCTCGCCAGCCGAAAGCCCGTGACCGCCGGCAGTAATTTTAGCCGAGGAAAGGGAAGTGATCTGCAGTGTCGAATCCGCATGAATTCCGTCGTCATCGGCATTTATGGTGAATGTTCCGCCGGAAATCGTTATACTTCCGTCTGAGTGGATGGCATCGTCAGCCGAATCGATAGTGAGAGTGCCGCCGGTCACCTTGACCGAGCTTACCGCCTTTATGCCCTTGAGGCTTGTATTGGAGGTTGAAAGCCCTGCATCAATTGTGATTCTTCCGCCCTCGATGGTGACATAAGTCGCCGCACTGATTCCGTCGTCGTCAGAAGAAATCTTAAGAGTGCTTCCTGAGATATAGACAAAGCCTATTGTCGAATCCTCCGAGCTCTCCGAGTGAATTCCGTCCTTGGCGGAAACTATTGTAATAGTTCCGTCGGCGATTCTTACGCTTTCATAAGCGGAAAGCCCGTGACCGTCCGAGTCAATTTCAATCGTCGAATCGGTGATTATAACAGCCAAGTCTGACTGAATTCCCTCGTCGACAGCGGATATTGTGAAGTCGCCGTCTTTTATTGTGACACTGTTCGATGCGCTGATTCCGTCGTCGGAGGATGTAATATCGTAAGTTCCGCCGGTGATGTAGATATAGCCAAGGCTTGTGTCGTCCGAATTCTCCGAATGGATGCCGTCCTTGCCGGCTGAAATGGTGAACGTGCCACCTGCAATCTTGACGCAGTCCTTGCCGCTCAAGCCGTGGCTTGCGGCGGTAATATTGTAGGTTCCGCTCGTGATGACGAGGTCATCCTTCGAAACGATGCCGTGTCCTGCGCTTGCATTTATCGTAAGAGTTCCCGAACCATTGAGGGTCAGGTCGTCTTTTGAATAGATGACAGCATCAATGCTGTTGTCGTCGATGGCGACATAGCTTCCGCCGTTTGCAAGGGTGTTCGAAGTCCCAGACGCAGTCGTGATATAAACCTTGTCCGCATTGAGAACGTATATAGCGGCAGAGGTTTTGCTCGTAATCGAAACGCCGCTTAGGACAATCTGAATCTCGTCCTTGCTGTCAGCATCGACAATAATCATGCCGTCGGAAAGAGTTCCGCTTACGATATAAGTTCCCGCATTGGTGATGGTGACTGTAGTCCCCGAAATAGTGACCGATGATGAATTGGTCGTAGCAGATGTGCCCGAAAGGGTTATAGTCGCGCTCGACTCCTCGTCATAGCCGACCTCATAGTCCTCATCGTCAAATATTTCGCTTTCTTCCACTCCGGTTGTTGTGTCCACAAACATCGTTTCCGGGTCTGCCTCAACTATTTCCGAATCGACTATTTCTGCAAACATCTCACTCGAATCAATCGAGACAAGAGGGTTGTCTTCGTCAGAATCAGACGAAGAGCTCACCGCACACCCCGAAAAGCATGTAATGAACAAAGCCGCCGAAATCATAAGCGACAAAATAACTTTTATCCTGTGTTTCATATTATCTTTTCTCCTGCTAAGCTAAATAGCTTCTACTAAAGCTCCGCTACCTGATTTTCCTGCTTGTTGATGGAAATCTCAAGGTTTCCGTTGCGGCAGCGAAGCTGGTCAATAAATTCCTTTTCCTTTGCCGGGTCTCTTAAAACAATGTCGTAAGTAAGGCGGTAAAGACTGCCCATGTTGGTGGTCTTGACGTGGGTGAGCTCGTGCTCGGAGGTGTACTCCTTCAGGAGGTCGTCAAAAATACCAGTGTAGTCAAGATCCTCAGGAATTGTTATGTGGAGGGTTTTGTACTTCTGAGCTCTCTTCCTGATGCCGAAGTCAAGTGTTGAGTAGAGCATGCTTACAGCTCCGAAGAGAACGGCGCAGAGGAATCCAAACCCGATATAGCCCATTCCGACAACAAGTCCTGTTCCCATTGCGAGGAAGATTGCCGTTATCTCCTTTGCAGTTCCGGCAGCAGAACGGAATCTGACGAGGCTGAATGCTCCGGCAACAGCAACAGCGGTGCCGATATTTCCGTTTACCATCATTATGACAACGCAGACAACCGCCGGCAAAAGGGCGATTGTCGCAACAAAGCTCTTGGTGTATCTTGTCCTGTACATATAGCAAAGAGCAAGGATAAGCCCGATAGCGAGTGCGGATACCACACAGGCTAAGAAGTCTGAAATAGCTATTGTGGTTGCAGTGTCCGAGTCGAAAATTCCTTTGAATATATTATTAAGCATAGAGTCGTCCTCCGGTTGTTACCTGAATTGTGTTTACTGGGGTTGTGTGGCTTAAGCTGTGCTCTTCAAGCATCATGCGATAAGCCGTGCCATATTTCGAGAAAGAGGCCTTGAATACTCCTAATCTGTTCAGCTCGTGGCTCATCCATAGGGGATACCCGCCTGCGGTTTTAATCTCCATAAGGGTCATGCCACTTTCAAGTATCGAGAGCCCATAGGCATCGCTTGCGAGCGAAAAGTCATCCTGACGGCAGAGAATGTTCTCATCAAATGTCACTCTGAAATCAGACCCGTCGTCCGAATAGTAGGCTTCTCTTTCGTAGGAGATGAACATCGCTGGTCGCAGGTCGCCATAGTAGTTCCGGAAATATTCAATCTCGTTCGCAATCTGCGAGTGAACCGGCAGGGGAATGCCGTGTAAAAGGCAAAGCGTCGCTTCGCCGGCAGGCATCTCAAGCCGCCTCTTATATACAACCGACTTATATTTCTTTTTCAGCTCCACAAATGCCGGGTCGTCAGGACCGGTTCTGCGGTAGCTGCGAAGCCTCAGCTTTTCCTTGTAGGTGGGACTTTCGAGAGAGTGCCTTATAAGGCGGTAGTTTTCTGTATCAAAGTATATATTTCTTATCGTTGTTCTTCCGTACTTGTCGAGCTCCATGTAAGGTCGCATGGTCTCCTGTATAGCGTACTTCTGGGCACGGGTCAGCATGTATTTGACTTCGTAGCGTTTGAATGTCGCCTGATAGTCCATTAGGTGTCCTCCTTTTAGGTTTCGAGGGGTGTTGCAATAAAACTTAATGTGGGGGCTCCCTAAGACACGCCACTGGTTCGGGTTCCGAAAGGAGTTCAGAAAGAGTACGAATGTCGTGGACGTGTCTTAAGGATTGTTTAAATTATACTTAACATTCCTTAACTCTGCCTTAAAACAATGTGAAAATAAGGCTAAAGTTTTATGATGGAAGTGTGACGGTGATCAAAAGCGAATTCTCGTCGGTGGTGGAAGCCGCAATTTTTCCCTTATGAGCAGTCACTATAGCCGCTGCTATCGAAAGCCCCAAGCCATATCCTCCGGTCTGGGAATTTCTGCTCTCGTCGGTGCGGTAGAACCGGTCAAACAGATGAGGCAGGCTTTCCTTTGGCATATAAGGGCAGGTGTTGAACAGAGTGAGCCTTATAGTCCCTCTCTGCTGCTCGAGCGTCAGGGTGATGATACCGTGCTCGTCCGAATACTTCATTGCGTTGTCAAGAAGCGTCGAAAGAAGCCTTCTTATTGCCTTTTCGTCTCCGCAAAGGCTTATCATCGGCTGAATTGAACCGGATAGGTTCTTTTCGTGTGTCTTCGCCAGCGACCGGTATTCCTCGAGAACCTCCTCAACTACATCCGAAAGCGGGAAGTCGAGCATCGTGAACTGAGGCTGCGCTTCGTCCATTCTCGAAAGAGCAATAAGGCTGTTCGTCATGTCGGTAAGCCTTGCAACCTGATTTTTTATGTCGGTAATCCATTCGCTTTCTCCGATGTCCATCTCAAGAACTTCAGCGTCTGCACCGATTACGGTAAGGGGAGTCTTGAGGTCGTGCCCGGCGTCGGTGATGAATCTGCGTTGCTTTTCGTAGTTCTCCCAAAACGGCTTGACAATTCTTCCCGAAAGGAAGATAAGAAGTATCAGAACCATCCCGAGTCCTGCCAAAGAAACGCCAAGGCTTGCGATGATGACCGTTCTGAACGTCGAGAGATTTCTTGCGCAGTCTAAGAACACAACAGTGGTTTCCGTTTCGCCCTCGTAAACAAGATACCGGTAGTCGTCCAAGAATCCTTTTGTCTTGTTTTTCGAGAGAGCCTCCTCGGCGTATTCAACAGCCGCAGAGCTGTCAACTGCGGCAATCTTACCGGTGTTGACGGAAACAAGGCTTCCCGAGCGGGTATTGTAGGTCACGGTGAAGTATCTCGTCTCATATTCAAGCTCAGGAGAGCTTAGGATGTCGTTCTTCAGTCTGTTGCCACCGCCGCCTCCTCCGATGTCGTTAGGGGCATCGCTCGGCGGCGATTCGTCTTTTTCAGGAAAGCTTCCGTTGTTGTCAGCTAAAAGTGCCAGAACAACGTCCGCATCGTCAATTATTCCCCGATAGGTCGAATATGCTATAACTCCGACGACAACCGAGAGAACTATGATAAGGGAGAGCATTGTAGCACCAATGAGCTTAAGGCGCAGATTATTAATCATCGGGAATCTCCTCCAGTGAATATCCGGCATTTCTGACAGCCTTTATTTGGATGTTTGCCTTGAGGGCGTCAAGCTTCTTTCTTAAGTACGAGATGTAAACCCAGACGACATTTATCTCCGAATCGGTGTCGTAGCCCCAGATTTTCTCAAGGAATCTTTCCGACGGGATGATGGTGTGCGGGTTGCTTATAAGAAACTCAAGCATCTGGAACTCCTTGTTGGCAAGCCTTAAGCTTCCCGTGGGAGTGGAAAGCTCGAAAGTCGCACGATCGAGGGTTACGTTTCCGAACTTTATCTGTGAGCTCTGGTGCTGGGTGGAGGTTCTCGTCATAGCCCTTATTCTCGCCAGAAGCTCCTGAGAATTGAAAGGCTTCGTAAGATAGTCGTTTGCGCCGAGATCTAAGCCTGCAACCTTGTCGCTCACCTCCGAGCGTGCCGTAAGCATGAGAACAGGAACGGTGTTGCCCTTTCTCCGCATTTCCCTTAAAACGGTGAACCCGTCAACCTTAGGCATCATGATGTCAAGAATCACTCCGTCATAATTGTCCGCTTCGAGGAAGTTAAGGGCTTCCTGTCCGTCATAAACGGCATCAACCGAGTAGTTGTTTCTCTCCAATATCGCAACCAAAGCCTTCGACAAAGCCCTTTCATCCTCCGCCAAAAGAAGTCTCATTGCACTTCCTCCCTTATTTATTGCTACTATTATAATACTATTCCAACCTAAAATCTACCTTAAATTTCGGTGAATGTTCGAAAAAACAGTGGAAAATTTAAAGACCGAAGCCCGTTTATGACTTCGGTCCTGAGGTTAAAAGCAATCAGGGGATAATTTCATACTGTCCGGCGGCTGTTTCTTTCGTCGCATACTCTGAAACGGAAAGGACTTTTACCTTGAGTGGATTTTTCCCGAGCTTAATTTCAATAATGTCGCCGACCTTGACCTCATAGGATGCCCTTGCGGGCTTGCCGTTCGCAATAATTCTTCCTGCGTCGCAGGCTTCGTTGGCAACGGTTCTGCGCTTTATGAGGCGGCTGACTTTCAGGTATTTGTCAAGTCTCATATTTTTACACTCCTAAAAAACAAAGCCGACCGCTGTCGGCTTGTGTCTTATTACTCAACAGACTCTTTGAGAGCCTTGCCGGGTTTGAAAGCAGGAACTTTTCTTGCAGCAATAGCAATCTTTTCACCGGTTCTGGGGTTGATGCCCTCTTTAGCCTGACGCTCTCTTACTTCAAATGTTCCGAAACCGATGAGAGAAACCTTCTCACCCTCGGAAAGAGCCTCGGTGATTGCGGCAACAACTGCCGATACAGCCTTCTCAGAATCCTTCTTGGAAAGACCGGACTTATCCGCAACCTTGCTTACTAATTCAACTTTTGTCATGATGACTTCCTCCGTAATTATTTCGCACTGCATTCATAGATCCATAAGCTACAAATGCGCTTGCAAATGCGTCGGTGATGACCGACAAATCGATATACTTATCTTACACTGATTTTTTTAAAAATACAAGAGTTTTATTCAAAAATTTGCGACCGGATTCGATTTTTGTAGGTTATGTCCAATAATTCTACCATCAAAATATAGGTTATTAAGGCAAATATCACAGAACAAATGAGCGAAATTGCCTCTGAAAGATACATAACAATATACTTATAAACATAAGTCGAGGAAATGCAGGAAACCATGCCCAGAACCAGTGGAATTGCAACAGAAAATATCAGCTTCGGCTTGGTCTCCGTCAGTCTGTAAAGAACCGTAACAGCGGCAATGCACATCGCCACATAAGACAGAACTGTCGCCAGAGCTGCCCCCGAAAGTCCCGAAGAGCTCTTCGGAATGAACAGTATATTCAAGGCGAGCTTGAGAATCGCTCCGCCTAAGTTTATCTTAAGCGGAATATCCGTCCTCCCAAGAGCCTGAAGCATCGAGCAGGCAGATCCCAAAACGGTCATAAACGCCGTAGAGGTGGAGAGTATCGCCAGCGGTAGCCATGAAACCGAAACCTCCGCCAATCTCGAGGGGAAAATAAGGCTTAAAATCTCCTCCGAATAAAGGCTCAGTCCTATCCCAGCCGGAATAGATATGTATAGAGACAGGCAGATGACCCGTCTTATTTCTTTTGAAACTGCTTCTTTGTTTCCTCTTGCGTTGTTTTCTGAAACCGACGGGAACGCACTCCTCCCGAAAACTGCGCACAAAGACGGCGCAAGTGTGAATATCGACATCGAAAGCCCGGTGAAAGACCCGTAAAGAAAGCTTGGCAGATCCTTAAGGCTCACTCCACTTTCAAGAACCAGTGCATATTCTTCGGCATAGAGCCCCGGATTGTTCCGAAGACTTCTTCCTATGAGCATGACTATCGTCGACAAATCTATAGTTCCGAGGAGGCTCGAAATCACCGAAGCAAGCGATATAGGTGCGCAAAGCCTTATCAGCCGCTTTATTATCTCCACTTTTTCAGCTCTTTCGGGGCTTTCGCATATTGCGGATTTATCTTTTCTTAGCCTCCCGAACAGAACAAGGCTAAGCATCCCCGCAAGGTCAGCCGCTGCAGTCCCCAGCACAGCGGCACATGCTATAACAGGCAGAGCTACCTCCAAAGCCTCCGATTCGGAAGAGCAGTACACCCCAAAAACCGTTTGCCCCGCTTCGTAAAGTCCCAAGGCATAGCTTCTGACAGCCATCGAAAGCCCGAGCCCCACTATCAGCTTGACAATAGAATCGACCGTCTGCGACACCGACGACGGCGTCATGTCTCCATGACCCTCATAATAGCCCCGAAGAATCGCCGTGATAGTCCCTAAGAAAACGCATGGCGAAATAGCCATGATTGAAAGCTTCGCCTCCGGAATCCCGATAAGCCGCTCCGCTATGAAATCCGAAAACAACAGGGGAATGAGCGTGAGAACAAGCCCTATAGCTCCGAAAAACCAGACGGAAAGCCGTCTTATGAGAAGCATCCGTCTCTTGTTTCCGAAAGCCGAGCTCTCCGAAACCATCTGCGCAACAGCAATTGAGAGGCTTCCTGCGCAGAGAGAATAAAGCGGCATGAAAACGGCATAAGCCCCCGAATAGTAGCCCATACCTGTGCCGCCCAAGAGATTTGTAAGCGGAATTTTCAGAAGAAGCCCTGCCGCTCTTGAAATGACGACAGAGACAAGAAGTATCACAGACCCTGCAAGCGCAGTTTTCTTTGTGCTCAAAATAACACCCTTTCCCGATAAGCTTTGTACAAGTTTATTTTGGGAAAGGGTGAGTTATTCACGCTTTGGGTTTTCTTAAGTACGGTATGTAAAGAATCGTGATGACAGCTGCCGCCGCAATAACTATCGCCAAGAAGTAGAGCCTCCATTGGTTTATATCGGTAAATGTCATCATCCAGTCCTGACTTCCGGTGACAAAGTAGTTGGTCGCAAAGTCGACGCTTATAAGCTCGCCGTCGACGTAGGTCGGGGAAGCACATAGCGAATTTATATAGATAGACGAGAAGCCTATGGCATAGAAGATCCCCATTGTGGTTGTATACTGCTTTCTTCCAAGCTCAACCTGCTTCGACATCGGAATATACACGCCCAGAGTGATCAGCATCGTGTGGTAAAGGAAGAACTGATACCCGAGAGGATGGGTAAATGCCTGATCGGAGGTGATGCTGAAAGTGAATATCGTCGGCAAAGCAATTGCTCCGATCGCACCTGCAATGCAGGTTGGGTACATGAATCCAAGAACCGTTTTTCTCAGCTTTTCACTGCTCGTCAGCCTTGCTATGAATATGAATATAATCTGAATTGAGCAGAGGTTGAAAGGAAGCTGGTTCAGTTCCAGATACGGTGTCATCATCGAGCCGTCGCTTGAGGGGACGAGCTTCACCATGCTCATTACTTTCGTAATCTCCGACAGCACTGCGATAACACAGCAGACAGTCAGGACGCTTTTCAGCGGAGGACGGTATTTCCGAAGAAACATCAGGGCGATTACAAAGAGTACACAGCATATTCCTATCCATATAAAGTGGTTGAGTGAGAACATTGCGGGAAATTCCTTTCAGTGTTGCGACGGGGTTCAGAGCGTGTATTGGTTCGGGTCTTCGAGGTCCTTTGCGAATGGTCCTGCGGCAGGAAGAGTCTTGGTGCGGTACTTCGAGAGCTCCTTAGCCTTTTCAGCCGGGACGATGACGGCGGATTCGACATAGCTTCCCTTGGTCTTGAGGGTCATAGCCTGAACGCCGATGGTGTTCTTGGTGGTCTTCGGAAGAACCATTCCCGTATTGAAGAGGACAGCTCTTCCGTTTGAAGAGCGGAGCATAACGTCAGCACCCTCTCCGACATCGAGCATCTCGACAAGCTCCTCCTTGTCAGAATAAGCATTCTGGAGCATCTTGCGGTTGGTTTTCGTCTGATATGACCCAAGCGGCACTTTGGCAACCTTTCCGTTCTTGTAGACGAACATGAGGCATCCTGAGTAGTCCTGCGTCACAGCCATCCTCACAACCGTCTCGCCCTCAGAGAACTTGAGGGTAACGGGGATGAAGTCGCCGAGTAAGCTTGCCTTTGAGTCTCCGAATTGCGCCACTTTCGCCTTGTAGACGTTGTGCATATTTGTGAAGAAGAGAAGCTCCGCCGAATTCGTGGTGTCGAACTCCTGCATCATGACGTCATTTTCTTTCACTTTCTGCTCGCCCGACATCCTAAGCGACTGCGGCGTAATCTTCTTGAAGTAACCCTCTCTGGTCAGGAAGACTCTGCAGGGATAATCCGAAACGGTCTTTTCTTCTTTAGGAAGAGGCTCTTCGGAAACGTAGATAATCTCCGTTTTTCTCGGCTGACCGTACTTTTCGGCGACCTTTTTGAGCTCGTCGATGATGATGAGCTTGACCTTTCTCTCAGAGCCCAATATTCCGTTGAGCTCGTCGATTTCAGCCTTGAGCTGTTCGACATCAGCAAGTCTGTTCAGGATAAACTCCCGGTTCAAGTGCCTCAGCTTAATTTCAGCGACATACTCCGCCTGAATCTCATCTATTGAGAATCCGATCATGAGGTTCGGGACAACCTCAGCTTCCTCTTCGGTCTCCCTTACAATCTTTATAGCCTTGTCGATGTCAAGAAGAATCTTCTCAAGACCCTCGAGCAGGTGAAGTCTTTCCTGTTTTTTCTTGAGATCAAAAGCGGTCCTTCTCTTGACGCACCCGACACGGAACTTGATCCATTCCCTTATGATGTCGTTGACGCCCAGAACCTTCGGGTAGCCGTTGACAAGGATGTTGAAGTTCGCAGAATAGTTGTCCTGAAGCGGCGTCTTCTGATAGAGCTTCTTCATGAGAAGATCCGGGTCAGTTCCACGCTTCACGTCGATAGCAATCTTCAAGCCGTCAAGGTCGGTTTCGTCACGGATATAGGCGATCTCTTTCATGCCGTTCTTGGCGAGATCAATTACTTTTTCGATGATAGCCTCAACCGTTGTGGTTGGAGGAATCTCGGTAATCTCGATGCACCCGGCTTCTTTATCGAATGTATACTTTGCCCTGATTTTCACAGAGCCACGCCCGGTGTCGAAAATCTGCCTCAGCTTTTCCGGCTCGTTTATCATATATCCGCCGCCGGGGAAGTCGGGACCTTTCATCACTTCAAGCGCATCAAAATCCGGGTCTCTTATAATCCCGATGGTAGCCTCGCAAAGCTCTCTTAAATTGAACGGACAAACAGAGCTCGCCATCGAAACGCCGATACCGACGTTTGAGTTTACAAGAATCGACGGGAAAGTGACCGGCAAAAGCTCCGGTTCAAGCATAGTGTTGTCATAGTTCGGGACGAAATCGACGGTGTCCTTGTCAATATCCCTGAAAAGCTCGTTGCAGATGGGATCAAGCTTCGCCTCGGTGTATCGTGAAGCGGCGTAAGCCATATCGCTTGAATACGCCTTGCCGAAGTTGCCTTTCGAGTCGACATATGGGTGCAAAAGTGCTTCGTTGCCACGTGCCAGTCTGACCATTGTTTCATAAATAGCCTGATCTCCGTGAGGGTTCAGCTTCATCGTCTGACCGACGATATTTGCAGATTTCGTTCTCGGACCGGTAAGAAGTCCCATCTTGTACATGGTGTAAAGGAGCTTCCGGTGAGAGGGCTTGAAGCCGTCAATTTCCGGGAAAGCTCTTGAGACGATGACGCTCATCGCATAGGGCATATAGTTCTTCTCAAGCGTGACGGTTATAGGCTCATCAACGACAGTTCCTGCACCGCCGATATAGGCGTCATGCTGTCTTTGAGTCAGCTTGACCGGCTTGTCCGCAGCCGGCTTTTTCTTCTTTGGCATCTTTTCTCACCCCTCTAACTTATATCCGCCATCTCAAGATAGTCGTGACCGTTGTTATTGATGAACTCTTTTCTTGCGGCAAGATTGTCGCCAAGAAGCATATCGAACATGAACTTGGTGTGCTCCGCTTCGTCGGGCGAAACCTGAATAAGCCGCCTTGTTTCCGGATTCATGGTAGTAAGCGACATCATATCGGGCTCGTTTTCACCAAGTCCCTTTGAACGCTGGATGGTGTATTTCTGATTCCCAATCATCTTCATGATGTCAGAACGCTCGCTTTCATCATAAGCAAAATATGTCCTGTCTTTCGTATTGATTTCATAGAGCGGCGATTCCGCAATATAGACATATCCCTTTTCAATGAGAGTAGGGCAGAGCGTATAAATCATGGTAAGCACGAGGGTTCTTATCTGGAAACCGTCATAGTCCGCATCGGTGCAGATTATGACCTTGTTCCATCTGAGATTATTTATATTGAACGACGACAGGTCTTTGTTCTTTGAACTCTTGATCTCAACGCCGCAGCCCAAGACCTTCATCAGGTCAGTTATAATCTCGCTCTCGAAAATCTTGTTGTAGCTTGCCTTGAGGCAGTTGAGGATTTTTCCCCGGATGGGGATAACAGCCTGAAACTCCGCATTTCTTGCGAGTTTTACTGAACCGAGAGCCGAATCGCCCTCCACGATATAGAGCTCACGCCTTGAAATATCTTTCGTTCTGCAGTCGACAAACTTCTTGACCATGTTCGCCATGTCAAGCTTTTCGGTGTAGAGCTTTTTAGTGTTGATTCTCGTCTTTTCCGCACTCTCACGTGAACGCTTGTTGATTAAGACCTGATCGCAAATCTTCTGAGCGTCGTCCGGCTTCTCGATGAAATATACCTCAAGCTGATGCTTCAGGAACGACACAGCCGCGTCATATATAAATCTGTTATTGATAGCCTTTTTGGTCTGGTTTTCGTAGGAGGTCTGGGTAGAGAAAGAACTTGAAACCATGACAAGGCAGTCCTCAATGTCGGTGAACTGAATCTTCGCCTCATTTTTGAGGTACTTGTTGTTGGCTTTGAGGTAAGTGTCGATATATGATGTGAAAGCCTGCCTTACTGCCTTTTCGGTAGAACCGCCGTATTCAAGGAAGCTCGAATTGTGGAAGTATTCAGCATGCTTTATGGTCTTCGAAAAAGCAAAGGCGAAGTTATACTTGACCTTATACTCGTTCATGTCCTCTCTGTCCTTGCCCTTTCGCTCGGCAGTCCAGAGCTGAGGCGGAGTGAGCTCCTCGTTCCCTAAGATTTCAGCGACATAGTCAAGGATTCCGTTTTCGTAGAGATACTCCTCCTGAGAGAATCCGCCCTCCTCGTCCTGATACTTGAGCACAAAGGTAATACCCGGGTTGACGATAGACTGCTTCTTGAGAACGTCGGCAAAGTATTCTTTTTCAATGGCAATGTCGGTGAAAACATCGAGGTCCGGCTTCCATCTTGTCTTTGTGCCGGTTTTACGGGTGGAAACCTTTTCTTTTTTAAGTCCTCCGACATTTTCGCCCTTTTCAAAGTGGAGGTTATATTTATAACCGTCTCTTAAGACCTCGACATCCATATATTCAGAGGAGTACTGCGTGGCACAGGCTCCCAAGCCGTTAAGACCCAAAGAATATTCATAGTTTTCGCCGGAAACGTTGTCATATTTTCCTCCGGCATAAAGCTCGCAATAGACAAGCTCCCAGTTATAGCGGTTCTCGTTTTTGTTGAAGTCGACCGGACAGCCTCTGCCCATGTCCTCAACCTCAATCGAGAAGTCATTATACCGGGTAACAGTGATTTTATTGCCATAGCCCTCTCTTGCTTCGTCTATGGAGTTTGAAATTATCTCAAAAACAGAGTGCTTGCACCCCTCCAGCCCATCCGAGCCGAAGATAACAGCAGGTCTTTTTCTTACTCTGTCCGCTCCCTTGAGCGACCGAATCGCTTCATTTCCGTAATCCTTTTTAGGCATTATATCCCTCCGCAAATCTTGCGTTAAAAATGTGCTCCAAGCACTACATGTTGTTATTATAGCACAACAGATTTTAAAGTGCAATAGTTAATTGAGCACAAAAAAAGCTTCCTTCCGGAAGCTTTAATTAAGAATTACGCATTACGAATTACGAATTCAAAATAGTTATCACGCAGTGATAACTATTTTGGTAAGCACCCCATACTCCACCGTCAGCTTCACCGTTCCGTAATTGCTCTTCACGGTGATGACGCAGTCGTCGGTGAGGTTCTGGGATACGACATCGGTGGACGATGTCGAAAGCTTCTCCTTGACCGTGGCGAGCGAATCGCCGACCGAAATGCCTCTGAACTGAATGTCGAGAGGACAGCCGGAGCTCGTGATCTCAATCTCAGTTATGCCGCCGGTGAAAGGCGTCTCTGATGAGAACGTCAGGTGACCGCCGACGAACATCGCAGTCGAAGTTCCGTCTTCCGATGAAGTCCCGGTCATCGAGCTCTGGTAGAGCTCACCGAGCCTCTCAGCGGAAGAGCTGTCGTTCATGGAAATATCTTCTCCGGCGGCAGTCAGCTCAAAGTAGCTCGTGGAAGAAGCAGCATTGAGAGTGAGAGTGGATTTGGCTTCACTAGAGGTGTCGGTCTCCTCCTCTTCAGTATCGCCTGAAGAGCTTACAGTGAACGTAGAGTAGGAAACAAGCCCCATACTGTACTGCGAAATCTTCTCAAGGTCTGCAAGGCTATAGCCCTCGCCGCTGACCTTACGCCTTATATATCTCGTCAGCTCTCTTGCAGACGCCTTGTGAACATAGATTACAGGGTTGTTCGAGGTGGTTGTGTAGTATTCTCTCTCGCTGTCGAGAATGCCCATGTCGGTGCTGCCCGGGTTGACATTTTCGTAAACCCTGTGGTAGACGATGTCGACGCCGTTGAGGGTGTATGCATCATAAATGAGCTCGTCAATAACCGTTATACAGCCGTTTTCGCCGAGAATGAGCGAGACAATAAGCTCGTCGCCAGCCTCATATGTCGGCATACCCTCAACCTGATAGTCCTCAGTTCCCTTGATCCAGACATAGATGTCAATGTCGCAGGAAACAGCATTGAGATAATCATAGCTGATATTCGCACTGTAGAGAGTGTAACCGCCAGTGGATGGCGAGGGAACACCGCTTGCATCGGGAGTGCCGGTAATCGTAATCCATACAAGGCTTACTCCGATGGTATCCGATTCATCTCCCATCTGATTGTAGAGAATATCGTAGAAGTTCGAAGCTGTGCCATAATTAGTTGTTATGTCGGGAAGTGAGCTTGATGCGGCTTCATCGTAATCCTTAACAGGAGTGTCAAAGTCAGAACTCTCAACCGTGTCGCCGTCATAGGTGTCCTCAACCGGAAGGGCCTCTTCATAGTCGGTGTCGTAATCAGAGCCCTCCAGAATATCTTCGTCGTTCCCGCTGTCAGTGCTGTAGCTTACGTATCCGACATCAGCCGCCAACGCTGAGAACGAGCTGTAAACGTCAGCCGTGTTCGAAGCGTTCGTGTTGCTTCCGCCAAGAACGTAGTCCTCAGTGTTGTAGTCTCCGTCGTAGTCGTCGGGAGTGTACGAGCTTGCGCTTGAAGTAGAAGAGCCTGTAAGAATGTTACTCTCATCAGCGGCTTCCTCTTCTTCGTACTCGGCGTCCTCGGAATCGTCTACATCCGTAGCCGGGTCAGCGACAATAATGTCGTCGGTAGCCTCAACAGGCTCGTCTGCAACGTCTATGACGTCATCGTCATCCTCCGTCATAGTGTCGGTTTCCTCTATCGATTCCGTCATGATGTCCTCGGTGCTCGCAGAGTCTGAGCTTCGCATAGTTGTAGAAAATACACTGCTCATTATCGACGCACCGCCAACGATGGAAATAGCTGCAACGACACATGCGGCAATCGCAACATAGCGGTAAACCTTCATCTGGCTATAGATCTTTCCTGATTTGGTTTCCGTAATCTCAGGAGCTTTTTCTTCTGTTTCAGTGTCTGTAGCCTTGTCAGCTCCTGCAACGGCTATACACTGCTCTTTAAGCTTAGCCTTAAAATCATCGCTGAGAGTAAGGCGGCTCAATTCATTTTTATAATCGTCAGATAATCTCATCTTCGCCGAACTCTCCTTTCAGCATTTCGCCAAGTTTTTTTCGTCCACGCATGAGAAGAGAAAGCACCGTGTTCTGATTGGTACCTGTAATCTCAGCAATCTCACGAGTGGGGTATCCCTCAAAGTAGTAGAGGTAGATAGCGGTCCGGTACTTCTCCGGAAGCTCTCTCACTGCGCTCATAACCGAACCCTCATGCGAGTATTCGTCTGTCACCGGAATAGTCTCCGACAGCTCGACGCTCGGATGAGTGTAGGCTTTTCTGTTGTAGTTTTTGCACATGTTGATAGTAACCCTCAGAATCCATGCCTTTTCGTGCTCCTCCGATTCAAAATCGGGGAGTGAGCGGCACAGCTTCAGAAATACCTCCTGTGTGATGTCTTCGGCATAGTGGGTGTCGGTGAGCGCATGATATGCTGTCCTGTAAACCATATCCGAATATTTATCGACCACAGAAGTTATGTAATCATTTACATCCTTCTTTGGCATGATCTTCTTTTCCGTTACCGCAACGGAATTCTCTGCGGTAAAGAACTCCTTTCACATATATATAATCGCTCCAGAATCATGTTTTCAATAGTAATACACATCAGAGCGGCGGATTATTGCATCCTCATAAAATATTTTATCAGAAATTTTCGAAAAGTAAACCCATTTTCTTCGAATAGTCAGGATTTTTTCTTAAAAGAGCAGCCAGAGCACGCATTTTTTGCGAAAAAACGGTGAAATTAAGACTTTTTTCGCCTCAGATGTATTGACAAACCCCAAAAAATATGAGATGATGGCTATATACAACTCACAATTAGGAGAGTGTACCCTTTGAAAAAAGTACTAATTGACGGGCACTACGGAGCCGTAAGTCTTAACATAAATGCAATGCTCAGCGGCAGGGGAGATTTAGAGGTCATCCATCTCGAGGACAGGACCACCTTCACCGAGGAACAAAGGCTGAATCTTCTGAACACCGCCGACATTGTCATTCTGTGTCAGTCTACAAAGACTGTGACCGAAACCGTGCCATTAATTTCAAATACAGAAACCAAGGTGCTTGATACGTCAAACGCCTACAGAATGTCGCCACAATGGGCATATGGTCTGCCGGAGCTGTCGCCTGACCATCGCAGGAAAATCTCTCAGGCGAGATATACGGCACTTCCTAACCCTATGGCAACCGGTGCGGCACTTCTTCTCATGCCACTTGTCAAGGCAAAGGTCATGCCGCCCTATCATCCGCTTATGATAAATTCGGTCATCGGCTACACAAACGGCGGCTCAAACATGATAGCTATGTATGAGAGCTCAACCCGTCCCTATGGCTTCTCGTCCGCAAGGATGTATGCTCTTGAGCAGACAATGATGCTCCAGAAAGAGCTTATGCATTCAGTAGGTCTTTCCTACAAGCCGGCAATCAGCCCGATTATAGACGACTACCCGAGCGGAGCACTGATAACAGTTCCCTTGCACCTGAGAACACTTGCAAAGCGTCTTCATTCGAGGCAGGTATGGGACTATATGGCAAGAGCCTACGAGCACGAACCGCTTATTGACGTTATGAACTTCGAAAGCTCTGTTGATGATCTCGATGGCTTCCTCGAAGCAAACGGCATGGCAGGCTCAAACAAGATGCAGATTTTCGTCTTCGGCGACAACGACATTTGCCTCTTGGCGGCAAGATACGACAATCTCGGCAAAGGCGGAGCAGGCGCAGCGGTACAGTGCATGAACCTGATGCTCGGTCTCGACGAATTAACAGGAGTACTATAATATAAATGATAGAAAACAATCAGGAAAAACCAAGAGTAATATTAGTGTCAGTTGACACCGGCGAATTTGACGCAGAGCGCAGTATGGAAGAGCTCTGCGCTCTTTGCGATACGGCGGGAGCGGAGGTTGTCGCAACCGTCATCCAGAAAAGACCCTCGATAGAGGGCGCAACCTGCATAGGCTCAGGAAGACTTGCGGAGCTTGCCACGCAGTGCGAAGCCCTCGAGATAGACCAGCTTATTTTCGACAGGGAGCTCACCGCTACCCAGATAAGAAACATCGAGGATGCAACCGATACGTTCACAATAGACCGCACAATGCTGATTCTCGACATCTTCGCCCAGCGTGCCACAACCCGTGAGGGCAAGCTACAGGTTGAGCTCGCTCAGCACAAATACCGCCTCACAAGGCTTACGGGAATGGGCGTTAAGCTCTCCCGTCTCGGCGGAGGAATCGGCACACGTGGACCGGGTGAAACCAAGCTCGAGACCGACCGCCGCCATATCCGTTCACGTATATCTGCCCTCGAAAAGGACCTGAAAGAGGTCGAACAGCGCAGAGATATAACCCGCAAACGTCGCAAAAAGGACGGAGTTTTAACAGCCGCCATCGTCGGCTACACCAACGCCGGAAAGTCTACTCTCCTGAACGCCCTGACCGACGCAGGAGTTTTATCTGAGGACAAGCTTTTCGCCACCCTCGAAACCACCTCCCGTGCAATTCTCCTCCCTGACGGCAGAAGTGTGACACTCATCGATACAGTAGGGCTTATTTCCCGGCTTCCTCACCAGCTCGTAGAGGCTTTCAAGTCGACCCTCGAAGAAGCCGCCAGTGCCGACCTCCTCATCCATCTGATAGACGCCTCGAGCGAATACTACGAGGAGGAAAAGCATGTCACTGAGGAGCTATTGCATGACTTAGGCTGTGACGGAATCCCGACACTGACAGTCCTGAACAAGTGCGACCTCATCCCCGATATAACAGTTCAGGACAGCTCAATCGTCTGCATTTCAGCGAAGAACTCCATAGGCTTGGATTCTCTTCTTGAGGGAATCGTAAAAGCACTCCCTGAAACAGCAAGGCGAATGACGCTACTTCTCCCATATACAGAAGCCGGACTACTTTCCGAAATCCGCAAAGACGGCACAGTCTATTCGGAGGAATATACCCCGGACGGAATCAAGGCTGATGTGCTTGTAGACATCAAGCTGTGTAGCAATGTAGAAAACTATAGAGTGGACAGTTAAAAGCTGCCCACTTTTTGCATAATTCCAATTTTTCCGCTTAACATATTACCAAAACCCTGAAAGGAACTATGTTATGCAGATAATTATACTTGCCGGAGGAGAGGGGACACGGCTTCGACCGTTGACGGCTGACACTCCTAAGCCTCTTGTCCGGGTCTTGGGGATTTCAGCCATCGAACGGCTCACGGCTCTTCTCTTCCGGAGCGGCTTTGGGGAGGCTACTATCGCTGATTTTTACCTTGCAGATAAGCTCGAAAAGACTTTGGGCAGCTTTTCAAACGGAATCAGGCTCAGCTACGTCAGGGAAGATTTGCCTTTGGGAACAGCAGGATGCGTCCGCAAAGCGTGGAACGGCGACGATGTGATGGTTCTGAGTGGCGACGGAGTCTGCGACTTCGATCTCCCAAGAATAATCGACTTCCATGAACGAAACGACGCAGACGTCACAATCGTCTCCCATGAGGTGAGCGATCCGAGGGAGTATGGTCTTGTCACAGCCGACGAAACCGGCAGAGTAATCGGCTTTTCGGAAAAGCCAGCCTATGACTCCTGCCTTACCGACCTTGCGAACACAGGCGCATATATCATTTCAAAAGACATAATTTCCCGAATCCCGGAAAACGAGAAAACGGATTTTGCATCGGATGTCTTCCCGGAAGTACTCTCGAGCGGCGGCAGAATCTTCACCATCCCCGAAGCCGGAATCTGGTTCGACATCGGCGATATTTCTTCGCTTCTTTCCTGCCAGTCGGTGCTTTTGGATAAGGAAAAGAAGGACTATCTCATTTTCGAAGGCTCGTCGGTCGGAGAGGGGACGACCCTGAGCGGCGGAAGCGTCATCGAGCAGGGCGCAACCGTCGGAAGAAGCTGCCGCATCCAGTCCTCGCTCGTCATGAACGGCGCATCCATGGGCGACGGCTGTGAACTTAACAGGTGCGTCATCTGTGAGGATGTCACCATCGGAAGAGGCGTCCGTTTTGGAGAGCTTTCCGCCATAGGAAGCGGAAGCGTCATCGGCTCATCGGTTACAGTTGATCCCGGCGTGAAGATAGCTCCAAATTCAAAAATCCCTGCAGGAATCAGAGTCCGCCGAGACGTCACGCCCACCGGATATAAGCTTTTGGAGCTTGGCGAGGGCGGAAGAGCAGACGGAATAGAATTAACAACCGAAAATCTCCTTTTTCTGGGCAAAGCCATCGCCCGGGCTTTCTCTCAGGAAAGTATAACCGTCGGTTACTCTCACGGAAGCAAGAGCATGTCTGAAGCCTTGTCTTTGGGCATAAGATCCTGCGGCACTGCGGTATACTATCTTAATAATGCCTCGTTCGGCGAAACGGTTTTCACCGCCCGTCGATTAAAAACAGAATATTCAGCCTATATTTCTGATGGGAAAGTAAGAGTTTTCCGGAGCTCAAGCTGTGAGCTTGCACGTTCTGACGAGCGAAAGCTCTGCGAAAAGTATAACAGAGCAGACCTTGCCGACTCAGAAATCGCACCCATAATAAACGCCGACGCAGAGAGAAGCCTGTATCTCAGCGAGCTTAAAAGCGTTCTTCCAATAAATTTTGCCGGAAGCATCGTGCTTTCATCAAAAGACCAGAGGGAAAAGGAAATCTTTTCGGAAGCTATATCGGGCTTTGACTGGTCAGCCGGCGAAAAGCTCCGTTTTACAATAGGAAAGACCGTTGAAGACACCACTTGCGAATTTAACGGCGGCAGGCTGACCTATGAGCAGTTGCTTTTACTCTCCTGCCGTTCGCACTATTCTGACGGCGAAAATGTTGTCCTGCCTGAGCGTGCGCCGCTTGTCTGCGATGAGTATGCAAAAGATGCAGGATGCTCAGTCTTTCGCCTCTCACCGTCAGACAGAGGCGAGCTCTCGCAGTTCTCCTTTGATCCGTTGTTTCTGATAGCCGACACCGTCCGGTATCTCGCAAAAAGAGAAATTTCCGCATCAGTGGCACTTTCTGAACTCCCCGACATCTGCTACTACCACAGAACAGCCCGGCTGAGTAAGGGACTCCCGAAGCTTCTTCACCGTGAATTCTCGGGAAATCGTCACGGGAGTGACATTATAGTCGAATCATCAGGCGCAAGGGCATATGTCCGACCCCTGAAAAGCGGCAGAGAACTCAGAATGTATGTCGAATCTGTGTCTCAGGAGGCGGCAAACGAAATTTGTGACGATATAATATCGAGACTTAGGGCACATCAATCTTGACATTTACAAAGAATTGTAGTATGATAACTGATATATTGCAATTTCATTCTGGAATCTTTTGCACAGGCGAGGCGATGCTGAGCCGAGCCCTGTGCCTACATATTAAAATATAACCCTAAAATAAAAATTTTTTTGAGAAAGGAAATTCATGTCAACAACTGAAGAAAAGAAGATTAAGTCATCAAGAAAAAGCCGCTCAAAGTCTGATGCAAACGTGACGAGAGACAGTGCGCTCGATGCCGCTATTGCTGCGGCAATATCCGCACCCAAGCCTCCGAAAAAGGCGGCACAGTACCAGAAATCAAGAGGCAGTCAGCCCTCAAGAAAGAAGACACAGTCAAGTACACAGTCTAGTACTAAGAAATCAAAACCCACAAGAACCGAAGCTCTCCCATCAAGGGGAACAGCAGCACCGGTAGCAGTTCAGCCGGTCTTGAAGCCTCAGGAAATAGTATCTAATGCCGTAGCGGTAAACTCGAAAACTCCGCTTAAGATAATTCCCCTTGGCGGTCTCGGCGAGATAGGCGAGAATATGACCCTCGTCGAATACGGAAACGACATTGTGATAATCGACTGCGGAATGACCTTCCCTGACAGCGAGATGCCCGGAGTCGACATGGTCATCCCCGACTTCACCTATGTCGAGAAGAATGCCGACAGAGTAAGAGGTGTCCTCGTCACCCACGGTCATGAGGACCACATCGGCGGAATCCCGTATTTACTCAAGAAGATAAACGTCCCGGTATACGCCACAAGGCTTACAATCGGTCTTATCGAGAACAAATTCAAGGAGCATAACTTAGGCAAATCGATGCTCCATGTCGTTTCGCTATCTGACAAGGTTCAGCTCGGCGCATTCACAGCGGAGTTCATAAAGGTCAACCACTCCATCCCCGATGCAGTGGCAATAGCACTTCATACTCCTGCCGGCACAATCGTCCACATGGGCGACTTCAAGGTAGACTATACCCCCATCGAGGGCGGTATTATCGACCTTCCCAAGTTCGCACGCCTTGGCGACGAGGGAGTTTTGGCTCTCATGAGCGATTCTACCAATTCTGAGCGCAGAGGCTTCACTCCGAGTGAAAGAACCGTCGGCGAAAGCTTCGAGCGGCTCTTCAACAAAGCCGGCGACAAGAGAATTATCATAGCAACATTCTCTTCAAATATCCACCGAGTCCAGCAGATAATAAACTGCGCCGCCAAACACAACCGCAAGGTCGCAGTTTTCGGAAGAAGCATGATAAACGTCATCGGTCTTGCAACCGAGCTTGGCTACTTAAAAGCTCCTGCAGGCGTCATGATAGATATAGCCGATATGCATAACTATTCGGATGGCGAGATAGTTTTAATCACAACCGGCAGTCAGGGCGAGCCGATGAGTGCCTTGACAAGAATGGCTACAAACGACCATCGTCAGGTGAGCATCACTTCAAACGATTTCATCATCATTTCAGCCCGTCCCATTCCCGGCAATGAAAAGTTCGTCGGAAAGGTTGTCAACCAGCTCCTTAAGCTCGGCGCAGAGGTTGTATATGAAGAGATGTACGAGGTTCACGTCTCCGGTCACGCATGTCAGGAGGAGCAGAAGCTTATTATAAGCCTCGTCAGACCGAAGTATTTCATTCCCGTTCACGGTGAATATAAGCATCTGAGCCGCCATGCCCAGACAGCCAAAGAAATCGGCATCCCGGAGAAGAATATTCTTATCGCCGATGTCGGAAACGTAATCGAACTTCGCCAGAACGGCATCAAGATTAATGGAAGCGTTCCTGCAGGAAAGGTCATGGTAGATGGCTTGGGAGTCGGAGACGTAGGTGCAGCTGTTCTCAAGGACAGAAAGCGTCTTGCTGAGGACGGCGTCATTACCGTAAGTGCCACTGTCGACAAGATTGACCGCAAGCTTCTCTCAGGACCAGAGATAGTCTCCAAGGGCTTTGTATACGAAAAGACAAATGAGGAGCTCTTCGCAGAGGTGAAGAAGAAAGCTCATCAGGTGATACTTCAGGAGCTTTCCACCAAGCATGACTATGCGGCAGTGAAGAACAAGCTCCGTGACGAGATAAGCGACTTCGTCTTCTCAAAGACCAAGCGCAGACCTACTGTAATAGTAACCGTTTTGGACATCTGAAACGATTTTCAGTCAGAAATCACTCTATGAGAACTTTATAACAAGAGGTGAGGTATTATGAAAAGACGCTTATCGTGGGTATTGGCAGTTGCACTGCTGCTCCTTGGGATAACGTCGCTGGCACTTTGCGTCGTGCTCTTCGCTGATGGCAGAACTGCCATGTGCGTTGCGGCAGGAATGGTGCTTCTGTGCGCCCTTATCATGTTCATTGTGATTGCGGTCATGAATAAGGACATCGCAAAATATGTCACGAAGATGGACAAATCCATCGAAGCTATCAACCGTGAGGCGTTCTATGATTTCCCTGAGCCGATTGTTATAACCGACGCAGATGACAAAATAGTCTGGTACAATAAGCGTTTTGAGGAGAAATTCTTCGACGACGACCGTGCATACGGTCTGCCGCTTACAAACCTCGTCGGCAACAACACCGCCAAGGTCTACTCCCAGACAGGCGCATGCGTCAGGATATTCGACCGCTACTACAACGTCTATGCCAAGAAGTCGGACACGGGTCCGCTTTCAATAATCAGGCTCACCGACGTAACCGACAGAGTTCTTCTTGAGGAAGAATATAACGCCCAGAAGAAGACTGTTCTCATCATGACCGTCGACAACTATGACGACGCTTTCCAGAACTCAAAGGAGAGCGACAAGGCGAGCGTTCAGGCTCAGATTGAGCAGATTTTCGAGCAGTTCATCGAGCATACAAACGGAATTCTCCACAAGATTTCGAACGACCGCTTCTTTGCGGTAATCGAGGAGAGACATCTCAAGAAGATCATCGACGGCAAATTTGACATCCTTGACGAAATCCGCTCTATCCAGCTTGGCGGAAGACCCTGTGTAACCCTTTCAATAGGTGTCGGCAGGGGAGCTAAGACTCTCGCCGAAAGCGAAGTCTACGCCAAGCAGGCACTTGATATGTGCTTGGGACGTGGAGGGGACCAAGCCGCAGTCAAGACTGAAAGCGGCTTCGAGTTCTTCGGCGGCATCTCAAAGGCTGTCGAGAAGTCGAACAGAGTCCGCTCCCGCATCATCGCTACAGCTTTAAGAGAGCTCGCCGAGAGCTGTGGAACAGTCTATCTCATGGGTCACAACTTTGCCGATTTCGACGCTGTCGGCTCATGCATAGGTCTTTGTGGAGCTTTCAGAAGCGTCGGCAAGCAGGCTTATGTTGTGGTTGACCCTGAAAAGAACCTCGCCAAGAAGCTTATAAACTACATATCCTCAAACGGCGAGGGCGACTATTTCAAGTCCTGCGAAGATGCCGTGAACGAGATAGCACCCGACTCGCTCCTCATAATCTGCGACACCCACAATCCGAACTTCCTTGATTCGAAGGAGCTCTATGAAAAGGCGAAGACAGTAGTAGTCATCGACCACCACAGAAAGATGGTCAACTTCATCGACAACTCGGTCATCTTCTTCCATGAGCCGTTTGCGTCGAGCGCATGCGAAATGGCTACAGAGCTTGTCCAGTATTTTGGAGTCGACTGCAGAATTTCCGTCTGCGACGCCGAGGCACTCCTTTCGGGAATAAACCTCGACACAAAGAACTTCGTAATGCGTGCAGGCACGAGAACCTTCGAAGCGGCGGCATACTTAAAGAAGCTTGGAGCAGATACAGTCACCGTCAAGGGCTTCTTCAGCGATACTCTTGAAACCTATCGTGAAAGGAGCAAGCTGATTCAGGCGGCGGAGCTTTTCCACGGCTGTGCTATAGCCACAACCGACTCGCAAGTACCTGAGTTAATTCTTGCCGCACCGCAGGCGGCTGATGAGCTACTTGGCATCAATGGCGTCAAGGCTTCGTTCGTAGTCTATCAGCTTGACGGTCAGAGCCGTGTTTCGGCACGGTCCTTAGGCTCGTTCAACGTCCAGCTGATAATGGAATCGGTCGGCGGAGGAGGTCATCAGACGATGGCTGGCGCACAGCTCGACCTTTCTATCGAAGAGACAGTAGCGAGAATCAAGGATTCAATCGAAGATTTTATAATAGCGTAACAGCATAAGAAAGGAAAACCCTGTATGAAAGTAATTCTTTTAAAAGACGTAAAGGGCTCAGGCAAAGCCGGTTCAGTTATCAACGTTGCTGACGGCTACGCAAGAAACTATCTTATCGTCAAGGGTCTTGCAATCGAGGCGACTGCGAAGAACATAAACGACCTTGAGGGCAAGAAAGCATCCGCCCAGTACAAGCTCGACACCGCAAAAGCTGAGGCAGAAGCTGCAGCATCTGCACTCAACGGCGGAAAGATAGTCATCAAATCCAAAGCCGGTCAGAACGGCAAGCTTTTCGGCTCAGTCACAACAAGTATCATCAGCGAAAAGATAAAAGAGCAGTTTGGCGTCACTATTGACAAGAAGAAAATCTCCCTTAACGGCGACATCAAGGCTTACGGCGACTATGACGCCGAGATAAAGATGTCCCAAGGCGTCAACGCAAAGCTCACAGTAAGCGTAGTCCCCGAAGATTAAACCGGGGCAGAAATAACCAGCAAAGGAGGGAACAGCATGCCAGTAAACAACCTGACCGCCGCAGATTTAGGAGGAAGAGAGCTACCGTATAGCCTCGAAGCGGAGCAGACTGTCTTGGGAGCACTTCTTCTTAATCCGGATGCTCTGCCGATAGCTATCTCGCACCTCAAGCCGGAGAGCTTCTACAGAGACCAGCACAGGGAGCTCTATTCGATAATTCTTCGGATGTTCTCAAACGGTCAGCGTTCGGACATCATAACCGTCATGAACGAAGCCGTCAATGAGAAGGTCTTCGAGACCCCTGAGATGGCTAAGGTCTACCTAAAAGGCATAATGGACAGCGTTCCCTCAACCTCGAATATCGAGTCATACTGCAGGATTGTCGAGGATAAGTACTTAACCCGTTCCCTCATCAACGCTTCACGTGAAATATTGGACACTGCGATAGACGGCTCTGAGGACTCGAAGACGCTTCTTGACATGGCGGAGCAGAAGATTTACGAAATCCGTCAGGGCAGGGAAGTCGAGGGACTAACCCGCCTCAGCGACATAGTCGTCTCCGCCTACGACCACATCCAGAAGCTTTCGGGAGAGGATAAGGATTTATACAAAGGCTTGAGCAGTGGCTTTTCGCTTCTTGACAGCTACATATCAGGACTGAACAAGTCCGATCTCATCATAGTTGCGGCTCGCCCGGGAATGGGCAAGTCGGCATTTGCGTTCAATGTTGCGGCAAACGTCGCCAAGCGCAGTCCCGACAAGGCTATCTGCGCATTTTCCCTCGAGATGAGCAAGGAACAGCTCGGAATCAGAATGTTAAGCTCAGAAGCTTTAGTTCCGAATACCAATCTTTCATCCGGAAAGTTAGACCCGGAGGACTGGATAAAGCTTGCCGGGGCGGCTGAATCCCTCTCAAAGATGAACATCTACATCGATGACACCGCCGGAATCACCGTTCCACAGATAAAGGCAAAGCTCAGACGGATGAGAAACTTGGGGCTCGTCATAATCGACTATCTGCAGCTGATGGAATCAACCGGCAACCACGCTAGCCGTGTAAACGAGGTCTCCGAAATCACCCGTCAGATAAAGCTCATGGCAAAGGAGCTTGACGTTCCGGTCATGCTCCTGTCGCAGTTAAACCGTTCTGTCGAGTCGAGACAGGACCACCGTCCGCTTCCGTCTGACCTCCGTGAATCGGGCTCGATTGAGCAGGACGCCGACATAATCCTATTCATCTACCGTGAGGGCGTCTACAACAAAGAAGCCGAAAATCAGGCGGCGACCGAATGTATAATCGGAAAGAACCGCCACGGCGGCACAGGAACAGTTCCACTTGCGTTCATCGGCGAATATACCCTGTTCAGAAGCACCACAAGAGATGTCGACAATGCTTGATCTTGTTTTGAATACTATAAAAAAATACAGCATGCTTTCTCCCGGTGAGAGGGTTCTTGTTGCCCTTTCCGGAGGAGCAGACAGCGTTTCGCTTCTCATAGCTCTCAAGGAGCTTGGCTACCCGGTTTTCGCAGTTCATGTGAACCATCACCTGAGAGGCGAGGAGAGCGACAGGGATGAGAGCTTTTGCAGAGATCTTTGCAAAAGGCTTCATGTGGAGCTTCATGTCGAGCATGTCGACGTCCGAAGCTATTGTGAAAAGACAGGTAAATCAACCGAAGAGGGCGCAAGGGTTTTAAGATACGAAGCGTTGAATAAGAATGCTGGCGGCTGTAAAATCGCCACTGCTCATAATCTTGACGACTGCTTCGAAACAACGCTTTTTAATCTCGTCAGAGGCTGTGGCATAGGCGGCTTGACCGGAATTCCTCCGGTCAGGGACAACATAGTGAGACCTCTTATCGGCACTTCAAGAGCCGAGATTCTCGACTTCTTGGAGTCAAAAGGAGAGACCTTCGTCACCGACAGCACAAACTTGGAGGACGACTGTTCACGCAACATAATCCGTCTGAAAGTAGTTCCTGAGCTTGAGAGGATCAACCCGTCGCTCTTGAAGACATATCGCTCAAGCCTTGAGAACTTCGAAAGTGCCAACAGCTACATCGACAGGGAAGCGGAGAAGCTTCTTGAGTCCTCAGAATACACCTTTCCTGAAGACTGTGACGACTTTATCTTAGCAACTGCGCTCGGAAAAATCTTAAGAAAAAACGGCATTGAACCGTCAAAGCAGAAGATAGATGAGCTTAAAAGCTTGGTCAGAACCGGCGGCAAAGTGAACCTCAAAAAGGGCATCTATGCTGTCTGTCATGACAGAAGACTTGAAATTACAGCTGACAGGAAGCCAACCGCTGAACCAATTCAACTATCCGACACCGGTAGCTATAGCTGGGGGACAGCGGTGATAGAATTCACTGAGATTTCACAATTTGATATATCGACTTATAACAAAAGAAGTTTAAAATGGCTGATGGACAAAGATAGGATAGAAGGCGAACTGGTCGTCAGGTCTTATCAGGGATCCGAAAAAATAAAGCTGATGGGAAATGGCTTCACATCCACAGTCAAAAAGCTTCTTGCCGGTCATCCCGCCGAAGAGCGCAAGCTGATTCCGATAATTTCGGACGATATGGGCGCAATCTTCGTACCGGGCTACGGCGTCTCCGAAAGGGTTTCATGCACGGAGAAAACAATCTCCGTCCTGAAAATAGATATTAGAGAAAAATTTGACAAAAGGGATGATTGACATGGAATATTCAGATAATATTGAGGTCATGATTACTTCTGACGAGATCGCCGGGGCTGTAAAAAAGCTTGGCGCAAAAATCACAGAGGACTATAGGGATAAGGAAATAGAGCTTATCGGCGTTCTCAAGGGCTCGTTCGTATTCATGTCCGACTTGATAAGAGCTATCGACCTGCCCATAACTTTAGATTTCATCAGTGCAAAAAGCTACTGTGGAACTCAGTCGGTTGGGGCAGTCAAAGTATATATGGACACCGAGCTTGATGTCTCAGGAAAGAGTATTCTTCTTGTAGAGGATATTTTGGACACCGGAAGAACTCTGAGCGTTCTCAAAGAGACAATGCTCGCACGTGGTGCCGAGGATGTAAAAATAGCGGCTTTCATGGATAAGCCATCCCGCAGAACCATCGACATAGAGGCAGACTATTGTTGCTTTACAATAGAGGACAGATTTGTAGTAGGCTACGGTCTTGACTACAATGAGCAGTACAGAAACCTCGATTATATCGGAGAGGTGATTCTCTGAACTGCCGCCAATTCAACAAGAAATGAGGAGTAACACTTGAACCATAGAAACAACCGATCAAGAGGACTGATAGCATACTTCATATTCGCCGCAGTAATTCTCTTGTTCATGATAATAGCATTCCAGAGCATGACGTCGACAGGCGAGACCCACACTTATTCGGAGATTATGAGCTACTTCGACAATTATGAGGTCAGCTATTTCTCCCTTAATTTAGGCTCAGGTGATCTTACTATGACGCTTGACAGTGGCGAGACGATAACGTATGAAGTCCCGAGCGTGAATGCCTTTTATAACGAGCTTTTCAGCGACGGAAACAACTACCGTGATGAATACAACGCAACCCATTCAACGCCGCTTGAATATGACCTCGTCGCCGCAACCGACAGCTCTTTCTGGCTTAACCTTATCCCGACACTTCTGATGATAGGCGTCATGATATTCCTTGTAATATCGATGTCAAGAAGCATTTCCTCAGCTGGTAAAATCGGCTCAGTAGGAAAAGCCAACGTCAAGGTCGAAAACGGCGGTCAGACAAAGGTCACTTTTGAGGACGTCGCGGGAGAGGACGAAGAAAAAGCCGAGCTTCAGGAAATCGTCGAGCTCCTCAAAGATCCGAAAAAGTATCAGGATATAGGCGCAAAGATTCCGAGAGGCGTTTTGCTCGTAGGACCTCCCGGCAACGGTAAAACTCTTCTTGCCAAGGCGGTAGCCGGTGAGGCAGGAGTTCCGTTCTTCTCGATTTCCGGCTCTGACTTCCTTGAACTGTATGTCGGTGTCGGTGCCGCAAGAGTAAGAGATCTCTTTGATCAGGCTAAGAAAGCCGCACCCTCCATCATCTTCATCGATGAAATTGATGCGGTAGGACGCAGAAGAGGAACAGGTCTTGGCGGCGGTCACGACGAACGTGAGCAGACGCTTAACCAGCTCCTTGTTGAGATGGACGGCTTTGAGGGCAATTCTAACGTCATCGTAATGGCGGCTACCAACCGTAAGGACGTTCTTGACCCTGCACTCTTAAGACCCGGACGCTTTGACAGACAGGTTTACGTAAACTATCCCGACATCAAGGGAAGAGAAGCAATTCTCAAAGTTCACTCTAAGAACAAGCCTCTTGCTCCCGATGTCGACCTCCATACAGTAGCGGCGGCAACGGTAGGATTTACCGGCGCAGACCTTGCAAACCTCGTAAACGAGGCGGCACTTCTTGCAGTAAAGGCAGGAAGAAAGGCTATCACCGCTCAGGATCTTAACGACGCTTCCATAAAAGTAATCGCAGGACCTGAAAAGAAGTCGAAGGTCGTCACCGAAAACGACAAGAAGATTACAGCTTATCATGAATCGGGGCACGCCATCTGCCACTACTACTGCCCGACTCAGGATAAGGTTCAGGAAATCTCCATCATCCCACGTGGTCAGGCTGGCGGCTACACAATGGCTTTGCCGGACCATGACAAGGCATACGCCACCAGAAAAGAAATGAGCGAGGAGATCATAACCCTCCTTGGCGGAAGAGCCGCAGAAAAGGTCGTCCTCGACGACATTTCAACCGGTGCTTCAAACGACCTTGAGCGTGCGACCAATATTGCAAGAAGCATGGTCACCCAGTACGGCTTCAGCGACAAGATCGGTCCTGTAGTCTACGGCAGAGACGACGACGAAGTGTTCTTAGGTCGTGACTACAATTCGAACAAGGCTTATTCCGAGGTTATTGCGAGTGAAATCGATGCCGAAGTAAGAGCCATCATTCACGGAGCATATGACAAGGCGCAGTCGATTCTTACTGAGCATATCGACCAGCTCCACACCGTTTCGAAGTTCCTCTATGAGCACGAAAAGGTCACCGGTGAGCAGTTCCTTATGCTCATGCAGGGCATCAACCCCGATGACCCGAACCCGGTTCTTCCCGACAGCTCCGCTCCCGAGCCTGCACCTGCACTATAATAAAACACCAAAGCCCGTCTTCGAAATAGAAGGCGGACTTTTTTGTCGAAAAATTTCTATTAGGTATTGACAAGATACCAAAGCGTGGTATATAATAAAGCTCGAAAAATATGCCTATTGGAGGTATCAACATGAAACTCACCTATGGAATTTCAGACAAACCGAAATTCGGTCAGCTCATCGTCTTCGCTCTTCAGCAGCTATTGGCAATACTCGCCGCCACCATCGCAGTACCATCGATTGTCGGCAACGGTATGTCCCAGTCAGCTGCTCTTTTTGGCGCAGGCGTCGGAACAATCGTCTATTTACTCTTCACCAAATTCAAAAGCCCTGTATTCGTTGGATCGTCGTTTGCGTTCATCGGCTCTATGACAGCCGCATTCGCAGGCGGCGTTTCTATGTCAGTGGGATATTTGGGCTTGATCATCGGTGCTGTGATGGCAGGACTTGTCTATGTAGTACTCGCAATCATCGTCAAGTTTGCAGGAGTAGCGTGGATAGGAAAGCTCATGCCGGCAGTTGTAATCGGTCCGACGGTTTCCATCATCGGTCTTTCGCTCGCATCTAATGCCGTCAGCGATTCACTGGGAGCACTTGATGGCGACTATGTGATGACACCCTACAGAATTGTTTGCCTCATCTGCGCATTGGTAACTCTTCTTGCGGTAGTAATCAGCTCGGTTTACGGTAAGAAGATGGCTAAGCTTATCCCGTTCATCATCGGTATCGCATGCGGCTATGTTGTCGCAACCATCTTCACAGTAATCGGAACTGTCGCCGGTATTGAAGATCTCGTAATAATCGACTTCTCGCAGTTCTCGAGCATGCAGTGGTATCCCGACTTCACATTCATCAAAGCTTTCAGCGGAAGCTATGACTTCGGCGAAGTAGGAAGCATCGGAGCATACTTAGGAACAATAGCGGTAGCCTATGTCCCTGTAGCTTTGGTAGTATTTGCCGAGCACATCGCCGACCATAAGAATCTTTCCACCATCATCGACCACGACCTCCTCGAAGACCCCGGTCTTTCAAGAACCCTCCTTGGCGACGGTGTCGGCTCGATGGCAGGCGCAATCTTCGGCGGCTGCCCGAACACCACCTATGGCGAGAGCGTCGGCTGCGTAGCAATCACCGGCAACGCCTCTGTAATCACCATCTTCACAACTGCGATAATCGCAATGGCGATCTCGTTCTTCGCTCCGTTCGTAACGCTCCTTGCAACAATTCCGTCATGCGTAATGGGCGGCGTCTGCATCACCCTCTATGGCTTCATCGCTGTATCCGGTCTTAAGATGATTCAGTCGGTCGACTTTAATGATAACAAAAACGTCTTCACCGTTTCTGTAATCCTCATCTGCGGTATCGGCGGAATGGAGCTCACATTCGGCTCAGTCACCATCACCAGTATCGCTTGCGCTCTTATCCTCGGCATCATTGTAAATCTGGTACTCTCAAGAAAGAGTGAAAAGGCTGAGAAAACTGAAGAGTAATCCTTGAAAATCAACATAAACAAAGAGAGGAACCGGCTTTGTATCGGTTCCTCTTATTTATGATTAAGGGCATGTGGACTGTGCCCGTCGCAGGCAAGATAATCAGGCGATTATCTTATTTCGAGCTTCTTGGTTTCGGGCTTCACTTCCTGAACCTTCGGCAGTGTGAGCTTCAGAACTCCGTCTGTGAACTCTGCATCGATGTGCTCGGTGTCAATGCCGGTGGTGTCAAAGCTTCTCTGATAAGAGCCATACGAACGCTCGCAGCGGACGTAGTTGCCCTTCTTGTCCTTCTCCTCATACTCCGAATGTCTCTCAGCGGTGATGGTGAGGACGTTGTCGGTGAGCTCAAGGTTGATGTCTTCTTTCTTTACTCCGGGAAGATCAGCTTCGAGAATATAGTTGTCTCCATTTTCCTTAATATCGGTGGAGAAAGCTGCTCTCGATGCGGGAGTCTCTCCAAAGAATGCCTTTTCCATTTCGTCGATCTCTCTGAACGGATCGAAAACTGATACATTGCGTCTTACTCCGTAAGGTCTTACATAAGGTACTAACATTATAAATTCCTCCTAAAAAATTTTTATTATTGTGCGGCTGTTTTTAAGCTTTATGCTTGAGCCGTTGCTTTTTATTTCTGTCTCGGGGTTTCTTCCCTTCAACGATTATTAGTATAGACCCAATTTGTGAAGATATAATGTTGAAATGGTGTTGAAAAGGTGAAACTTAGCAGTTAAATTGGTTGAGTGCTAACACTCAGATTTTCACAGTGCTAAAAATCGATTTCAAGAGGTGTTGCAATCAGGCTCGAAATGTGCTATTATAAGAGATTAGAAAAGTATATATCACACAAAGAACAGGGAGTATCAATATTAATGACAACAGTAGAAAGACAGTATTTAACCGGCGAGAGAGCACTCTTCATGAGCAGAGACCTCGCCATAAAAGATACTATATTTGCCGATGGCGAATCACCACTCAAAGAATCAAGGAATATAACCCTCGACGGTTGCATGTTCAAGTGGAAGTACCCGCTCTGGTACTGCAAGGACATCGAAGCTAAAAACTGCGTCTGGTTTGACATGGCTCGTGCCGGGGTCTGGTACACTGACAATATATCGGTCACCGACTCCGCAATCGAAGCCCCAAAGAATTTCCGGCGGTGCAATAATCTGAGTCTTAAGAACGTCAGCTTCTCGAACGCCGAGGAAACCCTTTGGGCATGCCACGACGTAAAGATGCAAAACATCACCGCCAAGGGCGACTATTTCGCAATGAACTGCGACGGAATGGACATCGATGGCTTGACGCTCTATGGCAACTACTCTTTTGACGGCGCAAAGAATGTCAACATCCGTAATTCGAAGCTTCTTTCAAAAGACGCTTTCTGGAACGGCGACAATGTAACCGTCACAAACTGCTTCATCTCGGGAGAATATCTCGGATGGAATGCAAAGAACTTAACGCTTATCGACTGCACAATAGAAAGCCTCCAAGGTCTTTGCTACATAGAGAATCTTAAGATGCAGAACTGCAAGCTAATCAACACAACTCTTGCATTCGAGTATTCAACCGTCGATGCTGAGATTTCGGGCGGTGTCGACAGCGTCATCAACCCGACATCCGGAAGAATCAAGGCTGACCATATCGATAATCTTATCCTTGAAAAGGACAAGATTGACCCATCGAAAACCAAAATCATTGTAAACAACAAATAGATAGGAGTCATAGTTATGAACACTAAGTACGATTTTGACAAGGTAATCGACCGCCGCAATTCCGACTCACTCAAGTGGGACGTCGGCGAAAATGAGCTCCCGATGTGGGTAGCCGACATGGATTTCGAGACTGCACCTGCAATCATCGAAGCTATCAAGACCCGTGCAAGTCATGGCATCTTTGGCTACAGTGAAGTGCCGGATGAGTGGTACGACGCCTACATAAACTGGTGGAAGTCCCGCCACGACTTTGAAATCAGGAAGGACTGGATCGTCTACTGCACCGGTGCTATTCCTGCGGTTTCCAGCTCGGTAAGAAAGCTCAGCTCTCCTGCCGAAAAGGTTCTCATCCAGTCGCCGGTCTACAACGTGTTCTACAACTCTATTTTAAATAACGGCAGAGTCCCGATTGACAGCCCTCTTGGCTATAACAGGGAGACTGGCGAGTTCTACATTGATTTTGAGGACTTGGAGGCAAAGCTCTCCGACCCGCAGACGACCCTTATGATTTTATGTAACCCCCACAATCCCGTAGGAAAAATCTATTCAAAAGAGGAGCTTGCGCACATCGGTGAGCTCTGCTTGAAGCACCATGTAATAGTTATCTCAGATGAGATTCACTGCGACATAGTCACACCCGGGAAGCATTACACTCCGTTTGCGGCTGCTTCCGACATCTGCCGTGACATAAGCGTCACCAGCATAGCCCCCACAAAGTGCTTCAACATCGCCGGAATCCAGACATCGGCTATAGTCATCCCGAACGAGGGCATCAGAAACAGAGTAGTCCGTGCCATCAACACCGACGAGGTCGCCGAGCAGAATACATTCTCGGTAACAGCCGCCGTATCTGCATTTACTGAGGGTGGAGACTGGCTCGACAGCCTGATGGAGTATATCGACGCCAACCGCCACTATTGCGAGGACTATGTCGATAATAATATCCCCGACGTTAAGCTCATCAAAGCCGAAGCGACATATCTTCTCTGGGTCGACTGCTCTGATGTGACCGACAACTCTTCCGAGCTTCAGAAGTTCATCCGTGAAAAAACCGGTCTCTATGTCAGCCCCGGAACGATATACGGCGGCGACGGCAGATATTTCTTAAGAATCAACATCGCCTGCCCAAGGTCTCTTTGTGAGGACGGAATGGCAAGACTGAAAGCAGGAATCGAAGCTTATAAATCAATGCGTAATTTGTAATGCGTAATTAAATTAGAGGAGAAAAAATATGGCTAAAAACACAGAAGAAGTTTCGGATATTGAAGAACTGCATTTAGCAGACCTGCTATATCCGTCAGCAGAAAAGAAACAGGAACATATGAAAAGGGGAGCAGACCTTTCTAAGCTCCCACAGGACTATGCAAGAGATCTGGAGCTTGAGACGCTTTCCCGACTCATATGCCCGGAGAATTCCCTCAACGCACTCAGGGTCTTCACCCAGCTCTCGACCGATGAAGAGACGCTCAACTACCGCCTCGACATCTTGGAGGATTTCCTGAATGTCCCGTCGCTCGAAGCGATTTTATACGAGAACGTTCACAAGCTCTACATAAACGAGCATGTCAACATCCAGAAGCTTGGTCTTGCCGACAGCTTCTATGCCCTCAACACCCGCCTCAACTCGCTCAAGACCTACATCGAGTGCATCACGAAGTGCCATGAATTCTGCGATAAGTACAGAGGCTCGTTCAAGTCGAGGGCTCTCTGTGAGGTCGCCGACTACTTCGCTTCCGTCTATAACTCCGACTACTTCGCCGAGGTCAAGAAAGAGACAGACGAGTGCCTTGCAGTCTTGGCAAAAGGCGTCAGAAGCGTCACCGTCGGCATCAACTTTGACGACATGATGCGCCCTGTTGAGGCGATGCTCTTAAGCGTCTCGACAGACGAGATAAAGAAAAAGAGCCGCTTTGACTGGCTCTTCAAGCACCTTGACGGAGAGGGCACACGTGCCATAGGCAGAACCCACTCCCTCTACAACGAAAACGGCGGCACAAACGACCTTGAAGCTCCGCTTTTCCGTGAGCTTCGGGAGGTCAACAGCGAATACATCACCCATTTAGATCGTGCAATCAGGGCTTACTTCAAGAAGAGCACCGAGGACATCCTCACCTTCGAAAGCCAGCTCAGCTTCTACATTGGTGCGAAAAAGCTAATCGAAGCCGTCAAGGCAAGAGGTCTTGACATGGTCAGACCCAAGTATCTCCCGATGGAGGAGCGAAAGCTTGTGGCAGAGGGCACATTCGACCTCTCATTCTACATCCAGATGGTCTCCGAAGACCCGATGAGTAAGCTTGACGGAAAGATCATCACAAACGACTGCGTGATGGATGACGACGGCAGATTCTTCGTCCTGACAGGTGCGAATAACGGCGGAAAGACGACCTACACCCGAGCCATCGGCATAGTTCAGGTCTTCGCACAGGCTGGTCTCTACGTCCCCTGCACCCACTGCGAGATAAGCCCGGTCGACTACATCTACACCCACTTCCCGAAAGAGGAGGAGGTAGGACTCAACACCTCCCGCTTCACTCAGGAGTGCAAGCAATTCAAGGTCACCATCGACAACTGCACCTCGAACAGCCTGCTTCTGTTGAACGAGTCTATCCAGTCGACAACCCCGACCGAGTGCGTCTATATCGCCACGGAGCTCGTGAAGTGCTTCCGCTGCATAGGCGTCCGGGGCATCTACGCCACCCATCTGTTGGAGCTTGCAAGAAGCCTCGACAAGCTCAACGCTGAAGTAGATGGCGACACCAAGCTCGTCAGCATAGTAACGACAGTAGACCAGACCGCCGACAACCGCCGTCTCTACAAGATCACAAGAGCCGCCCCGCAAGAGTTCGGCTACGCCCGAAGCATCTACGAAAAATTCGGCGTCTCGTTCGACGAGGTTAAGAAGCGGCAGGAAGAAAACAAGCAGTAATATCAAAGCCCGATGTGAAGTCGGGCTTTTTTCACACCTTGCGGAAGGATTATCGATATGGTATAATTAGGGTAACAAGATCCGAGGAGGGAGAAATCGTGGATAAGAAAGACATTGGCAAATTAATTAAAACACGTCGTGAAGAAAAAAATTGCACTCAGGAAGAGCTCTGCAATGGAATTTGCACTCCGTCCACTCTTTCAAGAATTGAATCGGGAAAATTCTGTAGCAATACGAGTGTACTTGCGAGACTTCTTGAAAGGCTTGGTTTATCAGCTGACTATCTAAGAGAAGCCAATAACGACGAAGACTATCTTGTTCGCCAAAAAATCCGTGACATAAATCACGTTAACATCAGCGGAGACAGAGAAAAAGCTCGCTCAATGCTTGCTGAACTCGGCAAGAATTACGATAGCTTTTCCGTTGAAAACAAGCAACGCTATGAAGTTATAGATACAAAAATGTTGTATGAAGACGGTTTGATTGACGCCAAAACACAGCTTGACCATCTCGAAGATTCACTGCGCCTTACTGTCCCGAATTATGACGAGAACAACCTGCCAAAATACATGACCAATATGGAAGCTCAGATTTTGCGGGATATTGCAAACAGTTACGGCGGGATGCAGGGATATGAATCAGCAGCTACAATACTTACGCACATAAAAGGCAATATCGAGAAAAATATAGTTGATAAAGCGTATTCGGCACGAAAGCTTATAAATGTGTGCTATAGCCTATCAAAATATCTTGGATTGATGGGCAGATATGACGAAAGTATTCAAGTTTCTCAAGAGGGTATTGAGTGCTGTGAATATGTTTCAAATCTGAGCAGGCTTCCAAGCTGTATGTATAATTGCGCTTGGTCTTTGGCACGTCGTAACAATGTTGGCGACAAAGAAGAAGCGAAAAAGCTTGCAGAAGAAGCTCTTTCGCTTTGTACACCGAGGGTATGGGATGCTGACGAATTAAAAGAATGCATTAGCCGCTTGCTTATGGAAATCAAGAATCAGTAATCTTCCTCATCGTTGTATGAAATTCCTGCTTCGCAATTTGGTTCGCAACCGGGTTCTTCCTTTTGCTCATCCGAGTATGAAGTGTCAACACCCAATTCCGGCGTTGATTCAGCAACTAACGACCCGTCATCAGCTGCAACCGATATTGCCATAGCAAGTGTTGCGAGTACTGCCAAGAGCATTGTAAGTGATTTTTTCATTATAATTACCTCTTTCAAATATTATTAGCTGTACTACAGTTAGTTCAGCCACAAATTTCATTGTATCACGAATCGAAATTGTTGTCCAGACTTTTCGACTTGCACGATCGGAAAGTTCCGAGCTTGACAATTTGATTATTTGCTGATACCATGGAGTTACAGCCCACCGCCGAGACTTTCTGCATTCAGTGTACAGGCTTGCAGGATGGGTCGCAGAGGCTGAGGAAAAATATTTTTTAGGAGGTAAATACAAATGAAAAAACTTTCAAAACTTTTCGCAACTCTTATTGTAGTAGTTCTTACGCTGACGATGGTGTCGGCAACAGCAACAAGTTATGAGGTGATGGATAATGCAATTTACATCGCATCAGCGGATGTTCCGGAAGAAGCTACAGAATATGCTCTTGATAAGTTTTCACATTTAAGTGCTGAGTTTGTTGCCAGTATGGGCTTTACCTACGAAGAAGCTTGCTCGATGCGAGTTGCTTCAGGATTTTATGCGGAATCTTGCAAGGGCACTATAGAGCGTTCGGATGTTTATTACTTTCCTGTTGTAGTTGATAACAAAATTGTTGCTCTAATAACTGTCACTGGTAGTAATGACTCATATTCGTTCCAATTTGGTGCTGATGAGATGGCTACAGCACTAAATGATTTATCTACAACTGCTCAATCTCCGGTAAAGGTAATGGTTTCTCAGGAAGCCTACTATGCTGTCATTGGTGATGAGGTAATTTTATTATCAAGTTTACCATACGCTGAGCAGACAGTTATAGATGAACAAATGGAAACAATTGCGATTGAATCAGTAGAAAATGAAGTTTGCAATGTAATTTCGATCTCGTCGTCTAACGTCTATGATACATCTCTAGTTATTAGTGGTGAATCTGTACAAAGTTATGTCGGAATGATAAGGAATGTTACCATTGTGGATAATGAAAGAAAAAAATATGATGATGGAACTTTACATGGTACTTGTTGGGCATCTTGCGCTGCCTCCATGATTGATTATTATCTTAATGGTGACGGTACAAGTGATGCACTAACGATCAGGGATGATATTCTTAAAGATATTTATGATACAACATCGTCTTATGCTGGAAGTTTAAGTACAATGAAAAGTTATATAGAATCATATGTTTCTGGTACTACGATGAAAACGACGTATACCATATCTTGGAGTGATATAAGAACAGCTATACTTACAAATAATGCACCGTTTTGCACTCAATGGGAGCCCCCGGAGACATCAACATATGCTGCACACGTTATGGTTGTATGTGGATATTATTATGATCCGAGCTATCCAGATGATAGCAGTTACTACTATATGAAATTAATGGATCCAAATAATACATCATCATATATTACAATCGAGTATGGAGGCACTCATACTCTTAATAATGTTGAATATAGTTGGGAATATACGTTAATGAAAAAATAAGCATTTACATATAAGCAACTATCAGATACACATTTATATAGTAATATAAAAAGCTGAGGTGCAATAATGAAAAAACTACTCGCAATGCTTTTAGCAGTACTTATGTTAATTTCTATGATGTCCGTGACAGCTTGGGCAGATGATGATGACGACCTCGACATCACTGACTCGCTTGATGGCGCAGACCCGGGACCGTGCTTTTACTCGCTGAGTGAACTTGTCGAGTATCGGAACTACCTGAGGGAAACGGATGAAGACCATGGGGCTTATTATGAGAGCTATGACTGCATTGAAAACCTCGAAGGATTATATCTTCCTGAGGGCTTGACCTTTGGCGACATTACTGAGTTCATGGCTGGTACTTATTTCTACTACGTCTATTTCGAGCTTGACGGCATAACGCTTGAGTTTACCTACTATTACAACACTGAGGCAGCTGAGCGGGTTGTTGTAGATACTCCGATAATGTATGCAAAGGATGGTATCCATTCCGGCAAAGTTCTCGAATCAGCGAGTGGAACTACTGTTTATTACTATAATTTCGCTCCTACTCACAAGACCACTGTCAACGAAAATCTGAACTATTTGTGGTATCAGGATGGCTACTATTATAATTTAACACTTATGGGTTCACACGATACAAGCGAAACCGGTTATGAAGAGCTCTATGGTGACCAGCTCTTGGCAATGTGCAATGCCATATACCATTCATTCAGCGAAGCTTACAACTTCACCGGTATCGCTGACGACGGCAAAGTAAAGCTTTCTTGGGACGAACTTGCCGAAGACGAAACCTACACCGTCTATTACAAGCGTTCCACCTCCGATGAGTGGAAGGTTGCCGGCACGACGTCAAAGCACAAGGTCAACATCACCGGTCTCAAGTCCGGCGTGAGCTACGATTTCAAGGTTGAGGCAATCGGCGTTGAGTCGGAAAGTGTTACTGTGACCGCTGAGTAATCTAAGAAAGAACTGAGGAGAAATTGAAATCCCGCCCACCATGGACGGGATTCTCATCCGCAGTCTCTTTCAAAAAAATTATAAATTTTTCGTCCCAATGCAATAATCCGCCTCCCTGATTTGTATTATAAGTAGAACCAAAACTTCAAGGAGGAATTCACATGAAAAAGCTATTCACTATTCTTCTTGCAATTGCTCTGATGGTATCCCTTGTTGCCTGCGGGGCGCAGACGGGGAATGGAGCGGGGATTGATGACACGGCGGACACTTTTTCGGCGGATGTTAGCATAGAGATGTCGGACGAAGTGGAGATTACGGCAGAGGTTGAGAAAGACAGCACATCAGGCGTTGCCATTATTGAGCTTGTCAAAAGTCAGGAATATGCTGAGTATGAGATAACCGATCCGGAACTGATAACTGAGCTTCAGATTCTTTATGAATCATTTGAGTATTTTGTAGCCTATAGCTCTCGTGTACCCGTGCAACCGTATTTTGAAGTGACGTTTACTTATGACGGCGAGGAAATCTCCTACAGAGCGGACGAGTATTCGGTAAGTGCGCCGAATATAAAGAGCGGCATGCCTATTTATGAGATTAATTATTATGAGCTCATTGAGGATATTATCCAGAAACAGACGCAATCGGTCTTCATCACTGAGTATGTCGATGGAGTCGCAGGCGACAGGGTCTATCTGGAAGAGGAGACGTACATTGAATACTTGAATACAATTTATGACTCGCTTGCGGGCGTCACTGATCCGACTGATGAAGAGTTTTCCGGAAAATTCTACAAAGCCACCATTCGCAATGACGGAGAAGAGATTGAGTTCTGCGTTGACGAGAACAATCTGATCCAGTTCACCAGTCTTGGAGAAGGCACATTTTCGGTGACTGACGAAATAGATTACTATACAGAAATGATTAGTCTGACCATACAGAACCCATGAGAACTAAAAGGAGGAATCACAATGAAAAAACTACTCGCAATGCTTTTAGCAGTACTTATGTTAATTTCTATGATGTCCGTGACAGCTTGGGCAGATGATGATGACGACACCCTTATAACCGTTGACGAATACGATCCTGAATTGGACGAGATAATGTATGAAGAAGAAATTCCGGATGAAGAATCAGTTACTTTGGCAGGTACTCAGCCCTATACAGAAACCGATACGGAATATGATTTTAATCCTGTTGAAGAAGGAGAACCTGATGAGTCCAATCCGACGACCGGAGCATATATTTTATTCTCAGTGCCGATTATGGCACTTGGCATCGCAGTAGCTTTCAAAAAGCGCAAGTGACCGGTTTTCGAAAAGGAAAAAGCAGAAATTATATTGAAATCCCGCCCAGAGCAATCCGGACGGGATTATTAATTTGCACATCGTGCAAATTTTGCATAGCATGCAAATTTACAGCAGCTTGATGCCTGCCTTTTCCGCTGTCTCCATCGTGTCCTTGCCCCAGATGGAAACCTGCACTTCGCCGATATGGGCTTTGCCTAAGAGCAGCATGCAGAGTCTTGACTGACCGATGCCGCCGCCGATGGTGAGGGGAAGATCGCCCGAAAGAAGCATTTTGTGGAATTCGAGCCCCGAACGCCATTCGCAGCCGGCTTTTTTGAGCTGAGCTTTGAGAGATTCGGCGTCAACCCGGATTCCCATCGAAGAAAGCTCAAACGCACAGCCCAAGGTTTCGTTCCACATGAGAATGTCGCCGTTTAAGCTCCAGTCGTCGTAGTCGGGGGCTCTGCCGTCGTGCTTGCTGCCGGATTTGAGGGTGTCGCCGATGCCGATGATGAAAGCGGTCTTGTGCTCTCTTAGGAACTCGTTTTCACGCTCTTTTGGAGTGAGCCCGGGGAACATATCCTCAAGCTCCTGAGCGGTGACAAAGGTGACGTTTCTTGAAAGCTGACAGCGGACATTCGGATAGACTTTTGTTATAATCTCAGAGGTGTCGACAACGCAGTCAACAATCTTCTGGACGATGCCCTTGAGGAAATCTAAATTTCTGTCCTCTCTTGTGATAATTCTTTCCCAGTCCCACTGGTCGACATAGACCGAGTGGAGGTTGTCGAGCTCCTCGTCCCGTCTGATGGCGTTCATGTCGGTATAGATGCCCTCGCCCTCGTGGAAGCCGTATTCCTTGAGAGCAAGCCTCTTCCACTTCGCAAGTGAATGGACAACCTCTGCATTCTCGCCGGTCTCCTTTATCTCAAACGAAACCGGTCGCTCAACGCCGTTTAGGTCGTCGTTCAAGCCCCGCATGTTGTCGACAAAGAGCGGAGCGGAGGCACGCTTGAGGTTAAGAGCCTGACAGAGGCTTAGCTCAAAGCTTCTCTTGATAAGCCCTATAGCCGTCTGTGTCTCATAGGGCGTAAGGCTGCTCGTGTAATCCTTTGGAACAATAAATTTACTCATACTCAGTTTCCTTTCATATTAAAGACCGACCGGCTTGAACCCGCCATCAGTCAGAATGTATACTTCCCTGAATCCGCATTTTTTAATGAGCTCCGCCGCCATATCGAACCCGAAAAGAAGCTTCGTCTTATCGTGGCAATCAGACGAGATGATAACCCTGCCGTTCTTCTCGCAAATTCTCCTTAAGCACCTTTCGGACGGATAGGGGACAGAGCGGTATCCCCTCGCCATTGCGCCGGTGTTCACTTCAAAGAGTGCATCTGTCTTTGCAATCTCATCCAGTGCAGCCATTTCTGCGTCTATGAATCCTTGATTTTCGGAATCGTCCAGCCCTGAAAACAGCGTCACAAGGTCAAAGTGCCCGACGATATGGCAGTCGGTCATTCTGACAACCTTGCTCTCAAGCTCAAAATAAGCCTCGCAGAGCGAAAGCATGTCGCCGTTAAAATACTTTTCGCAGATATTTTTGAGCCTGTCCCGGGACCAGTCAACCGGCAGATAGTCGTCGCCAATCTTAAGATAGTGGACAGACCCGATTTTGTAGTCATATTCATTCTCAAGCCCGGAAATCTCAGTAAAAGCGTCTCTTTCAACACCTAAGAATATTTCGATTCTGTCCCGGTATTTCTCTTTGAGAACATTGACACAGTCGATGTACCCACGTTCGTCTTTCATGCCGTCAATTTTGGGATTCCCGGTGAAGCTGTGGGAGGAGAACCCAAGGGAAGTCATCCCAAGCCTGAGAGCCTCCTTGACAACATCCTCTGCTTCGTCTTTTCCGTCGCAGAAAGTACAGTGTGTGTGAAGATTCTGAAGCGGGATCATACCATCTTCTCCTGCTTTATTTTCTTGTCGACAACCAAGCTGTCCTTGACATGTCTGCTGGCGAGCTCGTCCCATATGTCGTCGGGCGTGATTCCGCTTTCCGCCATAAGAACGAAGAGGTGATATATAAGGTCCGCTATCTCGTAAACGGTCTCTTTCTTGTCCTCAGCCTTTCCGGCGATAATGACCTCGGTGCACTCCTCACCTACTTTTTTAAGAATCTTGTCAAGACCCTTTTCAAAGAGATAGGTGGTGTAAGAGCCCTCTTTCGGGCTCGTTTTTCTCCCGGAAATCTGGTCGTAAAGCTCCTGATAGCTGAAATCACTGAGAGCTTCCGACTGGTAAACCTTGTCGTTGAAGCAGCTGTCAGTGCCAAGATGGCAGGCAGGACCATCTTTCTCAACAGAAACGACAAGTGCATCCCGGTCGCAATCTGCGGTGATGCTGACTATGTGCTGATAGTTGCCGCTTGTTTCGCCCTTGAGCCATAGCTCAGCCCTCGAACGTGACCAGAAGCAGGTGAGCCCCTTTTCAATAGAAATCCCAAGGCTCTCCCTGTTCATGTATGCCAAGGTCAGAACCTTGCCACTTTTCGCATCGACAACTATAGCGGGTATAAGCCCTTTTTTGTCAAATTTAAGTTCATTAATATCAAGCATTTTGTCACCTATATCCTCATATTTATGCCGTTTTCGGCGAGATACTTCTTTAAATCCCTGATTTCAATCGTCCCGAAGTGGAACACCGAAGCCGCAAGTCCGGCGTCAACTTTCTCGAGTGTCCTGAAAAGCTCCAAGAAATCCTCTTTCTTCCCGGCACCGCCTGAAGCGATGACAGGAATACTCACTGCATCCGAAACAGCCTTAAGCATCTCAATATCAAACCCGTCCTTGACTCCGTCGGTGTCGATAGAGTTGAGGACTATCTCGCCAGCACCCAGACTTTCGCCGTATTTAGCCCACTGAACAGCATCAAGCTCGGTTCTGACCCGATTGCCTTTGGTGAAAACAGTGAAGCCGCTTTCGGTTCTCTTGGCGTCGATGCTCAAGACCACGCACTGCGACCCGTAAAGCTCAGCGGATTTACTGATAATCTCAGGGTTCGCTATAGCACCCGAATTGACGCTCACCTTGTCTGCGCCGCACTTCAACGCCATATCGAAGTCTTCGATGCTGTTTATCCCCCCTCCGACAGTCAGCGGAATGAAAACGTTTTCAGCAGTTCTCCTGAGCACATCCCAGATAAGTCTTCTTCCGTCACTCGAAGCAGTGATGTCGTAGAAGACGAGCTCGTCCGCACCGGAATTCGAGTAGAATTCCGCAAGCGAAACCGGGTCGGAAACATCCGAAAGCCCCTCAAATTTTGTTCCTTTAACAACCCTGCCGTTTTTAACGTCCAAGCAGGGGATAATTCTTTTTGTGATCATCTTGCTGCCTCAATCGCTTTCCCTATGTCAATAAGCCCTGTATAATACGCTTTTCCGATGATTGCCCCCGAAACTCCGGCACTTTTTAGCTCCGTAATTTCGCTGAGAGCCGTAACCCCTCCGGAAGCCACTATCTCAATGTCAGGAAACTCCCGGCAGAGCTTTTCATAAAGAGCCACGTTCGTGCCCTTAAGAGCACCGTCCTTTGAAATATCGGTGCAGATAACGGTCTGAACCCCGACAGCCTGCATATCGGTCATGAAATCGGAGATTGTGATCCCACTGTCTGAAAGCCACCCGGAAATCCTTACGCTTCCATCAAGTATGTCAGCACCGACCGCAATTTCGCTTCCGTAAAGCGACACAGCTTTACATAGGAACTTCCTGTCGGTAACAGCAGCAGTCCCGATTATAACCCTGCTGAGCCCATGGGAAAGGTATTTCTCCACAGTCTCCATCGACCTGATTCCTCCGCCGACCTCGACAAATATGCCGGTTTTAGCGGCAATCTTGGAGATGATACCGAGATTCGGCGTATCTCCGCTCTTTGCGCCGTCCAAGTCGACAATGTGCAGATACTCAGCACCGAGCTCATTCAGCCTCACAGCCGCCTCAACCGGGTCGCCATAGTCGGTTTTCTCCGAATAGTCGCCCTTGTAAAGCCTGACAGCTTTACCTCCGAGAATATCAACAGCGGGATAAATCTTCATATTAATTCCTCTCTAACCAAGCTCACAGAAAGCTTTTAAGATCTTAAGCCCCTTTTCGCCGCTCTTTTCCGGATGGAACTGACAGCCGTAGATGTTGTTTTTCCAGACAGTAGCCGTCACTGTTCTCGAATACTCAGTAACCGCCGCAGTGTCTTTCTCGCAGTCAGTTGCATAGAAAGAATGGACGAAATATACGTGATCACCAGTCTCGCTGTACTTGAAAATCGGGCACTCAGGCTTGACTATATCAAGCGAGTTCCAGCCGATGTGTGGGATCTTCAAGTCTTCGTCGACATAGCCCTTGAGCGGCACAACCTTTCCCTTTATCAGCCCGAGCCCATTGTGAATGCCATACTCATAGCTCTCATCAAACAGAAGCTGCATCCCAAGGCAGATGCCCATAAGCGGCTTGCCGTTCGCGGTTTCCTCTTTAATGAGATCCGAAAGCCCCGATTCTCTGAGCTTATTCGCCGCTCCCTCAAACGCTCCCACGCCGGGGAGAATAAGGCGGTCAGCATCCCTGATTTTATCTTTGTCGGAAGAAATCTCAGCATCCTCGCCGATTTTTCTTAGTCCCATCGACAGGGAAAAGAGATTCCCGACGCCATAGTCAATTATAACCGTTTTCAATCAGATAACTCCCTTTGTTGACGGCACTGCGCCCATCGCTTTCGGGTCGATAGCTACCGCCATTTTAAGACTTTTTGCAAGGCACTTGAAAGTACATTCAATAATATGGTGGCTGTTTTTCCCGTCAAGTTGCCTTATATGAAGAGTGAGACCCGCACTCCGAGCCAGAGCCGCCATAAACTCCTCGCATAGCTCCGTGTCGAAATCCCCGACCTTCTGTGTGGGAATATCGAGCTGACAGCTTAGGTATGCTCTTCCTGAAATATCTAAGGAAGTGAGTACCAACGCCTCATCCATCGGTATAACAGCCCAGCCATAGCGGGTAATTCCTGCCATGTCGCCGAGAGCCTCCTTAAGAGCAAGACCCAAGCAAATTCCAATATCCTCAACCGTGTGATGATAGTCGACAAGTGTGTCGCCTTTACACTTCACCTTGAGGCAGAACCCGGAATGCTTAGCAAGCAGCGTCAGCATGTGATCCAAAAATCCACATCCGGAGTCTGTTTCCGACTCTCCGGGAGCATCCAGATTAAGATATAGTCTGATGTCCGTCTCTGCTGTTTTTCTCACAATAGTAGCTTCTCTCATACTCTCATCCTCCGTTCAGTATCCTTTCAAGCGTATCAGTAAGTGTAAGCATGTCCTCCTGCGTTCCAATGCTTATTCTCAGCCAGTCGTTGGTTCTTACGCCGGTGAAGTGCCTGACAAGTATTCCAGCTTCACGGAGCTTGTCTGACAGCTCATTCGCAGGAACGCTCTTATGCCTGCAAAATACAAAGTTCGTTTTTGAATCTGTGAGCTCAAAGCCGAGATTCTTAAGCTTTTCAGCAGTCATATCTCTTGTTTGCGCCACCAGTCTGCAGTTATTTCTGTAGTAGTCTATGTCATCAAGAGCCGCAGCCCCAGCCGCCAGAGCGGTTCTGTTGACAGAGTAGGGATTAAGAGTATACTTGAGCGTCTCAAGCTCCCTTATCCGGTCGCTGTTCGCAATCGCATACCCAAGCCTTGCGCCAGCTAAAGACATCGATTTCGAATAGGTTCTCGAAACGATGAGGTTCGGGTACTTAGTAACGAGTGGGGCACAGCTTTCAGCTCCGAACTCAACATAAGCCTCATCAATGAGAACTACGCAATCTGGGCTTTCCTTGCAAATTCTCTCAATCTCGCTCAGACTGATAGCAATTCCGGTAGGTGCATTCGGATTTGCAATCACGATAAGCCCACTTTCAAGCCCGCAGTACTTCTTAATATCAATTGTAAAGTCACTTTCAAGTGCAAAGTGAGTTGCCTTTACACCGAATAGTCCGCTCAGTACGTCATAAAACCCATAGGTGACATCCGGATAGTAAGCCGGCTTCTCGTCGTGAGCATATGCCATGAAGCTGAGGCTCAGAACTTCATCAGAGCCATTTGTCGGAAGAACATTCTCCGCCTTAAGCCCAAGATTCCCCGCAAGTGCCGCCCTCAGGTCTCTGCAAGCTGGGTCGGGGTAAAGCTGTAAGCTTTTAGCAGACTCGCTCACTGCCTTTTGGACTGCCTCCGATGGAGGATAGGGCGACTCGTTCGTGTTGAGCTTGATATACTTCTTGTCCCTCGGCTGCTCGCCCGGAACATAGGGCTCAACATCTTTATATTTGGAAATGAGAAAGCTGTTCATATAAACTCCCGTCAGACCTCTTCATATCTTATAGTTGCGCTCTTTGCATGCGCCTCGAGACCCTCTTTTTGTGCAAAATAGGCTACATCGCCATACACCTTTTCGAAAGCCTCTTTCGTATAGTAGGTGAACTGCGACTTCTTCACAAAATCGTCAACCGAAAGGGGAGAGGAGAACCTTGCAGAGCCATTCGTCGGAAGAGTGTGGTTCGCTCCGCTCAGATAGTCCCCGAGAGCCTCCGGGCAGTATCTTCCCATGAAGATTGAGCCGGCATTCTTCACCTTATCTAAAACGTCAAAAGGATTGTCAAGGCAAAGCTCAATGTGCTCGGGAGCGATTACGTTCGCAACCTCTATTGCCTCGGAAATATCACGGGTAACGATGATTTTTCCGTTATTCTCTATAGAAGCCCTTGCAATCTCTTCTCTTGGGAGCTTCGAAAGCTGTATTTCTATTTCAGACTGAACCGCATATGCAAGCTCTTCTGAATCGGTGACCAGAACCGCACTCGCCATCCTGTCATGCTCCGCCTGCGAAAGGAGGTCTGCCGCAACGAACCGGGGATTACTCTTTTCGTCAGCCACTACAAGAATATCGCTCGGACCGGCAATCATGTCAATTGCCACCTCGCCGTAGACCTGTCTTTTTGCTTCTGCAACGAAAGCGTTTCCGGGACCCACTATCTTGTCGACTCTTGGAATACTCTCTGTCCCAAAAGCCAGAGCCGCAACCGCCTGAGCTCCGCCAACCTTATATATCTTGTCGATGCCTGCAATCTTTGCGGCGGCTAAAATGTACTTGTTGATACTGCCGTCCTTTGACGGGGGAGTGACCATGACTATTTCGCCGCACCCTGCAAGCTTTGCGGGAACAGCGTCCATAAGTACAGTCGACGGATAAGCCGCCGTACCTCCGGGGACATACAAGCCAACTCTTGCAAACGGTATTATCTTCTGACCGCAGACGATTCCGTCCTTTTCGGAAACGACAAACGAGCTCCTTAACTGGTGCTTGTGGAAGTCCCTGATGTTCTCTGCCGCTTCGTTGAGAATTCTCACGAACTCAGGTTCAACCGAAGCATAAGCCGTCTCGATCTCTTCATCTGTCGCTCGGAAATCCTCAATATCCGTCCTGTCGAATTTCAGGGAATACTCCCTTAAAGCCTTGTCGCCGTTTGCTTTTACGTTCGCAATAATCGCTGAAACCGTATCAGCAACCGATTGCGAATCAACCGGCTTCTTAAAAATCTCCTGATTTTCTTCTGTGTAATTATAAATCTTTATCATATTTCTGTCTACCCCTTTGACTCAATAATTTTCGAAATTTCTGAGACAATTTTCGATATTTCATCCTGCCTGAATTTCGCCGACGATTTGTTTAAGATAAGCCGTGCGGAAATCTCGAATATCGTCTCGAAAACCTCAAGGTCGTTTTCTCTTAATGTGTCTCCCGTCTCGACAATGTCTACGATGACGTCAGAAAGCCCCAAGATAGGTGCCAGCTCAATTGAGCCGTTCAGCTTTATAACGTCAATTCTCCTCGACTGCCTTTCGTAGTACTCAGAAGCAATGGTGGGAAACTTTGTTGCAACTGAGAGAGTTCTGTTCGGATTGTCCCAGAAGTCCTTTTTGGCGGCAACGCACATCCTGCATCTGCCCATTCCCAAGTCCAGAACTTCATAGACGTCCGGGCTCGACTCCTCAAGAATGTCCTTCCCGACAACTCCGATGTCCGCCGCTCCACGCTCGACGTAGATAGCGACGTCGGACGGCTTCACCCAGAAAAACCTTACTCCCGACCCGGGAAGCTCCAATATGAGCTTACGTGAGCTGAACCCGATGTCGCCACAGGGAATAATTCCGGCTTCCTGAAACAGCTTCAGTGCCTTTTCGCCCAAGCGTCCCTTGGGCAGTGCTATGCTTATCATATGTAATTCCTCAAGTCTCGTTAAAATAGATTATCTTGCCGAACCGTGCCCTTTTCGGGACGACATCGAGAACCCGAACCCGTTTGCCATTCTGTGAGAGCTCGGCGGCTCTCCTCGCTACATCAGCGGCATTATCCTCAGCTGAATATACAAGCGCAATGTCGGCATCCAAGGCATCTTTCTGGTCAAGCACCCTTTCGAGCGATTCGACATTAAGAGCAAAGCCTATAGCACCCTTATTCTTGCCGATTCGCTTAAGAAGCGGGTCGTATCTTCCTCCACTCAGGACTTTCTCAGGAATTCCCTCAATGAATCCCTGAAAAACGATTCCGTTATAGTAGCTCATGTCCTGAACGACAGAAAAGTCAAGCCTGAGACTGTCATATATATCGCTGCTTCTCAACGCTTCGGCAACCCTTTCAAGCTCCCGAAGTCCCTCTTCGGCAGGAGTGCCGATGCAGATCTCCCTTAAGCAGGGGAGAACCTCGTCAGGAGATCCGGACATGTCCGCAAGCTTCATAAGCCTTTCTTTAACTCCACAGTCCGCAGAAATTCCCGAAAGAAGACTTTCTATCCCGTGAAGATTCTTCGAGCCAATAAGCCTGGTGAGCTCTTTTCTTTGAGACTCCGAAACGGGGAGGGCATCGATAAGTCCCGTAACAATCCCCATATGCGAAATGTCGAGTATAAACTTCCTTCCGAAAAGCCCAAGGCTCTCAGCTGCTAAGCTCACGACCTCGCAGGTGTTGTACAGGTCGATATTCCCGATGCACTCAAGCCCCGACTGCAAAATCTCTTTCAGCCGGTGCGAATCGTGCGACACCCTGCAGACGTTCTCGTCATAATAGAGCTTTTCGGTGACGCCGTCCTCCTCAGTCCTTGAACGGATGATGGACATGGTGACATCAGGCTTCAGAGCCATAAGCCGCCCCTCGGTGTCTGTAAACGTTATGACCGCTTCGCCGCCCAGAAAGTCCTTATTCTGCGCATATATGTCATACTCCTCAAAGCCGTTCATCTTGTAGCCCTGATAGCCCCGGCTTTCATAGAGTGCTCTAAGCTTCAGGACAGCTTCTTCGTCAGCTCTGAGAGCGTTATTCACATTCTTTCATCCTTTCGATTGCCGTTTTATAGCCGTTCTCGCCGTACATGAGACTGCGGTTGACCCGGCTTATAGTCGTGGTGCTTGCACCGGTTTCGTTCGCAATGTCCGAGTAGACAAGACCTTTTTCCAAAAGCCTTGCGACCTCAAATCGCTGGCTCATCTCCTTAAGCTCCTTGACGGTGCATAAATCCTTGAAAAAGTGCTCGCATTCGCTGGTGCTTTCAAGCCTTAATATCGCTTCAAACAGCTTGGCTGTGTTTTCTTCATAGGTAGCCATGAGTGGTATTCTCCTTTTGTTACTGTGTTACCATGTTACCACAGCAGCGTATTAAAGTCAAGTGGTATTTTCACCGAAATTCTTTTGAGAATAGCCCCGCAGTTTGTGCTGATAGTCCTCCAGCTCTCCCGTAATTCGAAGAAATCTCTACCACTTCGACAGATTCGGGTATTGACAGCTTGGATAAAACTATGATATTATTATAAAAACCGATTTAATATTTGAGGAGGGAAAACAATGTTTTGCCAGAAATGCGGCACCAAAAATCCCGACAACGCAAACTTCTGTCAGGGTTGCGGCTTGCCATTAAATAAACCATCCCCGGAAAAATCACAGGAAAAGCCTCAGGAGAATTTCTATCAGTCTCCGCCGCCAACCGCAAATCCCGAGCCTGCAGTAAATCAGGAAACAGCTGAGCCAAAGCCCGAATCTCCGCTTGCAGCTCTCAAAAAAGTCGCTTCATCCGTACTCTTCCGGTTCACAGCGTTTGCTTTCTGCTCGCTGATACTGTCAAATATACTTGCACTCATCGACACCAGCTTCACGTGGGGACTGGTCAGTCAGGTCTTGGGCGACATCGACCCGAGCTTAGTAAACGACATGTCAAGGTATCTCACGAGCATCAGCTCATTCGGAGCGATAGTTTCCCAGATCCCGATGATTATCGTCGCAGTTTGCCTCTGGGCGACCTATGCCACCGCCACAAGCAAAAAGGACAAGCCTTTCAACACCGCCGGTCTCACAATCATCAAGACCCTCTACACAGTTGAGCTCGTTCTTACATGCATACTTTTAGCACTCTGCATGGTAGTTCTCTTGGCAGCAAGCGTCACCTCTACCAACGCTGATGATGCAATGCTGGCGTTCATCTGTGTAATTGCGGTGGACATTGTATTTGGTTTCGCTATCCTATGGCTTGTACTGATTATAAAAAGCCTCAACGCCGCAAAAACAGCCGCCTACGAGGAGCACGGCAAGCACTTCGGCAAAAACGCCTCTGCACTCGTCGGAGTAATCTGCTACTTCATGGGAGCTGTCAATATCGTCGCCGCAATAGTAAACCTTATCTTCCTTTCCATAGTCTCATTCTGCAACTGCGCCATCGCCGCCGCAGTCCAGATCTGCTTCGGAGTTCTCATATTCCGGTTCCGTGGCGAAATGAGGAAGCTGAAATAATCTTAGCATAAAAACAGGGCAACGAGCTTTAATTAGCATCGTTGCCCGATTTTTTATGCAGTTCAGATAGTCTCAACTTTTATGAGATTCGTATTGCCGGAGCGTCCGTTTGTCATACCGCCGGTGACGACAATCTTGTCGCCTCTCTGCAGATTGAACACCTTGAGAGAGGTATTCTTAGCAGTGTAGAATAAAACATCGGTCGATTCATAGGTGTCGCACATGTAGGGAGTAACGCCCCAAGAAAGGGCGAGCTTATAGCAGGTCTTGACGTTGGTTGTAAGTCCCAGAATGTCCACAGGGCATCTGAATCTTGATACCATCCGAACGGTAGAACCGGAAAGCGAGCAAACTGCAATAGCCTTTGCATTTACGTCAACAGCCATTCCGCAGGTTGCGTGGGAAATAGCGTCGACAGTGTTCTGGATCTTGAATTCAGCAGTTCTGAAAAGCTTGGTGTAGTCGATGCTCTTCTCAGTTGTCTCAGCAATCTTAGCCATCGTCTGAAGAGCTAAAACAGGGTACTTTCCCGCAGCAGTCTCGCCAGAGAGCATAATAGCACTCGTTCCGTCATAGACGGCGTTCGCAACGTCCGATGTCTCCGCTCTTGTAGGACGGGGGTTATGGATCATCGATTCGAGCATTTCGGTTGCGGTGATGACACGCTTGCCAAGAAGCCTGCACTTGGTGATGAGGTCTTTCTGGATGGCAGGAAGCTTCTCAAATGCGATCTCAACGCCCATGTCGCCTCTGCCAATCATGATTCCGTCGGCAACCTCGCAAATCTCCTCGATGTTGTCGATACCAGCCTGATTCTCAATCTTGGCAATGAGGTCGATGTCTCCGCCGCCGTTGGCATCGAGAAGAGTCTTTATGTCAACCATATCCTGCTTGCAGGAAACAAACGAGCATGCAACAAAGTCAACTCCGTTCTCAATTCCAAAGAGCAAATCAGACTTGTCCTGTTCGCTTAAGTATTCCTGCTTCAAAAGCTTTGTCGGGAAGCTCATAGACTTGTTATTTGAGAGCTCTCCGCCCTCGTTGACAACCGTATAGACGTTGGTGTCGTCAACCGAGGTGACGGTGAACTTGAGAAGTCCGTTATTGAGAAGAATTATGTCGCCCTCTTCGAGGTCATGGGCAAGACCTTTGTAGTTTACGGTGACTCTCTCCTGATTTCCGACGACGTCTTCTGTTGTGAAAGTGAATTTGTCGCCGACGTTGAGATTTATCTTTCCGTTCTCGAACGAACGGATTCTGTATTCAGGACCCTTGGTGTCGAGCATGATTGCAACAGGCAGGTCGAGCTCACTCCGAAGCTTCTTGATAAGGTTAATCTTCTCAAGGTGATCTTCGTGCGTTCCGTGGGAAAAGTTGAGCCGGGCGACGTTCATCCCTGAGAGCATCATTTCCTTAAGAGTAGCTTCATCACTGCAGGCGGGACCAATGGTACAGATTATCTTTGTCTTTCTCATAATGGATTCCTCCGATTTGTTTTATAGTAATTGTTACTGTTAAGAGTAATAAGCCGTCAAGAGTCTTGAAAGCTTGTCATTCTCAGCAGGTTTAAGAGTTACCCGCACAGAAAAGCCTGTGCGGGTAACATAAGATTATCAGGTGAAAGGATTCTCAGTCGGGTAGGGGAGGCTCTTCGGCTGATTGTAGGCAATGTCCTCGATGCCGAGATACTTCATGACCTCGAACATGAGCTTGCCGCAATGGCTGAATGCAACCGCACCGTGGTGAGGATAACGCTTCTCAATGAGAACATGACGATAGAATCTGCCCATCTCAGGGATTCCGAATACTGCGATACCACCGAACGAGCGGGTAGCAACAGGAAGAATCTCACCCTCAGCAATGTAAGCGTGAAGCTTGCCGTTGCTGTCGCACTGGAGTCTGTAGAAGGTGATGTCAGACGGAGCGATGTCGCCCTCAAGGGTTCCTCTTGTGAAGTCAGGCTCGCTTCCCTCCGGCTCAAGAGTTCTGTGCTGGATGAGCTGATACTTGACAGCTCTGTCATCGCACATCTTGCAGGAAGGAGTATTGCCGCAGTGGAAGCCCATGAATGTGTCGGTGAGCTTGTAGCCGAGCTTGGCAATGTCGTCCTCGTCATATATGTACTGAGGAACGCTGTTGTTGATGTCAAGGAGCGTAACGGTGTCGCCGGTGAGGCAGATGCCGATGTACTCAGAAAGTGCGCCATAGATGTCAACCTCGCAGGAAACGGGGATGCCCTTTGAGCAGAGACGGCTGTTTACATAGCAGGGCTCAAAGCCGAACTGACTCGGGAAAGCAGGCCAGCACTTGTCCGCAAATGCAACATACTGTCTTGAACCCTTGTGGTTCTCAGCCCAGTCAAGAAGTGTGAGCTCGAACTGTGCCATTCTCTCGTTGAGGTCAGCGTAATACTTGCCCTCGCCCATTTCAGCAGCCATTTCAGCGCATACTCCGGGGATTCTCGGATCACCAGCGTGCTCCTTGTAGGAAACCAAGAGATCGAGCTCGCTGTTCTCTTCAATCTCAACGCCCAGCTCATAAAGACCGTTGATAGGAGCGTTGCAGGCAAAGAAGTCCTGCGGACGGGGACCGAAAGTGATGATCTTGAGGTTCTTGAGTCCCAATACAACTCTTGCAACGGGAACGAACTCAGCCATCATCTTTGCGATGTCCTCAGCAGTTCCTACAGGATATTCGGGAATGTAGCCCTTGAGCTTGCGAAGACCAAGATTGTAGGAGCAGTTGAGCATGCCGCAGTAGGCGTCGCCTCTGCCGTTAATCATGTCTCCGTCGCCCTCAGCAGCAGCAACGAACATGCAGGGACCGTCGAAGTGCTTTGCAATGAGAGTCTCAGGAGTCTCAGGACCGAAGTTACCAAGGAATACAACGAGAGCGTTGCAGCCTGCCGCCTTGACGTCCTCTACAGCCTTAAGCATATCGAGCTCGTTCTCGACTGTTACGGGGCACTCATAAAGATCCTGACCCTTAGCCTTGCACTCGGCAGCGATAGCGGCGCGTCTCTTCTCCGAAAGCTGAATCGGGAAGCAGTCACGTGATACGGCAACAATACCGAGCTTTACAACAGGAATGTTTATCATACTATACCTCCAAATAAATATTTTCATTCTTTATCTCGTCACGTAGCAATATTTTGCAACATCGACAACCCATAAAGAACGTGTATGCAATCATGCACCTCTATTATATAATAAACTCGTCCTCTTTTCAACTGTTTTCTTGAGAAAATGAGTGAAAATATCTTCAAATCAGCGTAAATTTTTATTGACAGGGCACGTCAATGCGAGTATAATATAAGTAAGGAATTCACGGAATACAATGAATAGCTTATAAGGAGGCTTTCAGATGGAGCTCGCAAAGATAACTTCAAAAGGACAGATCACCATCCCAATAGAAATCCGCCGTTTCTTAGGCGTCAAGGATGGCGATAAAGTCATGTTCGTCCAAGACGGCAATAGAATAGTGATGATGAACGCCTCGCTCAATGCGCTTTTTGATCTCCAGACTGCCTTTTCCGGCGTTGCCGAAGAGCAAGGCATCAGGGATGAGCAGGACGTTGTCGATATGGTAAAAGAAATCCGCAAGGAAAGAAGCAGGGAATACAGATGCGAGTAATGTCGATGTTCTGATTACCGGTGACAAGGATTTACTGGTAGTGGAGATAGAAAAGCCGGAGATATTGACACCGGCAGAGTTTATTTTGAACTATCTATAAAAATCTCCCCAAATCCATCGTTGACATTTCCGTCGGCAGGTGCTATAATAATTTTCACGGGCAAGAACAGGGAATGCACCTGTGGTGGAATTGGCAGACACGATAGATTTAGGTTCTATTGCTTATGCGTGCAGGTTCAAGTCCTGTCAGGTGCACCATTTCTCCCGTCAACAAAATGCAGATGTAGTTCAGTGGCAGAACATCAGCTTCCCAAGCTGAATATGCGGGTTCGATTCCCGTCATCTGCTCCAAACCCCTCAGTCAGCTTCGCTGACAGCTCCCCTTTCAGGGGAGCCTTTTTGTTTCCTGAACAAACTTTTGATAGAACAAAAAAGCCTCCCCTGTCAAGGGGAGGGGGACCGGCGAAGCCGGTGGAGGGGTGCGCGACCAACGGGAGCGCGTTCGCCAACGGCGAACTAATGGGTTCAGATTCCCGTCATCTGCTCCAAAAGAAAGCTCCCGATCGGCGTCGGAAGCTTTTTTGTAGGGGCGGATATTATCCGCCCGTTACGGATTGCAGGTGAGTTTTCGGGCGGATAATATCCGCCCCTACACGAAGATCCCAAGGCAGTTACCTCAACTCAATATCCGTCTCTCCAATCCTGATAAACTCTATCTCGTCAAGACTGATGGGCATCTCCCAGTAGTATTCCTTGGTGGCAATGTATGAGCCGGCTGTGGGGGTATAACTCGTGTTGTTTACGCCAATCGTACTGCCGTCCTGCATTACCGCAAAGACTTCGTCAATATCCGAATAGAGGCTGTCTATATATTCGGCATAATCGGGATTTGAAAGTATTGCTGTTGAGTTGTCGTAGGTGACTTTCATTCCGTTCTCTGAAAGGTCAATGGCAATCACATCACGGGTGATTTCTTCAAAGATTTCACTCTGTGACATCATGGTGGCATTGTGGTCTTTCATGCTGACTGTTACAGTTACAGCCTCGCCGTAGGGGATTACGTCTATGTGGCTGTTGGGAACACGGCTCAGGGTGAACCTGAATTCCCAGTAGTTTGCAGTATCGTCATGAGAATCAACCACTCTTAAAATGCAATCCATTTCCTCATCTTCGGGGTCTCCGACGTAGTCATAGATGTAGTTCATCATGTAATAAACCGCACCGTCCTCGTCTTTGCCCTGCCATTCTATGCCGCTGTTCCAGTTATCCGTGCTCTTGGATTTGATATACGCCGAGTAGCCCTGCAATGGATAATCATCCTCGCCGCCCTCAACCTTAAGAAGAACGTAAATCTGGTTGTCGGTGACTGTTGCCGAATCAACGGTTATTGTCAATCCGCTGATGGTGTCGCTCTTACCGATATACTGGGTAAGACTCTTGATGGCATCATAGTGCACTTCGGTGATTTCTTCACCGGTTGAAGCTTTCCAGCGACTGCTGAACCAATCTGTGATGCTGTTTCCTGCCGAAACAAACCCAGCTCCGATAAGCATAACCGACACCACCGCCGCCACCGCCGCCACAAGCAGCTTAGTATGCCTGAATCTGTGCTCAACCGGCTGATATTCCGCCGCTTCCGTAAGATACTTTTCGCTCACCATGTCAATGGCAGAGGAAAGCCTCTCTGTATTTTTATTCATACAAAAAATCTCCTTTCGCTTAAGTAGCTTTTCAGCTTTTTCCGGATTCGAACTAACCTTACCGAGACCGTCTTTTCCTTCAGTCCGGTAAGCTTGGCTATGTCCTTAAGGCTGTCAGAGAACCAGTACCTGCGCAGGAATATGACCCGGTTTTCTTTCGAAAGAGTTTCAAGAAAGCTGTCGACCGCTTCCGAAAGCTCTTTGAAATCGATCTCCGCCTCAATATTTGAATTCCCGGGGAGGCATTCCTCGAGCTCCGTAAGTGCTACCTGATAGAAGCTGTCCCTTTTCTTGGCACTTCGGGCTCTCAGAATATTGAGAGACCTGTTCTTAGCGATTTTAAGAACATAGCCGAGTAGATTCTCCGGCTTTTCGGGAGGAATCTTGTTCCAGACTGCAAGATATGTATCATTGACCGCCTCGCTTGCATCCTCCTCACTCCCGAGAACGTTTTTCGAAACGCTCCGGCAGAGGCTGCCATATTTCCGGTCGAGTTCAATTATAGCCGACTCCGACCGCTCGAAAAACAGTTCAATAATTTGGTTGTCGTCCATCACTCATTCCTCCTTTCACTATTACAGTACCCGAAATTTTCCGGATACTACGCCCCAAGCGAAAGTTTTTCCGAAAAAATGCCTCCCATTCTGCATTGGGAGGCGTTTTATCAAAGTGTAATCTGCTTGTTCACAAGCTCTAAGTTATCGTCAATATGAGAAATTCTGAAAATAATGTGGTTCTCCCGGTCTTTGTAAATAGTGTCTAAGAGCTCGCCTGCAAACTCTCTCGTTCCGGCATCGAGCGCATTTTCAAGCTCGTCCAAGATTATAACCGATGAGCCCTGCCACCGTAGAATCAGGTTAATAAGCATCAGCTTCTTTCTCTGCCCGCCTGAAAGGCTCTTTCCGCCCATTTCGATGTCCGGCAAATCGTCGGGAAGATCCACTTGTGCGAGCAGGCTGTTGAAGTCGCCATCCGAAAGCTCAATTCCCGTAATCTCCTCAATATAATTCTTAGCACTGTCGTTTAGAAGAATCTCATCCTGACTGATGTAGAGAATGTGCTTGTAGAGGCTTTCCCGCTTGATTTCCTCTGCGGGCATGCCGTTCACGAGAAGCTCGCCGTCGGTGGGCTTGAGGAGGTTCACGAGGAGCTTGACATAGGTCGACTTTCCGCTTCCGTTTGCGCCAGAAAGCCGGACAATGTCGCCCTTTTCGAACACCTGCGACTGGTTCCTGATGACGCAGTCGTCGCCGCCGTTGTAGGAAAACGAAACGTTTTTAAGCTCAATACTGTCAATGCCCGAAATCTCCTTGTCGCCGTTCTCCTGCTTGGTTTCGAAAATCTTATTTACATTCCCGAACGCCGGAGCCATCCTCATCACCATATATACAGCCGTCTCAAGATTCGAGCTGTAGGAAATAATCTTCTGCGTCGCAAAGAGGAAGAAAGCAAGGCTTCCTGCATCGTTTCCGCTGACAGTCATGCTCAAAAATGCCGCAACGCCCAAGTAAATCAGCTGATAGTAATTGGTGCTCAACGTATTCAGCCCGACCATAACTGCATCCGCATCAAGCGAAGCATTTATGAACCCCCAAAGGCTCTTCTTCTGTCTTTCAACAAAGTAATCTCCCAAGGAATGAGTCTTGACAAGCTCGATACTGTCGACGAAGTCATTGAGCTCACTATGATCAGCTTTCATCATCTGGTTGACACCAGCCGACCGTTTCATGATGAGCCGTCTTGAGAACCAAGAAATCGCAAACCCTATAATCGCCGCCACGAGGAGGAAGACCGCAAGCCTGATGTTCATAAACGCTGAAATTAGCAGGAAAGACAAAAGCAGAATAAAATTCAGCAGTATATACCCGATATAGTTTCCGACAATCCTGAAAACGTCGAGGACATCCGAATAGAAAATGTGCTTGAGCCTGTCCTTGCCGATTGAAATAAGTGACTGATAATCCGCTTTCTCGACGGCTCTGAACATATCCGTCCTCATCGCTTCTAAGAAAGCTCCGCCCAGCCTGTCCTGAGCCCGGTATTTTCCTATCGAGAGCAGGCAGTCAAGAAGCAGAAGCACCAGAAATCCTCCCAGAGCGAGCAGAAGAAACGTCATAGTTCCTCTCAGCTGTGCCTCAGAAATAATACTGCTCATCAGAACGCTGAGGGTTGCCTCCAGTGCAGTTATCACCAAGACATAGACGATAACCGCCGCAAACTGCTTCTTCGCTTTCGGAAGATATTTCCGGATGGTTTCAAATACTGTTTTCATAGCTTAGCTTCCTCCTTGCTCCCAAAAAACTCCGGCACAAAGCACTCATCAGAAGAGCTTTTCTCCTGCGAATACCCGTCAAAGCCCAAGTCTCTGGCAAAATCCAATACGCTGTTATATTCAAACGTCGATACCCGACGGTTGATCTTCCTGAATTTCTCATCCGTTGCCGCCCTATACATCGGCACATACTGACTCATCAGGCTCAGAAGTATTTCATCCGGCTCGAAATTCTCCCGAAGCCCTTTCAGCACTGCCATCGAATCAAGCCGCAGGGTAGGGAGCACCATATGCCGGACTATCACGCCTTTTAAAAGCTTTCCGTTCCTGTCGAACTGAGGCTTCCCAACCTGACTATGCATCTCTTTTATAGCTTCAATCGCCGTCTCAAAATAACCATCAGGACAGCCGGAGAATTCGGCAGCATATTCGTCTGAAAAATACTTGACGTCCGGAAGATATATGTCGACATAGCCATCGAGTGCCTTAATCGTCTCGACCCGCTCAAACCCTCCGCAGTTATAGACTACGGGAATTCTTAGCTCACCCCTGACCATATCGAGAGCCTCAATTATAGACGGCACAAACGGCGTCGGGCTGACGAGGTTTATATTCTCTGCGCCATCGCTTTTAAGCTTAAGAAAAATCTCTGCAAGCTCACTCGTTGTGACGGTGTAGCCCTTGCCCTCATGCGAAATCTCATGATTCTGGCAGAAGCAGCACCGAAGAGTGCACCCGGAAAAGAATACAGCTCCCGAGCCTTTGCCGATGGAAATACACGGCTCTTCCCAAAGGTGGAGAGCCGCTCTTGCAATTCTTATTTCATCGCTCTGTCCGCAGAAGCCTGTGTGTTCGTGCCTGTTTACCATGCACCGCCTCGGGCAGAGCTCGCATTTATTGTAGCCAATCATGATCTGATCACTTCTTCTGATGAAACAGGCTCATAAACTCCTATAGTCGGATGCTCCCGGGTAAGCCTTCCGGCGTGCTGTGCCAACCTCTCGTTCTCGAAAAGCCCATAAACGCAGGACCCGCTTCCGGTCATAAGGCTATCTGAGCCTCCGAGCTTGACAATCTCTTCCTTAAGCATGAGAATTTCAGGATTCGCCACAGCCCTTTCAAGGTCGTTCGAGAGAAGTCCATGGAAGCTCCCACCGTTTATAACAGTGTTCATAACCGCCTTGGAAGAGTTGCCATAGGGCAGCTTTTTCTCATCAAAGAGCCGGTAAGCCTCCGGCGTCGAGATTCCGAACTCCGGCTTTTTAAGAAGCACATATCCGGTCAAGCCGTTCTCAATTGGCGTGAGAATCTCTCCCATGCCCTCGCAAAGAGCACACCCACCAGTGACAAGAAACGGCACATCAGCTCCAACCTTTGCGGCAAGCTTCCTGAGCTCATCATAGCTTAATTTCGTCTCAAAAAACCTATTCAGAAGCCTCAAGACCGTTGCGGCATCCGAAGACCCTCCGCCCAGACCAGCCTGAGAGGGGATATTCTTCTCAATATAGATGTCAACTCCGTCAGAAATTCCTGCATGCTCCAAGAACACACTTGCCGCCTTGTGGCAGGTGTTCTTTTCGTCAAGCGGCATGTCTTTGACAAATTTTCCGCCATCAGCGAACAGCCGGATTTCGCCAGCAGAATTTTTCTCAACCGAAATCTCATCATGAAGTGAAATCGTCTGCATGATGGACGCTATCGAGTGATAGCCATTCTCAAGCTTTCCTGTAACATCCAGAGTGAGATTTATCTTGGCATAAGCCTTTCCCTCAAGCATTTTCGCTCCTCAATTCGTCAAGAAATTCCCTTATCCTCGAGACAGCTTCCATCAGATGCCTCAGCGAATAGGCATAGGAAACCCTTATGTAGCCCTCGCCGCAGTCTCCGAAAGCATTTCCCGGGATGACCGCAACACGCTTGCTGTGAAGAAGCTTGTCGCAGAATTCATCGCTCGAAAGCCCGGTTGATTTGATGGACGGGAAGACATAGAACGCTCCCTCCGGTGTGAAGCAGTCGAGCCCGAGCTCCCTGAAAGCGTTGACAAGGTATCTTCTTCTTATATCGTACTCAGAAACCATGTGCTTGACGTCGTTTTCTGAATTCGTAAGAGCCTCGATAGCGGCATACTGGCTTATTGTGGGGGAGGACATAATCCCGAACTGGTGGATCTTCAACGCCTGCATGGTGATTTCATGCGGGGCGCACATATACCCAAGCCTCCATCCGGTCATGGCAAACGCCTTTGAGAAGCCATTTACGTAAATAGTTCTCTCTTTCATTCCCTCAAGCGAAATGATGGAAAAGTGCTTCTTCCCATATGTGAGCTCGCTGTAGATTTCATCGGTCAGAACGGCAATATTAGTGCCTCTCAAGACCTCTGCAATCTTCTCAAGGTCTTCACGCTCCATAATCGCACCAGTAGGGTTATTGGGATAGGGGAGAATAAGAAGCTTTGTTTTCTCTGTTATGGCGGCTTTCAGCTCTTCTACCGTCAGCTTGAAGCTGTCCTCAGCCTTGGTTTCGATAATGATGGGAGTCCCGCCCGTGAGCTCTACAATCGGCTTGTAGCAGACAAAGGACGGTTCCGGGATGATAACCTCGTCGCCCTGCTCGATAATTGCACGGATGGTAAGGTCTATAGCCTCCGAACCGCCAACGGTTACTATAATCTCACTTGCCGGGTCGTAGCTTACTCCCGTGTGCTTCTCGGTGTATTCGCTGATTGATTTACGGAGGTTCATAAGTCCCGAATTGGCAGTATAGAAGGTCTTGCCTCTTTCCAAAGCAACTATAGCTTCACGCCTTATCTGCCAAGGAGTGTGGAAGTCCGGTTCGCCGACGCCAAGGGAAATAACGTCGTCCATGGTTGCGGCAACGTCAAAATACTTTCTTATGCCGGACGGCTTTATCTCAGCGGCTTTTTTGCCGATGAGCTTTTCATAGTCCATCAGTCCTGCCCTCTTTCGTCACGCTCGAAGTCGGCAAGAAGAATGCCGTTCTCCTTGTATTTCTGCAGGAAGAAGTGGGTAGAGGTGGAGACCACCCCGTCAATAGTGGCAAGCCGTTGTGCCACGAAGTTCGAAACGTCCCTTATATTTTTGCATCTGACAGTCACGGCAAGGTCATAGCCTCCCGACATGAGGGAAACGCTCTCGACCTCCTCATACTGCGAGATATAGCCCGCAATCTCGTCATAGCCGACCTGAGCCTTTGGGGTGACCGAAAGCTCGATATATGCCGAAACACTGTCCTTGTTGACGATGTCGTCGTCCATAATTGTTGAATAGCCCTTTATAACGCCGGTTCTTTCGAGCTCGCTTATATCATGAGCGACATCCTCCTCGGTTCTTCCAAGGAGCGTTGCAAGCTCCTTATTTGAAAGACGTGCGTTTGTTTTAAGTAAGCTTAATAGCTGAGTCATATTATCACTGCCTTTAAAAAATTCTATATGGCTATAAGTTTATCATATTGCAGCTGATAAGTCAATCATGCGATATGCAAAAAGCCTTTTAAAATCGCAATTTTATCTCAAAAAGTCCTTGACATCTGCGCTGTAACGGTGTATAATATTGAACTTGTGGGAATCACAAATATTTTTAAGAAAGGATCGGGAACAATGCGTTTGGATAATCTGTATGTTTACAGCCAGTATGATTACATGTCAATACATCTACAGATACAATCAGGTATCAGAAAAGTACTACCCCGATTCCTTGAAGACCGACAAAACGGTTTTAGCGGATGAATAAGTGCCTTCGATACTTTATGGTATCGAGGGCTGTTTTATTATAGATTGTCTTAACAAGTATGTCTTTTTATGGATTTTCAGGATACATTAGGAAGGTGATTTTATGAAGCATTTTGACGCATTGCCGCAGCTTGTCGCAGACGAGCTCTGCAAGCGTGGCGTCAATACTGAGAAGCTCCTCTACTGCGTAAAGGCTGACCTCGACGGCGAGGGAAAATATTTCGACGTCTATGTCACTTTCGATGAGAATGAGCTTTACATAATCAGCGGCTACGAGGAGTACCGGCAAGCCACCACCAAGGAAGAGTTTGAAGAAAAGCTCCGTGGCACTCCCGTCATCAAGAAATTCTTCAAAACCGCTCCCACAAAGGAACTGATCTCCTATCGCGTGGAGGACTTTCAGGAGTACGAAATTGCAAAGATAAAGAATATCTACGTCGACCGCCACCAGAATTCGGCAAGACTTGTTTTAGGTATGCTCCGTGAGGGCGAAGTCGAAGATTTCTCCGAAAAGCCCGATGGCGGCGGACACGGTCATCACGGACATCCGCCAATGGGTGCAAGACCGGATGGCGGACCTCCGATGGGACCACCTCCCGGAGGACCGGGAGGACCGGGCGGCGGACCGGGAGGACCTCCTCCTGAGGGCGGCTTCGGCGGCGGACCGAGCTTCGGCTGGTCTCCGAGCGAGTATGAGCACGACCGTGAGAACATCCTCATCGCAAGGTTTTCAATCGGCTACTGCGAGAAGTTCGAACGCTTCTGCGAGAGAGTCAATATGACCCACCGTCACGAGGAGATAGACGACACGCTTTTAGACAGCAAGAACACCGTCTGCCCCATCTGCCATCAGCCGTACCCGAACCCCAACCGCCCCGTATGCCCGAGGTGCGTCGACAAGCGTTCGATATTCGGCAAACTGATGGGACTTTTCAAGGACTTCAAGCTCGAAATCACACTTATTATGGCTTCGATTCTCCTGTCGAACGTCATGGCGGTAATAACTCCGTGGTTCAGCTCAAAGATGCTCTATGACGACGTCTTAAGCGAATCGGGTAAGTTCTATGGTCAGGTTCTGCTGATAGTACTTCTCATGTTATTTACGAATATCTTAAGCAAACTGACAGGTCTTTTCTCCGGAATCGTAACCGCAAAGGTCGTCCCCCACGTCACGCACACTCTCCGCTCGAAGATTTACGCCTCGATGAACAATCTGTCGCTGCAGTTCTTCACGAGCAAGCAAACCGGTTCTCTTATGTCGAGAGTTGACCGTGACAGCAACAATGTCTACAGCTTCTTTGTCGATATAGTGCCCTACGGAATCGCAAACATAGTCAAGCTCGTTGGAATCGGAGCTATCATGATGATGCTTAGCCCGGTATTGACAATAGGGCTTGTAATCCTGATGGTAATCCTCCTGTTCGCCGACAACTTCCTCTATAAAAAAGAAAGAAAGCTCTACCGTAAGCTCGATGTTGCTATGAGAAGCCTTAACTCGGTTCTTTCGGACGTCATGAACGGTCAGCGAGTGGTCAAGTCATTTGCCAAGGAGCAGAAGGAGCGTGACCGCTACAGAAAGAAAAACCGTGACGCCTACGAGGTCAACGACAGAATCAATCACCGTATCACAAACACAATCCCGTTCGTCTGGGGATGCTATAATCTTTTAAGCATCGGTCTCTTCTGCATTGGCTGTCTTCTCATTGTCATGCAGGTCGAGGTCGGCGGAACGGTATTCACCTATGGCGTGCTTACAGGGCTTATCTCCTACACCAGCATGCTCTACGACCCAATCGACTTCTTTATGTGGATTGGAGACCGCTGGGCAAGATGTGTCGATGCGGCATCGAGAATGTTCGAAATCCTCGAAGCAAAGCCCACAGTAGTTGAAGACCCGAACCCCGTCCGACTTGAGCATTTGGATGGAGACATTGAGTTCAGAAACGTCTTCTTTGAGTATGAAGCGGGACACAGGATCCTCAAAAACGTCTCGTTCAGGGTCAATTCAGGTCACATGTTTGGAATTGTCGGCAAGACCGGAGCGGGCAAGTCGACCATCATAAACCTTATGGCAAGGCTCTATGACGTCACCTCCGGCGAAATTCTCATAAACGGCGTTCCGATCAAGAAGATAGCGACGGAAGACCTCCGCCGTTGCATAGGAATCGTTTCTCAGGAAACCTATATCTTTGTAGGCTCTGTTGCCGACAATATCCGCTATGCAAGACCTGATGCCACAATGGAAGAGGTCATAGAGGCGGCTAAGTCTGCAAACGCCCATGAGTTCATAACAAAGCTTCCCGACGGCTACAACACCAAGATAGGCTCAGGAGGAGTAACCCTTTCCGGAGGCGAGAAGCAGAGAATTTCCATCGCCCGTGCCATCATCCAAGACCCTGATATTCTTATCTTGGACGAGGCTACAGCCTCGATGGACACCCGTACCGAGCGCAAGATTCAGGTGGCAATCGACAGCCTGAAAGAGGGAAGAACCATCATTTCTATAGCTCACCGCCTTTCAACTTTACGTGATGCCGACATGCTCTGCGTTATAGAAAACGGCGAGGTAAAGGAAATGGGAACTCACGACAAGCTCATCCGTGAAAAGGGCAAGTATTTCGAGCTTTACAGACTCCAAGCCGATGCCCTCAAGTTCATCGAAGACTGAGAAAGGAGAAAGTGAATATGGCTAACAATACAGAATACGTCCCCGAAAAGTTTGAAGTAGACCGTCTTGAGCTTTTGGATTGCTCAAAGCTCGACTTCTACCGTGACGATGCTGGCTTCATCTCGCTCAAGTATGAGGGTCAGGAGTATTTCAACGTAAGACTTACCCGTCTTATGCCGTTCTACTCCGCTACCACCTACATAAGCGTAGCATACGACAACGAAGATAAAGAGTTTAAAGAAATAGGCGTTATCAAGGACATGAATGAGCTATCTGACGAACAGTATAAGCTCGTCGATGAGTACTTGGAGTATAAGTACTTCATGCCGGAGATTACAAAGGTCTATTCTATAAAGGACAACTCCCGTGGATTCATCTTCGTCGACATCGACACCACCGCCGGCAGAAAGACCATCTGCATCCGTGACTGGTATTCAAACTTCCGCATGCTTTCCGACAAGTATCTCTATGCCAATGACGTCGACGGCAACAAATATTGCTGCAACGACATCAATAAGCTTGACAAGAAGAGCCTTGCTGTTCTCGAAATCTATATTTAATGTACAATGTACAATGTACAATGGTGGAGTTGCCTTTGGCAACATATTCAGATTTATAAGGGGGAATATCTACGAACCTGTTAATCTCCGTACCGGAGGGGAAGAGTCTTGACGACTTCGTCTTCTCTGTCCCTTTCAACCTATACAACAAGGCGAACAAGGTTGACGGGCACCTCTGCGTCACTCATGAGGATATATTTGTGTATATCGGCTCTGAGATAAAAGAGAGCTTCCCGATAAAGTCGCATGAGGAATACGCCTGTGAACAGCTTGTCGGCTGCTCGATGATGGTGGGCAGGCATGACGACACCGACGAAAAGTTCATCTGCTCGTTCACTCAGGACAACTTCATCGCCTTTGCCGAGCTCTGCAAGCTCCTCAACCACTACCTCACAACCGGTATCTTCATTGAAAAGAGCGACATCGACGAGCCGAAGTGCCCGAAATGTGGTCTGCCTCTTGACGGCTACACCGAGTGCCCCTATTGCGCCTCAAAGGTCAAGGTCTTCATGAAGATTTTCAAGAGGATCGGACCATACAAAAAGGCATTTGGAATAGCAATTCTCTGCACAATCATAACCGAAATCATCGAAGTAATAAAGCCCTACATAAACAGGCTTCTGGTTGACAACTATGTCATCCCGGCTCAGGACGGAACGCAGTCGCTGAGCGATTTCAGCATGAGCGGCTTTGCGCTCCTCTGTGCGTCGCTCTTTGTGACGGTCATAATAACGACTATCTTAGACCGGGTCAACCTAAAGAACAGCTACTATGTATCGCTGAATTTAGGTCAGGATCTACGTCAGGACGTCTTTGACAAGACACTTGATCTGTCGATGTCTTCTGTCTCCAAGAAAACCGCTGGTGAACTCATCTCCCGTGTCTCGAACGACGCAAACAAGATCCAGAGCTTCATCACCGATAACGGCAAAAACGCCGTCGTCAGGGTCTTATCTCTCGTGATAGTCGCAGTAATACTGTTTGTCATGAACTGGCGGCTTGCGCTGATGGTAATAATTCCTCTGCCGTTCGTGGCTCTTTTGGTCAAGAAGATAGGAAACATCATGCGCATGTACTTCAGCCGTTCGTGGAGATTCTCAAATTCCCACTCAAGGCTTCTTCATGACACACTGAATGGCATCCGTGTAGTAAAATCCTGCGGAACCGAGAAAGCCGAAACCGAGAAGTATGAAAAAGCCTCCGGCGCATGGGCAAAAGCTGCATCCAAGGCTGAGGTCGTCTGGAATCTACTCAACCCTATTTCCGACTTTGTCCTGATAATCGGCAACTACTTTGTCGTTTTCTTCGGTGCAAAAATGGTCTTGGGACAGATGCCCGGCTGGGGAACGATGACCTTGGGTGAATTAACCCAGTTCACGTCCTATGTCAGCATGCTCTACACGCCTTTAAGATGGCTCATCCAGCTTCCGAAGTCTATTGCAGACGTCTCGGTCAGTGCTTCGAAGGTATTTGAGATATTGGAGGAGCAGACCGATGTCCGTGACAGCTCCGACTGCGTCGACCTCGACATCAAGGGCGACATCGAATTCAACCATGTCTACTTCGGCTATAAGGTCTACAATCCAGTTCTTAAAGACATCAGCTGCAAGCTCGAAAAGGGCAAGATGTACGGCATTGTAGGACACTCCGGAGTCGGCAAATCCACGATGATAAACCTGATCCTCCGGCTTTACGACGTCACCCAAGGCGAAATCAAGATTGATGGCGTCAACATCAAGGACATCTCCCAGCAGAGTCTGCGCTCGCAGGTCGGTGTTGTCCTGCAGGAAACCTACCTCTTTGAGGGAAGCGTCCTCGACAATATCACCTATGCCAAGCCGGATGCGACTTTTGAAGAAGTGGTTCAGGCGGCAAAGATTGCTCACGCCCACGAGTTTATAACCAAGCTTCCCGACGGTTATAACACACGTGTCGGCAGTAAGGGCTACACCCTCTCCGGCGGCGAACGCCAGAGAGTAGCCATAGCCCGTGCAATCCTCCACGACCCGAAGATTATAATCCTTGATGAAGCTACTGCCTCTCTCGATACCGAGACAGAGCGTCAGATTCAGGAGGGCTTGAACGAGCTCTGCAAGGGCAGAACGACGATAGCCATCGCCCACCGTCTCTCAACCCTTTCCCATGCCGACCAGCTGATAGTCCTGAACAAAGGACGCCTCGCCGAAATGGGCACTCACGACGAACTCATGCGCCACCAAGGCGTCTACTACTCCCTCGTCATGGCTCAGAGACAGACTACCAAGATGAAGAAAGCGAATGTGAATGCTTCTCCTGCTTCTCAGCCGGTATAACGATAAACACCGCTTATTTCAAAATGCGTTCTTGCGTTTTGTGGATAAGCGGTGTATAATATAAGTGTGAGTTTTTATAAGGAGGTTTTCTCATGAGCACGATTGAACAGACCGTTTCCATGATGCAGGCTATGACGGAAGAAAGCCGTGTAAAGGTTCTCGACTATGTCAAGCTTATCTATACTGTCGACGCCACGCCTAATCCGTATTCTCCTCTTTCGGCAGACGAGATTCTGTCTGAATTAGCAATTGGACGTCAGCAAAGCGAGTCCGGCATGGGAATCCCGTTTGATGAGGCGATGAGGGAGATAGGTTCTGAAAATGGATACATTTGAGGTTATTATTTCACCGGAAGCTAAATCTCAGCTCAGCGATTATGTCCGTTACATTCGCTGTTCTCTGATGAACGAAGTCGCCGCTCGGAGTGTTTACTACGATGCGATTGAAACCGGCAAGAGGCTTTCTTTAGTTGCCGGAAGCTTGGCGTATTGCAAGGACGAAAGGCTCAAGAATCTTGGTTACAAAGCAATTTATTTCAGACACCACCAGTATGTTATGATATATCGGACAGTCGGTCAGATTGCATATGTGGATGGCATTTTTCACTTGCGGCAGGATTATGAAAACCTGTTTGCAAGAAATAACGATCTTTAGTGGGAGAATAGTGTATGCCCATCATCAAAGTCACCACCCTCGCCGACGAAAGCCTCGCAGTCTACACCAGCCTCACCCAAGCCCAGCTTCGAAATCGGCTTGAGCCTGAGAAAGGCATTTTCATCGCTGAAAGCCCTAAGGTCATCGGCACGGCTCTTGACTGCGGCTACCAGCCGCTTTCGATGCTCACCGAGGAGCGGCACATAAACGGCGACGCAAGGGAGGTTATCGCACGCTCAGGAGACATCCCTGTATACACTGCTGATCATGAATTACTCAGTAGTCTTACCGGCTATGAGCTCACCCGGGGAGTCTTATGTGCTTTCCGCCGTCCGCTTCCAAAAACTCCCGAAGAAGTGACAATGGACGCTTCGAGAATCGCCGTCCTCGAGGACGTCGCCGATTCAACCAATATCGGAGCTATTTTCCGCTCAGCCGCCGCACTTGGAATAGATGCGGTGCTGATAACTCCCTCCTGCTGTGATCCTCTTTGCCGTCGGGCAATTCGGGTCAGCATGGGAACGGTGTTCCAGATTCCTTGGGCGCAGATAGGGGAGGACTACTTGGACTGGCATACTCACGGTGCAGAGCTTCTTAGGAATTTAGGCTTCAGGTCTGCCGCAATGGCACTTTCTGACGATTCGATAAGCGTCGACAACCCGATACTTAAGTCAGAGCCAAGGCTTGCACTTGTCTTAGGTACAGAGGGTGACGGTCTTGCCAAGCACACAATCGCCACCTGCGATTATACAGTAAAAATCCCGATGCAAAACGGAGTAGATTCGCTGAACGTAGCGTCAGCGGCGGCACTTGCATTCTGGGAAACAAAATCAATTCGTAATGCGTAATGCGTAATTCGTAATTAAACTAATCCCACAAGTTGCAATTTTCGCAACCTGTGGGATTTTTAGTATCAGTTAAGTAAGTACGCTGTCACGAACACTGCGGGAGAGTTCCAATAGATTGTGACTTCGTTCACTGAATAGAGATCTACCTCGTCGGCAAAGCTTTTCATCGGAGGAGTGCCTTTGGGGATGTAGCGGTGAGCTGTTTCTTCAACAGGTCGGCGGTTAGCTCCTCCGCTGACCATGCCGGGGATGCACTCATCAATTCCGTCAGCGGCGGCAGGGCGGAGATGAGGATGACTGATGGCTTTCTCACCATTTCCCGAAACGTAGCTCATTCCGACGGCATTAACTCCCATCAGGACGTCAAACTGCCGCTTTGCATAAACCCCGAACTCGTGAGCACCGCAGAGCGTGTCGCACACAGCAAAAATCATCCCGTGCTTCATGAGATTCATGTTGCTTCCCCAGCCGTAGTCCCGCTCATCCATCGCCGCCATATATCCGCTCCGGTCAGCAAGCCACTTAAGCCGATGAGCTTGGCTTATAAACATAGATTTATACGCCTCGGCAAGCTTGTCATTTTCAGAGATTCTTCCGCTTGTAAGATACGCCAGCGCACCCAAGCCTCCTGTCGATCCGACCCCGAACTCGGTTCTCGGGAAGTCATAGACAAGAAGCTCTTTCGCCTTTTCGAGATACTTTTCATCCCCGGTCGCCGCAAACATCTCTGAGTAAGCCCAGAAGCGGTTGTCCTTGTCGCCGCCCTCGCCATAGCCGCCTGTGCCGCAACCATCCGGATTCCGGAAGCCGATAAACTGCGGATTTTCATCAAGCCACCCAAGCGAAAGCTTCGCCGCCTCAAGCAATTCTACTGCATAAGCCGAATCAAACTCTTTGTAGATTCTGCTCCCAAGGGCGCATACCGCCGCCAAGTCGGCAGTCGCCATAGACGATACCGGCAGGAGATAAAGTTGTCCCAAGTCCCGCTCCGGCATCACAAACCGTGCATGCTGAGCAGTTGAGACTTTATGGTAAACCGCCCCATCCGGCTTCTGCATCTTCATCAGCCAGTCGAGCTCATACTTTACTTCCGACAGGAAATCCGGCATTCCGTTTCTGCTTTCCGGAATATTCAGCTCGAGATTTCTGAGCGAATTCGGATAGAGGACATAGGCATACATCAGCTGAGCCGCCGCACAAGCTCCCGGGGTGACGTATCGCCCGTAATCCCCGGCATCGTGCCAGCCTCCCGAAACGTCTTTTTTAATAGAGTGGTCGAACCATTCTGAAGCCAGCGACCTGTGGCAAGCCTTGTGAGTGAACTTTCCTGCATGCTCAGAGTCCAGCTCGCATCCACACCTGAAATAGTAGTAAGCCCTGATCATATCCCGAAGAGTCTTGTCAAGGGCATTCTTTCCTATTTTAAATAGTGGAGAGACCGCCCCACCAGCCTCAACTCTGTATTCTCCCTCAGCCGTAACCGCCGAAAAGTCAGCTTTATAGACCGTGTCGCCCGAATTTTCGTCAAATCCGAACTTGGTGCACATACCATCTAAAACAGCGTTACCGCTCTTATCCGTAACCTTAAAGTCATCCGCCGGAAAGGGGATAACGGCAATTTTTTCGCTTTCGGGGAGATACCCCACCTGATTTATATGAATAGTACCCATAATGCATACCCACTTGAATTCTTATTTTTAAGCCTATGATAGCCTAATCGGATGCAAAAGTCAATGTTATTTTCTTGTCCTATGAAAATAATATACTCATCTTTTCTAAGACCTCCGAGGTATCTAAAAACTTTATATAAGATTTTTTCTAAAATACCTTGACAGCCAAGGTAACATGTGATATAATGCAAATAGAAAAAGTAAAGGAGGCGGATAAATTGTCGGTAGCATCTGAACTTATAAGAGGGCGAGTTGATGCAGTGATACTGGCGAACCTGATGCAGGGCGACAGCTATGGCTACGAAATCAACAAAAGTATATTAAGAAAATCGTCCGGATTGTATGAGCTCAACGAAGCGACGCTCTACACCTCCTTCAAAAAGCTCCTCGACAGCGGCTATATCACTTCATACTGGGGTGACAGTGAGTCGGGAGCGAGAAGGAAATACTACCACATAACCCCACTTGGCAGGGAAGCATACTACAGAATGACCGATGAGTGGGTAGAAGCCAAAAGCATAATGGATAAAATCTTATCCATCAGCGGAGAGGGCTTAGAAAAAGACGAGGAGGCACAGCTATGAGAGACAGGATAGAGGCGTATGTAAACGAGCTCTTCAGAAACGCCCCGGATAACCCGCAGACAAGGGAGCTCAAAGAGGAGATTTTAGGAAACACGCTCGACAAGTATGACGAGCAGTTGAGTTCCGGCAAGGATGAAGCATCTGCATATCAGAACGCCATTACCGGCATCGGCGACGTAGACGAGCTCATTAAAGAGTATGCCGGGGACAGCGGGGAAGTAGCCGAAGAAACACCCTTAGCTATAGAAGAAGCTGAGCCGGAGGAATCCGAAAAGCCAAAGCCTGCGACACAGAAAATAGTCACTCTGATTATGTGGTGCCTGATATTTGTAATATATCTGGTAGTAAGCTTCCAGACCGGCGCATGGAAATTCACATGGGTAACATTCTTAATAGGCTTTGCACTCAAATTCGTCATAGACGGAATATTCGAACTTATAAACTCAAAACAATAACAACCTTAAAAGCAACGAAAGGAGCACTAACATGACTAACAAAACCAACTCTATCTTCAAAATTATCGCTGGCTGTGTAGCCACAGTACTTCTTGTAGGAATACTCGCAGTTCTCGTTCAGATTAACGATAATCTCACGGTAGCGAACTCCACTACAGCCGACACCGACACCGGCACAACCGCCGAAATGACGGAGGAAATCACTGAAAACGACGTAGATGTAGCCAACTCCTACGACAACGAATCCGCAAATAACGGCACAGAAGAGCCTGCAGTGACCTCGGCTACCGAGGAAGCTATTACTCCCGAAGCGACTACCACCACCGAAGCCACCACTCAGGCAGCTACCACCACTCAGGCAGCTACCACAACTCAGGCTGCAACTACAACCACTCAGGCGACTACCACCACTCAGGCAACCACCACAACCCAAGCTACCACCACGACAGCGGCGGCAAACACCTCTTCCTCCACCGGCGACTTCACCATGGACACCGCAGGTGTTACTGACATCGACATCGACTGGTATTCTGGAAGCGTAACCGTCATTCCCTACAGCGGCACTACCATTCAGGTAACCGAAACCAGCTCTTCCACCATCAGCTCTTCGAACGCTCTTACCTACACTCTTGAAAGAGACGGCGAGCTCAAGATCAAGTTCACCAAGGCTAATAACTACTCTTCTGCAGGTATTTCGAAAGACCTGACAATCTACATCCCGACTTCAATGAGCCTTGACGAGCTTTCTATAGAGGCAACCTCCGCCAGTATAGTCATCTCAGACGCACAGGGAACTCTCACTGTAAGAGATTTAAGCGTTGAGACCACCTCCGGAAGCTCCACCATCAAGGGCGTCACCGCAACCGAGATGAGCGCAGACGCCACAACAGGCACAATTTCAATCTCCTCCTGCACTATTTCAAGTGAACTCGACATCGAGCTGACCTCCGGCAGTGCAACCATAGCACTCACCTCCGGAACAGGCTACACTCTTGAATATGAGACCACCACCGGCTCAGTAACGGCAGGCGGCTCAAAGCTCTCCGGCAACGGCAGAACCACCGTCGGCACCGGCACTCTCAAGATAGATGTCGAAACCACCTCCGGCACCGTCACCATCACAAATTAACATAAGTCGCAAAAGAGTCCCTCCCGGAGTGGAGGGATTTTCTTTGCCCAAAAATTTCTCAATACTGAAACTTTCCTATTGTAATTCTCCGAAAAATCTGCTATCATAATATAAGAAAAACTATGCCGTCAGCCTCTTTGTATTTTTTCGGAGGAATATTAGCTATGAAAAAACGAATTTTTGCCGTTATGACAGCCGCTGTAATGTCCTGTTCTCTCCTCTCAGCCTGTGGAGACGAAGCGAGTGTCGATGATGAGATTTATATCCCCATCAACACCAGCTCTGTAAACTATAACACTGCCGACGCCTATGTCGGAACCATCTTGGAGACGGTCACCCTTGATGGCTCTGTCGATACGCCCTATTACACAAATCTATCGTTCTCGCTTGTAGGGGGAACGATAACCGAACTGAATGTTCACGAGGACCAGACGGTCAGCGAGGGCGATGTCCTCGTCCGTCTCAGCTCCGATGAATTAGACGACGAAATCGAAGTCCAGAAGGTGGTTCTCGATTCAGCACAGGCTACCTATGACGCACTCGTAGCCGCTGGCGACGAAAACGAAGCCGCACTTGCGGCAATTGACCTCGCCATCGAGCAAGCCGAGTATGATAACCTCGTCAAACGCCTCGATTATCTCACCATAACCGCTCCCTGTGACGGAAAAATCACCTCAGTCGGCAACTATTGGGTCGGCGCAACCGTCTCTGCAAACTCCACCGTCTGCACCATCGTGGATTCTTCGAAAGTCTATCTGACAGTCACCGACAACCAGAATCAGCTTTCAAACGTCAGCTTTGGCACTAAAGTGGATATTGCTCAGGGAACCCTCGTAGTCACCACCGGCAAGGTAATCGACACTATCACAACCACTTCGAGTGATCGCTTCAGCGGTGAAACCACCACCATCACGAGCTACGTTATCCAGCCTGATGAAGATGTCGATTTTGAGGACTTCGGAACGATTCAGGTCACATTCACGACTCTCCGCAGAGACGACGCAGTCATCGTCCCGACAGACGCTGTGTTTGAAACATCTGATGGCTATGCCGTCAATGTCCTTATTTCCGGGACAAAGGTCCAGATGGAAGTGACCGTCGGCATAATTTCCGGCGATCAGACGGAGATTCTTTCCGGTCTCGACGGCACAGAGACATTGATTCTATAAGAGCAGGGGACAGATATGGCAAAGCTTTATTTCCGCTACGGCGCAATGGGCAGCTCAAAAACGGCTAATGCCCTGATGGTAGCGTATAATTATTATGAAAGAGGCAAGCTCGCCCTCCTCGTCAAGCCTAAGCTTGACAACCGTGACGGCGAGGGAGTGATGGCTTCCCGCATCGGTCTCAACCAGAAATGCGATTTTGTCGAGAACTTAATGGTTATGCCTGAGGATGAAATCAAGTCTTACGACTGCATCATCGTCGACGAAGCCCAGTTCTGCACAAAGGAACATGTCGAGCTCTTCGTTCATATTGTAGACGATTTAGAAGTTCCTGTCATCTGCTATGGTCTTAGAACCGACTTCCAGCGAAATCTCTTCCCCGGAAGCATGTGGCTTCTTGCGTGGGCGGATGTGATAGAGGAGATAAAAACCGTCTGCTGGTGCGGAAAAGCCGCCACCTGCAACGCCCGCTTCAACGACCAAGGCATGGTAACCGAGGGCGATCAGGTTGTCTTAGGCGCAAACGATAGCTATATTGCGCTTTGCAGGAAGCATCATAGGGAGAGAAAACTTAAACCATAATCATGTAGGGGCGGATATTATCCGCCCGTTTTTTGCTGACATGTTTTTCGGCGGATATTATCCGCCTGCACCTTCGTCAACGACTTTTCGGGCGGATAATCAAATCCGCAATTCTTGTACCTGAAAATCTTGATATTTTCCTTAAAATGCCCTTGCAAACAAGTCCAAAATATGGTATACTGTTAGCACAGACAAACCAAGATGTTTGTCAGAAGAAAATATATCTCAAAGGAGACATGGGAAATGAAAAATTATTTTGATCTCTCGGGCAACGTAGCGGTTGTTACCGGTTGCTCGACCGGACTCGGTGTCCAGATGGCTAAGGCTCTTGCCAATCAGGGCTGCAACATCGTCGTTCTGGCTCGCCGTCAGAAGCTCATCGACGAGGTTGCCGCTGAAATCTCCAAGGACTACGGCGTTGAGACCCTCGCTGTCGCTTGCGACATCACTTCTACTGAGCAGGTTCAGGCTGCTGTCAAGGCTGCTATGGACAAGTTCGGACGCATTGACATCCTTATCAACAACGCCGGCACTGGCGGAGTTGCTCCCGCTGAGGACATCACCGACGAGGTTCTCCTCAACGAAATCAATATCGACCTCGTTGGCACTTTCAAGATGGCTCGTGAAGTTGCCAAGAACGCTATGATTCCTGCAGGCTATGGCAGAATCATCAACATCGCTTCCATGTATGGTCTCGTTGGAAACAAGATTGCTCCTGCTTCTCCCTACCATGCTGCAAAGGGCGGCGTTGTAAACCTCACAAGAGCTCTCGCTTGCGAGTGGGGCGAAAAGGGCATCACTGTCAACACCATCTGCCCCGGCTACTTCGAGACTCCTCTTACCAAGGAGACCCTCCAGAGCGAATTCTTCCAGAACTACGCTCACACCATGATCCCCGAAGCCCGTTACGGCGTTGAGGGCGAGCTTGACACAGCCGCAATCTTCTTCGCATCTCCCGCTTCCAGCTATGTCAACGGCGCAGTTCTCCCCGTTGATGGCGGATACACTTCACTTTAATTTTTCACTTTCTTTCTCCCGTAGAATTTCTGCGGGGGATTTTTTTAAAAGCCCTTGACAACCCCCAGAATATATGGTATAATTAATTAGAGGTACTAAAATAAGTAAGCACTTATTATTTTTGATCTCGCAACTGTTCCAATCTTAAGGAGGAAAACCCTGATGACAAATTTGACAAAAAGAATTTTAAGAACCCTTGTTGCCCTCTGCCTGATTGTAGTGCTTTGTGCTGGCACGCTTCAGATCTCCGCAACATCGCAAACCACGATTACATACTTGGCTCTGGGCGACAGCATCACAGCCGGCTATGGACTCACAAATCCTGATACCGAGGGCTTTGTGGCGAAATTCGCCAGTGCAATCTCCGACACTGACACCTCGGTCGTCACAGTAAATTCAGGACTGAGTGGGCTGACCGCCTCAACACTCGCAACAACATTAGCCACTGGCAGCTACAACACCACAATTGCTGCGGCAGATGTCATCACGCTGACCATCGGCGGTAACGACCTGATGGCGGCATTCTATGAGACGGTGGCGGGACTCTACTCCGACATGTATAATACCGCCTGCACATCCACAACTGTACAGCTCTGGCTCAGTGATGTATCCAACAACTCTACGGAGGTATCAAATATTGTCAGTCTCATAAGCACAGACTCCGGTAAGGCGGCACTGACTGCGGCGGTAGGCGCGGCGGCACAGACATGCGTCGGGAACATAGAGACTATTGTCGGACTGATTCGTACGGCGAACGCTGACGCAGTGATTCTTCTTGCGAATCAGTACAATCCCTACACGTCTCTGAGCGGTACAGCCTATGCAATAGTCAACACCCTGTTTGCTTCTGCAACCACGAGCTTCAACACTCTGCTTTCGGCAAGCACCACGATTACCTTGAACTGCACGATTGTTGACCTTTACAGTGCCGGCGTCAGCACGAATGTCGACATTACAACAATGAATCTCGACTTCCATCCGAATGCGACTGGTCACACAACCATTGCCAACGCAATGGCAGCTGCCTATGTCACGGCAACAACACCGGCGTTAAGCACCGACTATGTCACCGTCGGCACAGCCGAGCTCCATGACGGCTACTACACCACCGACGGCGTGAACGCAGTTTACGGCACTCCGACCGGTACCGGCTACGCCTACTACAGCGGGGGGGTTCTGTATCTTTATAATTTCAGCTATACCACCACCTCTGCAGTAAGCGGCATCAGCTCGACAAACGACAGCCTGACAATCGACCTCTGCAACAGCAGTTCAAGCATCAGTACTGGTGACTATGGTATATTATCGACAGGAGCTTTGACAATTACCAATGGCAGTCTGACAGTGTCTGGTATAAGTGGAATTTATGCAAGTGACAATATTGTAATTTCCGACTGTACAAGTATAAATGTTACAGCAACAGGCGGAGATGGAATTGTAGCATCCAACGTGACTATATCAGACAGTACTGTAAATGTAACTGTAAGCTCGGTTTATGATTATTTTATAGCGGGCATTGGTGCTAACAGTGATGTCAGCATATCCGGCAGTACGGTAGGTGTATCTGTTGATGGCGTATATGTTTTCAGTGCGATATGGTCAATGGGTGGCAATATTTCAATCACTGATGAGAGCACTGTAACGGCTGAAGTCTCCGCTACAATATATAGCGGTGGAGCGATCTCCGCTATAGAAGACGGTTGCACAGTCACCATTTCGGATAGTGTGGTCACTGCTTCTTCCGAATGCACGAGCATCACTGGTTACACTTATAACTACGGTGCAATCTACGCCTCGGGCGATATTACCATCACTGAAAGTGAAATTACCGCTTCTACAAATGGTGGAGCGATAAGCTGGTACATGGTCGGTGCGGCTGTCTTTTCTGGAGACGGAAGCGTTTTGATCTCAGGAAGTGAAGTGAACGCAACTGTCGACAGCACTGCTAATTACTGGGCTCAATATTATCCACAAGGAGCATATGATATGGCAGTTGCAATTTGCGCAGGCGAGGATATTTCTATCAGTGATGAAAGTGATATAACTGTCAGCGTAACAGCGGTATATGGCACGCAAGGAATTTTTGCATATGAAAATTTGTCAATTTCCGAAAGCACTGTAAATGCCGAAGCTTCGGGCGAAATAGCCTATACAATCTCGAGTAATAAAACGCTTGAAATTGAAGACTGTGACAGTATTACTGCAACTGCGGCAGGAGGAGCTTATGCAATCGGAGTTGGCAGTACAGACGTCACAATCACGGGTAGCTCTGTGAATGCCACCGCTTCTACTACAGCTACTACCCCCTACGTATTTGCGGCAATTTACGCGGAGGAAACTGGCACTTTCACAGCAAGTGAGATTATCGCTGATGGCGGAATATATCTCTACTCCTCAACCGGTTCAATAACCGCCACTCCTGCAACCGGTGGAATGCTAAAGATTACCAGAACTGACGATACCACCACGGACGTTTCCTTTATTGATGAGGAAACGGTGATTGACACTGCGGGCTACACCTACGTCGCAATCACGGCGCATGAGCATACATATGATTATGACAGTATCGTCTGGGAGTGGGCTGAGGATTATAGTTCAGTGACAGCTACGGCTACCTGTACCGATGCCGACTGCGATCACACTGAGACCGTGACGGTTACGCCGACGGTAACGGAGATCTCGGTCATTACGGGCAGTACTGTGACCTATACAGCGACCGTGGAGCTTGGCGGGGTAACCTTCACCTCCACTGTCACCAAGAGCTACGTCTCAAGTCAGGCGACCGCTTCCGCCGACTACTCCGCAGTTCGTGAAGCAATAGCCAAGGCAAACGCCCTGAATCCTGACGACTATGAGGACTTCTCAGCCGTCACGAGGATTATAAATAGCATCGACTGGACATTGACCGGTGTCAACCAGAGTGCCGTCAACGCCATGGCAGATGCCATCAACGAAGCGATTGCAAATCTCGTTCCCGTATCTACAGAGGAAGTAGTAATCGACGAACCGGTCGAGGGAACAGACATAGAAATTGAGGATTAAGTACAAACTCTGATAGAACAGCAAACGGCTCCCCTGTCAAGGGGAGCTGGCGCACGAAGTGCGACTGAGGGGTCCGCCGACCGCAGGGAGGCGGGCTCGCCGTAGCCGACAGAAATTTGAAAACTCTGTGAAGATATGAACACGAGGACAAAAAACATTCATAATACTTTCTTATGAATGTCAACAGTTTTCGCTTAAGTGTCAATCGTTTAACCCGAGATTAAACTAAAATATCTCTTATAAGAAATCAGACGGGCATCTTTTGCCCGTTTTGAATGGATATAGGAGGTTAATGTATGATAACGGTTGAACATCTGACAAAATGTTATGGGAACTTTACAGCCGTGGATGACCTTTCGTTTGAAATAGACGAGGGGCACGTCTACGGCTTTTTGGGTCCTAACGGTGCCGGAAAGACCACAACTATGAACATCATGACCGGGTGTCTTTCGGCGACTGCCGGAACGGTTCTCATCGACGGTCACGATATTTTCGATGAGCCGAACGAGGCTAAAAAGCTCATAGGCTATCTTCCCGAGCAGCCGCCGCTCTATCTTTCCGAAACGCCTGAGGAATATCTTCGGTTTGTCGGCGAGGCAAAGGGCATCAAGGGCGCAGAGCTCAAGCGGCAGATTAATGAAGTAATGGAGCAGACCAAGATCACCGAAATGCGCAATCGCCGCATCTCAGCTCTTTCAAAGGGCTATAAGCAGCGTGTCGGCATTGCTCAGGCACTTCTTGGCGACCCGAAGGTCATCATCCTCGATGAGCCGACAGTAGGACTCGACCCAATTCAGATTATAGAGATAAGGGATCTGATAAAAGAACTCGGTCAGCACAGAACCGTTATTTTCAGCTCGCATATACTGTCCGAAGTCCAGACCATCTGCGACGAGATAATGATCATCTCCCACGGCAAGCTGGTAGCGTTGGGCGAGCCTGAGAAGCTCATGCACGATCTTCTCACCCCGAACGAGATAACCATCACCGCCGAGGCTGAAAGGTCAAAGGTTGAAGAGATTCTCTCAGGCGTTCTCGGCATAACAGAGCTGACTTACCCCGAGCATCAGGGAGATATAACCACAATCGTCCGCATAAAGACGGATATGAAAGAGATTTACGACATGTCGAGGCAACTCTTCAAGGCGTTTGTGGCAAACGACGTAGTTCTCCTTGAAATGGCACTCAAGCAGGTAAATCTCGAAGACGTATTCTTGGAACTCACAGAGGATACCCCTCCAGCGGAAAGCTCTGAGGACACGGATACAGATGTTGAAACTCCGGATTTATCTGAAATAGCGGACTTGGTCGAAGCTGAAACCTCTGCTGAGCCCGAAGAAAGCGAGGTCGAAGAGTAATGTTTGCAGTTTTAAAGCACGAGCTGAGAAGCTATTTCCATTCACTGACGGCGTACTTCTTCGGAGCATTCCTCCTTTTGATAACCGGTGTCGGCGCAATGATCTACAACATCAACCAGACAATAGCGAACTTCGAGTATGTTCTCTACTATGGTTGCCTGATACTCATCATAATAGTTCCGATTCTCACAATGAGAGTCGTTGCAGAGGAAAAGCGGCAGAAGACCGACCAGCTCCTCTATGCACTCCCAATTTCAACCACACAGGTTGTAGTGGGGAAGTATCTGGCACTTCTCACGATATTCGCAATTCCGCTTCTTGTAGTAAGCGTCTATCCGCTGATATTTGCCCAGTATGGCGACGTCTATCTCCCGACATCCTATGGCTCGATATTCGCTTTCTTCGTGATGGGAGCGGCACTCATAGCAATAGGAGTGTTCATTTCGTCACTGACAGAGAACCAAGGAATCGCCGCCGGTGTCGGAGTCGCAGTAATGCTCTTCAACTACTACAGCGTAACCATTTCCGAGTATGTCTCCTCAACCGCATTCGGAAGCGCAATAGTCCTCGCAATCATAGCGGTGCTCTTTGCGTTTTTGATAAGGTATCTTACGAAGAACGACAATCTTGCCTACACCATCGGACTTGCACTTGTGGCGATAATAATGATGCTCTTCATCATAGACAGCTCGATGTTTGAGGGCTTGGTACCAAATATCATGTCTCAGCTCTCGCTCTTTGAGAGATTCTATGTATTCATAGACGGCGTCTTTGATGTCACCGCCATCATCTACTATCTCACGGTGATTGTCTTCTTCCTGTTCTTAACGGTGCAGTCACTTGAAAAGAGGAGGTATAACTGATGGGAAAGAATAGTGAAAGAAAGCCTAATTCCCGGAACACCCTGAACCGTCTGGCATTTCAGGGCGGAAGCTATTCAATCATAATCACAGCGGTAGTTTTGGCAGTTCTGATAGTAGTAAATGTACTTGCATCAACTCTTCCGTCAACATGGACACAGCTTGATATAAGTTCAGCACAGCTATATTCCGTCACGAGCAACACGAAAGTGGTGCTTAATAATCTTACAGAGGACGTAACCATCTACTGGGTCGTCCAGTCTGGCGAGGAGAACACGATTCTTGAAAATCTTCTTGCAAAGTATGAAAGCCTGTCTGATCACATCACGGTTGTCAAGAAGAACCCCGATGTCTACCCGACATTTGCCGAGCAATACACCGACGAAGAGGTTTCTAACAACAGCCTTATCGTCGAGTGCGGCGACAGATACCGCTACATCGCATGGTCTGACATCTATTCGACAGAATACAGCATGTACTCAAATACCATCTCCGTCACGAGCTCATTCGATGGCGAGGGCTGCATAACCTCCGCTATCGACTATGTCGTAACCGAAGACTTGCCGAAGATGTATATCCTTGAGGGTCACGGCGAGCTTGATCTTCCCGAAACATTCGCCGATCAGGTCGACAAGTCGAACATCGAGACCGAAAGCCTTTCTCTTCTCACTGTAGACGAAGTCCCCGAGGACTGCGATGTCATCCTCATCTACGAGCCCCAGAGCGACATTTCAGAGGATGAAGCCACGATGCTCACCGAGTGGGTCTATAACGGCGGAAACCTCATGGTAATCGCAGGACCGCTTTCAGACGTAAGCTTCCCGAACCTCAACAGTCTCCTCGAATACTACGGCGTAACCGTTGAAGAGGGAATCGTAATCGAAGCCGACCGCTCCAATTATGCCTACTATCCGTATCTTCTTCTCCCGAACATCGAGAGCACCGACATCACCGACGCCCTCATCGACGAGAACTACTATGCAGTACTCTGCATCTCCTCCGGTCTCACAATCTCCGATTCCAATGAAAACGGAACCGTAACCTCACTCTTAACAACCTCCGACACATCGTTCAGTAAGATCGCCGGCTACTCGCTTGACACCTATGAAGAGGAAGAGGGCGACATCGACGGACCGTTCTCGGTAGCTGTTTCGATTGAGAGCAACGAGGGCGGACGCATGGTCTGGATTTCAGCTGCGGCATTCTTAGATGAATACTACAACTCCTATTCCTCCGGCGCAAACGTCGATCTCGCAATCAACGCAATCTCCGATATGGTTGGAGAGCGTGAAGCACTTGCAATCGCAAGCAGAAGCCTCGATTACAGCTACCTCACAATTTCAGAATCGACAGCTTCAAGGCTTAAAGTCCTCATGATAGCCGTAATCCCGATAATCTACATCGGCATCGGTGCTGTCGTCCTCATCAGAAGAAGGAGGTCGCAGAAATGACTAAAAGGGCAAGAAAAATAGTAATCTTAGTGGTCATTTTCGTGGTTCTCTGCGTTGCAACTCTCCTCATGTCCCTGTATCAGGAAAAGCAGGAGCAGATCCAGAACAGTAACGAGATAGTTCTTTCAATCTCCTCGGACAGTGTAGCATCACTGTCGTGGGAGGTTGACGACGAAACCCTCTCGTTTACCTATGATTCCGAAACCGACTCATGGCTATACGACGATGACAACGGTTTCCCGACAAGCACCTCCGAGATTGAAAACCTCTTGAGTGTATTCTCCGAGTACGAAGCAGACTTCATCATCGAGGATGTCGACGACTATTCGCAGTATGGTCTTGACGACCCTGTGATGACTATCACCATCATTCTTGATGATGAGACGAGCTACGAGATAACCCTCGGCAACTTCTCAACTCTTGACAGCGAGAGATATGTCTCAATCGGCGACGGCAATGTATACCTTGCAGTGGTCGACCCTTACGACACCTATGACGTTGAACTGAGCGACATGATCGAGAACGACACCATCTATAGCTTCACAGAAGCTACTGAGATAGTCTTCACCGGCGTTGAGAACTACTCGATTTACTTCGAGGAGGACAGCTCCAACACCTACTGCTCAGATGACACCTACTTTGTCTCTGACAGCGATCTGCCTCTTGACACCGACAACGTTGAGACTTATATCGGATATATCCGCAATACCGGTCTTAATGACTATGTCACCTATAACGCCACAGATGACGAGCTTGAGCTCTACGGCATGAATAATCCTGTTCTGACGATAACCGCCACCTATCCCGTCACCGAAACTGATGAGGACGGTGAGGAGACGGTCACCACAGAAACCCTGACCCTCACAATAGGCGTAAATCAGGACGAACTCGCCGAAGCTCAGGAGGAGCTTGAGGACGAGGACGACGAAGTCGACATCTCAAGCCTGAGCCTCTATGTAAGAGTTAACGATTCCCAGATCATCTATGAGCTCGCCTCGAACCGCTATAACTATCTTATAGCTTGCTCCTATGACGACCTGAGGCATTCAGAAGTCCTCACAGCCGACTACTCCAGCATCTATCAGCTCGATTTCACCATCGAAGACGTCACCTACACCATCTACTCGGAGCTCAGCGACCCAGACGATGAAGAGTCCGACCTCGTCTACTACTATTACTACGACGGCGAAGTAGTCGATGCCGACAGCCTTGACGAAGACGACGACATCGAAAACTACCGCGTTGAGGTCGACATTGACGACATTGAAGACGCTATTGACGCCGTAACAGCCGAAAGCTACACCGATGAAGAATCAGACGGCAAGCTTGAGCTCAGCTTCACGGCATATCTCGACAATGAGAACTACCCCGAAGTAACAGTAGAGCTCTACCGCTACGACGGCACCTACTGCCTCGCAGTGATAAACGGCGAACCGACATCCTTGGTAACCCGTTCGTCTGTGGTTGATCTTATCGAGACTATCAATTCAATAGTCCTCTGACCCCTGATAACAGAAATAGCAGTTCGCACTCAACGAACTGCTATTTTTATGTCTGCCAGCTCCAACGCTTCTTTGTCATGCGCCGAATAGATAACCGGAATTTCAAGAGCTCTTATGAACTCCATAATCCTCTTCACCCGTTCAGTATCAATGCCGGTGAACGGCTCATCAAGGAGTATCAGCGATTTCCGGCACACATCTGCAAATGCCAAGCACCTTGCAAGCGAAACCCTTCGCTTCATGCCGCCCGAAAGCTTGTCAATCGGGGAGTGTGCTTCCTCCGAAAGCTCAACTGCTCTTAGGTATTTTGTGACATCTGTGCCTTTTGGAAGAACCGCCTCAAGCTGTCCCGAAACATCGAGGCAGGGGAGAAGCCGGTTCTCCTGAAACATGAAAGCTATATCCTTCGGAGCATCAATAACCCCCGACTGCGGCTTTTCAAGCCCGGCAATAAGACGAAGAAGTGTCGTCTTCCCGCAACCAGATTCACCAGAAATTGCAGTGATGCCGGTGTCGGGAAGCTCAAGCGAAAAGTTCTCGAAAACCAATTTCTCACCGTAGCCGAACGTGATATTCTCAATTTTCAGGATTATCACCAGCTTTCTTTTCTCTCAGAATGAGAAAAATGAGCTTTTCCAATATCAGAGAGAGAATAACAACCGTTATCGTCCACGCAAAAAGCGAGGGCGTTTCAAGATAAATCTTAGAGTAGTAAACCTGCGAGCCAACTGCGTTTTTCGGAAGACACAAAACCTCCGCCGCAACTCCCGATTTCCATGCAAGTCCGACGCAGTTGCGGATTCCTCCTATGAGGTTCGGCTTTATGGACGGAAGATATATCCGCCTGATCTTCGAAAGCCCACTCATCTCATAGCAGTCCGCCATCTCCAAAAGCTGTGGGTCGACAGACCTGATACCCACAACAACGCTTTCCCACATTACGGGCATGACCATCAGCCCCGAAATCACTGCCGGAACTGCGCCCTTTCTCACCCAGAGAAGAACGAGGATTATAAAGCTCGCTACGGGAATAGCCCTGATAACTCTGAGGGCAGGGGAGACTATCATGTCGATTATTGAGAACCGGCAGGTCAATGCCGCTAAGATTATCCCCAGAAGCCCGCCAAGAAAAGCACCTGTGAAGATTCTTAAGAGGCTCATACCAGCCGCAATCCAGAAGTCGGAAGTGACGACCAGCTCGCAAAATCTTCTGAGAACCGCAACCGGTGTCGGGATAAGAAGCTCCTGCCCGACAACCGATGCTGCAATCTGCCAGACCAAAAGCCAGAAGACGGTCGGGAGGAGAATCCTTAAGACCTGGTTATTCCGTAAAGTAGAAGTCATCATCAGGGATAGCTCCGCCTATTGACGAGGCATTTGCATTGTATAGTACAGTGTAGTAGGGCTCAATGGTGGTCTTTATATCGTCGCCGGTGATACAGCAGAGGTTGCACTTCGGAATAGCCTGCTGTGCAACGGCAGATTTCGCAACGATTCCATAAGTCTCGCAGAGCTCAGCGGCATGCTCGACATTATTCTGGACGTTCTCGATAGACTCGGCATATTCTTCGAGGAAAGCCGCAACCGCCTCCGGGTGCTCCTCAGCAAACTCAGTTCTGACGACGATGCATCCCATGGTGAGCTCGCCCTCATCGGTAACGTTGTTCCACTCCTCGGTCAGGTCAAGCGCAATTCTTATGTCCGAATTCTGAATCATAACGCTCGTGACAGCAGGAACTGGGAGCATGCAGACCACAGCCTCGCCAGATGCCATGAGGGTAACAAGAGCGTCCGAATCCATAAACTCAATGGTGACGTCGTTTTCCGGGTCGATTCCGTTCTCGGTGAGAATATAGTCGAGGACATACTCCGGGTTTGCGCCCTGTCCGGTGGCATAGATTGTTTTGCCCTTGAGGTCTTCAACGCTCTGGATGCTGTCGCCGTTCTCGAGGATATAGAGCACGCCATAGGTATTGAGGGCGCAGATCTGAACTCCACCCTCGGTCTTGTTATAGAGAGTTGCGGCAAGATTTGTAGCAACTGCGGCGATGTCGTAATCACCGTTGATAAGTCCGGTAGTAACGTCGTCGTTAGCCGAGCTGACTGTGAAGTTATATGTGTTGGTGGTCTCTCCGTTGTCGTTCGCTTCCATGAGATAGACTGCGCCGATTCCGGTAGGACCGGACAAAACGGCGATATTTATCTCAGTTCCGACCTCTTCGCTCGAGCACCCCGAGAGTGCAAGAGCAAGCATAAGTGCAGTAATCAGTGCGAGAATTTTCTTGAATTTTGTCATAACGATTTCCTTTCTTTATGGCTGAGACAATTTTTCGGAGTCGAGAATTTCAACGCCGCTTCGGTCTTTTCGGATAACTCCGACTTCCTCAAGCTTTGTGAGCTCTCTGTAGAGCGATGCCCGCCCGATGCCGAGCCGACCGGCGATTTCGGAGAAGTTACAGCCGTTAACCCGACCGTTATCGTCGGCGTTCTTGAGAAGAAACCTCCCAAGCTTTCTTTCGCTGCTGATTTCTCCTAATGTATCCACTTTCTCCGAAAGAAACCGGATTCGTGCCGAAAGATACCGGATATAGTTCATCCGAATCCGTTCATCACGGTTGATAAGGGTTAAAACCGATTCCTGACTGAAAAAGAGTACAGTGGTAGCAGTTTTTGCCGTCAGGGTTGAGGCGTATTCCGGCTCGTTGTTGAAAAGAGCCGCCGCCCCGAAGAGGCTTCCTCGTGATAGCTCACTCACCGAAAGCCTGCCCTTTGTAACGGCAATCCTCCCGGAAAGAACCACTCCCAAGACCCTCTCGAACCTTTCCGGCGAAAAGATAACCTCGCCCTTGAGATAGCTTTTCTCCTCACAGGAAAACTCCCGGATGATGCCAGTAATTTCCTCCGAAGAAACGCCACTAAAGAGAAAAGTAGCTCCAAGCACCTCCGCCATCTTCTTTCCAGTCAAAAAATCACCCCGTTTTTGTCTCATATGATACAATTACGGGATGATTATAGCACAGTGTCGGGATGATGTCAAGCCTTTGACAGAACAAAAAAAGGCTCCCCTGTTAAGGGGAGCTGTCAGCCGTAAGGCTGACTGAGGGGTGCGCGAAGCGCATTTATTTCCTATAGAACTCAGCCTGCTTATCAAACATCTCTGTATAGATGCCTTTTCTGGCATAGAGCTCATCGTGAGTGCCGTACTCTTCAACATGCCCATTCTCAAACACAGCTACTTTATCAGCCAGCTGAACAGCCGAGAGCCGGTGGGTGATGAGAACAGCGCACTTGTCGGTGATGATGTTGTGGAACTGGGTGTAGATCTCATATTCCGCATTCGGGTCGAGGGCGGCAGTGGGCTCATCAAGTATATAGATGTCCCTGTCGCTGTAAACTGCCCTTGCAATCGAGATTCTCTGAAGCTCGCCTCCGGAGGGGTTCACACCGTCCTCATCAATCCACTTGTCGATGGCGGAATCATAGCCATGAGGAAGCTTCCTGACGAAGTCGGTAAGCCCGATTCTTTCGCAGACGTTATCAAGCTTCGCCTCGTCAACGTCCTTATCGAGAGCAATATTCTTCGAGAGCGGCAGATAGAACTTCTCGAAGTCCTGAAACGCCGCTGAGAACATGTTCTGATACTCCCTGTGGTCATACTCGTTGATGTTGACGCCGTCAAGGAGAATTTCGCCCTCAGTGGGGAAGTAGAGTCTCGAAAGAAGCTTGATGAAAGTTGACTTTCCCGAGCCGTTTTCTCCGACGATGCAAAGTCTTTCGTCGCCACGGATGGTGAGATTCATGTTCTTAAGAGCATAGTTCTCGCTTCCCGGATACCTGAACGAGACGTTCCGAAACTCGATAGTGGAGTTCTTCCCGAAGCTCGGCTTACGATTTCCTGAGCTCTGCTGCTTCTGCGGAAGCTCGAAGAACTTCTTATACTCCGAAACCTCCATGCAAAGCCTCGACAGGCTCAGATAAGCATTAACGACGCTCGCAATGTTGTTGGAGAACTGATTTGCCGCACTGATGTAGATGGACATAGTTCCTATTGCCATCCTGCCCATGAGCACCGAGATTATCGAATATCCATAGATAACCCCGTCCTTGACGATGTTCACAATCGCCTGCAGGAAGGTGGTCTTGCTCCAATTTACGGTCTTCTCATGCTCAAGTGCGTTTCCTGTTTTCTTTACAGCACGGAGATTATCAAGGAGCATGCCGCTGATGTCAAAGAGCCTTATTTCCTTGGCATAGTTCGGGTTTTCAAGCTGGAAGCTTGCGCCCCAGTAAACTCTCCAGTAGTGATCCTGCCTGAGAGCCGTTTCGTGGTTCTTGACATTCAGCCTCTTCGTGAGAATCGAGTTGAGAAGCACGATAACGAGGATAAACACCAGCATCAGCGGGTTTATGTAGGCTACGACCGACAGTATGACCACAAAGCTGATGACCGAAGACAGAATCGAATTGAGGCAGTCAACAACTCCGAAAATGTCATCCTGTGCTCTCGATGCACGGCTTCTTATATCGAGAACCTTCGGCGATTCGAAGTACTCATAATCGATATGACAGCTGTAGTCGTCAAACTTTACTTCAGCATCGGTGTGCAGCGCAAGCCTGCGCTTGTCGGCAATAGTCGTAATCAATGCATTCACAGAATTCTGCACAAACGGCGTTGCCACAAGAATCACTGCCAGAGTGACTACAAGGCGGATGTTTCCTGCCATCAGATAGTTGATGATGAAGCCGGGGAGGAGAGTGTAGGAGACTAGTGCCGCCGCATTCACAACCGACTTAAGAAGCGTCAGCATGATATAGGGCAGGGCTCTTATGCCGCCGATGATATTGACAAGGGCGTAGCGGGTGAGGTCAGCAGTTTTTCTGAGTTCGTTAAAAAATTTCATTTTGAATTAGTCCTTTCAAACATAGTTTCCCGAAAGATAGCTTGCGTTCACTTGGCAAACCACCAAAAACCTGTTTGTAAGGGGGCTAATCACACATCATTCGGGATAGCTAATGGTGAGAAGCACCCGGATGTGTTTTAGAGTTAGACGAACTGGACTTAATAAGTACTGCTTTTTTCATAAAAATGAACTCCTTTCTTAATTCGCTCGCCTGATAAAAACCAGACGTCAATTAAATAGTGCCAGATTTTGTATAAAAAGTTTCACTCTAAAGAAAAATTTTTACAGTACGAGCTGATTTGTACATATTCACCTCCGAATCTTTTACGTCCCCCAAAAAAATTTTAAAAAAGCCCTTGACAACCTCCCCACGATGTTATATAATTGGTACGTGGTTATGGAAGGGCTAAACAAGTCTTTACCACTTTTAACTATGCGGGGGGGTACAACCTCTGGTGGATAAATTTTTCAGGGAATTTTTTCCTGAAAACTCAGTCCAGTCGGCACCATGTACCCATACCAAACCTCCGACACTATTTTAACAAAGTGCACGGAGGATTTTTAATATCAATTTTTCCTCCAAGTGCAAAACTAAGGAGGAATTTTTTATGGCAAAAAGGCTTATGTGCATTGTCCTGAGCGTGCTCATGATAATGACAGTTTTGCCGACGGGGGTTGTTGGTGCACCTGAAGCTACGCTTCCAAGTTCAGGTAATTTGACTGAGTCATATTATCTCACTAGTGGAGATTTAACACTAGATGGTTCTCTTAATGTGCCTTATGGTTATGATGTAACCATAGACTTATGTGGATATGATATTACCTACAACGCATCATCTGGACAGGCAATTAATGTCTATGGAACTCTGACTATAATGAATACCGGAGGAAGCGGCGGATCTATCAACGTTTCCGGTGGCGTCATTGCAGTTAGTGCTACAGGCGGGACATTGACAATTTCGGACGGCGTAACAATAAACGCAAGTGACGGGTCAAAAGCGGTGCAGGCTTGTTATGGTGGTGTTGCAAATATCAACGGTGGCACGATTGTTTCAAAAACTGCCAATACTTACGCAATAATTGCTGGATGGGATGCGGAATCAGGAACGGTTAATATCAGTGGTGGATATATAGAAAATACCGTTGATAATTGCGTTGTGGATGTGGGTGATCAGGGCACTTTAAGTGTTTCTGGTGGCTATTTTGCAGGCAGCAGCTTAGATACTGTTATGGCTGATATAAGCGAATATGTTGTATCAGGCTATAAGCTGACTACGGTGAGCGATGTCAGTGGACATAATTATAGCACATATGTAAGCATCGTTTCTGGATATATTCCCACGCTTTACGGTCGTTCCCTCAGCCTTGGCGGTAAGATTGGAGTAAACTACTACTTTGACTGCACAAACGTTGAAAGTCCCACCGGTTATTACGTTGTCTTTAGTGTTGGCAGTGACAATTCATATGATCAGACGGTTTATCTGACGCAGAGTTCAAACGGATACTATATTGCAACCTGCAGGATTTACTTTTACCAGATGACCGAGGATATAACTGCCACACTTTATGATAGTTCTGGTAATTTTGTAAGAGCATATAGTGGGTACTCGATTTATTCGTACTTTAGTGCAGCTTACACCAAGGACAGTTCTTCCAATCTTACAAATATGGTTATGGGAATGCTTTGCTATGGAACTTACGGCAAAGTTTGGGCTGGAAAGAGCTTAAACACATTCGAAAACTCAGCTTTGAGTGAACTTTCATCTGTTGTAAGCAGTTTCAAATCAGCCTTGCTTAGCAGTAGCGGCACATATGGTGCATATAGTACGGTAAATCAAGCTGATGACATTTCCATTTCGCCGACTCTTGTTCTTAGCGATACATGCGAATTGAAGTTTGAAATCACTGGCTACGATGCGGATAATTATACAGTATATCTTGATAACGTCCAAGTAACTCCGACTTATTCAGATGGAAAATACTATGTAAAAGTTAGCAACATATTAGTTCAGAACTGGGGCGTTACGCATACTATCAAGGTTGTAAGTAATTCCGATGACAGCACATATGACGAAATCAGCAACTACAGCGTTATGAGCTATGCTTACAGCATGGTATTTGCGGCGAGTGGTCAGAGTGAAGATTATACTGACGGAGACAATACTCCGAATCTGAGAAATCTTCTTTATGGAATGTACACCTACTATTACTTTGTACAGACTTATATCAGTGATTGAGAGGAAGTGTAAAGATGAAAAACTATATTTCTCATGAATTAGAAATAGTCATGTTCACAGATGGTGATGCTTTTACTACATCCACGAGCACAGAAATAGAAACAGAAATCATGTCCTCTAAGGGTGGCAGTTCTGATTCTTAAATCCCATCCCGGGCGGGCACAAGCTCGCCCGGCTTTTATAGGGGGACAAGCATGAAAACAAAAATAATTATTGCAACGCTGATGCTTCTGTTGCTCTGCGGGTGCTCAAATGTAGAAAATGTTGAGGTCTCTGAGCCGGCAACGACGACTTCGGAAGCTACAACGACTACTGCGGAGGTTACCTCTGCTCCGGAAACGACTGCCGAGCCGGTCACTACCACTGCGCCGGCAACTACGGAAGCTACGACGGTTGAAACGACTACGGTCGCAACCACTACTACCGAGGCGACGACTACTACGAAAGCTACAACCACGGCTACGACGACAACCACAAAGGCGACTACGACAGCGACTACAACGACTGCCGATGAGGAAGATGTTGTGATTCTGGACGAAGAGGACGAGGTAGTGCTCGATGAGGAGGAAGAAGCGGCGGTGACTACGGCAGCTTCTGCAAGTGCGAGTAGTACTACTACGACTTACTATTACTACTACCCAAGTATCACTACTTCGTATGTCTGGATAGAAACTGAAATCGACACGAACACAGGCAGTTCGGATTCTGGCGACAGCTCATCCAGTAGTAGCTCTGACAGCGGAAGCTCGTCATCTGTCAAGCAGAATGAAGACGGGAGCTATGAGCTTCCAGCTGTTCCTATTACGTGAAAATGTTTTACATAAGGTGAATTATGGGAAGAAAAAGATTAGACCACGAAACAAAAGCTGAGCGTTACCGCCAACAAAAGAGCGTCGCCCGCAAGAAATACTACGCCAAAACTGCTCATCTCTACCCGCGGCATGCATGGACGGAGGAGGAGATAGAGATGGTCTTAGCCCACTCCATCCCTGACAGTGAGCTGTCAGTAAAGCTGGGGCGGTCGCTGAAAGGCATCCAAGAAAAACGCCGACGGCTGAAAAATGCGGAAGCGAATACCCCGAAGCCCGAGCAGTGAGCCCGGGCTTCATTTTTATCTCCCACACTTAGGAGAGGGTGACCGGCGAAGCCTGCGGAGAGGTAGCGGCAAAAAACTTTCAGTTAGCCTCTGCTTCTACTTGAATTTTTTCGAAGACCGTGTTATAATAATGTGTCAAATTTTGTACACGGAAGGAAGCGTGATAGCTTGTCAAGACTTGCATTGATGACGGAAAGTCGTGCTGAGACGGTTGTCGAGGGCATTTATAAGGATATGGAGCGGCGGATTGCCGCAAGCTCTTCGGATGTCTGCCCTGTCGACTTGACACTGGCTTTTCTTAGAATGTGTCATGCCCAGACCTGCGGAAAGTGCGTACCATGCAGAGTGGGACTTGCGCAGCTTGGGAATTTATTAGAAGACGTACTTAACGGAAGAGGGGACGATACCACTCTTTCAAAGATTGAGAAATTGGCGCACGTTATCGCCGAATCAGCAGACTGTGCCATTGGATTCGAGGCGGCAAAGATGGTTTTGAAGGGACTCGACGGTTTCCGTGAGGACTATGTAAGCCATATCGAGAAGCATCACTGCTTCGCCGGTACTCCCATGAGCATTCCTTGCGTCGGCAACTGCCCCGCAGGCGTCGACATTCCCGGCTATATCGCTCTCGTCGGAGAGGGTCGTTATGCCGATGCTGTAAAGCTCATCAGAAAAGACAACCCGTTCCCGACAGCATGCGCTCTCATCTGCGAGCATCCCTGTGAGACAAGATGCCGTAGAACTCTCCTTGATGCGCCTGTCAATATCCGTGGCTTAAAGCGTGCGGCAGTCGAGGGAGCAGGAGTAGTTCCCGCACCGGAATGCGCTGAGTCAACCGGAAAGAGAGTGGCGATAGTTGGAGGAGGACCTTCCGGACTTTCCTGTGCATATTACCTGCAGCTCATGGGGCACCAGTGCACCGTTTTCGAGGCTCACTCGAAGCTTGGCGGAATGCTCATCTACGGTATCCCTGCATACAGACTTCCCCGTGAGAGGTTACAAAGCGACATCGACTGCATTCTTTCCACCGGCGTTGAGGTCAAGCTTAACACTAAGGTTGGCGAGGGCGAATACACGATGGAAAAGCTCCGTGAGGATTACGACGCCGTCTACATAGCAATCGGTGCACACACCGACAAGAAGGTCGGAATCGAGGGCGAGGATGCCGAGGGCGTCTGGTCAGCTGTTTCGTTCCTTGGAGGAATCGGCGACGGAAATATCCCTGATCTTCACGGCAAGAAGGTCTGTGTCATTGGTGGCGGAAATGTCGCTATGGACTGCACACGCTCTGCTATAAGATGCGGTGCTGACAGCGTTTCGATAGTCTATCGCCGCCGTAAGGAGGACATGACCGCTCTTCCGGAAGAAGTTGACGGCGCAATTGCCGAGGGCGCAATCATGGTCGACCTCCACGCTCCTTTGAAGATAGAAACAGACGAAAACGGCAAGGTAGCCGCTCTCTGGGCGACTCCCTATATGCCCGGTCTGATTAAAAATGGCAGAATGAACCCGTCTCCCTCAGGGCTCGAGGATAAGAGAATCCCCTGCGACGTAGTCCTCGTTGCAATCGGACAGGGTATAGACTTCTATAAGCTCGAATCCTCCGGAATTCCGGTTGTCAGGGGCGTCATCAAGGGTGACGACTGGACAGAAGTAGAGAACGCTCCCGGCGTATTCGCAGGAGGAGACTGTGTAACAGGTCCGAAGACTGCGATAAGAGCAATCGCCGCCGGAAAGGTTGCCGCCGCAAATATCGACTACTACTTGGGCTATAACCATACGATAACCACCGACGTCGAAATTCCCGACCCGAATCTTACAGATCGTCCATACTGCGGAAGAATCAACATGTCCGAGCGTGAACCGGGCGAGCGTAAGAATGACTTCGAGCTGATGGAAATCAAGATGACTGAAAAGGAATCATGTCAGGAAGCATCAAGATGCTTAAGATGCGACCACTTCGGCTGCGGAATATTCAAGGGAGGGAGAAAGAAACAGTGGTAAACGTAACAATAAACAACACCCCCGTTCAGGTCGAGGAAGGAACGTCAATACTCGATGCCGCAAAGCTTGTCGGCATAAACATCCCGACTCTCTGCTTCCTCAAGGGCATAAACGAGATAGGCGCATGTCGTGCCTGCATCGTTGAGGTCGAGGGAATCGATCGCCTTGTCACCGCATGCGACAACGTCTGCAGTGAGGGAATGGTAATCCACACCGACACAACGAGAGTTCGTGAAGCAAGAAAGACCAATATCGAGCTTCTTTTAAGTCAGCACAGGGTCAATTGCCCCTCCTGCTTCCGCAATGGCACCTGCCAGCTCCAGAATATCGCTTCAACTCTTCGTATAAGCGATACCTTAAGCTTCAAGACCGAATACCCGGAAGACAAGTGGAACGATAAGCTCCCCATCATCCGTGACGAGAGCAAGTGCATAAGATGCTATCGCTGTGTATCCGTCTGCCAGAAGGTCCAGTCTCTTGGAATCTGGGACATGGTCAGAACCGGCGCACACACAACCGTTGGCGTATCGAATCACCGAACTCTTGAAGAAGCCGACTGCGCATTCTGCGGTCAGTGCATAACCCACTGTCCGACAAACGCACTCCATACCCGTGATGATACGGAAGCCATCATTGGTGTTCACGGCGTTATGGACGACAAGGACAAGATCACCGTCGTTCAGGTAGCACCTGCTGTAAGAGCCGCATGGGGCGAGGAATTCGGGCTTTCTCCCGAAGTCGCAACCGAAAAGCGTCTTGCCGCAGCCTTAAGGCGTGTCGGATTTGACTATGTCTTCGACACCAATTTCTCCGCCGACCTCACCATCATGGAGGAGGGAACAGAGTTCCTTGAGAGAATCAAGCACCCCGAGGGCAAGAAGTTCCCGATGTTCACATCCTGCTGTCCCGGTTGGGTACGCTTCTTAAAGAGCCAGTACCCCGACATGGTCGACCAGCTTTCAACAGCGAAATCTCCCCAGCAGATGTTCGGTGCAGTTACCAAGTCATACTTTGCAGAGAAGATTGGAGTTGCCCCCGAAAATATCGTCTGCGTTTCGATAATGCCCTGCACAGCAAAGAAAGCTGAGCTCGATATTCCCAGCATCAACGACGCCGCAGAGGGTTGCAAGGACGTTGACTTCTCACTCACAACCCGTGAAATGTGCCGGATGATAAAGGCTGACCAGATTGACGTTTCGGCTCTTCCTGAGGAGGATTTCGATTCGCCTCTGGGAACGGGAACAGGTGCGGCAGTCATCTTCGGAACAACCGGAGGAGTTATGGAAGCGGCACTCAGAACCTGCTACTATGTCCTCACAGGCGAGAATCCGAACGCCGACGAGACTTTCAAGGCGGTACGTGCTTTAGGCAGCGACAAGCCGTGGATCGAGGCTGAGTATAACGTAGCTGGAATCACCGTCAAGGCGGCTGTTGTAAATGGCTTAGGAAACGCAAGAAGACTCATCCGTGCTATCCGCCGTGGCGAGGTTGAATACCAGTTCGTTGAAGTTATGGCGTGCCCGGGTGGATGCGTAGGAGGTGGCGGACAGCCGATTCACTACAATGAAGAGCGTGCCGCTGACCGTGGACAGGTTCTTTATAACTACGACAAAGCCAACACCCTCCGCTGTTCTCACGACAACCCCGAAATCAAGGCTATCTATGCCGATTACCTCGGCGAGCCCTGCTCGGAGAAGTCCCACCATCTTCTTCACACCGACCACCATGCTTGGGATATGCCCCCGGCATCGGTCTACGACGAAGACGTTGTTCACTGAGTCATACAGACATAAAAAATTCCCGTGTTACCGAAGTAGCACGGGATTTTTGTGTTCAGTTCAAAGTGTATCCGGAGGAATCCTCTTGTTGTCGGGGTCCTGATCAGTAGTGCTCTTGCCAGTATTCTTATCAGCATACAAGTAGCGATATTCGGCAGGCGAAATCTTCTCCTGTCTCTTGAAGACGGCGCAGAAGTAGCTGCAATCGTTGTAGCCGACAGCCTTTGAAATGCTGTTGATGGAAAGCTTTGTGTCCATAAGAAGGTTCTTAGCCTCGAAGATTCTCTTCTTCGTGAGGTGCTCGAACGGTCTCATGTTGAGCGTTTCTCTGAAAATGCGGCAGATATACTGCGGCGAGAGGTTGACGACCTTAGCCATATCGTTCAGGGTTATATCCTGAGAATAGTTCTGGTCGATATAGTCCATGATGAGCTTGATCTGATCCATCCGGTGGTTCTCTCTTGGAGAAACGGGGCAGGATATGACTTTATTGAGCTCGATAAGGAACGAATAGATTAAAGACGAATTGTGATGCCCCGAGTGAATCTTTGTTGAGTGAATGGTTCTTAGCATCTTCTCCCAGATACGTTCAACGGATGAAAGGTCGCCCGTCCTGAAAACAACCGGCTTTGAAAGACCCAAGCTGTCTAAAATCGGCTCGCAAGCAGCACCTGAGAATGAAACCCAGTGGGTCTCCCACTCAACGCCTTCCTTTGCAAGATAGTCGTGCGGATAGTGAGCGGGGAGGAAGAAGCCGGAGTTTTCGGGGATCTTATACTCCTCTCCGTCGATTGTGAGAATACCTTCGCCCTTGGCTGTATATATCACCTGATTGTAAACGTGACCGGTAGGTCTGACACAATGCCTTTCCGGGTCGGTAGAACCGACACCCGTTACGTACAGCGGCAGATTCACCTCGTCACCTAAAAGCGCAAAATAAAATTCCTGCAATGCTGACACCTCCAAATGCAAATTCATATTTTTGATTGTAACATATAGAATATCACTATTTTCGACAAAAGTCAATATAATTTCGAGCGATTTTTGAGAAAAAAGTTTTGGAAATCCCGCAAACAAGCCATTTTATAAACTGCGTGCGACACAAATAATATGTGAAAATATTTCATTCTATCATTCTTGCATTTCAAGCCATCTGTCCATGAGCTCACCCAGCTCATTTTTCCTGTCATCCAGAGCCTTGCAGAGCTCCGCCATCCTCTGATAATCAGAAGCCACCTCCGGCTCGCATATCTTCGCCTCAATCTCTGAAATTTCCTGCTCCATGCTTGCAATGCTCCTTTCAAGCTCCAAAAGCTCCTGCTTTCGCTTCACATCCTCAGCTCGCTGGGATTTGGTGCGGTACTGCTTCTTTTCAGCCGGCTGAGGTGGAGGAGCAGAAGCCCTTTCTTCCTCGGCTTTCTCAATTTCTCTTGCCTTGAGATAGTCGTCATAGTTGCCCTTGTATTCATAAGCCTTGCCGTCCCTGATTTCAACAATCCTGTCGGCAATCCTGTTGAGTAAATACCTGTCATGCGAAACAAAGAGAATAGTCCCGGTGTATTCCTTAAGAGCATCCTCAAGCACTTCTTTAGTAGAAATGTCAAGGTGGTTCGTCGGCTCGTCGAGTATGAGGAAGTTCCCACGCTTAAGGGACATCATGGCAAAGCTGAGCTTCGTTTTCTCTCCGCCGCTGATGACTCCGACTTCCTTGAAGACGTTTTCCCCGGTGAGAAGAACGCTTCCGAGAACGCTTCTCACCTCAAAATCGGTCATCCGTGGATACCGGTGGTGAATCTCTTCTATAACCGTGTAGTTCGGGTTGAGATATTCGTTTTTCTGGTCATAATAGGCGAGCTTCACGTTCTGTGCCCAGTTGATTCTGCCCTTGGTATGTGGGTTCAAGCCCTGAATAGTCTTGAGAATAGTGGTCTTTCCGGTTCCGTTCTTCCCGATGATTCCCACCTTGTCGCCACGCCTCATACTGAGAGAAAAGCTTTCAAGAAGCGTCTTCCCGCCAGCAGAAATGTCGACATTCTCAGCCGAGAAGACCTCCTTCGGCGGCTCAATGTCGTATTCCAGCCTGATTTTAGCGGACTTTTCATACATTTTCGGTTTCTCGACAGCGTTCTCTACGATTCTGTCAAGCATATGCTGCTTCGATTTTGCCGCCTTTGCGCTTGTTGCACTGACACGGTTCTTGTCGATGAAGAACTGGAGCTCTTTCATCTTCTCCTGCTCCGCTTCGTAGAGCTTTTCCTGCCTGAGGTTGTCCTCACGCTTCTGTTTTACATAAAAGCTGTAGTTTCCGCTGTAGGATTTGAGTCTCCCATCCTCAATCTCGCAGATTCTTGTGCAGACCTTATCAAGAAAATACCTGTTATGGGATACAACCAAAATTGCACCCTTGTAGCCCAAAAGATAGTCCTCAAGCCAAGTCGTGGTGTCAAGATCGAGGTGGTTCGTGGGCTCATCCAGAATAAGAAGCGACGGCGATTCAAGAAGCAGCTTTGCAAGCGAAAGCCTCGTCCTCTCTCCTCCTGAGAGGGAATTGACCGAGCGTGATAAATCCAGCCCTGAAAAGCCCATGCCGTTCAGAACAGTTTTGATTTTGACATCGATGAGATACCCCTCATTGTCCTCGAAGTGAGTGCTTATCCGGCTATATTCTGTCTCAGCTTTTTCTCTTTCGCTGTCAGAAAGATTTCCCGAAAGTGCCTCCTCAAGCTCCGCCATCCTTTCCTGTTCCCTGTCGAGCTCCGAAAAGGGTTTTCTCATCTCCTCAGCCACAGAGCACTCCGCCGAAAGCCCGACGCCCTGCTCGAGGTAGCCTATACGGCAGTTTCCGGAAAAGCTGAGCCTGCCCTCGTTTTCCGGGGACGGGTCATAGCTTAGGTTTCCGGTGATGATGGAAAGAAGAGTTGTTTTTCCGCATCCGTTTCTCCCGACAAGACCTATCCGTTCGCCCTCGTTGATGACGAAATTGATGTCCCGGAGCAGCGGCTCGCCGTTAAAATATTTCCAGATTTTTTCAAGAGAGCAAAGCATATTTTTCACCCCTGTATTTTGCAAAATTATTGGCTTGCAGTATTAAAAAATAGACTTGCATACTGCCACCGAAAGTGATAAATTAGAGTTGTAGGAAGGATGACAGGTCGGATAACCTGCTATATACATTTACAAGGAATTCTACATATATATTTTGGTGTTTCCCCGTTCAAAAGAGAAAGCAAGGCAGCCTGAGTAGTTGGGCTGCTTTGCTTTTACCTGTAATTTTGCGTCAATCGGTATTCGGCTCTTCGTCCTTGACCGTCTTTGCACTCTTTGCCGGATTCATGAACGATTCACGGTACTCGGTTGGCGGCATCCCCTCAAGCTCCTTGAACCGTCTGTTGAAGCTTCGGACGCTCGAAAATCCGCATTCATAGGCAATCTCCGACATCGGCTTGAGAGTGCTTATAAGCATGGTTTTCGCCATGGCAACTCTCTTTGTTCCTATGTAGTGGTTGAGAGTCATGTTGAAGTTCTTTGAGAAGACGCTCGAAACGTAGCAGGGGACGATGTTCAGGGCACTTGCGATGCTCTTTAAAGACAAATCAGAGGTGATGTTGTCGTCGACATATGCTAAAAGCTTTCTGCAGACCTGATAGCTCGAAAGCCTGTCCTCTCTTTCCTCAAACTCTCCGCCCGAGTAGGCGGGCATCATGCCGGAAAGAAGAACCGACAGAAGACCTTTCACGACCGTTTTTCCGACGTTATACCTGTGGGAAAACTCGACAAGAAAGGGGATCTGAGCCATGGCAAAATCCGGGCATCTGTCCCTGTCCAGAACTACAAGCGGTGTCTTGGTGCTTTCGAAGAAAGACATGAAGTCGAGTAAGAAATCCGTTCCGAATATGAACGTGCTTGTTGAACCGGGAATGGTGCAGTGCATCGAATGTATGGTGTGCGGGCATATCAGAACGCCACCGCCTGCGCCGATAGTAAGCTCCTTTCCGTCGACCATGAACATCACTTCGCCGCTTTCGACGATGTCAAGCTCAACCTGACTGTGAAGGTGACCGGATGATTCGGCATTTTCGCTGGTGTAGGCGACGATGCCATATTTCGCAACCTGTTCGTTCCATTCCTCATACTTGAAATTTGCTGTGTCCTTCATAATGTAAATGTTCCTCCTTGCGGAATCAAATCAAGCCGCAGAACCATCTCCTGCCGCTGATTTCAGTCTGCGCTATTATAGCACAAAGATTTATCACTTTCAAGTGCTGAGAGGGCTTAATAACTGATATTTGGGTGACATGCCCAAATAATATCACATCATTCCGAAGTACTTGGCGGCATTTACGTAGCTTATTCCCTCGATGATTTCCCTGAGCGCATTTTCGTCGTTTGGATACTCTCCGCTTTCGACCCAGTCGCCGACGATGTCGCAGAGAATTCTTCTGAAATACTCATGCCGTGTGTAGGATAAAAAGCTTCTCGAATCGGTGAGCATTCCGACGAAGTTTCCAAGAAGCGACAGACTCGCCAGCGAGCGCATGTGTGCATCCATACCGATTTTCGAATCTTGGAACCACCAAGCAGCACCGTGCTGAATCTTGCCCATAGCTTCCGTTCCTTGGAAGCTTCCGATAATGGTGTCAATCATCGCATTGTCGCCCGGGTTGAGCGAATACACAATGGTCTTCGGAAGCCTGTTGTCAATATCCAGAGCGTTGAGGAAGCCCGCAAGCTCTTTTGAGTTGTCCTTAGTCAGGATGCAGTCAAAGCCGGTGTCAGCACCTATTGAGTTGAAGAGCCGTGTGTTCGCACTTCTCTGAACGCCAAAGTGCAGCTGCATGACAATGTTTTTCTCTGAATACTGCCTGCCCAAGTAGAGTAAAATTGCGGTCTTATACTTGTCCGCTTCCTCCATGGTAGGCTTTCCGCCGTTCATGACTTTCCCGAAAACAGCCTCAACCTCGTCATCCGAAGCGGGGGAGCAGACCATATAGTCAATTCCGTGGTCGGTAGCCAAGCATCCGTGAGCGATAAAGTAGTCAAGCCTGAGACCGAGAGCCTTTTTCACGTCCTCAGCAGACTTTATATCAATCCCGGAAGCCTCGGAAAGAGCATGGATATACTCGCAGAATCCGGCTTTATCGATATTCACGGCTTTATCCGGGCGGAATGACGGGCAGACCTTGGTTTTGAAGCTGTCATCAGCCGCAATCTTCTCGTGCCATTCAAGGCTGTCAATCGGGTCGTCGGTCGTTCCTATCATTCTGACATTTGAACGGGAAATAATCCCTCTTGCGCTCATATCGGGGTCTTTGAGCTTCTCGTTGCAGAGATTATAGACCTCTTCGGCGGTTTCAGCATTCAGTATTCCGTCATATCCGAAATATCTCTTGAGCTCAAGGTGAGTCCAGTGATACATCGGGTTGCCGATAGCCTTGGGAAGAGCCTCAGCAAACCGGAGGAATTTTGTGTAATCATCCGCATCGCCGGTGATTTCGCATTCGGGAGTGCCATTTGAGCGGATCATCCTCCACTTGTAGTGGTCTCCGCCGAGCCATATTTCGGTTATGCTGTCAAACCGCTTGTCCTCGTAAATCTCTTTCGGGCTGATGTGGCAGTGGTAGTCGATGATGGGCATATTTTCAGCGTAGCTGTGGTAAAGGTGTCTTGCGGTCTCCGAATGGAGCATGAAATCTTCATTTATGAATGTATACATTAGAGAATTCCTCCGTATCTTTTTTAGATTATTATACAACAATGCTTGCAGTCTTTCAATAGTTGTCAGCAAAAAATAGTAGACAAAAAGCGAGAAATGCTCTATAATAGTCTGTAGAAATGGGGGATTTGTAATGGCAGAAAATATCCACGCAGGTCATCGCCAGAGGCTTAAGGACATCTTCGCCTCCGACGGCATAACCGCACTCACCGACGCAAGAGCTCTCGAAATGCTCTTGTTCTATGTTATTCCACGCTCCGACACCTATCCGCTTGCATGCAGGCTTGTCGACACATTCGGAAGCCTTCGGGCGGTTCTTTCGGCATCTCCCGAGGAACTGAAAACCGTCAACGGCTTCGGCGACAGCGCAGTTTTATTTTTAGATTTTGTCCATCAGCTCTATGAACGCTTGGCTGAGGACGAGCTGCGCCAGTACCAGACTCCCGAGGAGATGAGATACAATTCTCCCGAGGACCTTTGCCGGTATTTTCAGGACAAGCTTTCCCGTTGCCCCATTGAGCAGGCTTGGCTTGTCTGCTTCGATAATGACATGTACTTAAGACGTGCCTATCTTTTGGGAGAGGGAAACGAGGCAAAAGTGACATTCAATCCCCAGAACGTCATAAAATTCGTCAGGGAGTCGGAATGCACCTTCTGCGCCATAGGTCACAATCATCCCACGGAGGGCTCCCTTCCCTCACAGCTCGACCGTTCTTCAACCATGCAGCTGAAAGCGATGCTCAGGGGAGAGGGAATAGTCCTGATGGAGCATGTAGTTGTAGGAAACGACGGCACAACCTGCATCCTCGCCGAGGAAATCGAGCATATGCTCCGCTGAAATCCTGTCAGAATCACAAGCCCGGTTCTTCCGGGCATATTTTTTTCGAAAAAATGCAAAAAACTTAAAATTTAGTATTGACAAACCGTGACAAATGGTGTACAATGTAATTGTAGGAAGCACTACGAGTATAGAATTTCAATTTTTGGAGGAATTTATCATGATTAGATTTACAGATGCAGAGCTTAAGGTTATGAACGTTATCTGGCACGACGGCGACTGTCCCGCAAGACACATTGCAGAAGTTCTCATGGAGCAAACCGGCTGGCACGTCAACACCACCTACACTATCATCCACAAGTGCATTGAAAAGGGTGCTATCGAAAGAATCAACCCCAAGTTCATCTGCCACGCCAAGGTTTCTCAGGAGGAAGCTCAGACCGACATGACTCAGGATCTTGTCAACAAGCTCTATGACGGCTCGAAGAACAGCCTCTTTGCGGCACTTTTGGGCAAAGACACCCTCAGCGACGAGCAGATTTCCAAACTCCGTGACATAGTAGCGGAAATGGAATGAAATGATCCCAGCCCTCTTAGAAACAACCCTTTCAGGAGGAATCCTGATTCTTCTCGTCCTCCTGATAAGGGTAATATTCCTGAATCGCCTACCAAAAACTGCGTTTATAGTGATGTGGGCAGTGGTTCTTGCCCGGCTTCTCGTTCCCATAAGCTTTACGGAGCTTCCCATCACTCAGGAATCCGAGTCCTCCGTGACAGAAAGCGTCATTTATGAAGAGCCGGAAGCCTCAAAAGCCATCATAGCAGAGTCATACACCTATGATGAAGTCACGGTAACCAAAAAGTCTTCGGGGCAGGCAAGTGTGCTTGAAGTAGTCTGGCTCACCGGCTCAATAATCTGTGCCATAGTCCTCGGCACGTTCTACATTCTCAATATCCGCAGATTCAACTGTGCCGAGAACTTGGAAACAGAATTCATCTCTTCATTCCAGAGCTCCTCGAAGCTCCGGCGCACCGTCAGAGTCAGACTTTCCGACAAGACAACAACCCCATTGACCTACGGCATAATCCACCCTGTGATTTTATTGCCTATAGGCATGGACTTGTCTGACGAAAAGCAACTGAAATACGTGCTCATGCACGAGTATATCCACATCCGCAAGCTTGACAACCTCCTCAAAGGCATCTCAAACGTTGCGGTGTGCATACACTGGTTCAACCCACTTGTGTGGGTGTTGAATAAGTTTCTCTCGAGAGATATTGAGCTGAGGTGCGATGAAGCCCTCTTAAAGCAGTGCCGTGGCGATTGCAGAGCCGATTATGCTTTGACACTGATTGACTTGGAAGATAAAAGGCGTTCCTACGCCTTTGGAACTGCTTTCGCCAAAGAGCCCTCAGAAGAGCGTGTAAGAGCCATCATGAAGTTCAAGCCGGCTTCTGTCTGCAACATAGCGATAGCCGCCTTGCTGATTGTCGTAATAGCTGTCCTCGCTTTTACCGGTACCATCGGCAGCAAAACGCCCTCAGACGAGATTACGAATGCGGAAATAGTTTCGCTTCTGGATGACTATTTTGATTGGGTAAGCTTCGCAAAGTCCTCAGCCCCGGAAGTTGATCAGACCGATAGTTATGTGGTGGCTGGTACGACCTATTACCGTGTTCTGGATGAAGATTTCGACACTTGGGAGGAAGTAACAGATTATGCCTGTTCCATCTTCTGCGGAGAGATGGCGGCATACGATGATAGCGGTGAGTGGTCGGGCTATCTGAACGTGGATGGTGTCGCCTATAACCGCAACACCGTCAGCCCAAATGGCGACTATCCCTACACCAACGAATACTCTTATGAAATTCTCAAGAACGCCGGTGGCAGTGCTCTCATTCGTGTCGATAATCCGAGTATAGACGGCGAGAACCCCTATCATAACGTCTTTACATTCTCGCTGACCGACGATGGCTGGCGCATCGGAGATGACTATTAGAAGAAAGAAGGAAAATATTATGAAGAAGCTTATTTGTGTACTTCTATCACTCGTCACGCTTCTGACGTTCTGCTCCTGTGGAGCAACGGAAAAGGTGGAAATCACCGATGAAGAGATAGTCGCCCTCATAGACGGCGACATTCAGGTTGGCAAGTATTTGTACGTCTACTGTCCGAGCACCGACTGGGACAATGCGATTGAGTATGAGGGAAAGATATGGTATCCGGTTGTTCAGGAGGGCTTTGAAACATGGGACGAGTGGGAAGCCTATATCTACTCTGTCTATTGCGGAGAATGGGCAGAATATGCACTCACCAATGAGAGCTATAAGAATATCGACGGCAAGCTCTACTGCGATGGCGGTGACAGAGGCTACGACCTGACAGATGACTATGTCTACGAGATTCTCGAAAATGCCGACGGCACAGCAAAAGTCAAAGTCACCAACCCCGGCATTGACGGCGATTTCGCACAGGAATACACCCTCATCATGACCCTGACCGACGACGGCTGGCGTGTCAGTGGACAAGAATAAAGGAGAAATAAACATATGGCAATCCTCCTCGAAATGACCTTGACCGGAGGAGTACTGATACTTTTAGTGCTCCTCCTGCGGACAATGCTTCTTAACCGCCTGCCGAAAACGGCGTTTATCGTGATGTGGGCGATAGTGCTTTTAAGGCTTTTACTGCCGGTGAGCTTTTTCGGGACTGCTACAGCTGTGACAGTAGCCGATACCTCCGATGTTACCACTGTCGAAGCCGTCACTCCGACGGGAGAGACCGCAGTTTCGCAGGTTATAACTCTTGACAGCTATGACAGCAGCAAGGAAAACGAAGCTGTGGCTGAAGCTGCCGATAAGACCAACATCTTCGGGATAATCTGGCTCGTCGGAGCGGTTCTCTGCGGGATAGTTTTAGTAATCTCGTATGTTCTGAGCTTCCGCAGATTCAGCTTGTCTGAGAATCTTGAAAGTGAGTTTATTTCGGCTTTCCAGAGCTCCAATAAGCTCCGCAGAACGGTGACAATAAAGCTTTCAGACAAGACCACGACGCCGTTTACCTATGGCATAATCCACCCGGTTATTTTGCTTCCGATGGACATGGATTTAAGCGACGAGAAACAGCTTAAGTATGTCCTCATGCATGAGTATATCCACATCCGCAAGCTTGATAACCTGCTGAAAGGCATTTCAAGCATTGCCGTGTGCGTCCATTGGTTCAATCCGCTTGTGTGGGTGATGAATAAGTTTTTGTCAAGAGACATTGAGCTTCGGTGCGACGAAACGCTCCTCAAAAGCTGCGAGGGGGATTGCCGGGCGGAGTACGCACTCACGCTTATTGATCTTGAGGACAGGCGCAGGAGAAGCTTGGCAATTGGTACTGCATTTGCCAAAGAGCCTGCCGAGGAACGTGTAAGAGCCATCATGAAGTACCGCAGAACAACTCCGTCATCCGCCGTTGCCATGATACTTTGCATAACGATGCTTTGTATGGCGTTTGTCGGCTGTGGAGCGGTCGGAACAGCCGGAGCTGTAAACGAAGTTGTAGCCGAATCTGAAGAGGAGCTTTCAGCAGTATCCGTAGCCTCTGCCATAGCGGAGGCTGTGGCTGATTCGGGAGTCATCCCCGAGGCTATTGAAACCGGTACAGTAACAATCAGCGTCAATGACCTTATTTCCGCAAATGCGGAGGACTGCAATTTTGACTGTATAGCCTATGACTACACCTTGCCCGACGGCTTGTATTTCGATGGCGGCGTACTCTATAACGTCGACGGAGAAGCAGAGGGCAAGCTGAAAGCCGGTGACGAGTATATGGTCATAGATGGCACCGGCGATGCGGCAGAGGGCTACATGTTTGTTATAATCGATTTCAAGGTGAGCGGCGCACAGTCGCTTGCCTCTGATGAAGAAACTATGGAAGAATCCGCAGAGGAAATGATTTTGCAGTATGAAGAGACTGAGGGGGATTCTTTCTATAACAGTAACAGCTATAAGTGTTATCCGATATATGAAAGCGCATCACAGCAGGAAACATCTCCATCGAGAACATATAACCTGACAAGCTATAAGGACGCAAGCACTGTAAGCGTAGAGGTCACGTACGGCGAGTTTACTTACACATATGCATACACATCCTCCGGAGCTCTGTCACTCGGCGTCCGGCTGATATACATCGTCCCCAAAAACGATACAAATGTCGTTCTTTATTTCGGGTGATTGGGGAAACTTGAATCAGCTTCTATTGACGTAAAACGTTGTTTGTGTTATAATATGGTTGTAGTCAGGAGGGAACGCCAATGCCAGCGATTTCAATGTTTTACGGAATTATTATCAGAATGTACAACAATGGTGAGCATAATCCGCCTCATTTCCATGCCTCTTATCAGGGGTATAATGCAGTTTTCAATATGGACGGTGAATTGACTCAGGGAGATATGCCTAAGCCTCAGCGGAAGTATATTGCTGCTTGGGCTGAGCTTCATAAGGATGAGCTTATAGCCAACTGGGAACTTGCAATGAGTGAGCAACCGCTTTATAAGATAGAGCCGCTCAGGTAAGCAACAGAACCTACTACCAGAGAAAGGAGAACCGGTAGAATGAATACGCCAATATGGGTAGTCAGAAAAGTTCAGGCTAACAGCGATTACACACTGTTTATAACCTTTGCAGACGGCAAAGAGGGTTTGTATGATGCCAAGCCACTGCTTGAGAAGAATATTTACTCTCCGCTCAGGAGTCTGCCGTTCTTCCTTGGGGCGAAAGCCGAGTGTGGGACGGTTGTCTGGAATGACGATATAGACATCGCACCGGAGCATCTGTACGAGTGTAGTGTACCTGTCAAGTCCTGAATATTTTTGCAAGCCGCTCGGAAGGGCGGCTTTTTCATACCATATCTGTTAACAACCTTCTCCCTTATATCATATTATACAAAGAGGCTCGCCTATGGCGGGCTTCTTAATACGAAGAAGGAGTTTACAGATGAAACTTACGAATATACTGAATTCATCCGATTGCTGTGCCGATGCTTCCGACAGCCCGTCCTTAAACTGCAAACAGCCGACAACGTCGCTTCCAAGCAGCACGCCAATCGGGATGCTCTATGTGCCATATCAGTCGTGGCAGAAGGTCTATGACCCGCAGGTCGGGCTGCCTCGAGGCACAATTTTTGAAGAGCTTGACAAGCCGTTTATAGGGGAGAGAACGATATGAGTAATACTAATCCACTTAAGTATGTACAACAGTACTCGTTCGCAGTCTTGGAGGCTCAGCTCTATCTCGACTCTCATCCCGACTGCGCTGAGGCACTCAGCTACTACAACAAGTACAAGAAGCTTTATGAAGAAGCCAAGACCGATTACGAAGCGACCTATGGACCGCTGACTGCAAATTCGGACGTCAACAACGAATGCTGGCAGTGGGTAAAAGCACCGTGGCCATGGGAGCTCTCGGCAAACGAGGAGGTGTGAGATATGTGGCAATATGAGAAGAAACTGCAGTACCCCGTAAAGATAGCGAACCCCGACCCTGCGGCGGCGAAAATAATAATCTCCCAGTTCGGCGGACCGGACGGCGAGCTCAACGCCTCGATGCGCTATCTCTCCCAGAGATACACCGCACCATGCCCTGAGGTCAAGGCGATATTAAATGACATTGGGACAGAAGAACTCGGTCACATGGAAATGATCTGCGCCATCATCTACCAGCTGACGAAGAACCTCACTCCGAAAGAGATCAAGGAGTCCGGCTTCGACACCTACTTTGTAGATCACACGACCGGTCTCTATCCGATAGCCGCCTCAGGAACGCCTTTCTCGGCGGAGCTTTTCCAGTCGACGGGAGATCCGATTGCGGATTTGTCTGAGGACTTAGCTGCAGAGCAGAAAGCCCGACTGACTTATGACAATATCCTAAGACTTGTCGACGACCCTGATGTCCGTGACGTCATCAAGTTCTTAAGGCAGCGTGAGATAGTCCACTTCCAGCGTTTCGGCGAAGCGATGCGCCTCGTGACCGATCAGCTCGACTCTAAGAACTTCTACGCTTTCAACCCGAGCTTCGACAAATGATCTTTTCGAAAATCCCCGCCATCTGAGACGGGGACTTTTCTTTTCGACATGCTTCTTGCTTCCCATGCGCTAAAATTGTCCCGACAAAATGAAAGGAAGTTTTAGTATGAAGCTCATTGAATCAGTCAAAGCCGTCCCGAAGCCAACCATAGCCGCCGTCGCAAAGCCTGTTTTAAGCTTTCTTGCCGGAGCAGTTGTAGCAAATTCTCAGGTTCTGGGAGAAGACTCTGTTCTCTGCGCCGCAGTAGTAGCTGCACTGCCGCCTGTCAGCGGCTTTTCAGCACTTTTGGGAGCACTGATAACGGCGATTTTTACGGAAATCACCGCCGGAAAAGTCGCATCTCTGGCAACCGTGATAGTTGTTTTCCTGACACGTTTGTTATTTGACGGGACAAGCCGCCGGAGGTATCCTGCAATAGTCTCGACAGTAGCGGCTGTTTCATACCTCGGCTGCGCCATTTTTGCAGGAGCACTGGCAGGAGCAGCCCTGACCGACTACATAAGAATTCTCTTTGCAGGAGCAATCCTCTGCGCCGGAACTTATATTACCACTACTGTCTCCCAAGCCGGAATAAGGAGTGCCACCCAGCCTCAGCTTCTTGCGCTTCTGGCACTGGCAGTGGTGGTAGCCTCAACCTATCATCTTGGCGAAATACTCAGCTTTCTTGTGTGCACAATATGTGTATATAAGCTCACCCGGGAGAAAGCCGCTCTTTCGGCGGCATCCCGTCTGGCTTCCCTCAGGCTCAGCTTTCTTGAAAATGCCCTCACACACTTCCCGAAGTTTATGAACCCGGGTCGGGGCGAACAAGACTTTGAAAACATGGTGGAGCTTATAGCACTTACCGAAAGCGACCTTGAGAAATCTCTCGCTTCGAAGAAAGTCAGCAAAAAAGCACTGTTTTTGTCAGAAATCCTCTCAAAAAGAACATCCGCCGAAGTCACAGCCATCCCTCTTTCTGATGGAGCAGTAGAGCTCTATCTCCCGAAAAACGCCCGGATAAGCGAAAATGCAGTTATCTCAGCCGCCGAAAAAGCCGGGATGGGAAGCGGGGTTGAGCTTTTCCGCTCAGAAACCGACCGCCACATAAGATTCACAGTGACGCCAGAGCTAAAGTGGCATTTTGACGCCGGCGTCTGCCAGATACCGGCAAATTCAGCAGAGCCGGAGGATGGAATCTGCGGCGACCGTGCCGAAATATGGAGCTATGGAGTCAATAGTTATGTCATTCTTTCCGACGGAATGGGAACGGGAAGCGAAGCTGGAACGGTAGCAAAAAGCCTGATAAAAGCATTCAGAAACCTGACCGAAGCAGGCTATTCCCTCGAAGCCTCGCTCCGCCTTTTGTCGGAGTATATAAGAGCCTGCCAGCCGGAAGAGTCGTTCGCAACCCTTGACATTCTTTCGGCGAACCTTATGACCGGCGAAGTCACAATCCGCAAATGCGGGGCAGGGAAGAGCTATATCCTCCGTGACGGCGGCATAACTCCTATACCCTCCGGCGGTTATCCCATCGGAATTTTGGAGGAGGTAAGCCTCACAAACACGACTATAAAACCGGAGGAAACGCTGACAATTCTCATGATGACCGACGGCGCAGATGCTCTTGGAATTGAGAAGCTGGCATCGATTTCAATAGAGCAGGACAAGCTTCCCATGGATGATCTGGCTTCCTTGGTTACAAGCGAAGCCTATAAAAGTCAGAAATCAGATCGTCACGACGATATTACAGTAGCCGCAATTCGTCTTTCAAAAATCTAAAGATTCTTTTGTTAAGTTTGCACAAAAAAAGGCGTTGAAAAATGTTAAAAACGTCAAATTGGTCTAAACTCCTTGCAATATTCGTCAAAGCTTGCTATAATGAAGCCATAAGCGAGTAAACGGAGAAAGTGCCGTTTCGCAGAATATAAAAATATTAAATTCTCTACAACTTTTTAAATTAAGAAAGAAGGGGTTACAGATATGAGTAACGTCAATCAGGTTGCAAAAACCTATGACGTAAAAGCAGCAATCGCAAGCTTTTTGAACGGCAATAACTACGACTGTGGCGACTTTCTGGGCGCACACAAGCGGGACGAGGGCGGATATATCTTCCGTGTCTGGGCACCAAGAGCCAAGCGTGTCTCACTGGTAGGTGATTTCAACGGATGGGACGTAAATGCCAACCCGTGCCACAGAATCGATGGAGGTATCTGGGAATGCACGGCGCAGGCACTTGATACATATTCAACCTACAAGTATTTCGTCGAGGGCGAAGACGGCTCTCAGAGAATGAAAGCCGATCCCTACGGCGTCCATATGGAAACGCCTCCCGGAACTGCAACGAAGATTTTCGACATCTCCGGCTACAGGTGGGGCGACGCTTCGTGGATGAACAAGCGCAAAAAGTCCACTCCATACGACAAGCCAATGAACATCTACGAGGTCAACCTTGGCTCGTGGAAGCGTTATCCGGACGGTAATGTCTACAGCTATGAAAAAGCCGCCGACGAGCTCATCCCTTACTTAAAAGAGATGAACTACACCCACGTCGAGTTCATGCCGCTGACTGAATATCCCTATGAGGGCTCATGGGGTTATCAGGTAATGGGCTACTTTGCACCTACCTCCCGTTTCGGAACTCCCGAGGGATTCATGAAAATGGTCGACAAATTTCATCAGGCGGGAATCGCCGTTATCCTTGACTGGGTTCCGGCTCACTTCCCAAAAGACGGCGCAGGGCTCTATGAGTTCGACGGCTCTCCCTGCTATGAGTATTCCGATCCTTTAAAGATGGAGCACAAGGCTTGGGGCACAAGAGTCTTCGATTTCGGTCGTCCCGAGGTTCGCTCATTCCTCATTTCAAGCGCACTTTTCTGGCTTGAAAAGTACCATGTCGATGGCTTGAGAGTCGATGCAGTCGCTTCGATGTTATACCTCGACTATGACAGACAGGGCGGCGAATGGAGACCGAATAAGTTCGGCGGACATGAGAATCTCGAGGCAGTGGAATTTCTGCAGATGCTGAATACCGCAGTCTTCTCAAGATGCCCGAACGCTATAATGATTGCCGAGGAGTCGACAGCGTGGGCAAACGTCACAAAGCCTGTCGATATGAACGGCTTGGGCTTCAACTTCAAGTGGAACATGGGCTGGATGAACGACATGATGCACTATATGTCGCTCGATCCCTACTTCCGCAAGTTCAACCACGACAAGCTCACGTTCTCGTTCTTCTATGCGTTTTCCGAGAACTTCATTCTCCCGATTTCCCATGACGAGGTCGTTCACGGCAAGCATTCACTTGTTGACAAGATGCCGGGAGATTCCGATTCAAAGCTCGCTAACGACAGAGCATTCCTTGGCTATATGATGGCTCACCCCGGCAAGAAGCTTTTATTCATGGGAAGTGAATTTGCGCAGTTCCGTGAGTGGGACTACTCAAGTGGACTTGAATGGTTCATGCCGGAAAAGTTTGAGGCTCACCGTGATTTTCAGGACTATGTCAGGAATCTGAATAAATTCTACCTCGAGAACCCGCCAATGTGGCAGGAGGACTACTCGTGGCAAGGCTTCAGCTGGATAGCTGCTGACGACAACGAGCAGAGCGTGATTGTGTTCAGAAGAATCGATAAGGCAGGAAAAGAGATTGTAGTTGTCTGCAACTTCGTTCCGGTCGAAAGAAAGGGCTATCGCTTCGGCGTGCCCTATAGAGGAACCTATACCGAGGTTCTCAATTCAGCATCAAAGAATGGTTCACCCTACCTGAACGGCTCAGTCAAGGCGGAAGCTGTTCCGTCCCACGGATTTGAGCAGTCGATAGCAGTGGATATTCCTCCGATGTCGGTAATGTATTTCAAGGTCAGAAAGGCGGGAGGCAGAAAAGCCGTCAAACCCGTCCCCGAAGCTGACAAAGAATAATAGAGCGATTTCAATTCAAATCTGAAAGGAAGAGTGTAATGTACAACAAAAAAGAATGCGTTGCGATGCTTTTGGCAGGCGGACAGGGATCAAGACTGTACGCACTGACAAAGAACGTAGCCAAGCCCGCCGTACCCTATGGAGGCAAGTACAGAATCATCGATTTCCCGCTGTCAAACTGTGTCAACTCCGGTATCGACACAGTGGGTGTATTGACTCAGTATCAGCCGCTCGTTCTGAACGACTATATCGGCAACGGACAGGCATGGAACCTCGACAGGATCCATGGTGGCGTGCATATCCTGCCGCCTTATCAGTCAAGCTCTGGTGCGCAGTGGTATGAGGGCACAGCCAATGCCATCTACCAGAACCTGTCATTCATCGACAGATACGACCCCGAGTATGTCGTAATCCTCTCCGGTGACCACATCTACAAGATGGACTATTCAAAGATGCTCAGCTTCCATAAAGAGAAAGACGCAGTCTGCACAATAGCGGTTCTGGACGTTGAGTATGAGGAAGCCTTCCGCTTTGGAATCATGTCCGTCGACGAGGACAACGCAATAACCAAGTTCGTTGAAAAGCCTAAAGTACCTGAGAGCACTCTCGCTTCAATGGGCATCTACATATTCTCCTATCCCACTCTCAAGAAGTATCTGACTGAGAACGAGATGGACGAGACCGCCACGAAGGACTTCGGCAAGAACATCATTCCTGCACTTCTCGAAAACAAGGAAAGACTCTATGCCTACAGATTCGAGGGCTACTGGAAGGATGTCGGAACGATAGACAGTCTCTGGGAAGCAAATATGGATCTTCTCAGCCCGACAGTTTCACTCGATCTCTATGACCCGAGCTGGAAGATCTACTCGAATAACGATTCCCGTGCACCCCACATCATCGGTAAGAATGCGAAAATCCAGAATTCAATGGTAACCACCGGTTGCGTTATCGACGGTGCAGTTGAATTCTCGATGATTTCCGGCGGAGTCACAATCGAAGAGGGCGCAGTCGTAACCGATTCAATTCTCATGCCCGGCGCAACAGTAAAGAAGGGCGCAGTGGTTGAGTATTCGATTGTCGGCGAATCGAGCGTTGTCGAGTCGGGCGCGCATATCGGCGCAAGACCCGAAACGGTGGAGAACAAGGACGAGTGGGGCGTAGCTGTCGTCGGTCACGACGTGACAGTCAGCTCCGGCAGTGTCGTCAAACCCAAAGAGATTATCTCTGCCGATATATAAGGAGGAAGCGAAAAATGAGCTATAATATGACAAATGTATTGGGCATTATCTTCGCAAATTCCCATGATGAGGCTCTTCCCGAGCTTGCATCAAACCGCACAATGGCTTCTGTGCCTTTCGGCGGCAGATTCCGTCTTATCGACTTCCAGCTTTCAAGCATGGTCAACTCAGGAATGTCGACGGTAGGAATCATCACAAAGTCAAACTATGAGTCGCTTCTTGACCATATCGGCTCTGCAAGATACTGGGATCTTGCCCGTTCCTACGGCGGTCTCACAATTCTTCCGCCATATGGAAATATCGACTCCGGACTTTATGTCGGAAAGCTCGAAGCTCTCAGGGGAGCATTAGGCTACATCAAGAAGACCGGCTGTGAGTATGTAATTCTCGCCGACGGAAACGTTGTCCTCAATGCTGATTATTCGAAGATTATCGAGGAGCACATCGAGTCGGGTGCTGACATCACCTGCGTCGCTTCAACCGGCAACTATTCCGCTTCCGAAACCGCAGATGCCGTTGCTTTCGAGACCGATGCCACCGGCAGAGTCAAGGAAACAATCATAAACTGCGCAAAGGCTGGCAAGTACACCTTGGGTCTCAACATCCATATCCTTTCAACCGCACTCCTTGAGAGCCTCGTTATGGATCTCACCCCGAGAGGAAAGAATGTCTTCGACCGTGACGTTCTGCAGGCTAAGGCAGGCAAACTCAACATCCGTGTTCACGAGTACACCGGCTACTACAGCAGAATCCACGATTTCGAGAGCTACTATGCTGAAAACATGAAGCTTTTAGATCCCGAGAACTTAGGAAAGCTTATCCTGAAGAAGAGACCTGTTTACACCAAGGTTCGTGACGATGCACCGTCTAAGTATGGTCTTGACAGCTCTGTCAACAACTCTCTCGTCGCAGATGGCTGTGTCATCGACGGCGTTGTTGAGAATTCCATCCTCTTCAGAGGCGTAAAGATTGCAAAGGGCGCAGTCGTCAAGAATTGCATCCTCATGCAGGACACCTCCATCGGCAAGCAGACCGTCATCTCCAACATCATTACCGATAAGGACGTTGTTATAGGCGACGAATTGAGAATCGCATCCGCTGTCGGAAGCCCTCTCTATATCGGCAAGAAGAGAGTCCTCTGATTGAAAGGAAACGGTGATTGAATTGAAAATTCTATATTGTGCCTCGGAAGCACTCCCGTATGTGGCATCAGGCGGTCTTGCAGATGTCGCTGGCTCGCTTCCCAAGGCACTCTGCGAAGCAGGACAGGACGCAAGAGTAGTCCTCCCTCTCTATGGTACAATCAAGCAGGAGCTGAGGGACAGCCTTGAGTATGTCACAAACTTCTTCGTTCCTGTATCGTGGAGAAGCCAGTATTGCGGCGTCTTCAAGGGCGAAGCGGCAGGAGTTACATACTATCTCCTCGACAACGAGTACTACTTCAAGCGTAACACCATCTATGGTCACTATGACGATGCCGAGAGATTTGCTTTCTTCTCAAGAGCGATCTTGGAGCTCATCAAGCATATTGATTTCAAGCCGGATATTCTCAACTGCAACGACTGGCAGACGGCTCTTACTCCCGTTTACTATAACCTCTTCTACAGAGGCGAGGAGGGAATGGGAAATATCAAGACTGTTTTCACCATCCACAATATCCAGTATCAGGGCAAATACGGCATGGAGCTTGTTTCCGACCTCCTCGGAATCCCCGATTATGCAAGAGGAATCGTTGAGTACGACAACTGCTGCAACTTCATGAAGGGCGCATTCGAGGTCGCTGACAAGATCACAACCGTTTCCCCGACCTATGCTTGGGAAATCCTCAACCCATACTTCTCTCACGGTCTCGACCCGGTTCTCTGGAGCAAGCAGTATAAGCTCACCGGCTTCCTTAACGGTATAGATCAGGACATCTATAATCCCGAAACCGACCCGGTGCTTGCGGCTAACTACAGTGTTAACGACAAGTCAGGAAAGGCTGTCTGCAAGAAAGCAATACTCGAAGAATTCGGTCTTCCCGACGGAAAAGAGCCTGTTATGGGCATAGTCACAAGACTTGCCTCCCACAAGGGAGTTGACCTCATCAAGAGAGTTTTCGAGGACATGGTTCACCTTGGCTACAAGTTTGTAATCCTCGGCTCAGGCGAGAAGCAGTATGAAGACTTCTTCCGTGAAATGGCATACAGGTATCCGGACAGGGTAGGCGTGAAAATCGGCTTCATCCCCGATGTTGCGCACAGAATCTATGCTGGTGCTGACATGTTCCTTATGCCCTCCCAGAGCGAGCCCTGTGGCTTGGCTCAGATGGTAGCATTACGTTATGGCACGATCCCGATAGTCCGTGAAACCGGCGGATTAAAGGACTCTATCGTCGATTGCGGCGGTCCCGGAGGCAACGGCTTCACATTCAAGACCTACAATGCTCACGATATGCTCGACGCTACAGTCAGAGCAAGAGCCTATTATGACCAGAGAATGCAGTGGGGCAAGCTCACATCTCATGCTATGCGTGAAGATTTCAGCTGGGCACGTTCTGCAGAGCTCTATATGGGTCTCTACAGAGAGCTTGCAGGCGACGTATAACTGAATTTAACCAGAAATCCTCACCAATCGGTGGGGATTTCGTTGCGTATGACACTGATTTTGAAATAACAGTTGCAAACTGTGTGAAAAGGTGATAAAATAGTGTAGAAATCCGCCGAGGCTTGGCGGGGAAGGGAATATCAGTAGAAAATGAATATTACTGTTGCGGGATGCGGAAAAATTGGAATGGAGATAGTAAGCGCACTGGCGGCTGAGGGTCACGACGTCGTTGCGGTAGATATTGATGCAGACGTGGTGAACCTTATAACCAACGTCCATGATGTCATGGGCGTCATCGGCAATGCCTCCGATTATGAGACACTTGTCGAGGCGGGCGTTGAAAAAGCCGACATATTCGTCGCATGCATGGATTCTGATGAGCAGAACATGCTTGCATGCTTCTTGGCGAAGAAGATGGGTGCCGAGAACACCATTGCCCGTATCAGAAACCCTGAATATAACGACAACAGCCTTGGCTTCCTAAGAAAGCACCTTGAGCTTTCACTGGCTCTCAATCCCGAGCTTTTGACAGCTCAGGAAATGTATAATATCCTCAAGTTCCCGTCGGCAGTCAGAATTGAAAGCTTCTCAAAGAGAAATCTTGAGATGATCGAGATAATCATCCCGTCGGGCAGCGAGCTTGACGGTATGAATCTCATCAAAATGCGTGACAAGTTCTCAGCAAACTATCTCGTCTGCTGCGTCCAGAGAGGAAGCGAAGTCTTCATCCCCGGCGGCTCATTCGAGCTCAGGGCAGGCGACAAGATAGGCATCACAGCTCCTCTCCCCGAAATGTCGAAGCTTCTGAAGATGCTCGGCGTCCTCAAGAAAAAATCCAAGCACACTATGATTCTTGGCGGAAGTAAGATTGCTTTTTACCTCGCCGCACTCATAACAAGAAGCGGCGGCTATGCAAAGATAATAGACAAGAACAAAGCCCGTTGCGAAGAGCTTGCCGGTCTTATTCCGAGCGTCTCCATCATCTATGGCGACGGTATGCAGCAGGAGCTTCTCTTGGAAGAGGGGATAGAAAGCTCAGATGCGTTTGTCTCCCTCACAGGCTTTGACGAAGAGAATATCCTGACTGCGATATTCGCCTCAATGCAGAATGTCCCGAAGGTAATAGCAAAGGTCAACAGGGATGAACTCGTCGAGATGGCAACGAAGATCGGTGTCGAGTGTGTCGTTTCGCCAAAGGATATAACTTCATCGGTAGTCGTAAAATACGCCCGAGCTCTTGAAAACAGCGTCGGATCTTCGGTTGAAACTCTCTATAAGCTGATGGACGGCAAGGTTGAAGCTCTTGAATTCTTGGCCAACTCCGAATCGAAGCTCACCGGAATCCCTTTAAAGAGCCTTGAGCTGAAAAATGGAATCCTCATCGCCGGCATAATGCGTGGCAGAAAGACAATAATTCCCTCCGGCAACGACATGATAACAGTAGGCGACAGAGTAGTAGTAATTTCAGGCAATCTGGGCTTAGGCGATTTAGCTGATATATTAGCATAAACTTTGGCAGAACATAAACAGGCTCCCTTGTCAAGGGGAGCTGTCAAGAAGTTCGCTAAAGCGAACTTCGGGAGTTTGCTTTGCAAACTCCCGACTGAGGGGTTTCCTCAGGAGGGGTTTATATGAATCGCAGAATGGTTTTCTATGTAGCTGGACAGATGGTTCTGGTAGAGGCAATTTTAATGCTTCTGCCTCTTTTGGTGTCTATAATCTACATGGAAAAGTGTGCTTTCGCATTTATAGCGTCAATACTCATAGCACTTGTTTTGGGAACTGCAATGGTTCTCATCTTCAAGCCGTCAAATAAGGTCATCTACTCAAAAGAGGGCTTTATAATAACAGCCCTTTCGTGGGTAATGCTTTCGCTCGTAGGTTGCCTGCCGTTCGTCATAAGCGGTGAAATCCCGAATTTCGTCGACGCATTCTTTGAAACGGTCAGCGGCTTCACAACGACGGGAGCTTCAATACTGACCAGCTACGACGGCATGAGCCACGGCATAATGTTCTGGCGAAGCTTCACCCACTGGGTAGGAGGAATGGGAGTACTGGTTCTTGTAATGGCTGTCTCCCCGACATCGACAGACCGCTCCATGCATATCTTAAAAGCCGAAATGCCCGGACCAATTGTCGGCAAGCTCGTCCCGAGAGTCCGGCAGACCGCAAAAATCCTCTATCTTATTTATGTTGCACTGACCCTTATGGAAATCGGTCTTCTCTGCATCGGTGGGCTCAGCCTTTACGAAAGCTGTATCTATGCATTCGGCAGTGCCGGTACGGGCGGCTTCGGAATCATGTCCGACAGCCTCGCCAGCTACAGCCCATACGTCCAGTGGGTAATTACAATATTCTTAGTCCTCTTTGCGACTAACTTCAACGTCTATTTCCTGCTCCTGATGCGCAAGTTCAAAACGGCTTTCAAGTCGGAGGAGCTCTGGACATACTTAGGGATAATCGTAGTTTCGATAACAGTTGTCGCAGTCAGCATATCCGGGCTATATGACAGCGTAGTACCTCATCCCATCTAAAACTTTACATTTTAACAACCGGGTACAAGTGCTT
>JAJQBX010000033.1 GCA_021203065.1 Oscillospiraceae bacterium
ATGATTTGTAAAGTTTTAAGAGAGATGAGGTAGTAGGGGCGGATATTATCCGCCCTTTTTTCGGTTGACGCATTGTGGGGCGGGCGGATGGTATCCGCCCCTACAAATGCTGCGCACACTTTAATGCTTTAGCCCAAATCTCTCCAGCAAAAAGGCTAAAAAGTCTCCAGCGAAAAAGCCAAATAGCCCCGAATCTCTGGGACGCAGTAAGAGTTTCGGTTGACAGACGGAACGAGGAGGGACTTTACATTCTGACCGGCTCAAATTCCATCGACAAAACCGGTATCATGCACTCCGGAACAGGCAGAATCGACACGATGAACATGTACACAATGAGCCTTTATGAAACGGGTGAGTCAAACGGCACTGTATCTCTTTCAGAGCTCTTCAAAACCGGTGCTTTTCCGGAGGACGGCTGCGTGTCTGAACTGACTATAGATCATCTTATCTTCGCTGCCTGCCGTGGCGGTTTTCCCTCCTCAATAACCAAAAAGAGCGACAAAGCAAAGCTTATGATAGCCCAGAGCTATTTTGAAAGCCTTTGCCGTGAAGATATGTCAAATGTAGATGGCGTCAGACGAGACGAAACCTCGGCAAGGCTTCTTCTTCGTTCTTACTCGAGAAATATTTCAACTCTTGCAACAAACCGGTCTATAATAAATGACATAAATGCAAATACCGTGATGAGCGAGGCGTCCTATTATGAATATGTCGGGATGCTGAAAAAGCTTTTTGTCATTCAGAATGTAGAGGCATGGTGTCCGGCAATCCGCTCAAAGAGTATGATACAATCAACCGAAAAGAAAGAGCTCGTCGACCCGTCGCTGGTCGTTGCGGCTTTAGGTGTCGAGCCGGAATACTTCAATCTCGATCTCAAGACCTTTGGCTTCATATTCGAGACTCTTTGCTTCCGTGACCTGAAAATATATTCAAGTGCTCTCGGCGGCAGGGTTTCCTACTATCATGACAGATACGGCTTGGAAGCAGACTGCGTTCTTCACTTAAGAGACGGGAGATATGCCCTGATAGAATTCAAGCTCGGCAGTCACGAAATCGAAGAGGGCGCAAGGCATCTTAATGAAATAGAAGCTCTTGTCAGGAAGTATAACGAAACCGAAACCCAAGCAAAGCTTCGTCTTCCCGACCTCAAGCTCATTATCACCGGCACGCAATACGGCTACAAACGCCCGGATGGGGTGTATGTTATTCCGATTGGGTGTCTGAGGGATTAGTCATTCTGCACAAATTTCGTCTATCCACATTGTACAAAATGACTAATTGAAATCAGGCTGGAAAAGTTGTATAATATTAAGACAAAACATTTTCGGGAGGTTTCCTAATGAAGAAAATTATAGCACTGCTTCTGGCGAGTATCATGATATTCGCACTTGTTGGTTGCGGAAGCTCTTCAAGAGAAGTTGTACAGCTCACATTCGCAACAGCAGATGCTGAGGCAATCCTTAATGCGGCGGGCGTTTATCTGCCTGACGTTGAAGAAACAGAGGCGGCAGGAACGACCATCGTCTGGTTCGCATGGTATGACGACATGCAGAACTATTCTGACGACGAAATCATAAATTCAGGCTACTGGACCTTCCAAGAGAAGTACGGCTGCTCGATCGAGTGGTATGAGTGCACTTGGGACACAAGATATGACGAGCTTGCAAACCTTATCTTGGCTTCCAACTCGCCCGACTTCTATCCCGGAGACAACGAGATATTCCCGAACAGCTGCTTAAAGGGCATCTTCGTTCCGGTCGACGACTATATCGACTATGACGATCCGTTGTGGGAGGGTGAAAAGGAATTCGCCTACACCTACTTCTCCATCAAGGACAGACCCTACATAATCGTTTACGACAACACTTTCACAAACGTTGTTGCCTATAACAGAAGAGTTATTGAAGAAAACGGCTTTGACGACCCGGCTGAGCTCTATTATAACGACGAGTGGACATGGGATGTCTTCTATGACATGTGCGTTGAGTTCACCGACGCCGATGAGGACAAGTATGCTCTTGACGGCTTCTGGTACGGTGAGGGACTGATGCACTCCTGCGGTGAGACTATCGTCGTCTACAACACCGAAACACTGCTGTTTGAAAACAATTCCGACTCGGCGGCTATCGAGCGTGCGGCATCGCTCCTTTATGACCTTTCAAAGAACGGCTGCATCTACCCGAGATGGAATAACGACAACTGGAATACACGTAACAACTCCACCACCGGCGGCGGCATGAAGGAGGGCTTGTGCCTCTTCTACATCGGCGGCACATGGATGTTCACCGACACGGTTGAGAACGTCGAGGCTGTCTGGGGCGACATGTCGGAGGGTGAGCTGATGTTTGTTCCTCTCCCGAGAGATGACGACGGCAACGGCTACTACTACACCGAAGCGGCATCCGCTGGCTACTGCATAGTTCAGGGTGCTTCTAACCCCGAGGGAGTCGCACTTCTGGCGGCTTGCATGAGATTCAAGGTACTCGACCCGACAGTTGTCAACATAGACCGTGTCCAGCTTGAGGAGACCTATCTCTGGACGGAAGAGATGCTCGAAATGTACGACGAGTGCTACGAGCTGGCAACCTCAACCGACAATGTAATCGTAGTTTACGAAGCAGGTCTTGGCTCAAAGCTTGAGTCGGTAGTAGCTACATACGAGGGAATCGCCGATTCCTCCGACGCCTCCACATGGGCACAGATCAAGGAGTCGTACGACGAACAACTTGAGTACTACATCAACCAGCTGAACGAACAGATAACGGCATACGACCCGTATAGCCTTGATGACGACTATGATGCGAGCTGACAAATGATACAGATGAAAAAACCGCCCTTTCGGGGGCGGTTTTTCATAACAGAATATTGCCCAAAAGATTTCATCGCCACAAAAAGAGAGGTTCTGACAAAATTCGTCCCTCCAATATTTCCCATTTCCCGCTGAAATTTGTGGAAAGAGCCGAAATTCAGCGGGTTGTCGCCTTTTTCGCTGGAAAAGTCTTGCAATTATTCCACCTTTTATGGTAAAATATGGCAAGAGTTAAGGCTTCTGCGCAGGGTCTTCTCCAATAAAATTATGGAGGAAACAAAATATGTCAATAGATAAATCTACAGATAAATCTACAGATAAATCCAAGAAAATAAAGGTGCTCATCGGCGACGACAGCGAAGAATATGGTCAGAAATGCGCTTCGGCTCTGAGGGAAGCGGGCTTCTTCTGCATCCTGCGCCCTAAGGACGGAAGTATCATTTTGGAGGCGATAAGGGACGAAGTGCCGGATGTGGCGGTGATTGACATGTGGATGCCGAACCTTGACGCAGTTGAGATTATGCGAAAGCTCCGCAAATCGGGGAACGCAAGCCCTGTATTCGTCGTGGCGACCCCCTGCGACAGCGAGTTTGCTCTTCGGCAGGCGATGACTGAGGGCGCACGCTACTGCATGGTGAAGCCGTTCGACTATTCGGTTTTGGGCGACAGAATCAAGGAGCTTATGGGCTACGGGGTTTCAGGAGCTTCCGAGGCGGGGCTTCTCTCCCAAAAAGAAATCCGCCTTACGGCGGGGAGTCCCGATATTGACATTGTCGTCACCGAGATGATCCACATGCTCGGCGTCCCGGCGCACATCAAGGGCTATCACTACCTCAGGGCGGCGATAATCTACTCGATAAAAGACCCCCAGATGCTTGAAAGCGTCACGAAGATAATGTACCCGACGGTGGCAAAGGACTTCTCGACGACGCCATCCCGGGTAGAGCGAGCCATCCGCCACGCCATCGAGATAGCATGGGACAGAGGCGACGTTGAGACCCTCAACTCGTTCTTCGGCTACACTGTCAACACCGGCAAAGGCAAGCCCACGAATTCGGAATTCATCGCCCTTGTGACCGACAGGATAAAGCTGAGGTATAGGCAGCTGGCGTAACCCCTCCAAAATCCACGCTCGCCCTGCGGGCTCGCCGACCCCTCAGTCGCACGAAGTGCCAGAGGGGTGCGCCCCGTCAGGGGCGCAATTACGCATTACGAATTACGCATTACGAATTAAAAAAATCCGCCCGAAAGGGCGGCATTTTTTTAGACTGTGTTATCTTGCTTCCTCAGCGAACTCACTTTCAACAAGCTCTACGAGACCGGCTACTGCCTGCTCCTCGTCAACGCCGTCGGCAATTATTCTTATTGACGTGCCGCTGATTATACCGAGGGAAAGCACGCCGAGCAAGCTCTTGCCGTTGACTCTGCGCTCTTCCTTCTCAACCCAGATAGACGACTTGAATTCGTTAGCTTTCTGGATGAAGAAAGTGGCAGGACGGGCGTGAAGACCAACCTGATTCTTAACAACAACATCTTTTACGAACATATAGATAACTCTCCATTTCAATTATAGACAAAGCCTTTTGCACTGCATCCAAAGCCATAGCTATAGCTTTCTTTCTGATGCTACGATACCAGTATACAAATTCAGGTCACGAAAGTCAACGGATAAATATCACCAAAACTTCATTTTAGCCCGATTTTCTGCTTTATGCCCGTTTCAAAAGCCCCGGCAATTTCGCTTTTTGGTGAAGTTGACGAACGAAATCAATGCGCAATTGTCGCCCCGCTGAGCAAACGACTGCTTGCGCAGTCGCCCTCTCAGTCAGCTTCGCTGACAGCTCCCCCAAAGGGGGAGCCTATTTGCGTTCTCTGTGGGGTTTGCGAGCCAGCAGGGCGAGCGTGGATTGTGGAGGGGTCAATCCAGCTTAAGATCCCCCTCTTTGATCCACCCGATCCTCCTTAAAAGCATCCCAAGAAGCCAGCAGATTATCGCCGGGAGGATTATGCAGACCAAGAAGAGCCCGATCCAGTCGAACGCTGTGGGGGTGATGGCGGCGGCACCGTTGGCAATTGCGGCGTCGCTCGGGGAGACCCAACCGGTCCAGACGCCGATGAGCCCGCAGAGACCGCATGTGCCCATTCCGCTGTTGACCGGTGCGCCGTTCATCGTCATGCCAAAGACACAAGTGGCAATCGGTCCGGTTATCGCACTGGCGACTATCGGGGGAATCCATATTCTCGGATTCTTTATGATATTGCCCATCTGGAGCATGCTTGTGCCGAGTCCTTGGCTGACAAGTCCGCCCCAGCGGTTCTCTTTAAATGAAAGCACCGCAAAGCCTACCATGTTGGCACAACACCCGGCAACCGCCGCTCCTCCTGCAAGACCGGTCAGAGACAAAGCCGCACAGATTGCCGCAGAGGAGATGGGAAGGGTCAGGCAGATGCCTACTACAACCGAAATGATGATGCCCATTACTAACGGCTGCTGCTCTGTTGCCCAGACGATGAGCCTGCCGACTGCGCTTGCCGCAGTTCCTATCGGAGCGGCGACGAGTGCCGCAAGTCCCACTCCCGCAAGAACCGTCACCAAAGGCGTGACGAGTATGTCGACTCTTGTCTTTTTGGATACCAACTTGCCGATTTCACAGGCAATGCATGCTGTGACGAATACCGCAAGCGGTCCTCCTGCTCCTCCGATCTGATAGGTCGCAAACCCGACAGGAACGAGGGAGAACATGACGAGCGGCGGAGCTTTCAAAGTGTTTCCGATAGCGACCGCCATCGCAGGTCCAGCCACCAGCGAACAGCATTTTCCGACGGTATACCCGACGTCATTAAGCGTGAACACAGTCGCCGTCAGAAAGCCGATATTAAGCTGAGAGCCCAAGGTGTCTAAGATTGTGCCGATCAGCAGCGAGCAGAAAAGCCCCTGAGCCATTGCGCCCAAGGCATCCACAAAATATACCTTTGCCGAAAGCGACACGCCATTATTCCGACAGAATCCGACAAACCTGAGCCAGATATTTTTAAGTTTCTCCAAAACAAACACCCCTTTGAGTAAAGAATGAGTTAAATATTTGGAGATAACTATACGCCGATTTTTTTGGTTTGTCAATAGTAAAATCATGCACAAATGCGCTCGCCTTTGGCTCGCGCACCCCTCCACCACCGCACTTCGTGCGGCGGTCCCCCTCCCCTTTCAGGGGAGGCTTTAACTGCCTTAATCAAAAGTTTGTGCTAGGTACAAATAGGCTCCCCTGAAAGGGGAGCTGGCGCCCGTAGGGCGACTGAGGGGTTGCCTCCGCAATAAATTTGTGCTATAATATTATTCGCTGATCTCCTTGATCCTCGCTTCGCTGTTCTTGATGAGATTCACGGTGGAGGAGTAGTATTGCGGGTACTCTTCGCTCAGGGATGCCGTTGTGATTTCGGGGATGGAGTCCTCCGAAACGGCGTCTTCGCCGGTGGTCACTACGCCTTTGAGAGCGGCATTGAGCTTCGCTTCGGCAAGGCTCATGGCGGCATCGCAGCCGGATTTGGCGACAGTGCGGTCAATCATAAAGAAATTCTGGTCGTTTTTCGGATTTGCGGAGTAGACATATCTGAAAGCCTTGTAGACGGCGAGCATCAGATAGCTTGAAACCTCTTTTATGACCGTCGCAGAGCGGAACTTCCCAAGAAGCGAGAAGAGAACGTTAAGAGAATTCACGATGAGCTTCTTGTTGAAAGCTATCATCATCGTTCCGGGGGTGACACGCTCTTTCTTGGACGGGTCGTCGTCCGGGAGGTCGTCAAGGGAGATGACCTTGCCCTGAGGCTCGGGGGAGCGTCCTAAAAGATAATCGCAGGAAACGCCATAGTAGTCGGCGGCTTTGACGAGGAAGTCGAGCCCGCACTCACGCTTGCCCTTTTCGTAATGGGAAAGAAGACCTTGGGAAATTCCAAGATCCTGAGCCGCTTTCTTCTGCGAAATCTTCTTTTCTTTTCTTAAAAGTGCCATGATTCTGGCGAAATCGGAATTCATCACATCGCCCCCCGAAAATATCAACGTAGGGAATATTATACACCCGATTTTACAGATTGTAAAGTACTTTTCCCATCGGCTTTTTCACCAAAATTTCGATATAAAATTTGTATATAATGACGAAAGGAAGCTTAATATGGTCGGCTACAGAATACATTTCATCCGTCACGGAATAACGGTTGCCAACGAAGAGGGCAGATATGTCGGCATAACCGAGTCCCCCATCTCCGAAAGAGGGCGCAGGGAGCTCCTTGAAAAGCGTAAAAGGATGGTCTATCCCCCTGCCGACAAGGTCTATGTAAGCCCGCTCAAGCGTTGCATCTCCACCGCCGCCTGTCTCTATCCGGAGGGCTATGCGAGGGTTGTTCCCGAGTTCCGGGAGATGAATTTCGGAGATTTTGAGGGGAAGCGTGCCGTGGACCTCATGAACCGTGATGACTACAAGCAGTTTCTGAAAGGCGGGCTTGACAATCCCCCTCCGAACGGAGAGAGCCTGCGGCAGGTGGTTACAAGAACTGTCGAGGGGATGCAGTTTATTGTCGAGGACATCATGAAAAACGGCTACAAAAATGCCGTCGTAGTGACCCACGGCGGCATAATAATGAACGTTATGAGCTGCTTCGGACTCCCGAAAAAGAACCCGAACGACTTCGCCTGCGACTTCGGCGAAGGCTTCACCGTCATGCTGACTGCCCAGATGTGGCAGACGTCACAGGCGGTGGAAATTATGGGGAGGATACCGACGGCTTCGCCCAATTCGTAATTCGTAATGCGTAATGCGTAATTATTGTAGAAATCGGTTGACAAAAATCAATTCATGATGTATAATGACAGCGACAGAGAAGTGAGAGTTATAGGCAGGCATGCATACTTATGGCTCAATATGGTCGACCTCTTCCTGCGGAGCAGTTAACTGCTCCGGTAGTTTCTGCTCTGCAGAGATTACATAAAATAAGGAGAGTCGATAAATATGACAACTTCTGAAGTTTTACTACTTCTCAGTTTAATATTTACGGTTGTTTTCAAGCTCTTTGACGTTTGGTCAGATGGCAAAAAAAATAACCGCCCGGTAACTTAACACGAGCAGGGACGGTCAATTTTCACCCGCAGTGTAGGATTCTTATCCACACATATGAGGTCGATCCGGAACTGTTCTCACCAGTTCCGCTTCTCTGTCATCTATTATAACTCACAAATGACGTTTTGTCAACAGATTTTTTGAAATCTCAGCGTAACCATTTCGGATTCTCATCCAGAATAGCCGTGATTTCCGACAGATTCGCCTTATCTACATCATCAAGCTCCGCTCTTTCCAAGAGATCGGGGCGTTTTTTGTAGGTTTCTTCAAGCTTTTTGTACCTGCGCCACTTGAGGACGTTTTCACGGTGTCCGCTGAGGAGTACCTCCGGGACTGCCATTCCCTCCCAGACCTCGGGGCGGGTGTACTGGGGGTACTCGAGTAACCCGTCAAAGAGGCTTTCGTCCTCGTGGGAGACGTCTTTGCCGAGAGTGCCGTCAAGCATTCTGGCGATGCCGTCGACAAGGACTACCGCCGGAAGCTCGCCGCCGGTGAGGACATAGTCGCCGATTGAAATTTCCTCGTCGACAATTTTGTCTATGACCCTCTGGTCAACTCCCTCATAGTGCCCGCAGAGGATGAAGAGGTCGGATTTTTTCGAAAGCTCAAGGCACTTTGCCTGATTTAAAATCTTCCCTTTCGGGGACATGAATACAACATAGGGCTTTCGGTCGCCGGCGACGGCTTTGTAGCACTGATAAATAGGCTCAGCCATCATGAGCATCCCCTGACGCTCGCTGTAGGGGGTGTCGTCAACCCTCTGGTGACGACCCTCGGCGTAGTCTCTTATCTGGTGGCAGTGGAGCTCGAAGACCCCTGCCTCCCTTGCACGTCCTACTATGGAAGCCCCGAGCCATGTTTCGCAGAGCTCGGGGAATAAGGTTGCGATGTCAATTCGCATCGAAAAGACCCTCCATCGGGTGAATGGTCATCCTGCCGCCCTCAATGTCGGTTTTAAGAACAACATCCGGGATTGCAGGTATGTAATAGAGCTTGTTTTCGTCTGAAATGATTTCGTAAACGTCGTTTGCGCCGGTCTTGAGGACGTCCTTGATCTTGCCATAGAGCTTGTCCTCTTCGTCGTAAACGCTCAGACCGATTAAATCCGCCACGAAATATGAACCCTCGGGGAGCTTGGCATCGTCACGGTTGATATATAAAACCGTCTGCCGGAGCTCCTCCGCCTTGTTCGGGTTGTCGATTCCCTCAAACCGAAGAATTGCCATGCTTCCAAGGACTCTTGCCCTTGTGACATGGAATGAGCGTTCGCCGTTTTTTGTGTAGAGCGTTTCAAAATCGCATATGAAATTGGCAGTGTCGCACCACGGAATGACCTTGACGTCCCCTTTGACACCATGTGTGGTGACGATTTTGCCTACTTCGAGATATTTTTCCATACAGTGTTTCCTTTCTGATTTCACTATTTCATTCGTTTTTGTCTTTGCTTCTTAGCTTTGCTAAGATATAAACATATATCCCGTTCAATCAAAACAGCCCTCAACTCCCGGCGTAACTGCGAAAGTGACAGGCTGCTTCCTGAAAGGTCAGTACAGATACCCGAGCTTATCCCGGGCTTCCGAACCACCTATCGGCTGATTATTCTATTTCGACCATGACCTTCTGGTTGACCTTGGCAGCACCTGCACGCATGAGGGTGCGGATAGCCTTGGCTATTCTTCCCTTTTTGCCGATGATTCTACCCATGTCATCCTGAGCGACATGCAGATGATAGACGACAATTCCGTCCTCATTCGGCTCGTCACAGGTCACTTCAATAGCGTCCTTGTCCTCGACAAGCTCAGCCGCGATTGTTTTGAGCAGTAATTCCATTTGAATCTCCTTTTCTGCATTAAACCTCACCCGAAACTGTATTTTGTGGTGTTCCCGGAGACTCCAAGAAAGCCTCCCAGCGTTGCGCAAACCGCAAAGCTCTGTAGCCTTTTCCGGCTTCGGCGAATGGTGGGTGATGACCAGCTTCGCCGATTTGCCGGTTATACTACTTTGTCAGATGATACCGTTCTTCTTGAAAAGAGCCTTGACGGTATCGGTAGGCTGAGCACCGGTAGCAATCCACTTCTTAGCCTTTTCGCCGTCTACCTTGAGAACGGACGGCTCAACAGTAGGATCGTAATACCCGAGCTCCTCGATGAATCTGCCGTCACGAGGGTATCTCGAATCAGCGACAACAACCCTGTAGAAAGGATCTTTCTTAGCACCGATTCTTCTGAGTCTGATTTTTACTGCCATATATTTTCACCTCCATGGTTGGATTTTTTATTTAATGTGGTTGTAGGTTAATTTGTAGATGTCGGCTTCGCCGACGGTGCTCGCCTGCGGCTCGCACACCCCTCCACCGGCTTCGCCGGTCCCCCTCCCCTTTCAGGGGAGGCTTAAGAAATTCCTCAAAACTTCGAGAGAACAAGAGAAAGAACGCTTTATCGTTCTTTCTAAGTTCGCAAAGCGAACTTATCGGCTCCCCTGAAAGGGGAGCTGGCAGCCCGCAGGGCTGACTGAGGGGTGCGCCGACTGAGTCGGCGCAGCGCACGTAGTGCGCTTACTTCATAAATTCTCGCATCTCCGGCGGGAGCTTCGGCATCTTCTTACGCTTGCCTTTGCCGTTCCTGCCTGAGCCGGTGAGACCGAAACGTTTCATCATGTCTTTCATCTGCTCGTACTGCTTTAAGAGCCTGTTGACGTCCTCGACCCTTGTGCCGCTTCCTGCGGCAATTCTGCGCTTCCGCTTCGGATTTATGATGGACGGCTTCGCACGCTCCTCGGGGGTCATAGAGAGAATCATCGCTTCGGTCCTTGGAATCTGCTTCTCGTCAATCTGGCTTTCGTCGATCTTGTTTCCGCCGGGCATCATCTGAAGAATTGACTTGAGCGAGCCCATGCTCTCAATCTGCCGCATCTGATCCAATAGGTCGTTCATGTCGAACTTGCCCTCAGCCATCTTGTCGGCAAGCTTTTCAGCCTCTTTCTCGTCGACGGCGTTCTGGGCTTTTTCAATAAGGGACATGACGTCGCCCATTCCAAGGATTCTTGAAGCCATACGCTCCGGGTGGAAGGGCTCGAACTCGTCAAGCTTTTCGCCAGTTCCGATGAACTTTATCGGCTTTCCTGTCGCCGCCAAGACTGACAGCGCAGCACCACCACGGGTATCAGAGTCAAGCTTCGTTAAGATTACACTATCTATAGAGAGCTTTTCGTCGAAGCTCTTCGCAACGTTCACCGCTTCCTGACCGGTCATTGCGTCGACAACGAGGATTATCTCGTTCGGCTGGGCGATCTCTTTCAGGTCCCCAAGCTCATCCATGAGCTCCTCGTCAATCTGCAGGCGTCCTGCAGTATCGATGATGACGATGTCGTTGCCGTGGTCTTTGGCGTGAGAAAGAGCGTCTTTTACGATCTTTCTTGGATCAATCTGACCCTCTTCAAAGACCGGGACGCCAGCCTGCTCTCCGACAATCTTTAGCTGCTCGATAGCGGCAGGGCGGTAGATGTCGCAGGCGACCAAGATAGGACGCTTATCCATCCCCTTGAAGTACTTCGCCAGCTTCGCCGAATGTGTTGTCTTACCTGAGCCCTGTAGACCGCACATCATGATGACGCACGGGGGCTTTGACGGAAAGTTTATCTTTGAATTGGAGTTACCCATCAGAGCGATGAGCTCCTCATTTACTATCTTTATAACCTGCTGAGCGGGAGTTAAGCTCTCCAAAACCTCAACACCAACGCATCTCTCGGAGACCTTTGCGACAAAGTCCTTTACGACCTTGTAGCTGACATCGGCTTCCAGAAGAGCCATGCGTATTTCTTTCATGGCGACCTTAACGTCCGCCTCGGTAAGCCGCCCATGCGACTTCAAGCGTTTAAAAACGCCACTGAGCTTCTCGCTCAAACCTTCAAATGCCATGTATTGAACCCTCTCATTAGCTTGCAATGGCGACTTGGCTTCGCCAAGTCGGCTATTTTTGCCTCCGGCAAAAATAGCACCCCTCAGTCAGCCTCTGGCTGACAGCTCCCCTTGACAGGGGAGCCATAACTGCTCCTCTCAAAAGTTCCTGTTTCAGGATGCTATTGCCTCCCCTGACAAGGGGAGGTGGCACGAAGTGCCAGAGGGGTGTGCCGACCGGAGGGAGGCACTCGGCGGAGACGACGCCAGTCGTAGCAGCCGACAATTACGAATTAATAATAGCTTTTACCCTTTCCAGCTTCTCAATCACGCTCTTGGTCGTCGTGTATGTCCTGCAGTCCTTGATGATTTCATCGCACTGGGCGGTGACGAAAGTGAGCTTTTCCTCGTATTCTTTCATCAATCTTGTGACGCCGACCTTTTCTTCGAGCTCATTAAGGGACTCCTCGCCACGCTTGATGGCGTCACGGACGCCTTGGCGGGAGATGCCGCAGTTGTCGGCTATCTCGGACAAAGACAGGTCGTCGTTGTAGTAAAGCTCCATCATCTCACGCTGTTTTTCGGTAAGCATGCCGCCGTAAATATCCAAAAGCGTTGAGTACATAAGATCCTTAGCCACAATATCACCCGTCCTTTTTCAAAATCAATACTAAATCTTGTGTCACGAGTAAAGCCTCAAAACTTTACAGGCACTATTATATACCATTGCATGCCGGTTGTCAAGAGGGAATTTTGATTTTATGAAAATCTCTTCGAAAAATAAAAATAGCCGTTGACAAAACGGCAGGAATGGGTTATAATAGATGACAGAGAAGCGGAACTGCCGCTAACAGTTCCGAGTCAACCTCACGTGTACGGATGCAAGTCCGTATTAGGGGTGGAAAGTGACCGTTCCTGTTTTTAAGTAGTTACCGGGCGGTTATTTTTTATGGTTTTTGTCAACACAATTTGATCTTTAAAAAGAAAAATCTGTCTTCGGACGGATTTTTTCGCAAAAAAAGCTTGACAACCCTTGTAATCTATGTTATTATAGTCTCACCTCTTTGCGGGGTCTTTTTTTGGTGCGAAAATGCGCTTGACTTCCCGCAGACAGAGGGAGGCAAACACCTGCGATTCCGCAGGAAAAATTCTTCAGGAGGTGCCGAAATGAGGAACAATGTAATTCTTGCCTGCACTGAATGCAAGCAGAGAAACTACACCACAAAGAAAAACAAGAAGAATGATCCCGACAGACTTGAAATGAACAAGTATTGCAAGCACTGCAGGAAGCACACTCTTCACAGAGAAACCAAGTAAGGAGGACCGGCATGGCAGACGAAAAAGTAAAGGTCGAAAAGAAGCCTAAGAAGAAAGCCAAGAAGCCAAATCGTATTGTCAAGTTCGTCCGTGACCTTATTTCTGAGGTCAAAAAGGTCGTATGGCCCTCGAAAAAGCAGGTCTTGAACAATACCGGAGTCGTTCTCGTAGTGTGCGCTATCTCAAGCGTTGCGCTTTTCGCAGTCGACTCGATATTCGGACTTCTTTTGCAGCTTGTTTCAGGCTGATAATGAGATTCTCAGAATCAAAGGAGATTAGTAATGGAAGATAACGCTCAGGCGAGATGGTATGTTGCTCACACCTATTCGGGCTATGAGAACAAGGTTAAGCAGAATATTGAAAAGGTAGTTGAGAACCGCAGACTTCAGGACATGATCCAAGAGGTCAGAATTCCGCTTGAAAAGACTGAGGAGACGGAAGTCCCAGCCGAGGAAGAGGGCAGAAAGCGCAAAAAGGAAGACAACAAGCTCTTCCCGAGCTACGTCCTTATTAAAATGGTGATGACCGACGACACATGGTATATCGTCAGAAACACCAGAGGCGTCACGGGCTTTGTTGGTCCCGGGTCGAAGCCGGTTCCGCTCACAGATAAAGAGGTGGCGGCTTTGGGCGTTGATTTCGTAAAAGTCTCCGAGGCGTCGGTCGGCTTCAGGGTCGGCGACACAATCGCCGTTACAGGCGGTCCTTTCAACGGATGGCTCGGCTCGGTTACGTCCATCAACATGGACGATCAGACTGCTGACATCGTTGTTTCGATGTTCGGTCGTGAGACACCGGCAACCATCGCAATCTCTCAGCTCAAAAAACTTGAGGATTAAACAGAAAATTCAGTGGGAGAGCGGAAAAACTGCTCGCCTAATAGACGGGGTGCGTGATGTGCAGTCGGAGCGAACCCGCAAAGACGGAGTAATCGCAACGAAACCGTCCCGTCTATCACCACAAAATTGGAGGAAATTATTATGGCACAGAAAGTTACAGGAATTATCAAGCTTCAGATTCCCGCCGGCAAGGCAACCCCTGCACCGCCGGTTGGTCCTGCGCTCGGTCAGCACGGCGTAAACATCATGGCGTTCACCAAGGACTTCAACGAAAGAACCAAGAACGACATGGGTCTTATCATCCCGGTTGTCATCACCGTTTACTCCGACCGTTCGTTCACATTCATCACAAAGACTCCGCCGGCAGCTGTTCTCATAAAGAAGGCTTGCGGAATCGAAACCGCTTCCGGTACACCTAACAAGACCAAGGTTGCAACCATCACCAAGGATCAGGTAAGAGCCATCGCCGAGCAGAAGATGCCCGACCTCAACGCCGCTTCCGTCGAAGCCGCAATGAGCATGATAGCTGGTACTGCCCGCTCGATGGGAGTAGTAGTAAGCGACTAAAGTCGCTGACTACGGAAGTTCGATTTCATCGAACTTCCAGCGATGAAAACAGTTTGAACGAGCTAAAAATAAGTGGGAGGAATTACCCTTTTCCGCTAGCTAAACTGCAGAGCAGTTTAGGTATCACCACATAACTATATAAAGGAGTAAATTTACATGAAACACGGAAAGAAATACGTCGATTCGTTAAAGACAATAGACAAATCAAAGCTTTATGACGTCAAGGAGGCAGTTGCGCTTTCAAGTGCAAACGCAAAAGCCAAGTTTGACGAGACAATTGAAGTACACATCCGCCTTGGCGTTGACTCCCGTCACGCTGACCAGCAGGTAAGAGGTGCGGTTATCCTCCCTCACGGAACTGGTAAGACCGTCAGAGCTCTTGTTTTCTGCAAGGAGGACAAGTACGAGGCAGCTAAGGCAGCAGGTGCCGACTATGTCGGTGGCATCGAGTATGTCGACAAGATCATGAAAGAGAACTGGTTCGATTTCGACATCGTCATCGCTTCTCCCGACATGATGGGCGTTGTGGGACGCCTTGGTAAGATTTTAGGTCCTAAGGGACTCATGCCTAACCCGAAGTCGGGAACAGTTTCCCCCGACGTTGCAAAGGCAGTTTCTGAGGCTAAGGCTGGTAAGATTGAATACCGTCTCGACAAGACCAACATCATCCACTGCCCGATAGGCAAGGCTTCATTCGGTGAAGAGAAGCTTGCTGAGAACTTCGAGACCCTCCTCGAAGCAGTAGTCAAGGCAAAGCCCGCCGCCGCCAAGGGTCAGTACCTCAAGAGCGTAGTAGTTTCGTCTACTATGGGTGTTGGCGTTAAGGTCAATACGGCGAAATACGGGGTTTGATTAGTCGGCTACGACGACTTCGTCGTCTTCGCCGAGCGACCCCTGCGGGGTCGCACCCCTCAGTCAGCTTCGCTGACAGCTCCTCTCACAGGTTCTTGCCTGAGGCAGTTAAAGCCTCCCCTGACAATGGGGAGACGAGTTCGTAAGCGAACTCGGGACCGCCGACGAAGTCGGTGGTGGAGGGGTGCTATTTCAGGCGAAGCCTGAAATAGCAAGTTTGCCGTCAGGCAAACTTCATGCCACTGACGTGGCGAAAAATATCCCATCGCCCTCTTGACAAAAGAGTTTCGATATGGTATAAATAATATGCTTCGTTTCTAAAGACAGCCGGTTTTCTCTGAAAGAGATGTAATTCCTGCCGAGGAAAAGAGTATTTGATTCATAATCATTACGTCCTTTTCTCGCTTTGTCGGGGAAAGGACTTTTCTATACGAAATGGGGCAAACACTAAACTTATAAAGAGGTGAAAATAATGCCCAACGTTAACGTTCTCAACGAGAAGAAGGCTAAGGTAGCTGAGATCAGCGAGCTCCTCAAGAGCTCAAAGTCTGGTGTACTCGTAAGCTACAGCGGCATCACCGTTGAGGAGGACACCAAGCTTCGTAAGGAGCTCCGTGAAGCGGGAGTCAGGTATACCGTTGAGAAGAACACTCTTCTCAGATTCGCTATGCAGGACTGCGGCTACGACGCTCTTACCGACGTTCTTTCGGGAACTACAGCACTTGCAGTTTCCCCTGACGACGAGACAGCTGCTGCAAGAATCCTCGGCAAGTATGCTGAGGAGCACGAGAGCTTCAAGCTCAAGGCTGGCTTCATCGACGACGAGATCTACGACGCTGACGGAGTCATGGCTCTTTCGAAGATTCCCTCAAAGGAAGTTCTTCTTTCGATGCTGGTTGGCTCGCTTCAGGGTCCCATGCAGAAGCTTGCAGCAACACTTCAGGCTCTGGCAGACAAGCAGGAAGAGGGAGAAGCGGCATAAGCCCTGCTTCACCGTTCCAACAAACAATTTTAACTATTACATTTAAAGGAGATTTACTAAAATGGCTTCAGAGAAAATTTTAAAGTTTGTAGAAGACGTCAAGGGTCTTTCCGTATTGGAACTCAAGGAACTCATTGACGCAATTCAGGAAGAATTCGGCGTTACCGCTGCCGTTGCTGCTGCACCCGCTGCTGGCGGAGCTGCTGCTGCTCCCGCAGAGCAGACTGAATTCACCGTTGTCCTCGCTTCCTTCGGCGACTCCAAGATGCCCGTTATCAAGGCTGTCAAGGACATCCTTGGCTTGGGTCTTAAGGAATCCAAGGAATTCGTTGAGGGCGCACCGAAGAACGTCAAGGAAGGCGTTTCCAAGGCAGAGGCTGACGAACTCAAGGCTAAGCTCGAAGAAGCAGGAGCTACTGTTGAGATCAAGTAATTGGTTGCAGTATAATAATCGCCCGACTTGAAACGGTCGGGCGGTTTTGTTTGTAGGGGCGGATATTATCCGCCCGAAACCGGGTGTCTGCAGAGCCACAGATGCGCCTCCCTTTGGTCGGCGCACCCCTCCACCACCGGCTTCGCCGGCGGTCCCCCTCCCCCTTGACAGGGGAGGCTTAAGAAATTCCTCAAAACTTCGAGAGCATAAGTTCGCACGCAAACTTATTGGCTCCCCTGTTAAGGGGAGCTGTCAGCCGTCAGGCTGACTGAGGGGTGTGCGAACCCCGTAGGGGTGAGCACAAAAAGCCGCCTTTTGGCGGCTTTTTCATTGGTCTGTCCGACAGGAATTGAACCTGCGCACATACGGTCGGAGCGTATTGCTCTATCCACTGAGCTACGGACAGATTTACGGGCGGGGAGCATGCCCCGCCTTAATTTTTATCTCAGCTTTGCTCCTGCAGGAACAGAGTCATCAAGGAATGTGACCTTCGCCGTGCCGTCGGGCATCTCGGCGCAGACTATCATACCCTGACTCAATTCTCCGCAGAGCTTTGCGGGCTTCAGGTTGGCGACGACAACGATGGTCTTTCCGATGAGGTCCTCCGGCTTGTACCACTTGGCGATTCCGGAAACAACCTGTCTTCCGTCCATGCCATCATCGAGAGTGAGCTTCAAAAGCTTATTTGACTTCTCAAGCTTGACGCAGTCCTTGACCTTTGCGGCTCTTAGCTCCGTCTTCATGAAGTCGTCTATGGTGATTTCGGGGGCTAATTCTATCTTTTCAGGCTCTTCCGGCTCTTCTTTGTGAGAAAGCTCCGCCTGAAGCTTTTCACGCTCTTCGTTCAGTTCTTTCAGCACCTTTTCAGAGTCGATTCTCGCAAATAACGGCACTGCCTGACCTACCTTGCTTCCCGGAGCATATCCGCCGAAGCTGTCGAGCGAATCCAAGCTGTTAACGTCGGTATTGATCTGGGAGAGGATCTTCTCAGAAGTTCCCGGCATGAACGGAGCGGCAAGAACGCCGATGAACCGGATAGTCTCGATGAGTTCGTAAAGAACCGTCTCGAGCCTCGATTTCCCTTCGTCAGTCTTTGCAAGCTTCCAAGGCTCGTTCTCGTCGATATATTTGTTTGCACGGCGTGCAAGTGTGATGAGGTCGGCGGAAGCGTCTGCAAGGTGGAACGACTCAAAGTGCTCCTCCATGTTCTTCTTCGCCTGAACTGCACATGCTTCAAGGTCGAAATCGTTCTCAGTCTTGTCGTGAGGAGCGACGACTTCGCCGTCAAAGTACTTATTCACCATCGTGACGGTGCGGTTTACAAGGTTTCCGATGTTGTTTGCAAGGTCGGTGTTGTATCTCTCGATAACGTTCTCATAGTAGATTGAGCCGTCGGCGGTGAAAGGCATCTCGCTTAAGAGGTAGTACCTCGTCGCATCAACTCCGAAGCGGTTCACAAGGTCGTCGGCATAGATGACGTTGCCCTTGGATTTAGACATCTTGTCAGTCCCAAAGAGAAGCCAAGGATGGGCAAAAATCTGCTTCGGGAGGGTTGCACCGAGAGCCATCAGCTCCGCAATCCAGTAGATGGAATGGAATCTTAAAATATCCTTTCCGATAACATGGGTGCAGTTCTGCCAGTATTTCTTATAATCCTCGCTCGGGTTGTCGACGTCGTAGCCGAGTCCCGAAATATAGTTAGTGAGCGCATCGATCCAGACATAGACGACATGCTTCGGGTCAAAATCGACCGGGATTCCCCACTTGAAAGAGGAGCGGGTGACGCACAGGTCCTGAAGTCCGGGCTTGAGGAAATTGTTGACCATTTCCTTGCGCCTCGATACAGGCTGGATGAATTCGGGGTTCTGCTCAAACAGGTCTTCAAGCTGCTTCTGATACTTAGAAAGCCTCAAGAAATAGGCTTCTTCCTTAGTCTTTTTGACCTCGCCGCCGCAGTCGGGGCACTTTCCGTCATGAAGCTGAGTTTCGGTGTAGAAGCTCTCGCAGGTGACGCAGTACCAGCCCTCATACTCGCTCTTATAGATGTCGCCCTGATCGTAAAGCTTCTTGAATATCTTCTGGACGTTTCTTTCGTGGTCGGGATCTGTCGTTCTTATAAAACGGTTATAGGAGATTCCCAGCATGTCGTAGATTTCCTTTACCTCACCGGCAACCTTGTCTACATGCTCTTTCGGAGTGATTCCGGCGGCAATAGCCTGCTGTTCAATCTTCTGACCGTGTTCGTCTGTTCCGGTAAGGAAGAAAACGTCATATCCCTGCATTCGCCTGAACCTCGCCAGAGCATCAGCGCATACTGCATCATAGGTGTTGCCGATGTGCGGCTTCTTGGATGTATAGGCAATAGCGGTGGTAATAAGATACGGTTTTTTGTCCATGATGATTCCTTCCTCTCATAATTTTCGGGCATACTAAGCCCCGCCTTTATATTATAGCCGATTTTTAAGAAAAGTCAAGTAGGGGCGGATATTATCAGACCGTTCCTGTGCGCAACGCAACTCTTGCTTAAAACAGCGAACAAAATTATTGACAAATGCTGAATTATGATGTACAATTACAGTGACAGAGAAGTGAGAGTCAAAAGTAGGTATACATGCTTGCGGCTCAATATGGTCGACCCTTTCCTGCGGAGTAGTTAACTGCTCCGGTAGTTTCTGCTCTGCAGAGATTACATAAAACAAGGAGAGTCGATAAATATGACAACTTCCGAAGTTTTATTACTTCTCAGTTTTATATTTACGGTTATTTTCAAGCTGTATGACATCTGGTCAGATGGCAATAAAAAAGAATAACCGCCCAGCAGCTTAGCAAAAACAGGGACGGTCACTTTCCATCTTTAGTGCAGGATTCTCATCCGCACATTTTGGGGTCGACACGGAACCGTTGGAGCCAGTTCCGCTTCTCTGTCATCTATTATAACTCACAATCGCTATCTTGTCAATAGCGATTTTTTAATTATTGCGGATACCTGAGATCCCCGACAGTATACTCCCGAAGCCTCTCAAGCAGCGGCAGGACGTCCTTTTTGGCGGATTCGAGGTCGTGCTCAAGATAGTTTCCGCACTCCGGTTCGGTAGCTCCCGGGATTTCTCCCTCAAAATCTCTGACGAATTCGAGACATTCTCTGACAAGCCTTATCGCCGCCTCCTTGTCGTCGTCACGGAGGAGAAGATAGAACCCCGTTCTGCAGCCCATCGGTCCTGCATAGATGACCTTGTCGCCCATGAATGAAGACCGGGCATATGTGGCGACCAAATGCTCAATGGTGTGAAGTGACGGATTTGAGACGTAAGTCCCGCCATTCGGCTTGACCATCCGAAGATCATAGGTTATGATGTCCCCATCAACCCGTGAAATATAAAGCCCAACCCCGAATTTCCGGTGATCGACCTGAAAGCTTGCGATTTTTTGCATGATGCCCTCCGAAAAATAAACGGCTGTCGGAAAAGTCCAACAGCCGAAAAATTTGAACTCGACCTTGTTTATACCGGAATATCGAGTACCGGTACACATTTGCGCTCGACCTTATTTCAGTTGGGTATCGAGTACCAACAAACATTAAACACTCAGGTTCACTTATATTATACCCAATAGCAAGGGATTTGTCAATGGCTTTTTAAGGGAAATCTCATTCCGGAATATAAAACGTCTGCCTCGGTCCCGTATCCTGCATGAGAGTCTTCGGGTAGGGTTCTTTCGAAATTTTGAGATTTCATATTGATTTCCTTTCCTGCAATATTTCATTGTACATGTACACGTACATTGTACACGTACATTGTACACGTACATTGTACATTGTACATTGTACATTTTAAAGAACCCCCACTTTCCCCACTTTCTTCGCCTCTTTCATATACGCCGAGGTGTTTGCGAGCCAGATTATGCAGACGGCGAGGGATGGAATGAAGCCCGTGCCGAAAATAATTGCCGAGAGTGCCAAGATTACGGCGAGGATGGCGCAGGTGGTGTTGGTTGTCTGATATGCCTTGTAGGCGCACTGACCTATCATCGCTTTTTCCGCCTCGTCGCAGCTCTCAAGCCACTTTTTCTGGAATCTCATGTCGTAGACAGAGCCCTTTTTCTCGGGGTTCGTGGACTTGACCGCATCGACCGCTTTCTGCTGGAAAAGAATTGCTTCGACCATGACAGCGACAAACCCGATGATTGCAATTGCCGTGAAGACGCTGACATTCTCCGACCCGCCAGAATAGGAAGCCGCAAGCAGGAAATAGGAGATTATAAGTGCGACGCTTGTTGTCTGGATAACCGCCGAGAGCTTCGAGTCTGCCTTTTCATATACCTCCTCGTCCTCGCCGTCCCAACCGGCAAGAATTTTCTTAGCTTTCGAATACTTGGGAACGCTGAGAACCGGAACGACTACTGCAACCGCCACCATCAGGCAGGGTGCGACATATTTTCCGAAAAATGCGCCGATTTCTGCAAAAGCGTCCGTATGCTCCACAAATACCGACACGAAGCCGAGAACGAACCCGACCACCGCCGATATGACTATCACCGCAATAAAGAGCGGCAGAGCTTTCTTGTTTTCCTTTTTGATTTCATTATTTTCCACTTTCTGAATCCTCCTGCAAATAAAATATTTCATCGACGGAGACGCCGCAGACCTTGGCGATGGTCAGAGCAAGCGTAACCGAGGGCGAATAGTCGCCACGCTCGATGAGGCTGATGGTCTGCCTCGACACGCCGCAAAGCCTCCCCATCTCCTGCTGGTTGACCCCGAGAGCCGCCCTACGCTCCTTAAGATGATTTTTAAGTGTTGGCATAAGCCGTCCTCCTTTGACAAAACCACTTGTCAATTTGACAACTTTCTTTGTCATTTAAGAGTATAGCATAGGGGTGATGAGTTGTCAAGAGGAAAATTAAAAAATTTGTTGAGGAAATTAGCAAAGCTAATTCCCTCAACAATTCTAATACCTCACCATCCTATAAAGCCGCCTACTAGCTTCTCTTATGACGGCGATTCTGCCGCCGCAGTCGTCGAGATAGGGGTCGTCGCCCCATGGGGTGCGCTTTAAGAGCTCAACAGCTGTTCCCTCACGCATTTCATAGCCGCAGGCGGAAAGCTCCTCCTCGAGAGAATCAACCCCCACACGCCGCTTGGCGTCCTCAAACAGAACTCCGCCGCAGACGAGGGTATCCCTCACAAATTCGACGCAGGTGAAAGCCCTCTTTCGCCGAAAACGCCTGCCGAGCATATACGTCCCGCAGGAGATGAAGTTATAGACATAGTCGTCCCTCGAGGCGAGCATCTCCTCAATATGCGACTTTATGAGCCCATAGGTCTCGAGGTCGACGTCGATTCTGTATGCCCGAAGAACCGTTCTTCCGGTCATCAGGTACCTTTTCGGCGACTCGCACACCAGCCCGCCAATCATCGGGTGGTCTATGTAGAGCCGGGAAAAGGAATAGAACGTCTTCATCCCGTCCAAGGAAATTGCCGCATGATTGAACCGATGCCGGGTCATTGTGCGGATAAACCGCCCCGTTTTCAGGTCGGTGGCGAAAAAGACAATATAAATAGGGGTTGTGACTGTGTATATCATATGTGCCTTTCTGCAGGTGTCAGTGTAGGGGTCTCCCCTCCAAATAATACCTCTTATCCTCTGCATGCCCCATCGAGAAGGTCTTTCTGGGGAGTGCGCCGTCTTGGATGACGGCGGGGAAGAGATCACTCTTATCCATCGGCTCTAAAATAAATCCGACGGAGTTCTCTTCCTTTGCAAGATTCTTAAGGACATCCTCGCCGTGGATATAGTCAATTTCGCCGCCGTGAGTTTTGAGATATTCGTCCAAAAACATCTGCAAACTTCCGACTGCAAGCTTTGAAAGCGGATTGTGGATGGTGAGGGTCTTCTCCTTGCCTCTGGTGACGACAGTAAGCTTCTGACCGTCGCCGCTGTCAGCTATGCCGAGCTTTTCTGACATTTCCGAAAGAAGCTGCCCCGGGTCAACTCCCGTAACAATACGGTGAATCGCCTCGAATTCAAGGGCTTCCGAATGGAGATTGACAATCTCGCAGAGGGCATAGCGGGCAGGATGGCTTGTCATGTCAGCTCCCGGATTCTCACGCTTTAGTCTTTCGTAATGCTCCTTTGCGGTCGCCAAAGAATGGTTTCCGTCGCCCATTGCAAAAAGGAGCTCGCACTTTTTCCGGAGATCTCCGAGGGCGTTATCCACCGCCGAAATCTCACTGTCCGAAAGAAGATACCCCGAAATGCTGCCTCCGCCCTGCATGAGGTCGAAATCATAGAGTTCGGTGAGCTCAGAAATCCTCCCCGAAAGCGGCTCGATGACCGTCTTCTCCGGGTCATCAATCAGAATCATTATATGCGGAAGCTCAATCTTGGCATTCTCACGGATTCTGAGCCTCGGGGGAATTCTCTCCGCCACCGTAGCCTCAGTCGCCCGAATCTGGGAGGCTGATCCGGGATGGTAGTCATACTCCTCAAGGTCGACCGCCCCGACAATCCCCTCCCTGAGCTTCCCGTCAGACTGAATTCTGCGGACATAAATCATTGAGTTTTTATATTCCCTGAAAACTCCCGAGCCAAGATAGCTTTCGATATTCCGGTTGATTTCGGAGATGCGGGTTTCCGTATCCTCTTTCCCAAGATAAATCTCCGGCAGAACAAGCCTCAAGGTCGACGGGCAGTCCCCGACAATACTTTCGGTCTTCGCCCAGTACCCCGGCTCGCCGGTAAACTGGTCGCATGCGACAACAGACCATTTTGTCATATCGGTATTATCATTTGGAAGAAGGATGTTGGCAGGGTGGAAAGCGGTGTGCATAAAAGTGCTCCTTTTTAATTTGTAATATGTACAACAAAATTGTCGCCGCTTTGCGGCGATGCGCCTCCCTTTGGTCGGCGCACCCCTCAGTCAGCTTCGCTGACAGCTCCCCTTAACAGGGGAGCCATAATTGCGCTATTTCACGCTGTGATTTTCTAAATTACCATACTTATTTCTCATTTCGGCAAAAAACTCATCACCGTCTACGAAAGGAACGCCACTTTCTTCATCTTCCACCGCTTCGTTGATAAGTACTGCAATTTCGTGTTCAAAGTAAGTGTCCTTAATCAAATCGATGCTCATGATAACCATATCATTTCCATCATCGCTCTTGACGAGAAATGGAACATCGCTTTCTTTGCACATTTCCGAAACCCTCTCAGGGTTCTGGAATTCACTGATGGACATAGTCTTCATTTCTGTAGTCTTCATGTTATCTACTCCTTAAAAGTTATCCTCTCGCACTTATGGCTCCCCTGTTAAGGGGAGCTGTCAGCGAAGCTGACTGAGGGGTGCTGCGACCAAAGGGAGCGGCGTCGGTGGAGGCGACACCAGTCGCCGTAACCGACATCTGTAGAGGTTACAAATCCCTCCCGCAGCACTTCTTATACTTCTTCCCACTTCCGCAGGGGCAGGGGTCGTTGCGACCTATTTTTTTGCCTGTTTTGCGGGTGGCGGAGACGGAGCCGTCGGAAGAGCCGCCGGTGGGGTCGGCTTTCAGGACCTGCTCACGCTTGATGGGGGCGTCTTTCTTTAAGTGAGTGTGATAGAGGATTCTTACTGTATCCTCACAGATGGACTCAATCATGGCGTCGAACATGTCAAAGCCTTCCATACGGTATGCAACAACAGGGTCGTGGCTGCCGTAGGAGCGGAGCGCAATTCCTTTCTTGAGTTCGTCCATGTCGTCGATGTGCTGCATCCACTTCGTGTCTACAACCTTAAGAAGCGCAACTCTCTCGCACTCTCTTAAGATCTCAGTGCCGAGTTCAACCTCCTTGTCGTCATAGGCTTTGAGTGCCACCTCGGTGACCTCTTCAGAAACCTTTTCACGGGTGAGGTCGGAAAGCTCCTGAACAGTGTAATTGAAGTCGTTCGGAATTGTGAAGAGCCCGGCGAAGTGCTCTCTGAGCCCTGCGAAGTTCCAGTTCTCCTGCTCCTCGCCGCTTAGATAGGTGTTTACGCTGTTTGTGACGAAATCCCTTATCATCTTCTGGATGTTAGCGTGGATGTCCTCGCCCTCAAGAACCTGCGAACGCTGACCGTAGATAATTTCACGCTGCTGGTTCATTACGTCGTCGTAGTTGAGGACGTTCTTACGGATGTTGAAGTTACGTCCCTCAACCTTCTTCTGGGCGGACTCTATTGTGTTTGAAAGCATCTTCGACTCGATAGGCATGTTCTCGTCGACGTTGAGTGAATTCATCATTGATGTTATCCTGTCGCCGCCGAAGAGGCGCATAAGGTCGTCCTCGAGCGAGAGATAGAAGCGGCTTTCGCCCTCGTCTCCCTGACGACCGGAACGTCCACGGAGCTGGTTGTCGATTCGTCTCGACTCATGACGCTCAGTGCCGATGATGAAGAGCCCTCCTGCCGCCTTGACCTCTTTCGCCTTTTCTTTAATTTCTGCGGCAAATTTGTCGTAGGTCTCGTGATAGAGCTTTCTGCCCTCAATGATTCTCTCGTCGTCGGTGTCGGTGAAGCCGGTGATGTCGTAGATTGCCTCTTCTGTATACTCAAGCTTTCTGAGCTCCGCCTTTGCCAAGAACTCGGCATTACCGCCGAGCATTATATCAGTACCACGTCCAGCCATGTTGGTGGCGATGGTGACAGCTCCCAATTGACCTGCCTGCGCCACAATCTGGGCTTCACGCTCATGGTGCTTGGCGTTTAAGACCTCGTGCTCGATTCCACGACGCTTTAGCATCTTCGAAAGAAGCTCCGACTTCTCGATAGAAACTGTACCGACCAGAACCGGCTGACCCTTTTCGTGGCACTTGGCAACCTGATCGATAACTGCGTTATACTTTCCCTGCTCGGTCTTATAGACGACGTCAGGGTGGTCGATTCTTATCATCGGCATATTTGTCGGGATTACGATGACGTCAAGCTTATAAATCTCCCTGAATTCAGCCTCTTCGGTTGCGGCAGTACCTGTCATACCGGAGAGCTTTTTATAAAGACGGAAATAGTTCTGGAAAGTGATTGTGGCGATAGTCTTCGACTCGTGAGCGACTTTTACGCCCTCCTTTGCCTCTATAGCCTGATGGAGACCGTCGTTATACCGTCTTCCGTACATGATTCGACCGGTGAACTCGTCGACGATGAGAACCTCGCCGTCCTTGACGACATAGTTTATGTCTCTCTTCATGACGCCGTTCGCCTTGATAGCCTGATTTATGTGATGAAGTAGCGTGATGTTCTCGGTGTCGGAAAGATTCTCAACCCCGAAATAAGCCTCAGCCTTTGCAGTTCCCTTTTTGGTGAGGGTTGCAGTGCCCGCTTTCTCGTCGACGATATAGTCGCCGTCATAGGCTTCGTCGGTGTCGACCTTCTTCTCAACCTCAACGACTACGTTCTTCTGTAAGGTCTTTGCAAAGCGGTCTGCTCTCTGATATAAATCAGTAGACTTGTCGCCCTTTCCGGAGATGATAAGAGGGGTTCTCGCCTCATCGATTAAGATCGAGTCGACCTCATCGACGATAGCAAACGCATGCCCACGCTGAACACGGTTCTTCTTATAGATGACCATGTTGTCTCTGAGGTAGTCAAAGCCGAACTCGTTATTCGTTCCGTAGGTGATGTCGCAGGCATAGGCTTCCCGCCTCTCGTCGTTATTCATTGAGTGCAGAATAACGCCGATAGAGAGCCCCAAGAATCTGTAGACTCTTCCCATCTCCTCCGACTGGAACTTGGCAAGATAGTCGTTGACGGTTACAACATGCACTCCCTCGCCGGTAAGAGCATTGAGGTATGACGCCAAGCATGCAGTAAGGGTCTTGCCCTCACCGGTTTTCATCTCGGCGATTCTTCCCTGATGAAGCACTATTGCGCCGACAATCTGGACGGGAAATGCCCTCTTCCCCAACACTCTCGCCGCCGCCTCCCGGCAGACCGCCAGAGCCTCCGGCATGATGTCGTCAAGAGTTTTCCCCGAAGCCAGCTCCGACTTAAATCTGTCGGTCTCTCCTCTCAAATCTGCATCCGAAAACGCCTTGTACTTGTCCTCCAGATCGAGAACCTTTTTCTTGATGGGTTCGATTTTCTTTAATTCTTTGTCGGAATACGAACCAAAAATTTTATCTAAAAATGCCATGGTGATGGCTCCTTTCTTGCGTGAAAACATTCAGATTAAGTATACTCCGAAATACTGTGCATGTCAATATTGCATTTTTGTAGATTCTGTGATATTATAATATAGTATAGCCAACAACCAAAGAATGAGGTGTATAAAATGCTCGAAAGTCGTGTCAGGAGTTTCAGGGGTGGGGTGCATCCTAAGGGGCATAAGGATATGTCCATGGACTCTGCCATAGAAAAGCTCTCACCAAAGGGCGAAATATCCTATCTTATGAGCCAGCATATAGGTGCTCCTGCTCAGCCGTGTGTGACGGTGGGGCAGAGGGTTCTTGTGGGGGAGACAATCGGAAAAGCTCCGTCGTTTGTCTCCGCTGATATTTGTTCGTCCGTTTCCGGGGTGGTGAAAGCCATCAAGCCTGTCCCCACGTCATCTGGCGACGACGTAACCGCCATCACCATAGAAAACGACTACGAGTATGAAGCCATAGAGGGCTTGGGCGAGCCAAGGGACTATGAGAGTCTCTCAAAGGACGAGATAAGGGAGGCTATAAGAGCCGCCGGTCTTGTCGGAATGGGAGGAGCGGGATTTCCTCTTACCGTCAAGCTCACTGTAAAAGACGACTCAAAAATCGATCACGTCATAGTAAACTGCGCCGAATGCGAGCCCTACATAACCTGCGACTACCGTCTGATGCTCGAAAGAACCGAAAAGGCAGTCTTAGGTCTCAAGGTAGTCCTCAAGCTCTTCGACAACGCCAAGGGCGTCTTTGCAGTCGAAAACAATAAGCCCTTGGCTATAGAAGCCCTCGCCAAGGCTACCGAGGGAAGCAAGCGGATGATAGTCCAGCCGCTTAAGACCAAGTATCCCCAAGGCGGCGAGCGGCTTATAATAGAAGCGGTCACCGGTCGGCAGATAAATTCAAAGATGCTCCCTGCCGATGCCGGGTGCGTCGTAATAAACCTTGCAACAATAATGGCGGCGGCTGATGCCGTCTGTAATAAAACTCCCCTTATGACGAGGGTAGTCACCGTCACCGGGGACGCTATTGAAAATCCCTCGAACTTCGAAGTTCCGATTGGTATCTGTGCCCGGGAGCTGGTGGAGGCGGCAGGGGGCTTCAAGAGTGATCCCGAAAAGATAATCTTCGGAGGTCCCATGATGGGAGCTTCGATAATAGACCTTGATGTCCCTGTCACAAAGACAACCTCCTGCATTCTGTGCCTCGGACACGATGAGGTCAAGGGCTTGGAGGCTACAGCATGTATAAGATGCGGGCGTTGCATGAATGCCTGCCCTGAAAACCTGATGCCGCTGAAGCTCAAGGACTTAGCGGATAAGGGAAGATATGAAGAGTTTGAAAAGCTTGGCGGGCTTGAGTGCATAAGCTGCGGCAGTTGCACCTATATCTGCCCCGCAAAGCGGAGGCTTTCGCAGTCGATAACTGCGGCAAAGCGTGAAGTTCTTGCAAGAAAGAAGGCGAAAAAATGAAGCTCAATATGTCAATTTCGCCACATGTCAGGTCTCATGACTCAACACGCTCGGTGATGCTCGATGTCGCAATCGCACTTATCCCCTCTATTATCATCGGCATTTACTATGGCGGCTGGCGTGCAGCACTCGTCGTTGCCCTCTCCGTCGGCTCGTGCGTACTCTGCGAATTCCTGTATGACAAGCTCATGCACAAGCCGAACACCATCGGCGACTGCTCGGCAGTGGTTACAGGGCTGATACTCGCCTGCAATCTCTATTCAACAGCTCCCATCTGGCTTCCCATCTTGGGCGGAGCATTTGCCATAATCGTTGTAAAGATGCTCTACGGCGGCTTGGGTCAGAACTTCATGAACCCCGCCTGCGCCGCAAGGTGCTTCTTACTCATCTCATTCCCGTCGATAATGACCAGCTACCCGACTCTTGACGGAGTTTCCAGCGCAACGCCTCTGACGGCTCTTGCATCAGGGGAGACGGTCAGCCTCAGTTCGCTTCTTTTGGGAAATCACATCGGCACAATCGGCGAGACCTCGGCTATTGCAATTCTGATAGGCTTTTTGTATCTTGTTTTCAAGAAAGTAATAAGCCCGAGAATCACCCTCTGCACCGTCGGTTCTGCGGCTCTGTTCTTAGTGGTATTCGGGAACATGGCAGGAGAAACGGTAAACTTAAGCTTCATGATGACTCAGCTTCTTGCCGGAGGACTTCTCTTCGGAGCAGTATTCATGGCTACCGACTACGTTACAGCCCCTGTTACCAAGTGGGGACAGGTTATCTATGCCTGCGTTATAGGACTCCTCGTCGCATTCATCCGCTGCTACGGCGGCTCTACTGAGGGAATGAGCTATGCGATAATTATCGCCAATCTCCTCACTCCTCTTCTTGAAAAGGCTACCAAGCCCAAGCCCTTCGGGATAAGAAAGGAGCGTGAGGCGAAGTGAAGAAGATTATACTCGATACTCTTAAGCTCATTGCTATTACTTTGATCGCCGGTCTGCTTCTTTCGGTAGTATACCAGCTGACAAAGGACACAATTGCGGAGGCGGAAGCTAAGGAGCTCACCGATTCCTATTCTGCGGTGATGGAAGAGGCGTCGGAATTTGTAGAAGTTACCGTCACTGAAACGACGGCTTTCGACGACGACACATCTCTTAATACAGCTCTCACCGCCTATGACTCTGACGGAAACGTCATCGGAACAGTACTCTCCGTCACCTCCCACAAGGGCTACGGCGGAGACATTGACATCACAATTGGCATCGACACCGACGGAGTCATCACCGGGGTTGTAGTCACCTCGATGAGCGAGACCTCGGGACTCGGCGCAAACTGCCAGAACGAGGAATGGATTTCGCAGTATATCGGTAAGAGCGGCGAAATTACCTACTCAAAGACCGGCGCAACCGAAGAAAACGAGATTGACGCCATTTCGGGAGCCACAAAAACCACCCGTGCAGTCACAAACGCAGTCAATGCGGCACTCGATTTTGCCGCCGAATATTTCGGCTATGGAGAGGGAGGGGAATCTTAATGAAAACAGCATTAGAGCGGCTATATAACGGCATCATAAAGGAGAACCCGACACTCGTACTCATGCTCGGAATGTGCCCGACCCTCGCCGTCACGACGAGTGCGATAAACGGCTTGGGAATGGGGCTTTCGACCTGCTTTGTACTGATGCTTTCTAACCTCATCATCTCACTTCTGAGAAAGTTCATCCCCGACAGCGTCAGAATGCCAGCCTACATAGTCGTTATAGCATCGTTTGTCACAATAGTTGAACTTCTCATGCAGGCTTATGTCAGAAGCTTATACTCGTCTCTTGGGCTCTATATCCCCCTTATCGTTGTAAACTGCATCATAATGGGGCGTGCTGAGAGCTATGCTTCAAAGAACCCTCCCGTAGCTTCGTTCTTCGACGGCTTGGGAATGGGCTTGGGATTCACTCTGGCACTCACCATCATCGGCGCAATACGAGAGCTTTTGGGTGCAGGAACGCTCTTCGGCTTTGACATAATGCCGGACAGCTTCGAACCTATATCAATCATGATTATGGCACCCGGTGCGTTCTTTGTTTTGGCTGTACTGACAGCTCTGCAGAATAAGCTTGGCGCTCCAAGCGCAACAAACAAGGAAAAAGGCGAAGAGTCCTGCGCCGGCAACTGCTCCGGTTGCTCGGCTTCCTGCTCTTTCAGAACTGAGGGAGGTGACGGCAAATGAGTGCAATAACTACCTTGGTTGTAGGAATCATCTCTGCGGCACTTGTAAATAACGTAGTCTTAAGCCAGTTCCTTGGAATCTGTCCGTTCTTGGGCGTCTCAAGAAAGACCTCGACTGCCGTCGGAATGGGAACTGCTGTTATCTGCGTAATAACCGTTTCCTCCTGCATCACATATTTCATAAACGTCTACATATTGGGCGAGAAGTATTCCTATCTTCGGACGATAGTCTTTATCCTGATAATTGCGGGACTGGTGCAGTCGGTTGAGATTATCTTAAAGAAGAAGATGCCCAGCCTGTATAAATCTCTCGGAGTTTACCTCCCCCTCATCACCACGAACTGCTCCGTTTTGGGCGTTGCAATCGACTCTGCCAATAACGGCTACAGCTTCGCAGAGACTATGATCTATTCAGTTGGAACGGCGATAGGCTTCCTTATTGCTATAGTCATCATGTCCGGCATCCGGGAGAACATCGAGGACAACGACATCCCGGAGGCTTTCAAGGGAATGCCGATAGTACTTGTAACTGCAGGGCTGATGGCGATAGCGTTCGTCGGCTTCTCGGGAACAATGTGAGGTGAGAGTATGCTTACAGAAATCATTATTGCGGCGGCTGTAATTGTCGTCATAAGCGTTATAGTCGGAATCGCCCTCGGCTTTCTCTCCCAGAAGTTCAAGGTTGAGGTCGACCCGAAAGAGCAGAAGATCCGTGAGTGCCTCGCCGGCTCAAACTGCGGCGCATGCGGCTATGCGGGATGCGATTCCTATGCAAAAGCTGTCGCCGAGGGAACGGCAGAGCCGACGCTCTGCAACGCCTCGGATAAAGTGAAAATTGGCGAAATACTTGGCTTGAGCCTTTCTCAGGGTGAGCGGATGGTCGCCTATGTAAAGTGTGCGGGGACTAATTCGACCTCAACCATGCTCTACGACTACTTCGACGAGCATGACTGCCGGATATGCTACATGGCTCCGAAGCACGGACCAAAGGGCTGTGGCTTCAGCTGCTGCGGGTTTGGCTCCTGTCAGGACGTCTGCCCTGAGGGCGGCATCAAGATCATCGACGGCGTCGCAGTTATAGACCGTGAATCCTGCCAAGGGTGCGGAAGCTGCGTCAGCGTTTGTCCTGCTCACTTAATAGAACTCATCCCCTACAGTGCCAAGTATATGGTGAAGTGCTCGTCGCATGCTAAGGGAAAGGACGTAAAGTCGGTCTGCTCTGTCGGCTGTATCGGCTGCGGCTTATGCGCCCGGGTCTGCGAGTCGGGAGCTATCACCATTGAAAACAACCTTGCGCACATAGACCATTCGAAGTGCACCGGCTGCGGCAAATGCGCCGAGAAGTGCCCTGCAAAAATAATAGTAAAGCTATGAAAAGAATTATAGCCATCCTAATGGCATCACTGCTCCTGCTGTCGCTCTGCGGCTGTGGGAGTAGTCTTAGTAGATACGAATCTATATTCACCGACCTCTTCGACACCGACTGCACTTTCACTGCCTATTGTAGCTCTGATGAAGAGTTTGAAGAGGTTTCAGCTGCCGTCTATGCTGAGCTTTCCCGCCTCGATGCCCTTTTTGACATCTACGACGGCGGGGAGGGGTCACTGAAAGAACTCAACGACACCGGAATCCTTGAGAATGCCGACGAGGATATTATCAACCTGTTGGAGCTCGGAATCAACTTCTATTCCCTCTCCGGTGGGAAGCTGAATATTGCGATGGGTTCGGTCTTAAGCCTCTGGCACGATGCCCGGGAAACGGGAATTCTCCCGGACGATAGCGAACTCGCAGAAGCAAGCAACCACTGCGACATAACCTGTCTTGCGATAGACGGCGACACTATCACCCTCGGCGACCCTGATATGTCAATCGACGTCGGGTCTATTGCGAAGGGCTACTCAGCAGATATTGTAGCTGAGCTTGTTAGCTCCTACGGTATAGAGAGCTTCGCCCTAGACCTCGGCGGCAACGTAAAGACCGTCGGCGAAAAGCCCACCGGCAAGTGGGTAATAGGCATTGAGGACCCCAACGGCGGCATCCTCAAAACGGTTGAGGTTTCGGACCTCTCGGTCGTCACCAGCGGCGACTACGAGCGATACACCGTCATCGACGGCGTCACATATTCACATATTATAGATCCCGACACCCTCTATCCCGCTGAGTATTACCGCTCAGTGACCGTCATCTGCGAAAGCTCTTCCCTCGGCGATGTGCTTTCAACTTCGCTTTTCTGCATGGATGTTGAAAGCGGAAAAGAGCTGGCAAGCGAGATGGGGGTGGAGGTGATGTGGGTGTACGCTGACGGGTCGACGGAGTCGAATTCGTAATTCGTAATTCGTAATGCGTAATGCGTAATTAATGTGAGGGACAAATGTTTAAGCATCTGAAAAACGATTTAATTCTCTTAGCCGCAATAATCGCCATCGCTCTGGGTCTATTCTGGGTCGAAAAAAGTCGAACTTTTCAGGACGGTACGACGGTTGTCATCACCCTGAGCGGCGAAACGTATGCCGAAGTGTCTCTGTCAGGGTCGAAAAAAGTCGAAATTCCGGTTGAGGGGCTTCTTACTGTCGTTATTGACGGGGGCGAGGTGTATGTCACCGACTCAACCTGCCCGGATGGGCTTTGCGAGAGGTCGGGGGCTATCTCGAAGAGCGGCGAGTCTATCGTCTGCCTGCCGAATGGGGTTGTTGTGAAGATAACCTCGGATGAACCGGAGTATGACTTCATCAACTGAGAGGGTCGAAAAAGGTCGAAAAAGGTCGAAAAAAGTCGAACTTTGGGTCGAAAAAGGTCGAAAAAGGTCGAAAAAAGTCGAATTTCAGGAGGGTCGGGTTTTGTCGAAAAGTAAAAAAATAGCCCTCTGTGGGGTGCTTGCGGGGCTTGCGTTTGCGCTGAGCTACATAGAAATGCTCCTCCCGTCAATCGGAATCGTCGGGGCGAAGCTGGGGCTTGCGAACCTTGCGGTGCTCATAGCACTATATTTATTCTCGTGGAGAGAAGCCGCCGCAGTTTCGGGGGTGAGGATAATCCTCTCATGGCTGATGTTCGGGAGCTTCACCGGGCTTATCTATAGCCTCTGCGGGGGAGTTTTGAGCCTCGCTGTGATGTCTATACTCAAAAAGATTGATAAATTCTCACCTGTCGGAGTCAGCATTGCAGGAGGAGTGGGGCATAATCTCGGACAGATTCTGGCGGCATTCGCACTCTTGGGCTCGGGAATTTTTGGGTATCTTCCGCTTCTCATAATCTTCGGCGCAGTTTTTGGCGGAATAATCGGCGTCGTGGCGGCGATTCTCATAAAAGCACTTAAGAAAGTGGTGAAAGCTGATGGATGAAATCTTTTCAAGAACGGAAAATTTACTCGGAGCTGAGGCTTTAAAAGCTCTTAAATCCAGTCATATAGCCGTTTTCGGCATAGGCGGAGTTGGCGGCTATGTCTGCGAGATGCTCGCCCGCACTGGAGTAGGCTCTCTCAGTCTTTTTGACAGCGACGAGGTGTCACTCTCCAACCGCAACCGGCAGATTATCGCCCTTTCGAGCACCACCGGAAGACCGAAGGTGGAGGTCATGCGTGAGCGAATCCTCGACATAAATCCCGAAGCAAAAGTATGCCCCCACAACATTTTCTATAACGAAGAGACTGCCGGGGAGATTGATTTATCCGAATATACCTATATCGCCGACTGCATCGACACCGTCAGCTCGAAGCTTCTTCTCATTGAGCGAGCCAAGGCTTGCGGCACGCCGATTATAAGCGCAATGGGTGCCGGAAACAAGCTCGACCCGACCCGCTTCGAGGTCGCCGACATCTACAAGACCTCCGTCTGCCCGTTAGCCCGGACGATGCGCCATGAGCTTAAGAAGCGAGGCATCAGAGACCTCACGGTGGTCTATTCAAAGGAAGAACCGATGAAGCCAAGGGAGGGAATTTCCGAAAACGGACGGCACATCCCGGCAAGCGTGGCGTTTGCGCCGGCGGCGTGTGGGATTGTGATGGCGGGGGAGATTGTCAGAGCCATAATCGGCGGCGGAGACTGAAGTCTCCTTGCCGAGCTATTTCGCCTGCGGCGAAATAGCACCCCTCAGTCAGCTTCGCTGACAGCTCCCCTTAACAGGGGAGCCAATAGCAACCTCTCATAGAATGCAAAAAGCCTCCCCTGTCAAGGGGAGGGGGACCGGCGAAGCCGGTGGAGGGGTGCTATTTTCGGCAACGCCGAAAATAGCGCAGTTTGCAAAGCAAACTGCAAATTACCCCTTGAGAATTCCCCAGCAATGTGCTACAATACTAAAGACAAAACTCTTGAAAGGATGTCAGGAATGAAAGCTGTAATTTCTGTTATCGGTCATGACGAGGTCGGAATCTTGGCAAAGGTCTCCTCGATGTGCGCCGAATATAATGCAAACGTGACCGAGGTCACACAATCTGTCCTGCAGGACGTATTCGCAATGGTCATGCTCGTCGACATATCAAAGCTCAGTATCCCGCTAAGTGAACTCTCCGACAGGATGAGCGAGCTCGGAAAGTCTCTGGGGCTTTCCATCTATGTCATGCATGAGGACATTTTTAACTCGATGCATCATATTTAATCGCCTACGGCAATGCGCCTCCTGCGGAGGCGCACCCCTCAGTCGCACTTCGTGCGCCAGCTCCCCTTGACAGGGGAGCCAATAGCAACCTCTCATAGAATGCAAAAAGCCTCCCCTGATAAGGGGAGGGGGACCGTGCGAAGCACGGTGGAGGGGTGCTGTTTCGGCAACGCCGAAACAGCAAGTTTGGCGCAAGCCAAACTTATTAAGCAACAAAGGAGACAAATCCAGTGATAAATCTCAGCGACATACTTGAAACTATACGGATGATTCAGGATGAGAACCTTGACATCCGGACTATTACCATGGGCATTTCGCTTCTTGATTGCATCGACACCGATATTGACAGGGCTTGCGAGAAGGTTTACGAGAAGATCACCCGCAAAGCAGAAAATCTCGTCAGGGTCGGAACGGAAATCGAGAAGGAGTACGGAATCCCGATCATCAACAAGCGGATTTCCGTGACGCCAATTGCGATGGTCTCGGCGGCTTGCCATGAGAGCCCGATTAAATTCGCCAAGGCTATGGACAGAGCGGCGGCGGCTGTCGGAGTGAACCTCATCGGCGGATATTCTGCACTCGTGCAGAAAGGCTTTGCGGCTGGGGACAGGGAGCTTATCGAGTCTATCCCGGAGGCGTTGGCGGTCACTGAGCGGGTATGCTCGTCGGTAAACATCGGCTCAACCAAGGCGGGAATCAACCTTGACGCATGCAGGATGATGGGCGGTATTGTCAGAAAAACTGCGGAGCTGACGGTCGATAACGACTGCTTCGGGGCTGCGAAGCTCGTCGTCTTCTGCAACTCGGTTGACGACAACCCGTTCATGGCGGGAGCTTACCACGGAGTAGGAGAACCCGACTGCATCATCAATGTCGGCGTTTCCGGACCGGGTGTTGTCCGCTCAGCTCTCAAGAAGAATCCGGACGCAAATATAAACGAAGTAGCTAATATTATAAAAACAACCGCATATAAAATCACCCGTGTAGGGCAGCTTGTCGGAGTTACGGCTTCCGAAAGACTCGGAGTGCCCTTTGGAATCGTCGACCTGTCCCTCGCCCCAACCCCCGTTGTCGGCGACAGCGTTGCGCACATCTTGGAAGAGATAGGCTTGGAGCAGTGCGGAGCTCCGGGAACTACTGCGACTCTGGCACTCCTCAATGACGCAGTCAAGAAAGGCGGAGTTATGGCATGCTCCTCCGTCGGAGGGCTTTCGGGCGCATTCATCCCCGTTTCTGAAGACGCAGGAATGATAGACGCCGCAGTGAGCGGATCACTGACGATTGAGAAGCTTGAAGCGATGACCGCCGTCTGCTCGGTGGGGCTCGACATGATTGCCGTCCCCGGCGACACGACGGCAGACGCCATCGCCGGCATCATCGCCGACGAAGCGGCGATAGGAATGGTCAACTCAAAGACAACGGCAGTAAGAATCATCCCCGCAATCGGCAAAAAAGAGGGAGAAGAGCTCGACTGGGGCGGACTTTTCGGCAGAGCCCCGATAATGAGGATCAACACAAAATCGCCCTCCCGATTCATAAACCGTGGAGGACAGATTCCTGCACCGATGCATAGTTTGAAGAACTGAGAAAACCCCTCCACCACCGGCTTCGCCGGCGGTAGCGGAGCAAAAAAACACCGCCCAGAATTTGGGCGGCATTTTTTAATTCGTTTTGGAATTACTCAGCATTCGGACCATAGTAGATGGTGCTGGTGTCGAGATCCTGCATTGCATCCATTGTCGAGTCGTAAATGAACTCGGTTACTTCGCCGCTTGAAGCGGTGAAGGTGACGATGCTGGAAACACCGGACTCATTCTGCTCGAGAACGTAGGTGCCCTCATAAGAGTTTGTGTCGTTCATGGTGTTGTAGATCTTCATTGTTCCGCTTTCGCCGTCATACTCGCCAACCTCGACAACCAAGGTTCCTGAGCTGTCGGTGTAGGTGCCGACTGCGGGCTCAACAACGGTTCCGCAAGCAGTGAAGCAGCAGATAACCATGACCATTACGAGTGCTACAGAAATTATTTTCTTCATGTAACTTATCCCCCGATAAAATTTATTTTAGTCAATCAGACTGATGTCAATACGAATCCGTCATATGACTATCGCCTTATTATTATAACTCTAAAAACTCATCCTGTCAACTACTATTTAAAAAGTTACAAATAAGATTGTGCGATTTGCACCAAAAATAGGGTTGAAATCTATGCAAACTGCCCAAAAACCGGTCAGATTTCCTTGAGTCTTGGCTCTGAATCGCTGTCAAAAGCCTTGATAGCGAAGTACTGGATGATGACACGCCGGGTGATGATGCCTATAAACGTCCCGCTGTCGTCCACAACCGGCACAAAATTCTGATTCATCGCAAGCTCAATAAGCTCCTCCATCGAGGCTGTTATCCGGACTGCGGTGAAGCGGTCGTGCCTCTTGATAATGTCCCGAAGCCGGAGCTCCTCGGCGTCATAGATGGAAACCCCGTCGGTGTCCTCGACCGACTCGTCGAGCATATACCATAAGAAATCGCCCTCGGTGACAGTCGAGACATACTTCCCGTCCCGGGAGATAACCGGAATGGATGAATACCCATGCCTCTTCATCTTCTCAAGCGACTGCCTGATGGTGTAATCGTCATAAAGGTATGCGACGTCTTTTTTCAAGGTGAGAAAGAATGCTATGTTCATTTTATGCTCCGTTATTGTAATGTGCCAATGCGCTCCCTTTGGTCGCGCACCCCTCAGTCAGCTTCGCTGACAGCTCCCCTTATCAGGGGAGCCATAACTGCTCCTACCATAGGTTTTTAGATTAGGATGCTATTGCCTCCCCTGTCAAGGGGAGGGGGACCGCCGGCGAAGCCGGTGGTGGAGGGGTTACTCCGTAATCCCAAGATATTCCTCCAGACACAATCCGCTTGCCTGAATGTCTGCGGCGTATTTGACGCCGACATAGCGGTAGTGCCACGGTTCGTAGACGAAGCCGGTTATGTCCTCCTTGCCCTCAGGGTAGCGGAGGATGAAGCCGTATTCGGCGGCGTGCTCCTGAAGCCAAGCAAATTCCTCTGTCTGATCAAAATCAGTGTAGGTGTCCCAGTCGTTTTCGGTGATGATGTCTACCACCAAGCCCGCATTGTGCTCAGAGCCTCCGGCAGGAGCGATATTCTGAGCAGTGTCGGCATAAGCCTCCTCATAGGTCATGCCGTCGTCCTCCATCCGGGACTCAACGTTACGATCAAACAGCTTCTGCTGATAGGCAACCGTTCTGTATGCGGAAAGAACTTTGAGGTTGATTCCGTCCGCAGCTGCCGCTTCTATCATCAGCTTGCAGTAGTAGGCGGCGGTTTTCTCCATCTCATAGCTGCCCTGAACCGTGTCGGTCTCAATCTTATAGTCGTCAGGAAGAAGATTAGTCTTGTTGACCAAGATGAGATAGTCCTCCTCCGTCTGGAAGTAATACTCATCGTCCGAATCAAGGGTGGTGTATTCGTCCTCAGTGATGACCTCGTCCTCCCTTAAGTAATCTCCGCTGACATAGCCGGTTGTGCCGTTATAATCTATCCGATACCAGCCGTTCGAGACCTCGCCGGTGACGGTGACCGCCTCGCCGACGGTGAGCTGACCCAGTGCTTCGTACAATGCATCCGGACCTTCCCGGACGTTGAGTGGGTCGGTGGCGTACATGGTGACAGCCTCAATCTCGGTGACCTCATAGGAGACGGTCTGCGCCTCGTCGGAAGTCTCATCATCCGAAGACTCTTCGTCCTCGGAAGCGTTCATCCCGGAAACGTCGTCGGTTGACTCCTCGGGGGAGGTGGTTATCTCTTCCTCCTCTTGATCCGGAGCTTCGGTGACAATCCCCTCGGTGGTGACGTCGCCAGAAACAACTGCTTCGTCTCCAGCCTCATTTGAACAAGCGACCAGACTTATTAACAGCACCGCCGCAATTGTGGCGGAAAGTAGTCTTTTCATAAAAATCATGCCTCTCTATATTACGATATGTAATTCCAGATTATGCTATCATTATACCACAGCCGCCAGCGGTTGTCCATAACATTCAGGAAATCTTAATTGAATTGTAACCGTTCGACAGGATTTTTTCAATGTACAATGTACAATGTACAATGAAATTATCGCCTGACGGCGATGCGCCCCTTACGGGGCGCACCCCTCCACCACCGCACTTCGTGCGGCGGTCCCCCTCCCCTTGACAGGGGAGGCTTTAACTGCCTTAACTAAAAATTTGTATGAAGCACAAATAGGCTCCCCTGATAAGGGGAGCTGTCAGCCGCAGGCTGACTGAGGGGTGCGCGAGCCAAAGGCGAGCGCATCTCTGTCAAAGGCGGCGACTATCCCGAGAAAGGAGCTACAACCATGCGCATTGACCTCACCAACCGCAAAGCCTCGCTCACCGAATTTGTTGCCGGTGGGCTTCTGGCGTTTACAATCTTTACTGCCCTCGGCTTGATTGCGCTTGCCACTTGGGGCGAGAGTTCGATGGAGGTGCTTGAGCGGCTCACTCTTGCTTCGGCGGGGGCTTCTCTTTCTGAGGAAGAACCGTCGTACGAAGAGCCCACCGGGGGAGTGGGCTCTGAAAGGTCGAAAATAGTCGAAAATCTCTTGGGGCTATCGGGCTCTTGGGCTATCGATGAAGCACCTGAGGAGACAGAAGACCCTCTTAACGAGGAGGAAGAGCCTTCCTCGCCGCTTCCATACCCAGATGAATTCAACACCCTTGGCGGGGAGATTATCCGCAAAACCTATTCCTACAGCGAAACCTCAACAACCGTGAGCCTCCCGGGCGGGGGAATGCTCCGCAATTCAACAGACATCGACACCGATTATCTTCTTTCAGAAGCGGAGAAAGATGTCGATTTCACGATTGAGATTGACAATGATGAGCCGCAGGTGCTTATCATACATACTCACACGACAGAGAGCTACGAGCCCTATGCAAGAACCGCCTATGACGACACATTCAATTCGAGGACAACCGACCTTGACAAAAGCGTCGTTGCCGTCGGGGACGAGATTGCCTCTGCACTCGAAGCCGCCGGCATCGCCGTCATCCACGACACTGAGCTCTATGACTACCCGCAATACACCGGAGCTTATGACCGCTCTGCGGAAGCTATCGAAGCATACTTAGAAGAATACCCCTCTATTAAAATAGTCATCGACATCCACCGTGACGCCATCGAGTCGGACGGCGTGAGGTATGCGCCCATCTGCGAAATTGACGGCGAAACAGCGGCGCAGGTGATGATAATAGTAGGCTGCCTCAACGTGCCAAATTATCGGTATAACCTCCGGTTTGCCGCAAAACTCCAATCTAAATTAGAGACCGACTACCCCGGCTTAACCCGCCCTATACTCTTCACAGAGCGGAACTACAACCAAGAGCTCACCCACGCCAGCATCCTCATCGAAGTCGGCTCAAGTGCCAATTCTATCGACGAGGCGGTCTATGCAGGGAAGCTGGTGGGGATGGGGCTGGCGGAAATGTTAGGAGAGCTGGCAGAATAATCGGCTACGCCGATGCGCCCCTTGCGGGGCAACAAATGCACACAAAAACCTCCCACCAATCTCAGTGGGAGGTTTAATGTTATCTGCTTACTCTTCGCTCTCTTCCTCTTCCTCCGTAGCCTCTTCCGGCTCTTGAGTCTCGGCTTCAAGCTCTTCCGCTTCTGCTTCTTCGGTGGCGAGGGCTAAGAGCTCTTCTTCTGAGAGCTGCTCTACCTCTTCGGTCTCGGCTTCCTCGTCATGCTCGGCTGTTGTGAATGCGGCGACATGGCGGTCGGGGGAGTCTTTCGTGCGCATGATGGTGACGCCGGTAGAGTATCTTCCCATGACGCTGATGTCGGCGGCACGAACACGGATAATGATGCCGTCGGTCGAGATGAGAATTACATCCTCGTCCTCCCGAACAGAGCGGATTCCGCAGACGTGACCCTTTTCGTCGGTGACCTTGTAGCCCTTGATTCCGTAGCCGCCACGGTTCTGGACACGGTAGGCGTCGTTACGGACTCTTCTTCCATAGCCCTTGTCGGTGATGGTAAGTATATCGCAGTCATCCCTTACGGTCTGGAGCGAGACCACCTCGTCGCCGTCACGGAGCTTTATAGCTCTCACGCCGTGAGCGGAGCGGGACATGGCACGAAGCTTCTCTTCGCTGAAGCGGATGACCATGCCGTTACGAGTGGCAACCAAGAGATCCTCGTGACCGTCGGTCATGAGAACACCCCTTATCTCGTCGCCCTCGTCCAAGCCAATTGCGATAAGTCCGGTTTTGCGGACATTCTGGTATTTCGAGAGGTGAGTTCTCTTTATCTTGCCGTTTTTCGTGACCATCGTGATGTATTTATCATCGGAGAAGTCCTCACAGTGAACCATTGCGGCAATCTTGTCCTCACCGGGAGTCAGAGGCAGGATGTTGACGATATTCGTGCCACGTGAAGCCTTTCCGCCCTCGGCAAGCTCGAATGTACGGAGCTTATACATGATGCCCTTGTCGGTGATGAAGAGGATGTTGTCGTGTGTCGAGCAGACAAGCATCTGGGAAACGAAGTCCTCCTCACGCTGCTTCATGCCGCTGACGCCTCTTCCGCCACGCTTCTGGACGTTGTATTCTGATGAGCTGGTGCGCTTTATGTAGCCTCCGGCGGTCAGAGCAACGACGTTCGTGTCCTCCGGAATGAGATCCTCGATGTCAACCTCTCCGCTGACCATCTGTATCTCGGTTCTTCTGTCGTCGCCGAATTTCTGGGCGATTTCTTCCGACTCGGAAACGATGATGTCCAAAACTCTCTGGTGGTTCGAAAGAATATCTTCGAAGTCCTTGATCTTAGCCTCAATTGCGTCAAGCTCGTCATAGATCTTCTGACGCTCCATGCCGGTGAGCTGGATGATTCGGAGGTTTGCGATATACTCAGCCTGAATCTCGCTAAGTCCAAATCTCTCGATAAGGCGGCTCTTTGCCTCTGCGGCGGTCTGGGAGGAACGGATAATCTTTAAAACCTCGTCGATAAAATCGAGTGCTATTACAAGACCTTGGAGGATGTGCTCCCTCTCCCGGGTCTTCTTCAAATCAAATTTTGTCCTGCGAACAATAACTTCCGTCTGGAAATCGAGGTATTCTTCCAGAATCTGCTTTAAGGTCAGAACCTTCGGGACGCCGTTCACGAGTGCGAGCATTATGACGCCGACAGTGTCCTGAAGCTGGGTGTAGGTGAAGAGCTTGTTGAGGACGATCTGGGGATTGGCGTCCTTCTTGAGCTCGATTACGATTCTCATTCCGGTTCGGTCGGACTCATCACGGATGAAGTGGATGCCGTCGACACGCTTGTCCTTGACGAGCTGGGCGATGCTCTCGATGAGCCTTGCCTTGTTGACCATGTAGGGAATCTCGGTGACGATGATGGAGGTGCGCCCGTTGACCTCTTCAATCTCCGTCTTCGAGCGAAGAGTTATCTTCGCTCTGCCGGTGGCATAAGCAGCCCTGATCGCCGATTTGCCCATGATGATGCCGCCAGTCGGGAAGTCGGGACCCTTGATGACCTCCATCAGCTCGTCCAAGGTGCAGTCGGGGTTTTCGGCAACAAGCTTGACGCCGCCTATGACCTCTCTTAAATTGTGGGGAGGAATATTCGTCGCCATACCGACGGCGATTCCTATTGAGCCGTTGACGAGGACGTTCGGGAAGCGTGACGGAAGGACGACCGGTTCTTTCAGTCTGTCATCAAAGTTCGGCTGCCAGTCGACCGTATCTTTATCAATATCGGTGAGCATATTGACGGCAATTTTCGCCATTTTTGCTTCGGTATAACGGTAAGCAGCAGGCGGGTCGCCGTCGACAGAACCGAAGTTGCCGTGACCGTCTACAAGAGGATAACGCAAAGAGAAGCTCTGCGCCAGTCGGACGAGTGCATCATAAACCGATGCGTCGCCGTGGGGGTGGTATCTACCCAAGCAGTCGCCGACGGTTGTGGCGCACTTGAGATATTTCTTGTCAGGAGTCAAGCCGTCCTCATACATGGTGTAAAGAATTCGGCGGTGGACAGGCTTAAGCCCATCCCTGACATCCGGCAAAGCACGCTGGATAATAACCGACATCGAATACGCCAAGAAAGACGACTTCATTTCGTCGTTAATCTCCGTAAGTATAACCTTTTTGTCTTCTGCTAACATGTTTTTTCTCGCTTTCGAATTGTTATGTGTTTATTTGAATATTATTATCGTTCTGATATAGGAATTCTGGTGTAGGAATTCTGGTGTAGGAATTCTGGTGTAGGGGTGGATATTATCCGCCCGAAAATCCTCTGGCAATCCGTAACGGGCGGATAATATCCGCCCCTACATGTTTACTTCACAACCCTCTCCCTCAGCACCAAAAGCTCCTCCTCGCTGAGATCCGATTTCGGAATAATACTCTGCGTATATTTAGTATAGACAGCGAACATCTTGTCGGTTTCGGCGGTCTTGAGGGTCTTGTCTGAGAGGTCTATCACCGTTTCGGGGATTTCGGGGTAGGGCTTGAGGTTGCCGGACTCGTCCGGTTCTAAATACTGGGAGTCATCACTCGGAATAATTGTACGGATAGTAATTTTATTTGGATATATTTTCATGACATACCGGTCGTTTTCGATCGCCGGAAGAGCCTTGATAACGTTTTTCCGCTCATACCAAGGCGACAGGGCATAGACCACCGCCACTGCAAGGCATATCGCAAGGCAGGTCCATCCGACGCCATAGCTCGGGTCCATGACCACCTGCTGCACAAAGAGCAGAGCCAGCACTAAGAACAGGACGACAAAAGCTATCGTCCGTCTTCTTCTATACATTTTGTAATACATATCATACCCCTCAAGCCAGCTTTCCTGATTGAAGCCGTACTCAATGGTGTCGCATGAGGAGGTGTACTCCGCCTGCTCTGTCGGGGTGATTTCGGTTGAATTGATTTGGTCGGGCATAAGGACTCCTTTTGACAATTACTTATTGTTTGTGGATAATGCGACTTGGCTGACTGCCAGAACGACTTGCCTTCGGCAAGTCGGCTATTTTCGGCTTCGCCAAAAATAGCACCCCTCAGTCAGCTTCGCTGACAGCTCCCCTTATCAGGGGAGCCTTTTGAGTTCTCTCGGGCTTTCATTTCTTTCCTTGCTTCCGCAATTTCTGCGTTTATTTCGTCAAGACTCATGTCTGCAATGCCTAATCTCTCGGCTCTTTCACCTGCGGATCTCATTGCTTCTAAGGCTCTTTTTGCAGATTTATCCATTATTATATTATCCTTTCGCTGAATGTTATGCTCTCGCACTTTTGGCTCCCCTGTCAAGGGGAGCTGGCTGCGCCCGCAGGCGCAGACTGAGGGGTGCTATTTCAGGCTTCGCCTGAAATAGCGTCGGCGTAGCCGACAAAAGTAGTGTGAGAATCAGAAATCCAAGTTCTGAACATACTGCGCATTCTTCTCAATAAACTCTCTTCTGGGATTAACCTTATCCCCCATGAGGATTGAGAAGGTCTCGTCCGCTTTGATGGCGTCGTCGAGGGTTATCTTTATGATGGTTCTCGTTTCCGGGTCCATGGTGGTCTCCCAGAGCTGCTCGGGGTCCATTTCACCGAGACCTTTGTATCTCTGGACGTCCGGCTTTGACCTGCCGTCGGGGCTGGTGAGCTCCGCTATATAGACGTCTCTTTCTTCGTCGGAGAAAGCATACCTCACCTGCTTGCCTCTTGAAACCTTAAAGAGCGGCGGCTGGGCGATGTAGATGTGTCCCTGTTCGATGAGGGGGCGCATGAAGCGGAAGAAGAATGTGAGTAATAGTGTTCTGATATGGCAGCCGTCGACATCGGCATCCGCCATGATGATGACCTTGCCATAACGGAGCTTACTTATATCGAAGTCCTCCCCGATAGAAGTTCCAAGAGCGGTCACGACGGGGGTGAGCTTCTCGTTGCCGTAGACCTTGTCAATTCTTGCCTTTTCAACATTGAGCATCTTGCCCCAGAGCGGCAGAATTGCCTGATACTTTCTTACTCTGCCCTCCTTGGCTGAGCCTCCTGCGGAATCTCCCTCGACGATGAAAATCTCGGTAAGGTCGGGGTCTCTTTCCTGACAGTCGGCAAGCTTTCCGGGGAGATTGGCAGACTCGAGAGCAGATTTTCTTCTGGTCAGGTCTCTTGCACGCTTTGCGGCTTCCCTTGCTTTCTGGGCTTGGACAGATTTATCGAAGATGGTTCTTGCGACGCCGGGATTCTCCTCAAGATAGTTCATCAGCTTTTCGTAGACCATTCCCTCAACGAACGGTCTCACCTCGGGATTTCCGAGTCTGCCCTTTGTCTGTCCCTCAAACTCGCAGTCGGTGAGTTTTACTGAAACTATTGCAGTAAGTCCCTCTCTGACGTCGTCGCCAAGGAGCTTCTCGCCAGCCTTGAGGAGGTTGAACTTCTTTCCGTAGTCGTTTATAACCTTGGTGAGTGCGTTCTTGAAGCCGGTCTCATGAGTGCCGCCGTCGGGGGTGTGGACGTTGTTGGCAAACGAGAGAACCAGCTCGTTATAAGAGTCGTTATACTGCAGAGCCACCTCCGCAGTGTAGTCGTCCTTCATTCCGGAAATGTAGATTACTTCGGGGGAGAGGACCTCCAAGCCACGGGTTGTGTGGATATGGGTTACAAACTCCCTGATTCCGCCCTTGTAGCAGAGATCGACCTCTACCGGCTCTTCGCCTCTCTTATCGGTGAAGACAATCCGCACTCCTGCATTGAGGAAAGCCTGCTCACGGAGCATTGTGAGAAGCGTATCGTAGTCATACTCGGTCGACTGCTCGAAAATCTCCGGGTCAGCCTTGAATGTGACGGTTGTGCCGGTGCGGTCGGTGTCGCCTATAATTTTGAGCTCTTCCGAATAGTTGCCCCGCTCAAACCGCTGGAAGTGGACATGAGTTCCGTCGTAAACAGTGAGCTCAAGCCACTCGGAAAGGGCGTTGACGACCGATGCGCCGACGCCATGAAGTCCTCCTGCGACCTTATATCCGCCACCGCCGAACTTTCCTCCGGCATGAAGAACTGTATAGACGACCGTCGCCGCAGAGATGCCCTCCTTCGGGTGAATTCCGGTTGGGATACCACGCCCGTTGTCGGTGACTCTGACGACATCCTCCGGCAAAAGCTCGACATCGATTCTGTCACAGTAGCCCGCCAAAGCCTCATCAATAGAATTGGTGACGATTTCATATACAAGATGATGGAGTCCCTTAGGACCGGTCGACCCGATATACATACCGGGGCGTTTTCTTACCGCCTCAAGACCCTCCAAAACCTGTATTTCGCTTGCATCATAATTGTTGTCCTTATCGACCTCGGTAGCCCGGGAGTCGAGTTCGTTGAAGTTATCCAAAATGTTGTCCTCCGTTTGTTTATATGTAAATGTGGTTTTGTACGATGGGTTTCGCCTGCACTTGTTGCCGACTTCGTCGGCAACGCTATTTTCGGCGTTGCCGAAAATAGCACCCCTCAGTCAGCTTCGCTGACAGCTCCCCTTAACAGGGGAGCCAATAAGTTCGCTTTGCGAACTTAGAAAGAACGATAAAGCGTTCTTTCTCTTGTTCTCTCGAAGTTTTGAGGAATTTCTTAAGCCTCCCCTGTTAAGGGGAGGGGGACCGGCGAAGCCGGTGGAGGGGTGCGCCGACCAAAGGGAGGCGCCGACTTGGCGTCAGCCAAGTCGTTTGCACAGAAGTGCGACTATTTACGAATTACTCAACCTCTTAATCAGCGTCCTGCTTGCCAGCGACGATATATATACCCTCTCCGTCAGGTCATCATCAAGCGTCACAATAAAGCTCTTCGGCATGTCGTAGGAGCAGTATATTACCTGCTTATTGCGCCCGACCTGTGAGAGATAGTTCTTCGTAATCTGCGACGTCGAAGCGTTCTCGATGTCCATGATGGCGATGATGTTTTTTTCGTAGACGGATACGTTGTTGCCTAAGTGCAGGTACATGTTATTCAAGCCTCCCACTCTTCATCTCCGTCATCTTCCCATTCATTCTGCCGCCATCACAGCAGGTGATGAACGTCTGTGACTGAGTAAACTCTCCGATGACGAATTCACGGCGATACTTGTCTAATTCCGACAGGACGTCGTCGAGGAGAACTACCGGTCTGTCGCCGGTTTCCGAGTGGAGAACTCTTGCCTGACCTAATTTCATGCAGAGAGCGGCGGAGCGGTTCTGTCCCTGAGAACCGAAATCCTTGACCGGCTTGCCGTCAAGATAAACCCCCATGTCGTCACGGTGGATTCCAGCACCGGTGAAGCCGAAGCGGATGTCATCCTCACGAAGACTCCGAAGAAGTTCAATATATTCGCTCGCCATGGCGGTTTTATAGTCGCTCCTGCCACGCAGGTTGTTGAAAACTGTTGAAAGATACTCGAGCTGAAGCTTTTCTCGGCTACGGGAAATACTCTCATAGAGCCGCCCGGCACTTTGGTTCAGGACGTCAGTATAGGCACATCTCATCATTGAAATATAGGCGCACGGCTTTGCAAGCTGTTCATCCCAGATGTCGAGCTCGTCCCGGGTGGATATTCCAAGATAAATATTTTTTAAGACGGCGTTGCGCTGAGCCAAGATTTTTTCGTATCTTGAAACCACTCCCGAATAGAGCGGCTTTATCTGGGAAATGCAACGGTCCAAGTAGTCTCTTCGCCTCTCCGGCGAGCCCTTTGTCAGCTCTAAGTCCTCAGGCGTGAACACAACGCATAGTAGCTTGCCAAGAAGCTCCGAAGAAGACCTGAGCCGGACGCCGTTGAGGGTGATCCTCTTTTCCTTGGGATTTTTTGAGAGGGTAATAGAGATGGTCTGCTCCCGCTCCGAATCCCTGAAAGAAACCTCGACCTCAGCTTTGTCAGAGTCGAAAGCTATAAGATCCCTCTCCTTAGCTCCCCGGAAGCTCTTTTCGCCGGTAGCGATGAAAACCGCCTCCATAAGGTTTGTTTTCCCCTGAGCGTTCTCGCCAAAGATTATATTTGTACCATTTTCCGGACAGAAATCGATTTCCTTGAGGTTTCGAAATCCGTCGGCTTTAATGTGGGTGATAGTCATTCTATTTCAAGTGTGAGCCCAAGCTCCGGCAGCTCAGCCCTGTCTCCCGGGCGAAGCTTTTTCCCCCGCATCTGACACACCTCGCAGTTGACAAGCACTTTTCCCATCCCGATAATTTCCTTAGCCTCCCCGCCCGTAGCAGTGACGCCAGCGAACTTGAGGAGGGAGTCAAGCTTGATGTAGTCGGTGGAGATGGATATTTTATCTGTTTTCATCATTTTCACTTTCCTCTAAATTTTCCTCAATCTCTTCTATCGTCGGCATTGAGCTCTTGAAATCTGCCGGATAAATCTTTGAAAGCTCATACTCTGATATTCCTATCGGTTGATTTGAAGATTCAAGGGAATACTTTGCCGTCAGGTTATTTTTATCCTTGCATATCAGAAGTCCGATTGTTGGATTATCGTTTTCAGATTTTACCGAGTGATTCACAGCACTTATATAAAATCCGAGCTGTCCCAGATCAGCAGGCTGAAATTTTCCGGTTTTTACTTCCAGAACTACATAAGCGTGAAGCTGGACATGATAGAAAAGAAGGTCTATATAGTAGTCGTCATCTCCGACAGAAACCCGATATTCTCTGCCCATAAAAGCAAATCCTGTTCCGAGCTCCATCAGAAATTTTGTGATGTTATCGAGCAATGCATCTTTCAGTTCTTTCTCGTCGTATGAGTCACGCAGAGTCAGAAAGTCGAAGCTATAAGGGTCTTTTGTTATCTCCTGTGCCAAATCTCCTTGAGGTATTGGAAGTGTTTCAATATAATTTGATATTGCTTTTCCCTGACGACCGTATAAATCGGAAGAAATATAGTTCAGAAGAACACTTCTGCTCCAATTATTTTTCAAAGTCTGCCTGACATAGAATATTGCTTTTTCGGTATTGTTTTTGCATTTGTCTATGATAGTTCTGTGATGACTCCACGGTATCATAAATAATTGATTTATTGTGAAATCGTCCACAGGCTGTGGACGATTTTCATCCGCAACTATCGAACTGTTTAATTGATTTGAAGAGCTTTCAGAATTTTCTTTAAAATGTGGGGAATAGAGCTCATAAAAGTATCGTGTATACTTTAAATTCGTTGCAGATAAGCCTTTTATGCCGGGAAGCTCTCTGCAGAGGTCTTTACTGAGCGTTTCATAGAAAGATGAACCGTATTCGTTTATATAACTCGACTGAGATATATCTCTTCCGACGGAATAGTAAAACTCAAGCAGTGATGTATTCACGGCAACCGCCGCTCTCATTCTGCTACTCAGATACCTGTCTTTCAAAGCATTCAGCCACAAAGAATAGTCAGAATTATTCTTATCCACGATACCTGTACTCATTCTATACCTCCAATCTAAATGTAATTTTTAGCAAACACGCCATCAATCCGTCTTCAACCTCACCGGCAGCACGAGATAGATATACTTATCCCCATTAAGCGGCAGAATCTTCATTGGGAGGTTGCCGCCGTTCATAAGAAGTCTGACCTTGTCGTCCTCTATCACTCTCAGCGGATCCAAGAGATAGCGGCAGTTGAAGCCTATCTCGATTCTCGGTCCTGAGGTGTCGGCGGGGATGGTCTCAAAGATTCTTCCGAGCTGGGTCTGACAGCTGAGCTTAAGCTCGCCGTCCTCAAATGTGCAGCGAACCGGGGCTTTGTTCTTCTCATTTATAAGAAGCGAGGCACGCTCGAGGCAGTCGATAAGCTCCCTCTTGTCGATGATGACCTCGGTGACGCTGTTTTTCGGGATTGAGCCACGGTAGTTGTGGAATTCTCCCTCAAGAAGCCTTGAGAAAACGGTGTAGCCGGAGAAATCAAATACTACCTGCTTTTTGGAAACCAAGACTGAACAGCTGTCCTCGTCGCTGTCAGAAAGAAGCCTTGAAACCTCGTTTAAGGTCTTTGACGGGACGACGAACTTGAAGTCCTTGTCGCACTTTATTGCTTCGGTTCTCACTGCAAGCCGATAGCCGTCGATGGCGACGACGTTCATGACGCCGTTCTCGATCTCGAAGAGCTCGCCCTTTAAGATAGGTCTTGTGTCGATCTGAGAGACGGCGAAGACCGACTGGTTGATCATCGCTTTTAAGACCGACTGGGGAAGAGTTACCCTCTGGTCGTCGAAGAACTCGGGGAGCTGGGGATAGTCAATGGCGTTCATCGAGCTGATGTTATACTCGGTTGAGCCGCCTGAGATGGTCATCGCAAGATTTTCCTTGACATCTATAGTGATGTCTCCCGCAGGCATCTTTCTGATCATTTCAGAGAAGAGCTTCGGGTTGACGACAGCTTCGCCCTCAAACTCCGTTTCGACCTGAATGGTGGTCTCGATTCCGATTTCGAGGTCATAGCCGGTCAGCGTCAGGGTGTTGTCCATCAGGGAGAACTTTATTCCCTCAAGGGAGGGGATTGTCGAACGGTCAGCCACAGCTCTTGATACATTGATAAGAGCCTCGTGCAATTCTTGCTTCGAGCAGATGAATTTCATCATAGTTGAAAACTCCTTTTCAGATCAGTCGGTTTTTTGCGTTTTTAAAAATAAAAAGATATAGATATATTTAGTATTAGTAGTAGGGGCTGTTGAATTGTTGAAAACCCCTTTCAACCCGCTTCCAGCCAAGCTCTGTCACTCAACAACTCTTTCAACCGGATTTTTTCCGATTGTTGAAACCAGAATTCCCCGTTGAAACTGTCGGAAGTGTATTTGTTGAATGATGAAAATTCGGTTGAAAAGTTGGAATCAGGTTAGAAGTGCTGTTGAAAAGTGGGCTCAGACCGCTCTGAGCCTCTTCTCAATTTCCTCAACAGTCTCCCTGAGGTCGGAATTCTTGGCGAGGGTGTCCTTTATGTCGGCATAAGAGATGGTCATGGTGGAGTGGTTTCTTCCGAACTCCTTTCCTATGTCGGTGAACGACATGCCTTTTAGCTCCCTTATTATGTAGACGGAAACCTTTCTTGCAAGAGAAATCTGCGCTGAACGGTTTACCGAACGAATATCCTCGGCAGTGACGCCGAATGCGTCGGCAACGTCCTTTATGATGCGGTCGCAGGTGATTTCGGCAGGCTGGGCGTCGATGAGGGTTTCTTTGATGACTCTCTGCGCCATCTGGAGAGACGGCACTTCGTTTGAGAACATCGTAAGCCCTTTCATCTTGTTGACTGCGCCCTCAAGCTGCCTTATATTCTTGGTGATCCGCTCGGATATAAGCCTTGCAACGCTGTCGGGGAGCTTTAAGTCGAGTAGTTCCGCTTTGCGGTTGACAATAGCCATTCTCGTCTCGAAATCCGGCGGCTGGACGTCCGCCTGAACACCCAAGGTGCACCTCGTCTTGATCCTCTCCTCGAGCCTCTTAATCCTGTTCGGGGAGACGTCCGATGTCAGGACTATCTGCTTTCCGGCATTATAGAGCTCATTGAAGGTGTGGAAGAACTCCTCTTGGGTCATCTCCTTGTCGACCATGAACTGGATGTCGTCGACCAAGAGGAAGTCGCAGTTGCGGTATTTTTCGTGGAACTGGGTTGTCGTCTGGGTGGAGACGGCTCTGACCAGCTCGTTTGTGAAGTTCTCAGCCGTCGTGTAGATGACTTTCATCTGCGGATGGCTCTTTTTGACCTCGTTCTCGATGGCTTTGAGTAAGTGCGTCTTTCCAAGTCCCGAATCTCCATAAATAAGCAGAGGATTGAACATCGAGCGGTTCATCTGCTCGCTTGGGCGGTTCTTGCCGCTGACTGCGATGCAGTAGGCATAGGCGAGCTCGTTCGACTTGCCTTTTATGAAGTTCTCAAAAGTCAGCTCATAATCACTTCGCTTGTGGGAATTCATAAGGTCTTCCATTCTGCGCTCGATCTCGTCGAAGCCGTCCTCCTGCTCCTGATCGGGATTAGCCTTGACGGCAAAGGTTATCTCCACCGGGAAGCCCATCACCTGCTCAAAAGCGTGCTCAAAAACAGCACCGTAGATCTCCTCGGTGGTTCTTCTCATAAAGTCGGAGGAGGCATAGAGGGTTATCTTCGTGCCCTCCATCTTCCCGGGCTCTATATTCTTTATCCAACGGTTGTAGCCGATCTCAGAAACCTTCGGGTCGGCATGACAAGCCTGTTTGACGTTTTCATAAACTTCTGCAAATGTTTCCATAGCCTTTGTCGCCTTTCTATAATATTAAGTAAAATCTATCTTGAATTTGAATCATACTTTCCTGATTACTATGATACCACATTTGGGCTGAATTTTCAAGACTATTTTAAAATATGCCATCAAAAAAGAATACCAAAAAAACGCTTGACAAAGCCCAAGATTTCAGATATAATACTATTCTGTACGGTTATGCGTGATTGCTTCGCAATAACGCAGGCAATTGCTTACGCAATTGCAAATATCTGATAACTGCGTTCCACATGGAACGTTGAAAATAACTCCCATAACGTAAGGAGGCGGGAAGAATGCAGGTAAAAAGACCCTACCAGCCCAAGAAGATTCACAGAAAGAAGGAGCATGGCTTCTTCAAGAGAATGTCCACTCGTAACGGCAGAAAGGTTTTAGCACGCAGACGTGCAAAGGGACGTGCAAAGTTAACCTATTAATCCGAAGCAGATGCACCGGTTGTTTGACAATAGTCGGCGACCGGTGCGAATTCAATGCAGTTGCTTCGCAACTGTGCGCCTCCCTTTGGTCGGCGCACCCCTCCACCACCGCCTACGGCGGCGGTCCCGAGTTCGTTTACGAACTCATCTCCCCTTTGACAGGGGAGGCATTAATTGCCTCACGAAAAGTTTGTGAGAGATCGCAAATGGCTCCCCTGATAAGGGGAGCTGTCAGCCACGAAGTGGCTGACTGAGGGGTTTTACCCTATGTTATATACAGAACACATAAAAGACAACAAGCTTTTCCTCAGGCTCTACCGTAAGGGAAAGTACACTGCAACTGAATATTTTACCGCTTACTATCTTAAAAACAATCTGCCCTATAACCGCTTCGGAATCACTGCAGGAAAGAAGCTCGGTTCAGCAGTCGTGCGCAACCGGGCAAAGAGAATTCTCAGGGAAGCCTACCGCAAGAATGAAATCAGTATGCCTATAGGCTATGATATAGTGTTCGTAGCGAGAAGCGGCATCATAGGAAAAAAGACTGATGACATTGAAAAAGTATTACTATCGAAGGTTATTAAGGCAATACGGAGCTGAAATGTAGGGGCGAATATTTTCCGCCCGAAAAAGCTATGAAATATATAGTCATCTATCTCATAAAATTCTATCAGAAATATCTGTCCAAGCTCAAGCCGCCGTGCTGCAGGTATTACCCTACCTGCTCGCAGTATACACTTGAAGCGGTGAAGAGGTTTGGAGCGGTCAGAGGCTTGATTTTGGGCTTCTGGCGGATTCTCCGCTGCAACCCCTACAGCAACGGAGGAATTGACTATGTGCCGGAGAAGTGGCACTTGTATACGCTGAAATCGGAAGAAAGGCGCAAAATGCGTGAGATGAATAAAATGCGAGGAAAATAGTCGCCTGACGGCGACGCGCCGACTACGTCGGCGCACCCCTCAGTCAGCTTCGCTGACAGCTCCCCTTAACAGGGGAGCCAATAAGTTCGCTTTGCGAACTTAGAAAGAACGATAAAGCGTTCTTTCTCTTGTTCTCTCGAAGTTTTGAGGAATTTCTTAAGCCTCCCCTGTTAAGGGGAGGGGGACCGGCGAAGCCGGTGGAGGGGTGCGCCGACCAAAGGGAGGCGCCGACTTGGCGTCAGCCAAGTCGCATTGGCAGACCATTGTTTAAAAGGAGACATAGCTACATGTGGAGTATCATCGCTTGGCCGTTTGGCAAAATTCTTTATTTTTGTTATCTGCTCGTTAAAAATTACGGATGGGCACTGTTTCTGTTTACGCTCATCATAAAGCTTATAATGCTTCCGTCCTCGGTCAAGACTCAGATTTCGACCGAGAAGATGAACAGGCTTAACCCGAAGCTTGAAGCAATCAAGAAAAAATATGCAAACAATCAGGACAAGCTCAATGAAGCTACTATGGAGCTTTATAATCAGGAGAACGTCAACCCGATGGGAAGCTGTCTGCCGACGCTTATCACGTTCGTCCTCCTCTTTGCAATCATCGAGGTTGTCTATGCGCCGCTTTCTTACATAGGAAACGACATCACAAGCGACGCTCTTGACGCTGCTGAGGAAATGGTCACCGACGTCTATGAAGTCAGCTCTGTTATAGATGAGCACGAGACCACCGTTTCGGAAATTCTGGCGGAGAACACCAATCTTTACGACATTCTTCTTGAATACAAGGCTGAGGAAGACAGTGACCTCGCTGATTACAGCGATGAAAGACTTGAAGAGCTTGCAGGATATTTCGAGCTCTATAACGACGCTTATGAATATAACGGCGAGATGATCGGTCTTGACGAGTACTTCCTTGATTCCAACCTCGTTTCCTCAAGACTTGTTGCAACGAGTAATCGTGCGCAGCTTCTGGTAATCTCCGTTTCGCAGGACTTTCCTGACATGTTCGATGAAAGCCTCGTTGAATTCTGCTCTGAATTCGACTATACATTCTTAGGAATTGAGCTCGGCGACTACCCGAGCTGGACATCAGTCTTGGTTCTCATCCCGATTCTGTCGCTTGCATTGCAGCTGATTCTCACGTTCGTCTCCCAGTACTATACAAAGAAAAAGGGCGGAGCTGCAACAAGTGGCTCTATGAAGATAATGCTCTATGCAATGCCGCTATTGTCGTTCTGGATTGCGTTCAGCTTCCCTGCCGGTATCGGTATCTACTGGATATTCTCGAGCTTGCTTTCACTCGTCCAGACAGTTGGCTTGAACCTCTATCTGACTCCTGCAAGAGTTGACAAGATTATCGCTAAGGATAACGAGAAAGCAAAGAAGAAGCGCAAGAAGAAGTCCCTCTACCAGCAGGCACTTGAAGCCCAGCAGATGGAGCTTCAGGGCAAGAACCGCAAATCCTACGACGATGACGACGAGGACGAAGACGACGACGCCCCCGAAGAGGTCAAGCTAAGCCGTGCTCAGAAGAAAGAAGCCGAGCGCAACACCCTCAACGAGGCAAGAAGAAGATATGCGGAGAAGTATGGGGACTCTGTTGAGGAATAACCCCTCAGCGTTAACGGCTCGCCCATTGGGCTCGCCGACCCCTCCACCGTGCTTCGCACGGTCCCCCTCCCCTTGACAGGGGAGGCTTAAGAAATTCCTCAAAACTTCGAGAGAACAAGAGAAAGAATGCTTTATCATTCTTTCTAAGTTCGCAAAGCGAACTTATTGGCTCCCCTGTTAAGGGGAGCTGTCAGCCGTCAGGCTGACTGAGGGGTGCTATTTTCGGCAACGCCGAAAATAGCGTCGGCGAAGCCGACATTACGCATTAATTCAGCAAGGCACCATCCCACCACACAACACCACTTCGGTGCTTGCTGTCTAAATAAAGGAGACCAAAAAATGAAGCAAACAGTAACAGCAAAAACAGTTGAAGAGGCAAAGGCTAAGCTCAGTGCCGAGTTCGGCGTTCCGGAGTTGGAAATCACCTTCACAGTGCTTGAAGAGCCGAAAAAGGGTCTTTTCGGAATGAAGGGCGAGGCTAAGGTCGAGGGAGAGTACACTAAGCCCCTCACAAAGGCTGACATCGCAGCAAGCTACGTAAGCGACATCATGGTTGCTATGGGCTACGTAAAGCCCACCATCACCATCACCGAGACCGAAGAGGGCGCAGTTCTGGATCTCTCCGGCGAGGGAGTTGACGGCATCATCGGAAGACGTGGCGAGACAATCGACTCACTCCAGTATCTTGCATCTCTGGCATGCAACAAGCAGGACAAGGAGTTCTATCGTATCACCCTTGACTGCGACGGATTCAGAGCAAGAAGAAAGGTTCAGCTTGAGGAGCTCGCAAGAAAGATGGCTGAGAAAGCCAAGAGAACCGGAAGAACAATGTCTCTCGAGCCCATGAACCCCTATGAGAGAAGAATCATCCATGCGGCAGTTTCAGAGGTTGAGGGCTGCACCTCCCGTTCTGTAGGCGAAGATCCGTATCGTAAGGTCCTCATCTCCTCCACCGAAAGAAGACCCTACTCAGGCGGCAACAGACGCTACAACAACTCGAGAAACGACCGTGGCGGCAACAACCGTAATGGCGGTTACAGAAAGCAGGGCAACAGACGCCGTGAAGATTTCAAGGCAAGAAGCCTCGACATCTCAAGCTCATTTGAGAAGGACTACAAGAAGCCGAAGCCGGAAGACGACATGGGCAGTACCGGTCTTTACTCAAAGATTGAATTCTAAAAAAACATCGGCTTCTCCGGCGGTTTCATGTTAACGAAGCCGCCGGGGAATTTTTGTGAGGTGAAACTTATGACCATCGCCGCAATATCCACCCCCGTTTACCCGGGAGGGCTCAGTGTCATACGCATGAGCGGGGAGGAATCACTTAGGATAGCTGATAATATATTTGTGGGGAGAACTGCCCCATCATCGATGTCGGGGTACACCTGTCAGTACGGCAAGATTGTCCGTCAGGGGCGGACACTTGATGATGTCATCCTGACCGTCTTCCGAAGCCCCCACAGCTACACCGGGGAGGACACCGTCGAGATCTCCTGCCACGGCGGAGTGTATCTTGCAAGGGAGGTCCTGAAGCTTCTCATCGAGCAGGGTGCTGAGCCTGCGCCTGCAGGGGAGTTCACAAAGAGGGCGTTCTTGGCTGGCAAGCTCAGCCTCACTCAGGCGGAGGGCGTACTGGATATTATTTCCGCAAATGGAGAGCGGGAACTGGTAAGTGCGAGAGCGATGAGGGAGGGAAACCTCAGCAAGAATATTCACTCTGTTGCTGAGGATATGGTTAAAATTTCCGGTAACTTGGCGGCATGGTCCGACTACCCGGATGAGGACATTCCCGACGCCGATACCTCTCATCTTGACGGGGATCTTTCAGAAATAATCAATCGCCTTGAGGAAATTCTGAGCGGCTACGACAAGGGAAAAATTCTCCGTCAGGGGATCGACACCGCCATCGTCGGCAGACCGAACGTCGGCAAGTCGACTCTCATGAACCAGCTTCTTGGCTACCGCCGCTCGATCGTCACCGAGAGTGCCGGCACTACCCGTGACGTCATCGAGGAGTCGGTGAGGGTGGGGGACTTCGTCCTCAGGCTTTCGGACACCGCCGGCATCCGGGACACCGTCGACCCGATTGAGTGTATAGGTGTTGACCTTGCCACACAAAAACTGGAAAATTCGGAATTGGTTTTAGCCGTCTTCGATTCTTCGGAAGAGCTGACCGACACCGACCGTGAAATCCTCGAAAAAATTAAGAACAAGCCGCATATCCTGCTTTTAAACAAGTCAGATTTGCCAGAAAAGTTAGACGAAGAGTATTTTTCTGAGGAATATATACTCTCAGTATCAGCAAATACCGGCGAAGGCTTGGAAAAACTCCCGGAAATGATAGCCAGTCTTTTCAAATTAGGCGGCAGCTCCGACAATGCGGAGATCTATATAAATGAGCGGCAGAGAAGTCAGGTGTCGAAAGCTCTCGGATTTGTGAAGAACGCACTCGCCGAATACCGCTCCGGCATCACCCTCGACGCCGTCACCGTCTGCCTCGACGAGGCACTCAATGCGCTCCTTGAACTCACCGGGGAGAGGGCGACGGAGGCTGTTGTGAATAATCTCTTTGAGAGGTTTTGTGTCGGGAAATAATGTAGTACCTCATCTCTCTTAAAACTTTACAAATCATTTGCTTTGTGGTATAA
>JAJQBX010000006.1 GCA_021203065.1 Oscillospiraceae bacterium
GGAAACATCCGAGACGGTGCCCCCTAGTGATACACTGGGGGCGCTTCCCACACGCGCGGGAAGATCGTCCTGTATCCAGTCCACCCTAAGGTCGCCAGATACTGCGATGTCAGACAGATAACGGCGCTGCTCCATCGTAAGACCCCGGCTTATACCTGTCACAGTCATCCGGTAGCCACTGCGGTGCGGATAGCCAATTGTTTCCATGTCGTAAAAGTCAACGTTATCCTCTGCCGTTAACTGCTCGGTGGTGGCTTCAAATACCCACGCTTTTTCAAAACCAAACATCCCCGTCCAACGGGCTTTAATTTTTTCGCAGGGTTCCCTTAGAGCGCGCACCTTTACAAGCCGGCTCACGCCACCGGGCGCAGTGAACCGGTATGAGCCCACGGAAAGAGAAGTACAGGCATACCACAAAAGCGGGTCATCGCTTCCCGCTCCCTCTCTTTTCGATGTACAAAGCGCGCTTGTTTCTTCGCCTTGAGAGTTTCCCGGTGGGGGGCAGGTGTTTTCACCCACACCATATAGTGTAAGTCCTTTTCCGACAAAATAAACAGGCTGCTCGTCCCCAGCCTCCGCCACACGGTACTCGGTAAGGGGATAAATGGTTTCGCCGGGACGGATACCGCCATGCAGGTAAATTGTTTTTATTCCACCTTCTTCCGCCTGCTCCTCCTCCTCCTGCTCTACAATTTGCATAGTAATATAATCCATGCCATAATTGTAGGCGGAGCGAGCAAAGTCGCGAAAAGAAAACGTAATTTTGTCGTCAATCCACCCGTCGAGGGTTAACTCGGTATCAAACTGGCTATAAGGGTCATTTTCTTCTCCTTCCGCGTCACTACTCATCGAAAGCAGAACCCTCACACTTTCCGTCTCCTCCTCGGATGTATCTTCATCCCCGTTCAGCGATGTAATAACCGCAAAACAGGCATCATTTACCCAAACATCGGGGTCGACTGTTAACGTATAAGTTGCCATCGTTTTATTTTTTATTTCCGAATGTTCGCGTATTCTTTGTATAGCGCCGTTCGTTTCTGGAATGTCGTAAACTCTTTATAATCCATTACCGGCGCGGGTTGTGCTGCGAGCGCCTGCGTAAGCGAAGCGGTCAGGGTTTCGTAATCAAATGCGCCTCCGGTGCCCCCGTCCATGGGACTGTTTGCCAGCTCAAAAAGTCGGGCTTGCTGCGAGCCGTTTAATATCATCTCCCCGCTATTAACGCGCGCTGTAAGCCGGTCGCCTGTATACAGCCTCCCGCCCACAATACCCCCACCGGCAAAACCACTTTGGGAAAATGTTTTAAAAACCGTAACAAATTGGGAGGTAATCTGTGCAATTGTAGCAATTAAAGCGGCTATATTGGCGGGAAAAGGCTGCGTTTGACTGGCTGCCGTGCCGCGTGCTAGCGCCAGGGCTTCATTGGTCAGGATTTCCCCCATTTGAACGCTCGCCTGTATAGCGGCGGCTTTTTCGCTCTCGCCTGCCATCTCGCCCAGGCTTCCTATCATTAAAGATGTGCTGTTTGAAACCGATGAGACAAAATTTTGCCAGTCTTTTACTCTTTTTTCTATGTCTTTATGGGTGGAATCTGTAAGCCTTTGTTCCGCCTGTGCTACCTGCTCCATTTGTGCCGATACCGCTGCGGCATATGAGCCCTCTTCGGGGAACAAAATGGCGCGGGTTTCTGCGTCCAGTTGAATCAGATAATTTAAATAATTCTGCATCTGCTGTAACTGACGGTTTGCGGCGCGGGTTTCTGCGCTCTCGCCTACCTCTTCAATTAAAGCGTTTTGCTCTTCTAGTGCCGTGCGCATGCTCTCGAGTAATTCGGTGCGCATGCCTGCCTCTCTTGTGCGTGAGGCCTGCTCCCGCCGCTGCCGATAGTTTTCCTCTATATTGTCGCGTTCCGATTCCAAAAGGTCAGTGTTTTGCATCTCTAGTGCCCGCTGCTTCTCGAGAAGCTCGAGGCGCAGCCGGTACTCCTCTTCGCTTCCCCGCCGGGCTTCATTTAACCGAAGCTCCACAGCCTCTATCGCAGCCCGGGCGGTCCGCTGGTTTATCTCTTCCGCCTCTCTTACAAGGGCTTCGTCCTGGGCTGCGGCGGCTTCTTCTGCCGCAGCTTGGCGCTCTTTCGCCCCTCTTATGGCTGCCTGCGTGGCGCTGGCCTCCGCTTCGTTAAAGGACTGCAGGGAGGATTGTAATCGACGGATGCCATCCTCATATTTTTTTTGTGCCACAAAAACAGCCGTCTGCAGATCTGCTAGGTTGTTTTTTGTCTCATCCGATGTGTTTCTTTCCTGTTTCGCCTGCTCTGTGGCAATCCGCAGCCGCTCGGCCGCATTACGGCGCTGCTCCTCCAGGTCTTCTTTTTCAAGGTCTATCGCCGCCTGTAAAGCCTTCCTGCGCTCATCCAAACTCTTGTCCTTGTCTTGTGCTTCGTTTCGAAGGCGGGAAATTTCGGCAGCACGCCGGGCGCTGTTTACTGTATATGTCCTCTCTGATTCCTCTAACGCATCCTGTGCTACTACCAACTCCCGCGCTGCGTCGGCCGCCTGCTTGTAGGAGGGAATTAGTTTCCCAATAACAGAGGTGGCAACATTGGTCACCGCTGTAACGATCTTTGCCAGTATGCCCGCCAGTGCCTGGAACGCATCACTGATAAGGGTTAAGACAGGTTCGAGGGCGGAAAAAGCAGCCTGCAGTTGTGTTGAGGCATCGTCGTTCTTTTTAAAAGCATCCGTTACACCTTTAATCACAGCCAAAAGAGCAGTAAGCACGGCAGTAATAACGTTTAACGGATAGGTAACGAACGTTTTGCCAAAGGACTGCACGGAGCTGGTGAGAGATTTCAGACTAATGCCGCCTGTCGTTCCCATGCCTTTTAAGGCTTGTTCGATGCTAGCGGTGTAATTTCCTACGTTACGCCGGTTGTCCCCCATCGAGCCTTCGAGATTCCCCACCTCGGTGCGCAGTTCCTGTATATGGCTAAGTAGTTCTGTCCCTCGGGCGCTTTCACGCTCTTCTTTGGAAAGGGAGGCGTAAGAGCGCTGTAGGGAGGAGAGTGAGGCGCGCATTTCATTCAGGCTGTCGCCGTAATTTGCACCGTTTTTTGTCGCATCGACAATTTGGGCGTCAAGCGTTTTTAATGCCGCCTGATCCATTTTGATAGCTTCTTCGTTTAAAGCCAGTTGTCGGGCACTTTCAGCCGAAGTATCCGACATTGCGTCCACATCTTTTTTTAGTTCCTTGTTGGCCGCCCGAAGCGCCGACAATTCTGCGCGGACTTTGGCGGCGCGTGCCTCCAGGTCGTTCGTTTCAAATGAGACGTCAATCAGTATGGTTTCGTTGTTGGAGGGCATCTTATTTGTATATTAAATCAGTTACATAATTCTTTGTATACCACGGCAGGGCTTTTTTTAGTCTATCCCCGACCTCTTGAACAGGTAGCGTCCAGTTATATGTGCGGCTTCCATACCGAGCGGGAGAGGGGCGTCCGTAGCCGTACCGTTTAATTTTTCCATAGGCCACCGCCCCGGCAAATTGCCGACGCTCTTTCTCGCTATTGAACTCAAGTCCCTTATTACGGCTCCACTGTTCAATAATCTGTGTAAAGTTCCGCGGCACCGCACCCGGCGGGCGCCCTTGTTCGAGTGTTGTGAGTGGGGCGGCACCCTTCTCGCGGCTATAGTATAGCTGCGCCCGGGTATCGGATACCCTCACCCGAAAACCGTCGGCACTTGCCCCGCTCGCGTTGATCTTCTGCCCTGAAAGTGCGGCCTTGATTTCGTCCCTCCCCCTTTCGAGCTCTTTTTTTATGTAATCACTCAGCGCACTCATCTCTTTTCACCTCCTGTGGTCTGCTGTGTTTTCGCTTCCGGTGCGGATGTGGCGCGCTGTGGAAGGGATGCTCTCCGCTCCAACCTGGAGCCACCACGTGGGGCGGCCGGCGGAAATAAAAAGCAGGATCCTCCACACAGACGCCCAGCGATTCAATGAGCCGGACGCGGACGCCAATACCTGTAAAAATGTCTTCAAACTCCAAATACACCCGGTTCAGAGTGGGGTCGGAAAGTAGTTCAAACGCGTGGTCGGGGTTAGGACTGTGGCGAATATAATTCAACCAAGCATCGGCATACGCTTTTGTGTGCTGTACAATCCGTTCCTGTTCCACGCTATTGGCCCGGTGGCTGGTGCGGTCGATAAAATAGAGTGTGGGTGTGAAGATTTCACACCGCATCGTATTGCGGTAGGTCGTTTCTGTCTCGTCAATCCGATAACACATGCAGGCGGGCATGGGGGTGCCCCCAATAAGTACGTCTAGCTCTTCCCCTGTGCCGTACCGGAAGGGCAGCCCGATCGCTTTTACACTATTTTTTAGCTTCTGTACAATGCCTTCCGTGCCGTATGGGAATGGCATATGTGGGCGGTCGATGCCGGGCGGGGGAAGCGTGGAGGGTTTAAAGTGTTTCTTTGCCATGCAGGTCATTTTTTAAATTTTCGCCTTATTTGTCTTTTTTGCCGCTCGTAGCGCATCCGCTCCAGGTAAGCCACACTATAAAGATCCTTGCGGGCCAAAAACCAATCGCCCAGCGGAACGGCCGCTGCTGCGTCAAAAGAAGAAAGTCCAAAATAGGCGCGTACCTCAATAAGGGGGCGTTCGATGCCTTTCATTTCAGGCAAGCGCCTAAGGAGCGGGGCATCTTCCGGAAGGGGTGCCAGGTGAATTTTTTCCAGCATTTCAAGCAGGTTTTTGAAAAAGTTCCGGACATACAGCACCCGCGGCAACATAACAGTTAAGGGGGCCTCTGCTAAAATTTCCTCCTCGAGCGCCGCCGGAAGCCTGCCGGCTTCCAGGTCGGCGAGCGAGCTGAGTGGAAGCGCCCACAGGTTATAATCCCAGTCACACCCCACGAGATCCTCTACCCGCCTCTGGTCGGCATCGAGTAACAACCCTTCGCGGATGAGTACCTCATAATCGTAAAGCGTTAGTGTCGACAGGTCGAGTTGCATAGGTTGCCCCCTTTTTTGCCCTATTTTTCAAATAGTCCAGGGTATTTTTTCCACAGTCCCGCGAGCACACCTTTACACATTAACTGCGCGCGGCTGTAATAATGCCCTTTTAGTTGAAAGCCATGCCGGAGCGAGGGTTTTAACTGTGGGAGGGAGGCCTCCTTTTTTACCTCCTCGGACGCCTCTTTTTTCGGGGTGTCCCCCTCTGGGGCCTCTGCCCTAGCCTCCGCCCCCGTCGTTTTCTTCCGGCGCCGGGTCTCTTTTTTCTCCACCGCGGCGGGGGTGTCGGTGATTTCCCCCTCTGGTGTCTCTGTAGTTTTCACCTCTGGTGTCTCCAGGGTTTCCGCTTTTGGTATTTCGCCCTCCTTCTCGCTTGAAATGGAGACCTCTTCTATTACTTCTTTGTTGTTTTCTTCCATAACGCTTTTTTTTAAAAACCGACGCCCCCCTCTTTAAAAAAGAGGGGACACCGGTAAAAATGATTACTATTCATCAGCCGCACCATGGTCATCGATGGTATACTTTAAGTAAGAATTAAACTCATTCTGTGTGTCGTGGTAATTTCCCCACCACAGGTCCATTTCTGCACTCGGGGCATAAGTTTCAGTTAACGTAAAACTGTAACAGCCCCCGTTTTCCCCGTCGGTGTAATTCAATGAGGCCTCAGAGGCAACCAATCCGTTATCAAGCCCCAGAATCGGGAAGGCACTATCGCCGCCTTTTTTGTCTTTGCGCTGCAGAACTACCACCCAACCGTTTTTGTTGCGCAACAGCGGTTCAATAAATTCGCTACTGAACTCAGCGCCAGCACGCGGAGCGGTAAAGGTGAGTGTCTTTGTAAAGGTGCCGCTATCGGCGTCATATTCTTCCGACGTGTCAGCGTAAGGCGTGGCGCCCCCGGCTTCGATGGCGATCCATTTAGCGTAAGATTCAGCTTCTTCGGTGTCGTCGTCGGCGTCCTCCCCTCCGTGTGTCGGCTCAGAGGGGAGCTGATCGCCTTGTTTGTTGTCGCTCTCCTCGTCTTCTTCGTCTTTGTTCACCCAGCCTTTAAGCAGGATGCGTTTGATGCGGTTTTTATTCTGCATCGTTACCGCTTCCTGTTCGCCGCCGCCTGAGTAGTCGTTCTCGTCCCCCTCCTCGTGTTCATGATAATAAATAATCCGGTTCACATCTTCCCAACGGCACATAATGGCAAGGGTTTGCAGGCCCGCATAAGCGGGAAATAAACAGTTTTTCTGTGCGTTCATTCCTATCTGTGAGGAATCGCAAGGTGTATAAGCCATAATTTTACTTTTTTAGTAGTTAAACAAATTGTAAATTTTCTTTTCCGGACGGTACATCAACATGCAGGCTTCATTGTAAAACCGTGCCCAGCGTGCCACGTCAAAGACCGGCTCCGACTGCGTAAAGGTAGCCCGCGCCGAGATCCCCGCCGGTGTTGTCCGGACCGCCCCATATCGAAGATAGGCCGCCGCCGTCCAGTACCGGAGCGCCTGCAATGTACGCTTACTCAGCCGGTCACGGGGCGCGGGTTCTTTTTCTGCCGGGGGCTCTTTTCGTTCTTTTTCTCGGGGTTCCAGCGTTTGAAAGGTGTTCCTCCTCCTTCGGGGTGGCCCCTGGGATGCGGGATTTTCCAGCGCATCCAGTGCCGTACTTCCAAACGTGTCCAAAAACGACTGTTCTGCCTCGGCGATAATGCCTTCCAGCGCCGCGCGGTCTTTAGCTCCCGCCGCAGGTGGCAAACTCCACGGATGGGAGGGGCGGACCATATCTTCGACAGTTAGAACGGTTTTCATAAGGGTTTACTCTTCCTCAGTGTCTTCTTTTAATTTATACTGAATAAACTGCAGTCCCAGCTCAGATTGAAGCAGCTGTGTGAGATACGCGCCGGAAAAGGGTACCGTCAGGGCGCCACCGATATAGACTTCATTCAGATACTCATTTTTGTTATAAGCCAAATTGAAGTTTTCGAAGCCGCGGACGGTGACATCTCCTACCACCTTGTAAGCACTCGGCACGAAGGCAATGGCTTGTACCATTTTGTATTCGTGTGCATTAATAATGCCGTTCAGGTAGTTGTAGTCGGGGTTTTCGGTTCCTTTACAGTCGATGCCGTATTTGTCCTTTAGGTAGGCCTCGGCTGAACTCCCCGAGCTGAAACAGTCAAAGGACGCGTTAAAACAAACCCCGTCGGAGGTGGCTACCTGCGGCAGGATGCGAGTGGTATGAATACCTGCCACGCCCAGCATCTGCGCCAGGTCCTCCAGTGCGTTATAGACCGGCGTACCGCCACCGGCGTACACAAAGCGGCGCAGGTGGTTCGCCAGCGCTTTGCTGCAGAACAGGTGTATATCGCCTTCGGCTTCGATGGTGGATACCATGGCAGCCACTTCATCTATCGTCGGCAGGCAGGTCAGCGCGGCGCGGATGCAGTCTTCCGGATAGGTAAAACAGCCTTCCTTCCACGGGTGTTCATCTGCGTCCGTCGGGTTGGCTCCTGTTTCATGCGCAATAATAACGGGTACCCGTGACAGGGTTTCCCTCGTATAAAGCGGATCGGCCTGGGTGATGGGTTCCAGTTTGGTCACATGTCCCTCTTTGGGTAGTAAGGGATGCTCAGCGCTTCCGGGGTTATCGGATAAATACCGACCATCGCCAACCAGTACACAGCGCATAATTTCATGTACAATACGCGTTGCCAGCTCGCGAGTGATGTACCGAAGCAGGGCACCGCCGGCGTTTTCGTACTCTACCGTCTCGCGGTCGATGCGAATAAACTTGTAAATGATTTCCGCACGGATCTCCTTGGGCTTGAATATAAGTGCCTGTTCGTCTTTCTTTGATCCTTTCTGATGAGCGTGGGCGCGACTGCTGTCGGCGTCATTCACATCGGTCAGGGTTTTCAAGGCAAGCAGTCCCGTTACATCCAGCAACTGTAAGAAACCATCGGCAGCACTTTCCCAGGCGTCGTTTATTTCTTCTAAGACTGCCTCAGGGAGTGTTCCGGTAAACGCCTCCGGTGAGGAGTTGCCATCTTCATCCACAGCAAAATCAAAGAGACCGTTTTGTATAAGCGCCGCCCTCCAATTGGGAGCGAATTCTTTCACATCCTGCGTCCGGCGCACGGTGTCCAAAAATAGGCGCTCTGCTTTTTCACTCTTTAAAAAATTCTGCACCTGAACAAAGTTTTTGGGTGCGCGCAGGGACGCTTCCACTTCTTCCACTTTGCCCTGCAGTTCCGCTACAAGGGCGCGCAGCTGCTCGTCCATGTTTTCTTCGGCTGCGTCGAGCTCTTCAATCTGAGAGCGCAGGGATTCTATTTCTGCCTCTTTTTCCTCAATCACCGCTTCGGCTTCGTCGCGGGCTTCGTCGCTTAGCGTATTGCTGCGCATTCGAAGTCGTTTTAATACGTTTTCCTTCGCGGAAAGCGAAGCGGTGAAGTTTTTCAATTTTTTCTCATTCTTTTTCATAAATCGTTTTTTTTAGTTTAATACCAAAAAACCGGTAATTGTGTGTAAGCGCTGTCCCACGCCTGCGAAAAGGTGGGAAAACCTTTAAGCGTCGTGCCGTTTCGGATGAAACGGGCCGCGGTGTCGGCTGGTACGTCTACCAGGGACGCCGAAATCAGCTGAAAGGCTTCCACATGCAGGACGTCGTCCGTAATATGTCCACGGGTTACGTAGCCATAATTTGAAAAGCCCTGCAAAATATGGTTGTCCAGTAGCGTTTTTATCAGGTTATAATAATAAACGCCCCGGGGTACATACGCATGAATTAAAACACCCTCTTCTGTTTTTTCAAGGGATTCCAACCGTCCGGCAAGACAGCGGATGTCACGCTCATGCTGCAAATCGAGCGGGACGAAGAGGTTATTTTTTTCAAAATAGTTCGTAAGTCCCTCATCGTAAGCGGTAGACTGCCACTGTTGAGCGTTTTCGTTGACGCTGTCAAAACGGGTGAGCAGTCCTGAGAGGGTAAAGCCTACCTCCTCCCCCGCTTCGTTTTTTCGGAGGACATAGCTCCGTCCCTCCGGGGTTTCCGTCCGGAGGGTGGTAAAGTTTCGGATGGGAAGCTGCTCTTTAATTTCGTGTCGGTTCATTTTTTTCTCTTTATAAGTTTTCAATAATATTTTTCATTCGAAGCCGCGCCGTGTCTGCGTTTTCGGGATCTGTATCCCGGACCTGTTGCCAAAATAGGTACATTTCCCGTGCGGAGACTTCCAGTTCCCGTTTTTTTTCTGCCATCGCCGGCACGCCTTCAAGATCAAACCAGAACTCAAGCCGCCGGGGGAGTGCGGGATTCTGGGCGGCCACCTGCTGCCAAAGGTCCTCCAGTAGGTGCGTAAACAACACGCCATAACTTTGAATTGTGCTACTATAAAAGTCCAGCTCGGCGGCGTTGCGGTTCTCGTACTTGGCATTTTCAAAGTAAGTCGATAGCTCTTTTGGAATGCCGAGCGCGGCATATATAGCCTGCA
>JAJQBX010000016.1 GCA_021203065.1 Oscillospiraceae bacterium
AGCAAGCGGAAGCGAGACGGCCCATAACGACACCATCAATAATCTTGTATGCGGACCCCTCTTTCTTGTGTTCTAAAAGGAATTTCTTATAATCATCAGTGACATTAAAATACATATCCTGATTCAATGTTTTATAGCCGAGCCATATCTCATTGTTTTTTAGATACGGGAATACCTCTTTATAGGGAATGGCATTCATATTTCCAAGAATAATGAATTTCTTCTTCCCGGCGATAATCCATGCAAGGAATTCCCGAAACAAAGAAAACGGCGGGTTAGTGACAATTATGTCTGCTTCATCCCGTAATTTGCATACTTCATCAGAGCGAAAATCGCCATCACCATCCAGATAACCAGAAAACTCTATATCATCGGAATCAACATTGCCTGAACCATTAGCGTCATGCGTAAGTGTAAATAGTTTACCGTGTGTTTCGTGCTTTTCTTCATCATACAGTGGTGATTGCAGCTCAAACAAAGTCATTTGCTGATTTCCTGCGCCTTTTGCGTATGATGTTGAAATAAGTTTCTTTAGTCCAAAACGGGAAAAGTTTGCCGCAAAATATCTTGTAAAATTACTCCATTCAGGGTCATCACACGGCAAAAGTACGGTTTTCCCGCGGAACACATCGGGGTCATATTCAACATAGGCATTCATTTCCGCTTCAATGTCGTGATATTGTGTGTAAAACTCATCATTCTGTGCAGTTTTAGCCCTACTCAAACTGGAATTTCCGGCCATAGTCAATCACCGTCTTTCTGTATCTCTACAATATCATCAAGCCCACAATTCAGGGCGGTACATATCTTTGCAAGGGTTTCCATTGTGACAGGCTCTTCCTTACCCATTTTCGCAAGCATATTCGTTGAAATGCCCGCCTGTATGCGCATTTCCGTTTTTGTCATTTTCCTGTCTATCAGCAGTTTCCACAACTTATCATAGTTGTACGTCATAACAAGCCCTCCTGCATACTCAACCATTATCAGTATAGCACAGCGGCGCAGAAAAAACAATATAATATTGTGAATTACAATAAACTTTTTATTTACTCTTTCCGCTTGCAGTACAGCGTCAGGTCTGTTTTGTACCCCTCGAACGTGTCAATGCGGACAATCTCATATTGCAGGCCGTTATAGCTGATTACATGGTCTGTGGTTACGTCCGTGCGGTAGCTGATTTGAAATAGCACCTGTTCTTCAACCTGTGTTGTAACGCCGTATAACTCTTTCATGGACAGTTGCCGGAAATACGCCCATACAGGGTCAGTTATCGGTTCATAGGAAACAATGCTGTTTCCTACTGCGTCATGGGTATAGGTCTTTTCAAGGATTTCAATTTTCTTGTCTTTCAGCTTCATATTAAATCGCCCCCGTGTATTCGTTATAGTGTTCATAAAGCCCCACATAGCAGTCAAGCAGCGCCGCCGCGCCGTCTATACGCTGTTTGGGGCTTTGGTTCTTTATCGGTACAATATTGCCGTTCCGGTCGGTCTGAACGCCTGTATTCGTCAGGCACCATTTCAGGATAGGATTATTGTTGTATATAACCCTGTGCGCCTGCAAGTCCGCCCCTAACATCTGCATTGGCAGGGACAGCGTTTTCGCCCCCTGAATGCAGCGCACCATTGTAAAGCCCTGCATTTGCATTTCTTCCACAAAGTACCGTGCGGAATAGCTGTCATAATATACCCACGCCGGGAAAAGGTCATATTGCTTTACCGTTTCCACAAACCACGCTGTTACATCGCTGTAATTGATGGAATTCCCCGCACATAGGCGCAGTAAACCACGCGCCGCCCATTTGTCATAGGGTATTTTGTCCTGTGTGACGCGCTCTTGCAGGTTGTCAGCGGGCAGCCAGTACATTTGAACCACATATTTTTTATCACTCCCGCGCTTCATCAACAGCAGGCTTGCGCAGGTCAGGTCAGTTGTGATTGACAGGTCAGCGCCGCCGATACAGTATGCGTCCCGGAATTCTTCAAGGTCAAAAGTATCTGTATTATTGATAGCGTCAAAGGATAACCACGCCGAATGAATGGTTTCCCGAATATTGAATTCTTTGCACAGCACCCCGGACAGGTCGTTCGGGCTTTGCTTTGCCCGTTCCACCTTTAGCTGTAAATCGTCCAGCTTTTTGATATGCCCTAAAGATGGGTTTGCCTTTATCCATGCGCTGGGGTCGCTCCATTCTGTCCGCCTGTCCAGTTCATACAGCACGGGCAAAAAGCTATTGTCAGTGATAACGCCGTCTGCAACGTCGCAGGCGTGGCTATACATATCATCAAATATACATTCCCGCACCGTCCCCGCCGTTGTTATCATTACAAGCAGCGGTTGGCGCCGCGCCGATTGGCTTTGACGCATGACTTCATAAAGGTTTCTGTCTTTTATGCCGTGCAGTTCGTCCATGATAACAAAACTTGCGTTCAATCCGTCCAGACTGTCCGAATTCCGGGAAAGCGGCTGTAATTTGCTCATGGTCGGTATATAATACAGGTCTGTTTTCCGCTTTTTGATATGCTTCGACAGTTCCGGCGACTGCTTCACCATGTTATGACATTCATCGAACAATAGCCGCGCCTGCGCGTATTTGGTCGCCATGCTGTATACCTCTGCGCCGCCCTCGCCGTCTGCAATGAGCATATACAGGGCAAGCCCCGCAAGCAGGGTGCTTTTCCCGTTCTTGCGCCCCACAAGAAAGAATGCTTCACGGTAGCGGCGCAGGCCTGTTTCCGGGTCGATAAAGCCGAACAGGGCTTGAATAAATGCTTTCTGGAACAATTCCAGACGCACAGGCCGCCCCGCCCATTCGCCTTTAGAGTGGCGGCAAAACCGCTCTATAAACTCAATCGGACGGGTTGCCTGCGCTTCATCGAACACATACCGCCCCGGCGTTTGGCTCTCTGCGTCCAGCCGTGCATATACTTCTTTGATACGCCGACAGGCGGGGATTTCTCCCCGCTCTATCATGGCGTTATACTCTGCGATATAGTTCATAGGTCAATCCCCCATGTTGGCAAAGGCAAGCGGCGGGTCGCTGTCCTGCGGCTGTTCCTCTTTTGCGCAAAGGCTGTTATATTCCTTTACGGCGGCAAGGTATAACCTCATCAGGCTTGCATATTCCTTACTGTCAGCTTCGCCGGAACAGGCGTTTATGCGCTTTTCCAGCAGGGTGATTTGTGCTTTCAGAAAATCAAGCTGTTCATTCATCCTGTTCCACCTCGTTTTCTTCTTTCAGAATTTCCAGCAGGGCAAGCTGCGCGGGGACATATACCGCCGCAAGCCGCTGTAATTTTTCGGTCGCATAGCTGTTTTGCAGCTGTCCGTTCATATCGCTGCGCAGGAGATTGACAAGCCTTTCAAGCGTCCTCTGCACCCTATATTTTTCTATGCTGTAATTCGTGCAATTCATGGTCTTTTCCTCTCTTTCTGTGATGGGATTAAATTCCCGTATTCATCGAACGCAAGCCCCCATGCAGTCGCGCCGCCGTGTCCAAAATGTTCTTTGTTATGGCATTCCAGACAAAGGGCTTCAAGGTTATCTGCATTCAGGGTGATTTCCGGGTCATTGATATTCGCCGGGGTGATATACTGTTTATGATGGGCGATTTCAGCGGGGCCGCCGCACCGTTCACAGATATAATTCTTTGACAGCAGGAACGCCCTTGAAAGACGTTTCCATTGCTTAGAACGGTAAAATTGTTTCTGCGTCATAGTTCACGCTCCGCTGATAAGGCTTTCAGCAGACAGTCAATAACCCGCTGAATTTTGTCTGTGTCTGCGTTCTCCCCATAGTACCATTGCCAGAGAATGAACCGCCCGGCGGTCAGGGCGACGGGGGAATAATCCCCGTCTGTCCTGTACCCCGTTGTATGGTAGAGATAATCCGGCAATGCCGCAATCAGGGCTTCAATTTCGCTGTCATTGTCCGTTCCGTCAATTCGCAGGATATTCCGCGCTTCTTCAATGCTGAACATTGCCGTTTACCCCGCTTTCCTTACGCTGCGGCCGCTTCGATTTTCACGAATGCGCCGGGAACAATGGGCTTTCCGTCTGCAATGCACAGCGCCCTAAAGTCAATCAGGCCGCTGGTAAAGCCGCTTTCCCTGCTAACCTCAACGGCTACGCCCTGCGGGATATTCACGCCATAATAGCGGAAATTCCCGAAAATCACAGTACCCGCCGGGATATTATCGTCAAGGACGATGGGAAACCCGAACAGACGGCGCACACCGCCGCTCTCTGCGTCCGTGAAGATATACCGCCCGTCATTGTCTTTCAGGGTGTACACCTGCCCGAACAGGGTCGCCGTACTCATAGCGAACTTAGCGCCGCCTGCATACCCGGCGGGCAGCAGGGCGATTGCCGCAAGCAGGCCGTCAGCGGTCACGCCGGAAACGGTGTTATCGTCCGTCCAGTCGATACCGGACAGAATGCCCGTGGGCTGTCCGCTCCCGGTTCCCTCGACAATAGCCGCGCCGATAGCGTCCGCAATGGAACTGCGCAGTTCCTGCGTGATATAGCTTTCAAAGGCGGCAATATCCATGCGGCGGGCGGCGGCACTCATAGACAGCACCTTGATAAGCTCCAGCCCGCTGAACGTCACGGCGGTAGTCGTTACGTTGCTGCGGTCAACCGCTGCGCCCTCAATGTGCCAGCTTGCCGCGTCGGTCGGGGTGCCGACAGGCACGGACAGATTGGACGGCACATTGAAAATGCGTACTTCATTGTAAAGCCCGTTTACGCCCCGCGCCTGCTTTACAACTTCATTCAGGGTCTGCGTGGGGATAACGGCGGCGCTGTTCGACAGGGTGTTAAAGCTGTCCGCCCGCTTTTCCGCCTGCGCCGCTGCAAAGGCGCGGTTTTCACTTTCGGTCAACTCCCGCCCTAACAGCTTCTTAAAGAATGCGCTGCGGTATTCCGGGGTTGCGTGGGTGTCAGGGGTGGCCTGCGCCGCATTCAGGACGGCGCTTTCGATGGGGTTAAAATTATTCATAGTGTTTTCCTTTCCGGCGTTTCTCGCCTGTACGTTGGTTTGCGGATATGCCGCCCGGTTTACGATAGAGATTTCATAAACCGCTGCGATTTGTGTAATAGTGCGTTCCCGCGCCTGTTCGTCACAGGCCTGCGCTCCGATGTCAAAGGCGAATGACATTTCCGACAGGTCGCCGCGCCGGACTGCTTCATAAACGCTGCGCCCCTGTTCCGTGTCGGGCAGTTCCGCCCTCATTTCAAGCCCGGTGTCTGTCACGGTCAGGGACAGCGTTTTCGGGCTTTTTGCAAGGGGAATCCCCCGGCCGTCATGGTTGATTAACAGGGCGATATTGTCAAGGTCTACGCCGTCCAGCGCGTTCCTTGCAATGCGTTCTGTATAGCCGCCCATTTCGGCGGGACTGTCAAATACAATGGCTGTCCCCTCTACGATTAGCGGCTTTTCAGCCGCCCGGACGTTATACGCCCGTGTCTGCGTCTGGTTCTGCATTCTGTTTTACCTCGCTTTCTTCCAGTTGGTATGCGTCCGCTTTGTCTGCGGCTACATAGTTTAGGGATTGCAGGCGCTTTTCCCCGTCCGGGACTTCCGGCAGGGATAGTAAACGCCGTGCTTCGTTTATTGAAACTACGCCGAACGGCAGTAATTCCCTTAGTAATGAAATGCGGGTCGCCGCGCTGGAAAATTCCAGCCGTTCCGCCGTGAACCTGATTTCTGCACCGCATTTGCGGGATAATTCAAGGCTCATTTGAATTGCAAGCGGTTCAATCAGGCTTTCATAGAACGCTGCAAATTCATCTTCTGTGTATTCCCCGGCAACGATTTTCGGGGAAACGCCTAAATAGGCACAGATTTGTTTGTTTACACTTTCCGTCAGTTCGGACGGCACGTTATAGGCCGTCTGCGCCGTGGGGACGAATTCAAACCGCTGGTCTGTGGCGGCAATGCCGCCGTTGTTTGCGGGGTTGAAATAGTCGGAAACAAACTGTTCCTTTTCCGCTTTCACCTGCGCGGGGTTTACAAGGCTCGTAAACTTCAATACGCCCCGGATATTCGTTGCATTTTTGACCGCCGCCCCGGTCGCTTCTGTCAGCGTGTGCGCCGTGTCAATCAGGGGGTATAGCGGCGCGTTGTCGCTCCCTAACAGTTCATTGGTGGAATAGTGGCGGCGCAGGTGGATAAGGTCAGCATAGGGCAGCAGCACGTCTTTCCCGTCTGCGAATATCAGGCGGGCATAAATCGTGCCGTCTTGCGCTCCTATAAACTCCACGCTTGCAGGGGTCAGCGGGTAGAATGCCGATATATCCCGGTCACGCTGTATCAGGATAAAGGCGTTATTTGTGGAATAATACGCCGTTGCCGTCTTATACAGCAGGTCATAGGCCGTCATATAGGGGTTAGGGGTGTTTTGCAGCAGGTTTTCCACGCCCGCCCGGTCGCAATGGGCTTGCAGCTTTGCCGTGTGCCGTGCGATAGCGTCAACTGCGCCCCGGAATGCCGCGCTCCCGTATGCCGTCCCGGAAAAGGCGGTAAAGCCGCTTTGTATTTCAAGGGAAATGCCCTGCGCTGGTTCTGTTTTCCGTTTGAACAGCTTTTGTAATGCGTTCATGCTCTTTGCTCCTCTCTGTGAAATTTATTTTGCCGTGCGGGGGAAAAATGAACTCCGGCACCGGTCTTTTGCGGGTCACTCTCTTGCGTCAGGCGGGGGGGGAAGTGACGGACAGTGACGGCTGAATACAATCTTTCCTTAAAGAAGTCAATTTTCATTTTAGAAAAGGTTCCTATTGACCGTCACTTGCCGTCACTTTTTTCTCATGCGCTGCCCACAAGCGGCGGCGGATTGTCAAAAGGTGTCGGCCCCTCGTATGGTTCAAAGTCAGTTTCTTTCTGGCGCAGTCCATAAATTTTCATGCCCTTGTTTGTCCTATGGTAGACAAACCCTGCATTCTGCAATGCTTTCTTGAAATCGTCCGCTCGCCGTGTATAGTCGCGCACATTGGTACAATACAGCGTATAGGTGTGATACAGGTCGCCGCTCATAACCTCATAATCCGGCGATACTTCACAGCATTCTGTTAGGAAGTTGTGCAGCCAGTCATTTGACGCACGGTATTCCTCGCAGGCGCTCTTGACGCATTCCGGCACGTCTATATGCCCGGCGTGTTCAATAAAGCGTTTTGCACCCTTGATAATCCACAACAGGACGGCACCCCCGGCACGGTCAAACAGATAGTCGGCATAATTGTATATTTCATCTTTCATGCCACGCAGATTGGCGTTGAACGGCACCACCACAAGCCTGTCCCATGTGCCTTTATCAATGGTTCCGACTTTGGGAAGATGGTTTGTATACAGGACAACACTGTGGGACGGGATAAAATCAAATGGCGCTTTGAATTTCTTTTCGCCGCGTATGGGGTCGGTGCTGCACAGCTTTTTGACGGTAGCGGTATCAAGGCGCATTCCTTCTTCCAGTTCCGCCGCTATCACAAGCCGCCGCCCGCGCAGTTCCGCATATTCCGGCTTTTTGTTGTTGCGGTTGTTTGTGATTAGCACGTCAGAGGACAGGCCGCCCGCATAGTCGCCCATAACACGGGACAGCAGGTTGAACAGAGTGCTTTTCCCGTTGCCGCCCCCGCCGTATGCGATTATCAGGTTTTCCCTTAGCACTTTACCGACAGCGCACATTCCGGCGACTTCCTGCAAGTACCTTTCCAGCGCACTGTCATTGCAGGTCACACGGCGCAGGAAGTCGGAAAACAGGTCTGTTCCCTCTGTCCCCGGCGCTACGGCGGTTATTTTGGTGCAGTAGTCGGCGGGGTCATGCTTTTTCATCTTGCCTGTTTGCAGATTGACCGTTCCTGCGGGTGTATTCAGCAGATAGGGGTCTTTGTCCAGCAATTCAACAGGAATCTGCAATGCTGGCCTTGCTTCGGTCAGCGCGGCGGCAATCCGTGAAGTTTTACGCTCTGCAAGCACGAATGAACGGAAACCCATTGCAAAGTCAACTTTCTTCTTTGCCTTTTTATGGGCTTCGCTGTCCCCGCTTTCAGCGGTCGCATTTTCCTCTGCCTGTGCTTTTGAAAGCATTCTGCGGGCAATTTCAAGCTGTCTGGTGGTTAGTTCCTGCACAAGCCCCTGCGCCCGGATTTCATCTTCACGCCACGCTGTACCATCGTATACAATCCATTTTGTAGCGTCAGAATATTTCGTTTTATTACCGTATACCGCCGCAAACATTTCCGCCTGTCCTACGTCTGTATAGTCGGACGGGATAAGGCTTTGCACAAAATCCTGTGTGGCGTATTCCGCCGGGGGAATATAGCCCGGTGCTTTACTCGTTTTCTGCTCATAGTGCTTGCAGGCATCCCGCCAGATTTTAGCAATTTCATCGTCCGGCTTTGGTTCTTTGCACTGTGCCACACGCTGCATAAATACTTCATGCGCCTTGTCACACACGCCGTATTTTGTCAGGACGGTTGCCGCAAAACTTACAAGGGTACCATGCCGCTGACCGGTTGGTATGATTTCACCGAATTTCGGCTTGTCGGCTTTAGGTGCTACATTTTGCTCTGTCAGGGCTTGAATAGCGTCTTTGTATGCGTCTGCGAATGCTAACAGGTCGGATTTACTGCATACCGCTTCAAAATCGGTATAGCCCTCAATCAAGCCCTTGTCTGTTCCGAAAAAGATACGGTCAGCATTTATGCAGGATTGGTCAGACTGTGGAAACGCCACAATCAGCGCCGCCTGCACCCGGTCGCGCTCTGCCCTGTCTGTAAAATCTTCATCTGCAATCAGGGCAATTCTGAACCGTTGAAGCGCCGCCGTGCTGTTAAAAGTTTCATACATGAAAGCAGGTTTCAAGCCGTACTGTGCAAGCAGTTCTGCAACGTGCGCAGGGGTTTCAATGGGTACGTCCGTGCGCTTGTTGTCTATATCGTTCATGAAAACAGTCTGCTTGCTGAAATCCTCGTCCTTTGTGCCTTTTGCACCGCTTTTCCGGCTTTCCTCTGAAAATGGGGTGATACCCGGCTGCACGGTCTTTCCGGCGGTCAATGCGGCGGCAAGCTGTTTTGCGGTAACTTCCTTAATGCTTGCCGATTTGGTGAAACGGGATTTTATGCCGCCGATTTCCTGCCCGGTCGGTTTTACCCTGAATTTGACGTTATCAACGTGAAGCAACATACAGTTCGCCCCCTTTTCGCAGATATTCTTCAAACACGCTGCGGACGATATA
>JAJQBX010000002.1:0-2785 GCA_021203065.1 Oscillospiraceae bacterium
CCAGTCGCGGCGCAGCTCTTTAAAACGTCCGTCGAGCAGCTGGAATGTATAACCCTGCTTGCCCATCCGGTTGAAAAAGTTCGCCTTCAAAGCCACGTCCGTCGCCGAAGCCAGAAAGCTGGCGGGAAGCAGTGCTTTTATCTCTTCGTTGTAAATATTCACGCTGATAAAAGAGGTCGGATATTCATCCGAAATCCTCCGGCAGTACCGTTCCCCCATCTGCTCACGGATGACGTCGTTAATCAGTTCAATGCCGCTGTTGGGCAGCGCAATGCTCCACTTTTCAAATTCCTGGTTCCAACGCATCAGGAGCGGCTTTTCGTCTCCACTTTTCTGATAGCGGTAAACTAGCGTCTTTTTTTCATCGTCCCGAAATACAATTTTTTGTTTCATTTTTTTTAATCATTTATAGCCGTCCGTCCACCGGCTGTTTTTGTTTTCCGCTCGCCCGCGACGGATACAGGGCGGCGTGTTGTTTTTCGATCTGTTCTTTTAAGGGTGCAAACAGCGCGCGTTCGCCCTCCTCCACTTCCACTGTGATGCCGTAGCGCACCGACTCGTAATTTCCGAGGTTATGCACGATCTGCAGGCTAATTTCCTTTACTTTCATGATCTTCTTCATTTTTAAGTCCAATCCTTTCTGCCACCTCCCGAATTTTACGGCGCATGTCCCGAATACGGAGAAGTCCCGCCATCAGCTGCTCCTGTGCCGCCGCCTCTTTTTCCACCTGCCGGAAGGCAATGTGGACGTCCTCCGGCAGTGTTCCGCTGCCATGGATGAGGCGCACTTTTTCAGCGCCAAGGAAATAATACCACTGGAGTTGCCAGCGGTAACGCTCCATAACTTCCACAGTCCGGTAGCGGGAAAACTTTAACTCCAATACAAGCCCTGCGCGTGCGTCATAGCCGTCGGCATGGGCAATAAGTGCCGGCAGTCCTTCCATGGGGCGCTTAAGGATGTATTGCCGTTGGATGCGGGGCGTCCAGCCCGGGGCAATAACGTCAAAAAAATAATCCTCAAACCGGTGTCCTGCCTCCATTGCCTCTGTCTTGGGAGCCTGCCTAAGGTACCGCCCCGGCAGGTCGCCGTAGGCTACGGCTAGGCGCAAAAAATGAGTAAGATAAACCTTCAGCCCGCCCCCGAGCCGTCCCACCAGGGCGGCATCGGTGCCACCCAAATAGCCGCTCCGGTCCTGCACGTTACTCAGTTCCATCGCCCCAAGGATTATCAATTCCAAATTTTGCATAAAAATACGCAGCCACCCGGATGGCTTCCGATACGGAGAGTTTTATGCGGCGGTCGCCGGAAATGCGCGCCCGGACGCTTTCATAATTTTCCACGCCAAACAGGTTTTTTAAACCTGTATAACACGCTTTTTTTTCCGGCTTATTGAGTAGGTCCCACCCGTGGCGGAAAGGCATCCGCCCGTCGGGGTTCTCTGTGGCATACCGGATAACATTCTGTTCGTAAGGTATCATAATTCGATCATTTTAGGCAGCGATTGCAGCGCTGCAATTAATAACTCCTTTGTTTCTTTCATTCTCCAATACATCTCCTGCAGTTCGGATTGTTTCTTTAGCAGCAGGTCTCGCATTTCGCCTTCAGACATGCCGTCCAATTCTTCACTTGTGTAATACTTTCCTGTTTTCATCTTTTTTTTTATTTTAAATGTTTTTTTACGTGAAATTTTTTCAGCACCAGCGTGAAAGCCCCTGGCTTTCGCAGATATGCCGGCGGTCCTCTTCCTCCTCTTCTTCCAGTAGTGCGCCGTAATAGTCCATAACCCTTCCGGCTTCTTTTTTTTCATCCGCTTCCCATGGTTCCAGGAAGCGTTCGGCTTCCAGCGCTTCCCAGGCTTCCCACTTTTCCCTGGCAGCCTCGTAATCGCTTTCCGTGTGGGAATACGGGGTGGCGTAGTGTTTCCGTTTCATCTTTTTTTATTTTTAAAGGAGAGGCAAACTCCCCCGTTATGATAAAAAATGTTTTACAATATACCGCCCTACATTTTCGTATATTTTCTGGTAATTTTTTTCAATATGGTCCGGTGTATCGTAATACCGGGCAGCCTCTTCCTCTGTGATTGGATTCATCAGCATCCAGCCGATTGCCTTCCGGTATTCTATGCTGTATTCTTTTGTTAACTCTTTCGGCATCCGGGCTTCGATGTCTTTAACGATTTTTAAATAGTTTGTTTTCATAACTTTGAAATTTTTAATAGTTTGACTTTGTTTTTAATTACACTGTAAAAATACAACCAAAATTGAGACTTTGCAAATATTTCAAGTTAAAAGGGGTTAAAGAATAACGGGAAAAAAGTTAAAAAGGTTTACATGAAAAAGGTTCCACGTGAAACAATAAAACCGCCCCTTTTTTGTCTCAAAAAAGTGGCGGCGAAACTGTTTCATGTGGAACATGTTCCACGTGAAACAATTCCCCCTAATAACCGGGGTAATAAAACAGAAGGTGTTACACCTCTATTTCCTCACTTTGGTTGCAAACGATAGAGATGGGCAAGCGGAGTTGCTTGTTTCCGCTCCTAAACGTCACGTAGTAAGTATTTAGCATGGACAACCTTGGGTCCTCCGGTTCCGGTTCGGGGTCCGGTTCCGGTTCCTCTTCGTCTTCGTCTTCGTCTTCGTCTTCGTCTTTGTCTTCGTCTTTGTCTTCGTCTTCGTCTTCGTCTTCGCCTTCGTCGTCGTCGTCGCCTTCGTCGTCGTCGTCGCCTTCGTCGTCCTCATCTGGCTCGGGGTCGGGGTCCGGTTCCGGTTCCGGTTCCGGGTCTGG
>JAJQBX010000002.1:2885-8795 GCA_021203065.1 Oscillospiraceae bacterium
GGTTCCGGTTCCGGGTCTGGCTCGGGTGCCTCCGGTATATCCTGCGAATAAGTAATGATAAACGTTTTCTCGTTCTCGTTCTCGTTCTCGTTTTGGGTTACGGTCACGTAACTATTATCGGACGTCACCGTCACACTCCTATTTGATGTTACGGTGACGGTTGCCGTGCAGGTTACTTTTTCGGCTTCGGCTTCGGTTTCGGTCTCGCTGCAATTACAATCATTCGAATTATTCTCGCCGTTACTGTCGCCGCAACAAATATCAAATTCAACCGACGTGGGTTGCACACTTATGTTGTTCCCTCCCACGCCGCTGCCGTCGTAATTCTGCGCGTTCATCCTTACGAGCGTAAGTTGAGCGATGCCGTTCTCCCACGCGGCGGAATAAATGCACCATACACGCCCCGAGGTGGTGACGAGAGACAGCTGGTCGAGGGCGAAAAATTCATATGCCCGCATAGGGATCTCGACCTCGTACGTCGTACGCTCTTGAAGGATCCTGTTGAGGTCCTCGTTTTGGTCAAGGTTAAAGCCGCGAAGCGAATACAGGATCCCATTGCATCCGTTCCATACGGCGACCGGCGGGGCGCCGTCGAAACTCACGGTGTAGGTCATCTCGTCGGTTTCCTCGGAATATTCCGCCGTGTATTCGATATTTTTTAAATACAGGTTCTCTCCCAGCGACGAGCCGGAGGCGAGGGGTGAGGTGTACCAGTCTCCTTCGGTGGTAAGTGTTGCGTTCGGCACGCTGTAATTTGTCGTAAAACCGTCCCCGCGTGTTTCCGTGAAGTCGCCCTCGGTAAATGTGATGTAATTGTTATATGCCATTTCCCCGATGCCTCGGGTAAGCGTCCCGCTCTCCAGCACCTCGGGGGCGTAATACCGGGGATTAACTGTCGCCTCGCCGCTGTTGTAATTATTCGCGTCGCTCCAGTTGTAATTGAAATAACTCACGCACGGAACGCCGCGGGTGTTATTCTTTATGCCCAACGTGCGCCCGGTGATCGCGCCGTAAGTTAGAAAAAGGTCAAGCGGTTCGATGTCGGGGAGGTTGTCGACAAGATAATAGATGTCCCCGACGTTTAAGTCATTGTCGTTGGCGTCGACAGCCGTAGGGAGGACGATGACGAGGTTCTTGCCGATCGTGTCGTAATATTCGTCTTTCGTCGATACCCATCCCAGGTCGAGCCCTTGACTGATACAATCAAGCAAATACATGTAAGACACGCAGGGCATAAAGGGTATACCCTCCGGGAGTTCGGCGAGCGTAAGCGTTGCCGTCTGCCATTCGGTGGGCCCCGTGGCGTTACTGTCGAGATACTTAATTCCGTTGTCGCCGACCATAACGCAAACGCCCTTACCGTTGTTGTTTTCGTCTGTCGCCATGTCCCACCATGTGTTGTTGCCCTGGCTGTTCTCGGTCCAATCCTCATTTTCCGACGGCGAGCTATTCGACGAATAGTATATGTGTCCATCTTGCCCGCATACGATAAATTGAGAATCCCAGTAAGCGCCGCCGTACATTCGATAGCTCCAAGCCCATTGCTTTTTGTGTCTGGTAAGCGAGGAGTCTACCCATCCCCATCCACCTTTGCCGCTTTTGCCGTCGAGCAGGGCGAGCCATTTACTGTTGCCGTAAACGAACCGATATCCCGCCTTTCCTGTGTCTGATGAAATAATATTGAACACAGTGAGGGTGGTACTGCCTACGCTCAGACTAAAGGATTTTCCACCTCCGCCCGTGCCCCCTATTAGAGAGCCGCTGGAAGTCATCGTATAATAACCCTTGCCTTCTCCGCCCGTTACCTTCGTTCCGGTAATGTTGCCGCTGCTGGAAATGGTACCCTTGTACACTTCCTTCCCATTTGTCCAATATAAACAATTTAACAAAATACTAACCGGCGCCCATTTCCTTCCCGATTTTTTTCCCTCCTCGATCGGCGAGCCGACGTTCGCGGTGACAACCTTTTTTAATGATACAGCCTCATCGCCTTCATTTTCTTCGCCTTCGAGCGTCGTAAGTCCGGTAAACGAATAAATGCTGTTGTTCCCTCGCACGAAAAATTGTGTATTGTTGCTGGTGTCACTGTCGTAAGCCGCGCAGTCGTAGAACTGATCCCGCACAGCTCCCGTCGAGCTGTTGTAGAGCACTTTCCAATTTTCCCCGTCCGCGCTCCCCACGATCAACGTCGGACCTACGGCGACAAAACCGCTTTTGCCGTGACATACCGCATAAAAGACGCCCGAGGCGGTTCCTTCCAAAAAATAGCGTTGTATACAAAACTCGGGCGCCTTATCTTTGCAACTCGACCCACTCCGGCACGACTCCGAATCATTCCATTTGAGGACTATCGACAGCGTCGCCGGATCCGATATTTTATTATATTGCGTTCCCGTACCCTCCCCGTCTTCTTCTTCGTTCGCCAAGCCTATAACCGTTTTTAAGTCCGTCGATTGCGCCAGATCCCGAAGCGAGCTAATCTGCGCCATTTCCAACGTAATGCTGGCATTATAGGCGTGGTCACTGTATTCGCTAATGATCATGTTCCCCGAGATCTGACCCCCGTCGAAAACCAGCGTGCAACCTACTTCCTGCGTAAGTTCGTCGCCCGAGGCAGCCGGGTCGTTCCCGAAGCCGAGGACCATGTTATTGTGTGGTGTAGCCGGGATCGAGATGTTAAACGACCGGGTCATCAAAAGGTCCTGAAAGCGGAACAATAGGGATGTGTATTCAAATCCCGCGCCGCTATCCTCTAAGTCGATATAATCAAACGAGTTGACGTCGTTCTCGTCCTGCTCTGTCGCGCTATTGCTCGCCGTGTTAATGATCAATTTAAACATAACATCAAAACATTACCTTAATTAATTTAAACGTAATTGAAACGTCTCCCAGTTGCGCCGTCAGTGAAATACTCGGGGCGGTGCCAACCCGCGCCGGTTGCGACTCCTTAACCCATTCTACCGTAAGGTCGTTCGCCGTGGCGATGTCGGCAAGGTAACGGCGTTGCTCTTTCGTCAAGTTTCGGGCGATGCCTCCTACCTCCATCTCGTACCCCGCGCGGTGGGGATATCCAATCGTATCCGGATCGTAAAAGTCCACGTTATCCGAGGGCGAGAGTTTCTCGCTCGAGAGCTCGAACGCCCACGCTTTCACAAATCCCAGCTGCCCGGTCCAGCGTGCCGAAAAACTGTAGCAGGTCTCGAGCGCCTTCACTCGTACCGTCCTATCGGCTCCGCCGCCGCTGAATATATATGCCCCTTCCCGGGCTTCAACGCAGGCATAACGATAATAATCCGCATTGCTACCTGAGTTACTTCCACTCGTTTCCAGTGGGCTTGTCGCTGATATGGTATTATCGTTCTCCGTGTTTCCGGACTCCGGGAAACAACTGTTTTCAAGCCCGACGCCGGAAATGTTCAAATTATCCCCGACAAAGAAAATAGGAGCCGTATTCCCTTCCTTCGCCACCCGGTATTCGTGTAGCGGGACAATAGTCTCGCATGTGCGAATGCCGTCGTGTAGGAGGATTGTTTTCGCGTTGGAGTTCGAAGAGGTACTCCCCGATTTTTGCTGCACCTGGATGTATTCAAAGCCGTTATCCCATGCGGCTCGGGCAAAGTCCCGGAAAGGTACCGTAATTGCCCCGTCGATCCAACCGTCGTACGTGGCTTCAAGGTTGTATTCCGAATAATCAGGGCTGTCCCCTCCGTTATTATTTTTTTCGTACATCGAAAACGTCAGCGTGACCTGATTGTCGGCGTCGCTCGTCGACGATGCCGATTGCTGGAGTTGAAGCGTACAAACATCGTTAATCCAGACTTCCTCGGGGACTATTAATGTGACTGCCATTTTTTTATTTTTTTTATTTCGTCCTTATATTTGATTTCTCAACATACAGCGCCGTCCGTTTTTGAAACGAGGTAAATTCCTTGTAATCCATTACCGGCGCCGGTTGTTGCGCGACAGCTTCCGAAAGGGAATCAGTGAGCAGTTCGTAATCCATCGCGCCCGCGTAGTTACCGCCGCCCGCGCTGTTTCCGCTGTTCGCCATCTCAAAAAGGCGCGCTTGTTGCTCCTCCGTTAATACCATTTCCCCGCTGTTGAGCGAGGCGCTCACCTTATCGCCCGAATAAGAGTTGCCCGCCACGATACCACCCGCGGCGAATGCCTGCTTGCCTTGGTTGATCAAGCTTGTGACGGTTGAGAACTGCGCGGCGATGGCGGCGATCGTCGTCGCCATGGCGGCGAGGTTGGCAGGGAAAGGCAACAACATGGCATTAGCTATGCCCTCGGCGATCGCCTTGGCGTTCGCCAGTGTGGTCTCTACCGCCGTAATGCTTTGTTGCGCGAATGCCGCCTTCTCGCTCTCGCCCGTCAGGGAACCAATGTCCCTGATGATTTGAGAGGTCGAACCGGCGATACCCTTCGCTGATTCCTTCCACGCTTTCGTGTTCGCATCGGCAAGGTCTTTTGTTTTTGCTTTGGTCTCCTCCGTTAGCGTCGCGATATTTTGGAGCGTGTTCTCAAGCTCTTGTTCAAATCCGCCTTCCTCGGGGAACAAAATGGCGCGTTCCTCTTCCGTCAACTGTGTTAAATAGTCATAATATAACTGGGCTTGCGCGAGTCTTGCCTGGGTTTGGATAGCCGCCGCTTCGGCTTCGATTTGCTCTCGCGTCTTGTAACTGGTATCAATCGCCGCGAGTTCGGCTTGCATTCCTTGTTCGATTTCCGACTGCCGGGCGTCAAGGTATGTGCGCATGTTATTTAAAAGTTCCGTGTGTTGTCCAGCCTCACGGGTTAAACGTGCCTGCTCCTCTTGCTGCCGGTATTTCTCCTCGATGTTCGCGCGTTCGGAGTCAAGCAGTTCGGTATTTTGCAGCTCCGCGCTCCGCTGCATATCAAGCAGTTGTAATCGAAGTTGATATTCTTCCTCACTTCCTCGCCGGGTTTCGTTTAACCGGAGCTGTACGGCTTCGATGGCGGCTGCCTGCTGCCTATTGTTTAGTTCTTCTATCTCTTTGGCATAAGCTTCCGCCTCGGCTTTGGCGTCTTCATCCGCCACACGTTTCCGCTCGTTTGCTGCCTCTATAGCGGCGTTCGTGGCGTTTTTCTCGGCTTCGTTAAAAGATTGCAGAGAGGATTGAAGGCGCCGGACGCCATCTTCGTAATTTTTTTCGGCAGTAAAAACAGCTGCTTGCAGACTGGCTAAGTTGTTTTTTGTCGCGTCCGATGTATTTTTTTCCCGTTTCGCCTGCTCGGTGGCAATCCGGAGCCGTTCGGATGCAATTCGTCGCTGCTCGTTCAGGTCTTCCTTTTCGAGGTTTATTGCCGCTTCGAGGGCTTTCCGCCGCTCATCCAAGCTTTTGTCTTTGTTCTGTGCTTCATTTCGTAGCCGGGAAATTTCCGCCGCACGCTGAGCGCTGTTTACAGTATAAGCTCGTTCGGATTCCTCTAATGCATCCTGTGCCAATACCAGCTCCCGCGCGGCGTCGGTCGCCTGCTTGTAAGAGGGAATTAGTTTCCCGATGATAGAAGTGGCAACATTCATCACCGCCGTTACGACTTTAGCCAGTATGCCCGCAAGCGCCTGAAAGGCATCACTAACGAGGGTTAAAATAGGCTGGAAAGCGGAAAAAGCGGCTTGCAGCTGCGTCATCGCGTCATCGTTCTTTTTAAACGCGTCCGTTACGCCTTTTATCACCGCCATAATTGCTGTAAGCAGGGCAGTAATTACGTTAAGCGGATAAGTAACGAACACCTTGCCGAAGGATTGCACGGAGGTGGTGAGGGATTTCAGATTAACGCCGCCCGTCTGTCCCATATCTTTTAAGGCTTGTCCGATGCTGGTCGTGTAATTCCCTACATTGCGCCGGTTGTCCCCCATCGAGCTTTCGAGGTTCCCCACCTCGG